>NZ_LGYN01000031.1 GCF_001307105.1 Bacillus australimaris | reverse complement strand
TATAAGTTCCACCTTCATACGTCACCACTTGGCCTACTGGATACGTCGGTGCTACTGCTGGATCAAACACTACGACGCCGGATAATCCAACTCCAGTCGCTCCGGTGATTCCTGTGGCTCCTGTTGCCCCTGTTACACCAGTGCCTGTAGCTCCTGTTGGACCAATTTCTCCCGTTGCTCCCGTGACGCCAGTTGCTCCGGTTTCCCCTGTGGCTCCGGTGACGCCGGTTGCTCCAGTAATGCCGGTCGCGCCTGCGGCTGCTAATAACGTATAGTCTGGGGACGTATCCGGTGTGCCTGTTGGTGGTGCTGTGTTGACGATATAAGTTCCACCTTCATACGTCACCACTTGGCCTACTGGATACGTCGGTGCTACTGCTGGATCAAACACTACGACGCCGGATAATCCAACTCCAGTCGCTCCGGTGGCTCCTGTTGCTCCTGTTACACCCGTGCCTGTAGCTCCTGTTGGACCTATTTCTCCCGTTGCTCCGGTGACGCCAGTTGCACCCGTTTCTCCTGTGGCACCTGTTGCTCCCCTGACACCAGTTGCACCAGTTCCTCCTGTTACACCTGTTACACCCGTACCGGTGACTCCAGTTGGACCTATTTCTCCCGTTGCTCCGGTGACGCCGGTGGCTCCTGTAACTCCGGTCGCCCCTGCAGCGGCTAAAAGCGTATAATCTGGTGATGTATCCGGTGTACCTGTTGGCGATGCTGTGTTCACAAGGTACGTTCCACCGTCATATGTCACCACTTGACCTACTGGATATCCTGGCGCTGCACCCGCATCAAACGGTACGACCCCAGTTAAACCTACACCTGTTGCTCCTGTTGCTCCTGTCTCTCCCGTTGGTCCTGGATCTCCAGTGACACCTGTTGGTCCTGTACCCGTTGCCCCCGCAGCGGCTAATAACGTATAATCCGCCGACGTATCTGGTGCTCCTAATGGCGGTGCTGAATTGACCACATACGTACTGCCATCGTACGTCACCACTTGACCTACTGGGTAGGTTGGCGCTACTGCTGGATCAAATGCAAGGATTCCTGTTAACCCTATGCCTGTTGGACCGATTGGACCTGCTGGGCCTGCTGGACCCGCTGGACCCACTGCCCCCGCCGGACCTGCTGGGCCTCTTCTTCCTCTTCCTCCTGGCGGACCTTGAATGACACACACACAAGGATCTTTCCCGCAGCAAGGATTTTTCACTGGTTTACCTGGTCTCCCTGACTTTCCTTTCTTACAACTATCACATTCCCAGCCATCATCCTTATACGCATCGTACCAGCTTCCTTTTTGGTAGTGGTCTGTCGAATGAGTTGGATATGTCTTTCCGCATTGTCTACATCTTCTCATGGAATCACCCCCATCCATCGTATTCATCACGACCAAGAAAGGTGTATGTACATTTTAATTTTTATTTAGAAAGATAAAAGACCTTGCACTCTATGCACAAGGTCATTCTTTCATTGAATCCTCATTGTCATTTTCAAATCTTTTCCTACCATACAATAATCAATATCTACTGGACGGATGGCTTCTTTTAATGTTTTCATCCCTTCTCCTTCAAAAAAAGTAGGCGCGTCTTTCCCTCCGATTAATAACGGTGCCATATAAATAATGGCTTCATTTACAAGTGAAGCTTCTAAAAAGGACGCGCTCACACTGCCCCCTGCCTCCACAAGTACCGACATGACAGCGCGCTTCTTCAGCATGCGTAACACGTCATGGAGATCTGTCCGATTTTTTCCGCTTGTGACAAAGACCTGATGTCCTTTTTGCACCAATTGATGATACTTTTTTTGATCGTGCTTGTTTGAAGTACAAATAATGGTTTCTGCCATATGATCGTTTAAACATTTCGCATGCAGCGGAATCCTTAATGTGGAATCTAAAATGACACGAATGGGCTGAGTCATGATCGAATCTTTCACAATGAGACCAGCATCATCTTGAATGATCGTTTCGACCCCTGTTATCACAGCATCTGCTTCTTGACGTAATTGCTGTACTTCTTGCCTCGCTTCTGTTCCTGTGATCCATTTGCTTTCATGATGAGCTGTGGCGATTTTCCCATCTAACGAAATGGCTGTTTTTAGTATGACATAAGGAAGCTCTGATTGAATGGAATGAAAAAAAGGCAGATTTAAGGTGTCCGCTTCCTGTTTACATATTCCTACTTCTACTTCTATACCTGACTGCTTCAACACGGCAATCCCTTTACCTGCTACAAGCGGATTTGGGTCTTGAGTGGCAATGACCACACGTTTCACCCCGCTCTTTATAATGGCTTGCGTGCAAGGACCTGTTTTTCCATGATGTGAACAAGGTTCGAGCGTCACATACAGATGAGCTCCCCTCGCCTTTTCTCCTGCCATTTGCAGCGCATGAATTTCAGCATGCGGTTCGCCCGCCTTCATGTGAGCACCTATTCCAACGATCTCACCTTTTTGTACAATCACTGCTCCGACAAGCGGATTTGGCGAGGTTTGCCCTTTCATGGCCTTTGCGTTAGCAATCGCCAGCTCCATATAAAAAACATCGTCTTTCATGTGAATCTCCTTTCCTCTCTTTCAAGGGAAAGAACTCCTTCATTTCCTGAAGGAGTTCTATTCTCATGTGCTATATTTTTTCCATCCGTTGCTTTTCAGATCGATCATAGTAAGGCAAGGAATAAAAAAGTTTATACGATGCTCGTTGTTTACAAAAACAGCATTTGCGACATTCATATTTATTAATGAGAAGCACATGCGGACAATTGAGTACAGTGAGACCTTTTTTCATATGTTCCTTGCAAACACTTATCATGAGAATCCCCCGCTTACATTCTTTTTTCTTAATGAGAGATTAATTCTTTCGGAAATTGTTCAAATAAGCGAAGTACTTCTGTATACGACCCATCTTCTCGAATATGATAAATCCCGCCATCATATGAGCTTGCGTATACATCATTGCCTAATTGTCTGATGGCACTAATCCCATTTTGGGCAATTCTAATTGGGCCTGTATTGACATCTAGCTCTGGATTCCACACAACGATATAGCCCCAATAATCTCCGCTCACAATATAGCCAGAGTCTGTGACAGTGACCGATTTAATAGAATACTGGTGTTCGTTATGCTGGTCTAAAATTCTTCCTGTATGCAAATCAAACAATCTCACATTTTTGTCACGGCTCACAATAGCAATACGGTCTCTTTTGCTATCAATAAAGACATCATTTAACAGCTCTGTCGCACCGATGTATTCCGCTTTTAAGGACAGACTCTTCTTATCTAAAAGACAGATGGTTCCTTCAACCGCGGCTGTGATGATATGATCTCCTTCTACCTTTAATGCTTTGACCGCACAATCGTGTGCTTTGGAACGGCCGATTTCCTTTAAGTGTTCTGTCGAAATGACATGTACATAACCGCCATACGTTCCAATATAAAATTGACGATCCTCCTCGTGGAAATAGACGCTGTTGACTGGTCCTGTGTTGAGATCGAACGAAACCATTTGCTGCAATGACTCATGAACAATATGCACTTGACTTGCATGATCTCCCCACGCATAATAGCTTCCATCCCGTGCAACAGCTACTCCATTTGTTAAAACGCCTGTCGATTTAGCGATTTCGACCCCATTCTTTCTGAATTTTCCGTCATCTGATGCGGTAATGATATCTCCTGCATCAGTCAGCGCAATATCATTAATAGATGGTGTCGCCATTTCAATCTCATCTGATACGACTTCTCCCTTTTCGATCGACCATTCACAATACGTTTTTCCAAAGCTGGCTCCTAGAATGGATTTCTCATCCTCCGTCCAGACAAGCGAGCGCTCCCATTGATATTTATGAGGCAGCAGTGTATCGACTAAATCACCTGTTTCATAATTCCACAACTTGATTAAATGATCGTAGCCTGCTGTCAGCAAGTAATTGCCGCTTGGAGAAAAATTCACTCGCTTGACGCCTTGTAAATGGGCTTTGATGATTTTCTTCTCCTGTAAAGTAGCTGCATCATAAATGATGACAGTTCCATCATCTCTGCCAAGTGCGAACACTTCTTTCTGATTACTTCCGCTAATTGTGTCCAGCTCATAATCAAACGGACCGATTTCCCCTAAAATATCTCCTGTCTCATACAGCCAGACGAGGACATAGCCATCATCACCTGTTGTATAAGCTTTATCACCATGTATCCATACAGCTAATACATCTTTGCTATGACCATGAAATTCTCTTAAAATAGCTCCCGTTTCGATATCCCAGACTAAGCATCTTCTATCTCTGGACACGGATACAAGCAAGGTATCCTGCTTCGCAAAAGCAACGGCTTCTACATCATCCGCATGACCAAACAGAGTGCGAATTAGGGTATGTGTGCTTGTATCATATAATTGAATGGTATAGTCTGACGATGCACTCGCAAGATACTTTCCGTTTTCAGAAAGAGATAAAGAGTTAATGATATGCTCGTGACTGCCAATGAACGTTCCTTCTCCTGTTGCTCTGTTCCACTGATAAATACAGCGGTCATACCCTCCTGTGTAGACAATTTGGTCGTGCTGAGTTGATAAAACGGATGTAATTGGTCCTCTATGCATGGTTTTACACTCCCACCTTTATATGTTGTTTTTGACGAGTCACTAAACGAAAACCAGTAAACCGAAAAACCGGATCTGGGTGTTTCCCGTGTCTTCTTGCAACTCTGCATAAATCTCCGCCTCTTGCGAAGGAGCCGCCTTTTAAAATGTAGTAATCACTTCCGAGCGTTTCCGTTAAATCATCTACAACCTCAATGCCGCCTTCATATACGTGATATTTCGTGTTGACCCATTCCTCGACGTTGCCTCCCATATCATAAAGACCGAATAAGGATCTGCCCTTTTCGTAATGATGGACAGGCGTCGTTTTTTCAAGATTTGATTCGTGCGTATTGCAGTAAGAAGGATCAAACTCATCTCCCCACGGGTATTGATTTCTCGAGTTCCCACGGGCAGCATACTCCCATTCTTCTTCAGTAGGAATCGAAACATCAATCCCAAGTTTCCCGCTGAGCCACTGGCAGAACGAAAAGGCTTCCTCGATCTCCATGCCCCAAGCTGGATGATCTTTTCCCCCGCCAAGTTCTTCGTTCGTTAAGCTCTCCGGATACGCCTGACCCGTTTCATCACAATAGCTTTGATACCATTCATTGGTGACAACCGTATCTGAGATAAAAAATTCGTTGATATACGGCTGATAGGATGGAAATTCTTTGTATAGCCATTTTTGAAATTTTTTCTCACGGCCGTAGGTTGGATTGAGCAGCTTGTCCTTCCAGAATTCTGATGCCTTTTTCATATCTTCTTCATTACTGCCAATTGTTGCATAGCCGCTTGGGATTTGAATCCAATTGATATCAGGTTTCACGCTTTTCTCCCGCCTTCTTTAAATAAACTCGTCTATTGATTAATTAATTTTTTCTCATCGACCATATGTCCTGAGGCTGCTTTTGCCTTTAAATAGGCTTCATTGTAGAGAGAGGCTTCGACTGTATGATCAAACCGAAAAACAGGAAGACCGTAAGCCGCAATTGAGTCGACTTTATCTGGATTGTTCGTTAATAAGTGCAATGGTTTTCCGTTGTTCAAATAGTGCAAAACAGCCGCTGCTTCCTCGTAATGCCGATCATCATCGCCGCAGCCGATCAGACGGTTGGCTTCAAATGTATCCAGCTGCATTTCCTGTAATTTATACGTCAATGCTTTCGCCATCAGCCCAATAGATCGTCCTTCTTGATTGGCCATATACACGAGCATGCCTTTTCCGTAATCGGTGATTTTCTTCAGCGATAACGCAAGCTGCGGTCCACAATCACATTTCAGTGACCCAAACACATCCCCTGTTTGGCAGACACTATGGATTCGCACTAGCGGCGGCACTTCATTTTCAAAGTCGCCATATAAGAGACAAGAGGAAAAGGTTTGCTGCGCTGTACTCATTTGGACAATAGATTCAATCGTTGGCTTTGTCTCCCGTTCAACAGGTGAGAAGGCATACCATTTAAATGGCACTTCTTCATGTTGAATGGAAATCGGCAGGTTCACCGGCCCCACGAGTAAATAGTGTTTTTCTTGAAAGGTAATATGATGGATCATGGATTGTAACTCAGCTACAAACTTGTTCATTTGTCTCCCCCCTATTCATCACTGCGCCTAAATCCACTCCCATAGCGCAGTGATGGAGTGATGAATATGTTTACACACTCCCTCAAAATGTGTGCTCCCGAACTCAGCAGAAGGAAATGGATATACGATGTCTCTCATCGATCAGACCTTGTCCTTTTCTAGTACAAAAGAGCAGAAATTTCGCTTCATACGCTTTCTCTCTGTTGGAGCAGCAAGCTCACTTGATCGCAGTCGCTCTTTCTTAGAATGAACACCTCTGCTAGTTTAGGTGACTTACCTTTGTACTAGATTTTGACGGCAATGACATGATGCTGGCTCATTCCAGCCTTCGCTTTTAGCGGTGATATGGACACAAGCTCAAGACCTGATGTACAAATTTTTTCGCCAAGCTGAGAATCTGAAAATGAAAAATGGAAGCGGCCATCTTCTCCGATTAACCCTGTTCTCCATTCTTCTCCCCAAACAACAAGTGAAAAGACACCGCCTTCATAAAGTAAAGAGGAGACCTGTTTTAAGTAACGTTCATGATCATCAGGATGTTGATGATGAAAGCAGCCATGATCTAAAATCAAATCAAACTGCATCCCGCGCCCCTGATCCATCGACCATGACATAAAATCTTGATGAACAAAATAGACAGGAACCGTTTCTCTTTTCTGCAACACTGCCCACTCCTCATGCTCATACAAGTCGATACCGACATACGTGGAAAGCCCATTTAAATGGTCAAGTGCACGGCCGTTCCCGCATCCGATATCCAGTACAGAAGCAAGTCCATTCTTTTCTCTTGAACGCCATGCCTTTAATGACATCACAGCTGCGTCTGTTAAGGATGAATCAGTGGACCACATATCTGTTCTTTGCTCATAATGCTCTTGAAATGCCATGCGCATCTTTTCTAAATACAACCCACTGTCTTCATGATACAAAGCCTTTTTCATCACGAAACCTCCTTCAATTCACAATCGTCTTTTCGGGCAAAGGTGGTTTTCAAGCCAAAAACCTTATGTTAAAATGAGAGATGGATTTTTTAGGAAAATCTGTTTTTCTGAAAAAGGAGAGAAGCATCCCACATGTTCACTCTTCTTTTTCAGCATGCATCCTCATATGCAGCCGTTCGAAAGCTGCAACGCCTCAGCTTGTTATCTCTTTTTTTCATATGAGTTCACCTCCTTCACCGTTCAAACTTTTTTGAAACCGCTTTCTCTTCTGTACAGGAACTAACAACTTTTGAATATCTCTTGCCAAGTATTCATAGTAGAAAGATCAATCTACTGTATTAGACCGGCTATCATTTTTTAAGTAAAGGACTATTTTTTCTTTTTTACGTAGACATTTTTTCAGCAAAATCTTCTCTTAGAGGTGCTTACGCCTTGGTTCCGTGCCACCACCTTTCACTAGAATATGCTTCGAATAAATCCGCCGGAAATTTAACAACTAATTCCATAATGACTGGAATAAGCCAAATATATTGTTTTTAGATTATTTTGTCAACAAATTATTTCCTAAACATTAGAATGAATTTTCTAATTGAAAATACAGGTATTTTTCGTGGTTTTTTGACCTCAAAACACTTATTTCTACACAAAAATACAACTTAAACCAATAGAACTAAGAAATTTATCTACTAAATTACACAAGATTTTTATTTCATTTTAAATCAAATTAGATAGATACAATGATTATTTCCCGAATGATTTTTTGTGATATTTTGACTATTCTTTTCTGTTTTTCGGTGATTATATTTGGTATAACTACATTTTCAATTAGATATTTTACTATTTATTCCATTGTGCTGTTTTTTCTTATTATAGTAAAAAAGAATCAGCCTCTTCTTCAGAAAAGTTGGCATGAAAAAAAGCCCCTTACAAAAGTAAGAGGCTTTTTTTCAGCTGGCGTTTATGCCCAGGTTTTCACTTTTTCATGGTCTGTCACAAAGAGAAGGACTTTTCCTTCGTCTAAATGTTCTTCAAAAGTTTCAGCTTCTTCTTTAGAGAAACCAATTTCATGAATTTTATTGCGGAGCTCATCGCCCTTTTTACTAAAGATGTTTCCAACAGCATGTTTAAGTCCGACCTCTCTTGGACCAATCGTATTGGCATCTGCATTGTTTGCAATACGCTCTGTTCGATCATCGTCATGGGACAGAACATAAATGTCCTCTCTTGCAACACCGAGTTCTTTTAATTGCTCTACATCTCGTTGAAGTGTTTCATCATTTGAATACTCTCTTACAACAGGTTTCATTTTATATTCCTCCTTTAACGTCTTACGATTCTTTTACCCGTCACTTTTGCCATTAAACCTTCTACGAGCACATCCATTTTGCTTGATGAACGGACCGAGCCTATTGACTTATTTTTGACAAAAATCCCGTAAAATTGACTAAATTTTCTGAATTATAATGTTCAATCCTATTGATTTGTTGTACAATTCTTATACTGGAGGCTAGAAATGAGGTAGAGCTGATGTATTATTTTTCAGCTGAGCAGCAGTTTAATGCTTGGGTTGTCAGTGATTTGGTGAAACAGCTTTTTCAAAAGTGGAATCCTGAAGAAGCAAATGCAAAGCCGCTTACGTTGTTTGCTGAACAGCACTTTCGCATCTCCATTGATTATCTCTTTTCCATCATTATTAACATTGGAGATATCGAGTCAATTGAACAAGATCCACAAGACCTGTTGTCCTCATACTTGAATATCCTTTTTCCTTTTGTGACGCGCGATATGATGAAAGCCTCCATGCAAAATGCAAACGAATATTTGTTAAAAGAACGTGATGCGGATGTGTATCAGCTGTTCGGTTGCCTCCCGCCGCTCCTCTCTGTATCTCTTCAAAAAAAGTAGCCCTGTCGATGAGATGGCGGCTGCTTTTTTTTATGTGTTTTGAAAAGACCGTATGTTTTGAACGAAAAGAAGCATCATGTTAATGTAAATCTAGGCTGCAAGTGAAAGGGAGGATTTGACATGAGTCAACAAAAGCAAATTCAATTAGCCAAACGTCCAAAAGGATTACCCACAAAAGATGTTTTTCATTTTGAAACAGTAGATGTACCTGTCCCGCAAGATGGAGAAGTCTTGATTCAAACGAAATATGTTTCTGTAGATCCTTATATGAGAGGGCGAATGCAGGATACAAAATCCTATACACCTCCGTTCAAGCTAAATGAAGTGATTCAGGGCGGTGTTGTCGGAGAGGTCGTTGAGTCGAAATCACCTCAATTTGAAAAAGGTGATTTTGTTCTTGGATTTCTAGGATGGCAGGAATTTTCCACTGCCAAAGCTGAATCTCTGACTAAAATTGATCCGTCCATTGCGCCATTGTCCTATTATTTAGGGATTTTAGGTATGCCAGGGCAAACCGCCTACTTCGGCCTGCTTGCGATTGGTCAGCCAAAAGAGGGCGAAACAGTTGTCATTTCTGGAGCGGCAGGTGCCGTTGGTTCCGTTGTTGGACAAATTGCTAAAATCAAAGGCGCACACGTCGTTGGAATTGCCGGATCTGATGATAAACTCGCTTATTTAAAAGAATTGGGCTTTGATGAAACGATTAATTATAAAACAACTAATGATTTAGATGATGCGATTGCAAAAGCCTGTCCTAACGGCGTTGATGTGTACTTTGACAATGTAGGCGGCGAGATTTCAGATGCGGTGATGAATCATTTGAATCGTTTTGCACGCATTCCAGTATGCGGCGCTATTTCTTCTTATAACATTAGCGCAAGTGAGGATATCGGACCGCGTGTGCAAACAAAACTCATTAAAACAAGCGCATTGATGCAAGGCTTCATTGTTGCCAACTATTCAGATCGTTTTGGAGAGGCAGCAAAGGATCTCGCACAATGGGTAAAAGAAGACAAACTGACTTACAAAGAAACCATTATCGAAGGTTTTGACAACATTCCCGATGCATTCCTTGGACTATTCAAAGGGGAAAATGTCGGAAAACAGCTTGTCAAAATTTCATAACAAGAAAGGACCCTCCATATGGAAGGGTCCTTTTTTATGCCTGTTTGGGCGCAAGATGCAGCTGCCCTTGCTTATAAATAATTTCCTGAAGAGAAAGATTCAGCTTTTTCGCCATTTTTTTGAGCATCGAATGCTCTTGAGGTGTAACAAGACTGATGACGGCCCCTTCTTTACCTGCGCGTCCCGTTCTGCCTGAACGGTGAATATAGCCTTCTTCATTTGGCAGGTCTGCATGGATCACATACGGCAGATCATCAATGTCGATGCCCCTTGCTGCAATATCGGTTGCTAGAAGAAGCGGGAATTCATGCTGTTCAAATGCCTTTAAGATCACAGCGCGCTCTGCTTTTTTCGCTTCACTATGAAGCACACCAAGATCGACATGGTGATACGCCAATTTCTCTGCATAAATACTTAAGTTCGTAATATCACGCACAAAAACGAGCGCCTGCATGTCCTCAAGACGTGATAGCTTTTGCAGTAATTTCACTTTGTCACGCTGATCACATAACAGATAATAGTGACCCACTTTCTGCGCTTCTTCCTCACTTCTGGCAATTTTCAATACTTCTGGTTCAGATGTCATTTCTTTAATCAGTTGAACCGTTTCATCTTTCAACGTTGCAGAAAAACAAAGGATTTGTCTTTCTTTTAATGTGGACTTAATGATCCCTTGGATCGTTTTCATATGCTCTGGCACAAGCAGCTGATCGGCTTCGTCTAACACGATTGTTTTGATTTCATGCATTTTCAATTTCTTGATTTTGATTAATTCTTGTACGCGGCCAGGTGTCGCGACAACGATGTTTGGGTGTTTCTTTAGTTTTTCTTGCTGCTTTTTGATGTTTGCTCCACCAATCAAGGAGATCGCTTTAATATCTGATCCTTGTTTGAACTCTTGCACCACATCAAAAATTTGCATCACAAGCTCTCTTGAAGGTGCCAAGATTAAGACTTGTGGGTGCTTAATCGTGACATCAATTTTATTTAAAAGCGGCAGAACATACGCAAGTGTCTTCCCCGTTCCAGTTGGTGATTCTGCGATCACATCACGCTTCTCCGTAATCCACTCTGCTGTTTTTTCTTGTATTGCTGTTGGTTTTGCGAAGCCCGCCGCTTGAAAGTTTTCTTGAATAAATGGCTTGGCTTCTTTTAAAAATGCCCAATTTTCCGTCATGTCGATCTCCTTTATCCTCATTCAATCTATCCTTAAGTATCTCAAAATCAGCTTTGAAACGCAATTTTTCTTTTGATGCTTTTATCGAGCCGGACAGTTCGATATAATCATGAGAGGCACTAGCCGTTTTGAATCTATTTGAGGTGTAAAAAATGATATTATCTGTTAAAGATTTAAGTCATGGCTTTGGCGACAGAGCCATTTTCCACGAAGTCTCCTTCCGTTTATTAAAAGGCGAGCATGTCGGCTTAATCGGCGCCAACGGTGAAGGAAAGTCAACGTTTATGAATATTATTACTGGCAAGCTGGAGCCAGATGCAGGAAAGGTTGAATGGGCGAAAAATGTCCGTGTCGGCTATCTTGATCAGCATACCGTGCTAGAAAAAGGCAGAACGATCCGTGAAGTTCTTCAAGATGCATTCCATTATTTATTCTCTATGGAAGCCGCAATGAATGACATTTATGGAAAAATGGGTGAAGCCGATCCTGATGAGCTGGAAAAGCTGTTAGAGGAAGTGGGCGTCATTCAGGATGCACTGACAAACAATGATTTCTATATCATTGATTCCAAGGTTGAAGAAATTGCTAGAGGTCTTGGGTTAACAGATCTTGGACTGGACCGTGATGTGACGGAACTCAGCGGCGGTCAGCGTACGAAGGTGCTGCTAGCGAAATTGCTTTTAGAAAAGCCAGAAATTCTCCTTCTCGATGAGCCGACCAACTATTTAGATGAGCAGCATATTGAGTGGCTGAAGCGCTATTTACAGGAATATGAAAATGCGTTTATCCTCATTTCACATGATATTCCGTTCCTAAACAGTGTCATTAACTTGATTTATCATGTTGAAAATCAAGAGCTGACACGCTATGTTGGTGATTACGACCAATTTAAACAAGTGTACGAAGTCAAAAAGCAGCAGCTCGAAGCAGCCTACAAAAGGCAGCAGCAGGAAGTGGCTGAATTAAAAGATTTTGTCGCAAGAAACAAAGCACGTGTCAGCACAAGAAATATGGCGATGTCCCGTCAAAAGAAACTCGATAAGATGGATATGATTGAACTCGCAGCTGAAAAGCCAAAGCCAGAATTCCACTTTAAACAAGCACGTACTTCCGGGAAACTGATTTTTGAAACGAAAGATTTAGTGATCGGTTATGATGAACCGCTCTCTCGTCCATTGAACTTAAAAATGGAACGCGGACAAAAAATTGCATTATACGGTGCTAACGGTATTGGAAAAACGACATTACTTCGAAGTCTTCTTGGAGAAATCACGCCAATTTCTGGTGAGGTGGAACGCGGAGAATTCTTGCATATTGGCTACTTTGAGCAAGAAGTAAAAGAGCAAAACAGCAATACCTGTATTGAAGAGGTATGGAGCACCTTCCCTTCTTACACGCAATATGAAGTCAGAGCCGCTCTAGCAAAATGCGGATTAACGACAAAACATATTGAAAGCCGCGTGTCTGTTTTAAGCGGTGGAGAAAAAGCAAAAGTGCGTCTTTGCAAGCTGATCAACGAAGAAACCAACTTACTTGTTCTCGATGAGCCGACAAACCACTTGGATGTTGATGCAAAAGAAGAACTAAAACGCGCTTTAAAAGAATATAAAGGCAGCGTCTTATTGATTTCTCACGAACCTGAATTTTATCAAGATGTTGCAACTGAAACTTGGAATTGCGAATCTTGGACAACAAAAGTATTATAACGGCAAAAAAGCCTTATATCTTTTTCAGATATAAGGCTTTTTTCTATTCATGACCTGCTTGAATATTCATCAGATGCTTACGCCCAAGGAGCAGAATGACCATGCCCAAGAGAACGACAGCAGCCCCTACATAGTAAGGTGTACTAGCTGTATAGCTTTCAGCGAGAACTCCGGCAATCCAAGGAGCAATCGCACCTCCAATAAACCGTACAGCACTATATGAGGATGATGCAATTGAACGCTCAACCGGTGCTGAACCCATTACAGCCGTCGTGAGCACTGTATTGATCATACCGAGAATTCCCCCAGCAATGACAATACCGCAAATAACGACGACAACATGTGACGTCCATACCCCAATGCCAAGTAAAATCACCGCAAACGAAGCAAACAAAACGACAAGAGAGGTCAATGTCCCAAGCTTGCGATGAATGACTGGCGCTGAGAAGACGGATGTCACAGCCAAAAACAGCCCCCATCCAAAGAAAACATAACCAAGTCCATGTTCATCAAGATGGAGCACAAATGGCGAATACGCTAAAAGAACAAAGAAGCCAAAATTATATAAGAAAGCGGCAGATGCCATCGTTAAAAGTCCTTTATATTTTAATGCTCCGACAGCCTCAAATAATTTCACCTTTTTCTGCGGCTTTTGCATAGGTGGAAGCATAAAGGTAATTGCTAAAAGAGCAATCAGCATTAACACAGCAACACCAAAGAATGGTCCGCGCCAAGAGATTGTTCCAAGCTCACCGCCAAGCAGAGGTCCAACGGAAATCCCAAGACCTAGTGCTGCCTCATATAAAATGATGGCCTTCGCACTTCCTCCAACAGACACACCGACAATCACTGATAGTGCCGTTGAAATGAATAAAGCATTCCCAATGCCCCATCCGCCTCTAAAGCCAATTAATCCATTAATCGTTGAAGAGGTACCGCCTAAAGCAGAAAAGACAATAATAAAAATGAGTCCAACTAATAACGTCCATTTCGCACCAATACGACTAGAAATAAAGCCGGTAAAAAACATCACAAAGCCAGTCACAAGTAAGTAGCTTGTAAATAAAAGAGAAACCTGACTTGGAGACGCATGCAATTGCGATGCAATGGCTGGCAGAATTGGGTCTACAAGACCAATTCCCATAAACGAGATGACACACGCAAAGGCAACAGCCCAAACTGCCTTTGGCTGCCTAAGCAAACTTGTCCGCTGTTTCAACACTTCTTCTTCCTTCATTCCATCAGAACCTTTCTTTCAATTGTTGACAAAATAAAATAAACACGCAGAGGTGTTTATTTTTGTAATTGCTCAATCGCATGAGCCGCTCTTTCTTTCATCGTTTCAAGATCCTTTTTAAAGGATTGAATCGTTTCAAGCTTTTTTGTAATCAATTGATGCTGCACGGTCAGCTGTGCATCAATATCTAAAATCTTCTCTAATCGTTCCTTTGGATCAAGCGACAGCAAGTAGCCTTCTTTATTCAGCTCTAGCTGCTTTCCTATTTCCATAAACGATTGAAGCTCCTGTAAAGAAAAGCCGAGTACCTCTTTTGCCTGCATCACTTTTTCTAGTTCTTCCATGTCGTCCTCTGAGTAAAGTCTGACACCGCCCTCTGTCCGCTTTGGTGCTGATAATAAACCAATCTCTTCATAGAAACGAATCGTTCGTTTTGTCAGACCGCTTCTTTTCGCCACTTGATCAATTTTCATCCATTCCATCGCCAGTGCCTCCTGCTCATCAATTCATGTTTTATTATACACCTTTATAACCTTAACGTAAACGTTAAAGTTTTAGCTCTTGATTTCTTTCGCTTCTTATAGCAAAATAAATAGGAATAATTACGATTTAAAGGAGGTACCCTATGCGCTCATTTCCACCTAAAGAAGTACGGCATCAGCTATTCGGGTCTGTACCGCCAAGTCTTGGAACGAAGCCTTGTCAAAAAGAGGACATGACGGACATCCAAAAAACAGAGCAGGACTTTTATTTTCATCTTGAACAAGTGGGGATCTGCCGCATGTCCTATCCAGTACATATCATGTCTAAGACGGCACCACAGCATCAAACAACTGCCGCTGCATTTACACTGAGTACATCACTAGCAGCTCACCAAAAAGGGATTCATATGAGCCGTCCCAGCGAACAGCTGCACATGTTTTATGAGAGCAGTAAGCCTCTTGATGTAAATGCCCTAAAAGAATTGACAGCAGCGCTCGCTCTGCAAATGAATCAGTCTACTGCGTCGGTTCACGTTTCCTTTCCATGGTACATGGAAAAACAAAGCCCGGTCACCGGGAAGTCAGGCTTGATGCATGCGACTATCAAATATGACGTCCATTTTCACGAAAAGGATGGATGGACCTGTCATGTTGGCTGCGATGCACAGGTCACTACATTATGTCCTTGCTCCAAGGAAATCAGTGAATATGGTGCACATAATCAGCGCGGCTCTGTTTCCATTCAAGTAAAGTTGTTTGAACATGCACCGCTTCCGGACGACATGAAAGCCGCACTTTTACAGATCATTGAGTCGAATGCGAGTGCACCGCTATATCCCGTGCTCAAAAGACCTGATGAAAAGAAAGTGACTGAAGAGGCTTATGAAAATCCACGCTTTGTAGAAGATATGACGAGGTTAATAGCCATCGAATTATATGAGCAGCCATGGATTCAAGGCTTTCAAGTCGAGTGCCGTAATGAAGAATCTATTCATCAGCATGATGCTTATGCGAAATGTTCATATGAAAAAAACCTGTAGATCGCTCTACAGGTTTTAATTTCCACATCTTTATGATTCATTACTTTCTAATTCCTCAATCATGAGCGACAGTTCTGTCCAACGGTCCATTGCTTGTTCTAGTTCTTCAGCAACGGCTTTTTGCTCGTCCATCAGCTCTTGAATTTTTCCAAAATCGCTCCCTGCCTCTGCAATGCTGGCTTCGAGCTGCTGATGTTTTTCCTCTAATGCCTGTATTCGGTCTTCAATTCCGTCCCATTCCAGCTGGTCTTTATAAGAGAGCTTTTTTCTCTTTTTAGGCGCAGCTTCTACTTGTTTCTCAGCAGGCCTTGACTCTGTCCGCTTCTGCTCTTTTTCCTGCTCCATGTATTCGCTGTAAGCGCCTTGGAAGTGTGAAATGCGTCCATTTCCCTCAAAGACAAGCAGACGATGAACAACACGGTCTAAGAAATAACGATCATGCGATACCGTCATGACAACACCAGGGAACTGCTCTAAATAATCCTCTAAAATGCTGAGGGTCTCCGTATCAAGATCGTTCGTCGGCTCATCTAAAAAGAGAACATTCGGCTCTTCCATTAAGACTTTCAATAAGTACAATCTGCGGCGTTCTCCCCCGGACAGCTTGCGAATAAACGTCCGCTGCATGGATCTTGAGAAAAGGAACCGCTCCAGCATCTGCTCTGCTGTCACAATGGCACCATCAGATGTTTTGACAATCTCAGCTGTTTCCTTGATGTACTCAATGATGGTCAGCTCTTCATTCATTTCCTTGTGATCCTGCGTGTAATATCCAATACGAACGGTTTGTCCAATGGTCAATTGTCCTGTGGTTGGCTCAATTTTACCCGCTAAACAGTTCAGTAAAGTGGTTTTGCCGACTCCATTCGGTCCAATAAATCCAATACGGTCGCCAGGCACGACTAAATCTGTAAACCGCTCCACAAGGTTTTGGCCAGCAAATGAAATCGACAAGTCTTCTGCCTCTATCACTTGTTTGCCTAGGCGGTGCGAACCGATGGCGAAATCAAGCTCTCCCTTCGCATCAGGGCCTTTTTGATCCTTCAGCTCTTCAACTCTGCCGATGCGTGCTTTTTGCTTTGTCGTTCTAGCCTTTGCTCCTCGTCTCAGCCATGCAAGCTCTCGTCTGAGTAGGTTTTGACGCTTCGTTTCTTTCACCTGAGCCTCTGCTTCTCGCTCCGCTCTTTTTTCTAAAAAGACTTCATAATTTCCTTTATACGTATAGAGCTGTCCTTGATTTAACTCATAAATCCGATTGGCCACACGGTTTAAGAAATAACGATCGTGCGTCACGAGGATGACAGCACCGCTGTATTGGCTCAAATATCCCTCGAGCCATTCAATCGTTGCATTATCAAGATGGTTGGTTGGCTCATCTAAAATCAGCAAACCTGCAGGCTGAATTAAATTTTTAGCAATGGCGACACGCTTTTTCTGTCCGCCTGATAATGCATGAACAGAGCGGCTCACATCTTTGACGCCAAGCTTTGTCAAAATCGTTTTTGCTGACAGATTCGCATCCCATGCGTCTTCCTGATCCATTCGATTCTGCATACGCATCAGCGCCTCTTGTTTTGCCTCATTTTGCGGATCATGCTCTAATTCGGCAAGCGTCTTTTCATACGCCTTCATTGTTTGAATCATTGGTGCTGTACCAGAAAAAATGTAGTCAAGAATCGTTTCATTCCCGCTCATTTCAGGGTCTTGCTCGAGAAATTCGATATCAAGTGTCCCTGCTTTCGTGATGTCACCCTCCTCGAACGATTCAAGTCCTGCAATGACCTTTAATAGCGTTGACTTTCCTGTTCCGTTTGGTCCAATTAGTCCGATGCGTTCTTTTGGTTCTATATGAAAAGAAATATGATCAAACAGCGTTTTCTCGCCATAGGTTTTATATAATCCTTCAACATTCAATAAACTCATTTTTATCAGCCCTTACATAGATTCTTTCTTTATTTTAAATCAGCCCGTAGCAGAAAACTAGTTTTAAAAAACCCGCCGCTGAAAAGAATGTTTCCTTTTGATGCTCGATACACTATGAAGAGGTGATCTAAAGATGATAACCATTAGCTTATGTATGATTGTGAAAAATGAAGAGGAGGTGCTAGCAGACTGTCTTTCTTCTGTTCAAGACATTGTAGATGAGATGATCATCGTTGATACAGGATCAACAGATCGAACGAAGGAGATCGCTCACTCCTTTTCAGCAAAGGTGCTGGATTTTGAATGGGTCCAGCATTTTGCAAAAGCCCGCAACTTTGCTTTCTCGCATGCAGAGAAAGAATATATTTTATGGCTCGATGCTGACGATGTTCTGCTTGAAGAAGACCGCCAAAAATTTCTTCAGCTCAAGCAGACACTTGATTCCTCGGTGGATGCGGTCTCGATGTTTTATCATGTGGGATTCGATGAAGATGGTCAGGTGAATTTTAAATATAGAAGAAATCGGCTTGTGAAGCGTGCTTTAAACTTTCAGTGGTACGGGGCCGTTCATGAGTTTCTTCAAGTGTATGGCAACATCTTTCCAGCCGATATAGCCGTCACACATCAAAAGCGCAAGAAAACAACAACTGGTGAGCCTGGACGCAACCTGCGCATTTATGAAGACATGCTAGCAAAAGGTGAAGACATGACGCCGCGTGATCTCTTTTACTTTGCCAATGAATTAAGGGACAACGGGCAGCATGTCAGGGCGATTCGTTTTTATCATGAATTTTTAAACACAAAACAGTGCTGGATTGAGGATGAAATCCGCACATGCCAATATTTAGCGGACTGCTATTATGCCGTTGGCTTCGAGGAAGCGGCCTTATCCTCATTATTACGTTCCTTCTTATATGATCAGCCTCGGCCAGAATTTTGCTGCCGGATCGGAGATCATCTAAAAATACAAAATAAACACCAAGCGGCCATCTTTTGGTATGAGCAGGCGCTGAAGGCTCCGGAAAACGAAACAGCCTTCACACTCACACAATATAAAACGTGGTACCCTCACCTTCAGCTTTGCTATTGTTATTATCAGCTCGGCGACCTGGAGCAAGCCAAAACACATCATCTTGCCTCCTCCGCCCATTATCCAACCCATCCAAGTGTGCTTTACAATGAAAAAATATTTGCTGAACAAACTTAAATCGCCGGTGATCACATCCGCCTTCTATCTGCCGGCGGATGTCTCTTTTTATACACTTCTTCGGTTGTGGCATTTAACACTTTAGTGATTTAAAGCGTTTTTCAACCAATTGACTAAATTGTTATTTACGCATATACTAACATTCGTCTTACGAAAAGATTTATCCATTAGGAGGTACACATGAGCTCTTTATTTCGAAAAAAATCTCTCGACCAGCTCATGCTTGAAAGTCAAACGAAGCGGCTCAGTCGTTCATTAAATACGTTTGATTTAATCTTGCTTGGCATTGGCTGTGTGGTCGGGACTGGAATCTTTGTGATTACGGGGGTTGCTGCGGCAAATGATGCAGGACCTGCGATTATTATATCTTTTATTTTAGCTGCGATCGCATGTGCCCTTGCCGCTTTTTGTTACGCTGAATTCTCCTCGTCTATTCCTGTGTCAGGAAGCGTCTATACGTATTCCTACGCAACACTTGGGGAATTTCTCGCCTTTTTAATGGGCTGGGATCTCATGCTTGAATATGTCATTGCCCTCTCTGCTGTGGCAAGTGGATGGTCGTCCTATTTTCAATCACTGCTCAGTGGATTCGGTCTTCATATACCGAAAGCTTTATCAGCTGCACCGGGAGCCGCTGATGGGGCCGTCTTTAATCTCCCAGGCGCACTCATTATTTTGCTGATCACCTTTATTGTCTCAAGAGGCGTCAAAGAAAGTACAAAGCTGAATAACATTATTGTGCTGATCAAAATTGCCATCGTCCTTCTCTTCATCATTTCAGGCTTTGCTTACGTCAAACCTGAAAACTGGACACCCTTTATGCCAATGGGCTTTGAAGGCGTGATTGCAGGCGCGGCAACCGTCTTTTTTGCTTACCTTGGATTCGATGCGATCGCCAATGCATCTGAAGAGGTCAAAAATCCGCAAAAAGCGATGCCGATCGGAATTATGGGAGCGCTCGGTGTTTGTACCATTTTATACATTGGGGTTTCCTTTGTTTTAACCGGCATGGTTCACTATACGAAGCTGAATGTGAGTGATCCTGTCGCATTTGCCCTTCAAGTGGTTGGTCTTAATAGTGTGGCTGGTATCATATCAGCCGGTGCCATTATTGGGATCACAACGGTTCTCATCGCCCTGGTATTTGCACAGGTTCGCTTAACATTTGCGATGAGCCGTGATGGACTCATGCCAAACATTTTCTCAAAGGTTCATCCAAAATCACAAACGCCCGTTGCCAACACTTGGCTGACAGGGGCTATCGCAGCATGTATTGTAGGTTTTGTGAATTTATCAACGCTCGCCAATTTAGTCAGCATCGGTACACTGGCAGCCTTTACGGTGATTTCCATTTCGGTCATCATTTTACGGAAAAAACATCCGAATCTTAAAGCAGCGTTTAAAGTACCGTTCGTGCCTGTTCTTCCGATTATCAGTGCGATCATTTGTATGACATTGGCTGCCACACTTAAATGGGAGACATGGAGAGCTTTTCTCATCTGGATCGCCATCGGTGTTGTTGTCTATTTCACCTATGCAAGACGAAAAAGCCATCTGAATAAAACACATTAGAAAAGAGACACGGGGATTCCCGGTCTCTTTTTTTGCTTAAATCACGCTGTTTTTGACTGAATTTGAATCCACCATATCTGGATCTAACACGCTTGAAATCGGAATGACAAGCGGTGAACAATCTCCATTGTCCTCACCAAAGCCTTGGTTCAATTTCATCGAGAGAAAATAATCGATCTGCTGATAAGGCCCTAGCGTCAGTGATGCACCCCGATCCATTGCATTGATTTTAAAAGCACCGACATTGACGACTGAGGGTGAGAATAACATCACACGTCACTTCCTTTGAATAGGTTTAGCTGCTGGCGAAAAAGAGGCAGGTGAGTCCACTTGATCTCGATCATCTACATGGCTTTTTGTACCGACAAAACCGCTGGCATCTCCAAAATTCTGTCCGTAACCCTGATTTTTTTTATCTGAGTTTTGCCACTCTGCTAACAAATTTTGTCCGACATTCACCGCCGACGCATTTTCAAAGGAATTAATTTTTAACATGAAAATATTAATATTGATATACGGAGTTGGTTGAACCACAGATAAACCTCCTTTTTATAGGTATATGCAAGCACCCATCAAGTATGTTAACGGGAGGTCTTCACATGGACTTCGAAAAAATGAAGCAGTGGATGGATATTGCCCAGCAAATGCATGGAGATGATTTTTGGAAAATGATCTTCGATGATGAGCAAAGATCCCCCTTTATGGCAAACGGTCCATCACCATTTACATTCACACAGCAGGATCAGCGCGGATCAGATGCGTCGTTTCCGCCAATCGACATGGTGGAAACGCCTACCGAAATTCAGTACTTAATTTATTTGCCTGGCTACAGAAAGGAAGATGTTCAGGTGTTATCATATGGTGAATATTTAGTAGTGAAAGGACAGCGTTTTTCCTTTTTTAATGAGCAGGACTTTCGCCAAAAGCAAGGCAAATATGGTCCATTTGAAAAGAAAATCCGCCTTCCAGAGATGATACTTGGTCAAATGAATGCTGCCTTTAAAGACGGTGTGCTTTACATCCGCCTGCAAAAAGATGAAGGAAAAGCGACGGCTATTATCATAGATGACGAATATTAATACTCACTGCGTCTATTTGATCACGATCATCAATTGTTTCAATTGGCAGGATCGTGATCACGCCATCAGCATTCTGCTCTCCAAAACCATTGTTTCTTTTAATCGTACTGCAGTGATTACGAACAAATGTCGAGCCAAACGTCATGGATGATCCTGTGCCAATCGAGTTCGTTTTCATATGGGCAATGTGAATCTGAGTAGGCAGCATGTGCTTCTCCCCTTTCTTGTCATCTCTATAAGTATATATGCGATAGCTTTTCCATAGACTAGAGCAAGGCGGAAGAAAAGGTTGTGGTCTACTTGAAACATTTCATTCAATCACTCTTTAAAAAAACTGAATCCTGTCCACCTCAATCTGTCATTGAGCTGGAAAAAAGACTCACTGCTCTTGAGCAAAAAATGTCTGCACCAGCTCCTCCTGTCTCAGAGGATACACACATTCATATCGAATCCCTACATGTGGACAAAATTGATTACCATTTAGAGTTTGGAGAGCTTTCTATCGACCAGCTTCAAGGCAGGCTCAATATTGGGGCAACCTATTACACCCCAAAGGACACGCCGCTCAAAAAATCAGCCGCAATGCCGCAGCCAAAGGAAAAAGAAAAGGAAAACCCAGCACCGACAGTATCCTTTCGATCAAGGTCATCTTCTTAACCAATTCAGCTTTTCAGCACAATTGGCAGCCAGAAATAGACCGCAAGAACAATCGCCACAATACTCATGATATTTAACCAAAAACCGGCCCTGACCATATCAGATATTTTCAGCATATCCGCACTAAAGACAGCGGCATTAGGCGGTGTGGAAATCGGCAGCATAAACGCACAAGAGGAAGCCAAAGCAGCCGCAGCCATTAAACCATACGGCTCTATGCCAATCGCTAGACCAAGCCCCACAGTGATCGGAATCACCATATTGGCAACAGCTGTGTTTGACATAAATTCAGTCATAAAAAGAACAGCCGCTGTTAAAATGACCACGATCATGAGATAAGAAAGACCGTTTAACAGTTGAAGCTTCTCCCCCATCCAGCCCGTCAAATCGGTTTCTGCAAATCCAGTGGCAAGCGACAAACCGCCTCCAAATAAAAGTAGCATTCCCCAAGGAAGCTGTTTCATATCAGGCCATTCTAGGATTCTTTCACCAGTAGTTGATGGAATGAGAAAAAGCAGTATCGCACCAAAGATTGCAATCGAAGTATCAGATACATAGATTCCTCCGAACAAAAAAGATTTAAAAATCCATAAACATGCTGTCATGAGAAAAACCGCAAGAACCCATTTCTCCTCTTGCTTGATCTTCCCCAGATCCTTCAAATCCTTTTGAATGAAGTGTGCTGTCATATCACCCTGCTGCTCCACTCGAAACTGGATTTTAGTTAAATATAAGTATAAGAGAAACAGCATCACAACCGTGACAGGAAAACCAAATAAAAACCATTCAAAAAACATGATTTCTCGATCCAATAATTTTTTGGACATCGCGGCAAACACTGCATTTGGTACTGTGCCGACGAGTGTTGCCAAGCCGCCGATGGAAGCAGAATACGCAACCGATAACAGGATGCTCTTACTAAACTTTTCAAGAGAAAGCCCTGTTAAAATCTGATTCGCTTTCACTTCTTTAATAATCGCCAGTGCAACAGGAAGCATCATTAAAGCAGTCGCTGCATTTGAAATCCATAAAGATAAAAAAGCTGTAGATACCATGATACCGAGCACGATACGATCACTTCTTGTCCCAATGAAGCTGAGGATATGCAGCGCCATTCGTCGATGTAAGTGCCACTTCTCAATGGCAATCGCAATCATAAAACCACCCATATACATAAAGACAATCGGGTCACCATAAGATCTTGCCGCTGCATCCATCGGCAGCCCTCCAAGTGTTGGCAGCAAAATAATCGGTAAAAGAGATGTTGCCGGAATCGGCAATGCCTCTGTCACCCACCAAGCAGCTGTCCAGGCTGTCACGGCAAGTACCACCTTAGGTGCATAGGCCAGTTCAGTCTCTGGGATGAAAAGCATGAGGATGAGAAATAAACACGGCCCAAGCCATAATCCTGTAATATTGACTTTTTGATATGCGATGAAACATCCCTCCATTTTGTCATCGCTTTCAAGCGATTTTGTCCTTATGATCCTTCGATGATTTAAAGTGATTTCCTTTTTATAAAGAACAGGCAGAAAGTCATGTTTCATACGGTGAAAATCAGCACCATAAAGGACAAACCACAGTTCGTTTGTCCCGTCTCACCCGTAAGGTTTCTATGAGAAACTATACAAATCACGAGCAATAACTGTAAAATATAGAGGATCTAATCAAAAATTGAGGTGTTTTCATTGTATACGGATCAAAAAAAATCATTTTGGAAACAGAAAAAAGTCATCATCCCTCTTCTTAGCATCATTGTAGTTGCTGCTGCTTTCTTTTTCTTAAAGGATCATCTTTTCTCAAAAGAAAAAGAGGCGCTAAAAGCCGCTCAAAACTTTACGAAAGAAATGGAGAAGAAAGACTTTACGAAGCTGGCAGATGAGGTGACAAGTGCATCTTTAAAAGCCAATGACTTTTCAAAAAAACAACTAGCCGAAAAATACGACAATATCTTCAATGGCATTGGTGCTCATGATCTGAACATTTCAAAGCTCAACGTTGAAAAACAGGACAAAGGAAATGGGTATCAATTCTCCTATGATGTGACGATGAAAACGTCTCTTGGCAAACTGCATAAGCTCTCTTACAAAGGCGTTCTCTCCGAAGAGGACGGCAAGTGGAAAGTGGACTGGAAACCAAATCTCATCTTCCCGCAAATGGAAAAGGGAGATACCATCAAAGTCAAATCAGACCCTGCTGTCCGCGGAAACATTGTTGACCGAAAAGGGCGTACGCTAGCAGAAACAACTGGTGGAAACGCACTTGGCATCATCCCAGGAAAACTCGGAACAGGGGAAGAAAAAGAACGCAATATCAAAAAAATCAGCAAAGCGTTTGATATAGAGGAAGAACTCATTGACAACCAGCTGAAACAAGCATGGGTCACTGACGACACGTTTGTCCCGCTCAAGTCGATGTTAGAACAGAAGCCGATTCCAAAAGACGTAAAAGGCGTCACTTATCAATCGAAGGAAATGCGCTACTATCCATATAACGAAGCAGCCGCTCATCTCACCGGGTATGTCGGAAAGGCAAATGCAGATGACATCAAAAGAAACCCGGCATTAAAAGCGGATCAAATCATCGGCAAAACCGGCCTTGAATTTACATTTGACAAAAAATTACGAGGACAAGATGGCGGAAGCATTCTTATCGACCATGATGAAACAGGTATTGAAGAAACTTTACAAAAATCAGATCGAAAAGACGGAGAAACCGTGAAGCTAACGATTGATGCTTCCTTACAGAAAAAAGCTTATGAACAGCTGAAAGGTGAAAAAGGAGCTGTCACGATCATGAATCCATCTTCGGGTGATCTATTAGCACTTGTCAGCGCCCCTTCCTACGATGTCAATCTTATGACAAACGGGATAACACCTAAGCAATATCAGGCATACAGTGAAAACCCAGATCTTCCATTCCAAGCTCGATATGCGAGCAGATATGCACCAGGGTCCACATTCAAAACCATTACAGCAGCCATTGGGCTTGAAACAGGTGTCACAAAGCCTAACAAAGTGCGCACCATTCATGGACTGAAATGGCAAAAGGATCAATCTTGGGGAAATTATCGCATCACACGGGTTCACGATAAAGAAAAAGTAAATATGGTTGATGCCCTCGTGTACTCAGACAATATTTACTTTGGACAGGAAGCACTGGAAATCGGCAAAGAAACCTACGAGAAAAAAGTGAAAGCATTTGGATTTGGCGAAAACTTACACATGCCATTTACAATGAAGCCTGCACAAGTATCGAACGATGGAATTCAATCAGAAATCCTACTGGCTGACTCAGCGTATGGCCAAGGTGAATTACTCATGTCACCGATTGAGCAAGTACATGCCTATTCTCCATTTGCCACAGGGGGCAAGCTTGTTTATCCTCGAGTGATTCAGGATGAAAAAACAGCATCACCGAAACAAATCATCAAAGAAGACACAGCAAACACAGTGAAAGACGCTTTGACTCAGGTCGTGACAAGTCCAAACGGTACAGCCCACTCCCTGCAAATCGAAGGAGCTGATATCGCCGCTAAAACTGGAACGGCAGAGCTGAAAAGCAAACAAGGTGCAACAGACGGCACTGAAAATGGATTTTTACTTGCGTTTAATCCTAAAAAAGAAGATTACATTCTTGTCGGCATGATTGACGGTGTGAAAAACCGCGGCGGGAGTGGACTCGTCGTTCAAAAAATGAAGCCTTTGATTGCTTCTTTTTACAAATAACTCTTTAGAGACACAAGCTCCAACAAGGGCTTGTGTTTCTTTTTTTCTAAATGATGACAATTTGCTATTGTTTTATAGTTCACCTTATGAATAAAATGAGAAGAATGCAAAAACAGAAAACAATGAAAAATGAAAGGAGGAAGTCTCATTGGCTATTGCTGCTCGTACAAAGGATAAGCCTCAAAAATCTGTCACCGGCTCAACGGTTTATCCCATCTTATTGATTATTGGTATTTGTCATATGCTGAATGACACATTGCAAGCCGTTATTCCTGCCATGTTCCCTATATTAGAACGCTCAATGGGGCTGACCTTTACACAATTAGGGCTGATCGCCTTTACATTAAATATGGTCTCTTCGGTCATGCAGCCTGCAATTGGGTGGTATACAGATAAACGGCCGATGCCTTATGCACTTCCAATTGCTTTATTTTCAAGTGCTATTGGTATATTCGGACTTGCCTTTGCTCCGTCCTTTGCCACCATCTTGCTTTGCGTTGTTCTTATCGGACTCGGCTCTGCGATCTTTCATCCAGAGGGTTCCCGTGTTGCAAACATGGCAGCTGGTCCAAGACGAGGACTTGCACAGTCCATCTATCAAGTAGGCGGAAATACAGGTCAAGCCTTTGCTCCGCTTATCGCTGCATTCATGCTCGTCCCGCTCGGTCAGCCAGGCGTGGCTTGGTTTACAATTGTTGGAATGATTGCTGTCGGTTTTCTTCTCTATATTTCAAGATGGTACGCAGGAAGACTCCAAACCATTCGAGCTCAAGCAAAAAAAGCGCCTGCAAAAGCTGCGCGATCTGACATTCACCGTAAATCAGCACTCACTGCACTTGGCATTATCGTCTTTCTCATTTTTGCCCGCTCTTGGTATGGAAATGCCATTTCGAATTTCTATGCGTTTTATGCGATTGAACAGTACGGATTGACGATTAAAGAATCACAGACTTATATTTTCTTATTTCTCATTCTAGGTGCAATTGGGACATTTTTAGGCGGGCCGCTTGCAGATCGTTTTGGCAAGAAAAACGTGATTTTAGTTTCCTTATTGGCGTCCTTCCCTCTTGCCCTGCTGCTGCCATTTGCCGGACCTGTCTTTGCGTACGTTTTACTCGGACTGATTGGGGTCATTTTGACATCGAGCTTCTCTGTCACAGTGGTTTATGCCCAAGAACTATTTCCCGGGAAAATTGGCACAATGTCTGGTTTAACAGTTGGGCTGGCGTTTGGTATGGGTGCAATCGGCTCGGTTGCCCTCGGCTCATTCATTGATGCCTTCGGTTTAACGCCTACTATGATTGGTGTTGCCTTTTTACCGATATTAGGTATCCTAGCCTTCTTACTTCCTAGCGATCAAACCATCTCCAAATGGAATGAATCATAAAAGGAAAAACCGCTCAAATCAATGAGCGGTTTTTTTTACATCTCATAAAAATGCGTATCAGGAACATGCTTCTTTGCAATAAACCCCTGTTGAAATTCTGGAAATACCTTTTGCACCTGTTTGATTTTTCGATGAATCAAGTCAGCATAAGGAATATACAGGTGATCCACAAGCTTTTGTTCTGTCATATAGTAATACCAATTCAGATTAAAGGTCTTCTCATCAATGATCGTAAAGGCAGAAAAATGATAAAACAAGAGTGGACATTCGTCGAGATACATCTCCCCTTTGACAACTGAAAGCTTGTAGTTTTCAATATTCCAAATGGCGGCGTTGGCTCCTTTTGATGTCACCACATGGACCCCTTCAAAATCATCGATCCATCTTTCAACATACCGCTGATCTCCGTATGTCTTTTTTTTGGTATCCATTTCTACTGTACAATGTGCAAGACAGTTTTCCTTCCATTGCGTGACCGCCTGTTTGGCAACATCTGTGTTACGACAGCCTACAAACCCAGTATTAAAACGGCCAGACAACTCGTAATAACGATAGAACCGCTTGGAATTCATATGATCCGTTAAGAATAAATGAGCGCTTGGATTCTCTGCAAAAATTGCCTCTGGATCATGATAAAAATACAAATCCGTATCCAAATGAGCAAGATAATCCGCATCTGAGGACTCAAGAGTTTTGAGCAAAAAGGCAGGTTTTAATGTCCAGCAATACTCATGAAACGTACGATCCTCTTTTGCCTTGCGCAGGGAGTCATCCTCAATGTCTTCAAGCTGTTCATATTGAACATTCGGGTGAGGGAACTCCTTTAACACCTTGTAAGCCAAAGGGTCTGCACATAAAACCGACAGCTTGAATGCATGGGCGTTTTTCTCAAGCGAATGAATCAGTGCCAACAGCTTAAAGACATGGGTATTCGACACAATGGTTGTAAAATGATATGAGGCCATTTACAACACATCCACTTGGAACAAATCAACGCGTAATAGCTCTTTCGTCAGACCTTGAATGGCTTCTACCAGTACTGTGCAGCCATATTCCTGCCGTGCAACCTGTGCCGCCTCTGCATACTTTTTCAAAGGAACATGCTTTTCTGTCAGCACATCTTTTTTATCGCGTTTCACGCCTACATTCCGCTCTGTGATCAAATGAAGCAGCTCTAAAAAATAAGACAGCAGGTCATCAAATGCAGGATTCTCACGCAGCTGCCGAATGTCTTTCACAATGTCATTTGTCACCGTGTGAGAAAACGGACCAGAGAAAGCCAAATGGACATCAATGGCATCAATATTGTTGTACTTCTCACACATATACAAAATGTTGTATTTGATATCATCAAACGATGTTAAATTACTTGGATGCTCCTGATGCACGCTCATGATATCCTCTCGCAACTCAAATGAGAGACCAAGCTGATGCAGACGAATCCCTAAATCATAATCCTCAAACCCATACCGAACGATATTTTCATCAAACATCCCCAGTGCCATGACATGCTTGCGTTTGACAGAGGAGTTATTTGTAATAAAAAATCGCCACGGCAGCTCATACGAACCTAAATCATAGTCGTATGTGTGCAAGATCTCTTTCAGGATATCAATAAACTCAGACTGCAAATCGAAGCTTTTTTCTAGAAATGCACCGTTTTCGACGTCTTCCATTGATAAAAGAGGTGTTTTGTCATTCATTTTCCGTTTATATAGCCCTTGCTTTTTTAATCGCTTGATATGATCTTTATCAAATGCTGTGTAAAAATATCGATAAATCCTCTTCCAGCATACGCCGCAAATGACAAGATCCTCTTGATCAGCATGCGCCTCTGCATGCTTTTGAATAAACTTCGGTTCTGCCAGCATATCACTGTCATGGAAAATTAGCAGATCTCCCTCCGCCTCGCGAATGGCATGATTACGTCCCTTTGCAATCCCTTGATTGACAGGAATTCGCACCTTTTTAAACGGGAAGTTCACCTCAATGTTCTCAAGCATTTCCATCGTACCGTCCGTTGAGCCATTATCTGCAACAATAACCTCGAATGGAATATCCGTTTCCTGAAGCGTTAAGGAAAAAAGACTCCCTTCTAAACGCTCTTTCGCATTATAGCTTGGAATAATGACGCTTACCTTTGGCTTTTCGTTCATGCGTCATCCCCCTCTAGTTTGGCATAACCGTTAAACAGCGGATCGACCTGCTCCACAGATTCAATCACATGGCGAAGTACTTCCCGATAGGCTTCTTGGAAAAACGGCAGGTCATGACGCCCTTTTTCATGAATTTGCTGCATCTCATCCTTGCTCAAAATCCGAAAGCCGCTGAAATGATAACAAATGAGCGGGCTCCCATCCTCAAGTAAAATACGCCCTTTCTCTTCCTGATAAGAATGCTGGCCATAATTCCAATGACCAATATTCACACCTTTTGTTTCAATATCTTCCACTCTCTCAAACAGCCTTGGCATATGATCCAAATATCCTTGATCACCAAACTTGCCTTCTCCCGGTGCATTTTTACATTCTTTTAAGCATTGTTCTTTCCACCAGCTGAGACATTTCCGTCCAGCTTCATCTCCTTTAAAATGAAGAAACCCTGAATTATAGCGCCCTAAAAGCTTCTGAAGCATCTTCACTTCCTCTGGTTCAAAGCTTGGAATGACAATATCTCCTCTTGAAATTAAAACAGACGCATCCGGCTGATGTTCAAATATGATTTGCGGACTCTCATAAAAGAATAAATCTGCATCAAGATACGTCACTCCTTCTACCTGCTCCTGTTCAAAAATCCGTTCAATCCAGATCGGCTTTAACGTCCAGCAATATTCCGAATCATCCCGTTCCTTTTTGATCTCGAGAAGCTCCGGTGTTTCAAGCTCACGCACATGAACAAGATCGACATGCGGAAAATTCATTTGATGAAGCAGATCAAATGCAGCATCATCCATACATAACGTCTTGATGACAGCATCATCTTCTACTTGCTTCAACGATAAGAAAAACGCAATGGCTTGATAAAGTCTTCCACTTGAAAGAACCGTACAATATATGCTGTTCATCTATTTACACCTCTATTTTTGAAAGAAATCGCGGTACCATTCAATCGTTTTCTCTAACCCTTCATCAATGGAATAGTCAGGCTTCCAATCAAGCAGCTTTCTCGCTTTCTCTGCCGACAAATATTGATGCTTAATTTCATGCGTTCCCTGGTTGAGAATACGAGGCTTCAGCTCACTTCCCATTGCCTTTAAAATCTTATCCGCAAGCTCAAGCACCGTCAGCTGAATTTCATTACTAAAGTTAAAGGCTTCACCAGCCAGCCCTTTTTCCTCCATCTTCTCAGCTAGCAGCAAATATGCCTTCACCGCATCTTCAATATAGAAATAATCACGAATAAAGGTTCCATCACTTCTAATTTCCGGCGCTTCTCCCTCTAATACAAGCTGAATCGTTTGCGGAATGATTCGGTTGAAATTCAAATCCCCGCCTCCGTATAAATTGCCACAGCGCGTAATACAAACCGGAAGACCGTACGTGTTGTAGTACGTATGAGAAATTAAATCTGCACAGCTTTTTGATACATCATACGGATGCTTCCCGTTAAGCGGCATATCTTCATCATAAGGAAGCTGCTCCTGATCACCGTATGCTTTATCACTTGATGCGACGATCACTCGTTTAATGAGCGGCTGTCTTCTGCACGCCTCCAGTACATTCCATGTCCCTAAAATATTGGCTTCAAATGTAGAGACGGGATGCCTGTTTGCGACTCCAACAATCGCCTGTGCAGCCAAATGGAAGACGGTATCAATTTCGTATTCTCCTAACGCACGTTCAATCGTTTGCATATCCTCTAATGCACCATGCACCACATTCATTTTTTCAAATTGACTGCCTTGATATAAATTCGATCGAGGCACCTGATCACGCACAAGTCCAGTCACGTTTGCCCCTTGATCAATCAATTCCTTGACGAGATAGCTTCCTAACAGCCCTGTACATCCAGTTACAAATACGTTCTTTCCATTCCAAAATCCGCTCATGCCGTCACCAAACCTTCCATGGTTGTTTTCCTTCTGTCCACATGTCGTTGATTTCCTTTAGATTTTTATACGTATCAATTGCTGTCCAAAATCCGTGGTGTTCATAAACTGCAAGCTCTCCATCATTCGCCAGATTTTGAAGAGGCTCCGCTTCAAACACGCATTGATCATCGTCTGTCAAATAATCGAATACCTTTGGAGACAACACAAAAAATCCTCCGTTGATCATCCCGATACTGTCTGTCTTCTCAGAGAAGGATTGGGCCATCCCGTTATAGACCTTTAATGTTCCGTACTGGGACTTCTTTTCAATTCCTGTGACAGTCGCAGCTGCCCCTAAATCTTGATGGCGCTTAAGTAAATGAAACATATTGATATTGGCCAGTCCATCACCATACGTCATCATAAATGTCTCATCACCAATGTAGTCCTGTGCCTGCTTTAACCTCCCGCCTGTCATCGTATTCTCACCTGTATCTAGGAAGGTAATCTTCCAATTTTCCGATTTTCCTAAAAGCTTCATCTCGCCTGTCGACATATCGAGCTGCATGCTGTGATGCCGCCAGTCATAATTCAGAAAATACTCTTTGATCTTCTCTCCTTTATATCCAAGCAATAAGATAAATTCATCAACACCGTAATATTGATAGATTTTCATAATATGCCATAGAATAGGCCGATCTCCGATCATAGCAAGTGGTTTAGGAAGCGCTTGTGTGACCTCACTCATTCTCGTTCCCTTTCCTCCGCAGAGAATGACTGCTTTCATCTTCTCCCCTCATCTCTCTATGAAAATTTTTGATTGAAAACCTTATCTTTATCCGGAAAATCAGTACATGTACCCCCATACTTTGTCCGACATCAGGTTTTGAATCTACTCTATTCATATGTCGAAATGAGAGAGTGTGCCACTTAGCATTCAACTATTTTTACAAATAAAAAAAGAGCGAGATTTATATTCTCGCTCTTTCAAAGTTTAAATTGTATATTTTCAGGGTAGATGGTATGATAAACATGTGCATCATCAGCACAAACAGCCTCTTTCTTCAAAGAGACTACTAAATTGAATGAATTCAAGTTGCAGCTTGCTTCATTCTCAATATGAATCACGGAGGTGAATTCCCATGGCACAAAACGTACTTTGTGAAGTGAACTCTTGCCGTTTTTGGGCTGAAAACAGCTGTACCGCTTCTACCATTAAAATTGGTAAAAACACAATGACTGACGTGACTCGCAATGCTGAAACAGATTGCGAAACCTTTGAAACAAAATAATATGTTTTTCTCTGAGATGAAGGAACTGGCAGGTTCCTTCTTTTCTTTTATCATTCTATCAAGAATGATAATTATTATCAAGTGTTTTTCAATAAACATTTCTCGGGAAATAATGACAAGATATTTCTCCATTCGTTGACGATTTTCACTCCTTTTTCTATACTCAACATATCCGAAGAAGAAAAAGTGGTGACAAATCAATGGATTTTACGATACGTTTTCTATCATTCTTTGTCGTAGAAATCGAAGGCAAAGATGAACAAGCAAATAAACGATTCAAACATTATCAAACACTCGACCAAGAGGAATTTGAACAAAGTGAATTGAAGGATTTTTTAGATGGTGAGCTGAAAAAAATCGTCAAACGAAAAGTAGACAGACACCCTAAATCTGAACAAGTACCGACCAAAATTGGTCGATTCATTGTCGAACCCGGTCATGAGCTCGATTCAAATCCAAACTACAACCTATTTCATCAAACGAGATTTGCAGATACAAAAGAATTATTTAATGAATGCAGTGAACAATTTGTTCGTACATATTTAGATACAAGTGCTGTCAGAGGCGGCGTTTTTCTAGTTGCGTCTGCCGTTCCTAAAAAGTATTTCGATGATTCCTTTGTCTTTATTATGAAATGCGATTTCGAACAGAAAGTGGCTTCAATCGCTGATACCTCTACTTTGATCAGAAAAGTAGAGATGGCCATTACAACAAAAAACATGAAATCAATCCAATACCCGTTTATGCCGGAAGAGGGCATGACAGAGGAAGCTGAAGTGAAAATTCACCAATCCTCACACGCTCGTTATTTTGAGGACTTTTTGAAGTTCGTCGAATACGGAGAATCCATGCCTGAAATCATGAAATCACAGGTCATGAATATGGTGCAGGAACAGGTTTTCGAAACATTGCAAGATGAAAGTGAAGAATTAAAGCAGTTCGAAGAGGATCTTGAAATATGGGAAGCGAGTGAAAAACGAGAAATTAGAGAAACACTCGATACAGAGCAAGTCACACTAGCAGCCTCTCACATTGTTGAGCAGACCCCTGATATCACAATGAAAATGCGTCTTGGCGAAACGGAAATTAAAGGTCTTCTCGCAGACTTTGGCCACTCGATCCATATTGCGAAGGTGAACAATCGATATGTCGTGCTCGTTGAAGCAGACCAAATCGTATTCGAAAAAGGAAGCACACCGGTTGAGTTTCATAAACCAAATGGATTAAAAGAGGTTGTCAGCCAGCTGACGCAAAAAGCCTATGATTCAGACATAGAATAAGAGAACATGACTGTCTCCTGCACTCAGCTGCACGAGGCAGTTTTTTTGAATTTTTTACGATGCATCAGATGAAACATGCAGCTGCCTGCCTCTTGCCCACATGCTGACAAGCAAGAAGCTTATAATAAGCATTAGCCAAAAGACACTGTTTGTTCCAAAAAACTGAATCATCGTATACCCGCACAAGGGTCCTAACGCGGCTCCCAGATCTTGAACAAAGGAATAGCTGGCGAGGAAACGGTTTTTATCTGTTTGAATAGAGGCTTTTTGAAAAGCAAGCGTATCCGTGAACGTCGTTAAGATCGTTGACAGCAGCTGGATGAAAAGCAGCATCAAAAGAAATCCGCCGCTTACTTTCAGCATGATCGCAAGAAGACTGAGCCCTCCAAACGAAAGAAACATCCCGCAAAGCATTCGTTCCTTCATCTCAAGGCCATCAAACCATCTGCCAGCTCTCGGTGCGACAAAGGGCTCCCAACCCCATCTGATCGCTTGAATGATTCCACTTAAAGCTGAAGCTCCGATGACAAAGCCAAAAAGAGCAAATTCATTATGACCGAGCTTAGCCTCAATGATATGACTCAGCGTTGATGCAAATAAACCTTGTATGACAAGTGCAACCAGCATCCCTGTCATCAGTACTTTCACGATATCTCGTGCAAACCACTTCTGTTTGATGCCTTGATACACCTGTCTCTCTTCGCTCTTTTCAATCTCATCTAAAGATACATAAAAAACGCACCCTATCAATGTGAGTAAACCAAAGACAAGCGTCATGGATTGGAAACCAATCAGACTGGCGAAAATCCCGCCGAATAACATACCAAACAAACTGCCAAGCCGATAAAGTCCATTGTAAAGCCCCGTCAAATGTCCTTGTGAGCCTTCTTCCATTTCTGATATGACCCTCATTCCACTCATACGGAGTAACGTCCATGCAAGCCCCCATGCACAGCGGCAGATCAAAAGCAGCCAAAAACCACTCACGCCATATAGCATCGTGGTCACTGATGCGATGAAAATAGCCATCAATACACCCGTCTTCATTGGGATATATCGATAGAGCCACCAAACAACAGGTGCTAGCGGAATGCGAACGAATCGGTTGATAGACAGCAGTAATCCGACCTCCCAAATGGATGATAAACCAACCTCTTTCCAATAGACAGGTAGAACAATATAAAGCATTGAATCCCCAATGAGTGCAAATGCTGTAATAAGCGATATGGACATGACCTGCTTTTGACTTCGATCCATTTTTCCCTTCCCCCTTCGCTATCTTTACGATAAAGGATGCCTTATAATAAATCTAATGAATGTTTTTAATTAAACCATCAAAATAATTGATAGGTGGTGTGAAGTTGAATTTACATGCCCTTCGGATTTTTGCAAAGGTCGCAGAGACAAAAAGCGTTACACAAACAGCAGACGTGCTCTCTTTGACACAGCCAGCTGTGACAGCTCAGCTTAGAAGCATTGAACGAGAAATCGGTTTCCGTCTTTTCAAACGAGACGGAAGAGGGATTACACTTACGGAAATGGGGAAAATTCTATACCCTTATGCCAGACAAGTGTTCGAGGCTGAAAAGGAAGTAGAATATCAGATCACACTTTTACAAAATGGAAAAAAGGGGCGGCTCCGTATCGCATCAACCTATGTCCCACTCAACTTTTTACTGCCTGATTGGCTCGCTGCTTTTAAAACATCATCACCACAGACTGAAATTGAATTAAAAAGCGGAAACTCCGCTCAGGTCATAGAGAGCCTGCTTCAATATAAATCAGATGTCGCTATCGCTGTGATTGAGGATCTGCATCACGAGGAGATCCTTACCTCTCATTTGACAAATTTAAGCTATGATTTTATTGTCCCAGCGGACCATCCGTTAAACGGAAAAACCGTCCCGCTAGAGCGGCTGAGCCAGGAGCCTTTTTTGATGCGTGAAGAAGGAAGTTCCACAAGAGATAAGCTCTTTTCATTATTTACCTCGAAAGGGATCAAAAAACCGACCGTTGATTTACAATTCAGCGGTGTTCATGAAGCGATTCAAATGATCAAAGCTGGATATGGCATCACACTTGTTCCCCGTGATGCGGTTCAAGGCAGTCTCAAGCGGCAAGAAATTGGGCGCGTGTATATTGAAGGCATTGAGATCGTCAGACCGGTTGTTGTGTGCAAACGGGCGAATGATCTTGAAGAAAATAGAACCGTGGATGCCTTCTTGCAAATGAAAGATATCGGTCCATTTACAACGCCTGATGCAAACTAAAAAAGTGCCCGCTTCTAAAGCAGGCACTTTTTTCTATTCGGCTGGCTGCACGATGTCGAACGGTACAGCCTTTGAGGCTTTCACTAATTGCTCTGGCGTGATAAGGATTTCATTTCCCCATTCGCCTGCTCCAACGCCTAATACCTCTTCTTCTAATAACGAAGCTTCGATGATGGTACGGAACCCTTCTGGTTGCCAGCAAAATGGCGGGATCGAGCCAATACGATAGCCCGTTACTTCAAGAACCTTTTCCGGTGAAGCCATTTTAATATTACGGGAGCCGGCTGCTTTCTTCAGTTTCCCTGATTTAATATGCTGGTCAGCGCCAACCATCACAAGCAGCTGCTCTCCCTCCCCAGTTTCAAAGATCAAGGTTTTAATCATTTGTCTTTCACGAAAACCAAGGGCTGCCGCTACATTTGCTGCTCCCTTCTCTGTTTCGGAAGAAAATGTTTTGATCTCATACGGAATGCCGTGTTTGTCCAAAAAATCATGTGCTGGTAATGTTCTCAATAGATTGAACCCCTTTCCTTACGATGTCTTTCATTTAGCTTATCACAATCCTCTCATCCTTAAGATGTATTTTTCAATGGAAAACCTCTGGACACTTCGTCAGCATGCTATACTGAACTTGTTTTTGAAAAGGAGTCGTTGGATATGGGAAATAAGTTTTGGTGTTATACAGGAAGTAAAAGCCTTCTCATGCTGAGTGATATTCTATTTTTGATGACGATCACGTTAGTTATTTATCAAGATACACAATCTGTCGCCTATGCGGCTGTATTTCCGCTCATAAGAACGCTATGTCAGCTATTGGCTGGGCTCCTCTCTCCTGTTTTGACAGATCTCTTTCAAGCCAAGCGTCTATTGAAATGGGTCCCTCTTTTACGTATTGGGATGCTCGTCGTGTTCACGACCCAATTTGATTTCTTTCAGCAGCACCTCGTCTGGCTGTTTAGCGCGTTCGTTTTAATTTCCATCACAGGCGGATTCATCAGCCCTTTATTACAGGCCATCATGCCGATGCTTGTACCAGCAAATCAGCTTGTGAAAGCGAACAGTACAGCCTCTGTTTTTTATCAATCTGTTCAAATCGCCGGCTATTCGTTTACTGGAATGCTCGTCCTGTTGATTGGCCCATTTTATTTAATGTGGGCCTCTTGTTTCATGATTGTATTGTCCTATCTATTGATCATCCCTGTTTTTTCTCTCATTAAGCAAGAAGACACGGTTCAAAAAGCAAATAAGATGAACAAATTTAAAGATGGCTGGAAGATCATTTGGACAAACAAAACGGTTCGCACCCTGACCTTCATGGATGTTTGTGAAAATATTGCAGGTGCTTTGTGGGTCGGGCCGGTTACGCTTGCCTTTGTCACACTTGTTTTAAAGGAAGGTGCGGAATGGTGGGGATATATCAATGCCGCTTATTATATAGGTGCCATTCTAGGCGGACTCTTGGCTGCATCGCTAAACCAGTCTATTCAAAAACACCTTCTCCTCTTTATGGCTGCCGGCTCTTTTATTTATGCAATATTGACCATTTTATTTTCGCTAAACAGCCTGCCATGGCTTGCATTGCTGCTTTGTATTTTGATGGGACCTGCCTATCAAATTCGGGATGTTTCGCAGCAAACCATTCTTCAAACAGAAACGCCAGTCCATGAGTTATCAAAGGTGTATTCGGCTCAATACGTTCTCTCTTCTATGTCTGTCAGTTTATCTATTTTCTTTGTTGGATTAATTGCGGATACATTCGGAGCGAGATTTGTGTATTTGTTAGGCGGTTTGTTTGTGCTCGTCTGTTCTGGTATTGCCATCCTCGCTTTTATAAGGCAGAAAAAAGAGAGCAGCTGATTCATGCAGCGCTCTTTTACTTTTCCTTTAACATCGCAAACATATCGCGGGCCATTGCCTCTAAAATATACACAACTGGCGTCTGTGTCGTGATATTTGCTCTATGAACTCGCTCATCTGTGACGTAATAGGCAATATTTAAATCTGAAATGCGCGAAATCGTACAGTGCTGATTGTTAGTAATACTAATGATCTTGCTGCCTTCTCTTTTTAGCTTCGAAATATGATCGATCGTAATACTGTTCTCTCCTGATACAGACAGCACAATGGTGACACTATTGTCTAAATACTGCATATTCATCGGAAAAAACGGATCATTGATGTAAAATGAAAATTTCTCAAGACTAGAAAAGTACCTCGCCCCATACTGCGCCAAAATGCCAGAACTTCCAGTTCCAATAAACAGCACATTTTTTGCCTCAGCAATGAGCTTCGCTGCCTCCTTAATTTTCCCCTCAAAGTCCCCCTTCAGTGTTCGTTCGATAAATTCATAAAGAAAGTGCTGTGTGCTTTTTAAAGAAGGTGTCTGCTCTGATTCTAAATACATTTTGAGCTTCACTTTAAACTCTGAAAAGCCTTCACAATTCACTTTTCGGCAAAAACGAAGGACAGACGAGGTGGAAATATGTGCAGCATCTGCAAGGTCTCGAATTCTCATATACACGACCTTTTCACTGTTTTCCATGATATATCGGTATAAAGCGCTTTCTAGTTCATTAAAGCTGGAAATGACCTCACTTGAAAACATCTGATTTCCCCTTTCTCCAACAACATGTCACAATGTGTTTCTTTTATGTAACAAATCTCTAAATGAGACACCCTTGCCTAAAGACGCTGAAGTCATTTACGCATTAGATGCTCTCACGATAAGCTATAGATGTACAAAATAAAAAAGACTTTTCTCTATTATAACATTGCGCGTTACATTATTCGGAGGTGCAGAGCATGACAAAAGGATTAAAGGTTGTCACAATTGGCGGAGGATCAAGCTATACACCAGAGCTTGTCGAAGGATTCATTAAACGGTACGATGAATTTCCGATTAGCGAGCTTTGGCTTGTCGATATTGAAGCTGGAAAAGAGAAGCTTGAGATTGTCGGAAATCTCGCAAAACGCATGGTCAAAAAAGCAGGACTTCCAATCGAAGTTCATTTAACATTAGATCGCAGGAAAGCGCTTGTAGATGCTGATTTTGTCACAACACAATTCCGCGTTGGACTTCTTGAAGCACGTATGAAGGATGAACGCATTCCTTTAAAATATGATGTCATTGGTCAAGAAACAAATGGTCCAGGAGGTCTATTCAAAGGACTTCGCACCATTCCTGTCATTCTTGATATTGTCAAAGATATTGAAGAACTGTGCCCAGATGCATGGCTAGTAAACTTCACAAACCCAGCAGGCATGGTCACAGAAGCGGTTCTTCGCTATTCAAACCATCGCAAAGTCGTTGGCTTATGCAACGTGCCGATTGGTATTCGCATGGGAATCGCCAAAGGACTTGATGTCGACGCAAGCAGAGTCGAAGTCAGCTTTGCTGGATTAAACCACATGGTCTTTGGACTCAATGTATTCTTAGATGGCAAAAACATCATGGATCAAGTCATTGAAGACATGGCTGATCCAAACTCCAGCATGTCAATGAACAACATTCAAGCGATTCCGTGGGATGCTGATTTCTTAAAAGGGCTTGGCGTTATTCCTTGTCCATATCACCGCTACTACTACAAAACAAGTGATATGCTGGCTGAGGAAAAGAAAGCAGCAGCAAACGAAGGAACTCGTGCAGAAGTCGTTCGCGCATTAGAAAATGATCTGTTCGAGCTTTACAAAGACCCTGATCTAGACATCAAGCCGCCACAGCTTGAAAAACGAGGCGGTGCCTACTACAGTGATGCAGCTTGTAACTTAATTGCATCCATTTATAACGATAAGCATGACATTCAGCCTGTCAACACGATTAACAATGGCGCCATCAGTGACATTCCAAATGATTCTGCCGTTGAACTCAACTGCGTTATCACAAAAGACGGTCCTAAACCAATCGCTGTTGGTGAAATGCCGGTCGCTGTCAAAGGACTTATTTCTCAAATTAAATCCTTTGAACGTGTAGCTGCTGAAGCAGCCGTGACAGGCGACTACAACACAGCTCTTGTCGCAATGACCATCAACCCGCTTGTCCCATCAGATGCCATTGCAAAAAGCATCCTAGATGAAATGCTAGAAGCACACAAAGAATATTTGCCACAGTTCTTCAATAAAGTAGAAGCATAAAAAGAAACCGCACTTGTCAAAAGTGCGGTTTTTCTTATTTGGCTGTAAATAGCCGGTCCATCTGTGGGCGGTCATAATCTAATAACCAGTGCTGTAATCCTTCATAGACTGGCCGTAAACACTCGGCATCTGCCGCTATGAGATCACAGCCTCGATCATCATATAAATGGAATATCATCTGTTTCGAGAGATTGATCAGATAAATTTCATAACCAAGCTTCCCCTTCAAGATTTGATTCGGTGTATAGAAATCCTCTTGGCACATCGCATGGAGAAGTGGACGCAATCGAATTTCTTGCAGCTGGCATTTGAGAGTAAATCTCTCTAATGTCAATGAATCTTCTATTTCTGGACGTACATGAGTCAAAAGCTCATGACGCAATCGGTTCCTTACTTGCCGATGGACATATTTTTGATAGACAAGAAGCTTTCGCTTCGTTAATTCATGTGCATGCTGCGTATACACATCCGTCACAAACAGAATATCGTCTTCTGAGTTAAAAGCATATTTCACAATTTCTAAAGCACGATCTCCCGCTTTTTCTAATACAACCGATTCTTTTCCTAATGACCAATCTGCCACTTCAAACCGCAGCCCAAATGGCCATCCATAAAAAAGAGGCGGCGTGAGGAAAAGATGAGGAAAATGATTTTTTAGAAATCGATTTGTTTGATCACTCATTTGCTTTCCTTTCATTGGCTTTATTTCTTATTTTACCGTTGAAACAATTAGAAATAAATAGAGGTGCGCCATCATTCATATCACCAATGTATGGGGCGATATGTCTTCTTTTTGATTTACACAATTTTTGAATGGACAGCTCACATCTTAGTAAAACCGAAAACCGCTCATCGTTGAACATCTCTTTCATAGAGATGTTTTTTCTTAAAATTTCTCTTGCACTAGCTCATGAATGACGCCCATTCCTGCCTGGCTGCCAGCAGCCGCTGCGAGAACTAACTGAGCAGGACCTCCTAAATTATCCCCACATGCAAAGACACCGCTGACAGTTGTACGCCCAAGAATATCTGTTTCAATACCCCCATTCTGCGTCATTTGACAGCCAAGCTTTTCAGCAAATGGGGCTGACTGCTTGAATTCGCTTGCTACAAAACCGCCTTCCCTTCTCACTATCTCCCCATTCGCAAGCTGGAGAGAGCGCAGCTGACCATTGTCATGATCAATCAACACAATTGGCACATCAATGACTTGAATAGAATGTGCCGTCAGAAGTGCCTTGTCCTCTTCAGCCAACACGTGCCCATTCGTAAACACGATCAAATCCTTTGTCCAATTGGAAAGGAGCTTAGCCATATGCAAAGCTCGCTGATTCTCTGCAATGAGGGCAAGTGCTTTGTCCTTTAATTCCCATCCATCACAGAAAGGACAGCTAAACAATGTTTTTCCGTACACATCATGGATTCCTTCGATCTCTGGCAGTATATCTTGAAGTCCAGTTGCTAAGATGATTTTTTTCGCTTCGAATGCATCCCCTTCGTGTGTCAGTAACGTAAAGCTTTCCTCTTTCTTTTGTATATCAACAATTCTATTTCGTTTGATTTTAATATTAGGGTATTTTTGAAGGTCTGCCTCTCCCGCTTGTCTGATCTCAAACGGTGTCATTCCATCGTTTGTAATAAATCCATGTGATTCCTGCGTCACTCGATTTCTTGGCAGCTCATCATCAAATACAATGACCTGCTTTCTGCCTCTTCCTACAACAAGTGCTGCACTTAATCCGGCTGGTCCGCCTCCGATAATGGCACAATCTAATAACATAAAAATCTCTCCTTTTTTATTAAAGACTTTAAAGACTCTTAATATCCATAATTAGTTCAAAAAAAATCACATGTTGAAAAATGGATTTTTTTCTGTCTGCTCAATTTGGTTCGCAATATCAATTAACCGTTTTTGACTTAACGTTTCCTGCATTTTCGTTTCTACATCCTGCATGACTTGTTCAATCAAACAGCCATCATGAGGCATGAAGGAGTCATGCTCTAAAGAGCAGCGAAATAAATTCGTTTGTCCTTCTACAGCTTGAATGACATCTAAAAACGAAATGTCTTCCTTTCGTTTGATAAGGGTATAACCTCCCTTTGCACCAGGTGTTGATTCAATCAATCCCGCCTTCACAAGCTTTGTTAAAATTTTGGATAAATAGGTTGGTGAAAGGTCTTGCATCTTAGCAAGGGGCTCAACGCCAATCGCTTTCCCCTTTGGTGCAAGAGTTAAAAACACCATCGTATGCAGCGCATAGTTGGTCGCTTTAGAATATTTCATGAGGAAACTCCTTTCTATCTATTATAGACCTTTTATATCTGTAATTGATCATAGATGATTCAAGGGGAAAAAGCAAGTGTTGTGGATCGGCTCTTCTTTTCATTCCACATTTTGCATTTCCTTCCGATAATAGAAGTAAGCACGGATAAGTTTTTAAAGAAGACTAGAAGGAGTGAAGAAAAATGTCAGATCAACACCACAATGCAGCACACGAAGAAGAAGAGGAATTTAATGTATATGACATGCTTCCGCCCGCAGGCACAATCATCGGAGAAGCAACCGAAGAAGAGATGGAAGCTGCGGCAGCACTAGAAGTGAGACATGTCGCGTTCATGCGCCTTCAAGATATGTACATTCAATTTGATGGCTCGTCTTACAAAGACTTATTAAAAGACTTCCAAGACTTCGAACTTGATTCTACTAAATTTTGGAGAGCAATCGCGAGACGCCTCCAAGTCCCATACGAATGGCCAATCCGAATCGACCACGCAAACGGTCCTATTTATATAGGTGAAACAGAGGATAGCCGTGAGGTTGAGGAGAGTGCGGAGTAAAGGAATGGTGACCCCCTTTTTAGTAAGGGGGTTTTTTGCTGAATAAATTATAAAAATGTATTACTCCTCTAAATCAAATTCCAACCTGAGTGATATATTAAAAGCTATTTCATGCATCTCATCTATTTCTGATTGATTCAAGTGCTCCGCAAAACGCCGTGCACTCTCGACAACATCAGAATGCTTCTTAATCATCTCATCATTTAGAACAAAAATCGTATTGATTGCCCAGCCAGCAGTCGTTAACATTTCTTCGTCCTGAAGGGTATCCATATATGTTTCTACTTCAGAAAAAATCCACTTAATATCATCTATTTGTTCCACTTGAAAATTCGAGATTTTTGAAAGCTGTTCAGGGTCTTTGGTTAAGAATATGTCTTTCACTTCTTCTCTTGATAATGGCGGATTCTGCTTTTCATATTCAGCCAGCCACTCTTCATCTGACATTCCATCTTCTACGCTATCCTCAACAGTATAATGACCGGCAATCAGTTCATCAAACGAATCCGCTAATTTAAAATCCGTCTCGTATTCTAAGTCAAAGTAGTGAACCGGCGGATGTTCCTTTGTTTCTCTATAATCTAATGCGATCCACGTATGTCCATCCCCACAAATGAGCACAAGCCCCTCAGGCAATTCCCATTCTTCTATTAAATAATCACTATCCATGATGCCTTCACCTTTGGCAATTCCTCTTAAATGATTGAACTGTACATGATCCTCTGCCCATCCATTTGGCTGGTCCGTTGGAAAGGCGTTATGCAGGGTATAACCTCCATTTTGTTCAAGGATCAGTTTCTTATATGTATCCGGCAGAATGACGCCTAGCTTCTTTTCCGCTTTTGCAATTCCTTTCTCATTAATTTTCTTAAATGTTTCTTCGCTTTCACTGTCTTTATCCCAAAATGGTTTCAAATAATATACCTCCAATTGTCATTTCTATCTCATCTTACCATTTGAGAGAACTAGTTTAATAGTCCTATTTATAGAAAAAAAGAGAAGGGCTTCCCCTTCTCTCATCAATCGTTATTGTTCTTGATTTCTCGCTTCAAATTCATCCAGCATTGCACGCACTTCATCTGTTGATGATGTGTTCATTAATTGATTTCTAAGGAAGCTAGCTCCTCTGAACCCTTTGACATAAATCTTAAAGAAACGGTGCAGTGCTTTGAATGGTCGCAAACCTAGTGATGAATATTGATCATGAAGATCAAGATGCAATCTTAATAGCCCTAACAGTTCGTCACTCGTATGCTCCTTCGGCTCTTTTTCAAAAGCAAATGGGTTATGGAAAATCCCGCGCCCAATCATCACTCCGTCCACTCCATACTGCTCAGCGAGCTTTAGGCCTGTTTGACGATCAGGAATATCACCATTGATTGTCAAAAGCGTATCAGGTGCTACTTCATCACGAAGTTTTTTAATCTCAGGAATGAGCTCCCAATGCGCATCCACCTGGCTCATTTCCTTTCTTGTACGAAGATGGATCGACAAATTCACAATGTCTTGCTCCAAAATGTGTCTAAGCCACCCGCGCCATTCATCGACCTCAGTAAAACCAAGTCTTGTTTTCACACTGACAGGTAATCCCCCAGCTTTTGCCGCTTGAATCAACTCTGCCGCAACGTCTGGTCGTAGAATCAATCCGCTGCCCTTCCCGTTTTGCGTGACATTTGGGACAGGACAGCCCATATTAATATCAAGCCCCTGAAATCCTAACTCCGCCATTCCAATGCTCATCTGTCTAAAGTTCTCAGGCTTGTCTCCCCAAATATGAGCAACAATCGGCTGCTCATCCTCTGTAAACGTTAAACGGCCTTTCACACTTTGAATGCCATCAGGATGGCAATAACTCTCACTGTTCGTAAACTCTGTGAAAAATACATCCGGTCTCGCTGCCTCACTCACAACATGACGAAACACAACATCTGTCACTTCTTCCATTGGTGCTAATATAAAAAATGGCCGCGGTAAATCACGCCAGAAATTTTTACTCATCTTTCATCCAATTCCTCTCATGACATAGCGCCTTATAGGGCATGTCCATCTTTGAAGTCATTCAGCAATTTTTATCATTATATACTTTAATATGAACCGGGCAAAATTGCAAAAAAGGACATTTGGTAATGAAATAAGGGATGAAAATATTGATTCCACTTCCAAATATATTTTTTAATGCAGATTGAACAAACAAAAATAAAAATATCCCGATATCGATGTTTTCACGAAATCGGGATGGCTCTCAATACATTACTGATTAATTACAAGGCTTGCCACGCACTCCACATGACTCGTATGCGGAAACATATCCACCGGCTGCACTTCCTCCGTCACATACCCACCATCTTCAAGAATACGCAAATCACGAGCTAGCGTCCCTGGATTACAGGAAACATACACAACACGGTTCGGTTTCATCTTTAAAATCGTGTCAAGCAGCGCTTCGTCACAGCCCTTTCTTGGAGGATCAACGACGAGGGTGTCTGCTTTGATGCCTTCTTTGTACCAGTTTGGGATAACGGTTTCTGCTTCGCCGACGGCGAATTCGACGTTGTTAATTCCGTTTAAGGCAGCATTGCGTTTTGCATCTTCAATTGCTTCTGGGACAATTTCAACGCCATATACTCTGCCTGCTTTTTGTGCGAGAAATAAGGAAATCGTCCCGATTCCGCAGTATGCATCAATCACGGTTTCTTCGCCTTCCAGCTCGGCATATTCAAGCGCTTTGTCATAAAGCACCTTTGTTTGGGTTGGGTTCACTTGATAAAACGAACGAGCTGAAATAGCAAATTTGATGTCGCCAATCGTGTCATAAATGTATTCTTCTCCCCATAAAACGGTCGTTTCGTCTCCGAAAATGACATTTGTTTTCTTTGAATTCACGTTTTGCACAATTGACCGAACATGTGGGAAGCGTGCTATAATCTGCTCAATCACCTGCTGCTTTTGCGGAAAATCAGTCGTTCTAGTAACAAACACAACCATCATTTCACCTGTTGCAATTCCGTAGCGAACCATGACATGACGTAGCCAGCCTTTGTGACGCTCTTCGTTATATGCTTTAATGCCAAACGCATTGCATATGTCTTTTACGGCCTGTACCACTTCGTCGTTTTCTGACTGCTGAATCAAACATTTTTCCATATCAATGATCTCATGGGTACGCTGCTGATAAAATCCCGCCACAAGTCCGCCTTCTCGTTCGCCAACTGGCACTTGGGCTTTGTTTCGGTAATTCCAAGGGTCTTCCATGCCGAGTACAGGATGAACTTTTACACGGCTCATATCAAGCTTGCCGATCCGCTCTAATACGTCCTTTACTTGTTTCTGTTTAAATTGCAACTGGCCTTCATAGCTCATATGCTGAATTTGACAGCCGCCGCACTGCTTGTAAATGGGACATGGCGCATCTCGCCTGTGCTGACTTTCCTTTGTCAGCTCCATAAGTCGTCCAAAAGCAAATCCTTTTTTGACACGTGTGACTTTGATTTGCCCTTGTTCGTCAGGAAGGGCATTCGGTACAAAGACAGGGAATCCTTCAATTTTTGCTACACCTGCACCTTCATGCGTTAAGTCTTCGAAGGTTACATTGTAATATTCATTCTTTTGAACAGGCGGTTTCATTTTCACCAATTTTATCACCTCATTTGCAAAGAAAAACTTGGCCGCCATAAGGAACCAAGTTCAGTCTTCACCCTATTTTTTCAGCTGTTGCTTTTGGCACAATAAATTCAATATGGCGATACAGGTTTTCAAATTCACCTGGCAGCATGCCGCCGAATTCGCCATCTAAATTTAATTGCATTTTATCTTTTACATCTACCTTCACGCGATTCGCTTTGGCGTAGATGACATTGTTATCATGAATATGCTCGCCTCTGAGAGCAAGGCTGACTACTCGAATGGCTTCTGCTAAATTGACCTTCTTTAAAATAATCAGATCAAACATGCCATCATCTAAAATGGAATCTGGCGCTAGTTTTTCAAAGCCGCCAACTGAGTTTGTGAGTGAAACAAGGAACAGCATGATTTCTCCATGAAACAATTTGCCGTCATATTCAATTTCGACTTCTGTCGGGCGGATAGATGGAAGCATCTCCATGCCTTTTAAATAATAAGCAAGCTGTCCAAGCATGGTCTTTAGCTTACTAGGCACCTCATAAGTGAGCTCTGTTAACCGGCCGCCGCCAGCAATATTAATAAAATAATGGCCATTGACTTTACCGATATCAAGCGGCTTCGCTACACCCTCAATTATGGCATCTGTCGCTTTCAAAACACCTTCTCGTGGAATTCCAAGTGCTCTTGCGAAGTCATTTGTTGTTCCAACTGGAATGATTCCTAGTTTTGGTCTTTTTTCAAGCGGTGCTAGTCCGTTGACGACTTCATTAATCGTGCCGTCTCCACCTGCTGCTACAATTAAATCAAAATCTCTCTGTGCGGCTTTTTCCGCTGCTTGCGTCGCATCTCCTGCACATGTCGTCGCATGACAAGATGTTTCATAACCAGCTTGTTCAAATTTTTGCAAAACCTGCGGTAAATTCTTCTTGAAGAGTTCACGCCCAGATGTCGGATTATATATAATTCGAGCACGTTTCATTCATCATCATCCTATATTCATTATGCAATCTATTTTCACCACTAACAACCTTTAATTATACTATGAGATTTGAAAATGGCAACAAAACAACCACCTATTATGTGAAATCTCCAAGCACATCTCCCTCAGCAAGAAAGCATTCTGATAAAATAAAAGAAAACGCTGTAAAGGATGGTTTGCGATGAAAAAGCCTGTCTATTTTAATCATGACGGCGGTGTTGATGACCTCGTCTCTTTATTTCTTCTCCTTCAAATGGAACATCTGAAAGTTATCGGGATGTCTGTGATTCCTGCTGATTGTTATTTAGAGCCTGCTCTCAGTGCATCTCAAAAAATCATTGATCGATTCAGCCCTTATGAAATTGAAGTCGCTGCTTCAAATTCTAGAGGCGTCAATCCATTTCCGAAGGAGTGGCGCATGCATGCTTTTTACGTAGATGCCCTGCCAATTTTAAACGAAAAAGGCACTGTTGATACAAAAGTGTCCAAGCTGCCAGCACACCTTCATCTGATTGAAACGGTTAAAAAGGAAAAAGAGCCTGTCACCCTGCTCTTTACTGGCCCGCTCACAGACCTTGCACGCGCCTTAGAAGAAGATCCTTCAATTTCTAATAAGATTGAGAAATTGGTGTGGATGGGCGGTACGTTCCTTGAAAAAGGCAATGTAGAAGAACCCGAGCATGATGGGACAGCAGAATGGAATGCATTTTGGGACCCTTATGCTGTCAGCACGGTCTTTCAGGAACCGTTTCCTATTGAAATGGTCGCACTTGAAAGTACAAATCAAGTCCCGCTTACACTTGATGTACGTCAGCGCTGGGCATCCCTTCGCTCTCATATCGGAATTGATTTTATTGGGCAGTGCTACGCCTTTTGTCCGCCGCTCGTTCATCACGAAACGAACTCGACTTACTACTTATGGGATGTGCTGACAACGATCACACTTGCTTCGTCTTCATTTACCCGCTCAAAGGAAATGAATGCGATTGTTTACACCGAAACGCCAAAGCAAGGACGAACTGAAGAGCATCCAGACGGAAAATCCATTCAAGTGATTGACCATGTTGATCGAGATGCCTTTTTCCATGCATTTGAAGAGCTTATGAGAAAAGCGGTTTGTCAGATTTCAAAATAAAAAAGCCCCGCTAATGTGCGGGGCTTCCTCTTATTCTTCTTCTGCGTACTTTTTCTTACGTCTAAACTTGCTTAAAATTTCATACACGATTGGTACCATGACCAATGTGAGAAGTGTAGAACTTGTTAAACCACCAATTACAGTGACACCAAGTCCTTTTGATACGATCTGGCTTCCGCCTTCAAAGCCTAATGCGAGTGGCAGGAGTGCACCGATCGTCGCAAGTGCTGTCATTAAGATTGGACGTAATCTTGTTGCACCTGCTTCAAGTAATGCTTCTCTTGTTGAGAGACCTTCTTGTTCTTTATGAATAACGCGGTCAATTAAGACAATTGCGTTTGTCACAACGATACCGATCAGCATGAGCAATCCAATCATGGCATTTAAGCTGATGGTTTCTTTTGCTATAAACAATCCAGCGAGAGCGCCAATAACCGTAAATGGAAGTGAGAAGAGGATTGCAAATGGTGCAAGACCTCCGCCAAATGTGATGACGAGAACGAGATATACAATGGCAATCGCTGCAAGCATTGCGAGTCCTAGCTGTGTAAAGGACTCCTGGATATCCGCACTTACGCCGCCTGAGTCAATTGTTACGCCAGATTTCAGATCAAGCTTATCGACTTTCTTCTGAACATCTTGTGTCACACTTGAGACGTCGTCTGTTGTCATGTCACCAGACACTTCTGCATAGATTTTCCCATCACGTTTTGTCACCGTATTTGCTGTCGTACCATCTTTTACTTTGACAACATCACCAATTCGGACTTCCTGCCCTGTCGGTGTGGTGATCTTTTTATTTTCTAAATCTTTCTTGCTCTTATATTCATCTTTTTCCGTTTGAAGCTTCACATCAAGTTCTTTGCCGTCCTCTGTGACTTTCGTTAGTGTCGTTTCACTATTTTGAGGTGCAATCGCTTGAGCGATTTGTGAAGCAGTTAGACCTAGTTTTGCCAGTTTTTCTTGATCTGCATTAAACGTATATTCGTCGTATTTCTCAGCTAAGCTTGTGGTGACATTTTTCAGGTTTTTCTCATCTTTTAGGATGTTTTCGACATCTTTTACTGTGCCTTCAATATCGCTTGCTTTGTCACCATACACATAGTACGTCACAGTATTGCTTGCACCAGCAGATGAGAAGTCTTGTGATTTCCATTCCCCTTTAGACGCTTTGTCTTGCAGGGCTTTGACTACACGATCTTTTTCTTTATCAAAATTCGGTGTGTCCTCGTCATATTGTACGAAGAATAATGCACCGTTAGAGTTACCGCCAACACTTGCTGTCATGGCATTTGAAGAGCCTAATGAATATTGAACCGTATTGACATGGTCACGTTTCATCAAGTATTCTTCTGCCTTTTTCGTTTCATCAATTGCTTGTTCTCTCGTTTGACCTGGCTCTGGTGTGTATGTCACCATCGCCGTTTTCTCTGCTTCTTGTGGTAAGAAGCTAACACCGACAAGTGGTGCTAAGAATAAGCTTCCGACAAGCATAAGAATGGCGATTCCTGATGTGATCCATTTATGGTTGAGTGTCCAGTTGAGTACACGTCTATAACCGCCGGCAAGCTTGCTTGGTTTATGTTCTTTGACCTTTTTCGTTGTGCCATACAGGTTCTTTTTAAATAAAGTGTGTGCCATCATTGGAACAATTGTAATGGCGACAAGGAGTGAAGCAAGTAACGCAAACACAATCGTTAAGGCAAATGGGATGAATAATTCACCAATCATTCCACCTACTAACGCTAACGGTAAGAATACCGCAATTGTCACAATCGTCGAAGACATGATCGGGATAAACATTTCTTTTGTGGCTTCTCTGACGAGTGCCTTGCCTTTTAATGGTTCATCCTTTAATGCCATTCGTCGATAGATATTTTCTATGACCACGATTGAGTCATCGACTACACGCCCAATGGCGACGGTCATGGCACCAAGTGTCATGATATTTAACGTGATATCCAGCTGATTTAATAGTAAAACAGCAATCAACAAAGATAACGGAATGGAGATGACCGAGATTAATGTTGATTTGATATCTCGCAGGAACAATAGAATGATAATGATCGCAAAGATCGCTCCGATGATTGCCTTGTTCAGCATTGTGCTGACAGACTCTTTAATCGGCTCTGCTTGATCATATGTGGTGCTTACTTTGATTCCTTTGTTGTCTTTCTTAAATTTCTCAAGCTCTTTTGTTACTTCTTCTGCAACACTCACTGTGTTGGCATCAGAGCCTTTGACAATTTGCAGACCGATACTGTCTTTTCCATTCGTTCTAGAGATCGATTCTGCTTCTTTCACGACTTTAATATCTGCAATCTCAGACAGTTTGATCGTTGGCAGCTCTACAGATTGACTGCTTGCTGCACCTGCTTGTTGCTGTGCTGCTGCTTGCTGCTGACTTGCATTTCCAGCCTGCTGCTCGGCACCTTGCGCACCTGAGCCGCTAGAAGGTGCTCCAGCTCCAGCGCTTCCCGCACCGCCGCTTGCACTTGGTGTGACAGGGATTCGCATGTTTTTCAGATCTTTGACACTTAAAATATTGCCGTCCACGACAACTGATTTTTGCTTATTGCCAAATGTATATAAACCTAATGGCACATTCACATCAGAGCCTTTGATCATGTTTTGGACGGTTTCTTCATCTAAACCGTATTCTTTCAATTTCTTTTCTTTAAACGAAAATTCTACTTCTTTGATTTGCTGTCCTGAAGCTTCAACAGAAGAGACGCCGTCTAATCCTTGAAGTGAAGGAACGAGATCATTTTCTACTTTTTGTGTAAGATCTTGTAATGATTCTTTATCTCCAGAGACACTAAGAGCTAAAATTGGAATCGCGTTAATACTAAAGCGTGCGATTTTAGGTTTTTCTGCATTTTCAGGAAAATCGATATTGCTAATCGCATCTTCAATTTCCTTTTTTGCTTCATCCATGTCTTTGCTGTAATCGTATTCGATTTGAATGGATGAGGCATTTTCAAATGAATTGGAAGTGACCACGTTGACCCCATTTAGGTTTTGAATCGATTTTTCAATTGGATCGGTCACCTTATCAGATACTTCGTCCGGCGTTGCGCCAGGATACGTTGTAGAAACCGTAATGACTGGAGTGTTGATATTCGGGATTGATTCTTGTTTCATATTCAATCCGGCATATAGACCAGCAACTGTTACGATAATCGTCATGAGCCATACAGCGAACTTATTCTTTAATACAAAATTGATGATCGAATTCATTATGTCCTCCATTTTCCTTTATGTATTGACTGACTGGTCATTCTATATCATAATAAACGGTGATATACAATGCCGTCAACCATTTCACTTGCGTTTGGCGTAACATTCTAAAGCTGAAGGGGCCTTATTTCATGAACGAAAAAAAAGAAAAAATCATTAAAGCAAGCATCCAATTGTTTGCGAAAAAGGGTTTTTCTTCTACGACCATTCAGGAAATTGCAGATGAGTGCGGAATATCAAAAGGCGCTTTTTATTTGCATTTCAAATCAAAAGAACAACTTTTCAACCGAGCGTTTGAATATTATATCGACACTTCTATGAAAAGTATTGAAACGATTCGAAAAGAGAATCAGCATCTCGCGCCTAGAGAGATCTTTCAGAAACAAATCGCTGAACAATTTCAGCATTTTGCCGAGAACAAAGATTTTATCATTTTGATCCTCAGCGAGAACATTATTCCGGAAAATCAGCAAATCAAAAAGTATTCAAAAACTGTGAAAAAGCAAATGAATGATGAAATACGAATTTCCATCTTGACCACTTATGGACAGGAGATCGAACCATATATAACTGACCTGTCAGTCATGATTCAAGGAATTATTCAATCATATGTGCAGGTTCTGCTTTTACAAGATCAGATGCAATTATCATTTGATGAGCTCTCTTCCTTTATACTCGAACGATTTGATGATTTGGTTCAAGGCATGCTCCGGTCTCAGACGAAGCCAATTCTAAAACAAACCATTTGGGACGATGAAGCGCCGAGTGCTGCTTCCCTTCAAGAGGAGCTCCGCTTGTTAAAGCTTGAGCATCTACTTTCAGATGATACACTTGTATCCATTGAAGTGATTGAAGAAGAGCTGGGAAAAACTAAACCTCGTAAGCCTGTCATTCAAGGGATGCTGACGAATTTAGAAAAGTGTGAGGACCCTGCTGTTCTCAGAGCAGTGGAACAATTGAAGCTGTTTCTTCAGTAACATGATGTACGGTTTTTCGATATAGTTCACCTTTCCCCCTTCGAATGTGCACTTTCGCTTATGCTTCATTATAAGAAAAGAATCTCTGAATTGATATACGGCGGTGGTCTGAATCTATCATAAGACCCTGTCATTCAAACAAAAAAACCGCCTTCCATGAGGCGGTTTTTTGATTTAGCGTTTTTTGATTTCTTCGAGGAGAATCTTGTTCACCATCGGCGGGTTTGCTTGGCCCTTCGATGCTTTCATGATTTGTCCGACTAAGAAACCAATCGCACGGTCTTTTCCATTTTTAAAGTCTTCTATGGATTGCGGGTTGTTATCAAGTGCTTCTGTGACAAGTTTGAGCAGCGCACCTTCGTCAGAAATTTGGACAAGTCCTTTTTCTTTGACGATTGTTTCTGCATCTCCCCCATTTTCAATCAGCTCTTTGAATACCTTTTTGGCAATCTTAGAGGAAATCGTTCCTTTTTCAATAAGCTGGATCATGCCAGCCAGCCCTTGCGGCGTTAGTTTCGTATCTTCCAGCTCTTTTTGAGCAGAGTTTAAGTAAGCAGATACTTCACCCATCAGCCAGTTCGATGCTTGCTTCGCTTCTGCACCCTCTGAAATGGTTGCTTCAAAGAAATCAGACATTTCTTTTGTGAGCGTCAATACCATTGCGTCATATGCAGGCAGTCCAAGTTCATCGATGTAGCGTTTGCGGCGCTCATCTGGAAGCTCTGGAATGGATGCTCTTACGCGTTCTTTCCACTCGTCATCAATGTATAGCTCTACCAAATCCGGTTCTGGGAAGTAGCGGTAATCATCAGAGCCTTCTTTCACGCGCATGAGGATGGTCTTTTTAGACGCTTCGTCATAACGGCGTGTTTCCTGCTCGATCAGACCGCCAGAAAGCAATACTTGCTCTTGACGTTTTTCTTCGAACTCTAAGCCTTTTTGTACGAAAGCAAACGAGTTTAAGTTCTTCAGTTCTGTCTTTGTACCAAACTCTTCACGGCCAATTGGTCGAAGAGAAATGTTGGCATCACAGCGAAGTGAGCCTTCTTCCATTTTACAGTCAGAAACGCCTGTATATTGAATAATGGATTTTAGTTTTTCTAAGTAAGCATACGCTTCTTCAGGTGTACGAATGTCTGGCTCAGATACGATTTCAACAAGCGGTGTGCCTTGACGGTTGAAATCGACAAGTGAGTAACCATCGCCTGTATGCGTCAGTTTCCCTGCATCCTCTTCCAAATGAAGACGTGTAATACCGATTCGTTTTGTTTTTCCGTCTACTTCAATTTCAATCCAGCCGTTCTCACCGATTGGTTTATCAAATTGAGAAATTTGATACGCCTTTGGGTTGTCAGGATAGAAGTAGTTTTTACGGTCAAATTTAGTATCTGTTGCGATCTCACAGTTCAGCGCCATTGCCGCTTTCATCGCAAAGTTCACCGCTTCCTTGTTGAGCACAGGCAGTACGCCGGGATACCCAAGGTCAATGACACTTGTTTGCGTGTTGGCAGCTGCACCAAAAGGTGTCGGCGAGCTTGAGAAAATTTTCGATTGTGTTTTTAACTCTACGTGGACTTCAAGTCCAATTACCGTTTCAAAGTTCATTCTGATTCACCCCTTACAGTTCAGGTTTTGCTTTATGATGATCTGTTGCTTGTTCGAAAGCGTGAGCCACGCGGTACACTGTTCCTTCGTCGAAGTGCTTGCCGATGATTTGCAGTCCTAACGGAAGACCATTTGCAAATCCACAAGGCACACTGATTCCTGGAACTCCTGCAAGGTTAACAGGGATCGTTAAAATATCGTTTGCGTACATAGTCAATGGATCGCTTGTCTTTTCACCAATGTTAAACGCAGGAGTTGGCGTTGTCGGTCCTACAATGACATCATACTTTTCAAAAACATCTTCAAAGTCTTTTTTGATCAATGTACGGACTTTTTGCGCTTTTTTATAGTACGCATCGTAATATCCTGAGCTTAGCGCGAATGTACCAAGCATGATACGGCGCTTCACTTCGTCTCCGAAGCCTTCAGAACGAGTATTTTTGTATAAATCAATCAGGTTGTCTGCATTGTCTGTACGGTAGCCATAGCGGATGCCGTCAAAACGGGCAAGGTTCGCAGATGCTTCTGAAGAAGACAGTAAGTAGTAAGTCGCAAGCGCATATTTAGAGTGCGGAAGAGATACTTCTTCCCACGTAGCACCAAGTCCTTCTAATACTTTTAACGCTTTGAGAACAGACTCTTTTGCTTCCTCGCCAACACCTTCGCCAAGGTATTCTTTCGGCACAGCAATTTTCAAGCCTTTGATGTCGCCAGTTAATGAAGAAAGAAAATCTGGTACATCGACATTAGCACTTGTTGCGTCCATTTGATCAACACCAGATATCGCTTGAAGAACATATGCATTGTCCTCAACATTACGCGTAATCGGCCCAATTTGATCTAATGAAGAAGCAAATGCAATTAATCCGTATCTGGATACACGGCCATACGTTGGTTTAAGACCAACAACACCACAGAATGATGCTGGCTGACGAATGGAGCCACCTGTATCTGATCCTAGAGAGAACGGAACTTCTCCAGCTGCAACAGATGCTGCTGAGCCACCACTTGACCCACCTGGAACCGTGTTTAAATTCCATGGGTTTTTCGTTGCTTTGAAGCCAGAGTTCTCTGTAGAAGATCCCATTGCAAATTCATCCATGTTTAATTTACCGATTGTGACAGCTTCCGCTTCTCTTAGACGGTTCACAACGGTTGCATCATAGATAGGATCAAAGTTTTGCAGAATTTTACTTGATGCTGTTGTACGCAAATCCTTTGTGACAATGTTATCCTTCACACCGATTGGCATACCGAACAATAGGCCAAGTTCGTCTTTTTCACCAACTGCCTCGTCCAATTCCTTTGCATATGCACGAGCTTTCTCTTCGTCCAGTGCAAGGAATGCTTGTACTTTTCCGTCTACTTCATTGATTCGTTTATAAGACTCGTCCACTAAATCAGAAACAGACAGTTCCTTTTTATGTAAAAGCTCTTTTAATTCAGAAATTTTGTGATCAAACAGTGACATGTCTCGGGCCTCCTTTAGTCCAAAATTGATGGCACACGAATATAGCCGTCTTTATGATCAGGCGCGTTTTTGACGACTGCCTCAATGGAAAGACCTTTATTCGGAACATCTTCTCTCATGACGTTTTTCATTTTTAATACGTGTGTCGTTGGTTCAACGTTTTCCGTATCTACCTCGTTTAACTGCTCTGCAAATGAAATGATGCTATCAAGCTGTTCTGTAAACATCTCAGCTTCTTCTTCTGTAATCGCAAGCCTTGCTAAATGCGCAACGTGCTTGACTTCTTCTATAGAAATTCTTGACATGCAGGTTCACCTCCAAAAATGATGCGTGCTCGTGGTCATGATCATAAGTCATATACACTTTATCATATCAAATTTTACTGTTCTAAAGCAACTTTACGCAGGCGCGGTGAAAGGTCATTTCCCTTGAATCGTCAAATATTCGTAAGGTCACTTTTTATTTTTCAGAAAATTTTTACTTTATTTTGTTTTTGTAAACGCATACATATTGATGCTTATCACCGATTCGTGCATTTTTCCTTCAAAATAAAGAGGTTTAAGCAGGTTGATCACTTGGGAATACTCTGTTAGGTTAAGTAACCATAGCAGTGAGCAGGACAGTTATTCAAAAATGCTGCCTTGGCACTCCTGTATATTTTGATCGAGGTGATGTCAAATTAATACGAAAAAGGTGAGAACAAAAGATGAATATTGAAGTTACAATTTCCTTATCTATTTATTTTATCGGAATGCTTGCCATCGGTTGGTATGCATTCAGGAAAACACATGATTTAAATGATTATATGCTTGGTGGACGCGGACTTGGCCCATTCGTTACAGCCCTTTCTGCAGGTGCTGCTGATATGAGCGGCTGGATGCTGATGGGTGTTCCAGGTGAAATGTATAAAACAGGTTTATCGACAACTTGGCTTGCGATTGGTCTCATCGTCGGTGCTTACTTGAACTACCTCATTCTTGCACCTCGCTTACGTTCTTATACAGAAATTGCTGATGATGCCATTACGATCCCTGATTTCTTTGATAAGCGGTTCAAAGGATCATCTGCTTTATTAAAAGCTGTTTCAGCCGTCATCATTTTAATCTTCTTTACGCTGTATACATCGTCTGGGATGGTATCAGGCGGACGTTTATTTGAGTCAGCTTTCGGCGCTCACTACATGTTTGGTCTGATTTTGACGTCAAGTATTGTGGTTTTGTATACATTGTTTGGAGGATTCCTTGCAGTGAGCTTAACGGACTTTGTCCAAGGAGCTATCATGTTTTTAGCATTAGTGCTCGTGCCGATCGTTGCCTTTACACAATTAGGCGGACCTGTTGCTACATTCCAAGATATACAACAGATTGACCCTAAATTGCTTGATATTTTTAGAGGAACGAGCGTCATTGGCATTATTTCCTTCCTCGCTTGGGGACTAGGTTACTTTGGGCAGCCGCATATTATCGTGCGCTTTATGGCCATTACGTCCGTCAAAGACTTAAAACCAGCACGCCGAATCGGAATGAGCTGGATGATTATTTCTGTGATTGGTTCACTATCTGTCGGTTTAGTTGGTGTTGCATATGTCCATGAAACGGGTATGAACCTTGCTGATCCTGAAACCATTTTTATCGTCTTTTCTAAAGTATTGTTCCATCCATATATCACTGGATTTTTACTTTCTGCCATTTTAGCTGCGATTATGAGTTCAATTTCGTCTCAGCTGCTTGTCACAGCAAGTGCAATGACAGAGGATTTATATAGAACGTTCTTTAGAAAAAAAGCATCAGACAAAGAACTCGTGATGATTGGCCGTATGTCTGTACTCGTTGTCGCTGTCATTGCCCTTTGTCTTTCACTTAATCCAAGTGACACCATTCTTGACCTTGTTGGTTATGCATGGGCAGGCTTTGGTTCTTCCTTCGGTCCAGTCATCTTACTTTGCCTATACTGGAAACGGATGAATCATCATGGTGCCCTCGTTGGGATGATCGTTGGTGCCGTTGTCGTTCTGACATGGATCACGACAGGTCTTAACCATGCCACAGGTATTTATGAAATGATTCCAGGCTTTACGTTAAGTGGTTTAGCTGCAATCATTGTGAGCTTAATGACTAGTAAGCCGTCACAAGCATCAAAACAGTTATTTCACAAAATGGAAGATCATCTTGAAGAAGAAACAAAATAAAGAACATGAAGGGTCATCTGTCTTATGCGGATGACCTTCTTTTTAAATAAAATAAAAAGCTTTTCTTTCTTCCGATTCTGAATAAAATAAGAGTTGTGCAGCCATATGGGGTGTGAGAAGATCATATACATGTTGTGAAACGTACATGAAGTGAAAGGAGCGATACGCATGTTTTGGACAATTGAATGGGATACAGTCTTAAAATTAGCCGTAGCCACTTTAATCGGTTTGATTATTGGGCTTGAACGAGAGCTGAAGAAAAAGCCGCTCGGCTTAAAAACGTGTATTGTCATTGCTGTCAGCTCCTGTGTATTAACCATCATCAGCATTGATGCAGCCTACAATTTCCCTCGAGTCTCTAAGCTTCAAATGGACCCACTCAGGTTACCGGCGCAAATTATATCTGGTGTTGGTTTTATTGGAGCAGGTGTGATTCTTCGCAAAAGCAATGATGTTATCTCAGGTCTCACGACTTCTGCGATGATCTGGGGAGCAGCAGGACTTGGGGTTGCAACAGGTGCAGGATTTTATAAAGAAGCCTTCCTCAGTCTTTTCTTTATTCTGGTTAGTGTCGAATTCCTGCCATGGCTCTTCCAGCGGATCGGACCGATTCGCCTGCAGGAAAAAGAAATCCGTATCAGGATGTCTCTTTCTGATCGAAACCGCATGACAGAGATTTTAAAAGAAATGAAAGCCCTCAATATTCGCATTCATTCTGTACGAATTGATGATTTAAAGGAAAAGGACTATCCGATCATGGAAGTACGCGTACGCGTGCATAAAGACCGCTATACAACGGATGTGTACTTTGATATTAAAGATCTAGAAGGCGTCGTTGGCGTGAAGTGTGATACGGTATAACAAAAAAACCCCTGCTGTTTGGCACAGCAAGGGTTTTTTTTATCGGGCCAGCTGATGAAAATCAAAAGGAGTAATTGGCGTTTTTTGCTCAATTTCCTTTCGCAAACGTGTCAGCATGGCTTTTTCGTCAGAAGTCATTGTTTGGAGATCACATGCTTGATGTAAAAGCCCATAAATCAGCATATGACGCAGCATGAGAAAATCAGGTATTGTTGCCAGCCACGCGTCATCAAGCTCATTCTCCTGTCGATAGCCTTTTAAAAAATGACTCATAAATTCAGCAGTAAATTCAGCTTTATCCTCATATGGAATCACTGGATACCAAAGAACATTGTATAGCAAAATACTAATATCATTGATAAACCAGTGATATCCAATATCATCAAAATCAAATGCGATAATCTCTCCTTGATGATAATGGAAGTTCCCGTGATGCAAATCGGCATGCACCAGCCCATACACATCCTTCGAAATTCGGAGCTGGTGAAGCTTTTGCATCAGTTCATCTTTTCTTTGCAAAACAACCGTTTGATCAGATGGAATATATTTATCAAGCTTTAACTGCTCCTCTTCATACCACTCTTGACGCTTACAGCGAGGGTCTTTTACTTGATATCGTTTTGTTGTTTGATGCATTCGACCTGTATAGGCGCCTAACGCTTCAAACAGCTTCCCATTCCAATCACCTTCAGTTACTTTTCTTCCCGGTGCCTTTTCATACACACGGAGTAAAAAAGCGCCCCCGGCTTGATCAGGAATGGTTTCAACGTCTTTTCCTCTTACTGATAAAATCGGCTTTGCTACGGATATACCATGATGAGATAGAAACCGAATCCAGTCCATTTCTCCTAAAATATATGTGGATGAACGACGAATGGTATGGGTGATTTTTAATATATAATTCTCCCCATTCATTGCCTTATATTCATACACAACATTTTCTGCATCTGCTAGAAATGTCACTTGGTCTAGCTGAAAGTCATACAAGTGAGCCGCTTTCTTTAAGACTTTCTGTTCATCGTATCGTGCTTTTACTTCTTTATGCATGCTGATTCTCCTTTTATCGTCTTTTTAAATGTTCACGACGGTAATCAGCATTATACGAGCATCAACATACCAGCCTTTCCTATTGGTTTCAACTAATACTTTGACAAACGTTTGGAAAAACCTCTTATTTAGTCATATATATGAACAACGGGCTCTTTGTCTTCAGCACTTTTCGTGATCAAGGCTTCCTGTTGATCAGAAGATGTGATGTTGATTTCGATATTGGTACTCTTATAGTAATCCATGACTTCACCTGTTAAATATTGTGTGAAGGCTACAACTTCCGTTTTTCCGTAGAATTGCATTGGAATTTCGATTTTCATTTTTTGCAGGTTTCCGTTTTTGTAAAAGCCTTTTCCTACAACACCAGTGTAATTCGGGAAGTAGTCTTCGACTTTTGTCTTGAAACGGTCAAATCGCTCAGAATCATCTTTGTAGCTGCTTTTCGCTTGATCTGAAGGGAAGAATACATTCTCCTCTTTGATCGTATCCCAATTGCCGATATCAGCCGAGCCTGCTTTCACATCCGTTTTGGCAATGAAGTTTCCTGGAACAATAGATGATTTTGGTGCTTGCTTATATAGGGCAATCATGACAGGCACTTTTTGCAGTCCGTCCATTTGACGAATTCGTTTAATCACTTGTTCAGCGATTTTTTCACCCTCTGCTAACAGTTTCTTTGAACTTTTCGATGAATCGATGGTCACCTCTTGCTGCGGATCACCGATATTTTCACGGTAGTAATACACAGAATTCAGCGCAAGACCAATGACAACTCCGCCAAGCTGTAAGCTGTTTTTGTCTTTTCGAATTAAGTAATTATGCTCTAGCATAGAAGCTAAGTAAATTGGACTATTTTCATTTTTAGACTTTGCTGAACCTGAGTTTGGAAGAGCAGGATTTAAGCCTAGATTCTTAAAGTCTTTATCTTCTTTTTCTGCTTTTTTCAGATCACTGCCTGTTTTTTTGCGCGCCAGCCAGCTGAGAACCGTGTCCTCATCTAAATGCTGTCCTTCTTGGAATAGGTAGTCGTTTGTATTAAATGACTCTGTTGCCAGGCGCATGAGTCCTGTTTCAAATTCATCAATGTCCAAACGTGTGTTGAGGCGCTCTGCTGTTAAACCTCTCGCAGCTCCTTGTTTAAACGGCAGCACCATTTTGTAATAGGAGTCAGAGATATTGTACATCGGGATGATGGCTGTTTCCTTGGTTTCCTTCGTTTCATCCGTTTTTTGTGTGACCTCTTCCTCATCCTTTCCCCCAAAAGGTGCACACGCTGACAATACCAGTGTGAGCATTGTCAGCAGCAATAACAACTTTTTCAATAGAAAACACTCCTCTTATTTCTTTAGCTCCTCGAGCATTTTAGCTTCGTCCCAAATTTCAATGTTGAGTTCTTCTGCCTTTATCAGCTTACTTCCCGCTGCTTCTCCGGCAATGACCAAGTCTGTTTTTTTACTCACACTACCTGCCAGCTTGCCGCCTAATGCTTCAATCGCTGCTTTTGCATCGTTTCGAGCCATTTCTTCTAATTTTCCAGTCAGCACGATCGTTTTACCTGCAAAGTAGGAATCACTTTCTTCTGCTTTCACTGGCTTTGGCCCTGTGTAGGTCATATTGACTCCAAGCTCTTTTAGCTCGTTCAGCAGATCAAGAATTTCTTCTTTCTCAAAGTACGTGACGACAGCATCAGCCATTTTTTCACCAATTTCGTCGACTTCAAGTAATTGTTCTTTCGTCGCTTGCTTTAATTGATCAATGTTTTCGAAATTCATCGCCAAGGTCTTTGCCGCTTTAGAGCCAATAAATCGAATCCCGAGTCCAAATAGTAAACGCTCAAGAGAGTTTTCTTTCGATTGTTCAATCGAACGCAGTAAATTGTCCACAGATTTTTCACCCATTCGTTCAAGCTGAATGAGCTCTTCTTTCGTTAATCGGTAAAGATCGGACACACGAGAGACAAGCTGTTCTTGGAAAAGCTGTGTAATGACTCGCTCGCCAAGCCCATCAATATTCATCGCATTACGTGAAACGAAGTGAATGAGTCCCTCACGTATTTGGGCAGGACATTCTGGATTGATGCATCGTAAAGCCACTTCGCCTTCGATTCGCACCAGCTCACTATGACACTCTGGACATTCAGTTGGCATGTGAAACGGCTTTTCTTCACCGGTACGCTGATCGACAAGTACACCTGCAACTTCGGGAATAATATCACCCGCTTTTTTCACAATCACTTGATCAAAAAAGCGAATATCCTTTTCTTTGATCAAATCTTCATTATGAAGAGAAGCACGCTGCACTGTCGTTCCTGCTACTTTGACAGGCTCAAGAATTGCTGTTGGTGTGATCACGCCTGTACGTCCGACACTTAGTTCAATATCAAGCAGCTTCGTCACGACCTCTTCAGCCGGAAACTTGTACGCAACCGCCCAGCGCGGACTTTTTGCTGTAAAGCCGAGTTCTTCCTGCTGAGCCAATGAATCGACTTTGATGACAATTCCATCAATTTCATATGAAAAATCGGCACGTTTTGTTTTCAGAGTTTCAATGAGGTCAATCACTTCTTCAATCGTTTGGCACATCCGTCTTTCTTTGTTCGTTTTAAAGCCAAGTTCGTCGAGAAGATCAAGTCCTGCACTTTGCGTTTCAACACCGATTTCATCAAGCTCCGCTATACTGTAGACGAATATATCAAGGTTTCGTTTCGCTGCAATTTTCGTATCGAGCTGACGAAGTGAGCCGGCAGCCGCATTACGCGGGTTTGCAAACGGTTCTTCTTCGTTTTGAATTCTTTTTTCATTTAACGCTTCAAAGGAAGGTTTTGGCATAAACGCCTCGCCTCTCACTTCAATCGACAGAGGGCGTTTGATTTTAAGCGGGATAGAACGAATGGTTTTCAGGTTTTCAGTAATATCCTCACCCGTTGTTCCATCGCCGCGCGTAGCACCTCGAACAAACACGCCGTTTTCATAACGGAGAGAAACAGCGAGTCCATCAATTTTCAGCTCGACATTGTATGCGATATCGTCACCGACTGCTTGACGAACCCGGCGGTCAAAATCAAGAAGGTCCTGTTCATTAAACGCATTCCCTAAGCTGAGCATCGGTGTGCCGTGACGCACTTTTTGGAAGGCGTCTAAAACAGCGCCTCCTACTCTTTGAGAAGGAGAATCCGCTGCTTTTAAATCAGGGTGCTCCTCCTCTAGAGAGATCAGCTCACGCATCCGCGCATCATATTCAGCGTCAGGAACACTTGGACGATCAAGTGTATGATATTCGTAGTTGTATTGATTCAAAATCTGGTGCAGTTCCTCGATCCGGCGTTTCGCTGCTTCTTTGTCCATCTGCTTCTTCCTTTCAATTCATCCGTTTTGTCAGTCCTATTCGTTTACTGCTTCTCGATTGGCGCAAATGCTGCGAGAAGACGCTTAATACCTGTAGGGCTTGGGAAGGCAATATCGAGTTCTGTGCTGTCTCCGCTACCTTTCACACTTACAACCGTACCAACGCCCCATTTTTTATGAGCCGCTTTATCGCCCACAGCCCAGCCAATATTGCCGCCGCCTGTGTTTTGAATCGTTTGTGTTTGCGGACGTGAGACAGGGCCTCGTCTTTGCGATCTTTCTCTTGTTTGGCCAAACGGTGTTTTCGTTTCTTTTTTCTCATTTAGGTTGTCCAATAAATCGGCTGGTATTTCTCGAATAAATCTTGATTCAAGATTCATGTTCGTCCGGCCGAATAGTGTTCTCATTTTCGCACTTGATAAATAAAGCTCTTCTTCAGCCCTTGTGATGCCTACGTATGCGAGGCGGCGCTCTTCTTCCATTTCTGCATCTTCCATTAGTGAACGGCTGTGCGGGAAGACACCTTCCTCCATCCCCATTAAGAAAACAACAGGGAATTCTAAACCTTTTGCGGCGTGAAGAGTCATTAAGATGACGGCATCCTGATTTTCTTCCTCATTCTCATCCAGCTTATCAATGTCTGCAACGAGGGCAAGATCTGTCAGGAAGGTCACAAGTGACTTGTCTTCATTTTGTTCTTCAAAGTTCTTAGTGACAGATAGAAACTCGTCAATATTTTCTAAGCGGCTTTGTGCTTCAATCGTTTTTTCAAGCTTCAGAGCTTCTCGATAGCCTGTTTTCTCTAGAATTTCTTCAGTTAATTCAGTGACAGATAAATAATCCTGCATGTTTGTCATTTGATCAATGAGCTGTTTGAACTCATCAAGCGCATTGGCTGCCCTTGCACTCAGTCCAATGAAATCCACCTGACCAAGTGCTTCAAACATAGACAGATCATTCATCTCCGCATATGCTGCGATTTTATCAACAGATGTCGCACCGATTCCTCGCTTTGGCACGTTTACAATTCGCGCAAAACTAATATCGTCATCTGGGTTTGCCACTAGGCGTAAGTACGCCAAAATGTCCTTGATCTCTTTTCTGTCATAGAACTTCGTGCCGCCGACAATGTTGTATTGAATGTTGGCTTTCATTAAAGTTTCCTCTATGACACGAGATTGGGCATTCGTCCGGTAAAGGATCGCAAAATCGGATAATTTGCGCTTACCGCTCTGATAAAGCTGATGAATCTTTCCTGCGACAAATTGCCCTTCACCGAATTCATTATCTGCGCGGTAATAGGCAATCTTCGCTCCTTCATCATTTTCTGTCCAAAGGTTTTTCGGCTTTCGGTTTGCATTGTTTTGGATGACCGTATTTGCGGCATGCAAAATGCGTTTTGTCGATCTGTAATTTTGCTCAAGCAGAATTACTTCACTGGACGGATAATCTTTTTCAAAGGAGAGAATGTTTGTAATATCCGCTCCGCGCCAGCGATAAATAGACTGATCCGAGTCGCCGACAACACATATATTTTGAAAACGCTGAGCAAGCAGTTTCACAAGCATGTACTGCGCTCTGTTCGTATCCTGATACTCATCCACATGAATGTATTGGAATTTCCGCTGATAGTGCTCTAATACTTCCGGGATGCGCTCAAACAGACGAATCGTCATCATAATTAAATCATCAAAATCGAGTGATTGGTTTTTGAGTAACCGCTTTTGATAATCAGTATAGACGTCGCTGACCACTTGATCATAGAAATCACCGGCTGTTTTGGCGTATTCCTCTGCATCAATAAGTTCGTTTTTTGCACTGCTGATCGATCCTAAAATGCTGCGTGGATCAAACTTTTTAGGATCGATATTCCGTTCTTTTAAAATGTTTTTAATGACTGAAAGCTGGTCAGATGTGTCTAAAATAGAGAAGTTGCGATTCACACCGATGCGGTCAATATCACGTCTTAAAATGCGGACACACATGCTGTGGAACGTAGAGATCCAAATGTCATCTGCCCCAGGTCCTAAAATAGCCTGGACACGTTCGCGCATTTCACGTGCTGCTTTATTTGTAAACGTAATCGCTAATATGTTCCACGGAGCTACATGCTTTTCTGCCATCAAGTAGGCAATTCGATGTGTGAGCACCCGTGTCTTTCCGCTTCCTGCACCTGCCATCAACAGCAAAGGCCCGTCTGTTGCTTTGACCGCTTCCCTCTGCGCGTCATTCAGCCCTTCTAATAGATGATTCGATATTTCATTCATTCCATTCACCGCCAATTCGAACTTATGTTCTATTTTAACCTGTTTCGTCTTGTTTGACTATGATGACTTTTTGACTGCGTCGACTGTCTTTAATGCTTCTTTGAAATTGTCATAAATGACGTTCCCTACAACTACAACGTCTGCATGCTGCGAGAAGTCTTTTGCCTGTTTTGCGTTCTCAATGCCGCCGCCATAAAAAAGAATTGTTTCATGAAGCACTGCCTTCGTTTCTTTCACAAGCTCTATATCCCCAAGCATTCCGCTGTATTCTAGATAAAAAATGGGCAGCTTCATCAAATGCTCTGCCACTCTTGCATATGCCCTTACGTCATCAATATCCAGCCCTGTATTTGCCTCTGTGAGCTTGGCCGCCTTACAATCTTCATTTAAGATCACATAGCCTTCCGGCACAATCTCTTCCATTGACATCAAATCACCGAATTCCTTCATCGCGTCCTTATGAAGCCCAACAATCCAGTCAGGATGAGAGCTGTTTAAAACGGTCGGGATGAAATACAGATCGAAGCCCGGCACAATCATCTCATGTGTTGAGATTTCGAGCACACAAGGCACTAGAAACCGGCGGACCTTTGACATCAATTGAAGCACATTGTCCTCTGTTACATTGTCACTGCCGCCAATCAATATGGCATCCGTCCCAGATTCGCAAATCGCCTCTAGCTGTTCATCGGAGATTTCTTTATTTGGATCGAGTTTAAAGACATGCTTCCACTCGGTAACATCATACATGAAAAACGTTCCTCCATTCGTTTCATTCCATTTAAATATTATAACAAAATCAGTGACCGCAAAAAATGGGTAACCTCCTTCAGCTAAAAGTTTCATTCTTTTGAAAATGGGTGATCGTGACTTTATGTAATATTGCTGGAGGATGGATGAAAAAATCTACTGAAAGAGGTTGATATTTCGAGTGGCTGGTTTGGAGTTATTTGCAGAAGAATCAGAAGTTCTCCGGAATACGCCGGTATATGAGGATAAGCTTTCTTTACGTTTGACAGATCAGGAAGCTCTTTCAACCTATCAATGGTTAGGCATTGAATTTCATTTCTCGACGCCTGACCATAAAGGGCTGATCGGTTTTAGCATTGTTGATCCTCTTCTATATAACGATCTTTTATAGGCAAGAAAAAAACCGTTTTGATCATTCAAAACGGCTTTTTCAAGCTATTGTCTCACTTCATTAAAATAATGGACGGATGTCATAGCCCCTTCATCGACCATCTTGTTGTCTTGAATATCTAACGGATCGGGGTGGCCGGCTTTTTCAGGCACCTTTTCAACTGACCGGAACATGTTTGCCCATTTTTTCAGATGCTGTTTATTTTTTACCGCCAATAACACAGCTCCTCCGACCCCTAATCCTGCAAGTACATACGCATTTGGACGCTTATTCATGTATGTTCCCTCCCCTTATCATCTTATTTGTAAGTTACCCCGCCTTTTCATTTCTAAACGTCACAATATGCTGATGTGGTTTCTCTTTTCATGAAAAGTGGAATAACAACTACAATGAAAGAGGAAAGAAGGGATCTTCGTGACAACAACTTTACTTGTCATCGGTGCACTACTAGTCATTTGTTTGATCATACCCATCATTTTATTTTTCTGGATTTGGATAAGGGATGAAAAACAGGAAGAGCATTCAGTCCTGCGAAATTATCCGGTCATTGGAAAGCTTCGGTTTATCTTTGAAAAAATAGGTCCTGAGCTTCGCCAATATTTGTTTCTGAATGATCGAGAGGAATTGCCTTTCTCGAGAAGAGAATACGAGCAAGCCGTCATGTCTGGGAAGTACAAAAGCCGGACGATGGGCTTTGGATCAAAACGTGATTTTGACAAGCCAGGCTATTACATTCGAAACGTCCTGTTTCCAAAGCAGCGGGATGAATTACGCATCGATCAATCTGAAAAAATTCAAACGAAAGTATATCAAATTGATCAAGACAATTTACTGCGAAGAAGTGAGCATTTTAAAGAAGTCGAAGCAAAGCCTTACTTTCTCCATCAAGAGGATGTACAAGTCATTGGCGAACACACATGTCAAAAGCCTTTTCATGTGAAAGGCCTGATCGGTCAATCCGCCATGAGCTACGGCTCCTTAGGTGACAGGGCGATTACAGCTTTATCCTCAGGATTAAAAATGGCCGGCGGTACATGGATGAACACAGGTGAAGGCGGGCTTTCTCCTTATCATCTCAAAGGCGGCGCCGATATCATTTGTCAGATTGGGCCCGGTTTATTTGGCGTTAGAACAGAGGATGGCGCATTTTCCTTTGAAGAATTCAAGAAAAAAAGCGAGCACGAGGAAGTCAAAGCGTTTGAACTCAAGCTGGCACAAGGGGCAAAAACGCGCGGCGGTCATATTGATGGCGAAAAGGTGACCGAAGAAATTGCGAACATCCGCAAATTGCCGCCTCATCAATCCATTGACAGCCCAAACCGCTTTGAGATGTTCCACTCCATCCCTGACATGTTTGATTTCATCGAGGAGCTGCGAAGTATAGGTGGCAAACCTGTTGGAATTAAGCTTGTAGTCGGACATAAAGAAAACATTGAAGAGCTTGCCAGCTATATGAAAAAGAGCGGAAAACACCCTGATTTCATTACAGTTGATGGCGGGGAAGGCGGCACAGGAGCGTCCTTTCATGAATTGGCAGATTCCGCTGGGCTTCCAATTTTCACGGCACTCCCTATGGTTCATCAAATATTGAAGGAATACGGTGTCAGAGATCGGGTGAAGCTCTTTGCTTCTGGTAAGCTTCTCTCGCCTGATAAAATTGCGATTGCCCTTTCGATGGGTGCTGACTTTGTGAATATTGCCAGAGGACTTATGTTTTCAGTCGGATGCATTCGCGCACAAGTATGCCACACGAATAAATGCCCAGTCGGTGTCGCTACAACAGATTCAAAGCTGCAAAGAGGTTTATCGATTGAAGAAAAGAAATACCGAGTATGCAATTATATCCTGTCTCTTAGAGAAGGTTTGTTTAACTTATCCGCAGCTGCGGGAATAGAGTCGCCTATTCATTTTAATGAAAAACATATTATCTTTAGACAAGAGAATGGCCAAACAAGTGAAGTGCCAATGTTCTCAGGCACACAATCATCTGTCTAGCTTGAAAAGGTGCGAAAACGCACCTTTTTTCATTAACTTTTTAGCTATGGGCGAGCCTTTGTTAATCCTGCTTATCTCATCGTACTCTCCATAAAAAAACTGTAAACAAATCCATTTTCGTGAATGGGATTGTTTACAGTGAAGGCTGCTTTATTTTGTTTCGTTATTTTCCTGCTGTTCTGCTACGCGGTCAAGTGCCATCGTATAGGCATCATTGCCGTAGTTCAAACAGCGTTTGACACGTGAGATAGTTGCGGTGCTCGCACCTGTTTCCGTCTCAATTTTATGATACGTGTTTCCCTCGCGAAGCATACGTGCTACTTCAAGACGCTGTGATAAAGATTGGATTTCATTGATGGTACACAAATCATCAAAGAATCGATAGCATTCTTCCAGGTCTTTAAGGGATAAGATGGAGTTGAATAACTGATCTAAACTTTTGCCCCTTAATTTATCAATTTGCATCTTAATACATCTTCTCCTTTACTATTGCCACACCGCTTCGCACGATCTTCTTCCGGGAAAGCGGTATCTTTCCTGACTAATTTTTTTAAAACCTCAGCAATGAGCTTTGAACAGATCATGACAGGTTTGGTTCTGCGCTGAAAATGCCGTCAGGTTCTTTCGTAAGCCGAAGCTTCTTTATCGTAAACAAATTCGACAAGTTCTGTCATTTTCCTTGTTCGACAATCTGACAAACTTGTTTGCTTCCGGTATAAAGATCACTTCGAAAGCTTGGCGAGACGACAAACGCGCCCCGCCTTACTCTATCATTCAAAATATGTTGGCCGGTCAGCGTAACCGACAGATTCATTTTACAATTAGGGTACTTCATTCGTCATGTCAAAGCCCTCTGCTTTGTCAACAGCTCCACATAAGATCCATTTCACTTACATGGCAGTGAAGAGAACCTTTGCTCACTTCTGCCCTATAACAGCTGTCAGAAATACGGCAAATATGATACAGCTCCACTCTGTTATATTTTAACGCATTATAGACGGAAAGAGTACAGTTTTTTTCATGACATCAAATATTCCTCTTGGTGTCACTCGAATGTACGGCAAATGTGTACTTTGGAAAAAGACAAGTGTATCAATAGGGCAGTCAAATGGGTATCCGCGCTCAATAAGCAGCTCACGCAATGTTTGTTCCTGCTGAAGAACCGTCTCAAACTGTTCAGCCGATGCACAGCCTGATAATTGCAGCGGGATTTCGTGCAAAATTTTCCCGTTCTCTGTGAGTACGATTCCCCCGCCAATTTCTTTCATTCGCTTATGTGCCAGCATCATATCTGCTTTATTTTTCCCGATGACTAAAATGTCACCCGTGAGCGAAAACGAGCTGACAAAGCCTTGCACTTTATTTGCGAAACCTTTTAGCATCGTATTTACACGCCATTCGCCTTTTCGATCTATCAGGCTAAAGAAGCTTTGATCATGGTCACATGAAAGCTGGTTAACCGAGTTATCAATTTCCACTGTGTAAGGCTCCATGATGACAGCATTTCTCATTTTGACACCTAGCGGCATAGAGAATTGCAAGTCACTCATCGTCAGGTCATAGCCTAAATCTAATGGAACAAGCCCGCCATTTTCCCATTTTGTTTCTTGGAATTGATGCTGGTTCTCGCCATCTAATTTGAGGATAACCCCTTTAGATATGACCGTTTCAGGATTTGGGTTCATTGGATCATCTAAAATATTCACAGAAGCCAGCCGGCCTGGACCGACAACACCTAGTAAATCATCAATCTGATAATATTTCGCAATGTTAAATGTCGCCATATTATACGCATCGATAATCGGCACGCCTTCTTCAAGGGCAATGGAAATTAAGCGATTAATCATTCCTTCCTCATAAAAATGAGGCGCAGCACCATCTGTTGTATAGAAAAAGTGATCATAGTGCCTAAAATCACGATCATGCAGTTCTCTTAAAATGTTTACTAAATCTGGGCGGATGGAAGAATGCCTTAATGAGACATGATAGCCAAGGGATAAACGTTTTAGCACATCGTCCGCATTCATCGCTTCATGATCACTGTCCGCGCCAAACAGCTTCATTTTTGTTAGCGTTTTCTCAGAAGCCCCAGGGAAATGCCCTTCAATTCGTTTTCTCTGCTTTTTCGTTTCTTGCATGCAATATAAAATGAGATCATCACCGTCCATCAGCCTTGGCCAGCTTGTTAATTCGCCGCCTTGAAGAACGTCAGGATGGTCAATCCATTCCTTACGGTAGTTGATTGGCAGCATCTCATCTTCGTATCTGACCTCTGTTTGAAGATCATATCTGGACCACCAGAAATATTGAAATGGCTGCTGTTTTAATTCACACAGAGTGGAAAGCGCTTTCTTTTCATTGCTTTGCAAAAGAAGAAATAGGTTATCGCTAACCATGGTTGTTGTGCCAAATTGAGACACATATTCTGCAAGTGATTGGGGATTATAAATATGGAACGGATGCGCGTGAGGCTCTATATACCCAGGCACAATATATTTCCCTTCACAATCAATTACACGTTTAGCTGATTTATTTTGAGGAAGCTCTGCTCCGACATAAACAATTCGATCATCATGTATCCAAATATTTGCCTTCACCCATTGCTTTAAAAACGGGTTAAGCACGAGTCCATTCGTTAAAAGGAGTGTTGGAACTATTTTTGAGTCGACTACATCGATTTGTGTGCGGATGTCATTGTTTCTCCAATTAAAAGTACGTTCGGACATTCACATACTCTCCTTCATTTGTATTAGCCCTATCGTAACATAACGAACCACGTTACGCATTAATGAAACGTTACAATTTCTTGAAATCACACTTAAAATATTTTAAAAAGGAGATTTACCTTCAATGAAACCTAATCTCGGCTTAATGGAAGCGCTCATTAGAATTGCCTGCGGAATGACAATATGTACTGTGGCTGGAGCTTTATATGCTAGAAAACCATGGAGTAAAATGCTCCTTTTCAGCATTATGTTTGGCGGTATGAAACTGGGATCTGGTATTCTTCGTTTTTGTCCAGTGACGTATATGTGCGAGCAGCAGGACACACATAAAGAGAAGGCTGAGTAGGGCAGCCTTCTTTTTTTTGTGCTTATTTTCCGCTGCTTTCATCATTCCGCTGCTTCACACCATTCGACCATTGTCCCTGCAATAATTTCTGCTGCTTCTATCACATGATCAATGTCGATAGATTCATTCGGAAAATGGGCAAGCTCCGTTGTTCCAGGGCCAAACACGATGATCGGGATACCTGCTGCCTGTGACAATAATCCGCCGTCGGTTCCCCAAGGGGCGGCTTCGACCTTTGGCGGCTGCTTCATGACCGCTTCATATTGTTCCTTCAATAAACCTAGAAGTGGATGATCAGAGTCGATTGAACCTGGCAGCCATCTTGCCCCAAACCATTCGACCTCCACAGGATGTTCTTTGAACCATTCATCTTTTTCTCCAAGTCCAGCCATCCAATGTTCTAATTCCTTCTCTGCCTGATCTACCGTCTCACCCGGCATCACGCCGAGTCTGCCTTCCATTGTGACAAGATCTGCTACAGAGGATGGCCAATCACCGCCTTGAATTTTCCCGATATTGATGGGGATCGGAATCGGGATATGCTGAAACAGCGGCTCGGTGATTCGCTGATTTCTTTTTTCTTCAAGTGCCGCTACATGTGAAAGAACAATCGTACTCTTTTCAATAGCGGAAACGCCGTGATATCTTGTTCCGCCATGAGCCGCCCTTCCTTTAATATGCAGTCTAAACCATTTAGATCCCTGCTGAATCGGAAAGATTTTCATATGACTTGGTTCTGGAATGATGGCAGCATCTGCTGTATACCCTCTCAGTATGGCTGCAAGTGTGCCTGCCCCGCCGCTCTCTTCTTCGACGACACTATGAAACACGACATCTCCCTTCAGCGGAATCTGAAGCGCATGCAGTGCCTCTAGTGCAAAAAGTAAAGAAACGTTTCCACCTTTCATATCTGTTGCCCCGCGTCCATAAAGTCTCCCGTTTATGATATGCCCGCTGTAGGGCGGATATGTCCATTGCTTCGTATCTCCTGCAGGAACAACATCTACGTGGCCATTTAATAAAATCGATTTGCCGCCCCCTTTTCCTTTCAAACGTCCGGCGACATTGGGGCTTCCTTTAAAAGACTGCCTCGGGGAATAAAAATATGGATGTTCCAGCAACTCATCGCCGCCGATGTCCCATACGTCCACATCGAAGCCAATGGCGGAAAGCTTATTTGCTACAATTTGCTGTACTTCTTCCTCATTTCCTTGTGTGCTTTCACATTGCACCATTTGCTGAAGAAGCGTAATCGCCTCCTCCTTATGCTCTTCCATCCAGCTTCTGATACGTGTAATTGGCTGCAAGTTGGTCATCCTTTCTACACAACAGATTTAACATCAGGCGCTAAAATTAACGGTGCCTCCGTCGCCCTCATGACATCTTCCGGCTGAAACGGCGGCATGACTTCACGTAAAATGAGCAGCTGTGATTTGACCTCAATGACCGCCATATCCGTAATAATCAGGTCCACACAAGATTTAGCGGTTAAGGGTAGCGTACAGGTTGATTTCACCTTTGATTGTCCGTGTTTATCAAGGTGGCTCATCACCACTACAACCTTTTTTGCCTTTTGCGCGAGCTCTATTGCTCCACCCATACCCGGTACCCGTTTACCTGGTACAATCCAATTCGCAAGATCCCCCTGACTGCTGACTTCAAGTGCACCTAAAATCGTCATATCCAGCATTCCTTTTCGAATGATGCCAAAAGCGGTTGTACTGTCCATATATGAGCCGCCTTTTGTTAACGTAATTGGAAAACCGCCTGCATTGCACAAATTCGGATCTTCTTCTCCTCGTACTGGTGAAGCTCCCGCCCCCATAATGCCGTTTTCAGCATGCAGCCACACCCGGTAATGCGGCGGGATGTATTCAGCCGCAAGGGTCGGGATGCCGATCCCAAGATTCACAATCATGCCGTCTTCAATTTCCTGTGCCGCGCGTTTGGCTATGCGGTGTCTTAAATCGATGTCTCCCATGCCCATGTCCAGTTCACTCCTTTTGATTGCACGATCTGGTTCACAAATACGCCTGGTGTCACGATTTCTTCTGGATGAAGCCTGCCCACAGGCACTATCTCTTCTACTTCCGCAATGGTCCAATCTCCTGCCATCGCCACGATCGGATTTGTATTCCGTGCACTTTTATCAAAAATCAGGTTGCCTGCTTCATCAGCTTTGAGGGCATTTACAATGGCGATATCCGCTGTCAATGCAGGTTCAAGGATATATTTCTTTCCGTTTAGTGGCACGAGCTGTTTCTCATCGAGATTGAGGCTATCCATGCCGACATCTGTCACAATGCCTGCTAAACCCATGCCGCCTGCCCTGATCTTTTCCGCTAGGATGCCCTGCGGGTAAAAAAGAACGTCTAGTGTACCCGCCTGCATTTTCTGCCCGGCAACTGGATTTGAGCCAATATGAGAAGCAATGATTTTCTTGACTCTTCCTTCTGTGATCAGCCGGCCAACACCGATTTGCGGGAAGCCTGCATCGTTTCCGATCAGTGTCAGGTCTTTTATATTGGCTTCTAGGATGGCATCGATCAATGATGGCGGGGACCCCACACCGCCAAATCCGCCAAACATAATGGTCATCCCGTCCTTAAAACGCGTGATCACTTCATCAAGACTCGCTGTTTTGTTCATCCTCTTTCCTCCCTACATCGCAGATGGGAAAAACCCTCGGTTGATGACTTCCTGTTCGACCTGCGTCATTGTCTGCCCGAATAAATGAATAAGTTCATCCATCTCCTGCTGCGTGATGGAAAGCGGCGGTGCGATCATAACCGCTGCACCTCCCACCCCATCCTCTCCAGCGCTTGCTGGATAAACAAGCAAACCATGTTGCTTGGCCGTCTCAACGACTAAATGCGTCATTTGAGCATGGGCAGGAAATGGTGTTTTCGATAATCGGTCTGCGACAAACTCAATGCCAATGAGCAGCCCCTTTCCTCTCACATCTCCTATGATGGAATGGTTTGTTTGCAAATCCTTTAAAGCATTCATTAAATATCGGCCAGACAGATCAGCTCGTTCTGGAAGCTGGTGTTTTTTCATATATCGAATGACAGCCAGTGAGACGGCTGCTGAAAGCGGATTGCCACTATATGTGTGACCTGCCATCACAGCACCTGAGCCGCTAAGAATCGGTTCGATCACATGATCCGCTGAGACAGCTGCCGCAATCGGTGAATAGCCGGCACTCATGCCTTTTCCAAGCACCATAATGTCTGGGACGACGCCCCAATGTTCCATGGCAAACATTTTCCCAGTTCGTCCAAAGCCTGTCATGACTTCATCTGCAATCATTAAAATATCGTTTTCCTCACAGACACGCTTCATTGCCTCAAAATATCCATCTGGCGGTACAAGTGCCGCTCCTGCTGCTCCAACAATTGGTTCTGCAATAAAAGCCGCAATCCTCTCTTTTCCTATACGCTGAATGACCGTTTTAAATTCCTGGACATACCATTCGACCTGCTTACTTTCTTCCTTTGGCAGCCATGAACGGTAGCTATATGGCGGTGACAGCACCGGATGCTTTTCAAGCAGTGGTTCAAAGCGCTCTCTCCTTGCAATATGTCCTGACATCGACAGCGCACCGAGTGTGATGCCGTGATAACTCATCCATCTTGAGATAATGTGATTCTTTTCAGCCTTTCCCCGCTCCTGCCAATGCTGAATCGCAATTTTCATCGCAGTTTCCGTTGCCTCTGACCCGCTTCCGACAAAAAAAGACCAGTTCAGGTTACCTGGACAAAGCGTACTCAATTCATAGGCAAGTTCTTCTGCTGGTTCATTTGTGAATTGTGACCTGTACGTAAAGCTCACTTTTTCCGCTTGCTCTGTCATGGCATCAATAATGTCTCGTATGCCATGTCCAATACTAGCGGTGACAGCACCAGATGAGCCGTCTAAATATTTTTTTCCGTCCCGATCATATAAATAAATTCCCTCTCCTTTTACAGCCACAGGATAATGCTGATTCAATATCGGTTTGATTAAGTAATCCCGGGTCTCCACTTTGCCATTCCTCCCTCTCTCGTCAGCAGCTGCATCTTTCTTTTTTTCATGAATCGCAAGAAAATTTTGTATACTTGTTATAAGATTAGCTTAATCAAGAGGGCAGTCATCCTCCATTCGCCACATGCCCGAATTTCAGACGCATTTTTTATACATCGTGTATAAGAGTGTTCAAAAGGAGGTCATGAGTCTATGGCGATTCTCGTCAAAGATGCACTCTCGCTTGATATCATGAAGGAAACAAAGCTGCTTGCTGGGGAAAATGGATTGGACCGCCTCATTCAGTGGGTGACCATTGTGGAAATTATCGAGGACACTTCCAGACTTTCCGAAGGGGAATTACTTGTCACAACTGGTTTTGGACTTGCAGAAAATAAAGAAAGATGCGCCCGGCTTGAAGAGCTGATTCAATCTGATCGTCTATCCGCCATTGCCATTTATAAAGGTGTGTACTTAACAGAAATCCCTGCATCACTCATTCAAGCGGCAAAAAACAGCGGCATTCCACTCATCGAGATTCCTTCACATGTCAATTTCTCAGACATTACAAAAGCCGTCCTAGAGCAAATCGTCAGCAGCCAGCTCCATCAACTGAAATATTCTTCAGCCATTCATCAAAGGTTGACCCATTTAAATGTCAGCAATAAAAACGTCACGCAAATTACAGATGAACTAGCACATCTCACTGCGGCAAATATTGTCGTGCTAGATGTATTTTTACATCAAACAGCGGCTCACCTCGAAACAGACGAAGTAACGTATTCTCCTGCATTTGGCTTTCAAACAGATCACGAACCAATTGAAACGACACCTCTTCTCAAGCAGGCTGAGGAGAAAGGGCGGCTCGTCTATGACACGTGCGGTGCGTTTGTTCTGGCTGCGTGCCCCGTCATTGCAATGGGCGATATTTTTGGGTTTATTGTGGCTTTAAAGAAAAAAGAAACGTGGCACCATCTCGACGCAATCGCCATCGAGCATGCCGGGGCGGTGTATGCGATTGAATGGCTGAAGCAAAAAGCCATTCAAGATACAGAAAACCAAATGCAGGGACACTTATTAGATGATATGTTGCAGCAGCAATATACAGAAGAAAGCTATGTCATCGAGCAAGCAAGAAAGCTGCAATATGATATGAGCGATGAACAGGTGGTCATCTACTTTCAATTTCAGCATCAGCACACACAGCTCGATCACCAAATGATGCAGCGCCTTTCTCAATTACTTACGTCGATATTTGAACGCAGACATATTCCTTATTTATTAAAGGCAAGGCTCGATTCCATTTTTGTCCTGACACCAGCAGGAAAAAAAGCGTTTCAAGAAACGGAGTGGTATCGTGCATCAGAGGAGTGCCGGAGCACTTGGTCTTATTTTTTCCCCGTCCATCCGATTGTCATTGGCATCGGTAGAGCCTATGACCAGATCAGTCTTTTTGCAAAAAGCGCAAAGGAAGCGCAGTATGCAGCAAGACTTCTGCCGCTTTTAAAAACAGACGAAAGCATCATTCATTATCAGAAGCTCGGCTTATACGGCATGCTTCTTGAAATGAATGAAGCGGGTATGAATTTGCATGACTTTTATGTAGAGCTGTTAAGCCCTTTGCTTTATACGAAGAAACAAGGGGCTGACCTGATCCATACACTCGAAGTGTATTTGGCACACAATGAAAATATTCAAAAATCTGCGGGGGAATTATTTATTCATCGACATACATTAAGCTACCGGTTGAAACAAATTGAAACGAGAACAGGCTGCAGCCTCAAATCCACTGATGACCGGATGAAGCTGCAGCTTAGTATTATGGCGTACCGCCTTTCTGGTCTGCTTGATCAGATGAGAACCATTTCATGATTCATTCGGCGTTTTCACCCATAGATTCATATCTTCAATTTTGTCAAAAATATAGCAATTATTTTGGAAGCGCCCGGTATACGTATAGCCGAGCTGATAAAACACTTGATTCATTCCATAGGACAGTGCACGTGCGAGAGAATAAAAGACATAAATGTGCATGGATTGAAGTTCCTTTTCGAGTGCTAGAATCAAATGATGCATGAATCCTAGTTTTCTATATGATGGAAGGGTTGCACAATCTGTTAATTCCGCATGACCATACGGCGCATTGATTTCAGCGGATGCTGCACTCACAATATGCCCGTCATGTTCAACGGCATAAAAAACCGTCCCTTCCTCCATCACCTTTTGGATGTAATCTGGCTCATTCATTGGCGTAGGATACGTTTCAAAGACGGTATCATAGAGCTTTGCCAGCTTGTGAATATCCTGCGTATCCGCTTTCCTCATCACATACTCATCCTGCCAAGTGCCTTGGTCTTTTTTAATCTGCTTCGCTTGAATGGTTGAGACGATCTCATCTTCCTTCAGCCAATACGGGCTGTTCATTCGATCCTCCGTCAGAAAGAGTGACATGCCATACGCATCACTTCCAAGAAAATAATGAGAAAACACGCCTTCAAGCCGAAAGCCTTTTTCTAAAAAAAGAGGCATATGCTCACGCCTGACTTTTACAATAACCTTAGAAGCCTTGCAGTCCGCCGCTTCCTGAAGAACAGACTGAATCACATCCTGCACCCTGCCGCTGTAATCATCTAAACGAATTCGCTCATTAAATGAATCCATACAGATCAAAGCAGAAAAACGCTCGTTTGCAAGTTTCTTCAATTGCACCATACACTCATCCTCTCTTATGAATCAGCTAATAAAGAACTTCCAAATTAGAAATGAAGAAATAGCGATGCCAGAAAAAATTGAAAGTATCATATAACTAATGGCTGAACCCTTTCTGATTCTCTTTTGCTTGATTGCCACATACATAATGTGATTTATAGAAATTAAAAATCAAGTGAGTATGACGATTGTAAAGATCATAAATGCTTTGATTTCCATGTTTCCTCCCAATTCATCTGCAATCCCATACTACTTCTTCTTATTCGCGCATCATCCCTTCTCACGAACAAAAAACACCTTTCCATCTCGTCAGATAGAAAGGTGTTTTAATTATACGGTTTTCCCCGCAGCTTTCAGCGCACGGGCGCCAATGTCACGACGGTAAAATAGACCGGGCTGAATGATTTCTTCAACCGCTTCATACACTCTTGTTCTTGCCGCTTCGAATGTTTCGTCAAATGCGGTTACATTCGCTACACGACCTCCATTTGTGACGAATTGATCGTTTTCCTTTTTTGTTCCTGCGTGGAAGGTCACAACGTCAGACACTGTTGTTTGCAAAGCACCGATCGGCGTACCTTTTGCGTAGTCCTCCGGGTATCCTTCTGAAGCAAGAACCACACTGACAGCCGCAGTGTCTTTCCACTGCAAGTCTACATCTTTTCCATCTAGAATATCTAGGAATACTTGGACTAGATCTGATTCTAGACGAGGGAGCACCACCTGCGTTTCAGGGTCGCCAAAGCGTGCATTGAATTCAATGACCTTTGAGCCTTCTGGTGTCAGCATTAAGCCTGCATATAAAATGCCTGTAAACGGACGCTCTTCCTGCACCATCGCACGAGCCGCCGGTATGACGACGTTCTCCACCGCTTTTTGGACGACTTCATCTGAAATTTGCGGAACTGGTGAATAAGCCCCCATCCCGCCAGTGTTCGGCCCTTTGTCATCTTCAAAGGCCCGCTTGTGATCCTGCGCAATCACCATCGGGTACACCTTTTCTCCATTGACAAAGGCCATTAGTGAAAATTCCTCGCCTGTTAAAAATTCTTCGATAACAACAGATGCACTGGCATCGCCAAACTTTTCATCCTCTAAGAAATCATGCAGACAGTCGATCGCCTCTTCAAGTGTCATCGCAACTGTCACGCCTTTTCCTGCGGCGAGACCGTCTGCTTTAATCACAATCGGCGCACCCTTTTCTTCCACATATGCCTTCGCTTCTTTGAACGATGTGAAGGTAGCATAAGCGGCTGTTGGGATATCATAATTTTTCATTAAGTCTTTTGCAAATTCCTTTGAACCTTCGATGACCGCAGCTTTTGCATTCGGTCCAAATACCTTTAGTCCTGCCTCTTGAAATGCATCCACCACACCAGCAATTAAAGGAACCTCTGGGCCGACAATGGTTAAGCCGATCTCGTTTTCTTTTGCAAAACGAATTAATGCCTCATGATCGCCTTCGTCGATTGATACAAGCTTCGCAGCATCTGTCATTCCATCATTGCCGGGTGCGACAAATACTTGGCTGACAAGTTCACTTTGATTCACTTTCCATGCGATGGTATGCTCTCTTCCGCCTCTGCCGATAATTAATACGTTCACACTGTCATCCCCTTAATGTTTGAAATGTCTAACGCCAGTGAAGACCATGGCAATGCCGTATTCATCTGCCTTTTGAATCGATTCTTCATCACGAATGGAACCGCCTGGCTGAATGATTGCTGTGACGCCTGCCTTCGCAGCAGCTTCCACCGTATCGCCCATTGGGAAAAATGCATCAGAGCCTAGTGCACTTCCTTTTGCTTTTTCACCTGCTTGCTCAATCGCAATGTTCGCTGAGCCGACACGGTTCATTTGACCTGCACCAATACCTGCTGTCATTTGATCCTTTGCTAAAACGATCGCATTTGATTTCACATGCTTGACGACTTTCCAAGCGAGCTTTAAGTCTTTCCATTCGTCTTCAGTCGGTTCTCTCTTCGTCGGGATCGAAATCGTTGCTTCCTCTAAGCCGTACGTGTCGATATCCTGAACGAGCAATCCGCCATGGACACTTGTCAGTTGCTTTTCTTTTTTCCCGAGATCCGCTTCTACATCTAGTGTTAATAAACGAAGATTCTTTTTCGCTGTTAACACATCAAGTGCTTCTTGGCTAAAGGATGGGGCAATGACAATTTCTAAGAAAATCGTATGCAGAGCTTCAGCCGTTTGCTTGTCTACTTCACGGTTAAGTGCCACAATGCCGCCAAAAATAGAGGTTTCATCTGCTTTGAATGCACGGTCAAATGCTTCTGCAATCGTTTCTCCTGTACCAACGCCGCATGGGTTCATATGCTTTACAGCAACAGCTGCTGGCTCGGAGAATTCACGCACAATTTGAAGAGCGGCATCTGCATCTTTGATATTGTTGTAGGAAAGCTCTTTTCCATGTAATTGCTTTGCAGTAGCCAACGAACCTTTGCTTGGAAGAGCATTTTCATAGAAAGTCGCCGCTTGGTGCGGGTTTTCTCCATAACGAAGGGATTGTTTTTTCTCAAACGTGACAGTGAATTGTTCTGGCTCTGTTTCACCAACAAAGTTCGTTAAGTAATCCGCAATCAACGCATCGTAAGCCGCCGTATGACGGAATACCTTTGCTGCAAGCTCTCGTTTTTTCTCTAATGACACGCCGCCTTCTTTGATTTGCTGAACGACTGTATCATAATCACGAGGATCGACAATTACTGTTACGTCTTGATGGTTTTTAGATGCTGCACGAAGCATTCCTGGTCCGCCAATATCAATGTTTTCAATCGCTTCTTCATACGTCACATCGTCTTTTGAAATTGTTTCTTTGAATGGATAGAGATTCACGACAACAAGGTCAATTGGCTGAATACCATGCTTTTCAATCTGTGCCATATGATCTTCGTTTTCTCTCACTGCCAATAGTCCACCATGAATGTTTGGGTGAAGTGTTTTGAGACGTCCGTCCATGATTTCAGGGAATCCAGTCACTTCAGAAATCCCAATGACATCAATGCCGTTCTCTTGAAGAAGTTTGTGTGTACCTCCAGTTGAAATGACTTCAACACCAAGTTCTGTTAGTTCTTTCACAAAAGGTACTAGATTTGTTTTATCGGAAACACTGATTAATGCGCGTTTGATTGTCATGCCTTCGTCACCTCATTAAGATAATTCTAAAAGTGATTTGATCACTTTTGGATATAGTGTGTGTTCTAGTTCATGCATTCTTTTTTCAATCGATTCAAGCTCTTCCCCTTGTTCGATGTAAATGGACGCTTGGTCAATAATCGGACCTGTATCCATGCCTTCGTCGACAAAATGGACGGTGATACCTGCCACTCTGACGCCAGCTTGATAGGCTTGTCCAATGGCATCAAGCCCTGGGAAGGCTGGCAGCAAAGACGGATGGATATTCACAATTTTCCCTCTGAATGCTTCAAGTAATGTCGGACCGATCAACCTCATATACCCAGCAAGGAAAACCCATTCCACTTCATGAAGTCTAAGCTGTTCAATGATCGTTTGTTCGAAAGCGGCTTTATTCGGAAAAGCCTTCGGGGTAAATGCAAAGGAGGGAATGCCCTCTTTCTCAGCACGCTCCAGCACCTTTGCACCCGGTTTATCACAAATCACAATGGCGGCCTCTGCCTGCCACTGTTCTTCTTTTAATGTATCAATAATGGCTTGAAAATTCGTCCCGCTTCCAGAGGCGAAGATCGCAAACTTCTTCATGAGAGGCTTCCACCGCCGAATGTGACACCTTCGCCTTTTTGAACACGACCGATGAGAAAGGCTTTCTCGCCATCTTGTTCAAGTCCTCTGATCACTTCGACAAGATCATCCTCTTTTACCGCTAAAACAAAACCAATGCCCATATTAAACACATTGAACATCTCTTCTGCCTTCAGCAGACCTTTTTCTTGAATAAAAGAGAAAATTGGCGGTACTGGCCATGAGCCGTTATCAATCTCAACACCAAGCCCTTCAGGCAGCATACGTGGTAAATTTTCAATAAAGCCGCCGCCTGTTACATGTGCCATGCCATCAATCTTGCCGGCTTTCACTTGTTTAAGGACGGGCTTTACATAAATTTTCGTCGGTTCAAGAAGCTCTTCTCCAAGCGGTCTTGTAAAAGGCTCGTACGTTTGATGCAGGTCCAGACCAGCGTCTTCCAGCAATACTTTACGAACGAGAGAGTATCCATTGCTATGAATTCCACTTGAGCTGAGTCCAATAAGCAAGTGTCCTTCTTTGATGCTGTCTCCTGTCACGATTTCATCCTTTTCAACGACACCTACAGAAAAACCAGCAATATCATATTCATCTTCTGTGTAAAGACCCGGCATTTCTGCTGTCTCTCCGCCGACAAGCGCTGAACCAGACTGCTCACAGCCATCAGCCACACCTTTAACGATTGATTCAATTTTCACAGGATCTGCTTTGCCGACTGCTAAGTAATCTAAGAAAAAGAGCGGCTCTGCCCCTTGTGCCAGCACATCGTTCACACACATCGCCACGGCATCTACGCCGATCGTATCGTGTTGATCCATTAAAAAGGCAAGCTTCAATTTCGTTCCGACACCATCTGTTCCTGAAACAAGAACGGGCTTTTTATATGGCAGCTCTGATAAATCAAACATCCCGCCAAATCCACCTAGAGCGCCCATGACACCTGCTCGTTTTGTACGTTCTACGTGTGTTTTCATTCGTTTGACGGCTTCGTATCCTGCTTCGATGTCGACACCGGCGTTTTTATATGCTTCTGACATCCCATTCACTCCTTTTGGCTGCTTCTCTTCCATTTATTTTCGGCAGAATGAAAGAGCAGCATATCAAATCACCTTGACTGCTGCTCCTTTATTCGATTATTTCGTCAGAACTGTTTCCTTCACATGAGGAAGAACAGTATCTTCATAAATTTCAGTCGGGTATTTTCCAGTAAAGCACGCTAAGCATTGACCGCGCTGCGGATCATCATACTTCCTGCCAATCCCGTCCATTAAACCGTCTACAGATAAAAAGGCAATAGAGTCTGCACCGATTTCCTGTCTAATTTCTTCCACTGAATGAGAAGAAGCAATCAGCTCTTCATGTGTGGACGTATCAATTCCATAAAAACACGGATGTGCAATTGGCGGTGAACTAATGCGTACATGAACTTCCGTCGCACCCGCTTCTCTTAGCATCGTCACAATACGGCGGCTCGTTGTTCCCCGTACGATGGAATCATCCACCATGACAACACGCTTTCCTTCGACGACACCGCGCACAGCAGACAGCTTCATACGTACGCCCTGCTCACGCAATGCTTGTGACGGCTGGATAAAGGTCCGGCCGACATAACGGTTTTTAATTAAACCAAGCTCATACGGAATACCTGTTGCTTCCGCATATCCAATCGCTGCAGAAATACTTGAATCTGGTACACCTGTCACAACATCTGCTTCAACATGCGCTTCTTCGGCAAGCTTTTTGCCAAGATTCTTTCTCGCACTATGCACATTGATGCCGTTGATATTGCTGTCAGGTCTTGAGAAATAAATGTATTCCATGCTGCACATGCTACGGTTAATGCTCATGGAGAAGCGCTCTGATTTGAGGCCTTCATCATTAATGATCAGCATTTCGCCAGGCTCCACATCTCGTAAATACGTGGCGCCGACAACATCAAATGCACATGTTTCAGAAGCAACGACATAAGCGTCCCCAAGCATACCAAGTGAAAGTGGACGTAAGCCGTTCGGATCAAGAGCCACAATCATTTCTGTTTCCGTCATAATTAAGAAAGCATATGCTCCTTTAAGCATAGACAGAGCATTTTTGATCTGCTCTTTCAATTCAACATACCCGCTGCGCTTAATCAAATGAGCCAGTACTTCAGTGTCAGAAGACGTCTGGAAAATACTCCCTTGGTTCTCTAGCTGCTGCTTTAATTGCGTTGCATTCACTAAATTCCCATTATGAGCAAGGGCAAGACTGCCGTTGTTTTGCGAGCGGAAGAAGAGGGGCTGCACATTTTCAAAGCCGCCTCCGCCTGCTGTCGCATACCGAACGTGACCGATCGCCCCTTTTCCTTTCAAATCCTTTAGCTCACCGTTTTGAAAGACTTCCGTAATCAGTCCAAGGCCTTTATGTGCCGTCAGGTTTTCACCATCTGTTGCAATGATTCCCGCACCCTCTTGTCCTCGGTGCTGAAGGCTATGCAACCCGTAATATGTGATTTGCGGGGCTTCTTCGTGTCCCCAAACCCCAAAGACGCCACACTCTTCGTTTAAGCCTCTGATTTCAGCAAGCATGGGATCGCTCCTTTCCATGCGCGTTCAAGTTCATTAACCGCTGCATGAATCCATTGTTGTCCTTCTTGATTTTTGACGGTGAATACACCATCATTTGTCACCGTTCCAACTTCTTTTGCATCTTTGACAGCCGCAGCAAACGCTTCGCGGTGCTCTGGTTTCACTGTGACAACAAAGCGTGACTGTGTTTCACTGAATAATGAAGCTTCGCTGTTTAAATCAATTTGGATATGAGCGCCAAGACCGTCTGTTCCAAATGTACTCTCAGCAAGTGCTACACCAAGACCACCTTCAGACACATCATGTGCGGATTGAACAAGTCCGTTTTGAATGGCAGCAAGAAGTGCTTCCTGACGTGTGAGCTCTACATCCAAATCAATTTCTGGTGCTTTTCCGTAAATACGGCCTTCTGTCATCTTTTGAAGCTCACTGCCTGCGAATTCTTCCTTCGTTTCACCAATGACGAAAATCACATCGCCAGCCTGCTGGAACGACTGCGTCGTAATATGAGCTGTATCTTCAACCAAACCAACCATCCCAATGACAGGTGTTGGGTAAATCGCTGTTCCATTTGATTCGTTATATAAAGAGACGTTCCCACCGATAACCGGTGTGCTTAGCGTGCGGCATGCTTCGCTAATTCCGTCAGCAGATTTTTCAATTTGCCAGAAAATTTCTGGTTTCTCTGGGTTACCGAAGTTTAGGTTATCTGTCACTGCAAGCGGTCGAGCCCCTGAGCACACAATGTTACGTGCTGCTTCTGCGACTGCGATTTTCCCGCCGACCTCTGGATCAAGATAGAGATAACGTGCGTTACAATCTGTTGTCATCGCAAGGGCTTTTTTCGTTCCACGGATTCTTAAAACGCCCGCATCAGAGCCCGGTGCAACGACTGTATTTGTCCGAACCATGTAGTCATATTGATCATAAACCCATTCTTTACTTGCGATCGTTGGCTGCTGAAGGAGCTGCTTTAACGTTTCGGCTGCATCTGTGATAGCAGGTGCTTCAACTTTTGTTTCTAAAAACTCACGATAGTATGCAGGCTCACTTGACGGCTTGTGATAAACCGGCGCTTCTTCTGCAAGAGCGTCGACAGGAAGCTCACAAACCACTTCACCTTGATGAAGTAAACGAAGCATTTTATCGTCTGTCACATGACCAACTGATACCGCTTCAAGATCGTATTTTTCAAAAATATCAATGATTTCTTGTTCACGGCCTTTTTCAATGACCAAAAGCATTCTCTCTTGAGATTCAGACAGCATCATTTCGTATGCTGACATGCCTGTTTCACGCTGCGGAATCAGATCTAGATTCATCTCAATACCAGACCCTGCTTTACTCGCCATTTCCGCACTTGAGCTTGTTAAGCCAGCCGCTCCCATATCCTGAATCCCAACGAGCGCATCGTTTTTAATAACTTCAAGGCACGCTTCAAGCAGCAGCTTTTCCATGAATGGATCGCCGACTTGAACAGCTGAGCGTTTTTCTTCTGATTCATCAGAAAATTCTTCAGAAGCAAATGTTGCACCGTGAATTCCGTCACGACCCGTTTTGGCACCAACGTACATAACCGTGTTGCCAACACCTTTTGCCTGCCCTTTTTTGATGTCTTCATGGTTGATTAATCCAACACACATCGCATTCACGAGCGGATTGCCTTCATAGCTTTGATCAAAATGAACCTCTCCGCCGACTGTTGGAATTCCGATACAGTTTCCATAGCCTGCGATCCCTGCCACTACTTCTTCAAACAAGTACTTCACACGCGGTGAAGTCAGTTCACCAAAACGAAGAGAGTTTAATACAGCAATTGGACGCGCACCCATGGAGAATACATCACGGATAATTCCGCCGACACCTGTCGCCGCTCCTTGATACGGTTCAATCGCAGATGGATGGTTATGTGATTCGATTTTAAATACAACCGCTTGGTTGTCTCCAATATCAACGATTCCAGCGCCTTCCCCAGGACCTTGAAGGACATGATCTCCTTTTGTCGGGAATTTGCTTAAAACAGGCTTTGAGTTTTTATAACTGCAATGCTCTGACCACATGACAGAAAAAATACCCGTTTCTGTGTAGTTTGGCAGCCTGCCAATAATGGATTCGATTAAAGCGAATTCTTCATCACTCAATCCCATTTGCTGATACAATTTCTCTTCTTTAATTTGCTTGTGACTTGGTTCAAGCAGTAGTGACATGAGTGTCCCTCCAATTTTTCACGATAGATTGAAACAATTTAAGTCCGTCTGCGCTGCCTAGTAATGAATCAACCGCGCGCTCAGGGTGCGGCATCATGCCGAGTACATTGCCCTCTTCATTCGTTACACCTGCAATTCGATTCACACTGCCGTTAATATCGTCTCCGTAAGTGAAAGCGATTTGGCCGCGTTCAATGAGCTTCGCTAAAGTGTCTTCATCACAGTAGAAGTTGCCTTCACCGTGCGCTACAGGAATCGTAATGGATTCGCCTTTTTGATAACCGCTTGTAAATTGCGTTTCGTTGTTTTCTACAATGAGTTCAACTGGTCGACAGATAAACTTCAAGTCTTTATTTCGTCTCATCGCACCCGGAAGAATGCCAAGCTCCTGAAGAATTTGGAACCCGTTACAAACACCAAGAACAGGCTTTCCTTCCTCTGCCGCTTTTTTCACCGCCGGCATGATGTTCGAGAAGCGGGCAATCGCCCCGCATCTTAGGTAATCCCCATAAGAGAAACCGCCTGGTACGAGTACACCGTCAAATCCGTCAAGACTCGTTTCGTCGTGCCATACATATTCAACTTGTTCACCCAGCTCATCTTGAATCGCATGGTACATATCGATATCACAGTTAGAGCCAGGCAAGACGATCACTGCAAACTTCACTGTGCGACAACCTCCTCCACCTCATAGCGGTAATCTTCAATCACCGTGTTGGCAAGTAATTTTTCACACATTTCTTTGACGACTGTGTCTAAATCACGATCTGATTTTTCAATGACAAGCTCCATGTATTTCCCGATACGGACATCCTTTACTTCCTGATAAGACATGCTGTGCAAAGCGTGCTGCACGGCACTTCCTTGTGGATCAAGAACGCTCTCTTTTAAGCTGACAAAAATTTTCACTTTATACATGTTTATGGCCTCCAAGTCTTTTGAAAATTTCTTCGTATGCATTCGTTAAGCCGCCCAGGTTTCGTCTGAACACGTCTTTATCAAGCTTTTCGTTTGTATCTTTGTCCCAAAGCCTGCACGTATCAGGTGAAATCTCATCAGCTAGCAAAATACGATTCTCGTGATCTATTCCGAATTCAAGCTTGAAATCAATTAAATTCACATGACAGTCTGAGAAGATTTGCTTTAATTCTTCATTCACTTGTCTTGTGATCTGTTTCATTTCCTCTACCTGTTCAGGTGTGGCTGCATGTAAAATGCGAATATGATCTTCTGTAATGAGCGGATCGCCGAGTGCATCATCTTTGTAGTAAAACTCAATCAAAGGTGTGTCCAGTTTCGTTCCCTCTGGAATGCCGAGGCGTTTTGACATGCTGCCTGCCACCACATTTCGTACAACCACTTCAAGCGGAACAATCTGTACCTTTTGAATGAGCTGTTCTGTTTCAGAGAGGCGTTTCACAAAGTGATTGTTGATCCCTTTTTCATGTAGCATTTGAAAGATTAAGCTTGAAATCTCGTTGTTCAGTCTGCCTTTTCCTTCAATTTCAGCTTTCTTTTCGCCGTTAAATGCTGTAGCTGAGTCTTTATATTCGACATATAAAATATGCTCGTCATCGGTCTGATAGATTCTTTTCGCTTTGCCTTCGTAGAGAAGTTCTTGTTTCGCAGTCATTCAGGTTGGCCTCCTAATTTGAATGTTGGCAATTTTCAGGATTAGGCGCCTGGCTAGCAGGCGGCCCATTTCTTACGCAAGACCTAGACGTTCGAAAATCATATCGACATTTTTCAAATGATAGTTGTAATCGAAGCAGTCAGCGATTTGTTCAGGTGTTAAGCGTGATGTGATTTTTTCTTCCGCTTCTACTAATGAACGGAATGGTACTTGCTTCTCCCACGCTTCCATCGCCTTTGGTTGAACCGTGTCATATGCCTCTTCACGTGCCATGCCTGTATCAATTAATGCAAGAAGAACACGCTGTGAGTAAATTAAGCCAAGTGTGCGGTCCATGTTGCGTTTCATATTCTCAGGGAAGACAGTCAAGTTTTTCACGATGTTTGAGAAACGGTTCAGCATATAGTTCAGTGCAATCGTTGCATCTGGTAAAATGATGCGCTCAGCAGATGAATGAGAAATATCACGCTCATGCCAAAGCGGCACATTTTCATAAGCTGTCAGCATATATCCACGGATGACGCGGGCAATTCCCGTCATATTTTCAGAGCCGATTGGGTTACGCTTATGCGGCATTGCTGATGATCCTTTTTGACCTTTTGCAAAGAACTCTTCTACTTCACGTGTTTCACTCTTTTGAAGACCACGGATCTCAACAGCAAATTTTTCAATGCTTGTTGCGACTAAAGCAAGAGTTGCCATGTAATCTGCGTGGCGGTCACGCTGCAAGGTTTGGGTTGAAATTGGTGCAGCTTTGATGCCAAGTTTCTCACATACATATTGCTCAACAAACGGGTCGATGTTCGCATATGTGCCAACAGCTCCAGAGATTTTACCGTATTCAATGCCGGCTTTTGCTTGTTTAAAACGTTCTAGGTTACGCTTCATTTCTTCGTACCAAAGACCAAGCTTCAGGCCAAATGTTGTCGGTTCAGCGTGTACACCGTGTGTACGGCCCATCATGACGGTATATTTGTGCTCTTTTGCTTTTTCTTTTAGTATGTCAACAAATCTCTCAATGTCCTTGAGCAGGATATCGTTCGCCTGTTTTAATAAATATGAAAGCGCCGTATCCACTACGTCTGTAGAAGTTAACCCGTAATGAACCCACTTTCTTTCTTCTCCTAGAGATTCAGATACAGCACGCGTAAAGGCAACCACGTCGTGGCGCGTGTCTTGTTCAATCTCTAGAATACGTCCAATATCAAAGCTTGCATTCTTGCGCATTGTCACAACGTCTTCTTTCGGAATCACGCCAAGTTCTGCCCAAGCTTCACAAGCGAGAATTTCTACTTCAAGCCATGCATTAAATTTGTTTTCCTCTGTCCAGATTGCTGACATTTCTGGTCGTGCGTAACGTTCGATCATTTCCCGTTTCCTCCATCTCTTTCAGTCCATATCTTTGTGATGTTTGTCATCCATTCATCATCAAGCTGTTTCATAAACGTCATATGCCCCATTTTGCGGCCGGCTTTTACTTCATGCTTTCCATATAGATAAAGCTTCGCTTCTTTGAGAAGCTCGGGATGCTCTTTTGGGATGTCCACTTCATCGCCTAATAAGTTCACCATCATTCCCTCTGATAAAAGGGCTGTACCGCCAAGCGGCAGACCACAAATGGCGCGAACGTGCTGTTCAAACTGACTCGTCTCACATAAATCAAGCGTATAATGACCAGAATTATGCGGGCGAGGTGCCAGTTCGTTGACAAGCAGCTTTCCTTCAGTTGTTAGGAACAGTTCTACAGCAAGCGTACCAACCAAACCCAGCTTTTCAGCCAGTGTCGTTGCCAGCTCTTTTGCTTTCTCCTGAATGCTGGTATCTACTCTTGCAGGCACGATGCTTTGGAATAAAACATTATGCTTATGAATGTTCTCAGCGACTGGGAATACCGCAATCTCTCCATGAACAGAACGAGTGACGATCACCGAAAGCTCCATTTGAAATGGAACCCAGCTTTCTAAAATGCACGTTCCGTGAGTAAGGAGCACTGCTGCTTCATGAAGCTGATCCTTCTCTTTGATGACGTACTGTCCTTTCCCGTCATAACCGCCTCTGCATGTTTTCAGCACAGCTGGCAAACCAAGCACGTCCACTGCGTCTTCCAGTTCCTTCTCATCATGAATGATGCGGTAAGGCGCTACTTCACAGCCTGCGTCTACAATGCCTTTTTTCTCGGTTTCACGGTTTTGAGTTAAAAGAAGAAGTTCACTTCCTTGCGGTAAATACGCCTCTTCCTTCAACTGATTAAGTGCATCATAATCAATGTTTTCAAATTCATATGTCACAACATCGCTGATTGCAGCCAGCTTTCGAATCGCTTTAAGGTCACTATACGCGGCTGTAATTTCTGTATCCGCAACCTGTCCACAAGGAGATTGTGCGACTGGGTCTAAGACAGCTGCCCGGTACCCCATTTGCTTAGCACTGACGGCCATATATCTGCCAAGCTGTCCGCCGCCGATGATGCCGATGGTTGCGTTTGGAAAAATGGTTTGCTTAGCCAAGCTGATCACTGCTTTCTAGTACAGTCTGTTTTGTCTGCTCTCTTCTTTCTTCGAGGCGGGCTGCGATTGCTTCATCAAATGCTGAAATCATTTGTGCAGCCAGAAGGCCTGCATTTGTTGCACCGGCTTTGCCAATCGCCACTGTGGCAACTGGTACACCGCCTGGCATTTGAACGATAGATAATAAGGAATCCAGTCCATTTAGTGCTTTTGATTGTACGGGCACGCCAATGACCGGCAGTGTCGTTTTTGCTGCGACCATCCCCGGTAAATGTGCTGCGCCTCCAGCACCGGCAATGATGACCTTTAGTCCTTTGCCCCTTGCTTCAGTCGCATATTCAAACATCAAGTCAGGTGTCCGATGTGCGGATACCACCTGTTTTTCATACGGAATGTCTAATTCCTCTAAGATATCGCACGCATTTTTCATTGTTTCCCAATCAGATGTACTTCCCATGATGACACCTACAAGCGGCTTCATTTTGTCCCCACCTTTAAGCTGTTATTCGATTTTTGTATCGTTTGACACGCTTCCCAAACCTAAGCAGCTTGTCAAACGCCGAACAAAAAGGCCCGGTCTGTATTGCATTGTTAGGAAGCAACACAAACCGGGCCATGGTAAGCGCTGTTCGCTTTTGTAACGCCATGTCAGTTTTGTTCACTATCCTGCATAGTCCAGTCATTTACGGTAACCGGGTAGAAACTTATGGGCCATATTCCCAAGATTATATGAGGCTCGTGTTTTGATTTCATGTTTATCTTAACAACGGATCTTCATGATGTCAACGGATTTATCGAACAATCTATGAAGTCGTCGTTTTAATGTTCGGATTTAGACTGTTTTTCCTTCAAATACGATTTTTTTCCCAATCGGAATGATCTGAATCGACCCATTTTCCTTCTTTTCTTGAAAAATCGGTTCCTCCATTCGCCGGACAGGCGAGTAGCCTTCCGCTGCCATCTGGGACAACACCTGATCGATCGTCATGTTGTCTTCCACATAGAATTTTTTCTTCTTTGGTTTTGCGGTCATTCTTTAATTCTCCTTTTCTTCACAGCCTTCACCCAGAAGCCGCCGTGAATCGATTTGGGCTCATATGAAATGATAAATGCCTTTGAATCCAGCGTTTTTATCGTTTCATATAATTGCAGTTCATATTTTCTCGGTGTTAAAATTTGCAATGCTGTCCGGTCTCCTTCAAGACCGCCTGCTACCCAGCTAGTGACACCATATCCTTTTTCTCTCAATTGTCTTGGGAGATCGACATCCAATTCTTTTGTGATCACGTTAACAGTTGTGTAGCCAAGTGCCAGCTTCTCTTCAATTTTCATCCCGACAATGATCCCCATTCCATAACCTAGCGCATACGCAATGACATTTTGTATTTGATCTAAGTTATCTAGAACGATACTTAACCCAATGACATAAATGAGCATTTCGATTGTACCCGCAAAAGCAGCTGCGTACCGTCTGCCTTTCATTGTTAAAATCAAACGCATGGTGGAAAAAGAGACGTAGACAATATTAATCACTAAAATGATTAAAACCATGGTGAACGCGTTGGATAAAAGTTGTTGAAGCACGATTCGAACCCCCTGCACTAAAAAATCAAATAAAGCACCCCATATTCTACTAGAGAACATACCTTGATACAATCAAATTTACGCGATAAAAACACATATATCTTTCGACAATGAGGGTGGTCTTTGTTACCAAGAGTTTACCCGTTTTTTTCTCTTCTCAACATGAAAACCCCCTTTTTCAAAAAAGGAGGTTTTCAGTGTGTTTTATCCGAATCGAACAGGAACAAGTGATGGGATCAAATACTCCCCGACTATGCCCCAAAGCAGCGCAATGATGACAAGTTCAATCAATAAGAAGACCCAGCCTGCATACATCAAATCTCCACGTACAGCATCATGCTCCGATTGAATCGAGCGAAAGAGCACGACCGCAATCAACTGGAGACCGAAAAACATCATCACAGATAATATAACGGTCACATAAGGAATATTCAGCATGGCAAATACAAGCCAAAGGATGGATAAAACCAAAACCGGCACAAGCGCAGCACCAAATTTCATGATCACTTCTTTGAGTGATATGTTTCCTTTTAGCATATACTTTCCGAGTAACCAGACGGTGAGCATCATCAATGTCAGCAGAATAAATGTAAAGACTGCCACTCTCAAAAAGGCGTCACCAAAAGAATAATGAATGCCAAAGCCTAATAAACGGGTCTTTGACGCCTTTAATTGAACAAAGTTGCCTAAAGCAAAAAACACGCTGAATAACACAATTGAAATCCAAGCGTACTTCATACGCAATGTTTTCGTTTGATTGATGGCCTGGCTTGGTGATTTTAACATCGCCAGTCCATATGAGCCGTAACGCTTAAACGCGCCTCCTACACCTTGCAGTATACGCTGAATGGCCGAACGCTCATCATCCACTGATTTTGAGGTTCTTCCGCGTTTTACAGTACTTCGGCTGAGGCGGGATTGTCTTGTTTCTTGATCTATTGTCGGCTCTTCATTTTTCATTTCAGATGTTCCCTGCTCTTGGTCTTTCTCTAACATCTCATATCAACTCCTATCCAATCCTTACAGGCTCAAGTAAATGACCTGTTCGGATGACTCCTCTTAAAGTAGCGGAGTCTCTCTATTCAGTCAAGATTGCTTGACGTTCATACGAATAGACGAAAGAAAGGCAGCAGAGGTTTTAAAACGGTGAAAAAATGAGACAAAACAAAAAAGCTGATGACCTCAATCAGCTTTTTATCATCTTACAATCCGTCATCAACGATAGTGACTCCGCTTTGCTTGCTGAACCCGGAGATTCTCCTGATGAGCGGGGAACCGAGTCTTTTTAGTCGTATCAACCTGTGTAATATGTCCGTTATGAATGGTGATGACCACTGATCCATAGTCGATCCCTTTTAAGGCAGATAAAATATAATTCAGCTTTTGTTCATCCATCGCTCATCCCCCTATTTTTGTTTTCGCTCTTTTAAATAGAGAACCTCATTTTCCAGCTCATGAATCGTATAATGCATGAGCGCTTCCTGTTTTTCTTCATGCCCCCATAAAAGGAGCTTTTGAATCAGCGCCTGCTTTTTTCGTTCAATGACCTGTCTAAGCCAGCGTGACAAAAGACATCTCCTCCCCTTTTTATGAATGTATCCAAGAAAAAAAGGCACCCTGAAACCTTCTATTTAAAAAAGGAAATCAAAGCGCCTTTGGTGATCCAATCAGCGAATTATGTCTTTTTATCATAAACACATAATTCCTATAAGTCAACTATGTTTTGATTTTTTTATCAAAAAAACAGCAGCTTCCATGAGCTGCTGTTTTGAATGAAGCATTAATGATTTAAGAAAGCGAAATATAGAATAAAGATGACAAACAATCCGTACATAATTGGATGCACTTCTTTGGCTTTGCCTTTAAAGATCATCGTAATCGGGTAGAAAATAAAGCCAACCGCAATCCCTGTTGCAATACTGTATGTCAGTGGCATCATAATCATTGTTAAGAACGCTGGTACAGCAATTTCAAAGCGATCCCATGCAATCTTTGCAAGCGGAGCGACCATCAGTGCACCAACAATAATTAAAGCAGGTGCTGTCACATTTTTTGTAACAATGGATAAAAGCGGTGAGAAGAACATCGCCAGCAAGAAGAAAATACCTGTGACGACAGCTGCAAAACCAGAACGCGCACCAGCCGCTACACCTGAACTAGATTCAACATAAGACGTTGTCGTTGAAGTACCAAGAACAGAACCTACAACGATTGAAGAAGAATCAGCCAGTAGAGCTCTTCCTGCACGTGGCAGCTCATTATTTTTCATTAAACCAGCCTGTGTTGCCACAGCTACAAGCGTACCAGCTGTATCAAAGAATCCAACGAATAGGAACGTTAAGATCACAACAAGCATTTGAATCGAGAATATTTCTGGTAAGTGAATCAAGGCTTGACCAAAGGTTGGAGACAAGCTTGGAATACTTCCCACAATTTGAGACGGTACTGGTACAAGACCAAAAATCATCCCAGCAATAGCAGTCACAAGCATCCCAATGAAGACACCTGCATTCACACGAAGAACCATTAAAATGACGGTCACTACGATACCAAACACCGTTAACAGAACAGGACCACTATGAATATTTCCAATCGTAACGAGTGTATTATCATTATTGGCAATAATGCCAGAGCCTTGAAGTCCAACAAACGTAATGAACAAACCAATACCTGCACCAACAGCCAGCTTCAGCTCAGCCGGAATGGCATTGATGATTTTTTCACGGAAACCTGTTAAAGAAAGGGCAACGAAAATCAATCCTGAAACAAACACACCTGAAAGCGCTGCTTCCCATTTAATGCCCATGCCAAGAACAACCGAAAAGGCGAAGAACGCATTCAGACCCATTCCTGGGGCTATTGCTATCGGATACCTGGCAATCAATCCCATCAGGAAACACCCTGCAGCAGAAGCTAACGCCGTTGCTGTAAAGACAGCGCCCTGATCAATTCGTAATTTATCTGGAAAATCCGGCACAGATACTAATGCAAGTGTGATCGGATTAACAAACAGAATGTAAGCCATCGACAAAAATGTGGTTAAACCACCGATGATCTCTCTGCGGTAATTCGTACCTAACTCATCAAACTGAAAAAACTGTTTCAAAGCCAACTGACTCCCTTCATGTTCTTTTGCTTTAGTCTGTCCCATTCACAAGTCAAATAAAAAACGCCCCAACAATTTTGGGACGCTTGACTACAAGTGTGAATTCAGACTGTGACATAAAACAAGAACAATGCATGATTTATATCAAACGAGTGTGAATTGACGTAGTCAAGCCATTTACGGTAGCTTGGTAGAAACTTGCGGGCCATATCCCCGCGATTATACGACTTCTATCTATTTGATTTCTGTGTCTATTGTACCAACTTCATTTTTAAAAAACAATACGAAAAGCGAACATTTTTCAAATAAATGTCCGCTTCATTCGTCTTATTACACGAATTTGGAAATTCACATCTAGTTCTTTATACACCCTTCTCCAAAACTCTCTACTTTCCAAAAACTGTGCCGGCTACATGGAAAAACTCTTTCACTGCCGGAGAAGCATGCTGGAGTGAAGGACAGGCAAGCGCAACCTCACGGTGATGAGACACGTTCAGATGACTGATCTGCACAAGCTGTTGTGTTTTTAAAAATAACTCGGGTCCTATCGTGACGCCAAGTCCTTCCCCGACCATTCGAGCTATGGTCGTACAATCATGTACTTCAAATAAAACAGCCGGCTCCATTTGTGCCTCTGAAAAAATATCCTCTACATGTGATTGATACATACCAGTTGGCATAATAAATGGTTCATCCTTCAAATCTGATATGTCTACAAAGGGCTGCTGCTCAAAACGATGATTTGGATGATAGGCGACCACCATCTCATCTTTGATGAGCGGCAGCAAATCAAAGGCTTCATCCTTATGCCCTTTCACAACAAATCCAACATCAATGATGCTAGAATCCAGCCACTCCAATATTTCTTCATACGTCCCCTCATAGAACTTAAATTCAATTTTTGGATGCTTTTTTTGATAGCTCACAAGCAATTTCGGCAATAAACAAGCTGATGCACTAGCAAATGTGCCAATACGAATCAAGCCTGTTTCAATATTTTTCGTTAATGCAATTTCTTGCTGGATCTTCTCCACTCTATTTAACACTTCTCTAATATGCGGGAGAAGGGTTTGACCAATATCCGTCAGCATAATCCCCTTTTTTCGATCACGTATGAATAAAGACACGCCCCACTCCGCTTCTAAACCTGCCACCGCATGACTGACTGCTGACTGCGTCATATTTAATGCTTCAGCTGCTGCAGTAAAACTGCCCAGCTCCACCACTTTTGCAACAATATCAAAGCGAACAAAGCTCATGAGTATTTACTCATCTCCTTCATGAAAAACATCAATTTTACTTATGTTAGCACGGAATTTAAACTAAAGACAACGTATCAACATGAAGGAAGGGTTCAAAATGAAAAACACATCTCATCAGCTATTGATATTTCTTTTAGCTGCCGGATCATTTGTCACAGGCACTTCAGAATTCGTCGTATCAGGGATTCTAGACATGATTTCGGTTGATTTACACATTTCCATTCCTGCTGCCGGGCAGCTCATCACGGTCTACTCTCTCTTTTATGCAATAGGCGCGCTCTTTTTAGTCATGGCAACCTCGAAATTAAACCGAAAAAAGGTTTTGTTATTGGCTATTTTTGTGTTTATTTTAGGCAATATGCTCGCCTTTTTTAGCCATCATTTTGTACTGCTTCTGCTATCTCGGGTCATCATGGCCATGAGCGGTGGCTTATATATTGTCGTCGCCACGAATTATGCAGCGCAGATCGCTCCACCAGAAAAAAAGGGAAGTGCGATGGCAGCGGTCATTACTGGATTTACCGTTTCACTCGTACTTGGTGTGCCGATTGGAACATTTTTATCAGGGTATGTGGATTGGCACTATATTTTCCTCATCATTGCACTAGGTACCGCTTGTCTCTTGCTACTGCTTTATCAATTACTGCCACACATGGAGGGACATTCTCACCTGCCATTGAAGCAGCAATTACACATCCTTCAAGACCGCAGAGTGATCAGCGCCTTAGCCACAACCGTCTTTTGGATTTTAGGCTACACGATGGTCTTTGCTTATATCTCTCCTTTATTACGACAGACTGCCGGCTTTTCACTTGAAATGACAAGCATCGCTTTACTCATTTTAGGCATCTCTGCTTTTATTGGCTCACGCTTTGGGGGTTTCGCCGTTGATCAATGGGGACCAAACCGATCCATTTCGATCAGTATTATGATCCAGATGTTATCTTTATTTGCGCTCTTCTTTACGCAATTCTCTGCTTTCGGAGTCTTGATCACGCTCGCCATATGGGGCATCGCTACATGGACAACAACACCATCGAAGCAATTTTATCTGATCTCTCTTAAACCCCAAGCATCAGAAACCGTGCTGAGCTTTCATACAGCGTTGATGAACATCGGCATGATGCTTGGATCGTCAATGGGCGGCGTGATTATACAATATACAAACGTAACAAATTTAAGTTGGATTGGCGGGTTAGCTAGTTTTGTGGCGTTGATGTTGATTAGGTATTCGTTCAATCGGAATCGACTGGTCGAACAACAGACAAAAAGCGAACATGTATAATCATGTTCGCTCTCTTATTTATTGACTAGCTTTTGATGTTTCTTTTTTGACTGGAATGGTTACCTTTATTTCTTTTTGCGGTGCCAACAGATTCAGAACTGACAAATCAAGATAAAGCCCATAATCCTTAAATGAAAAATGGTTTAATGATAATTTGTCTAACTCCTTCACATCAAAGTCAAAGGTGGATTGCATAGAAGCTGTCTTTAAATTGGTCACCTTCGCATTGTTTCCCTTCAAGTAATATCCGTTTTCGTAATTTGCTGCAGGATCGGACCATGATTTCATTTTTTTAACATCGCCTAATCCAATTGATTCACCGACATTCTTCATATCAGCCTCATCTAATTTTTCCTTATCTACTCCAGTAAATTGATAATCAACTGTTACAGAACGCCCTTTTTGCTTTATTTTATTGATCTTAATCCCAATTCCATGGTGCTTTGTTCTGAACTGAACAGGCAGCTGATTCTGGAGTGAAATGATTTTGCTTTCTTCATGTTCATATATCCAATTTAGGTAAAATGTCAGTTCAGTAGTGTTTGGAGAAATTGGCTTATTCAAAATGGTCAAAGCATTTTGTCTAGTTTTTTCAGTTGAAAGTTTTTTTCCCTTTAATGTTGCTGCATTCTTAAGCCTGTACTTACTTCCCAAATTATCTTTCATTATATCTATAGTGATATCATCATCTTTTGCGACACCATTGTAATCAATCGCATATTGAATTACAGAGGAATTCACTCCATTTTCAACCTTTATATCTTTCAACTGATAACGTCCATTTAAAATAGATACTTCTTTTTGACCTGCAAATAAAGTGGTTTTTTGCTTAACTACAGGCAACTCAAAGCGCCAATTCCCTACAATATCTCCAATTTTCGAAATCACGAGTTGTGCTTTTTGGCCTTGCTTAATCATCTGTCCATTTGTATAGAATTCCATTCGTCCAGCATATCGACCATCTTTTAATTTTTTCAACTCCGGACTATCTATATTGGGTTGAAAATTTTCATTGATCTGATCTGAATCAATGTTGATCGGTATAAAATCTTCTTTTGTATGGAAATTCTCCACAGTAAACGTATAAACAAGCCGCCCAGCATCATAATACACACTGTTTACTTTCACAGTAACCCCTCTTGATTCAGCCCCCTCATTGACATGCTTTACCAAATCACTCTGAAAAAGAGACATTCCTACTTTATCGTGAAACATCATATAAAACTGTCCAATAATCGGCACACGTGCCATCGCTGTATTAAGAGACGGGAAAAGGAAACCAGATGAAAAATAAAGAACAACAAGGGCGATGACTGAGTATATTGGCGTTCTCCAGTTCCATTTGAACCAATGTCTTTTCTGTTCCGCTTTTACATCTCCTATTGCTTGGCGAATCGCAGAGGTTACTTCAATCTTTGGTACATCAATCTCATCATAGAGCTTTTTCATTTCTCTTTGTTCCATCGACACTCTCCTCCTTCTCCAATGTTTGCTTTAATAACTTTCTTGCTCGATACAAATGAGTTTTGACCGTTCCTTCAGGCACACCCATCTGTTCAGAAATCATCGAAATCGAATAATCTTGAAAATAAAATAGCTGAATCACGAGCTGATATTGCTCATCTAACACATCAAGTGCATTTTTTAAATCGAGCTTGTCTTCCAAAAAATCATGACGCTCCACGCTCTCATGATGCTGTTCAAACGGAACAACATCTTGCTGCTTTTTCTTCATCGCAAAAATTGTATGAATCAAAATCCGCGTCAGCCAGGTAGAAAAATAAGCTGGTTCTTTTAAGCCAGATAGATGTTTAAACGCTTTAATGACCGTCTCTTGAACAGCATCTAACGAATCCTCTTTATTTCTTGTATAGAGAAAAGCCGTTTTATATAAACGCTCCTGATACATCAGCATTAAATTCTCAAATGCCGGTACATTCCCTTTTTGTGCTTTTTTAATTAGACGCACTTGCTTCATCTCTCTTACACCTCCTACACCTGTTAGAGCAAGGTTTCTCACAAACGGTTTCAACAATCAAAAATTTCTTTTCCTTACCATATGTCGGACAAAAATAGAAAAAGTGAAGAACAGGCCGCAAAGATTATGTTGCATATTTGATATAATGGAAGAAATATCTACAAAAAGGAGTATGCCGATTGTTTCTATTTGAAGAACCCGTATGTGCTAGCTGTCAGAAAAAGATAGAAGGTAACGAAGAAGTGTACGTCAAGCTCGTCTATCCAAAGAGACGCGGAATGACAGAGGTAAAGGCTTGGCTGAGGAATGAAGGGGTTTTTTATTGTAAGGAATGTTATGGAAAAGCAACATAAAAACAAGCATTTCAATTAAAATGCTTGTTTTTACTTTCTACTTTTTTATTTCCGCTTACTACGAAGTTCAATGAGTACTAGTTTATTGTCATTGAAAAAGAACTCTAGAATGATACCGTTTGATTGATCTTGATATTGTATACCTTTGCTATACCCTTCGACAAACCAGAGCTTCTTGAATTGCTCTCCATATGTTTGTATCACAGATGAATAATCTTCTCCTATTTTAACTCCCTTAGATGTTTGAAGATTTTTCTGTTTTGACTGATTGTAAATAGATGTAACTCGATGATGTTGATCAACTGATACTACAAAATCTTGATTTTCTTTTTCCATATAGACCCTCTGTTTAGGATGAGAGAATTGAGTATTCTCCGCAAAAGTATGATCTCCCTCAAATTTTTCACCGATCTTAAAATGACCTAACGATTCATTTATTAAAGATACAGAGTGAAAATTAAAAAACATAGCCACCCAAACAAATAGTGCGGTTCCTCCTAAAACAGAACCTACAATCACTAGCACTTTAGATTGAATGATTCCCTTTATAAATAAATAGATCACTAAAGATACGGCGATCATCACGATGACGATCATAATTAGAAAAATGCCCATTTCAATTATCCTCTTTTATCGAATTCGTTTGTGAATATTCCCACAATCATATTCTCATATTACACCAAAGCATTACACAAAATCGACCAGTACAGGTATAATTTAAATAAAATTGCACAAGGAGAAAAATATGACTAGACGTGAACTGATATTCCCGCAATCATTTCCAACAATACATACCGAAAGACTACTCTTAAAACAAGCAACAATCGAAGACGCTGAAGATATGCACATCTACTTATCCAATGAAACCGTGTGCCGCTACATGGGCATTGATGCTCATGAAACGATTGAAGACACAAAAGGAGAAATCAAGTGGTATGACGATATCTTCAAAAAACAAACAGGCATCCGCTGGGGCATTTCTCTAAAAGACAATCCAGCCATCATCGGCAGCTGCGGCTTTCTCAATCTAGAAAAACAGCACCTCCGCACCGAAATTGGCTATGAATTACACCTAGATCATTGGAGAAAAGGCATCATGAGCGAAGCGATTGCTGCGGTATTGCGATATGGATTTCAGGAGATGAATTTGAATCGGATTGAAGCGATTATTGATCCAGCAAATACGGCCTCTGTTCAATTATTGGAGAAAATTAATTTTGTACGAGAGGGTTTATTGAGGGAGTATGACCTTGGTCAGAATGGGTTTGATGATGTGTATATGTATTCGATTTTAAAGAGGGATTACAAATAAAACAGATGAAAACAGATATTCATTTCATTCAAAAGCCGCAATCAGAATATGTTTCTTTTCACATTTATGAGCTCAATCCGGCGATTGAAAAGCTTGTCCAGCAAGTGGAGCAATCAGCCCCATTTTTCCTAGCGAAAGACCCTGAGAAAGACAGCATGAAAAAAATCTATTATCACGACATTTTATATATTGAAAGTGTCGATAAAAAATCGTTCTTGTATACGACAGACGGGGTGTTTCTCATAAAGGAAAAGTTATTTGAACTTGAAGAACACCTTGAAGCGCATGATTATATCAGAATTTCGAAATCGATGATTCTGAATATTGATTCTATCGCCGCCATTTCTCCTAAAACGAGTGGCCGTTTTGAAGCAAGCCTTACAAATAAAGAAAAAGTAATGATTTCACGTTTTTATATCCAAGCATTAAAAGAGAAGCTTGGATTACGGAGGAAGTGAATAGAATGAAACGTTACATCATCAATCTTTTGATCACATTTTGTATGATCTTTACAGCCTTAGTGTTGATTTACTGTTTCACATTTGGATCGATGCCGATTTACATTTTAGAAGCGATCATTTCCAATTCCTTTTTTTCAAGCGCCCTGACTTTCTTGCTATACCCAAAACAAACATATAGCCATCAACGGATTCTTTTTCAACAAATACTATATATCATTCTTGTAATGGGTATGATTATGACAACCATCATCGTAGTCAGCGGTGAGATCAGTCTCCATTCGTTCATCGTGAATTTCCTTGTAGTCATGGCATTATTCTTTTTAATTAAGTACCTATTGTATAAAAAAGATCAGGCAACCGCTGCGGAAATCAATGACCTTTTACAGCAGCGAAAAAAACGAACAACATCTTAATATGCATCTTAGTGCGATAAATTGACATGTTAGGAAGATTTGATTGAGGGTCCTGCTCGATTCCACTACTCTGACATTAGAGGAGGAATCAACAATGAAACCAATGACAATCATTCGAAAAGCTGTGCTTCTACTGCTGTTTTCTTTAATCATTCCAACAAGTGCAGGTGTCTATATATCCATCAAAGAAGTGACCGATCCAATGACCATCTATATCATCAATGGCAGTGCCATGCTAGCTGGGTGTCTTTTACTTCTATTCATTATTCAGAAAAGCCGTTTTCAATTGAAAGAAATAGGTTTTCGAAAAGGGTCTCTTGGTATGTGGATCATTCCCATCCTTTTCATTGAGGCCATCCCGTTTATTGCTGGATTAAACACAGATTTTTCCCTCTCTTCCTTTACGGCACTTTGCTTCTTCATGGTCTGTGTCGGTATTTTTGAAGAAGGTATTTTTCGCGGCATTCTCTTTCAATATTTAAAACGAATCAATCTAAGCACTGCCATATGGGGCTCCGCCGTACTATTCAGTCTTGGGCATGCTGCGAATCTACTAAGCGGAAAAAGCATCACATTAACAGTGGCACAAATCTTATTCGCCTTTTTATTTGGGTTCGTTGCAGCTGAAATTGTGGCACTCACTAACAGCCTGCAATGGGTCATCATATGGCACGCAGTGCATAATATCGTGGATCAAATGACAGGTGGGCATACACCTATGGCAATGCAAATGCTTTTGCTATCAATTCAATGTGTCATCTTGCTTGTTCTTGCAGTGGTGTTGTGGAGAAAATTATGGATAAAAAAAAGTGTCCGATAGATAAGGAGAATAGGAGGAAAGAAATGAAGAATAACACATGGATAAAAGGCTGGTTTGAAAAGTGTGAAGAACTTGAAATAAAGCCTTGGGAATGGGATTTCAAACAAAGTTATATTATAGAACATTGCATGCTAGAGTATGGATTTAACTTTTAAGGTGAATTGAAAGTGATCCAGATTCAATTTCCCCACTCTAGAAATCAATAAATATTAATTACATCCCGTTAGTTGAGGTAAAAAAAGCAAACTAACGGGATGTATGATTTAGCAGGTAGTAAAATATTTTGTTTGATCTAAACTGTCTTATTTTTATACCAGGTGTAAATACTGGTTTATTTTTTTAGAAGAAAGTTTATTTGAAAGGAAAATATATTCCGAACCTTTTTTTGAATTACCTGCACTATAATTTAATTGATAAGTAAAATGCTCAAAGCAAGAGTAAATGTTATGAATATCATCATGAACATCATATGTTAAAATCCACTTTTGTTTATTCATATACCTCACTATTGCATCATTCAGCTCTAAATGATCAGGAAATTCGTAAAAATTAGTATATAAATCTTTGCCTTTAACGAAATATGGTGGATCAAAAAAAGTTAGTGAATTTCTCGTTTTCACAATATTATTTTTAATGAAGTCTATTGCATCCAGGTTATATAATTTTATTTTCGTTTTAAAAGAAGCAATTAAGTTTATTTTATTTATTAAAGTTTCTTTATTAAATCGACAATCAATCTTGTATGTTCCTGTTTGTTGCTTACCTCCAATTGGTCCGGCGTTGATAATCCCAGAATGATTTGTTCTATTCAAATAAAAAGTAGAAAACCCTAATTCTAATAGATCCGTCTGATATTTGTTAACCTGAATTTTTTTTTGTTTTTCCCATTCCTCCAAAGAAAAAGAAGCTTCTTTA
>NZ_LGYN01000030.1 GCF_001307105.1 Bacillus australimaris | reverse complement strand
TTGTCTTGTTTAGTTTTCAAAGATCATGTCCGTCGTCTCTCAGAGGCGACTTTCTTAATATAACATTTGAGCACCGTGTGCGTCAAGTGTTTTTTAGAATTTCTTTTTGTCAGCTTTTCTTTCAAAGCAACTCAGTTGCTCGTTAGCGACGTTTAATAATATACCATCATAATATTCATGCGTCAATATCTTTTTTCACAAAATATCCTCGATGATAGATTTTTTGCCCCTTTGTCTCAATCGGCTCGACTTGAACAATTCCTTTTTCCACAAAGAAATCAATCATGACGCTAAGGTCAGGTGTGAAATGCTTAAGGTCAGGATGTGCAAGAAGCTCACCAAAAAGCCATATTTCTTTCTGCTCCATCACATGACGCAAATGAGCGGCACCGATTTCTGCTTTTGAATGGATCAAAAAATCATTTGCTAAAAATAAGAGCTCCAAACGCTTATGCAGACTTTCGTGGCTTTCAATCAGTTCTGAATAAAGTTTGTATACTTCCGGCTCCATATGACGCACTTGATTCCAAACCGTCACTTCTGGATGGAAGCCTTTATCAATCACTTCAATACGCGCTAAGTGATGCAGGGCATGCACAATGGAATTATATGCATCAAGGAATTGATTTGACTCAAAAAACGCTTTTCCTTCTATATATCTGCGAATGAGCTTGCCATATTCTAAACCGATTTTGAGCTTACGGTTTGAAAACGGGAATGTACTTAGTTCATCAATTAAGTTGAAGATATACTCATTTCGATCAAACAGGACTTTTCCATTCAAAATCCAATCAATGATTCGGCGGTTAGTTCCGAGGGTAATCCATTCCTTCAGCTGATCATCTGTGACAACATTTAAAGAGGCTGTTTGGTGATCGGATTCATAGTGTTTGATAAATAACGGCTCTTCCGCTTCTTTTACGATGACTAGAAGTGCTGTATCAAAGTTATCCGTCTCAGAAGATACTTTATGTCTTCTTTCTACTATAATCACAGCTAATGTGTCTGGATGGCTTGCTCTTTCTTGATAAATAGGACGGAGAAGATTTTCCATAGTGATTCCTCCAATACTCGGGTGTAAAGTTCTTCTCTAATGCTATGTATTTCTCCTCATAGAATCAAAATTCCTTCAATACATGAAAAAAGATCATTGAATCATTATAAGCAATTTATTCGCAAAACTCTATAACTAATTCAAACGGAAAGGTAAAATGTGCTATATTGGAGATAAGGGGGACTAGGGATGGCGAAATACTCCAGTAAGATTAATAAAATCAGAACCTTTGCACTTAGTTTGGTTTTTGTTGGCTTTCTGATCATGTATATCGGTGTGTTCTTCAAGGAATCGATCTGGCTGTCGACTTTCTTTATGCTGCTCGGCGTCTTATCAATTGGATTAAGTACAGCCGTTTACTTTTGGATTGGTATGCTTTCTACGAAGGCAGTACGTGTCGTGTGTCCAGGCTGTGAGAAGGAAACTAAAGTGCTTGGCCGGGTGGACATGTGCATGCATTGCAGAGAGCCGCTTACACTTGATCCAGCATTAGAAGGCAAAGAGTTTGATGAATCCTACAATCGAAAAAAGTCATAAAAATAAGCTGACCATTTAAACGGTCAGCTTTTTCTTTAATGATTTTCTTTTTTCGCACATTCTTGACAAGTTCCATAGATCTCCAAGCGATGATGACTGACTTTAAAGCCCGTCACATGGGATGCAAGCTGTTCAACTTCATCAAGGCCAGGATAGTGAAAGTCCACGATTTTTCCACAGTTTTCACAAATCGCATGGTAATGGTCAGATGTCGCAAAATCAAATCGGCTTGAGGAATCACCATACGTTAATTCCTTTACTAATCCAGATTCCCGGAAGACTCGTAAATTGTTGTAAACCGTTGCGACACTCATATTTGGAAATTTTCCTTCAAGTGCTTTATATATATCGTCTGCGGTTGGGTGAGTCATAGAATTTACGAGAAACTCCAAGATGGCATGGCGCTGCGGAGTAATTCGAACACCGGTTTCTTTTAGAGCATCTAAAGCGTCTTTTAGTTCGTGAGCAGCCATTTCATCATGCACCTCTCTTCAAAAATATTCTTATATTGTAATCTTTATAAATAGTGTACCCCCAGAGCTGAAACTTTGTCAATTACAATCCTCTTTTTTACCTATTCTTCTTTACAAAAAAAGACCGGCATGTCTGCCGATCTCATCCTGTGAGGATATTAAGCGTGAGCTTTCAATTCCTCAAGCGCTTCCTCTACGTGGTCTTTCACTTTTACTTTTCGCCATTCTTTCACAAGCGTGCCCTCTTTATTAATAAGAAACGTTGAACGCTCGATCCCCATATATTCTTTGCCAAAGTTCTTTTTCAGCTTCCATACCCCAAAGGCTTCAGACAATTTCTGTTCATCATCTACAAGGAGCAGGAACGGCAAATCATGTTTTTCTTTAAACTTTTGGTGCTTGTCCTGACCGTCTGGGCTCACGCCAATAATGACGGCGTCTAATTCTGCAAAGCTTTGATGACGATCACGGAAATCGCACGCCTCAGTTGTACAGCCTGGTGTCATATCTTTTGGATAAAAATAAAGGACTATATGTTTTCCTTTAAAATCAGAAAGCTTTACTTTCTCCCCATTGTCACCGGTTAATTCAATGTCAGGTACTTGCTGCCCTACTTCGATTGTCATGACACAATCCCTCCAACCTATTTTTTCATTAGCCTATCTAATTTTGAGAGGATATTCAACTAAGGACGCTTGCATCGGCATGTTAAAATAAAGATAGACGACGTGATACGTTGAGATAGGAGGCTATTTATGAAATTCACAGAATCAGAAAAATTACATCAAGAGGCGCTGGAGCATATTGTTGGAGGTGTCAACAGCCCGTCTCGTTCATATAAGGCAGTAGGCGGCTGTGCACCCGTTGCGATGGAAAGAGGAGAAGGCGCTTATTTTTGGGATGTTGACGGAAACCGTTATATCGATTATCTGGCAGCATACGGTCCTATTATTACAGGACATGCCCACCCTCATATTACAAAAGCGATCACAAAAGCGGCTGAGGCAGGTGTCCTTTACGGAACACCAACGAAGCATGAAGTGACTTTTGCTAAAATGCTGAAGGAAGCCATGCCTGCTTTGGACAAAGTACGTTTTGTCAATTCAGGTACAGAAGCGGTGATGACAACGATTCGAGTGGCTCGCGCATATACAGGCAGAACAAAGATCATTAAGTTTGCTGGGTGCTATCACGGTCACTCTGACCTTGTGCTTGTGGCAGCAGGCTCTGGTCCTTCCACTTTAGGAACACCTGATTCAGCGGGCGTACCAAAGAGTATCGCCAATGAAGTCATTACCGTTCCATTTAATGATATTGAAAGCTATAAAGAAGCACTAGATCGATGGGGCGATGAAGTAGCTGCTGTCCTTGTCGAGCCAATTGTCGGGAACTTCGGCATCGTGGAACCTAAGGACGGTTTCCTGCAGCAGGTCAATGACCTCACACATGAAAAAGGCGCACTGGTGATATACGATGAAGTCATTACTGCTTTCCGCTTTATGTATGGCGGTGCACAGGACTTGCTTCAAGTAAAACCCGATCTCACTGCATTAGGAAAAATTATTGGCGGCGGACTTCCTATCGGCGCGTATGGTGGTAAAAAAGAAATCATGGAGCAAGTCGCTCCACTTGGACCAGCCTATCAAGCGGGCACGATGGCAGGAAATCCTGCATCCATTCTTTCAGGAATTGCCTGCTTAGAATTGTTAAAAGAAGATGGTGTTTACGAGCGTCTTGATCAGCTTGGCGCTATGTTAGAAGAAGGCATTTTAGCACATGCCCAAAAGCATCAAGTAGATATTACGGTGAATCGCCTAAAAGGGGCTCTCACAATTTATTTCACAAAAGAAACGATTGTGAACTACAAGCAGGCTGAAAATACGGATGGCGAAATGTTTGCCCGCTTCTTCAAATTGATGCTCGCGCAAGGCATTAACCTCGCTCCTTCTAAATATGAAGCTTGGTTCTTAACGATCGCACATACTGAAAAAGATATTTCTGAGACGCTGGAAGCAGTAGATCATGCGTTTGCACAGCTAAAACAATCATAATGAAGTCCAAAACAGGCGTAAAAACATGCGCCTGTTTTTTTATTGACCAGCTCTTGTTTGTCAAAAACGTGCGAATCTGTTACATTTCTTCTCAATACCTTCTTTTGATGTTTTCATGAACTTTCAAAAATCACTTGAATATTTCGGAAGACCGCTGTATATTACTTAGTTGTTTCATCAAAATATTGATGATAAATGACGAGTGATCATCTATTATCGAAAAGAAAGGAATGCAGGGACAAAACCAATGAAACTTGGAGCCCGTATTTTAAAAACTGGTATTGCCATTGTACTCGCGCTTTACCTGGCAACATGGCTTGGGTTGCCAACGCCCGTCTTTGCGGGAATTGCAGCTGTATTTGCTATCCAGCCATCTATTTATCGATCTTTTTTAACCATTGTTGATCAAGTGCAAGCCAATATTATTGGAGCAGCGCTTGCCATTACGTTCGGTCTGCTTTTTGGCACAGGGCCAGTCATTATCGGTTTAACCGCCGTCATGGTCATCGCCATTAATTTAAAGCTGAAAATCGAACACACGATTCCGATTGCACTTGTAACCGTCATCGCGATTTTAGAAAGCGCAGGAGATCATTTTCTTTCCTTTGCCTTAATTCGAACAGCTACTGTGGTGTTAGGAGTTCTTTCTTCATTTTTAGTAAATTTAATCTTCCTGCCGCCAAAGTATGAAACAAAGCTTGTTCATCACATTATGGAAAATACGGAGGAGATTTTAAAATGGATCCGTCTGACTTCCAGACAGTCTACTGATCATTCCACTTTAAAAGATGACATTGATCAAATAAAAGAACGTATGATCAAATTAGATCACATTTACTTGTTATACAAAGAGGAACGAAGCTATTTAAAGAAAACAACCTATGTAAAATCAAGAAAGCTCGTTTTGTTCAGGCAGGCCATTATGACATCCAATCGCGCTCTGTACTTGCTGAAAAAGCTTCATAAATTAGAAAATGAAATTCATTTGATGCCAGAGCATTTCCAGGAAAGTTTAACGGATGAGATTGATTATTTATTATATTGGCATGAGCGCACCTTGATGAAATTCGTCGGAAAAATGAAGCCGCAGGACGATGAATTTCAAAATGAATGCTCTCTTCGCCTTGAGACGTTAACGAAATCATTTATTCAGCATCAGCAAAACCAAGAAAATGACCTGCTCGATTACAATATGCTGAATGTCATGTCCAGCATCATCGAATACCGTGATGAATTAGAGCATTTAGATACATTAATTACAAGCTTCCAGACGTATCACCCAAAAGATAGTGAAATCGAAACAGAAGAAAAAGAAGCATAAACAGAAAAGACCGATTCCTAGAATCGGTCTTATTTTATTTTCTTCATTTTAGGATCGAGCGTGTCTCTTAATCCATCTCCCATCAGGTTAAAGCCCAACACCGTCAGCATGATCGCTATCCCTGGAAAGAATAATGTCCAGGGGGCTTGAACGAGATAAGGCCGAGCATCGGCGAGCATTTTTCCCCATTCTGGACTTGGCGCTTGTGCACCCAACCCTAAAAAACCTAAAGCAGCTGCCTCAATAATCGCTGTTCCGATCGCAAGCGTCGCCTGAACGATGACCGGCACCATACTATTTGGCAGGATGTGACGCAGCACGATCCGGCGGTGTGACATTCCAACCGCCTTTGCTGCCAGCACGTATTCTTCTTGCTTAATACTCAGCACTTTTGAACGAACAAGCCGTCCAAAGGTTGGGACATTAATAATCGCAATGGCAATAAGGGCATTTTGTAAGGAGGGGCCTAAGATGGAGACAATAGCAATCGCTAATAGAATGCTAGGAAAAGCGAGTAAAATATCAAACAATCTCGAGATCACAGCATCTAGCACTCTTCCACCATAGCCTGCCATCAATCCAAGCAATGTACCTAAAATGACAGACCCGAGGACTGAGAAGAAGCCAACCCATAAAGAAATCCGCGCTCCATGGACAACTCTTGAAAATATATCTCTGCCGAAATCATCCGTACCAAACCAGTGCGCAGCTGAGGGTGCACTAAACCGCTCACCGAGTGATTGTTCATTGATTCCATAAGGAGCAATGAGCGGTGCAAAGATTGCTAGGATGAGAAATAAAAAGACTATTACACTACCGATAACCGCCAACTTGTGCTGAAAGAACTGCTTCAACGATTCAAGAATCAATGATTGAGCGCGTTCTTCTTTTGGTTGAGGTGGTTCAAGCTCTTTTTGCGCTTCCATATTGTCACTCTCCTCCCCTAATATTTAATCCTTGGATCAATCACCGCATATAAGATGTCCACAATGAAATTGATCAGGACAAATATAAGCGCAACGACGAAAATGCCTGTTTGAATGACTGGATAATCACGATAGCTGATGGCGTCATATATATACCGTCCAATTCCCGGCCAAGCAAAAATGGTTTCTGTTAAAATGGCTCCGCCAAGCAATAGGCCTGTTTGAAGTCCAATAATGGTCAAAATCGGAATGAGCGCATTTTTCAGGCCATGCTGATAAATAATGAAAAATGAACGTACTCCTTTTGCTTTTGCTGTTCGAATAAAGTCTGAATGAAGCACTTCCAGCATACTTGCCCTTGTAATCCTCGCAATAATCGCAGCAGGAATTGTGGCAAGTGCTGTACTTGGTAATATCAAATGCTTGATGCTGTCAATAAATTGATCAAACCGGCCTTGTAAAAGCGTGTCCAGTGTATGAATATACGTAATCGAATCTACTGGATTCCTTACGTTTTCTCGGCCCGTTGTTGGCAAAAGACCTAATTCAATCGAGAATAGCCACTGCCCCATTAAACCTAACCAAAAAATCGGCATGGACACTCCGATGAGTGCAATAAACATTGCGGCATAATCAAAGAAAGAATGCTTAAACCAAGCACTAATGATTCCGGCATTCACTCCCACAACAATTGCCAACACCATCGCAAAAAAGGTCAATTCTAACGTCGCAAATAAGTAAGGCTTCATTTCCTGGGCAATAGCCGCTCCTGTTCGAATAGAAGTCCCTAAATCCCCTTTTAAAAGGCCAAGCATATAATGACTGTATTGAACATACCACGGCTGGTCTAAACCGAGCTGGATCGTTAATTGTTCTACTGCCTCTTTCGTTGCTCGCTGTCCTAAGATGACCTGCGCTGGATTTCCAGGTATAAACCGAATAATCGAAAACACGACCAATGTCATTCCAATCAGGACTGGGATGAGCATTCCTGCCCGTTTCATACAATAAGCAAACAAACAGCTTTCACCGCCTTTTTCTTTGTTTGAATAAGGGAGATACATGATCTCCCTTATTTGCTTATTCGAAATACACGTCAGTCAAAGCCTCTGAACCAGTTGGATGCGGCTGGTACCCTTTTAAATCATTAGATGCGGCAAGCATTGGGATTGAATGCACCAATGGAATCCAAGGCGCTTCGTCATGAATGATTTCCTGCGCTTTTTTATAGAGCTCATTTCGTTTCTTTTGATCTGTATCTGTTTGCGCCTCAATTAAAATGTCATGCATTTTATCGTTTTCGAAGAATGTATAGTTGTTACCGCCAATGCTGTCTTTGTCCAGCAGTGTGTAAATGAAATTATCAGGATCGCCATTGTCCCCTGTCCAGCCTAATAAGAACACATCTGCTTCTCCTTTACTTGCCTTATCTAAATAGGTTGCCCAGTCATATGTCACAATTTCTGCTTTGACGCCTACCTTTTCAAAGTTGGATTGAATGACTTCTGCTACCTTCATCCCATCTGGCATGTATGGACGTGGTACAGGCATCGCCCAAAGTTTGATGAGAAATCCATCAGGGAAGCCCGCTTCTTTTAATAGTTCTTTCGCTTTTTCTGGATCATACGGATATGGCTCAATGTCGTCATTGTAGCCTTCTAAAGCTGGCGGCAATGGATTTTTTGCTGGCTCAGCAAGTCCGCCATAAAATGACTCAATGATGGATTCTTTATCGACGGCGTAATTGAGTGCCTGACGAACCAGCTTATTATCAAGCGGCTTTCTCGTGACGGTCAGTCCGATATAGCCTACGTTCATCGATGGTCTTTCAATGAGTTGAAGCGCTTTGTCGGTTTTAATGCCATCTAAATCTGACGGATTCACGCCATCCATTAAGTCGATCTCGCCTGTTTTCAAGGCATTTAAACGAGCAGAGTTTTCTGGAATGGAGCGGAAGATGATTTGATTCAGCTTTGGTTTATCCTTCTGCCAATAATCCTCGTTCTTTTCTAACACGATACGGTCGTTTTGCTTCCACTCTTTAAACTTGAATGGTCCAGTCCCTACTGGATTTTCTCTAAATGAATCGCCACTTTTTTCAACTGCTGCCGGACTTGCAATGCCAAATGGTGACATGGCAATATTTTTGAGGAAAGTCGCCTGCGGGCGCTTTAGCTGAAATTCAATTTCATGCTCGCCTTTGACGATGATGTCTTTAATGACATGTCCTTTATCTTTTTTATAGCCGCCAAACATGCCATAGTAAGGAAATTTTTCTGCATCGCCATTCATCCAGCGGTCAAAGTTGAATTTCACTGCTTCTGCGTTAAAGTCTGTGCCATCGTGAAATTTCACACCTTTTCTTAAATAGAATGTGTACGATTTTCCGTCCTTTGCAACATCCCATTCTGTTGCAAGGCCAGGGTGGATGGTCGTGTCTTTCTCACCGTAATTCAAAAGCTTTTCAAATATATTCTCTGTGACCTTGAAGGTTTCGCCTTCTGTCGTTGTGATTGGATCTAGTGAAGTAGAATCTCCCCCTCTGCCAAATACGAGGGTATCTTTTGTTGCTTTTTCTTCTGATGTCGGTGAAGATGAGCATCCCCCTAAAAAGAGCGCCAGTGCCAGCACAAAAATGAAACTACTGAATAACCATGTCTTCTTCATTCTGTTCCTCCTTTTGATATAAATAACATGCAGCCGCATGCCCCGGTTCCTCCTCATACAAGGCAGGAACTGCTTTTAGGCATTTGTCCCACCTTTTTGGACACCTTTTGTAGAAAGGACAGCCGCCGCTTGCCGTCATTGTGGACTCTTCTGCTGACACATCTTGCTTCTCTAGCACGTGATCCATATGTGGAATGGATTTCAGAAGCAGCGACGTGTAGGGATGAAGCGGGCTGTGAAACACGTCTTCAGCAGGCCCCATCTCGACAATGCGCCCAGCATACATGACGGCGATTCGGTCGCTCATATATCTGACAACGCCAAGATCGTGAGAAATAAACAAATACGTCAGAGAAAGCGTCTTTTGCAATTCAAGCATCAAATTTAAAATTTGTGCTTGAACGGATACATCTAAAGCGGAAACTGGTTCATCAGCAATGACAAGACTTGGGTGCGTAATGAGTGCTCTTGCGATACCAATACGCTGCCTTTGTCCGCCGCTGAATTGATGCGCATAACGCTCTCCGTAGGAAGGATCAAATCCAACAATGTGCAGCATCTCTTTTACCCGTTTCCGTCTTTCTGCTTTCGTCCCATGCCGGTGAACAATCAGCGGTTCCTCTAAAATATCTTTAATTTTCATTCTTGGATTTAAAGAAGCGTATGGATCTTGAAAGATCATTTGAATGTCTTTTCGTAAGGAACGCATGTCTCGTTCTTTCAAAAGGGTGATCTCTTGCCCTTTCAGTTGAATAGAGCCTGACGTCGGTTCAGTTAATCTCATTAAGCTTTTGCCAAGTGTTGATTTCCCGCAGCCAGATTCACCTACTATGCCAAGCGTTTCCCCTTCCTTCACGTGAAAGGACACTTGATTTAAAGCCAAAGTAGACTGTTTATGTTTAGAAAAAAAAGCGGCAGTGTCATACTGTTTTGTCAGCTGATTCACTTGTAAGAGTGGGTGACTCAGTGTCTTCTCCTCCTTCCATTAGAAAACATGCCACGCGGTGATTCTGTTCAATGGATTGCAAGGCTGGATCTGTTTCAAGACATTGCGCCATTTGATATGGGCAGCGTGGTGCAAATTGACAGCCTGACTGGATGGCCCCTGGCTTAGGCACATGACCTGCAATAGAGATGAGTTTTTCTTTTTTCTCTTTAAACGATGGAACGGAGGCGAAAAGACCTTTTGTGTAGGGATGCAGAGGTTTTTGAAAAATACGGTCAACGGTTCCTTCTTCTACAATTCGACCGGCATACATAATCATGACTCGCTGGCATATTTGCCGCACGACACCTAGATCATGGGTAATAAATAAAATAGCGGTGTCCATCTCTTCGTTCAGCTTTTTGAGCAAACGAAGGATTTGCGCTTGGATGGTGACATCCAGTGCAGTTGTCGGTTCGTCAGCGATCATGAGCTTGGGATGACAAAGCATTGCTATCGCAATCATTACACGCTGGCGCATGCCGCCTGATAATTCATGTGGATATTTTTTCAGTAACGATTTGGCTTGCTTCAATCCAACAGTCTGAAGCAGATCAACCGCCTTGGCTCTTGCTTCTTTTTGACCGATTGCTTGATGTGTGAAAAGGGCTTCCGTCATTTGTTTGCCAATGGTCATTAATGGGTTCAAGGAGGTCATGGGCTCTTGAAAAATCATCGAAATGTCATTTCCTCTTATCTCTCGCCACTGTTTCTCTGAAAGCGACAGCAGGTTTTGCCCTTCGAATTGAACCTCACCCGTTGTGTCGGTTTGCTGATTCAGTCCCATTAATGACATAGATGTGATACTTTTCCCGCAACCAGATTCGCCAACAATCCCTAACGTTTCTCCTTTTTGAATCGAGAACGATATGTGATGGACGATAGGCACCTTTTGCTTTTTTTGCTGAAACGCAATGGACAGCTGTTTGACATCTAGCAGCACGTCTTGTTCTTTCACATATTCACCACCCCGTCATACTTTTTAAAATTGTATTGAGACAAGCTGGGAAATATGTCATGTTTTTGACAAACATAAAAAAGCCTATCCGCTAGAATCGGATAGGCTTTTACTAATTTAATGTTTGAATGGTAAATAGATGGCGATAGTGGCTGTCTCGGTTCATTAATTCTTCGTGTGTTCCTTTTTCCACAATTTCGCCTTTCTCCATGACCACAATTTGGTCAGCATGTGTAATCGTCGATAAACGGTGTGCGACAATAAAGGTTGTCCGGTCCTTCGCTAGCTTTTGCATCGCTTCTTGAATGTAATGCTCACTTTCTAAATCGAGAGCAGACGTTGCTTCATCTAAAATCAAAAGTGGTGGATTTTTAAGAAATACCCTTGCAATGGAAATCCGCTGTTTTTGACCACCTGACAGCTTTACGCCCCGTTCTCCTACTTTCGTGTCATATCCTTCAGGAAGAGATATGATAAAATCATGCGCATTTGCCGCTTTTGCAGCCGACACGATTTTTTCAAAAGATGCTTCTGGGTCTCCAACCGCAATATTCTCTTTAATCGTGTCGCTGAATAAAAATGTATCCTGCAGCACCATTCCGACTTGGTTTCGAAGACTTCTTGCTTTGTACTCTTTTATATCAATACCGTCAATTTCAAGTGACCCGTTTGTGACATCATAAAACCTTGGAATTAAGCTAACGAGTGTCGATTTCCCTCCACCGCTCATTCCTACAAGCGCAACCGTTTGTCCTTTTTCTACTTTCAAGGAGATATTGTGCAGAATCTCTTCCTGTGTGTGTTCATATCGAAACGACACATCTTTAAATTCTACCTCTCCTTTTAAATGATTGGCTTCTTTTGCATTCGGCCGATCTGTGACCTCATATGGCTCATCAATAAACTCAAAAATACGATCCATTGACGCCACCGACTGAGTTAAAGTCGTGGATGAGTTAATGAGACGGCGAATCGGGTTATACATCCGGTCAATATAGCCGACAAAGGCAATCATCGTCCCAATTGAAAGCGATCCGTTAATCACGGTATAGCCAGCAAAGGCAATAATGAGCAGCGGCGCAATATCAGTGATGGTATTGACGACAGCAAATGTTTTGGCATTCCAATTCGTATGGTTGATTGCTTTGTTTAAGAAATTTTTATTTTCATCATGAAAATTCTCTTGTTCATATTCTTCAATCGCAAAGCTTCGAATGACCGGCATTCCTTGTACCCGCTCGTGCAAATGCCCTTGCACTTCAGCCAGCGCCTGTGACCGCTCTTTTGTCAGCTTACGAAGCCGTCCGTAAAAATACTTTACTGCAAACGCATATAGCGGAAAAATAATGACAGACACGATGGTGAGCTTAAGATCCAGTGTACACATAATAGCAATCACGATCAGTACGGTCATCATATCCAGCCAAATGTTCATGAGACCTGTGATGACAAATTCCTTTGTCTGCTCCACATCGTTGATTACTCTTGAAATAATTTCTCCTGTTCTCGTGTTGGCATAATAACGAAGACTTAGCTTTTGAATATGTGAGAACAGCTTTTCCCGAATATCAAACAATACTTTGCTGCCTGTCCACTGTGCGTAGTATTGTCTATAGTATTCAACAGGCGGCCTCATCACTAAAAATAATACGAGCATGATTCCCATTATGATCAGTAGAGATGATGTCTTTTCTTCAGGCGACCCCGAGCCTTGAATGACATCATCAATGACATACTTTAAAAGCAGAGGCAATGTTAACGGAATCGAGAATTTAATCATCCCGATGACCATTGTTAATGCAATCTGTTTCTTATACGGTGTTACAAAAGCCATGTAGCGTTTAATGACCCCCATGTAAATCTCCTTCCCAATCTATCAGTGCCTCTTATCCGTACGCAGTCAAAAACCTGTTAGCCTAAAAAGCCAAACAGGTTTTTTGATGCTCTTGCTTATTTTGTATAATGTAAAAAACGTTCATACCACATATCCACAAATTCAGGAGCAAACGGACCTTTCCGCTGGTGAATCCAATGCAGTAATGTATTCAGATGCTCTCTCAAGATACTATCGATTTCTTTTGGATAATTCATCTGCCTCTTATGATCTGCATATTCGTCCTCATCCAAAATATTGTACGTCATGTCTGGAAAGACTTTGACGTCTAAATCGTAATCAATATACTTAATTGCCTCATCATCTGTCGCAAAAGGAGAGCTGATGTTACAGTAATAATATACGCCATCATCTCTAAGCATCCCAATTACATTAAACCATTGTTTTGCATGGAAATAGCAAATAGCCGGTTCTCTCGTCATCCAAGTACGGCCGTCGGATTCAGTCACCATTGTACGGTCGTTTGCACCAATGATACACAATTCCGTTGCTTTTAGAATGGTGGTTTCATTCCAAATCCTGTGGATCAAGCCATTGTGTTTATAGCTTTGAATTTGGATGGTTTCTCCTTCCTTGGGATAGCCCATATTTTCTCCCCTACTTTCTATAACAAACAAACCTAACAGTCCAAAGACCTAATTTCCCAACTAAACATGTCTCTATTATATTATACCGTTACATCATTAAAAAATGAAATGAAAAAGCCATTCAACCCAATTGAACGGCACACTGACTTACATCACGCTAGAACTCTTTTCCATCTGTTTATATGAGTTGATGACCTCTTCTGTCTGTTTTGTAAATAAGGTTTGCACTTTATGCAGTTCCTCACGTTTCTGTTTAATTTGATCATGAAGCCTATGCCACTCTTCTTTTTTTTCATCCTGCAGCAATTGTTTTTCTGTTTCTAAGCATAGATCGAGTTCTCCCTGTACATCGAGCAGTTGATCCATAAGCTGCATTTGTTCTTTTACAAGCTGATCGAAATCAGACATCTAACTCCTCCCTTTTCATCGAATCCACTTTTTGTCTGTATACCATTTCTTGAAAGAAGGAGGAAATCCTTTGACTGTTTATGTAGAGGTTTTACAGGTTTTGTCGGATGGTGGTGCGAGGCAAAAAGAAAAGCACTTCATTCGTATATGAAGTGCTTTCCTTTGTTTCAGTGATTAGCTGTTTTGTTGTTTGTTTTGCTCAGCTTTTTGGTTGTATTTTTTTACATGCTGTGCGTCAGTCTCGCTAGCAAATTCAGTGCCGTATTGACCACCTTGTGCAGCAGCTTGGTTTTGTTTCTTCACTTGTTGTGCGTTTGTTTTGTTTTGTTGTTGATCCATCATTATCACCTCCACGCACATTAATTTGTGCAGAAGGTGTACATCCTATTCATGATTTTTTTAAACAAGCAAAGAACGTCCGCCATCCACAATAATCGTCTGGCCTCTAATCATATCTGCCTTGCCTGATACAAGGAATTCCACGCTGTCGACCATGTCTTTAATTTCCACCATACGGCCGGCAGGTGTGTTTTTCTTCGCATCTTCTAAAAGCTCTTCTCGGTTCGGGAAGTGCTTGAGTGCGTCGGTATCGATTGCGCCGCCTGATACAGCATTGACGACGATATTTTTTTGTGACAGCTCAACAGAAAGGTAGCGTGTCAAAGCTTCTAGTGCTGCTTTTGATACGCCGACTACTGTGTAATTTTCAAGGTAGCGGATAGAGCCAAGTGAGCTAATGCTGACGATATGTCCACCGCCGTTTTTCTCCATTAGTTTCGCCGCTTCTTGGCCGCAGAATAACAAGGCTTTCGCATTGATATTCATTGTCCAGTCCCAATGATTTTCTTCAAGGTCCATAATTGGTCGCTGAACACCTGAAGCCGCATTGTTTACAAATACATCTAAACGGCCAAAGGTTTCGTCGATTTGCTGAAACATGTCTTTGATTTTCTCAGGCTGGCCTACATTGGCTTTGACAACCAATGTTTTGACACCCATCGCTTCAATTTCTTCCGCTGTTTCAAGTGCGGCTTTTTTGCTTCTCGCATAGTTAATGACAATGTCATATCCTTTTTCAGCGAGGCGAAGGGCTACTTCTTTCCCTACTCCTCTGCTGCTTCCTGTAATTAATGCACATTTACGTTGACTCATTATGGTTCATCTCCTGATTTGAATAGTTTTCGTTCATTCGCTTCACACTAATAGGAAAGTTCCTATTAGGAGGTTACATTCATGTATGTCGGACGCGATTTAAGCCAGCTTGGCATGATGTCCAAGGATCAATGGAAAGATACTGAGCTTGCTTACTTTCATCATGCTTTCCAACAAATTTTACCTTATTTGAATGAAGAAGGGCAATCTAAGTATAGAGAAATCATGTCAGAAATCGAAAACCGCGGGGGATTGCACAGAAATGAAGCAGATTATACCCACGGTACAACAGTTAAATATGACTAGGCTGCTCAAGTGCCAGCTTCCAAATTTTTTGGTGTGAGACTGGCAAAGCATATGCCTCAAATTCTTCTGTTGTGACTTTTTTCAGCATCGTGTCATCAGATACAGAGGTAACTCGTCCAAAGAAAACAGAAATATTCCAGATGAGGTGGGTAAATACATGCTGAATGGTGCCTTCTAAATCACCAAGCTCCGCTTGTACACCTGCCTCCTCTTTTAAGAAATCAATCAGCTGTTCTTTTTCCGTTTTTCTTCCCTTCATGGTTTCCATATTAGGGAATTCCCATAAATTCGCAAGGAGGCCTGTACTTGGCCGCTTATGAATATATAGGTTACCTGCGTCATCAAATAACACTGCTGCTGCCATTGATTTCGCAGTCGGCTTTTTCTTTTTGCTTTTCACTGGGAGCTCATGCTGAACGCCTTCCTCTAATGCCGAGCAATGCATGTTTACAGGACAAATGAGGCAGGCAGGGGATGTTGGGGTGCAAATGAGCGCACCAAGCTCCATCAGCCCTTGATTGAATTCTGACGGCTTTTCCCGGGAAATGAGCTGATCGACTGCAAACTCGAAAATGTTTCTCGTTTTTGGTTTTGCAATATCATCCCATACGGACAAAATACGAGAAATAACCCTCATAACGTTGCCGTCTACCGCAGGATACGGCTTGTTATAGGCGATACTCAGCACTGCGCCGCTCGTATATGGGCCTACACCTTTGAGCTTTGAAAATTGCTCTTTCGTATCAGGGACAATGCCCCCGTAGGATTCATATACTTCTTTCACAGCTGCCTGTAAATTACGCACTCTTGAGTAGTAACCAAGACCTTCCCATGCTTTCATGACCTTTTCTTCATCAGCTAAAGCGAGATCCTTCACCGTCGGAAATTGCTCCATAAACCGGTTGAAATACGGAATGACTGTATCCACTCTCGTTTGCTGAAGCATCACTTCTGATACCCAGACACGGTATGGATCTTGATTTTCACGCCATGGCAATGTTCGTTGTTCTTTTTCATACCAATCAATTAAATCATGCTGAAAACCCGCAATATCTTTGCGGTCCAGCTTTTCTTGAATGTCTTTCATCTCTATACTCCTTCTTATCGAACCGAGAGCTAACGTTCTGAAAAGAACCTTATTTGTTGTATACTGTTTGTAGATACGTTAACATGTTACATTAAATCGGGATAAAGCAAAAGTGATTTTGCACATAGTCTTGATGAGAAACGTATACTTTGTATGATTGTTCCTAAGCATGACAACTAGGAGGTAATCAATTGGACACTGGTACTCATGTAGTAATGGGCATTTCTCTTGGGGGACTTGCGCTTTTAGATCCAGCCGTCAGCGCAGATCCACACATGACACACGCTGTGATGATCGCGACCATCGCCGGCTCCCAAGCACCAGACATTGATACTGTGCTAAAACTAAAAAATAATGCGGTTTATATAAGAAATCACCGAGGATTTACACATTCCATTCCGGCTGTACTGTTTTGGTCATTGTTGATTCCGGCTGTGATTTTCCCATTTGTGCCGGGGGCGAATTTACTTCACCTTTGGTTATGGACACTATTAGCCGTTGTGCTTCATGTGTTTGTCGATATTTTCAACGCATACGGCACACAGGCCATTCGTCCATTTTCGAAGAAATGGGTAGCGCTTGGGATCATTAATACGTTTGATCCGTTTATCTTTTTTACACACCTTGTCGCCATTGTCGTTTGGGCGATTGGCGGTCATCCCGGCTATACGTTTATTACGCTGTATGCGGTGATTTTCTGTTACTATATCGTCAGAGTCATCATGCAGCTTCAAATTAAACGTCAGCTGCGTGCTCGATTCGATGAAATTGAAGAGATTATTATTTCGCCTACAATGAAGTTCAGACAATGGCGCATTGCCGTGAAATGTAAATCCTCTTTCCATGTTGGGCGAAGCATGAATGGAGAGGTCGTTATTTTAGACACGTTTAACCGTGTGCCGGTCCCTGATACTGAAATTATGAAAATTGCCAAACAAGATGAAAACATTTCAGCCTTTCTCTCCTTCTCCCCTGTCTACCGGTGGGAAGTGGATAAATACAAGGATCATTACGAGGTGCGGTTTATTGATTTGCGCTACCGCAGCAAAGGTCATTATCCTTTTGTCGCAATCTGCCATATCGACATGGACCACCAAATCAAAAATTCCTATACCGGCTGGATTTTCAGTGAAGAAAAACTGCAAAAAAAATTAAGACTCGGCTCTGTGTGAGCGAGTCTTTTTTTGTTGTGTAGGGCTTGGTGTGGATAGATATTTGAATTTATGTAATTCGCAGAAACTGTGAACTATGCACTTATGTTGAGTGCGATACCAGGCTTTCCTGTCTTTTCCCACCATTCACCATTTCAATCCATGCACTCATGTAGAGTGCGACAACGGCGCAAAGATGGCCGTTGCATGGACTGCTATATTTCAATCCACGCACTCGTATAGAGTGCGACCAAAAAGATTTCAACCTAGAGCTTTATCAAACCAAATTTCAACCCACGCACTCATATAGAGTGCGACCTGAGCGCCGATGAGTTTCGGAACCAGTTTATTATCATTTCAATCCACGCACTCATATAGAGTGCGACAATTGAAAGTGTGCAAGATTTTGAGATCACTAAAATTTCAATCCACGCACTCATATAGAGTGCGACTGCGATTTTCGCCCTAATTATAACATTTTTTAGGGAATGATCGTCAAAACCCAAGTTTCTATATAGAATTTTGTTTTCCCCTCTAAATAATATACATTTTTTCTCATTTTATTGAATGAAACGGTGCGAATATTTCAGGGATTTTATGTTCACCTCACATTCGCACCGACTTTTTCTTAGTATGAAATCTATTGAAACTTGTTCATCATACTTCTTTATATTTCATCAACAATTGAATTCAATTAGATTCATGACTACTGAGGCAGGAGGCAGAGTTATGTTTTCTCAATTATTAATCCATCCACTCATGTAGAGTGCGACTAGAAAACAAAACAACGATCTATAAGGCTTTTCAATTTCAATCCACGCACCCATATAGAGTGCGACACCCAACCAATGGGTGGTATTTCTTTCAAGCTACCTCAATCCATACACTCTTGTAGAGTGCGACTTCAAACATTGAGCACCAGTCAATTGAATACATATTTCAATCCACGCGCTCATGTAGAGTGCGATCCATTGATGACGCTGTTGTAAATAAAGGCTCTATATTTCAATCCACACACTCATGTAGAGTGCGACAACCTGAACAAATAGAAAAAGCGTACATGGACAAATTTCAATCCACGCACTCATATAGAGTGCGACTGCGATTTCCACCCTAATTATAACATTTTTTAGGGAATGATCGTCAAAACCCTTAAGTTTCTATATAGGAATTAAGTTTTCACCCCTAAAAATATACATTTTTTCTCATTTTTGTCGAATGAAACGGTGCGAATGTTCCAGGGATTTTCTGTTCACCTCACATTCGCACTTAGTCTTATGAAATGATGTCGTCCATTTTAAGTCTTCCATAACCTGCATTTGTTTTAGCACCGATTCCTTCGTGTTCTAAAGCGCCTAGTAAGATGGTTTTGGCGAGTTCGAGCCATTCCGCTTCTTCTGGTAGATTCTTTTTTGTTTTCAATAGAAGTTGAAAGCGGCCGTTGACCACCGTTAAGAAATGAATCGGTGTTGGTGAGTCATCGTCTCGAGGGGCTGGAACACTTCCCCCTTTGTTTATCTTATCTAGCTTGACGCTGTTGTAGTCTGAATGATGTGGTGTCATCACATCTACTTTGAATGCTCCCTTTACTGTCTCAGGCATCATGAGCGCATCATGAAATTCGATGATGCCAGCACGTTCGTTTGTTCCAAACAATGTGTTGTAATCACTACCACCTTGTTTTAGTTCTGGAAAGTTTTCACCTAATACAGAGTGGGCATAATGAGAGGCTACGCCTTTTAATGCTGTTCCTGGTAAATAAGGAACGCCGTATATCGGGTGTAATAATAATCCCGTTTCCAGTACACCCTCTCCCCCATGTCCAATGACTAACGGCGATATGGACTTGACTAGGCATGTGGGGGTCGTATCGGTATAATATCGCTCCACAAATTTTTCATACAACAAGTGATTGTTTTTTTTCCACTGTTCTTGATGTAAACTAATCACATTTTCATAAAAGGATTGCTTCTTCGAGCTGTCCTTTATGACGTTCGACAATGTAGAACCATTAATCTCCCATTTGCTTTTGTTTAAGGTTAATGACAGATTCATTGGATGTCCTCCACATTTTCCGCCCCTTGTTCCACCTTTAAAATAGATTCCGCATATCTTTTTAACCAAACAGATGCACTTAAAGCTTGTCTTGATTTGATTAAATAATCTCGATTAGAAGCTGACCAATCTCCTTGTATATCCAGTGTTTCTTTTATATCCTGAACGAATTGTTGATAAGCATTTCCTTTTTTTGATTTTGCTTCGAAAAATGTAATGGTGAGCCTTAATCCATTTGTTAAGATCATTGAAGCGAATCTGTGACAGAGTTGTCCATATTGATTTGAGAAATTCCCCTCATTCGTTTTGGCATTCATCACATGTTGATACGCTTTCTCAGCATAATGATGTTGAATGAGTTTCATGATCCCTCCCCTCCTGTCATACGCCAGGATACTCTTCCTTTACCTACGTTTGTGTTTCCACCTAATTGAAGATACATCTGTTTTTCTAGTTGATTTAAAAGTTGATGTCTAACAGATAAATCATTGCTTCCATCGATACGATCACACCACATGAGCCCATAAAAAATGGCTTCTGCTGGTACATACTCTTCATACCAGAGAGCTCCTTTACTAACTGTTTGGGTTTCATGATCAATTCTAATACGAGGTGTCACTTCAGAATTCATGGTGACAATGTATTGAAAAACGTCATCACTTACAATCACAAATCGTTCTATCCAAAGAGTTTGTGATTGTTTATCTTCGAATAAAAGTTTGGCCATCTGTTCAGCAAAATTGGTTAGTTGTGGAGATTTTTTCGCAGCCCCTTGAAATTCACCTAGATATAATTCGTCATTCTCTACTAATTTAGAATTCATGGTGACTAGCGTGCTTGATTCTTCGATGAGATCAGGGATATCCAGCGATACGCCTAATGCTTTTGCATCGCGGGCTAATCTTTTCAATATGAGTGGACTTGCCACATATCCAAATGTACCGTATCTAGTCGCCACCGGGAATGAAAATAACCGGCCATCTGTCATGACGACTGCTCCTGCGCTTCCATCTTGATCTCCTTGTGTACCAAATACTTTTTGTACGAATGTGTCTTGTCCTTTCGCGCGATAATGTTCACGCTGCACGCCTTTGATACTGCTTCCAGGTATAATCGGCCATTCTGTTACTTTTTCTCGTTGAATGGGCATATCAATCACGCCAACTCCTTCACCCGCTCCAATATGAAGGGGGGATAAACAATGTATCCAAAACCAACGGCTTGCTTCCATCATCTCACTCCTCTTATTCATTCGGCTTCCATGTTCCCCAAAGTGCTAACCCGCAGCCATCTTCACGATCAAACGCTTCTTTGCGCCGGTTACGATCAGATACTGATTGAAGCCACATTTTTTCGGCCAGTTCTGCTGGATCTCCTTCTTCTACTGTAAAGAAGTAAACGCTACCCGCGGGGACTAAGCGGCGTATTGCTTTTTCACGCCCTTTGTATTTATTTGCTAAACTCCATCCAGAGATTGGCTGCCAATGTGGAACAGAGGCCCAAACCAATTTCAGTCGTACATTTGTATCAAATAGTGGTTTTGACATGAGCTGTTCATCCAGCCATCCGGGCTGCCATCCTTTACTGAAATAAGCAGGTGTCGCCAATATCATGCGAACATATAGCTTGTTTTTGAGCGATTCTTTAATAGCATCCGGACATGTCCAATCTTGTTGGTATACATGAGGCCTGTCTTCTATATGAGCCAGCCTCCGTTCACCACCGATTGGGTGAAGACTTGAGAAAGGCTTTAATTCTTCTGACTCTTCAGTAGATAACTCTATTCCCGCCTCCAGTTTAAAGTCATCTGGGAATAAGAGCGATTCTGTTGAAAATAGATGCTGATCTTTTGCTCTTTTACTGCCAGTTTCCACCTCAATTTGTGTTCGTTCCTGACGCTGTAATGCTGGAATAAATGCCGGTGGTGTTTCCTTTTTGAAAGAATGATTTTCCTTCTGCATGTGTTGGTATTCAGTCAAGGCTTCCTTCACCTGACTCTCATCCACTGCGTCTGTCAGCAAGTTCACCATCCACTTTAGTGATACAAAAGCAGGCGGCGATTTCATTTTTTTACGAGCACCAGCTCCAATTGGCGGCCATAATGCCTCACTAAAACGGCCTGTTTTTCCTGTACCAAAAAAGCCCTGTCCTTCCGACATCATTGGCTTTGGTCTCACTTGATTCATCCCATACTCATCATCGAATAACTCAAGGTCATGAGGCATTGGCACATATAAATGATCATGCCAGCGATATAAAGGACCTCGCACAAGAGATTTCGCATAATAAGAAAGTGGCGTGGTGTGTTTGATTGTTTGTCGTTTCTTCGCTAGTGCTGTTCGAAGTGTTCCTGCGACCACACTTGGCGGAACATCGTTTAGTGAACGCGCCCGTATACCCGGTACACTTTGAAATGGGCGTGCATCACGAATAAGCAGCGGATCAAGCGGTTGAATGTGAAACCATCTTTCAGGCATGTCCACTTACCTCCTCTAGTTGAAGAGCAATGATCATACATTCAGCGATTGTATGTAATTCTTCTAATGTATTCTTCTTGGGTATATACTTCGCAATCAATTGATCGATCCACTCTTTCGTTTCTTGCTCTGTTTTTGCTTCCGTTTTCTTTTTGAATGCAAGACGTCTTATCTCTAGTGGAATGAGTTCATCTAAAATTTCCGGCTGTTTTCTAAAAGAAGACTGTTCGTATGTTTGATACAACTCTCGTAAGCCATATGCAAAGCCATTCGTGAAATAAGACTGTTTTAACCACGCCGTCATCTCTTGGATAGAGGCCACTGGATCCATTTGAAATGAGACTGAGATATTCATTGTGTCTCCTCCGCCTCGCTTTTGGAAATGAATCGCTAATGAATTCCGCTCTTGTTTCGCATATTGTTCAGCCTGACGTGCCATGCTTCTTACTTCTTCAAGAGGCTCAAGCATATGAACGATGGCGATGCCAATTGAAATCGAAGGAGGTGTCTCACTATGTTGATGAGCCTTCATCGTTGAAACAAATTTACTTTGCAATTTCCCAGCTGCTTCTAAGCATTTGTGAACCGGTACATAAGCCATGACATCATCTCCACCGCCATAGATCAATGTACCTTCACATTTGGAAATAATCCCACGAGCCTTTGAAGCAAAAGTTGAGAGCGTTTTAGAAAATGCAATATGGCTTTCTACATACTGTATATTTCGCAGTTGGCTGCCCATCTTATCTCCATCCGCCATGAGAAAGGCATAGTAAGGTGAAGGTGCTGGTGGTTTGATCGGCTGGCCGTTATGCTTGCTGTATTCACCTTTGAAATATTTTTCGAGCAGCTGTGTGATGTCATTTTTCGCTTCTGTTCGTATGGTCCCGACAAGTCCACGTTGTTCAAGATAATCTTCTATTCTTCTTTCATAAAAAAGCGATGCCTCACTCAAATCAATAGGGGCTACTGTTAGATTCATATTCTCAAGATATGTTTCTACATCTTTCACATATTGTGTGGCTGCTTTCTTCATCTGTTCATTTTTTAGCAACATATTTTGATAGGGAGCAAAAGCTTTATCACATACAGATGGAAATGTCTTGTTCGGATGCTTATGTAAGGACAATCGTTTGATCACTGAAATCGCATCTAATGATTCATGTTCACCAATTCCCCATTTCGCTAGTTGCGCCACTTGCTGTGGTGTTTTTTGCTTTTGGAAAACAGACTCTCGTCCACCGTCAAGTGATGATTTTGGTTCACCGAATAACGCCCCTGGTTCATTTTGTTTAAAATCTCTTAAAGTCTTCCTTGCAGCCATTAAACCTTCAACTTCTTGAAGAGCCAAATGATATGGACTTGCGGACGCATTAGCCGCTTCCTCTTGAGTTTGCATCTCAGTCCACACAGCATAAAATTCCAATAAATCATCTACTTGTCGATTCCATGTGCCTATTTGAATATAAGGATCCACAATCTCTTTTACAAAGTCTGCGTATTCCTTCCACTTGTTATATACTGCTTTTTTTACTTGTCTTGCAACGGATGAAGGCTGTTCGTGTGAGATTTCCCCCAATATTTTATTTGGTGCGTTGTTTGGTTCTGCAGAGGATTCGTTGAACACAGGGAAAATAAGCGTTCCACCCAGTTCCTGAAATTTCTTCGCACCTGCTTTACTTAATTCAGATAGAAGAAAAGAGCCAAACCATAAATCACGCGTCCGCCTTGCTTGCGCAATAAATTCTTGAACAGGCCCTATCGAAAATAGCATTAATGTTTGTTTTTGTGATTCTTCTGACAAAATGTTTGCACCTCCTTGCTATGTAAAAAGGCTTGAATCGCCGATGAGTGCGTCCGGCCACTCTCGTCTTGTAATGGGTTTTTTGAGTAGGTGGCTGTTGGGTAGATACTTTGTTCATCTGTCACATTGGGCAAAGGCTTTCCGTACCCTAAAAGCGATAACGCTTCGATCTTTGGTTGCTGCAACACCATCACCATGCCCACCGATTCCTTTTGATTAATAGCTAACGGTTTTAAGATGAGTGGTGAAGCCAAGCGATCCTTTCCTTTAGGTAGGAGCGTTACAGGATCTGGATCTTTCCCACTATCTTTAGGAGCAAATCGGAACTGAATAGGCAAACCAAATTGAGCTCTAGGAAATGCTTGATATTTAAATGGTTTCTCTTTTGGATAAGGGATGTGATGACCTGATTTAGCCTTACCTGTTAACAGACGAATAGTATCTGCTTCCGGCCAACAACTGCGCCCCATTTTTTTGGTCGGATTAGATCTTCTTCGAAATGTTTCATATATCTGAATGACGGATCGCCAGCTTGAGATCATAGATGATGGAAATGCCTGTACTTTGAATTCACGACTAAGCGTCGGCCATTCCCGACTTGATGCTGGCAATTTGATGTCATATTCTAAAAGCTTTTGCTCAAACCATTTTTCCAATTGGCTTTTTGTCCTCTTGTTGTGTGGTGAAAATTGCTTGCAATATAAACTGCCACATCCACGTCTCGTTCTTGAACCAAGTCCACCGAAGTTGATCCAAGCCCATAATGCTGCTTCAACTTCTTTTTTGATTAACTCAAAATCGGTTGTTTTTTTAGATATACGGATATTTAAAGAAAATTGCGCCTTCATGAGGTATGGTGTTTTATCTTTCATATTTGAAAGAACATAGCGTGGAAAAGGATGATTTTTCTTTTTAAAAAATACTTTTGAATTTCTTTTCACTTCGTCTTTTTCATAATGCGTTACCACTTGAATCTGGCTCGCTTGTTCTGTATGACCAAATATTTCGGCTTCTCGTTTAGATAATTCATTTGCATTCTTGCAAGCAGCTCCTCGAGTTGCACGCCACCAGAAACGAAGATGTCCACGAATCGCACTTTCTCGAATCGGTCTCTCTTGATCAATTGAGTTTGATTGGGGCCCTCCCCCAAACATTGGCGTAACTAAATGAATAGTAAGCGGCTCTATAAAAAGTCTTTGGTCTTCATGGATTTTCGTGTCAATCGCATGTTTCACATCATGCCAATTGGTTTTGGGTTTACTAGATTCCCTTGTCATGTCGCTCTCCTTTCTTCACTTTGTTATCTGTTTCTGAAACAGCTTGGCATATGCATAGTGAGGGAAAAACATGGGATTGTTAATGAGCATCAGCAATTGATTTAATTGGAAGTTTAGCGTCAACAGCTCATTGTGATCAATACGTAATTCACTGAGTTTGTTCGAAATCACTTTGTCTTTACTATCATCTTCATTATTTTCTTTCTTTTCTTCATCCTCTTGTTCCTTAGATCTTTCTGGATCATAACAATTTAATTCATTAGCCCACCATCCTAGGTGTTCACCTTCATTAGGAGCTCTTAAATGAAATGCACTCTTTTGTTTCATAAGTATAAAATCAAATGCTTTGTCTAATATTTCAAACATCTTTGAAGATGAATTTGCTGTTTGCCTTTTTAAATTACTTGCTAAAATTAAAATAGGACGTGTTCGTTTCTGTGTATCATTTTCAACCATGACAACCCCTTGGGCGGCCATCCTAGCTATTCCTTTTGTTTTCGGTACTAATTTTTTTATATTTTCAGACCAAACTTTTAAATTATCAACATCGAAATTTGAACTTTTACATTCTATAGCAACCGCAACCGCCTCAATCGGTATAAATTTCAACGAATTGTGTTGGAACACATACGGCGTATACTGCTCATCAAATACGGCAATATCGACTTCGTTAGAATGATTTCCTTCTGAGTCAATAATGATGACACCTTGTGCTAATGAATATTTTTTAGGAATGATTTTCCGAAAAAACTCCAGCCACATCACTTCTCTAGAATCCCCTGTCAGTCCGCCATGATTAGAAGCAAAGTCCACTTCTTCTGATATCATGCTGTTTAATCTTTGATAATTCTCTAAGATCAGCTGCTCCACTTTACCGGTTTGCTTCGTTTCACCCAAACCATTTCCTCCTTCATTTTTTACGAATGGATAAAATTTGAATCTAAATAACTACTTTTCATTTCGACTTATTTTGAGATTTTTTTAGGTTTATTTAGGAAAAAGAAGAAAAAAAACATGACTGCAATGAGTCATGTTTTCACTATACATATGAACAGTCTATTTTGATGGCTTTTGTATCTGAAAGAGGGTGTTGTAAGATCATGATCTCTGAGACATACCCGTTTAAGACATAATCATTTAAAATTACGAACTCATGTAGAGTGCGACCTGTGTTCAACTTTCCGAACGCTCAAGCAAAACAATTTCAATCCACGCACTCATATAGAGTGCGACACCGACCGTTGTTGATATTGACGAAAACTTTAATATTTCAATCCACGCACTCATATAGAATGCGACTGCGATTTTCGCCCTAATTGTAACATTTTTTAGGAAATGATAGGCAAAATCCTCAAATTTCAATAAGAATTTTGTTTTCCCCTTCATAAAATATACATTTTTTCTCATTTTTGTCGAATAAAAAGGTGCGAATGTCCCGGGGGTTTTATGTTCACCTCACATTCGCACCGAATTTTTCTTAATCCTACTTAAATAAAAACTATTGCTCTTGAAAACATACTTATTTCACTGTTTCATCAACAGGTTTGAATTCATTTAAAAACATGTCTACTGAGCCAGAGTCATGTTTTTCACCCCTAAATCAAGCTTAATCCATACACTAATGTAAATTGCGACACATAGAAGCACCTGAGCATGGTCACACAATCATTATTTAAATTCACGCACTCATATAGAGTGCGACGTGTGGGATTACATTTCTAACCCTACAAAGCTCATATTTCAATCCACACACTCATGTAGAGTGCGACCGAAAGTATTGATGAGAAATTGCGTTCTATGACAATTTCAATCTACGCACTCATGTAGAGTGCGACGGATTTGGAAGAATACGGACAACCTTTTCGATAGATTTCAATCCACGCACTCATGTAGAGTGCGACCAGCACAAACAATATTCCTAAGTGGATTCAATTATTTCAATCCACGCACTCATGTAGAGTGCGACATACGCTATTTGTAGACTCAAACGCAAATAGTTGGATTTCAATCCACGCACTCATGTAGAGTGCGACTGCGATTTCTGCTCTAATTGTAACATTTTTTAGGAAATGATAGGCAAAATCCACAACTTTCAATAAAGAATTTTGTTTTCCCTTTCATAAAATATACATTTTTTCTCATTTTTGTCGAATGAAAAGGTGCGAATGCCCCAAGGATTTTATGTTCACCTCACATTCGCACCGAATCTTTCTTAATCCTATTTAATTAAAAACTATTACTGATGGTAATCATACTTATTTCGCTGTTTCATCAACAGCTTTGAATTCAGTTATGTTTTTCACACCTATATCAAGCGCAATGTCAATATATCTTTCAAGCTACCTTCTGACAAGAATTTTATTCCTCACACTCATATAGAGCGCGACTAAATCAGACGCAAGCTGAACTAATTTTAGATAATTTCAATCCACACACCCATATAGAGTGCGACCTTGAAACAGGCAAGAGTGACTGCGAGGTACTGCGAATTTCAATCCACATACCCATATAGAGTGCGACTGCGATTTCCGCCCTAATTGTAATATTATTTAGGGAATGATTGTAAAAATCCACAAATTCCAATATAGAATTTTGTTTTCTCCTTAGTGAAATATACATTTTTCCTTAATTTCGTCGAATAAAAAGGTGCGAATGTCCTGGGGATTTTATGTTCACCTCACATTCGCACCAAGTTTTTATTAATCCTATTTAATTAAATACTATTGCTCTAAAGGTACTTATTTCATTATTTCATCAACAACTTTGAATTCATTTAAAAACATGACTACTGAGCTAGAGTCATGTTTTTCACCCCTAAATCAAGCGCTACTGTCAACATTTCTTTCAAGCTACCTCAATCCATACACTCATGTAAAGTGCGACGTTGGTAATTAACGATAGAGAGAGACGTAAATATTTCAATTCACGCACTCTTGTAGAGTGCGACTATTTCCTGAGAAGGATATTAAATCATGGATTACATTTCAATCCACGCACTCACATAGAGTGCGACAGTCCGGGAAGTTTTTAAATCTATCGCGGCAAATGATTTCAATCCACGCACTCATATAGAGTGCGACACCTTTAATTTTTCTTATGGCCTATTAAATGAGCGATTTCAATCCACGTACTCATATAGAGTGCGACTGCGATTTCCGACATAATTATAACATTTTTTAGGGGATAATAATCAAAATCCACAAATTTCAATATAGAATTTTGTTTTCCCCTTCATAAAATATACATTTTTTCTCAATTTTGTCGAATAAAAAGGTGCGAATGTCCCGGGGATTTTATGTTCACCTGACATTCGCACCATCAGCTTCTCTTACAACTTCGTCATATATTCCACAATAAACTCCCAAAATCCAGGTCCTTCTTGGTAAATCAGCCGGTCTACTTTTTCGATGAGTTTGATATAGAGTTCTTGTTCGAGGTCTTCTCTTTCTTGATATGCCGTGTTTTGTAGTTTCTTTTTGATCATGGGTGTGAAGGTTTCAATGAGTTCTTCCATTTCTCCATTGGTCATTTTGTCTTCGTGCACGGACATCTCCCCCTGTTTCTTCTTTTAGTTTGTTGAGTGCTTTTTTGTGAATGTTTGAGATGTTTTGTCTTGTTTCGCCTAACTGATCGGCTATTTCCTTCATTGTTTGACCTTCGACATAGATTTGGGTTAGAACCATTTTTTGTTTTTCTGTGAGCTGCTGGTAGGCCTTGTACAATGTTTGATCTTGCAGATGTTCTCCTAAGTCTTGCTGGTTGAAGAGTACGACTTCATACGTATCTGTTTGTACAGGGTCTTTCACTTCTTGCGTATCAGGATGATCGAGTATGAGCGGAAAACGCTGCTGCTTCTTTTTTACTCGTTTGTCAAAGTCGACTGAAAAGATGCGTATCATTGTGGAGATATACTTGATGATGCGGATTTTCTGATAGAACTGTTTGAACTCGGAATCTAGTTTTTTGGCATTTTCCTCGTTTGGCTCTTCCATGACTTGCCGGAGCAGCTGCTCGTTTTTCGGGTTGCTTAAAAACTGCTGAATGAGCGGGTGATCAATGATTTCTTTCCATTTTGCTTTCAATAACAGCCGATAATCCATGTGCATCCTCCCCTTTGTTCCCTCTACTAGCATTAAGTGGACAAAAGTTAAAAAAAGTAAACTTCATGAAACGGGTCTAATGGTTCATTTTATCCCCCTCTGCTTTCCTTTTTCTACTTTCATACCACTTATATAGAAGACGAGCATCCGCTGGGAGGTGAGACAAATGGAGACCTTTTTTTCAGAGGAATGGCTGAAGCAGCTCGGTCAGGCTGGCTTCCCTACCATTTTGACGGTTTACTTGCTGACACGCTTTGAACGAAAGTTTGATGAATTAAGCAAGCTCATCCAACGATTAGTCGCTGCTCAAAAAAATGATGAATCAGATTGACATCTGCTTGATTCGTTTCACCTTATGAAAACGAGGGCGAAATGAAAGGCCTTTTGTCACCTCACACCATACGATGTTGAAAGGGGATTTTATCATGAGTGAAAAGCCAAATGGAATACCACAGCCGATTCGAGTAGAAAAAGGAGCAACGGTCAAAATTCCACGTAATCTCGAGCGGGACAGACAAAATCCAGATATGCTCACGCCGCCAGAAACCGATCATGGAACGGTCTCCAACCTGAAATATTCTTTTTCTGATACACACAATCGTTTAGAAAAAGGCGGCTACGCCCGTGAAGTTACGGTCCGTGAACTGCCGATCTCTAAAAGTCTTGCATCTGTTAATATGCGGCTAAAGCCTGGTGCGATTCGTGAGCTGCACTGGCATAAGGAAGCGGAATGGGCGTACATGATTTATGGGGAAGCCCGGATTACATCGGTTGATGCAGAGGGGCGCAATTTTACAGAGGATGTGACTGAGGGTGATTTGTGGTACTTCCCTTCTGGCCTGCCGCACTCTATCCAAGCACTTGAATCGGGAGCTGAATTCTTGCTTGTGTTTGATGATGGGTCATTCTCAGAAAATAGTACGTTCCAAGTAACCGATTGGCTTGCCCATACGCCAGAGGAAGTCGTGCTCAAGAACTTCGGTATGACAAAGGAGCAGTTTGACAAGCTTCCGGAGAAAGAAAAGTATATTTTCCAAAAAGGAATTCCTGGTTCCCTTGAATGTGACAAGGTAAAAACAGAGCAAGGAGAAGTCCCGAATTCCTTTAAATATGAGCTGTTAAAACAGGAGCCGATTACGTCAAGCGGCGGACAAGTGTGGATTGCGGACTCTACCAATTTCAAAGCGTCTAAAACGATTGCATCCGCTCTTGTGAAAGTTGATCCAGGTGCCATTCGCGAGCTGCACTGGCATCCAAATACGGATGAATGGCAATATTTCATTTCTGGAAAGGCACGAATGACCGTGTTTGCTTCTGATGGACATGCAAGAACCTTCAACTATCAGGCGGGAGACGTTGGATATGTCCCATTTGCGATGGGGCATTATGTAGAAAATACAGGCGACGAACCGCTTTATTTCTTAGAAATCTTTAAGAGCGATCATTATGCAGATATCTCACTTAATCAGTGGCTTGCGGTCACACCGAAACAGCTTGTTCTTGATCATTTAGATCAAGGCGAAGATTTCTTAAAACTGCTTGATACTGAAAAACATCCTGTGATCGCTGCACCTAAAAAAGAGGATTAACGTATGACTTCCTGCAAAAAGGCTGTCCTTTTTGCAGGTATCTTCATGTAAGGGAGTGTTTGTTCAACTATGCAGCAATCTGTTCACGCTTTATGGCAAGGGCTGAAATGGTTCATGGCGGCGTCGGCTGTCTGTTACATATTTTTGTTGTTTTGTGTACTGTTCTTTCATTTAACTGGTGCTTTTTATCAATCGATTTTATCGATGCTTTTATTTATGGGCATCTATGTGGTACTTGGGATATCCTTTGAGCATGTGGAGCATGTGCTTATGAGGGTTGTTAGAAAGTGCCGTTCCAAAAAACGCTCCATCGTTTTCTATGCCATTTCAATGCATCTTTTGTTTATTTGGGGTGCTGTCTATTTATCAGATGAATTGGTGGGCGGCATTTTACTGTCTACTTCTGAGGAAATTCTCTTTGCCCTAAGCCTTTGGTTGTTTCATTTTTTGTTTGATTATGCGACGTTTTCGTTTGAGAAAGAAGCTTAATGATTTGCTTCATATGATGGATATCATACTCAATCAGCCCTTGGAAGATAAAAAAACACCACTTATGATGAAAAGTGGTGTTTCTTGTGTTTTCTTCGTGCATATAGAATCGCACCGATCAAACTGACAAGTGAAATCAACGCGAGAATTCTGATATAAGGCGGATAGTAGGTTAGCACAATCTCGTTTTTGCCTTTTTCTATTGGAAAACCAATAAAGGCGTAATTGGCTTGTTCAATATCGGTTTGCTGTCCGTTTACTGTGAGCTCCCAGCCTTTTTCATATGGTACTGGCAGAACCATATAATCATCGCCGCGCTTGTTATCATATGAAATCGTAAAGCGGTTGTTTTCAAGCTTCACTTGCTGACTGCCATCATCCTGTTTTTCTTTTTCATATGCTTTCTCTAGGATGCGGTAAGGCTCTTGATACAGCTTCAATTGATCGAGCTCATACGTCCCTTTTGGTACTCGAATGGAAAGGATTTTTTCCGCAGGGACTCGAATCGTTACTTCATTAACGCCTGTTTTATAGATGGATGTATTGCTTTTTCGTGAGGTGACGTAGTTGTCAACGGATAACTGAAATCCTTCGTTCCGGTCTGTCCGCTTCACATAAAAGCTCACATACACATCCCCAGCACGGGCCATATCATCTGGCAGCGTGATATTCAGGCCGCCCGTTTCTCCATATACATCAAGCACGCCATGTTCGTATAAGGCTTGTTCCGTATGAATATTTGTATTTTTGACCCGATCAGGCGTGCGCTCAATTTCAGCGTTTCCTTTTTTGTTTAAAATCACACCTTGCAGCATTGCATGCTCTCTATCAAGTGCTGAGGCATTTTTTAAGGATTCTTCTGAATAAATCATGCTTGTTGTTCTTGCAAATGGCAGTGGCCGTGTATTTTCATACACTTTATAATGCTCGCTTTCCAATATTGGCTTAAAATAAGCTGGCGGTGAGTAAGGCATCGTATTGTCTCTCATATAATACTTTCCGTAGGTCAGGCTGTATAAATTCGCCCTGTCCCCCATTGTTGCATAACGACTGACACTTTCCCGTCCCATATCGATTTGCAGGTCATTCCAGTAGAAATTGAGCAAATGCTTATTTAATATACTTGAATACACGCTCATGCCTTGGAAGCCTTCAAATAACGGGGTATTGTTGCGCACGCCATTCATCCAATCAATCCGGGCGAGCGGATCTTTTGAGGAGCGGCTTTGAATCTGCTGAATGAGCTTCATTTGCTCATGTCCAGCATATGCCTCACTATTCAGATACGTATCTGATACGCTCTTAATATTGCTTCTTTCAGATAAGTAGCCCTGCTGATACACGCCTGCTGTCAGTAAGCTGACAACGATAAGCACACCTGAAAAGAGACGAAGGTGCTGGCGTTTTTCCGCGTGGATCAAAAGGAAAAACAAGCTGATCACAAGCAGTCCGATGCCTGTAAATACAACAACATCCATATTTCCCTTTGCTCGTTCTGATAAGATGACTGCGAGAAGAAACACGATCCAAGCGCCTAAGACCGCACGTTTTTTCCACTTCCACTCGATTTGTGAGAAATGTTTGATGGTGATGGCTACGACCGCTCCAACTGTAAAGGCAAGGATGTACTCAAATCTGTACTGCGGTGCAGAAAAACCATTAAATACGCTCGCCATCTTTGGGCTGTAGTGAAAAATGATGAGCAAAACGCTGAGCGATGTAAACATGAAAAACCACCTGTTCCGATAAAGCGGAACGAGGAACATACAAATGAGAAAAATCACAGGTAATAAATACACCCTGCTTGTAAACAGCAAATGATCATGCAGATCAAACCATGGTATGGATTGATCATATGGCGGTCTTATATTATTGAGAAAACCATAGACAGACGGGATAAAAAAGGCAGCACTGATCCCAAAGGATAACAGCGTAGAGATCGCAAGCGTCCAAAACACCTTCCACCCGTGCTCCTCACTTCGAAGCTTGATGATATATCTGAAGACAAGATACATTGCTAAAAAGATAAAATGAATATAAGCAAAGTAAAAGTTGTTGATTAGCATCAAGCTGCACGCCACAATAAACCAAGCCGGCTTACCCGTTTTGAAAATTCGTTCAACCCCAAGCACAAGCAGCGGGAGCCACATCATGCTGTCGGTGAAAAACTCCCAAAATGTTTCATGTCGAAAATACACAATAGACAATCCGTAGATTGCGGCTCCTGTCAATGCACTCAGCCTATGCTGAACCATTGAAAGAAGCACACGGTAAGCGATGAACAGAATAAGCGTCAGCTTCATCACACTCAGCCAAATGACAGCATTTGCCCAGAAATGAATGTCCGTTGACTGAATAAGATGAAGCGCATTCATCAACCAGACGACAGCAACTGTGACCATAAAAACAGTCGAGGTTGTAAAATAATACCCTAATTGCGTATATGTACCGCCGCCTAGACCGAATTGATAGGAATAAAAGAAATTCCCTTTAACGTATTCGTCGTAAAGCAGCTTTTTAAACGGTAGCATTTGTGAGATGCCGTCCCCATCTCCTGTCATGTACCGCCCTTGCATATATTCATATAAGAAAAAGGAGTGTCCCAATAAAGCGAGAATGAGGCACATTCCAATGATTATCCATCTACGTTTCATCATCTAAATCCTTTCCACAAAAGATCCACTGTTCTTTGAAACAAAACAACCCAGCAAGCGATTCGTGCTTGCCGGTTATTTGACTCCACGTTATTTAAATAACTGCGTTAACACTCGGTCTTGTTCCTTTGAGCTTGTCTCTTGTTCCATGACATTTGATTCTTGGATTAAATAATGCGGCCTCTTTTTCGTTTCATAATAAATACGGCCAATATATTCTCCAATCACGCCAAGACTAAGCAGCTGGACGCCCCCAAGGAAAAGGACAGCCGATATTAAAGTAAAATAACCCGGTACCATAATGCCCGTTCTGACAATTTGAATAAAGGTGGCTACGATGTAAATCAATGAGAGAAATAAGATCAGTATGCCAGTATAAAAACAAATTCTCAGCGGACGGTTATTAAAAGAAATGACGCCATCTATGCCGTAGTTAAATAATTTCTTCAGTGACCATTTTGTATCACCATGCTGTCTTTCTACATTTTCATAATAAATGACCTTTTCTTCAAACCCAATCCAGCAAAAAAGCCCTTTTGAAAAACGATTTCCCTCTTTCAGCTGAAGCAATGCATCAATTGCTTGGCGTGAAATTAAACGAAAATCCCCAACGCCATCACGCAAGTCCACTTCTACTACCTTGTTCATCACCTTATAATACATGGATGATAAGTAAGAACGAAGCTTGCTGTCCCCTTTACGGTTCCGTTTGGCAATGACTTGATGATAGCCTTCCTCATACCCTCTAACAAAGTCTTGAATTAAATACGTCGGGTGCTGAAGATCGGCGTCCATAATGATCGCAGCTTCCCCCTTCGCATGTTCAAGTCCTGCCAGAATAGCGGCTTCTTTCCCAAAGTTACGCGAAAAGGAAATATATTTGACCTTTGCACTTTTGCGAGAGAGCTCTCTCATGTATTGAAGTGTGTTGTCTTTGCTTCCATCATTCACAAAGATGATTTCAAAGTCATAATGAAAATCGCGAAACTCTTCCTCGAGTGCCTCAAAGATTCGTCTGATGTTTTCACCTTCATTGTAAGAAGGAATTATCACAGAGAGCAATTCCCGTTCCATATCGCACCTTCTCTTCACTTTTTTCACATAGTCTGATATGTTCATTATTCCTTTTTTGTCAGAAAACGAAACCCTTTTTTATTATCCATAAATTACATGTCTCTTTAATCGTTTTATTATATCAGAGTTTTGTTTCCAGTGATTTTCGGTAAGATGAATTTAATGTAATTTTAAGTTTAACCATTGTAAAAAGCCTGTAATTCTTATCACAGACTAGGTCATGTTTCATAAAATTGTTTGTTCATTTATATATTTTCCTATTTCTTGAAAAAGATGAGTGAAAGTGAAAAGGGCACCTTTTTTAGTGAAGTAGCCCTTTGCTCTGCCCTTGCAGATGCTCGTTTGCCTTCGATTGTTTATTTTGAAATAAATGCAGCTGCGCACCATAGCTGTCAATCCACTCTTGGACAATTCGTTCCGTCGTTTCCTGTCCCTTATACTTGTGGCCAGCCTTTGCATAGGTCGTTTCGAAATCACTCCAAAGCAGCTCTACCCATGTACGTGCTTCATCATATGTCAGCATATTGTTTTTTTCCATAAGTTGTTCTGTTAGTCGCTCAAAGTATTGTTCCATGCCTGTTCCTCCTTCATCTAGCAGAAAGTGCCTTTTTAAAAAAACTTCTTTTTTCATATACTACCCTTACGTCTTCAAAAGACGCAAATGATTTGTATTGTTTGGAGGGAATCAATATGCGTAATAAAGCAAAAGGCTTTCCAAATCAGGTAAATCACAAGTTTGAAGGCGAACCAGGCGCTACAGATGCTTATGCGTCTAAACGGCCGAATGGTGAGACGAATACACGTCCACAGGAACGTATGAGGGCATCAGGGAAACGCTAATTTTTCCAAAGGGAGTGCTTGAGATATGAGTTCAAATGGGAAATCGTATATGGCAGACTTTGTTCAATTAAGGACAACCGCTTACCCTCAACCATGGGCGAATGCAAAGCATTCTGCCTCTCAGGTCAACGGAGAAACGCAGCAAACGCAGCACGACATCGTACTTCAGAACAACGTCCGTAAACAGCGTTCGAAGTAAAGAAAAGGACTGATCTCTTAGGATCAGTCCTTTGTCTTCTTTTCAGCTTGATAGAAAACCTTTGCAGTCCTGACACCGAATGCGAGGGTTTGCTTACATGCTGAATCATTCCTTTTGCGTAAGCATTGAAATCGGCAGAGCATCTTCCTTTTTTGGAGCCGATACTCTGTATCCCCAAGCAAAAACGCCATTTAGATATTCCACGTAAAACTCTTCGTCTGTGTCTTTGATTTGATAAGTCGTTTTGGTTTGAATCAGGGCTGGATCTAATAAATAGGCTTTAGCCATATCTATTTTCCGTTCTAAAACGGCATATTCGTTTACAATGCCAAGCTGCTCAGCCTTTCGTGCTTTTTCCGAAAGGGCAGCAATCTCCTGCTTCAATTCGTATTCTGTCATCTCACTATAGCGTTTTTCCATCTGTCATTCCCCTTTGTCTAAAACGTGATCAATTGTATCGAGATCAAAGCCTTTTCTAAATAAAAATTGCTTCACTTTCATCTTCTTTTCAAACGATCCGTCATATCCTACCTTACGTTTTGCCTTCTCCAGCATATAAAGGAGCGCTTCTTCTTCCTTTTCCTCTTCTTGTCCATCATAGGCTTCTTGAAGGGCTTTATCAATGATCTCAAAGGAAAAGCCCTTTCGCTGAAGCTGCAGCTTGATGCGCTGCTCGATCTCTTTTGCAGAACGATTTTTTTCTTTTTTGACAAGCTTGAGAACCTGCTTCACAGCTTCGTCCAGCTGCAAGTCATCAGGGTATTGAGATAGCGCCTGTTCTATGATGTCATCGTCTATCCCTTTGAGCTTCAATTCTTTTTTTAGGACAGACGGCCCTTTGCTGTTCGTTTTTCGATGGGTGCTCACATATGCTTCTGCAAATTCAAGATCATTTACATACCTATAATTCTTTAATTTGTGTATAATTTCACTAATAGCAGGTGCTGGGATTTCTTTTTTCGCCAAATGATCGGTGACTTCTTTCACTGATCTCATTCGGTAGGATAAGTAATCGACGGCCTGTTGGAATCCTTTTTTTACTGAATCACCGAATTGAATCTCGATGATATCTGCTTCGTCCAGCTCTTTTCCTTTTTTCAAATCGTGCTGGACGAGCACATCTAAATCAACGCTAAAGGCGTACTTTTCATCAAGAAAAATGTTCACCCGCTCTGTATTGTTTTTCTGAGCAGAAATTTTTGTAATATAGGGCATCCTGTGATCACTCCTTTTTTCAAACAGTCAGGATGTTTCTTCTGAATCAAAATTGTGAAAGATATAGGTATGTATTTGAGAGGAGAGATGTCAATTGAATATCGCCATCACCGGGGGAACCGGTTTTATCGGCCAGCACATCACAAAAGAGCTCGCTGCTGAAGGACATCATCTATATATTTTAACAAGAAATCCAAAGGAATCCGAACAAAATCATTTACATTACGTGCAGTGGCTGACAGAAGGAGCTGCGCCAGAGGAAGAATTGCCTGCCATCGATGTTTGGATTAACCTTGCCGGAAAATCCATTTTCACACGCTGGACAGATAAGGCAAAAGAAGGCATCCTCTCCAGCCGTCTTCAATCCACACAGGAGGTCAGACGCATTATAGAGACGCAGGAATCAAAACCTTCTGTGCTGATTCAAGCAAGTGCTGTCGGAATTTATGGCACGTCTCCAACAGGAGATTTTACGGAGGAATCACCTCCTGCGGATACTGATTTCTTAAGCTATACATCCAAGCTTTGGGAAGCTGAGGGGCAAAAGATTGAAGCGCTCGGCATTCGTACGGTCTACACCCGATTTGGCGTCGTGTTAGGAGAAAAAGGGACACTGCCACTGATGGCACTGCCATATAAGCTATTTGTCGGCGGGACTATGGGCTCTGGCACACAATGGGTTTCATGGGTTCATGTCGAGGATGTGGCACATCTCATTCATTATGCCATTCAAAACGACGACATTTCAGGACCACTAAATGTCACGTCTCCGAATCCCGTTCAAATGAAGCAGCTTGGACAAACCATTGCCTCTGTCCTTCACCGTCCTCATTGGCTGAAGGTCCCATCTTTTGCGATGAAAACGGTACTTGGCGAAATGTCATTACTTGTTTTAGAAGGCCAGCGTGCTCTTCCTAAAAAGGCACTTCTATCTTCTTATGGCTTTTTGCATCCTGAACTAAAAGAAGCGATTTTGCATTCCAAGGAATAAAATTTGTCAAAAACACCCACCCTATTAGAAATGATATAAAGGGGCGATTTTGATGAAGAAAAAAGAACACCAGCCAACTTCGAAGCTGAAAAAAACCCAGGAAGTCCTGTATCAGCAGGAATTCAAAAAAGCGGAAAGAGCAGCAGAAAAAAGAAACAAATAAAATGGATATTCCACTCCAACAAGCACATAACTAAAATGATCTTGTAAAGGAGGGAAAGGCTTTGAAAAAAGACCAACACCAAAAATCCAACCATGAGCTCGCGGCACAAGAGACGGATGGCGAATATGTTGAATTTTCCAAAGAACTTGCAGATCCGAATGACATAAAAGCAATGGCACGTATGAAAGCAGCCGATCAGCGCGCCAAAAAACAATAAGTAAAAAAGCAGACCTAATTTAGCGGTCTGCTTTTCTTTTATTTGATTTCAGTAAGAAGACTTGATGCTTTCTGACGTGATTTTTCCTCAGGTACCTCTTCTGGATAACCAATATGAAGGATCGCAGCAAAACGCTCGTTTTCCTTTAACCCCATGTCTTGTTGAAAGACTTTATCGTATAAAATCCGGCCGCTCTTCCATACCATACCGATCCCTTGATCCCAAGCAAGCAGCTGCAAATTTTGAATGAGCGCACTCACAGCGGCAAAATCATCATTTCTCACCACAGGGTTTTCGTCTTCTTTTAGTACGACAAGTAAAAGCGCTGGGACTTTTGAAAAATAGTCTCTGTAATAATTGAGCTTATCTTCTTTTACATCTGGATTGTTACGCTGAAAGAAAGCAATGAAGCGCTCTACAAAAGCCGCTTTTGCTTCATCCGTCACCGCATAAAGAAAGCGCCATGGCTCAGTGATTTTGTGATTCGGTGCATAGACCGCATCCTCTAATAGCGGTTGGAGCTGCTCGATGGTCACCGGCGTTTCTTTGAATTTTCGAATCGTTCGTCTATATCTGATAGCGTCTCGAACCGATAACGCTTCTGTTTGTTGTTTGATTTCTGGCATATATGTCATCCTTTCAATCAATCTTAATTGAAATTGATTCTCATTCACATTATAAACATCATTGCGTTCAGTTGCAAATCGAGTATCCCTCCTCCCGTCTGCTAAATAGTTGTTTGACTTTTTGAAGTAATGTTACAATCATATTACGATTTAAACAAATTTTGAGAAAACAACCAAGATGATGAAATGATTTCAAGTATTACCATTTCGTCAAAGTCGGTTATTTTGTCAAAGGCTTTCAACCATGATTGGAAGGGAGGCTTCTGGATGGAATGAAAATCAATATTGGACAAATCATTAAGCTCTATCGTTATAAACAAAATATGACCCAATCTGAATTGGCAGAAGGAATTTGTTCTGTCTCTCATCTAAGTAAAATTGAAAATGGCTCAAAGGAGGCCAATCAAGATACGATCAATCTGCTGCTCGAACGGCTCGGCATCAGTCAAGAAACGCTGTCACAAAAGGCGCGGCACCTGCTGTCACTATTGGATGAATTTCAAATGAATATGTATTTCTATGCGCTTGATATGGCTGAGCAAAATGCGGAAATGATCATTCAGCATGAGGAACAGTTCTTTTCGCTAGACTTAGGCATTCAGTATCATTTGTCCTTATTTCAATTTTATTTATTAACGGACAAGCAGCCGCTTGCCTTAAAAACACACCGCGTGCTCAAAAAATTCGAAAAAACCTTTATTGAAACGGAAAAAGAAATTTTTGAATATCTAGACGGCATTCATCAGATCAAAAATGGTCAGCTTGAAGAAGGGTTAAAAAAGTTTGAAAGCTGCTTTTCCTATGCGTCAGTTGAACAGAGTGACCTGTATTATCACTATGCAAAAGCACTTGGGAACATGGGACATCTAGGTGATGCGCTTGAAGCAACACATCAAGCAATGGACTTATATAGACAAAAGAACAATTTCAAGCGGATTATTCACTGTACACTCATTCATGGCGTGATCTCACTTGAACTAAAAGCCTTTCAAACGGCGAAGAAATATTTAAAGGAAGTCATTTTGCACACGTCTCTTCATCCTGATAATTATATTAAAATGACAGCTTATTTTTATTACGGGGTGCTCTTAAAACGTAAAGGAGATTTCTCTTCAGCTGTGCCTTATTTACTAGATTCACTCAATTACTTTAATCAAGAGCAGATCGAAGACCGTTACTGTGAAACGCTGTATGAAATTGCGACATTATATGCTGAATATGACCGCAAAAAAGCACTCCCCTACATACATGAGCTGTTAAAACAGCCCCGTATTCAGCCTAACTGTTTATATATGATCAAAATCTATAAATTGATGATTGAGGAAAATCCTCTTGATTTGAAAACCTATCTGATTGAAGCAGCCCTTCCCTATTTTCAACACAGTGAGCTGCACAGTGAATATTTGTTTGCTCTTAGAACCTTGCTTGACTATTCGGGTTCTGAGCTTGATGAGCAGGCTTATAAATTCTACACAGAGAAGCTGCTTCATCATTTAGCAGCCTATCTTCCTTATTACAAAAAAGCATGACCTTCTGCCGATCGAAGGTCATGCTTTTTCTATTGTTTAAATGGTCTCTTGCTGATCTGTATCAGGATGATTCACCTGGTCGACAGAATGAATGTACCGTCTTCTTGCAAATAAATCGTACGCATGCTGTCCAAAGCCCAGCCAAATGCTGAGCACGATGAATGGGACCGTTCCCCATAAAGCAGGGATATTGCAAGCAATACGCAGCCAAGTATAGATCCCTGAATTTTTTTGATTTTTGGCTAAGGAAATAGACACGATTCGTTTTTCTGCCTTCTCTTCACTTATTTTATTCAACCTGAGGAGCTGCGAGTGCCTAAACGATTCAAAATGAATACGATTCTTCCAATCAAGTGATTTTAGCAAGTCAATCGCTTTAGCACATGAAGGACTTTGTCCGTCATAAAACACAAGCAGCCTAAGTGATTTGATGGAACGCTGTTCTCTTTTTTTCGACTCAGCAAGCTTCTTTTTTTCTTGATCGAGATAAATGATTTTTTTCATAAATTGATCGCCTGTCCTTTTCCGTCATTTGTTTTTTTAGTTCGTTCAAAGGAGATTACAACTAGATTACTATAGTTGCTGGGCCTCTTGTATTGGGAAAAAGCCAACCATCGTGCGTTATATGAGCCTTTAGATAAGGGCAAAATCAATGATTTCATGGCATATATGAGGTTTTTCAACTAAAAGTGGTTGGGAAAATCGTGGTGCTTTGCGGTTTTCTGCGGTATTTGGTAGAATTCTGCGGTTTTTCTACATCTTTATGCGGTGTTTTGTAGGTAAAACGCAAAAACAAGATAAAAAAAGACTACTTCCCATTGCGGCGAAGTAGTCTTTTGGTTTATATTTTTTCCAAAACTTCTACAATTTCTTTCTCAATATCTTTCCATAAGTATCGGTCTGTCGTATAGTGATGTGCGGCTTCTTTCGCAAATATTTGAAAAGCTTCTTCATAATCAGGTACATCTTTGTCCGGTTTTTTCTCGTCAACAAAGCGCTGAGCTTCTGCTGAGCGGGGTCCCCATTTCCCCACTTCATTCCCGTCCTGATCAATGATGACGATAATCGGAATCGATCTTGCGGTCCCGTTCGTTAAATACTGATCCATCAGGTCTAGATTCTCATCCCGAATGAAATAGCGCACATCAATGAGTGCTTCATTTGCAATACGCATGAAAATTGGTACATTGACCATCGCATCTCCGCACCAATCTGCTGTGATGACAAGCGCTCTGAGCTTTTTCTTTTGCAGCTTTTGAAGCAGCTCTTTTTCTTTTTGATGAATTGAGTATTGGTTGTACACCGTGAGTAGATTTTCTCGGTTTTTCTCCATGTTGTGTACATATGTACGTTCAGCTAATCCCTTTGTAAACCATTCATTTAATGTCATATGAACATCCCCCTTATCCCTCGATTTTACCACCATTGCTATTCCTTTGTCTAAAAAAACCTTCACCTAGTGAAAGGTGAAGGTCTTTGATTTATGGACGACTGTTTCGATTTGGGTCCATCCCGATCAGCTTGGTGACAAGCACCATTGTGACAGGCAGTGACGTATTCTTTTTATACGCTAAGTATTTCCCGCGCCATTCAGGTTTATATTTCTGCTTAAACGACCGTAACCCGCTGAAGCTGTACATATATCGGACATTGTTGAAAATGACACTCGCCAAACGCTCCGTGAGAAAGGACTGATGGAAGGTTCCCACATTCGATAAAGGTGCCATCCCCATGTTAAAGGATTTGTAGCCTTTTTCTTTCGCCCATTGAAACAGGTGGATAAACAGTGCATCCATCATTCCGTTTGGTGCGTCATGCATATGACGCATTAAATCGATGGATATCTCTCCTTCTTGATACATCGGCATCAATGATACAAAGGAAATGATCTGCCCTTGGTCATCCTTTAGAATTGCGATCGGTGCTTTTTGAAGATAGTCTTCTTGAAAGTAACCGAGCGAAAACCCTTTTTCTTTTTTCTTTCCAAGCCAGCTGTTAGAAATCTGTTTTAAGGTTGAGATCAATTCGTCTGAAAAAGGCGGTTCCAGCATGTCAAAGGTGTAGCCTTCTCGCTCAAACTTATTGGCCACAGCTCGTAAATTCGACTTTTTCTTACCGGACAGAGAAAACGTTTCTAAATCGACCATGGCTTCTTCCCCAAGCTTGAAAAAGTGAAAGCCTAAGTCATGATAGAGAGCCATCCCTTCGCGTTCGACTTGATAAAAGGCGACGCGGTAGCCTGCTTTTTCTGTCTGCTGTAAAAACTCCTCGAGTACAAGCGGATAAGACGACTTACGCCCGGATGGATCGCCAAGCACAATGACGCAGCGGCCAATTCGTCCGAACTGAAGCATCGCTTCTCCATCACTGGAGAAAAATAGTTTTTTATCGCCTAAAAAGCCAAGGTGACTGAGGGCATTTCCTCCCTTTTCCTCTAAAAACGATTTTAGTTTTTCCTCATCTGCTTCTTCTCCAATCGGAAATGCTTTTTTATTAAAAATCAATTTGCTAATGAAGAAGAACAGCGGTACACCGATGAGAGCAATTATGCTTGTCATCGTGATATGCCGTTCATTGTGAACGAGATAATCCTTACTCAAGAAATGCCCGATTTTTGTCCAAATATAGTTGCCAATGACATTATAGTTAAAGAGTACGAATAAATATCCAGCGGCAGCCGCCACAAACTGGTTCAAAGAATAAGGTGCCTGCTGCTTCACAAATTGACTTCGAAGAGAGAAAAACACAGCCATGATGACTGGCAGAATAAAGATCAAGCTCAGGTTAAACCCTTTTAACAAAGTAAAGACAAAACCACCTGCTAAAGAGATCATTGTCAGTGCGTATGATCTTTTCGTTCTTTTATACACTTCAATGGACAAGATCATTAGAATGATTCCGAACATTAAAGAAAGACCATTAAATCCTGATAACAGAAAGTGTGGAATGCTGGTAATCACACCTAATCGATCGACTGGAAGCACAACAGACGCCATAATGAGAAGGCCGCTTCCAAAGGTTAAAATCGATAGAGATCCGTACAATAAACGGATTAATAAAGCACGGTGCAAAACAATTAAGACGTTCGTTGTTTCAATGGCAGGTGCCATTCTCGGATTGCCTTCAAGACGTCTGAGCGTGGTCCCCGTTAAATCGTAAGCAGCTATACAAAGCCCTAGGATAAACGGGAAAATCGAGTACACGAAACGGTACAAGACGAGTGCCGTCAGTACCATCTCTTTATCGAACCCGATGTACTGCATGCTGAGTAAAAAGATGAGGTCAAATGAACCAAATCCACCCGGAACCATACTGATTAAACCACCGATTGACGCAATCGCAAACACGCCTAGTACAATCCGGACATCGACGTTCATTCCCATAGAAACGACAGCCATATACATGACAAGACCAGCTGCCAGCCATTCTAAAAATGATGCACCGATATAAGCATAAATCGGATGCTTCAGCCCATTTTCACCGCTCTCGATTGAGCTTTTTCGAATTGATGCCAAGACGATGTATATCGGTACTATACAGGCAAAGATAATGACAAAAGCCCATAGCCACGGCTCCTGGCTGATGATACTTTCAACAGGCAGCACCCTGACCAAGATCAAATCACTGAAAATAGATAAGCCCAAAAGGACAGAGGAAGTCAAAAGGGCAATGCCTTTTAGCAGTTTTTTCGTATCTGTTATGTATTCCTTGTAAAGAAGCGTTCTAAGCCCTGCTCCTGATAAACCGCCGAATCCAAGGACACTGTTAAAGGAATTCGCAATCCAAGAAATGCGAATCGTTTTCCAGCCGCTGATGGGCATATCAAGGCTTCTTCGCAAAATAAAATCATATAAGGACATCGATAAAACCGCGACAAGTCCAAGAAAGACAAGAATAAACAAGTCCATTCGATTCAAGCTGTCAATAATATAAAATGTTTTTTTAATGGAAAGGCCGCTCAGCTCCTGCTTGGCGACAAAAATTAGGACCAGGATAATGACAATCGGAAAAAGCATTTTTAAGATCGTCATACCCGTTTTTTTGTTCCACATGTTTTTCCCAACTTTCTAGGTTGCTTCATTTATTTCAACTGAACATTATTATACAACAAATACCACTTGATTCATGCAGTTTAACTTTCAAAAGCTTGACGAACCTTTCAATTCGAAGTAAAAATCAGTAATATAAAGAAAAGAGCCGCTTAAAGGAAGTGAACAAGCGTGGAATATAATATTCATGACACCACCGTATTAAAAGAAGAGATTCTATCTCCAGAGGAGAAAAAGACTTGGGTTCTTTATATGAAAGTGCTCACAGCTGCAGGCCTTGGAGATGTTTCTGAATGGATGAAGCTTGATATGAGTATGCCTCAAATGAAGGTACTCATGCTACTCAATAACCATGGCTCTCTCAAAGTATCCGAAATTGCTGAAAAAATGGGCGCTTCTTTGTCCAATATGACAGGTCTGCTAGACCGGTTAGAGCAGTCTAACTTTGTTGAACGGAAGCATTCAGAGCGTGACCGGAGAATCATTGTCGTAGAGCTGACAGAGGAAGCCAAAAATATTTTCAGAAGTATTTATCAAAAAGGGCACGAAAAAATCAAAAATTCCCTGCAACGGCTCAATGACGAAGAAAAAGAAAAAGTCAATGAAGGCCTTGCTATCTTAGAAAAAGCACTGCGTCCTGAACGCGGCTAACAAAGAAAAGGAAAAAAGACGGTCACTTGAGATCCGTCTTTTTTGTTTCTTCTACTTGTCGATCTGGGGTAAAAAGATATTTGCGGATGACTTCCCTGTCATCCCATAAAAGATAGGCTAAGCCGATGAGGAGAAAAAAGATGCTGATCCACGTACCGCCAGGAAGCACTTCTTCAAGAAGCTGAAATTTATTTACCTCATCATCAAAGCTCATATTAAAATAATGAATCTCAAAAAGCACGTATTTCGCTAAATAAAACAATGCCGCCAGACAGATAAACATGGCTCCGACAATTCTTCTACCAGTCATGCGTTTACTCCTTTAACTCCACTGATTTCTTTTGATTAATTCTGTGATATGGGCAAGGTGATGCTTTGAATGCCAGACGTACATTCCTGTTGCATCATATAAGGACACCGTTTGTTGATCGGCCGGGTGATAATAAGACGCGTTGAAATCTTCCTCCGACATGCCCCGCAGTAAAGTGACCCATCTGCGATGAAGGCTGCTGATCAAAGGCAGTGATAAACTGATAGATGCCTTGCTGTCAGGAAGTGAAGCAAACCCATCCTGATCATATGGACGTATGTCTGGTGTATCTTCTGTTAGTGCAAGCTTGAATCGTAAGTATGCATTTAGATGACTGTCTGCTACGTGATGAACGAGCTGACGAACGGTCCATCCTCCTTCACGATAGGGTGTATCCAGCTGAGTATCTGTCAACTGCGTAGTCACCGCTTCATACTGTTCGGGTATTGCTGCCAACTCATCCATCCATGCCTCAAGCTGTGCTTTCGTTTTTGTTTCAGCCGGTTCATATAAGCCAATCGGATATTGTAATGATGTCATACGTTCTCTCCTCTCTCAAACCCTTCCAGTACAAATTTCCCAATCATCTTCCCTTGCTCAACCGTTTGGTGTGCCTGCTTTAAATGAGCAGCATTGATCGGGCTGAGAACCTTTGTTAATGTATGCGTGATTTTTCCCTGTTCAAATAACTCGCTCGCCTCTGTCAAAAGCTCATGCTGTTTGATCATGTCTTCTGTTTCGTACATAGGACGTGTAAACATGAATTCCCATACAAACGCAGCACTTTTGTTTTTAAGCAATTGAATGTCTAGGTTGTGCTGGTTTTCGACAATGGTACAGATCGTGCCTTGCGGTTTGATAGCTTCTGCCATGCCTTTGAAATGGCCGTCTGTATCATTTAAACATAAAATGAAATCCACTTCGCCTATTCCTTTTTCCTGGAGCTGCTCAAGAAGCGGCTGATGATGATCAATGATATGATCCGCACCTAATGACTTGCACCACTCTTTTGTCTCAGATCTTGATGCAGTAGCGATCACAGTTGCCTTCGCTAATTTGGCTAGTTGAATAGCGATAGAACCAACTCCGCCTGCACCACCAATGATCAGCAAGGTTGAGCCTTCAGCATTCCGCTTCATATGCATCCGGTCAAATAAAGCCTCATAGGCCGTAATCGTTGTAAGGGGCATCGCGGCTGCTTCTGCAAAGGAGAGATTGGCAGGCTTTTTCGCTACAATACGTTCATCCACAAGCTGGTATTCACTATTTGAGCCTTGACGCGTGATATCTCCCGCATAGTACACGTGATCACCTGGCTCAAATAATGTACACGCTTCGCCCACTTCAACAACTGTACCGCTCGCATCGTAACCAAGGATTTTCAATTCTTCTTCCTTCTGATCCTTAGGTGATCTCACCTTTGTATCAACTGGATTCACTGACACAGCCTCTACCTTCACAAGTACATCCCTGCCAGACGCTTTAGGCTTTGCAACCTCCTGATCAATCAGGCTTTGCTCATGCTCGATCGGCAAATACTCCAATAGTCCAACTGCTTTCACTTGCTCGCACTCCCTTTCTCCAAGTTTCTTTCCACATTTTATCATAATTTTCTGATGTTTATGGCTGGATCAAAAGAGAGATGGCACATTTATGACCTCTTCAGAGCCTTTCGCTCCCTCGCCATGTAAGAAGGACGTGCCTTTTGCAATGAAGGAACATAAGTGAACCAGCTTTTGGATTTAAAAAACAGCTGAACGTAGTAAAACTGAATGTGCTGTAGGAAAAAGATCATCATTAGAAAAATAGCTAGAGAAAGAGTGGAAAGATCATCCCCTCCCTGAACCCATTCATTGACAAAGAAAACAACAAAACCGATCATAACCAGCTGTTCTAACCTTTGCACAATCTGGACAAAGACGTGCCCGCCTTTTGATAGGTCGCCTGACTGGTGCTTCCTCAACTTTCTCGATTTATAGAACCAAATGATACTTTCTGTTAGATAATGAATCATAAAAAGAGTGATAAGAGCGATGAATAAAGGTGATGGGGTATAAAGGACTTGCGCAACGAACGGAAACACTAAAAAATAACAGAAAACCAATCCGTGTCTGACGGATAATAGAAATAGTTCTTTTTCTATAGATGTTTTCATCTGTTTCACCTCCATTTGTACTACGTTTCATTTGCCGAAAAGTTTCCCACATCTATCAAAAAAGGATGCCCCTAAAAAGGCATCCTTCATGAATCAAACTTAAAATGCAGCACTTAAGACAACAGGACCTTGCGGAAGCTTGTTATCCTTTTTTGGTTCGAGGGTAACAGCCACGGTATCCCATGATTCGCTTGCTTCTTTTTCAGATAACGCATAGGTGACGGTTCCTTCCCCGTTGTTATCTGTTTTAAAGGCACCGGCTGGCACCGGCTGATCTCCTTTAATGAGCCACACTTGATAAACAGCAGATGAATCAAGCTGCTCCTTTAAGCCGTCAGCACTCACAACAAGCTCTTTTTTACCGTTATGCTCTATTACTGAAAAAGCACCTGTTGTTTTTGGTGATGCGGCTGATGCCAGTGATTTTGTGGCAACAACTCTGACAGGTTCTTCCGCCTGCTGTTTTCCATTCGTTAAGAAATACACATTTCCAGCTGCTGAAATGAGAAGCAGTGCAGCAACGAGCGGCAAGAGCCACTGGTTTCGTTTCTTTTGCAGCGGTTTGATTTCGTTTGGCTCAGGTGTAGCCTTAAGCTCTTTTCTATGACTATTCTTTTCTTCGACTGTCTCTTCTTCAAACACCTGAGATAAAATACGATCTTTCATCCCTGCCGGAGGTGTTTGGTCATCGGCTAGAAACGGAATGTCAGACATGAGCGATGTCAATTCTTCAAGCTCTTCTTTGCAAGCTGAGCATTGCTTAATATGCTCTTCAAATTGTGCTTTTTCTTCTCCTTGTATATGCCCGTTGAAATAATCAATTACTTGATGTTTACACTGAGTCATGCCTCTTCCTCCTTTCCTTCGCGAGACAGTTTCGATCGCAAATGCTTCAATGACAATCGAACCCTTCCCTTCACCGTTCCAATGGGGATGCCTAGCTTTTCTGCAATGCTCTTTTGTGTCATTCCTTTAAAATAGACATCTTCTATGATGGTTTGCTGTTCTTTTGACAATGTAGATACTGCTTCACGTATGTTTTGTTTTTCCTCGTTCCATTCCACTTCTTTTGATACATCTTCTTGATGATCAGCTAAATATTCAATATGCTCATCTTCCAGTGCCGTCTCGTTCCGATGCTTTCTTAGGAGATCAATGGCCGTGTTTCGTGACATCATGAATAACCATGAGGAGAATTTCCCTTTATCCGTATGGTATTCTCCTATGCCGCGCCAGAGTTTGATAAAGACTTCTTGAAGCACTTCCTCCGCAAGCTCACGGTTTCCAGTCATTTTATAAATAAACGAATATAACACACGTTCATAGCGATCATACAGCACTTCAAGCGAGGGCTTGTGACGATCATGTTTGATCTTGTGATACAGCTCAAAATCTTTCAGTGTGTCCATAGTCATCTCCTTCCTTTTTCATGAGAAAGAGCATGCGCATTCATCATGAAATCCTTCACGTATTGCTTATCACACGACTTGCTGAAATAAGCCTACCTTGTACTTTACTCTTTTTTTAAAGAGAAAAAAAGAGCAGTGAAAAAGGAAGTGTGCTCCTCATGAGAATGTACTTACTTTACGACATAAAAGACCATTTGGATCACTCATGTCACAAAAGTCAAGATTCCATGTGTGACCACTCTCTGTTCAATTGATTTTAGCAAAACCTCTTCCCTCTCTCCATTCAATTGAGGTAGAACGTATCCTTTCATCATGTCATAATAGGGTGTAAATTGGAGAACTGGAGTGTCCGTAGATGGTTGTGACGATTGTTCTTTTTTTATTAGCAGGATTGGCGGAAATTGGCGGAGGCTATCTCGTGTGGCTTTGGCTGCGTGAAACAAAGCCTGTCAGCTTCGGAATCGCTGGAAGCCTCATCTTGGTTGCATATGGCGTGATCCCTACCTTCCAGCAGTTCCCGACTTTCGGACGGGTTTATGCTGCCTATGGCGGTGTTTTTGTCATTCTTGCTGTGTTTTGGGGCTGGTGGGTCGATCGAAAAACACCTGATCTCTATGACTGGATGGGTGCTTTAATCTGTTTGGCTGGGGTCAGTGTGATGTTATTTGCACCCCGTAGTTAATTTCCTTATTTTCTACACATTAAAAAGGGCTAAAATGATTTTTAGCCCTTTGTCTTCTTTTTGAACCTTTACATTCTAAATTGTGTTTCGTATAAACGGCGGTACAGACCATCCATTTTGAGTAATTCTTCATGTTTTCCTTGCTCTTTTACGCCTTCTTTTGTAAGAACGATAATGCGGTCTGCATGCTGTATTGTCGCTAGACGATGCGCAATGATGAAGGTCGTTCGTCCTTCAGCCAACTCTTCTAGCGAGGCTTGGATATAGGACTCTGTCTCGGTATCAAGTGAAGATGTCGCTTCATCTAAAATGAATATTGGCGGATTTTTCAGGAAAAGACGTGCTATAGAGATACGCTGTTTTTGTCCTCCAGATAACATCATCCCGCGTTCACCAATGATCGTATCGAGTCCTTTTGGCAAACTATTGACTAAATCCGTCAGCTGAGCCTTCTCTACTGCCTGCCAAATTTCCTCATCAGACGCATCCAGTTTTCCGTATTGGATGTTTTCGCGTATTGTCCCATGAAATAAATAAATGTCCTGCTGTACGACACCAATTTGTGCGCGCAGTGATGCAAGTGTCATTTTTCGTGTGTCTATGCCATCAATTGTAATGCTCCCCTCCTGCCATTCATAAAAACGAGGCAGCAAATTGCAAAGCGTCGATTTCCCAGCACCAGATGGGCCGACGATGGCAATTTTCTCTCCTTGTTTGACCTCAAAATTGATGTCATGCAGCACAGGGTTGTTTGGTTCATAGTGAAAGGATACGTGATCAAACACGATATCTCCTTTTAACTGCTGGACTTCGATTGCATCCTCTTCATCCTTTTCATCTGGTGTACGGTCGATCAGTGATGCGAATCGTTTAAAGCCTGCTGCACCTTTTGGATACATTTCAATGACTGCATTGATTTGTTGAATGGGCCCTAAGAAAATACCTGTTAATAGGACGAATGAAACAAATTCACCATACGTCATATTTTTTTGCAGTACAAACCATGCACCGCACACAAGTCCAAATACTGTGACGCTCTTAATGAGTAAATGACTCACTGCTGTATGCAGTGCCATCATTTGATACGTTGTCAGTTTTGTTTTTCTAAACTCCTCGTTATGCTCGATAAAACGATCCATTTCATGTGACTCATTCCCAAATGCTTTCACCACACGAATGCCGCTAATATTGTTTTCCACGCGTGAATGGAATTGTCCGATGCTTGAAAACATTTTATCAAAAGCAGCAGACATTTTTTTCGTAAAGTAGACGGATAATCCGATTAGAAATGGAACGACAATAAATGTCAGAACGGCAAGCTGCCAGTTAATTGACAGCATGAGGCCGAACGCGCCCGTTAATGTCATGATGGCGATAAATAAATCCTCTGGGCCGTGATGTGCCATCTCTCCAATATCCATTAAATCATTGGTCATACGGGAAACGAGCTTTCCTGTTTTCTTTTGATCAAAGAAACGGAAGGACATCCTCTGTACATGAGAGAATAGCTGATTTCTCATATCGGTCTCAATATTGATCCCTAACTTATGGCCAAAATAGGTCACAACGTAATGCATGGTGGAGCTGATGACATATAAAATGAGCAGCAAACTGCCCCAGAACCAAATGGCATCCCAATCACCATTTGGCAGTAAATCATCCATCACTTTACTAATGGCTAGCGGAAAGGATAATTCGAGTAAGGCTGCCAGTACTGCACAGGAAAAATCTAATATAAACAGTCCCATATAGGGTTTATAGTATGAAAAAAAGCGTTTGAACAATTGACAGACCTCCTATTTTTTAGATAACTCTGTCAATAAATCAGCAAATTTTTCAGCTTGATTCATTACTGCAATGGGATCATAAGGCCAAAAGAATTCTGCGTCCAATTGCTTGGTGTGCTTTTTTTTGACAGCCTTTAAACTCTTCCAGATGGAATTATTTTTATCAAATGTCCCACCATTGGATTCATCAATAAATATATAATCCCCTGCATATTTCGGAAGGGTTTCATAGGAGAGTACTTCATAGCCTGTCTTACTGTTTAAAATTGTATCTTTGACCTCTTTTGGTGGATTCATTTTCAATTGTTGATATAGCGCCTGTCCGCCTCGGTAAATTCCGTTCCCATACACATACACATCATTTTTAAATGCGCCCATGATGGAGACTGTTTCATTTTCTTTTAATGCAGAATTTACTTTTTTTCGAGCTGTTTCGATTCGTTGATCAAAAGAGGCGAGAAATGCCTTTCCTTCCTCTTCTTTATTTAACACCTTAGCCAAAGTCGTGATTTCTTCATGTGCATCTTTGAATGAATTGTAAGGATATACGAGAGTTGGCGCTATTTTTTTATACACCTCATAGATCTTTTCATCCTGTACTGCTGTGATAATCAGATCTGGCTTTAAGCTAAGTGCTTTTTCAGCCGAACGTTCGTCACTGATGTCCTCAATTCCTTTAATCTTGTCCTTCAAATGTACATTCTTTAAATCTTGAGTCGTTGCACCTACAGGGTGAACATCCAATGCAATTGCACTGCCTAAATATCCATCTATGAGAATACGTTTTGGGTTTGCTGGAATTTCGATTTTTCCTTTTACAGTCTCAATGGTTTTCGTTTGCGGCTTTGTTTCTGCCGTTTTGGCTTCTTCTTTTTTGCCACAGGCTGACAATACCAGCATTAAAATGACAGCACATATCCAATATGTTTTTTTCATATGAGTATTCCTCCTTCATTTCCCTGATACAAATGAGAATAGTTATCAATTACTAGTCTCATGTATTCTATCAACCTCATACGAAGTGGTCTATGGAGGATTCTCGCAACTTACATATGGACAATTGTTGGATAGGCCGTCTTAGTCAATCGGGAGACAAATCGGTCAATCAAATGAAGTGCCCGCTCCCCTTCATCGAATCGTAATTCCTCTAGCTTTAGTGGGTAGAAGGTTCCGTTTTTCACAGCGGACAATTGACGGAGAACATCGCTTTCCTCCAGCCGCTTATCCATTTGTTCATACCACCCATGTTGAACCCCTACAATAAAAAACATGTGATCCGCCTCGTATTCTCTTAACCTCTCTAAAGGAATAACTGTATGTTGATTCGGGAGAAGAACTTCTTCTTGAATCGCCTTTGGGGGCTTTAAGCCAAGCGTTTCATACAGATAGAAAGCACCTCTAGCCTGATAGGACCACATATACACTTTGTCATGCCCTCTCATTTCATAAATCGCCACTGTCTCTTCTTTTTCCCTAAAGGAAGATAGATCATTTCTTGCCTTTTGACTCAGATGTTCGAAGCGTTTCACCCAATCATCAGCCTCTTTCTCTCTTCCTAACAGGCGCCCTGTAGATAAGACCTCTTGAACAGCAGGACCACGGCCATATGGCAGAACAAGTACAGGGGCAATCCGCTCCAGGCGCTTGATCAGCGCAGGCTTTGAATAAAAATAATTTGGAATAATGATTAAATCTAGTTGAAGTGATTTGAATACATCATCAGGCGTGTGTTCATCTATGATCAACGAACCAGCCAGCTGATCTTTGAGTATATCTGAATGGTGAAAGGTTTCTTGGTCGATGCAGACCGGCCGAATGCCTAGCGCAACCAATGATCCGACAAATTGAAATGCAGCAATCCGCTCTGGTCTTCGAACGTTGCGGAACTGACTAGGGGACCTTCCTGTCTTCTGCTTGAATATCCTGCTGAAGTATAAACTGTCGGTATAGCCTACTTGCCGCGCAATCATTTGAATTTGATCATCTGTTTGCAGAAGACGTTTTTTTGCTTCGTCTATTCGAATTTGTGCAAGATAGTCAGTCACACTCAATCCCATACTTTGTTTGAAAAAGGTCGAAAAATAACTCTCATGAAACCCCATTTTATAAGCTAAGTCTCTTCTCGTTAGCTTTTGCTTATAATGCTTCGCCATATACTGCAAAATCATTTCAATAGAATAATGCACCTTTTCGGTGTATGGCTTGGATTGATGGTGAAAAATGTGCATGATGTCCTCCAGCCATTTCACCTGTTCTTGGGCGCTTTGACTCATCTTCATTTCTTTGATGTAAGAAAAAAGCATGACAGAGCCTTTAACCACCTCTCCATTATCTGGGAGATCGTCATGATTCACCTTATAGACCAATTCATTTTGCGCATCATGTGCCAGAGTGTATTGGTCAAATGTGACAGTATGCATAGTCACCTGCTCGTTGGATAAAGAATGGAGCATGACGTTTATATTTGAACGGATCAATATACTGTCATTTTCGTTTAACTGATATTGCAATCCTTCCATTTCTATTCTCACAGGTCCATCGCTTGTCAAGAACATAGGTGAAGATGTCTGCCAAGAGATCGTTTGATTCACAGAAAGAGATCGTTCTCTGCTTTCTTTCATGCGCAAAATGGTATGAGTACGGGTTGTCACTTCCTTCTTCCTCCTTCCATATGAAAAAAGTGCTGCCCACCATGGCAGCACTTCATTGGTTGAACTGGATGTTCATTAACGAGCTCCAGCTGTTTGTAATTCTTTGTTTTTCTCCTTAAAGCGTTCATTATGAGAAGACACGTATGCCACTTTTTCAGCTTCTGGTTCGATGTAAAGCTTTGCGCTATTGAGTGCATTTACTCCGTCAACAAACGTACCTGCAATTAAGCGAACCTTGCTTTTATGTGTACACAAGTCGCCTACCGCATAAACACCCGGTAAATTGGTTTCCATTTTTTCATTAACCTCGATCAGTCCCCATTCACCTTGCTTGAGACCCCATTCTGATAGAACGCTTAAATCGCCTTTCATCCCGTGATTGACGATAACAGCGTCTGTTTCCAATCGTTCCTTTTCACCAGTCTCTATGTTTTGAATGGTAACAGCATCAATTTTGTCTCCTTGACCATGAAGCTCCGTCAGTTCATGCGGTGTTAAAATTCGTTTGCAAGTTGCCTTCATGTTGGCGACGTTTTTCTCATGTCCTCCAAACATGTCACGTCGATGCACGACGGTGACACTTTCAGCAATCGGAACAAGGGCATTTGCCCAGTCAACCGCTGAGTCGCCGCCTCCAGAAATCACAACCCGCTTCCCTGCAAATGTCTTGAGTTCCTGTACTGTGTAATAAAGGTTTGTCACTTCATAGCGGTCTGCATGCTCGATTTCAAGTTTCCGCTGAACTGGAATGCCGTGACCCATCGCTAATATAAGGGTCTTTGTCAAATGGCGATCACCATTTTCAGACGTCAGCAGGATATGATTATGCTCATCTCGCTCGAATGACGTGATTTTTTGATTCAGTGCAATTTCTGGTTCAAACGTTTTCGCCTGCGTTTCCAGCTGCTGAATCAGCTGTTCTCCTCTTGTTGGCGGTAAACCGCCTACATCCCAAATGACTTTTTCCGGATACAGAAGGATTTTTCCACCAAGGCTTTCGTTGTACTCAAGTACCTTAGTCTTTAAGTCCCGCATCCCACTATAAAAGGCGGTATACATTCCTGCTGGACCGCCGCCGATAATGGTGACGTCAAACAATTCAAGCTGATCTGTCATTTGAGTCCCTCCAGTGTTTCATCGATTGATCTATTTATTAGTGATATTGATTCTCATTATCATATATACCTATTGTAGTCTACTCTGGTGAAGGGAATCAATAGCTTTCTGCAAAAAAAGAACAGGACGAGCGCTCACTCGTCCTGTCATCCATCACACAATGGTTAAACCAAGGTCTTTTAATTCAAGAGAAACAAGTCTTGCAATCGCATCTGCACCTTCTTTTGTAAAATGCGTGCGATCCTCAATGCCTGTTGACAGCATAAAGTAAGAGGTCGTTTTCTCTATGCCGGAAACTTGATAAAACTGAAGACTTACAGTATTTAAATCAACGAGTAGAACCTCTTCTTCATCGGCTAGTTCTTTCATAGCGGCACAGTAATCAGGGAAATCATTGATAAATTCTCCGTCTTTTTCATGAAAACGTCCGACTGGAGTGAGTAAAAGTGGTGTTGCCCCTTTTGCTCTTGCTCCATGAATATATTGAGACAGGTAGCTTTTATACGTCGTGAAAGGATCTGTATGCCGCTCAGGCTTCTCCTTTGAAGCATCATTGTGTCCCATTTGTGTGAAAAGCCAATCTCCTGGCTGAATGTCAGCCAATATGTCATCAAGGCGTCCTTCTTCAATGAAAGTTTTTGAGCTTCTTCCACCAATGGCACGGTTGTCGACGTTAACGCCGTTCGCTGTATAGCGGTGTAAAAACTCTCCCCATCCTCCTTGAACAGGACGATCTGGATAAGATGAAACGGTTGAATCACCAGCTAAATAGATGGTTGTCATGTTCATACGCCTCCTTTTTCATTGAGCCACTTTACCCGAGCGATACGGATATCCTAGTGACTGCTGAAAAAATATGGAACAATCAGCATCGCTACTTCAATTATTCTCTTTTTCATGGTCAAAACCCTTCTTATCGGTAGATGTGAATGGTTTAAATATGCGGCGGAAGTTCTATTTTTGTCTCGACTGCTTGCTTTAAAGCCTGAAGCATGTAGCCAATTCCTTTATATGGAGCCAGCGGATAAATCGCTTTTTGATGAGGATGTAATAAAGGGTCGATCACCTTTCGATATTTCTTCCCGCCTAGCACCACCAGTTCATCATATGCGAGAAGATTTTTTTCATGAAATTGCTGGCTCAGTTCTTCTCGTGTCATCTGTTCAGCATGCGGTGTACCAAAAGCAACATCATAATTTTCATGTATGATATCATCTGCCTTTAAGAATCCGTGCTTCGCTGATAAGATCAGCCAGTCTGAAAAAAAAGTTTTAGCATAGCTTTTTGTACGCTGATGCAAGGGACTTAAATAAACAAGTTTCGCCGGCTGACTTCCTGCCTCTGGATTGACGTCCCAAATTTTCTTCGCGCCACATGGAATGATACAAACTCGCTTCACTCAGGTTTTCTCCTTCCTTTTTCGATAGATCTGATAGACGATACAGCCTAACACTGTGCCAAGTGTATTTAGGAGAATATCATCAATATCGCTGCTTCTTGTAATCATACCAGATTGCGAGAACATCCATTGGAGCATTTCGATCATTGTTGACAGGAAAAAGCCACTAAGAATTGCCTTTTGCCAGCGCATCGTCCGAAAGACTTGGTAAAGAAAAAAACCGAGTGGGACAAATAACAATATGTTGCCTGCCAAATTTAAAAAGACGAGATTTGGATAACCGTGATGGTAGGCGTGTAGATTTTGATAAATGGATTGCAAAGGCATGAGGTTGACACTCACCTGATCCCTTGGGGCGGAAAAACGATTTGGGAAGACCGTCAAATATAATAAAACATTCGTATATATAAATAGACTGGCAAGAACCAACTCTGTTCGTAAATAGATAAAACGTTTGTGCTTCTTTGCCTGTCTGTATCTCATATGTAAATATAGCGGGACGAGCAGGAGGAAATAAACAATGGAAAACATAGCACTGGATGTCATACAAAGAGCTGCCCCTTTCTCACATGATGCTTGACCATATTTACAGCTTATTCAAGCTTTCTCCCATCTATTCATCACTTATTCTCACAATGAATGAAGGGAACATCATATTGACAAATCGTCATTTTTTCGATAAACTGACTGACATTCAGTCATTTAAGGTCGGTGATCATGTGTCAAAACGAGAAAAGATTATGCTTGCTGCGATTGATGCGTTTAAAGAAAAAGGCATTGAAAAGACGACCATTTCGGATATTGTGAAAGCAGCAGGAGTAGCGCAAGGAACGTTTTATTTATATTTTCCTTCAAAGCTTTCCGTCATGCCTGCGATCGCTGAACATCTGATCGCACAGATGGTGCCTGCGATTGAAAAGGAATTAACTCAGCATGCGGATGTCCTTGATCAAGCAGATGCGCTTGTTGAATTCATCTTCTCTTTTACAAGGCAATACCGTGATGTCCTTGCTCTAACCTATTCAGGCTTAGCCGCCACAGAGCATTTAAAGGAATGGGAAGATATTTATGAGCCGATCTACAAATGGGTTGCTGCTTTTCTAGAAAAAGCAAAGCAAGATAAACGAGTCCGTGCGAATTTGAACTGTCATTACGCGGCGAAATTCATTATCGGTTTACTCGAATCGTCTGCTGAGCAAATGTACTTATTTACGGAAACAGATACAGAAGAGGTTCTGATTCAAAAGCGAGAGGTGAAGCAATTTCTTCTTTACGCACTTGGCATAGAGACACCTTAACTTAGTACAGCACTTGCTGTACGCTCTTTTTGGCTTCAAAATGACGAATCGTCAGTTTTAGGAGGAAATCGCATGAAAAAAAGCTGGATGTATGTTGCACTCACTTGTTTATTCGAATTACTTTGGGTGTTTGGTTTAAATAGAGCAGATGCGTTGTGGGAGTGGGCCATCATTATCTGCCTGATCCCCGTTGATTTTTATTTTTTAATGAAGGCCTGCGAAAAGCTGCCGACAGGGACCGTGTACGCCGTGTTTGCCGGTGTTGGAACAATTGGGACATCTTTGATGGATTATGCGCTGTTCGGCGGTTCATTTTCATTAGAAAAGCTCTTATTTATGGGCATTTTAATCCTTGGAATTATTGGACTGAAAGTGTCTGATGGAGCTGCGCATGAACAGAAAGGAGAAGCGGTTTAATATGGGTTGGTTTTTTGTATTGTTAGCCTCTGCCTGCGAAATTGGCGGCACCATTGGCCTCAATATGTTCAGTAAGAAAAAACAAATCACGACAGGTATACTTTTTGTCGGCGGGTTTGCCTTGTCCTTTGTGTTTTTATATGCCTCGTTCTCTTCCGTCCAAGTGTCCGTCGCTTATACGGTCTGGATCGGGCTTGGAACGGCGGGCTCTGTCTTGTTTAATATGATTTTATTTAAAGAGCCGAAAAACATGATTCGTATTCTGAGCCTGCTGCTGATTGTGATTGGTGTGGTTGGGCTGAAGCTGTTTGCGTGATGTGTGAAATAAAAGAGGCTGTGGGTTCGTCCACAGCCTTTTGATTCCTTAAATTCAATGATACACCACTTCTTCTTGTAACATTTCAATAGCGTAAGGAACACACTCATTATTATCTAGAAGTAAATAAATCACAATTGGATTTTGTTTGTTACTATTTTTTTGGATAAACAAAACACAAACAAATGATTCAATGTCTTTTGGCAATTTCTCTTTAATAAAAGGATGCAGCTTTGATGATATTCTTAGTACCTCTTTATCTACTAACCACTCATCATGACGAAGAGCAGGATAATATTCGTTGATAAAATGTTGAAAAATATCAATATCATTTGAACACAAACCTCATTCAGCTCCTTTTATACAGGAAATAACTAAGGATTAAAAAGGCAAACATCAGCATAAAGACTAGTAAGAGGATTTGATTGTCTGCTAGCGTTTCTTTCATTTGAAACTTGGTTTCTTCTTGTTTAAATTCTTCATTCGTCACCTTGGAATGCTTCACTAGCTTCGCTGTAACCATTAAACGATGTGTCGTTGTAGTTGGAAGGTCACAGGTGATTAAGGTTAACCGAGCATCTGCCGTCTCTTGTATCACATCAATTTGAGATTCATCTATGGTACTGATGTCTGTGACTTCATAAGTAAATACTTGTTCCTTATTTGTTATTTTGATCTTGTCCTGTTTCTTTAGTTTTAAAAGTGGACCAAACAAGAGATCTTCATCTCTCATATGATGGCCAACTAAAGGATAATTTCCTTTTCCCATTTGCTGATCTTCTCTCATAGTCGCTGCACCTGCGAGCAGGTTAGATTGATTGACTCCTTTAAGGATTGGCAATGTGACTTGGAGGCGCTCAATTTCTAATTGACCGATGACAGCACTCTTCTTCACTTGATTGCCATACTTCATAACATCTAACAGTGATGGCGTTTCGACTGCTTCAAAATGATAGGAAGCTTTTTTCTGCATGTTTACTTTCAACTGCTTAGCAGAAAAATGATTGATATGAAACATCAACACATTCTTGCTGATCAAAAGATTTTTTATTTTTGGTGCATTGATCAACGTGATACCTGCTATTACAAGAACAATCATAGTAAAAATAATGAAATGATCTTGCCACTTCTTGACTCTCATCTTCCGCTACGCATGAAAGGACGACTGATTCTCTTCATCAGAGTGTATATTACGTTTTCTCTTTTTTCGAATAAATAATAGCAGAATCCCAAGAGCAATCATGATGAGACCAATTCCAAGAACAACATACATCCAGGTGTAATCTGTCTCAATCGTGACATCTTTTTGATTTAGTTCTTTTGCAATTTCCGCATCTATTGTAAAGTCCTTCGTCCAATGCCATGTTTTATTCATCGACTGCGCCGTCATATCGAGTGTATATGTCCCTGCCTGCAATTTCTGTCCATTTAATGGAACTGGAAAGCGGAAGTGTGAATTCGGTGCCATTTGCATGTCTTTCTTATCTGCTTGATAAAGTACCTCACGACTCCCTTTTTCCATAATCTTTGCCTTCACACTCATTTTGTTCACATACATCGGTTTAACATTTTGAATCTCTGCTTGAATGACATTGCGTGCATTCAGCTGACTTGGCTCAATCTTGTTTAATTGCAATTTTGGTATAATCTTTGTGCTGTTCCCACTTAGCAAAATGGCAACGACATATGAATACTTATTTTCAATTGACAGGCTAGCTTCTTTTTTGTTTTCCTTCGGCTCTTTTTCTTTTTCTTGAAGTGTAATCCCTCCAGCTAACCATCCATCAAAACGCTTCTCAGGTGCAGTTAAATGTAGTGATAATATTTTTTTCCCTTTTGCAGGAATGGTCACATCTTTATTCGTTTTAATTAAATTTTCCATTTTATATTTCAATGTCGAATCTTTTTTTTCTTCTGTTTTCCCATATTCTACTACACCATTTACATTTGTCGTGGCTGTATGCACCTGCGGCTCTATTACAATTTGCCGATTGGTGTCATTTCTCAATAAAATTTGTAGTGTTTGTTTTTGTGAAGGTTTGACTTTTAAATCAAAATAAGATTTTGATTGATCTATTTGGTTGCGTGGGATGACGGTTGTAACAGAAAAATTAAGTTCTGACGCCTTTACTTGTTTCATTTGTGAGACATCTATGATGGTGAACAAAAACACTATCATGCATACGATTTTCAAAATTGATTTCATCTCAAGTGCACTTCTTTCTTTGGTTGATAAAAATACACAGAACAACTTATAATTGACCTGTGTTATCGTTAGCTGGGACATCGGTCAATGTCCATGTGAATGACGTTTTATAAGCTTCTGCCAGCTTTGTCGTGGAACCTGGAACTTCTAGCGAAATGCTTTCACTTTTTGTCTCGTCTGTTCCAAAGGCATAGACATATGTGCCCGCTCCCTCACCATTTCCAGCACTCACCACTTGCTCAGCTGCACCAGTACCATCCGGCGTGAGGCTGAATGTGTCTTTCAATTGGGATGGCTTTGGTGAAGTAGAAATTGTATTGATTTGAGCTTGTTTAAATGTAATCTTTGCGCCTGTTAGTTCATGTCCCGATGTGGAAACAAATTGTCCATTTTGTTTTACTTGAAGAGACCATCCCGTTTCTGTTCCTCGGTTATCCGTGACTTGAACATAGTTCGGTCCCTCTGATCCTCCAGTAAACGCTTGGGCTTTTGCATCATACACTTCATTTTTAGTTGAAATTTTGTTTTCACCAAAATGAAGAGAAGACGCATAATCAATACTCAGAGGCCCTGCTGTCTCTGGGTTTGGTCCACTCGGATTTGTCGGGTCAATTGGTGTAACAGGATTCTCTGGATCTGGATTGCTTGGATCCACAGGTGGCGTGACATCTTGACTTGGTACAAAATTGACCACCGCATCAGAATCATATGTTTGGCCTTCCGCAAAAACAGGGTGGCTATTCAGTAGGATTCCACTGAATATAGCCACTGTGATAACAACAACAAATCTATTTTTTTTCATCTCTTTTTATTCATTTCCTGGAATATCAGATAATGTCCAAGTGAGCTCTGTTTTATATTTCACTGCATCCTTAGGTGTTTTCCCAGGAACAGTCAGTGTGACGGCTTTATTTTTTTGTAAGCTTTCTCCGTTCACATCTACCGTCTCAACAGTTCCAAAACGATCAACCCATGTTCCTGCACCTGCTCCAGTTTTCGCAGACATGACATTAGATACTGCTCCACTTGGATCAAGAGTAATATCTGAAGTAGTTGGTTCTGCAATAGCTTCTGCGTTACTTACTGCTTGTCCCGATACCAGCTTAATTTCTGCACCAGTGAGCTCCTTGTTCTGTGTCGCATCATTTGAGAGCTGCCCTTCCTGCTTAACTGTTAAAGTCCAGCCTGCGTTACTTCCACGCTGATCTGAAATTTGAACATAGTTTGGGACACTTCTGCCATCTTCTAACCCTTGAGCATTTGCAAAATAAGTTTCGTCTTTATTTGTAATTTTATTTTTTCCAAAGTCTAAGCTAGATGCAAAATCTATACTTAGTGGTCCTGCTGTCCCTGAATTAGGGCCATTTGGATTTGTCGGATCGACCGGCATTACTGGATTGTTTGGATCTGGATTCGTTGGATCGATTGGGGATGTAGGCTCTGGGTTTACCACAAACTCTACAACACCGTTTGATTTGTATTCCCCACCGTCTGCAGCAAGGGCAGTTGTTGTACCAGTTGTAAATAATAAAAGTGCTGCTGTGATTGAACTAGCTTTCAAATATTTCATGTTCATTTCTCCTTTTTTGTTTTGATACTTTGAAAATCATCAAAAATATGATCGAGATAAAGATGAATCCCCATCCAACGACGAGATAAATAGACTCTGTTTTGTCTCCCGCTTTTGGTAATACTGGGTTGGCTGGATTGGCTCCATTGGCCTGATTATCTTGATTGGATCGATTGCTCTGAGGTGCTTTCTCTCCCTGCTGATCCGTTTGGTTGTGCTGATCTTTAGACTGTTCCTTTCCATTTTCCGGTTCATATGTCCCGTAGAAATCCACTTGTCCATTTGATTTATAACTTTGATCTGCTGCATAAATGGTGTGAGAACTTAAACCAAATGTGAAGCACACGATAAATATCACAATGACGAATCTACCTTTAGACAATAACCATCTATTATCCATTTCCCGGAACATCCTGTAATGTCCATTCAATGATTCCGCTGTAGTTTGTACTTCGTGCTTCACCGGCTTTAATGTCAAGTAAAAGTCCTGCCTTGACTCCTTCCCATTCAGACGAGATATTCAGTGGATTATGATCCACGCTCTTGTGCCGATAAATGATCACATCACTCGCACCTAATACTTGGTCTTGTTCAGCTTGTCGATAAACTAGTGCACTTGGCAATGTATCTCCATTACTGCTTTGTAACGTTTTCAGCATACGCGCTGTCACTTGCCACTCTGATTTCACTTTTCTTGTGTCCTGTACAGCTAAATCATCATCTTGATGAACAAGAGGATATCTTTCATTCTTTGGCGAAATTTTTAATTGTTCACCAAAAGAGAGCATTTTAGGAGCCGATACGAAATCTAATATCCCCAAAATCTCACCCCCTGGATTCTCCACTTCATTTGATTCGACTGTGATTGTTTTCAATTCTTTCTCTGGATCAATTGGTCCGAGTGTAAATTCAGCTTCTTGCGGTATTTCTCCTGTAGCTGAAGCTTTATTTTTAATCGTCTGCTCTACTGCGCTTTCGTTCACCTTTGCTTGAAACACCACATTTATTTCTTCTTGTGATGACAGGTTGCCAAGCTCAATCTGAAGCTTTTTCGTTCCTTCATCATAAGAAAACTGAGAGGAATTGATCGCTTCTCCATTTACCTGGATAGAAGATGGAATGAAATCTAATCCCTTACTTAATACATCTTCTAATATGACTTTTTTCCATTCTGTTTGAACATCTGCTGATTTGTTGTTCTTCACATTTAATGTATAGGTAAGGATAGAACCAACTCTTGTCACTTGATTCTCATTATTGACAGATACAGACTTGGTGACAGTGTTTTCATCTGGCAGAACATCCTTCACCTGAAAACGGGCTGCTTTTTTAAATGTTGTATCATGATATTGTAAGTCTTCTGCTGGATTGGTATTGCCCTGACTGCTGTTAGTAGATGGCGGGTTTTTGATATTTGCTGCTTCTCTCGCTTCATCTGTTAAAAATACTTGGACATCATCATTCTTCTGTAAATAGGCCGGTAAATCGAACTGCCAATCTCCTTGGTCGTTTACCTTCGCGCTGCCTTTGATGGAAGAGCCATTTACCTTGACCGTTACAGTTGCTCTAGGTTCACCAGTTCCAGAAATTTGTTTTGTTGCATTCGTTATATTGTTGGCATTCGTTATGACAGCCGAATTTGGAGGTGTCACATCAACGACTGTTGTTTTTGATACCTTCAGGTCGTCTGGTTGACTCAGTCTTGCTTGCGGTGAGGTGGGATCTTCCTTTCCTCGCCACGCACTGATCACTTCAACCTGATCACCTGCATGTAACAGCTGCTGATCTGGAAGATCAATTTTAAATAAACCTGCCCGCTCTGCATCTCCATAAACACTCAGACGATTTTCACTTCCATAAGTTTTACCAATCAGTTCATACTTTGTACCATCAACTTTCGTCACTTCCACTTTGACATATGCTTCATTTGTCCAAGCATCACGACTATCTGAATTTCCAACTGGTACAGAGACATGACCATAGATGGAATGATCTGCATTTGTTGGTATCCTTAGATCATCAACGATCGCCCTAGCATTATTCCCACTCATTCGAGAATATAAAGTTGCCCCATTTACACCATAAGAACTAGATGACGTATTAAATTCATTTTGTATATTTGTAGAGACAATTGTTGAGAAATTCGAACCGCCTAATTGATAATCAAAGTTAGACCAATGCCTGGATGGATCCCCATTCAAATTACTCCCTTTTGGCCATACAGCAAGATCTGAATTTGTTGATGTAAAGCTTGAGCTGCTATTAAGTTGAAAAATAGATCCTCCGCCACTTCGATTATTTCTAAAATCATAGAATTTTGAGGCATCTACTTTGACAGTCGCATGTCCAGCATTAAATATGCCATTATTCATACCGCTTGTTCGGCCTTCTGCTATGAAAGTCGTTCCTCGGCCGGCTTCAATGCTGCCTCTGTAACTTTCCATATCAATAGCAGGACCATTGTCCGCTTGAATATTCATGATAGAGTCTTCATCTTGAAGGTCAAAGATGGCATCATTTCCAGCGGTGAATAGGATGCCTTGATTTGCTGCATCGCTTCCGCCATTTTCAGGTGAGCCATTACCAGCATTTTTAATACTGACCTTTCCACCGCTCCTCACAATAAATTTGTTATTGTCGCCGTACATTCGAACTGCCGGCGCATTACCACCAGTTTTATTGATATTGATTTCTGCATGATCTGTTACATTAAAGGTCATATTACCTGATAACCGAAACCTTAATGTGGCACCTAAATTATTGGCATTAGCATCAGAACGTAAGTTTAACTTTGAGTTACCACTGACATTAAAAACGCCGCCACTACTATTCATTAACATTGCGGTTGTCCGTTTACTGTGTACATTGATTTCAGCATGGTCTGTGATATTTATGACAGCACCGTCACCAACCAATGAAATAAGTGCCCCGTCATCTCCGGTTCGGTTTGAATTTCCTTCTACTTTTAGCAAGGTGTTTTGACCAGTTACATGAAAATCTGTTTTGGCGTTCATCTGCATAGCCACATCATTTTCGCTATAAAAGGAAACTTGAGATCCTTCACTGATTTGGACAGTAGAACCATCTATGTCAGTGTAATACAACACATTTGAACCATATGCATTCAAAACGGCTCCATTCTTTATAATGAAATGCTTTGCAATAAACGCTGTATTTGTTGTGTTATAGGTGTTTTGCCCGCCATCAAATTGAATTGTCCCCTGCGGAAGATCGGCCAGTCCTGAAGTCGATCCATCTACACTTTCAACGTTTTGAAAAACAACCTTCCAGCCGGCACCATTGCTAATAATCGTTGATGTCAAAATAGGGATAATACCCGTTTTTTTGACCTTTACATTTTTCATTGTGAATGTAGCATCTGATACTTGTCCTAATGTCAAAGCACTTAGTGTCCCAAAATCAATCGTATGACCATTGCCGTTAATTGTAATGTCCCTTCGGTAAGTGCCTAAGCTGATACCAAAACCTTTGGAAATACTTTTGCTAAGCGAAATCACATGTACAGCTGGATCATCGAGGGCTTGTATAAATTCACTCCAGCTTGAAACGATCGTTCCTGCATCCTCTGATTCTGTCGATAACGCTTTAAGCGTTGAATTTTGCACCATTTGTTGTTTAATTGGTGCCAGCTTTGTTCCCTCATTTATTTTGAGTTCAGCTGTCTCTTCTTTTTTCTTCTCGACGTTAATCACCAAAGGGGGTGATTGATACATTGTATTTTCTATTACTGCTTCAGCCGTTAAGCTGTAAGTTGAGGCTTTACTCAATTTAAAAGCCATGAAGACTTTCCCTAGGGCTTTCTCTTCTCCTTCGCCTTTTAAGGAGGAAATTGTCACTGTAGATGAAGAAGCGTCCCAATTAAATTGGACATGTTCATTCCTTTTATCCTCTTTCATTTGTTGAAGTGAAATGAATAAACCATCAGGTATTTTCACTTGAATCTTTTGATATATTGGATGAAGGATGTCCAATGTTGTATCAAATGAATCCCCTTCATTGAGCTGAACTGAATCACTCCCCCATGAAAGGTCCCCTTTATTCGAATCTTCACCAACAGCTGCTGCTGAGGGTATTAACTTCTGGGTGAATATCATGATGATGATCATAAAAATGCTAATAGCCTTACGTTTATTCACTCCATCCTCTCCTTTGTATTCTCAAAAGTGCCGACTAGAAAAGTTTATTACCTAGCACCTTTCATTTATCATAGTTTAGTTTTGTTTGTTCATTTTTTTTTTTTTGTCAAAATTGAATGCAAAATTCCACGCAATTTATTATAATAAATCAACATTTCTCCACAATTGGTTAAACACGACACACATAAAAGCGATTTTACACCTCATTTCCGTCCAAATTTTGCTGTTTTTATTTTAAAAACTGCTGCATTCTTTTTATTTTTTAAAACAAATTTGATGCGATAAAACAATACATTTATTCAAATTTCAATTCTGATTCTGATGGAATTTGTTGGAGGAGCTTTATTTTTATGAAATTAATAGATTCTAAGTCTAAGAGAATGATCAGCATTTTAAAATTACTCGTTTCCCAAAACAAATGGTGGACGATTCAGGAATTTGTCGATCTCGAAATTGGATCTTTCCGTGCCATACAACATGATTTGGAAATCATGAAAAGTTATTTAACTGATGATCATGAACCACTTTTACAATTTCAGCTAAGGAAAGGAATCAGCATTCGATTTTCTCAGCGGCTTCAAGTTGATGACTACATCAGGCAAATCTTGCTTGAAAATACAACCATTCAATTAATGACTGGCATTATATTTGAACCTCCGAAGCCATTTGTAGATTGGATGAATGATTTAAATGTTAGTCGATCGACTTTATATTCAGCGATTAAAAAAATTAATGAGGAATTAAAAGAGTATGAAATAGAATTGAGGTCCGATACGATGCAATTTCATGGAAACGAAAAAGAGATTCGACGGTTTTTCGTCGAATTCTCCTTTGAAATCTATGGAAATCATTACTGGCCATTTTTGCGAATTGAAAAACAATCTGTCTCCGCTTTTCTTTCAAAACTTTGTGAACTTTTTCATGTCAACTTACCAGAAATAACGATCAATAAATATTATTTTTGGATAGCCATTATTATTCAACGTTTAAAAGAAAATCAAACGATTCATCCTGTTAACTATTCAGCTCATTTGAAACCAATATCATCAGAATATAAAAAAATATGGGAATTGCTTCAGGACTGCTACCATGCTTTATATGAAGAATTCTTCAAGCAATTTAAGATAAAGATTCCCCATCCAGAATTAACTTATTTTCTAATCTTTATTCCAATGGTGGGAAACTTCAAATCCATTTACACTATCCAAGAAAATGTTAATTTATTGTACCTTTATTTTCCTGATCTTTATAATAGAATTCAATGTTTTATACAACAATTAGATAACATATATTCTCAAAAAGTTGGCAATCGTCAAGAGCTTACTCTCCAATTAATGCAATTTTACTTAAGTACAAAGGAATTAAAAGGTGATGGTGAATTCATCTTTAAAACAAAAAGAAAACTTTTGGAACAGGTTAAGCTCCGCCTGCCCTATTTTTATAAACGAATGACTCAGTTGATTCAGTTATTGAATGCAGATGATCTTCTAGCATCTTTTGTAAATAATCAAGATAGTCTCATCTGCCTTATTACCTCAAACTGGAGAGGACTATACTCATTAGAATTACAGAGAAAACCTGCTGTCAATATGTTAATCACTTCTTCATTAGGAAATAATCATACATTGTTGATCGCTGATTTAATGAGAGAACATATACCACATCATCTTCAAATCATTACGAATTACGACCAATCATTAGATGAACAGTTTTTATTAGACCAGCAAATTGATTTGATTATCACCGATATTGGATTACCTAAAGACGTGAATTTACCGATCATCAAGATCAGTGCTTTTCCTACACAAAAAGAATTTGAATGTATCAACAATTTAATCATGGAACTGTTCTGATCATGGCTATGGATGAAGTTGTTTGCGTGATTGAATAACAAAAGGAAAGGACCATTCGGTTTTGAAGTAGAAAATATTATTATGGTACTAGCCATTAAATGAGCAATAGAAAAAGCAATGGAATTGATTTTCCATTGCTTTTTAAGTTAATTTATATACTTTTCTTGGTACGCTTTAAATTGTTCTTCGTATTTTTGCAACTTTGCCCCATCAACTTTTGAATTTAATTTCGGTTTTCGTTTTCCAATCACCATCACATCTTTATCGACAATAGGACTTGATAAAAAGATGTATGGTGCAAAACGATCACACTTAGTATTTGGGAGGGTTACGGATAACCTGGCATATTCTTCTGTCGGGAATTGGTTCGAAATTTCAAGTTCCTTGAGTCCCTCTAATTCCGATATTGGCTCTAAAGACTCATCCTTCACTTTTATATTTGATAAGCACAGATATTTTAAATTCTTGAGGTATCTTAAAGGTTGAAGAGTATGTAAATTTAATGAATTCCAAACCCCGCCTGACAATTGCAGCAATTCTAAACCAGTGTTTTTTTGCAAAGGGGCTATGTCATTCAACTTTGAAAAATCTGTTATGGATAAAGATTTTAATAACGTGTTTTTTGATAAATCCCATAAACTTTGTGCCTTTGTATTCCATTCAAGTGCCAATACCTCAACATCTTTAAGAGAACTTATGATTGATAAATCTTCTACTCTCAGTTCATGCACAAAGAGCATTTTTGGATTAACTAAACTCAAGATCGTAGTGAATTCCTTTTGGTCCACTTTGTAAATCCACAATTTCGTCAGGTTAGAAAAAGATTTCAACCTTTCAATGTTTATTGTTTTCCCTGTAATTAACAACTCAGTGGAATTTTCATCTACATCGGCTAAATCATGAACAACTTCTGGTCGTTTATCATGACGAAAAATATATTGGGGGTCTTCTTTTAGCATGCTTTTACCTCCACACCTATAATTAAGAAATATCTAAATAAATTTTATCAGTATTTTGGAGTCAACACATGATTATCTTTAGTACTTTCTAATATTTCTTCTGAAGAAACAGGGGAAGGGATAAAAACTAGATGATCTACTTTGGTCGTCAATATTACCTCTGTTTTCAATCCAATTTTTATCATCTTAAATATGGAGCAGTCATTGGAGACTATCTGCTAGGCAGCGGACTTCTATCAATTGATATGCTAATTTTAGTAGATAATAAAGTTAGTAAAACGCCTATATATAAACAAATAAAAGAACTCTAATTCGTATACGAATTAGAGTCCTCATGATATGACTGATTTTATTTTTCTACCTTAAAACCGAACCCGTTAATCAAAGCCCCTTTTTTATTTCTCGTTTAATGGGTATCTTGCTGCTCAAGCAATAAATCCATTGCGAAAATCGATTCGCCTTTCTCATCCAATAGAAAATACACAATCAAAGGCTCTCCAAAAGCTGCTGTCTGCTGCGTGAACAAAACACATGTGAATTTTTCAATACCAACTGGCAGCTTTCTTTTTAATAAAGGGTGAAGAATAGGTGAAACCCGAATTGTATCTACATCAACATCCCAACGTTCGTTTTTTAAAGTTGGATATTGCTCTGATAACAATTGGTGTAACATGCCGGTCGTGAGCGCTGCTTTTCCATCGCATCCATCATTTATTATGTTGGTGTTATACATCCGATGGCTGCTCACTCTTTGAAGCGTTGATTCGTATTCCTTTTAAGACAAAGCGTTTCTGACCATCAAGTGTACAAGTGATCAATGTCAGTTCATTTTTCCCGCGATCCTTTAATACATCCACATCCGTCGGTTCTATCGTAGCAGAGCTGACAATTTTATATTCGTATGTTTCAGCTTGATGATGTAAGACGACTTTTTCTCCTTTAGGTACCTCTGGCAGCTGCCGGAAAAGCCGGTCGCCTCTATACCCTCTATGGCCTGCAATCGTGAAATTTCCTTCACCTGGCATTTGATGAGATTTGATTTGAGTCAGTGCAATGCCTAAATTTTCTTTTGATGTAACAGGAAGCACTTTTTCGTTTAAATCAATTGACGGGATCTCTAGTTCCATCACATCTCGCAGGTCTTCTTCTGACACAGTTAAATGTGGAATAGAAGAAAGGACATCACTTTCATTTTCTTCAATCAACTTTAATGCCTGTTCCATTGCTGCTGTCTCTTGAGAAGTTCGCCACTCATATAGAAAAGGAACGGAGATGAGCATCAGCCCCGTGACCACCAAAAAGCTACCTAATAAGGTTCTTTTTTTCATCAATACACTCGTTCCTTCCTTTTACTGAATGGTTCTTCTTCTGACAACAAGAAGAACAGTTCCAGAAGCTACTAGTAAAATCCCTGCATACATCAAGTAACGCAACCATTCTTCACCAGTCTTTGGCAGCTCACCGTTTGAGTCATGGGGCGGATGTTGATCCCCTTGATCTGAGGCTGGAGGATTCGTATGGTCTTCTTCATTCTTCACTGGTGCATTTTTCACAATCATTGTCTTGATCTCCACTTCGCCCATTTGAATCGTAAAAGCGAGCGGTTTCTTTAAAGCTACATAACCATCTGGTGCTTTCGTCTCTGTGAGTAGATACTCTCCAGGTTTAAGCCCTTTGACAATGGCTTCTCCGTCTTTTCCTGTTGTCACAGATTTTATGGCTTTCCCGGCTTTTGTACGAATGTCAAAGGCTGCCCCTTTTAAGGTTTTATCTGTCTGCTGGTCTACCTTTATGATACGCAGACTTCCTAAGATCAAGTGATTCTTCGCTGTTAATTGAAGCGGCTTCTGCTGATTTTTCTCAATTGTGAACAGGATCGGCTTATTATCCAATTGATAGCCGTGAGGTGCTTTCGTTTCAACGAATTGATATTCTCCCGGTTTTAGATCGTTGATGTGAAGCTTTCCTTTTTGGTCCGTTACAAGTGATGTCTTCAACGTTTTTCCTTCTTTACTCAGAAGAGCAAACTCTGCATGTTCCAGCAGATGTCCCTCATCATTGATTTTGGTCAGTTCCACTGCTCCCGGCGTCAGTTTGTTGATCATTTCTACTTTTGCTGGTTTGTCTTGACCTAAACGAATCGTAAATGAGATAGGTGTCTGATCCAATTCATAGCCGGCAATGCTTGCTGTTTCGACAAATCGATAGGTTCCTGGCTTCAGTTGATCGACTGTCAGTTGACCGTTTTTGTTTGTCTTTAAGTCTTTCTGAATACGCTGATCATGCTCATCCATCAGATCGAAGGTCACCCCAGCGAGCAACTGACCATCCTCTCCTTTTTTCTGAAGCTTCACAGCACTTGTCGTCCGAATATTTTCTTTAGTCACTTTCACCAGTTGATTTGGGTTGAAATCAATCTTAAAGTCTACTGGTTCTGCATCTAGTTTATGTCCAAAAGGAGCCTTCGTTTCAACCAATTGGTAAGCGCCTGGTTTCAAATCGTTGACAGTGATGATGCCTTTCTCGTTTGTTGTTAAACCTGACATCAATTCTTTGCCATCGTCATTGAAAAGTGTAAATTCTGCGCCTTTCAATCTTTCTTTTTCTTCTCCTATTTTTGTGAGTTCTACAGAACCTTTCTTGAGCTGATTGATTGCCTCCACTTGAATCAATTCTTTTTGACCTAATTCAACTTGAAAAACAAGTGGTTTCGTACTCAATTCATAGCCTTCAAGACTCTTTCTTTCAACAAATTGATAGGTTCCAGGTTTTAGCCCTGTGAAGGTGATCTTTCCATCCTGATTGGTTGTGATTCCTTCTCCTCCTGCCACTATCTTTCCTTTATCATTAGATAGATCAAAGACAACCCCTTCTAATGAATTCCCATCTTCGCCTTTTTTGTGCAACAGCACTCCGCCTGTTTTGCGGCTATTTTCTTTTGTCACACTGACCAGCTTCTCAGGGTTAAATGGAATAGCAAAAGTGACAGGTGTTTCGTCAAGCTCGTGACCGAATGGCGCCTTCGTTTCAACAAACTGATAGGTTCCAGGCTTCAGATCGTTGACGATGATCTTCCCGTTCTGATCAGTGACGAGACCTGTTTTCATCTCCTTTCCATTTGCATCTACAAGCTTGAATTCTGCTCCTTCAAGCACATCATCCTTTTCACCGAGCTTCGTGAGCTGGACAGATCCAGTTTTAAGATCATTGATCACTTTGATTTCTGCCGGTTTTTTTTGTGCGATTTCGATGGTAAAAGGATAAGATTTATTTTTCTTTTGGTAACCATCAATACTCTCTGTCTCCACGAGCTGATATTTGCCCGGTTTGAGGTTATCAACCAAAAGCTTCCCATCTTCATCTGTTGTCAAATCTTTACGCACGACTTGGTCATTTTGATCCAAGACTTCAAATCGAACACCTTGAAGCTTCTTGCCATCTTCCCCTTCTTTTATCACTTCTAATGCACTTGTTTCATATAGGTTCTTTTTCGAAATGATGACCGGTTCCTTTGGTTCAAGTGGTACGTCAAATGTGATCGGCGTTTCATCTAATACATAACCATCGGGTGCTTTTGTTTCAATGAGCTGATACGTACCCGGTCTTAGTTCGTTTATCGTGATCTTGCCATTTTCTCCTGTGACAAGTGACCTTTGCAGCTCTTGCCCGTCTTTATCTAAGAGCTTGAATTGTGCACCTTCTAGTCTCTCTCCGCCTTCGCCTATTTTGCTCAATTCTGCTGAGCCTTTGATGATGTCATTTACTGCAGTTACAATTGTTGTTTCTGTTTGATTTTCTTTAATGGTGAACGGCCATTTGTGCTGATTTAATTGATAGCCTTTCGGTGCGTTTGTCTCAACAAAATAATAGGAACCTGGCTCAAGATGTTTGAAAAGAATTTCTCCTTTTTCATCCGTTTTCAAATCGGTTTGGACGGTATCTCCAGATTCATTTTTCAGTTCAAATTCGGCATTCTCTAATGCTGCATCCGTCTCTTTGTCCTTTTTCGTTAACTTGACATGCTGGCGGATTTCTTGGTTCTGCACCGTTATGCTATTTCCTGTTTTCGCTTGATCTCCAGATTCGTAAGGCTGATCAATCGTTACATTGATCGGTTCCTTGGTTTTCATATAACCATCAGGTGCTTTCTCTTCTGTCACGATATAGTCACCATATAAGAGACGATCAAATCGAATAGATCCTTCTTCAGCTGTTGTCTTTGTACCAATGACGATGCCGCTCGCAGCATCTGTAAGTGAGAAACTTGCTCCTTTTAGCGCTTTTCCAGTACTCGCATCAACCTTTTTAACGGTTAAAGCACCAATCGCTCCTGTGCCGTCCCCCATGCCAGCGGTGCGTTTGACCACAATTGAGGCTTCGGATTCCTTTTTGATTTCTTTTACATTTTCACCTCTAAACGTTACTTCGTTTTGAAGTGTACTTCCCACCTTATCTAAAATGAGAGATTGATATTCCAAAATATATGGTCTTGTGATTTCATCTTTAAATTTGATTTGAAAAGAATCTGGATCGAATTCAAGGTCTAACTCATAATCTTTCCCTTTTTCCAGTTCTTTTTCTTTTGTCACTTGCCCCTTTTCATCTATTGTCGTCGAATAGAGATGAAACGAGTTTTCTATTATCGCTTGGTTATTGCTTGGGTGATCTATAATCGTCGCATCTTGAACCGTTGATTGACCAAAATTAATATTCACTTTCCAATCAATAACTTTCCCTTGTTGATTTCCTGATTTGCTCGTGTATTTCCCTCCATTTGGAATGGACACCACAGCATTTACATCTGATTCTTTTGTCTGTCCATCATAAAGGGTCGCTTTATTTTCGTAGGTTTTCTGTACTAAATCCATTCCTTCAACACTTGTTTGATACGTGATTTTGTAAGGGGAATCAATGGCTTTTTTGAAAATGACTTCGAAGCCTGTTTCTCCCTTTTCATTTTCAAGGAATTTGATGTCATAATATTCTTTCGCTAATACCTCTTTTTCTTCTGCTCCATTTTCTCCGCCTTGTAAATCAAGTGAATAGACGGTGATTGAATCTTTAAGCAAACGCTGGTTTCCTTGAATGAAATCCTCGATTCTCGCCTCTTCTAGCTGTTTCAAATTATAGTTCACACCGATATTCCATGTGATCTCTTTTTTCTTTGCATCATAAGTTCCGTTCTTAAAACCATTTGACTGCGTATATGTGTCAGGCGTGAAGACAGATTGATTTTCCTTCGTCAAATCCTTGCCATCTTCATTTACCCATTCAAGCTTTACATGATTACGCAGATTCTTTTGGTCTTTATCTGCTCTTTTTTCATAATCAAAAGCCGTTGTATATGTGACGGTATGTTCTGTTTTTATTTCTTTCGTAAATTGAATATCAAAACCATTTTCATGTTCAACTATTAGGTAATCTGTGCCTTCTTCAAGCACTGAATTGCCTGTCGTCACTTTTAAACTATCTTTTTGCAGCGTCAATCCTTCGTTTGTAAACGTATCTTTTAATATCAAATTGTTCATCGTTTGTTGATCTTTGTTGAAGGTGATACGCCATGGAATGGTCTTGTTCTTGTAATTCGGTGTTCCGTGATTTTTCGTTAGGATTTGCTGGTCAATTCTTTGCTTCGCTTGTTTGCTCTCTTTTCCAGCTGTCACCGTATTGATGATCTCTTCAGCTTCAAAAATCCGCTCGGTTGCTTTTGTTTGATAGGTGATGAGATAAGCTGATTGAATATCTTGATTGAATTGCAAGGTAAACCCGTTTTGTTCATCCTTTTTTTGAGGTTGAACTACATAATTTTCAAACGCTTTTGACCCTGCTTCGTTGCCATTTTGATCAATTGTGACTTCTTTGACTTGAATTGAATCAGATATCAGCGCCTGTGTGCCGTTAAAGAAGTCTTCTAACAAAGCGTCCTTTTGAGCCAGCGTTTTTTCGTTATAGTTATACCGAATTTCCCAGGTAATCGTTTGTGTGACTGGATCGTAATGCGCGGCTTTTTTATTTAAAGGACTGCCTCTTGTCACATTCACTGTGCCTTCTGCTGAACTGATCACTTTATCACCGGAAACAAGGGACGCTTTATTACGAAATGCAGACTGATCTTGATTTGTAATGTCCGTTTCATACATTAAACGGTAAGCTAGATGCACGTCATCTTTAAATTCAATCGTGAAATCTTGACCATCTGCTGTTTGACCGATTGTGTAGTGGTTTTCGTCAAGCAGCTGACCAAGCGATGTTTCCCCATTTAGCTTTGTATCAACACGATAAAGCTTGATTGAATCTTTTTTCAATGCCTGACCTTCTTGAATCGGATCTAATAGCTTCGCTTGTTTCACATCGTCTAAGTCCATATTAAAATCTACTGTCCATTGAATGGTTTCAGCATTGTAAGATCGATTTGGTTCTCCCTTTTTAGAGACGTTTGGACCATTTGGAATGTATTGAATCGGAATGGATACCGTATCCTTGCCTTCAATCGGGGTAATGATGACTTCTTTTTCTTCAGTGATGACTGTTTGTTGATCTAATTGCGTCCAAACTTGAATTGTTCCATGAATATTTGAATATTGTTTGATAAAATCTGTGAACTCGATGGAGGCATTTCCGCTCTCATCTACAGAGAAATAACCAATGGTTGCCTGATTAAATTTCATCTCGAGACGATCGATTTTTTCGTAAATCACTAATTCCTCTGGAACCTTGAAATGGAATTCATCCCCGCCATTATAGCTATGCCCGTTCGGGATGGCCCACACATAGTTAATGGAAATCAGCGAATTGATATCTGGCTTATCAACTGAATTCCCTTCCTGATCTTCAAAAATTAATTGTGCATCAGTGAGGATATTTTCTTGGATCATCTTGTGTTGTGAAACACTTTGCAGTCCTAAACGCTCAGATACGTTCACCTTGTTTTTTAGCAGCTCATCCTCTTTGTTTTCTTTTGATTGAACAATTTCTTGCCTTTTAGCTGCTTTATCTTTCTCCGGTGATTTTGAGTCATCTTTTAAGTGTTCTTCTTTATGCTCGTTTTGCTTTGTATTCTCTTTTTGCTCAGCTATACTACTAACTTCTATGTCTATAGATCCTTCTAAATTTGGATCAAGTTCAACCTCTTCTTTAAATGTGATCGTCACTTCATTTAGTTTAGAAACGGTATACTCGCCAACTTGTATTTGATTGACAGTAATCGGTTCCTTTTGCTCCTTCTCTACTTGGATTGTGGAAGGAAGAGAAAGAACATAAGGATGATCCCGTTTTAGCTCTATCCCTTTTATTGACCAATGGACAGTGGCTTTTCTTATCAGCTGGTCTTCCATGTGTGATAACTTGTTTCCTTCGACATCTGCAAACTCAATATTTCTATAAATGTCTTCTTGAATTTCTTTTGCTTCTGCCCCTGTAAAAGGCAAAATTCCTAAAATACTAGACTGTATGACTAACACAATCATGAGAGTCAGTGACAACATCCTTTTCAATACATTCACCCTTTTCTAAAATCAGTTTTCAATAAATACCAAAAAAATCATTTGTATTGTCTTGTGGAATCACTCCGTTTCTATTCACATATTTTCTAAGAATGGCATCTTAAGACCCTATAAACTCAATGAGATGATCATGAATAAACATGAAGGAAAATGATGGATAATGGATAAAGTAACTGAATAGGGGTCTATAGAAATGGGGAATAGTGAGAGGAACAATGAAAAGTACAAGAAATGAAGTTTCTATTTATACGAATAAACAAAAAACTATGTGTATATGTTTATATCAGCATATACACACATAAGGTTCGTTCATATGAAACGAGTATGTATCATATATGGTATGTATGGTAAGACAGTTCAGCATCAGATAGATCGCATTCCTCTCTACTCCCATCCATATGGTAATCAAAAATCCCTTGCTTTTTATTCTTACATTTACCGTTTAGACAGCAAAAAAATAAACAAAATATCTAAAATGATCCATTTATGTGGGATTTATGACTTATTTACAACCTTTTAAAAGAAAAAAATGGCGAATCAGCTAATAATATTTGTTTCCGTCTAATTTTTTTCTCATTTATCATCAAAAGCGAAGACAAAACAAATTAGCGTAAACATTACAATCATTTCATGCCTATTTTGAGGAGCACATGTTCTTTATCTGAACTTAACAATATAAGGAGGCAGACAAAAGAAAGGAGTTAATGGTTGGATGGACCTCATTGATAACAAATCAAAGAGATGGATAAACATTTTAAAACTGCTTGTATCAAAAAATAAGTGGTGGACTCTTCAAGAGATATCAGATGAAAAGATTGGCTCGGTTCGTGCCATTCAAAGTGATTTAGAACAAATGAAATCGTTCCAAACAGAGAATGGAGAGCCGTTAATTCGCATAAAGCCAAGACAGGGCATATCCATTTGTTATACCCAGACGATACGAGTGGACTACTATATCAAAGAAATTTTAAAAGATACGATTGAAATTCGATTAATTGATGGCATTTTCTTCGAAGAAAATATGACGTTCTATGAATGGATGGACACGCTTAATATCAGCAGGTCCACGTTGTATAACACCATTCATAAAATCAATTCCATTCTTACATCCTATGACATTGAATTACGCCCAGACAGCATGCAGTTCCATGGGAATGAGAAGGAGATCCGGCAATTCTTTGTTGAGTTTTTGTTTGAAGTGTATGGAAGCCGGCTTTGGCCATTTAATGAGATTCAAAAGCAAGACGCTGTTGACTTATTACAGGAATTATTTCAGGTGATTGAAGTCAATGTTCCAGATATCGCTATTGATAAATACTGTTTGTGGCTCGGTGTTTCCATTCACCGAATAAGAAAAAATTTCACGATAAGACGCAACTATACATATTCAATGAATGAAGAAAAACAGACAGCTGCAGGTAAAAGTATCTATGGTCAAATTAAAGCATGGGAAAAACACATTGGCCGAATGACGAAAAATATATTTGATATTACACTGGATCATCACGAGTTTGTCTTTTTACTATTGATTGAGCCAGCTATTGGTCATTTTAAATCAATTGAATCTGTTGAAGAAAAATTGATGTTCTTTCAATCACATACACCACGCCTCTTTGATGCGATTCAAAAATTTATCAATCAATTGGAGTTGATTTTTCATCAAGAGGTGGCTAATCGCAAGGTACTGACACTCCTTCTTCTCCAATATTATGTGTATTCTAATGAAATTACCGGGAGAGATGGTTTCCTTTTCAAAAAGAAATCGCGTTATTTATCAGAGGTCAAAAAACAGCTTCCTTACTTCTATTCGAGAATTACCCATATCATTCAGGAGTTAAAAACAGATGATATACTCGCTTCTTTTGTAAAAAATGAGCGAGAATTAATCCGTATCATTACGTCTAACTGGAGGGGTCTAGTTCATTTGGAAATGGAGCGGAGAAACGTGTTGAACATTTTTGTCATTTCAACATTAGGCTATAATCATAGTTTGTTTATTGCAGATTTAATTAAATTAAGCTTGCCTCCTCTCATTCACATTTTCACAAGTCCTGAAAATACATTAAATGCTTTGACAATGGATCGTCTTGGAATTGATATGATTGTGACAGATACTGAGCTTCCTCATCAATTCGGACGATCTACACTGTTGATCAACTCTTTTCCAACTAAAAAAGAATTGGACAACTTGCACCGGCGAATCGTTGATATAAACGACTGATTTTCACTAAAAAAAGCTGTTGAGAAACCTCTCATCAGCTTTTTCTTCTTTTGGCTTCTGGATTAATGAAGCGCTATTTGTTCATTCATCAAATCAATGGCATAGAGCGATTGCTCATATTCATCTAATAGAAGGTATACTTTGAGCGGTGCAGCAGTTTGATCTGTTTGCTGCGTAAATAGGACACAAGTGAATTTTTCGATCCCCTCTGGCAGCTTGCTTTTCAGAAATGGATGAAGAATAGGAGAGATTCGAAGGGTATCAACATCTTTCAGCCAAAGCTCATCTTGTAACGCAGGATAATGGTCAACCAAAAACTGACGAAACACTTCCAATGTACTCAAGGTAGATATCCTCACTTTCTTCTATCATGGCTTCAAACTTACCTAAAAACAAACATGTTCAACTCATCCTATGATCTAAAGACCACCTATTTCTGCATACTACTAGAGACACGATTTCGTTTTCTTAGAAAACCATTTTAGATCCACTGTACTGTCTTGAATGTTTAATTTGTATGACGTTTACTTTATCTCAATCTCTAATGACAACCGATGGACCTATGATCATATTCTTATCTTTTTCTTTCGTGAAGAAACGGCAACTTCCTGCTACAAAATTCCATTTTTCTTCAAAAAAATAGGTGAATGAGACAAAAAAGAACAGCTTCTCACTGTTCTTGAAGAAGTTGTTGATGAAGGCTTCCTATTTTAAAAAGAGTGTCATCTTAAAGGTCTTTCAATGAAATGACTTCGCCACTCACTGCATCAACACCATAATGACAGTCAAGCTTTCCACATAAAACGTATTGTTTTTGCGCTGCGTCATAGACATAAATGGGTGTCAGCTCGAGGCGTTCTCTCAATGTTTCAAAGGCTTCTTTCTTTGATATGTTGATTTCACTAGCCGCTTGAGATGGATTGAGTATCCCGCATACTTGAAACATCTCTTTTTTATCTATGTAATTAATGGCTTCAAAAGAGCTGGCATCAATGAAGACCTTGATCTTATCCATGAATCCACAGCCTTCTGGATCATTCGTTTTTAATATTGCATGGATGTAGCCATGGTCACGGTGGAGTGTTTTTAGCACCCACTTCCCTGTATCCTTTGAATATTTTTGCGCCAAAAAGGTGCGAACCGCTTTGATACACTCAGCTTGCTCTTCTTTTGAGATCGGGAATGTATCTGGTGAAGGCTCCAGTGAGAAGGCTTGTTCAGCAGTAATGTCCTCGTTTATATCGATTTCCTTTTTTTCAAAGGCTTTGTTTAACGGTTCATTCCACTCCATCACCTGATTCATATGTAAACAATGCGTTTCTTCACGCCCAATTTCAAACGGTAATGTTCCTGTCCCATCGTTTTTCACATAGATTTCTTCTAACGCATAAATAGAGCGAATTCGATTCTGCTCGAAGGATGGCCAATCAAATCGCTGCACTTGCTGCTCGGCTAAATTCTCGACCTTATCAATGGAGAGCACATATTCTTCAGCTCTTAGGAGGTTTTTTGCCATAAATGACCCATGATGTGTAAAGTAAATGAGCTGCCCATGTTCGTCCCATTTCACCTCGATTCTGCCGGAAGGCGTCACTGTTACATCATCCACTTTTTCTTCAAAAATAAGCTCTCCTATTTCCTCCTGATGCATGTGAAAATGCTCGCCATAGATCAACCCTGTTTCTTGTTCAATCCATTGAATGACATGAGCTGGATAAGGGCTTTTAAATGTAATACCATTTTGCGCATAGGTTTTGTCCATGACAAAAATAACCGATTCAACCTTGCCTGTATTCAAATTCACGTCAATCACAGCTGTGCCGTCTGGGTTTAGATCGTCGTCCCCAGTTTCAGCTTCATGAGAGGGAAACCATTCCATATTCAATGTATAAACCGTTTCATTGAACATATTGACGTAACGATGAAAACTGTGTCTTTTTAGATGGTACAAATCTAAACCAAATTTCATCCTTGTCTGATCGATCAGTTGTTGGATGTTTGCATTCATTTATTTCACCTCCAAAATGATTCAGTCCTATGGAAGAACAAAGATGACGATAAAGCCGAAGACGACGATCGCTGTTAATAATCCTAAAACCATTGACACCATGTTTGTTTTCTTTGTAAAGCCTTTTAATTCATGCTCTTCAGTCGACCGGTCGATTTTTCTAAAGCGAAAAAGCATGCTTAAATTAATAAGGGCTAGCGTTACAAATAATAAGAATATTAAAAGCATAGGTTGTATGTTTAAGAATGGATTCGTTACATCTTGGAAGCTGAATGACTGAAGGAACATCAGACCACTTAATACTACTCTTGAAATATTTTCTGCCTTCTTTTCTTTCTCCCACTCTTCCCCCAATTTTTCTTTTTCATAAATGGCTATCTGCTCGAAAAGGGGAATGAAAGACTTTGTTGATCCTTTTTTAATAAAACCATAAATACTTAGAAAGAGCATAATAATTCCTAAACAAAGAAAGAAATGTGTAAATCGAATGTCAGACATTTGAATCAAGATAAAAAAAGCGACGATTATGATGCCGGCTATTAAATTAGAAACGACTATTTGCTTTGACCTCATCTTTTTTAATGCAGCTTGTTCCATGTAATACTCCTCCTCGTTTCAAATGTTTCTGTTAAGCGCTCTATCTCTATTACGATTTTATTGAAAAAATGTTTCAATATTTCCCCTTTCCATTGCAGAAATGGAAAGACGCCCATCATTCAATGGACGTCTCACCCTTCGTAATGAATTCATCACAGCATGTCTTGAGCCACTTTTCTGTCTTTTATTTGCTCAGCTGCCATGTGTTTAAAGTCCTCAATCGACAGCTGCTTTGAAGTCTTTGCTCCGTGCTGTCTGATATTTAGTGTGTTGTCTTGCATTTCTGTATCGCCAATGACAGCGATATAAGGGATTTTTTGCATTTGTGCTTCTCTCATTTTATAGCCAAGTTTTTCATCACGCTCATCGATTTTTGCTCTTATTCCGATACTTCTTAATTGCTGCTGCACCTCCAAGCAGTGATCAAGGTGAACAGTTGAGACAGGGATGATTTGTACTTGCACTGGTGCCAGCCATAACGGGAAGGCGCCGGCAAAATGCTCGATGAGTATGCCAAGAAAACGATCAAGAGAACCAAAAATGGCACTGTGAATGACAACTGGTCGTACCTTTTCATTCTTTTCATTGATATATGTTAAATCGAATTTCTCAGGCATTTGAAAATCAAGCTGAATTGTGGCGCATTGATGGCTCCGCTTTAGTGCATCTTTAATATGAAAATCGATCTTCGGGCCATAAAATGCCCCATCTCCTTCATTTAGCTGATAGTCAATCTTTAGCTGATCAAGCACATTTTTTAGCGCTGATTCAGATATATCCCAAATGGCATCATCCCCTAATGCCTTTTCTGGACGAGTGGAAAGCTCGACTGAATACTCAAACCCAAATGTCCGATACACATGATCAACTAATTGGAAAATCCGTTTGATTTCAGCTTCGATTTGATCTTCTCTTAAAAAAATATGGGCATCGTCTTGGCAAAATGTTCTGACCCTGAACAATCCATTTAATGCTCCGCTGAATTCATGACGATGCACCTGACCAAACTCAGCCATTCTGATTGGAAGGTCTCTGTATGAATACAAGCTGTTTTTGAACATAAGCATGTGCCCTGGACAGTTCATAGGTTTTAAAGCAAAGCTTGTATGGTCTACTTCTGAAAAATACATATTTTCATGATAATGATCCCAGTGCCCTGACTTTTCCCAAAGCTCTTGGTTCATCATAAACGGTGTACTCACTTCTTCGTATTGCGCTTTGCCTCGCACTTCTCTTGAAAAAGCCATTAATTCATTTCGAACAAGCTGACCTTTTGGTAAATAAAACGGCATGCCTGGCGCTTCTTCTGAAAACATAAAGAGGGATAACTGTTTCCCTAATTTCCGGTGATCACGTTTATTTGCTTCTTCCATGAAATGAAGGTAATCAGCTAGATGTTTTGGGTGTTGAAATGCCACACCATACACTCTCTGCATCACATCCTGATTGCTATCTCCCCGCCAATAAGCCCCTGCAACACGTGTGAGTTTAAAGGCTTTTAAATACCCTGTAGAAGGTAAATGGGGACCACGGCACAAATCGATAAATTCTCCTTGCTGATAAACCGTGATGGCTTCTTCGGAGGGCAGACCTTTTAAAATATCCATTTTATATGGATCATGTGCAAACAGCGCTTCCGCTTCTTTGTAAGAGACCTCCATTCTTTGGATGGGATGATTCTCGTTAATGATTTGTTCCATCTCTTTTTCAATCACCGCCAAATCCTCTACGCTCAACGTTTGATTGAGCTTCATATCATAGTAAAATCCATTTTCGATGACTGGTCCTATACCTAGTGTGACATGGTCATATAACCTTTTCACAGCCTGGGCTAAGACGTGTGAAAATGTATGGCGCATTACTTCAAGCCCTTCTTTTGAATCAAGTGTGACAATTGACAGCTCAGCATCGCTGTCCAGCTGATCACTTAAATCAACCATTTGATCATTAATCTTTCCAGCCACTGCTTTTTTTCTTAAGCTCGGACTAATAGAGGAGGCAACTTCTGCGATCGTCGTACCTGCGGAAAACTCCTTTATCTTTCCATCTGGAAATGCAATCTTCACCATGTTTTCTCTCATGACTGACACACCTTTCATTTTTTTTGAAATAAAAAAACACACCCATCCCTCATAGAGGGACGAATGTGTAATCCGTGGTTCCACCCAAATTCCCATAACGCGTATTCGCTTTATGGCTCTGGTGCCGTAACGTGGCATTGACGGTATTGGATACTGCAATTTTCCCCAATACAGCTCAAAGGTGGTAAGACAACTTTTCTGCGTTAGGAAGATTTCAGCGTGACTTCCCTCTCTGGTAACCGTAAAAGCTGCTCATGTCCTTTTCAAAGCAATGATCCTATATGAGTGAACAAAAAAACACACCCATCCCTCATAGAGGGACGAATGTGTGATCCGTGGTTCCACCCAAATTCCCATAACGCGCATTCGCTTTATGGCTCTGGTGCCGTAACGTGGCGTAGACGATATTGGATACTATGATTTCCCCAATACAGCTCAAAGGTGGTAAGACCATTTTTCTGTGTTAGGAAGATTTCAGCGTCACTTCCCTCTCTGGTAACCAGTAAAAATGGCTCATGTCCTTTTCTTCGCTTTTAATTTCTCCATATCTTACATGATGATGATGGATGATGTAAAGGATTATTTTGTACAGTGATAACGAAATTCATTCTTTAAATGTAATATTGCGCGTATTCACTTGGGCTGTATTCAATTTGAAACGCAGGAGATAAAGCTCGTTTCACTTCTTCAGTGATACGCTCTCCTTCTTGATTGAACTTCCTTTCCATGTCTACGCCATTTGGCAGCAAATCATCGGTCTCTTCGTCAAACCAGCGGCCATACTGTATGTTCCAATTCCAGATCTTTGAGAAAAGAGTATCACTCATTGGTACATCATCTCTTTCTAAATGACATTGACAATGCCCACAATGAAAAGGTTCACCACCGTAATCTCCTTCAATTTTCACAAAAGGATGATCCTCAAACTCTCGACAGCACACCCATTTTTTGAAGTTCTGACCGAACTCTGTCAGTTTAATCGAGTAATAACGCATGGAAGTTCTTTTTCCTTTCATGTCAAACATCCCTTGATCAATTAATGTCTTCAATCGATATTCAATAAAATCATCGCCGAAATACTGATCTAAATGACCAATGACTTCTCCTATTAAGCGTGGAGTGACGATATACTCCTCTTCTGGCGCGGACTGATGAAGCCGCTTAGTCATTTTCACTAAATAAGCATCAAATTCATCTTCTGGTACGCTGATCACTTGTCCTTTTTGCCATATCCGCAGCATATGATTTTCTTTAGCAAGTGAAAGCCATTCGTTTTGTAATCTTTCTCTCTCTTCTTTTGTCACTGGATGAATATGCTCTTTACTCTCATACAAAATTTTAAATTTTTCAGATGCGATTTCTCCGGAATGTCGAAGGATCATTCTTCTTGTATTCGTATTGAACAGCTGATCAAATGCTGTCGTTATATTGATTACAGACAATTCAATGCTTTTCTCTTTTAATAAATAGATGGCATATCGCAAGCCAATTTGCTCATGTGCATTACTGCCTGTCCAGATGAGAATACGGCTGCCAGCTTTTATTTCTTTTATTTGCTGAAGCATTCTCTGCTGATCGTTAACCATGTCATCAAAATAGCCAAATTCATTTGACATCACGTTACGCAGCCACTCTATACGGTTCGCTTGTCCTTTTTGTTCGTGTAAATGTAGAAGTGGTCCAATTGAATAGATATCATCAAAAGCGATGACATCATCTATTTGTTTTTGCTTCATTTCACGTATTGCTTGTTTTAAACTACCGGCAGCTGCCGCCCCAAATATGATATGTATCATCATTCGTCTCCCTTTATCTTACATTTTATTTCATCTTCACCTATTCATGGTTCTTTCGTCAATTCTATTGAGTCAATTTCATTCAAAAGTATGACAACGATATAATAGATTTACAGAAAGAATAAAGGCCGAAACGATGAGACTAGGTTTTTCATAAAAAACAAAAAGCCCCAAGTAATGGGGCCCATCTACGTACAAAAAATTCAACTCGCTCTAAGATTTTTTTCTGAATGTTTTATTGATAGAAATCTCCTCAAAAAAAGAATGTCATTTCATATCATAATTCACAAATTCTCCTTCACAATCGTTCTCTTGGCTTTTTTAACAATTCTGCTAGTCGCTTTTGTATCAGAATCCATTGACCACTGTTCGCACAGGTTTCGTACCCAATCTGGCTGTGTTTTGCTAGCGTCATTCAGCCAGTTTCCTACAGAATCTTGAACATATGTTGATGGATCAGATTTGAGGTCATCTAGAATAGGCAGTGCCCTCTCTGGTTCCTGCTTTAATAACTCAATATGCTTTGTCCATACACCTCTTGGACGGATCGCCTCTACAGAGAACCGGCGAATATGTTCATCCTCGCTTTTTGCCCATTCGGTTAAATATTCTATACTTTGATCGAGCTGTTGACTTAGACTTTCTCTCACTGACATCCAAGCAATTTCGCGTACACCAAAATGATGATCAGCTGCAAATGGCTGAATGTACGCTAGTTTCTCTTCCAAAGAGGATGAACGCTGCTTGTTCATATAAGCAGCCCAGCAGCGGACGCTATCAGATATGTGACGGCTGCATGCCTGTATGACTTCCACTCTTTTTTCCTCATTTTCTTCCTGCAGCACTTCATCTAACAAATGACCGATAAGACGAATCGCTTTCATGCCTGACTCCGCTTTTTGTTTCGCGATTTCAGCTGAAAGATCGTTGAAATGTTTGTCTAAACCAATGGACGGCAATACATGCTGTAATAGAGTCACATGATTGACAGCCAGCCACTCAGTTAAATTGACACTCTCTAACTCTCCCTGATTTAAAAGAATCAAGACGTCATGAGGAATGTCACTCCCTTTTCGAGCGCCTTTACGGTTGATTATTTCCTCACTTATTGGCACGATGTATTCTCTCCTGTCTAGCAGTATTTTGGATTAGTGTAAAATGGATATGTTTATTCTTTGGATATTTACTCCTATTGTAGCAAATAAACAACTTAGCTGGTTCATTCTTCAAAACATAAAAAGAAACTACTCGAAATAAGTAGTTCCCTCAATAAAAAACTGAATACGATTACCTTCCATGCTCCATCACTTTCAAACTCTTATGCTGAGAGATTCGGTCAAACGCCACCATCAGGATGGTCATGAGTAAAGCGAGAAGAACCGTTCCAGCACTGATCCAGCTTAGGTTCAATAGAGATGTCCTGCTTAATACAAGTCCTCCTAACCCCGATCCTAAAGCAAAGCCGAATTGAATAAATGATGTATTAACACTTAATGCGATATCAGGAGATTTGGGTACAAGTGTTACAAGATATAGCTGCTGAGCTGGTGATGTACTCCATGTAGCGATCATCCATATCATGATAACCGCCACCATGATCACGAGATTCCCTGTCACAAATGCTAGCAGCATGAGCATGATGATTTGTAGAATAATTCCGGAGAAAATCGTAAAAATTGGGCCCCTTTTATCTGCTGCAATCCCTCCAAGACTGGAGCCTAAAAAGCTGCATATTCCCGCTAGTAACAAAATGCCGCTGATTTCTGTGATGCTAAGGTTTGCTGCTTCTTGCAGGAAGGGTGTTAAATAGGTAAATAAAGTGGAATATCCTCCTACATAAAAGAGTGTCACTGCCACCGCAAGCAAAATTCTCTTATCTTTTAATATTGATAATTGCATCCCAAGCGTTACCGGTTCTTGTTCTTTCATCGAAGGGATGCGCCTATACACAACAATCAGCGGAATGAGCGTGATCAATCCAATGGCTGCGAATAATGCTTTCCATCCAATCATGCTGCTTAGAAGTGTCCCGATTGGCACACCTAAAACCAAGGAACTGCTGAGTCCCATTAAAATGATGCCAATGGCTGTTCCTCTTTTTTCTCGTTCGACAAGACGAGTGGCCACAGCCATTGCCACCACAATAGCCGTCCCTCCACTAATACCTTGTAAAACCCTTGTCATCAGCACCATTTCAAACGTATGGCTGACACTTGTGATGATATTACTGACAATAAAAATGATCAGCATCCATGATAATATTTTTCTGCGGTCTATATTGATGGTCAGTGCAATGACAATCGGTGCGCCAATTGCTGCTGAGAGTGCTAATGATGTGACCAATAAACCAGCAGCTGATGTCGTGACATGTAAATCATCTGCGACCATTTGAATAATGCCTGTAATGATATATTCGATCGTTCCGATTAAAAAGGCTGCTAAAGCAAGTAAATAAACAACGGCTTTATTTTTCATCGTGACGTTTCTCCTTTGGGCAATGTTTACGATTTGACTTCATTTTTAATAGGAATTTGAATTTCAATGAGTCTTCCTTCTTCACTTTCAGACAATGGATAATAAATCTCTCTGCCCGGCTGATCTTCTTTCACGCGGTATCCGTTATGTTCAATCCATGATGCCAGGTCAACGCAAGCAGATTGTGCAAAGGGAGAATCTGAATGAAATAATAGCGTCGCCATTGTTTCTTCAGCTGGTAACGTATGGATTGTGATGCCCTGAGGCAGAGATTCCTTTAACGCTTTGGCGGAATACCCAACCTCAAATTCGAACTCGCTTTCTTTAGCAAGTGATTCCCTCCACAGCACGATTTGTGGCTCAGAGATCCATTCTTGCTGATGTTTATGTAACAAATGATGAAACGTTTGAAAAAATGATGGAATGTCGTCAACAGTTCCATTAGATTGAAAAGACATGATGCGTTTGCTTTCAACCGATTTGATGATGACCTCCTGTTCTTTTTCAACACACCCCTCTCGTTTGATGAGGTGCATCCGCTCCTTAATCCGTGCTAATTTCTGTTGTTCTCTCTCGATCAATTGCTGAATCTCACTCTCTTTCAAGAGAAACATGCCCTGAATCTGCTCGACAGAAATATCTTCACGAAGAAGCTGACTCATTTGCTTTAACGTAAAGCCTAATTCCTTGTACAGAAAAATCCGATTGACCTCAAGCAGCTGCTCAGCTGAATAATATCGGTAACCGGAATCTTGATCGATCTGCTTAGGCTTTAATAAATCAATTTGGTCATAATACCTTAAGGTTTTGACAGGGACTTTACTTAACATAGAAAAATCACCGATCTTGAACATCCTGTATCTCCTCCGTTTTATTGATCTGATCACAGTATAAACCTTTCAGTAAAGGGGAAAGTCAACAGAAGAATTTAAAATACAATTGATTCGCATATAAAAAGCCCTATCTAAAATAGGGCTCAGATTGTTAACAAAGGGCTAAAATGATCTTTTTTTAGCCCTTTGTCTTCTTTTCAGCGTGATAGAAAACCTTTGAAGTCTAGGAAGATCGAGCACTGGAGCGGAACGAGTTTGACATTCATGAGCACCAGCGCGCAGAGCTGACAACGAATGCGAGGGTTTGTCTACACGCTGAGCCCTATCTAAAATAAGGCTCGTTGTTTGATGAACTTTATTTGTCCTCCAAAATATGTTTAGCCGCTTCTAGTGCTGAAGCAGCTTTAGGCCAACCAATATAAAAACTAAGATGTGTGATGACTTCAATCAATTCGTTCTTCGTTAGACCATTTTCCTTTGCAAGATGTAAATGGTATTCTAGCTGATTCAGGCTGCCAGTACTTACTAAGGCTGAGACTGTAATCATACTTCGATCTCTTAGAGAAAGCTCTTCTCTTCGCCACAAATCCCCAAAGAGAACTTTTTCGGAGTACTCAACAAATGCTGGAGCAAAATCTCCGAGGGTTAATTTCACAGTTGTCTTAATTGGTTCATGCATACTTATTTCCTCCTTCATTCGTTCCGTTACTTGATCATCTGAGCAAGTCCTTCTCCAAAGGACCAATTCTCCAAACCCGTCTCAACCAGCATAATGAATACATTTTCTTTCGGTATATGGAGTTGGTTATACAACCGATTAGCTATTTCCTTATATAAAGACCGCTTCTGCTCCTGTGTTCTTCCTGAACCACATGTAATCTGGATATACAAGAGCCCCTGATCCCTCTCATGACGAAGAAGATAATTGGGGTCATAATAAAATTCTCCTTGATTATGTGAACTGAACACCTGAAAGTAGTCTTTTTTAGGAACATGAAATTCTTTCATCAGAGCCTTCATGATCGTTTGGCTAATAGAAGCTAAGCTTTCTTTATCGTACTCACCTTCCATATAACTCACTTTTACAAATGGCATGTATGTCATCTCCCTTCTTCTGTTTCACTTCATTTTACATCCCTACACTCGTTTTATATAATTGAATATTATATAGAAATATATTTATATATCGAATGGAGATTATCGGAAATGGATTTAAAAGAATTAAAAGCTTTTCAAGCCGTGATTCAGGAAGGAACTTTCTCAAAAGCCGCTCATAAATTGAATTATGCACAGTCGACCATAACGAATCAGATTAAACGATTAGAAAAAGAGTTAGGATTTCAATTGTTTGTGCGAGGATGGGAGGCTGAATTAACCCCTTCTGGGAAATTGTTTGCCAAAGAAATTGATCAACTGATTCTCCATTGGAATTTTGTATTAGATCAGTCTCAAAAATTCAAAAAAGAAGAAATCGGAACCTTGAATATAGGCGTCATAGAACCTATCGCTGCCTCTATTCTTCCTTCCGTTCTTCAAACATTCAGAAAACAAAAACCGAATATCACATGCCACTTTATCATCGGTAATACAGATTTCCTTCACAAACAGCTACTCAAAGGGGAGATCGATTTTGCTATTGCAGGGGAACCCGTGATGAACACACTTCCGTTTGAGGAGTTGTACAAAGAGGAAATGTCTTTTATTATCGCAAAACAGCAGGCAGATCAAGTTGGAACGATTTCATTCATCAAGGACCTTTATGAACAGCCTTTGATCATAGGCGGGGAAAGTTGTTTATATCACATGAAGTTACAAAAGGAACTTTCAAGAATACATGTGGAGCCCTTCACTTATACCGTCAGCCAGATTTCAGCCATTCCATCATTTCTAAAAGGATTTCCCTCTGTCGGAGTCGTCCTTTCCTCTACCCCATTGTCAGATGATTTTGTGAAAGTTCCAATTGAGATGGAGGACCCTTTTATCCCGATAGGAATCTTAACTCATAAAGAGCCCCATCTCTCTCTGGAAAATACCAAGCAGCTGCTGCTTGATCTATTTCGTCAAGAAGCGGAGCAATTCACATGCTCGTGATCTCGTATCAGAAATAAAAAACCTAGATTTCATACATCTAGGTTTTTTAATCTTTCAAGCCATTTTAAGATGGCTCCATTTTTAAAGAAATTGAATATGGCTCCCTCACTAAATCGCTCAGCTCTCAAAACCCCCATGATGAGAGCAAGTACACACTGCGCATTTAAATTTGAAATGTCCACATGCTCCATATCGTTCGTTCCCCATTCAATGCCATTTTCTTTGAGAATTTCTCTGTAGCGGGTAAGTTCCATTTCTTGATGCTGTTCTGCAAAGATATAGACATCTTCAATAAAGTGTTGGACCGTTTCGGAATAATTCACAAAGGGCATCTGGATTGGGCGTTCAACCGATCCATCATTTTCCTGATCGATCACCCATTCTCCGATACGATCCTCCTGAAGCATTGGTATGTATTTTGTTAGAATCTCGAATTGATTCATTCTTTTCCCCTCTTTTCATGAATTAGTAGATAAAAAAATCCGTAATCATCCTACCAGTTAGGAACCAGTATTCAAATCACGGACAGTCTTATTCACTTCACTTTTTACACTCTTATCATTGATACAACGGTCTCCACATGCGCCGTATGCGGGAACATATCGACTGGCTGCATGTATTCGATTTTGTAGTCTTTTGACATGTATTCAAGGTCTTTTGCTAGTGTGGATGGGTTGCAAGAGACGTAGACAAAGCGTTTTGGTTTGACTTGTTTGACGGTGTCTAAGAAAGTGCGCTCACAGCCTGTTCTTGGCGGGTCGACGACGATGACGTCAGGACGGAAGCCTTCTTTGACCCATTTTGGCAGCCAGTGTTCCGCTGTTCCTGTCACATAGGTCGCGTTTTTCATGCCGTGTTTTTTGGCATTTTTCTTCGCATCATCAATGGATTCTTTGATGACATCCATTCCTCTTACTTCTTTGGCGCCATCTGAGAGCCACATCCCAATTGTTCCAACGCCGCAAAACGCATCGACGACCTTTTCTTTGCCAGTCAGTTTGGCTGCTTTTTTCGCTTCGTCGTAAAGCTTTAGCGTCTGCTTCGGATTCAGTTGGAAGAAAGCACGTGCACTTAGTTCGAAAGAGACGTCTCCTAAAAATTCTTGGATGACTATATTGCCAGCTAGGTGAGATGTTTTATGGCCGAAAATGACTGATGTTTTTTCGCCATTGATATTATGCATAATGGATGTCACTTCTGGCAGTCGTTTTTGAATGGCTTCGGCGATTTCTTTTTTCTTTGGAAATTCAGGTTTTGATGTGACAAGAACGACCTGTACTTCACCTGTTTCAAAGCCGACACGCACAACAATCGAGCGTACGTCGCCTTTTCTTGTCCGTTCATTGTAGACCGATACGCCGAATTTCTCTAAAATTTTGCGGACAACGCCCGTTGTTTTGTTCGTTTTTGGATGCTGGACGATACATTCCTTGATCGGTACAAGCTTATGAGAATTAAGTCCATAAAGTCCTGCAATGATGTCCCCGCTATGAGAACGTCCAACTTGGAACTGGCTTTTGTTTCGGTAGTGCCATGGATCTTCCATGCCGATCGTTGGCCGAATATCAAGCTTTTCAACCGATAGCTTTGTATGTCGTTCCATTGATTGAATGACAATATCACGTTTTTCCTTTAGCTGCTGCTCGTACGCCAAATGCTGAAGCTGACAGCCCCCGCACTGCTCGTATACTGGGCATGGCGGTTTGACTCGATGCTCAGAGCGCTTTCGTACTTTTCTGACCGTACCTTCTGAAAATTTTGCTTGGACATTCGTGGCTTCAACCACCACTTCTTCACCTGGTAACGCGCCTGGGACAAAGACCACTTGCTTTTTAAAATAACCGACCCCTTCTCCATTAATGCCAAGGCGTTTAATGGTTAGCGGGAACTGCTGTCCCTTTTGCAAAAGGGCACCTTGTTGTTTTTCTTTCACTTTGTTCTCTCCGTTCTATTTGAACCCTTGATAGGTTGTCTTCATTTTATTCCATCTCATTAGTATATCACGACTTGGACAAAGAGAGAAAATGCCTTTCATTTATTTATCTGTCTCAATGCTTCTCCATAAATATAAAGAAGCGTAGCTTAAATATGGAATCCACTCCTTGCTTAAGACTGCCATCTCCTCTTTTGTCGGCTTTTCAGGCAAATCAAAATGCCGTTTGATCGCGTTTTGAATTCCGATATCTGCCACTGGAAAGAGATTCGGTCTTCCAAGCCCATTCATGAGGACATTTTGAACCGTCCAAGGTCCAATGCCTCTAATTGGAAGCAGACGTTCTTCCACCTCTAGATCAGATAAATCATGTAATTCGTCTAAACAAAGAGAACCGCTCACAATTCGTTTCGACACATCAATGACATATTCCGCTTTCCGCTGACTAAATTGCAGCTGCCTCAAATCCTCCACTTTAAGTGATGCGATGGTTTCTGGTAAAGGATCAAACCATACGCCTTCTATCTGCTCGCCGTACGTATGGACAAACCGTTTCGTGAGCTCGTAAGCAAACGAAAGATTAAGCTGCTGATGAATGATGCATTTCATCAAACAATGATATAAATGAAAATCGAGCATGAGCGGCGTTCCAATATGCCGTTCAAAAATGGACGCTAGATTCGTTTGAGAAAAATGGTCATGCACGATGCGTAATTGATGCTCCATGCCAAATATCCTCTTCACTTCAGAAAGGATGGGTTCCTCCGGGCCATTTGCTTGAACCCGAAACGAAGGCGCGTCTTTTGTTCCTGTTGCTTGAACGACCGCAATGTACGGCTTATGATCCATCCTCAGCGGTACTTTAATTTCTCTTTTATCTAAATCGACTGCCTTTAATGGATCGCTCGACATTCGTCTGAGCACTTGATCGAAATGATACGGCGGGTCTACTACCAGATGTTTTTCCCACATACATGTCCTCTTCCTTTCTGCCAACACACGCAGATGTGATTGTTTCATTTTGCATGAATGATTCTCTATATTGAATACTATTAAACATAAAGAGTACAAGAATTTATCAGTTATATCTTCCTTATTTGTGGTCATTCTCCTTTTGGATAGACGAAAGTTTTTAGTCGAATTCAGCTAACATTCGACAGCAATCTTCAACATTTTAGGAGCATTTTCCTTAAATTAGAAATAGAACCTCTGGGTGATATCTTCCTCCCTAAATATATTTGTATAATTATGACATATCAAGGAGGTGAACAAAGGAATTAGCGGATTAGGCAATCATTTGTTTTATCTTGCAAGAACATATTTACCTCATTGATAACCGGCTTCACCTAGTTTCACATTTTACGAAAAAGAAGACCCAATATTTAAAAACAAAGGAGATCCGACCAATGAAAAAAACCATTCTTTCTGTTGCACTTGCCACTGCTGTTTCTTCGACACTGCCATTATTCGCTGACGCTGCTGAGCCAAAAGCTTCAGCACCTGTTTCTACTACACTTCAGCAAACTGTATTAAACAAAGCAGCTGAAGGTAAAGCAGGAACTACTGCTAGCCCTAATGTTAACGTAAACTTTGATGTTCTTGGAATTGCTAATGCGATTGTAAATGCAGTAAATGCCAATGCAAACCGTTCTGGTTTCGTAAAAAGCGTAATGGAAAGCACATTCTACGCTGCTGGCGGCAGATATAACGTCATGGTCTTTAACCTAAGCCAAAACTACGAAGACCGTTTTAACGGCGTCAAAACTTTCGCTACTGCGAATCTCGGAAATGTTGTTTACGGTATTTGGGTATTCGAAAGTGGTACATTTAAAAACAACGGCGATGGCGGTTGGGATAACTGGGCGTTTAGAGGCTGGTTTGACCGTCAAGATAAATTCGTTACTTTCCATCGTCCTTAATTCTCGGTTTTATCCATCAATCATACACGCACATTTAACCGATCTCTTTCTGAGATCGGCTTTTTTTATGGATAAAACGTATAAGTTCACCGACACTGCTTCATGATATAATGCAAGTCTGGAGGGGTGCACATGCTGAGAAAACTTGCAGTGACAAAAAACGGCGACTTGATTGAACATGCAACATTGCAGCAGCTTTCAAGCCCCGATATCGCCTGGTATTGGATTGATTTTCATGCGCCAACGGAAAAAGAAGCAGCGCTTTTAAAGGAATATTTTCAGTTCCATCCGCTTGCGATTGAGGATTGCTTCCATTATTTGCAGCGGCCGAAGCTTGATTTTTATGAGGGGTATTTATTTTTCGTGCTGCATGCCCTTAATCAAAAAACGCTTCGATCTGAGGAAGTTGATCTGTTTGTTGGTAAAAACTATATCGTGACCTTTCATTTGAAGGAAGCGCCATACATTGATCGTGTCATTCGAAAGCTCAAGGGATCTGATAAAGAAAGAAACAGCGGACCTGAGCATATTGCCTACATGCTGATTGATCAGCTTGTTGATGATTATTTCCCTATTATTTATCAAATAGAGGACAGGCTGAATGAAATTGAAGATGAAGAAGGTCATAAAACGTATGGCACGTTGATGAACGAAGTATTCGGAATCCGATCCGATTTGCTCAAACTGCGAAGAACGATTATCCCGATGAGGGACCTTTTATATCGTATTGTGAACACAAATACGATGAAAAGCGATACAAACCGCCAAGCGTATTTTAATGATATTTACGATCATCTTTTGAAACTAACAGAGATCGTTGAATCAAACCGGGACATGACAGCGGATTTACGAGACAGCTATCAGACGCTGAATTCCAATCGGATGAATGCGATCATGATGACATTGACCATTGTGTCGACGATTTTTATTCCACTAACCTTTATTGTTGGGGTGTACGGAATGAACTTTGATAACATGCCTGAATTACACTGGAAGTATGGCTATTTTGGCGTGCTGATTTTCATGGGTCTGCTCGTCACAGGTATGCTTTTGTGGTTTAAGCATAAAGGATGGTTCAGGATTTTCAAATAGTGTTTTGAGAGATGTACTTGGGAGGCAGCTAATATGGAAAACTGGATTCCACTGACTAATAAAGAACTAAAGTACGTATGGAATACATTTTATCGAGATTTCAAATTTAAACCAAGCATCTCTCGCTTTCCCGCTTTTCAAGTCCCCTCTCCTTTTATCACATATGATATTTCTGCTTACTTTGAGGAACCTTCTCTTCTACTTGCAGATGAAGATCTTGAAGAGAAGGCGTTACTTGTTTTTCAGGAGCAGATCAAAGCAGATGAATATATGCTGGCACTTGATTGGCAGCACGAATGCTACTGGGTCACACCACATGGTTCGTTTGAAAAAGATGAATTTGGAGAATGGAGAGTACCTGTGCTTCCTAATTGAGACTACTATTTCTTTTTATCAAAAGAGATGCATTGGGGAATGCTAGGACACCCTTGGGAGCAAAGTATCACGATTTTCGGTGAGGGCTTGATTGACTCTTTTAAGCGCCATCCTCCCATTTTGTTTCAACGTCAAATGAGAGAAGGATAAACAAAAAAGCTCGCAGATTTCTGCAAGCTTCAAATTGTTGACAAAGAGCTAAAATGATCTTTATTTTAGCCCTTTGTCTTCTTTTCAGTGTGATAAAAAACTTTGCAGTCTAGGAAGGACGAGCATCGGAGCGGAGCGAATTTGACATTCGTGAGCACCGAAGCGCAGGACTGACAAAGAATGCGAGGGTTTGTCTACACGCTGAAGCCTGCAATCTTCTGCAGGCTTTTTTCTATAGCTGAGGCAGATGCCATACCTTTTCAAGCATGAGATCGTCTAGGCTTTTAAAGGAATATCCTTGTTTTTTCAGAGCCGTGATGGCATCATCCAGCGCTTCGGCATTGTCTCTTGAGACGGTATGAAGCAAGTAAATGGCACCTGGGTGCGCCTGCTTCATCATTTGATCGTAAGCATACTGTTTTCCTTTTTGATGATGGATATGCCAGTCCACAAACGCTACTGACCAGAAAACGGTTTGGTAGCCAAGCTGTTTCGTTTCTTTTAGTACCCTTTCGCTGAACACACCGCGAGGCGGACGAAGGTAGAGGTTATCCTGTTTTCCTGTGATTTTGTAAACAGCTTCATTGACACGGTCCAGTTCTTCTTTGATTTCTTTCGTACTCTTTGTTGTTAAATCTGGATGATGATAGGAATGGTTTCCAATGATATGCCCTTCCTCTGCCATCCGTTTAACAAGCCCAGGCTGGTCCTTTACAAAGTGACCTGTCACAAAAAAGGTGCCTGGTACTCGATGTTTTTTCAGCACATCTAAAATCTTTGGCGTGTACCCATTTTCATAGCCGTTGTCGAAGGTAAAATAAATCTCTTTCTTTTTCGTGTTTCCTAAATAGAAGGCATCATATTTTTTTAAAAGTACCGTCAATTCTTTGCCGGCATCTGGCGGCTTATGCTCTTTGCTTTTCGCAAATCCCCAGTGGATGGGCTTATTAGAGACGGCTTCCACTTCTGTGAGAGGCATGGAAACAAAAAGCGCACATAAACAGATGAGCATGTATTTTTTCATTTACGTCACTTCCCGGTTTTTCTTCTATTGTGCAGAATAAGACCGAGACTCATACACCAATTCACCTGCCAATTTAAAGAAAAAAGCCCGCAATGCGCGAGCTATTCTTCTTTCCAATCATTTTTAAATCGTTCATATTTCGCTTCTAGGTCGTCAATCATCTGGATCAGTCTGTCTATATCCTCAACGTCTGTTGATTCAGGATCTAATGAATCAATCACATTCATAAACATATCTAATCGGTTCTTTAAATAATCAACCTGCTGCTCTTTGCTGTCTGCTGCCTTGCCCATAGATACACTCCCTTTAGCATTTGTTTATAGCTTATCTTTTTTTCCCTTGTAAATCAATTGCATCCCCCTTGCGTATAACAGGGATGAGGCTTAAAATTAACTGTTGGCGGGTCTACGTTTGCCCGAATGAAAAGGAGATAGATACCATGAACCAAAAAACAGCACTTCGTCCGATTACACCTGCACACGACCCTTGGGAAGCCTATCTCGATGTGCAGGAATACGGAGAAATGAAGCTGACAAATATCGAATTTACGACAACGACGTTATGTAACATGAGATGTGAGCACTGTGCGGTTGGCTATACTTTGCAGCCAAAAGACCCGAATGCATTGCCGCTTGATCTGCTGCTTCGCCGTTTAGATGAAGTACCGCTCCTGCGTTCCCTTAGTATTACAGGCGGAGAGCCGATGCTTTCTCTTAAGTCCGTACGGGAATATGTCGTTCCTTTATTAAAGTATGCCCATGAACGCGGCGTCCGTACACAAATCAATTCGAACTTAACCCTTGATTTGGCGCGATATGAAGAAATTATTCCATACTTAGATGTTCTTCACATTTCACATAACTGGGGCACTGTCGAAGAGTTTGCAACGGTCGGCTTTGCCATGATGGATCGAAAACCAACCTTTCAACAGCGCGAAAAATTATTTAACCGCATGATTGAAAATAGTCAGGCACTTGTTAAAGCCGGTGTGACAGTATCGGCTGAAACCATGCTAAATAAGCGCACGCTTCCATATATCGAACATATCCACCGGCAAATCGTGGAGGAAATGAAATGTCAGCGCCACGAAGTTCACCCAATGTACCCAAGTGATTTCGCCAGCGCCCTTGAATCATTGACACTTCCGCAAATGCGGGATGCGATTCATCAGCTGCTTGATATTCGTGATCAGAACACATGGATGCTGTTTGGCACCCTGCCATTTTATTCATGCAGCACAGATGAAGAAGACCAGCGCCTCCTCAACCGATTGCGCCAGGAGAAAAATGTCACAGTACGAAATGACCCTGACGGCCGCTCACGGTTGAATGTGAATATTTTTGATGGGAATATTATTGTGACAGACTTTGGCGATACACCGCCGCTTGGAAACATTGCAACTGATACATTGCAATCAGCCTATACACGCTGGATGGACACGAAATTAGCGAAAGAGCTGAATTGCCATTGCCCAAGCGTGCAATGCCTTGGTCCGAATGTTCTTGTGAAAAACAGCTATTATCAAGATGTTGATTTTACTTCTCGAACAGCCAGGGGGTAACCGATAGATGGACGATACATTTCTGACAGTGGTCAAAAACAAATACATTGAAATTCTCCTTGTTGGACTCGTTCTTTGGCTTGCCGTCTTTTTGATTAACAAAGCCATTCAAATTTTCTTTAAACGAACGGAATTCATTGAAGATAAGAAGAAGAAAACAATCGAAAGCTTGGTCAAATCCGTTACGAAATACACCGCTTCGATTTGCTTTGTTCTCTATGTCATTTCGCTCTTTTTTCATGACTTTGGGAAAATCCTTGCGGGTGCTGGTGTTGCTGGGATCGTCATCGGTTTTGGCGCCCAGACGCTCATTCGTGATATTTTAGCAGGCATTTTTCTCATCTATGAACGCCAGATTCATAAAGGGGATTATGTGACGGTGAATAACCTGTTTAATGGAACGATTGAAGAGATTGGTCTCCGCTCTCTGCAAATTAGAGAATGGAGCGGCAAGCTGTTAACCATTTCTAACGGGGATATCCGGCAAATCCAAAACTATAACATGCACTACATGCGGATTACGGAGTCAGTGTTAATTAGTGCGAATCAAAATCCAGATATCGCCTTTCAAGCACTTGAATCAGCCTGTGATCATTTAAATCAAATGCATTATGATTTGCTTAAAAAAGATGAATTTCAAAATGCCATTGAACCCTTTCAGGTTCATGGCATTATGGGTCTGAATAAACTGAATCGAGGAATTGAAATCACAGTGAAAGGAATGGTCGAAGATGAAAAATACTTCGAAGCTGCCCTCGCTGTGCGAAAAGAAATGATCAAACAACTTCATCAGCATGATATCAAATTACTCGAAGATCTCGTTTATCCTCAGCCTGCAAAATAACCTCATTTATGATGGGGTTATTTTTTATATACATGTTGCCGGGCTGACTCGGGCTCGCGAGAAACATGGAACACTTGAACATTCGCTAACAATTTTCTTCATTCCAGCCCTCTAACTTCTATCCTCTTGACTGATTCATGTATAATAGATAGCAGAATGATTTCATGCAGCATGGGGACCCTCATACTGTGTATTTTCTAAGTGAAAGAGAGTGAATAAGATGGGTCGTAAGTGGAACAACATTAAAGAAAAGAAAGCATCAAAGGATGCCAGTACAAGTCGTATTTACGCAAAATTCGGGCGTGAAATCTATGTGGCTGCCAAACAAGGTGAGCCAAACCCAGAATCAAACCAAGCACTTCGTTTTGTCCTAGAACGTGCAAAAACATATAGTGTTCCAAAACACATTGTGGACCGTGCCATTGAAAAAGCCAAAGGCGGTGCGGAAGAGAATTTCGATGAGCTGCGCTACGAAGGATTTGGTCCAAACGGATCAATGGTCATCGTTGATGCCCTCACCAATAACGTGAACCGTACAGCTTCAGATGTTCGAGCAGCATTTGGGAAAAACGGTGGAAACATGGGCGTAAGCGGCTCTGTTGCTTACATGTTTGACCAAACAGCTGTCATCGGTGTCGAAGGGAAAAGCGAAGAAGAAACGCTTGAGCTTCTAATGGAAGCAGATGTTGATGTACGTGACATCATGGAAGAAGATGAAACGGTTATTGTGTACGCTGAACCAGATCAATTCCATCAAGTTCAAGAAGCATTCAAACAAGCCGGCGTAGAAGAATTCACTGTCGCTGAAATCACGATGCTCCCGCAAAACGAAGTGACGTTAGATGATGAATCTAAAGCACAATTTGAAAAGCTGATCGATGTTTTAGAAGAGCTTGAAGACGTGCAGCAGGTTTATCATAATGTGGATTTAGGGGAATAAAAAACTTAAGCCATAGTAGTCGTTGAGTTCATTCAACTTCTACTATGGCTTTTTTATTTCCTCAAAAAAATGTAATATATGTATAAGATGTTAATGTCTACAATTTCCAAGGAGATGAGTTTCATTTTTAAAACATGGTGGTTTTCTTATTATGGATTTATGATCATCCCTTATCTTGGCCTATGTCTTATTTTCAACGACTTACCGATATTGACTAAAGTTATCTTCTTTCTTTTTATCATTTGGTATTTATATAACGCCTTTGACTTTTACAAAAATGAACTAAAAAGAAAAAAAGAGAAACCCTATTAGCAAAAAACAGTCATCTCCTCTGTTGATAAGAGGAGATGACTGTTTTAATTCATCCCTTGAAACCCAAACGTCAGGTGATCCTGAACAGGTATCCAAGCGCCGATTCCTTGCGAAGTCACGTTTTTTACGACGAGTTTGCGTTTATTTCCTTTTAGCACAAGGTACACTTCTCCGTAAGTAACCTTACCTTTTTCGTTAATCGCTGGTGCATAGGCATGAAGCGATGCTGCTTTTTTCGGAGAGACGTGGTATGACTGATCTCGCTTTGTTCCTGCGCCAATCACGGTGTCAAAAGCGAGGGGCAGCTTTGTTTTCTGAATGGCTTTTTGCATCATCAATGTTTTCACATCTTCGGGGTTTGGCACTTTTGCTGTGAGCCCGCCGCTTACTTTCACTTGCTGCTTTTGAACGTATTTGCCAATGGCTGTTTTGTTGCCGCCTCTGTTATCAATATGGTTCGTATTCACCTTTTTGTATTCCCAGTTGGCGACCGTTTCGTTTGAATCATAGCTCAGCGCCCATCTCCCAAGGAAAATGGTTGCGCGATAGCCAACAGCTAATGGCGTCCCTGAAATACTGGATTCATTCAGCATTTTAATCAAATGAGTATTCTCAATCGGTACATTTGTTGTTTTGAACAATTCAGCCGTCAGCTCGCTTGGCTGAAGCAGGGGCTGGTCCTGTGAAGCATTCGGATACGTATTCTCCTTTGAGATACTTGCGACAGAGGATGGCACTTTAAATGGCTTTGCCGCCTCCGCTGGAAAGCTGTATAGAAAACTTAAGGATAAGAGAACAACAAACATGATGCGGGGCATCTTTTTCATATCATCACTCTTTCTCATTCATTTTTCCATAGTATTTTCCGCAAAGTCGTCCCTTATCCACAAAAGATTATAAAAGGAAAAATCCAATCGCCATAATGAAATAGGCAGCAAGTAAAGTCGCCCCTTCAAACCAGTTTGTATCACCATCATTCGATAAAATGACCGTGAGTAACACAGACGATGCCATGGCAATGAGTTCTGGTAAGGAGAAAATGAGCGGCATCTGCTTGTCAAAAAATAGAGAGCTTATGACAAGAATCGGCGCGACCATCATGGCAACCTGAAGTGTGGAGCCGAAGGCAATTTCCACGGCTACATCCATTTTGTTTTTATACGCCATGATGACAGCAGAGGCATGTTCTGCTGCGTTGCCGACGATGGCCACAATAATGACCCCGATAAACAGCTCGCTCCAGCCAAACTGTTCTCCTACTGTATCAAATGTATGAACAAGGCGCTCTGAAATGTACGCAACGGCAATCGTCGCAAGCAGCAAAATGACAGTGGCAAACTTCCCAGACCATTCAGGTGTTTCTTCTTCTGTCTCTGCTTCCCCTTCCATGCCCTCCTGCTTGGCAACATAGACCCCGCGGTGGCTGACCAGTTTAAAATAGAGCGCTGCTACATAAAGCAAAATCATGACGATGCTGATTCCAATGCTTAAAACAAATTGCTTATTCTCTGCCATCTCCATTGAAAACACTTCTGGAACGACAAACGCTACAATAATGGCAAACATGAGCAAGCCAGAATTGTGTCTTGCATCGTGAACATTGAACACTTGGCGTTTATATTTTAATCCGCCAACGAAAAAAGACAGCCCCGCCACAAGCAGTAAATTCCCGATGACCGATCCAGTTAATGAAGCAAGTACGATAGCCGTTAAGCCTTGCTTTAAAGCAAAAAACGAAATAATTAACTCCACTGCATTCCCAAATGTGGCGTTCAAAAGTCCGCCAATCCTTGGCCCCGCAATGATGGCAAGACTTTCTGTGGCTCTTCCCATAAAACTAGCAAGACCAATAATGGCGATACAATAAACGGCAAACATGACGACCTGCGGGAAATGAAGAACACTGCCAATCACCGATAATGGAACACCGATTGCGACAATCACAAGAAATAAACGATTCATACAGCCATTCTCCTTTACTTATGTCTGACTGTTATTCTTTCGTGAGTGCCGGCATCATATACATTTAGATTCGCTCGTGTGAAAAGGTGATCTCCATACTTCCTTTCACGGACTGCACCATAGAACAATGCTTCAAAGCAAGTGTGATGACTTTATCTATTTGTTCATCAGATATACTGATGTGTTTAAACATTATATGTAAATGAATGCGGGATATCTTGTTTACAGCCCCTGCTCTTGTCGCCTCAGGTGTGATCGTCAGCCCTTCATAGGATATTCGCTTTTTCCGGCATACATGAATAAGCATTTCTCCAAAGCAGCCAGCAATGGCTGAGGTGAACAATTGATAGGGTCTGTATCCAGTTTCTTCTTTTCCTGAAATATGCAGCTGCCTGTCATCAATATCTGCTACCCACCGATCCTTTTCGTATGTCAGCTTCATTCCTTTTCCACCTTTCTATTGAAACCCCTATGGTTACATTGTACGATGAAAATATGAACTTGTAAGGAGCTTCTTATGTCGAGAATTCACTTTATGATTTTGATTTTACTTGTATCCGTATCTGGTTTTTCGCAGGGAGCATTACTGCCTGTCATTTCAATTATTTTTGAACATGCCGGCACATCTCCTACGTTAAACGGACTGCATGCCACAGGGTTATATATTGGTGTCCTGCTTGCGTCCCCTTTTATGGAAGCACCGCTTCGACGGTTTGGATTCAAGCCGTTAATCGTCATTGGAGGCGCTGCTGTCTTTTTAAGCTTGTTTAGCTTTGTATTTATTGAATCTTATGTCGTTTGGTTTTTCCTCCGGCTTATGATCGGGATTGGTGACCATATGCTGCATTTCTCTACACAAACGTGGGTGACCTATGCTTCATCATCGAGAAATCGCGGACGAAATATTTCTTTGTACGGGTTATCCTTCGGACTCGGTTTTGCCGCTGGGCCTTTTTTAACGCCGCTCATTGAGATCAATCCATCTTTACCGTTTATTGTTTCTGGTGCCGTTAGTTTATGTATCTGGCTGCTTGTGTTTGCTCTGAAAAATACATATCCAGATTCAGGTGAAGTACAAACATCAGAGCAGACAAACAGCTTGAAGCGCTTTAAAAAAGCCTTTCAATTTGGCTGGGTCGCCTTTATGATGCCTTTTTGTTATGGCTTTTTAGAAACGACGCTCAATAGTAATTTCCCTGTGTATGCACTCAGAAGCGGCGTGACAGTAGATGCAGTTGCATTTATTTTACCTGCGTTTGCCATTGGAAGCATTGTTTTTCAGCTTCCTCTCGGGATGCTCAGCGACCGGTTTGGCAGACGCCGCATCATTTTATGTGTCACACTCGCTGGATCATTCTTTTTCCTTTTAGCAGGGATTTTCATTCAATCGGTTTTGGCTGTGGCGATCTGTTTCTTTATTGCCGGAATGGCGGTAGGCTCGACCTTCTCACTTGGCATCAGTTATATGACGGACTTATTGCCAAAGCACCTGCTTCCTGCCGGAAATTTAATGTGCGGGATGGCATTTAGTGCAGGGAGTATTCTTGGACCGGTTCTCGGAGGGTTCTTTGTACAGGCGTTTGAAGGAATGAATTTACTTTACCTTGTCAGTATTGTGATATTATTTGTGTTTTGCTGCGTTCGATTTGGGCGAACGACGGCGGTGCTGGAAAGTCACTAACATAAATGGAGGAGCGAGCTTTGTTTACATATGACATATCAAAAGAGTTGACTTTGGAATCCCTACAATTAGACGAAGCGGACACACTATTTAGACTTATCAAAAATAATAAGGCCTACTTAGGGGAATGGCTTCCATGGGTGCATCACTGCAAAAGCATAGAAGATGTGAAAACATTTATTCAATCGACTCAAACCACCTACACCGAACGAAAAGGGATGGAAGCTGGCATTAAGCTGAAAAAGCAATTAATCGGTGTGTTCCGCCTGACGTTTGATCAGAGAATAGGCAATATTGGATATTGGATTGATGAAGACGCGCAAGGTCAGGGCACTGTAACAACCATCGTGAAATTTATGACAGATACCTTTGCTCCTGAAGTCGATGGATTTGAAATCTTTTGTCCTGTTGGTCATGTCAGAAGTGAACGTGTAGCGATGAAAGCAGGGTTCCAGCTCGATCCTCACTATCAGCCAAAGCCTGATACAGCTTTTCTCCTTAAGCGATATATACGATTGCTGAAATAAAAACTCCCCTGCGCTATGCAGAGGAGTTTTTTTCATTTAATGATAACCATTTTGCCCGTTCGCACTGCCGCTTGTTTTGTGCTTTGGCTGATGGCCTTTGTTTTGTTTCGTGTTACTTCCGCCTTTTTTCGATTGTTTGGACATATGTGATTCCCCCATCCATTAAGATTGAACATGTTCGTTCTTCTTTAGGATGCCCGGATTTCTTCATACCTTGCCTGGTACGATTTTACGCTTATGTAAAAGCGCATTGAGCTCGCCGCCAAGAATAATCATGATGCCGGTTAAATAAAACCAGATCATTAAAATAATGATTCCCCCAATGCTTCCGTACATCGCACTGTAATTGGCAAACTCGCCTACGTAAAATGAGAACAGCATACTCACCAAAATCCATCCAATCGACGCAAAAATAGCGCCTGGCAGAACAAATTTCAATTTCAGCCTGATGTTTGGAGCAAAATAGTACAAGGATGTAAACACAATCAATAAAATCAGCGGGCTAATGATCCATCTCATGGCCGTCCATATCGCGAGAAATGCATCTGACTGTCCGATCAACTTCGCGACAAACAAGCCAAGTTCTTTGCCGAATACAGGAAGCATTAAAGCAAATATAATGGTCAAAACCATCGCTATCGTTAAGATGATTGATGTTAAACGTACGAGAATGAAGGATCGATTTTCCTCAACTTCGTAAGCATGGTTAAATGCTCTGACGACGGCATTAATCCCGTTAGATGCAGACCAAAGAGCGGCAATAATCCCGAACGACAATAATCCCCCGTTCCGGTTATTCAGCGTCTGTTCGGCAATGGATTCAATCATCGAAAGCGCTCCTTCTGGCGCATAACCGGAAATGACGCTCAGGACATCCTTTGACGTCAGCGGTAAATACCCAACGAGCGTCAGCACGAAGATGAGAAACGGAAATAATGAAAGCAAAAAGAAGTAAGCAAGCTCAGCAGATTTTGCCGGTCCTTCATGCAGCAAAAAGCGTTCAATTAACGCTTTAATAAAACCCATACGCCTCATCTCCAATAATCAATCTTTCTATTTTGATCGAAAGTGATCCTTTGTTTCTTCAATAATCTCTAATACCTTTGGTGTTGTTTCCTTTAACTGATTGACTTGTTCATTTAAAAATGACAAATCATCTGAGATTGTTCGCATCAGCTGCTTCGTCTCTTCCATTTTTTCTTTCATACAAGCTGATATCCTGCCAGGCTCCTGGCGGTATTCACCCAGCTTTTCCTGGCAGTCATCCCATTTGTCTTTGAGCGCAATTCTCGTTGGCCGATGAAATAATGTCAGCAGTGCGCCGCAAGCTGCTCCTATCACAGCTCCTCGAAGCATGATTTGATTTTTCTCTTCCATCTCATCTGATCTCCTTTCAGTTAAAGGTGTTTCTCTTTCTTTACATACGTCAAGAAACGATCAATTCCTGTTTCAATTAAATCATGTACTTCCTCAAAGTTTCCCGTGTAATAAGGGTCTGGCACATCATCTCGATCGTCGTCTTCAACAAAGTCAAGGAGCCGGCCAATAAAGTGATGTTTCCCATAGCCGGCTATACTGCGAAGTGCCCCTACATTTTCAGCATCCATCGCAATAATATAGTCGTATGTTGTGATGTCCTCATCCATGATTTGTCTTGCGGACATCCCTTCATAGCTGATCCCTTTTTCATCAAGTAGTTTTCGTGTTCCTTCATGCGGAGGACTGCCTTGATGCCAGCCTCCAATGCCTGCTGAATCAATAACAAAGTGCTCACTCAGTCCTTCATCTTCTACTCGTTTTCTAAACATCGCCTCTGCCATCGGTGATCTGCAAATATTGCCAAGACAAACGAATAATACATGAATCATCCTTCATTCTCCTCCTATCTTTTCCCTAAGAGTTCCTTTCGAAAACCTTTTCTCTATCATATCAAGCCCTTTTTCTTTTGAAAACTTTGCAAGAAAAACTCCCACCGGCATTGACACATTATACAAAAAAAGGTGACACTTTAGGAGAATTCCACAAATAAAGGGGGATACATATGGGATGGGTAGAACAGATTGTCAGCAATATCAATGATGTATTATGGGGACCGCCACTTTTGTTTTTGATCGTGGGAACAGGGATTTACCTTACCTTTCGCGTGCTCTTCATTCAAATCAGGCTGCTCCCCTATTCGCTGAGGCTTGCATTTTCAAAGCAAGACAAGACATCAGAAGGTGATATTTCTCACTTCCAAGCATTAATGACAGCTCTTGCTGCAACGGTTGGAACGGGAAATATTGTAGGGGTCGCCTCTGCTGTCATTGCGGGGGGACCGGGTGCCGTGTTTTGGATGTGGTTTGCAGCGTTCTTTGGAATGGCAACAAAATATGCTGAAGCTGTTCTCGCCGTGAAATACCGTGTCAAAAATGAAAAAGGTGAAATGTCTGGCGGGCCGATGTACTATTTGGAGCATGGCTTGAAGCAAAAATGGCTGGGGGTACTGTTTGCTATTTTTGGCGCCACGGCTGCCTTTGGGATTGGGAATCTCGTGCAGTCCAATTCGATTTCTGGTGTCATGAATTCAACCTTTCAAATTCCAACATGGATCACAGGTATAATCATTACGGCTTTTACTGCACTCGTCATTTTAGGCGGGATTAAAAGCATTGGCCGGGTAACGTCTATTTTTGTACCGGTGATGGCTTTATTCTACGTCATCTGCGGACTGATCATTCTTGTCATGAATGCGGAGCTTGTCCCAAGTGCCGTCGGGCTCATTTTTTCAGACGCATTCACAGGTCAAGCCGTAGCAGGAGGCGCTATCGGTACGGTTATTCGCTGGGGTGTGGCGAGAGGCGTATTTTCCAATGAAGCAGGTCTCGGATCATCCCCTATTGCAGCAGCCGCTGCAAAAACGGATATGCCAGCTCGTCAAGCCCTTGTGTCAATGACGCAAGTATTCATTGATACGATGATTGTTTGTTCGATTACAGGGATCACAATTGTTATGGCAAATATGTATCAATCAGAGAGCAGTGATGCGCTCACTTCCGTTTCCTTTTCTTATTTCCTCGGGCCTGTCGGCTCCATTATTGTCGCCATCGGTTTATTGCTGTTTGCATACTCCACCATCATTGGCTGGTCTTATTACGGAGAGAAATGCTTTACATACTTAGTCAAAGACTCGTATGTGATGTATTACCGCATTTTATTTGTCATCGCTGTCTTTTTTGGCGCTGTGTTTAAAAATAACCTCGTCTGGGGCGTGGCAGATATGCTAAACGGGCTGATGGCCATTCCTAACTTAATTGGCCTCATCGGTTTATCAGGGGTTGTCGTATTTGAATCCAAACGAATCATTGATAAGATCAAACAGGAGAAAAAGGAGAAAAACATCTCGGTGTCGTCTTAATTGCCCTTTTATTCTTTTGCATTTCTGTTAAAATAGACATGTTATTCGACACATATGCAGGAAAGGACGTGCCGCCCTTGTCAGAGCAAAAAGCGGCTGAAGTCAATCAGCTGATTGAAGACATTTCGCAAAAGTTAAATATGCTGAACATTGGAGTCATCAAAGCCGAGGACTTCAGTCCAGACAAGTACGAAGATATCGAATTTCTACACCAAATGGTGATGAAAAAATCTTCATTCAGCCCAAGTGAAATGCAAGCCATCGCAAGCGAGCTAAAAAGCTTAAGAAAATAATCGTGCGCTTACATCATGCACAGAAAAAGCCAGCACCCCGCAAGGTGCTGGCTTTGTTTATCCTGTCAAAACCGCTTATTTCGCAAGCAGTTTTAATGATTCACGGTTAAATGCTGGAATGTCATCAGGTGTACGGCTTGTCACAAGCTGATCCTGACAAACGACAACCTCTTCGTCTTTGAATTTGGCGCCTGCGTTTTCCATGTCTACTTGAATGGATGTATAGCCGGTCGCGCCCCTGCCTTCGAGTGTCTTCGCTGTAATAAGCAATTGCGGTCCGTGACAGATCGCAAATACTGGTTTTTTCTCGTCCATAAATGCTTTTGTAAATTGGACGTAGCGGTCATCTGCACGAAGAATGTCTGGTGAGAATCCGCCAGGAATAAGAAGTGCATCGAAGTCTTCAGGCTTCACGTTATCAATAGACGCATCCACTCTCACTTCTGCCTCTCCTTGCTTCCCTTTGACTGTTTTTCCTTTTTCATTTTCAATGACTGTCAATTCATGACCTGCATCTTTAAAGGCTTTTGCAGGCTCGGTGAATTCAACATCCTCAAAGTAATCTGTTAATACAACTGCAATTTTCTTACCCATGTAGAAACCCTCCTGCTTGATTATCGTTCACACTACACAATATACCCGGACATATTGAAATCAAACATCCTATCCCTATCAGAAAACCCCTTAAGACAAAAATGAGCATTTAGACTTATTTATATTTCCTCAACAAGGTAATTCGTATGATTTATGTTATCTTTACAATAATCTGCAAAAAATAACTACAAAAGTTAACGAAACATTTCTACAATAGGTATTGTGGTCAAAAAAATTAGAAAGGCGGAGATCAGGTGAAGAAGCAAACACATAGGTCTAAACGAAGGAAAAACCTGTCTATTCTGCTCACTTCGATTATGATGATTAGTCTCATTCTCCCAGCAGTACCTACTCATGCAGCAATAGAAAACGGCAATGCCGTAAAAGTCAGCATCTTAGCCACAACTGATGTTCATGCGAACATGATGAATTACGATTATTACAGCGACAAAGAAACAAATGAATTTGGATTAGCAAAAACAGCCGAGCTGATTGACAAGCACCGTTCACAAAATCCAAATACACTCCTTGTTGATAACGGAGACCTGATTCAAGGAACCCCTCTTGGAGAATACGTTTACAAATATGAGAAAGACAGTATTATCAATCAAACAAAGGTTCACCCCATTATTCATACACTCAACAAACTAAAGTACGATGCAGGAACACTTGGCAATCATGAATTTAACTACGGATTATCATTCCTTGACGGTACCATTGCGGGCGCCAACTTCCCGATTGTCAATGCGAACGTCAAAAAGTTAAATGGAGAACACCGTTTTACACCTTATGTGATTCAAGATAAAACCTTTAAAGATGAAAACGGAGCCTCGCAAACTGTAAAAGTCGGTTACATAGGATTCGTTCCACCACAAATTATGACGTGGGATAAGAAGCATTTAGATGGACAAGTTCAAGTGCAGGATATCGTCGAATCTGCCAATGAAACAATCCCTGAAATGAAGGAAAAGGGCGCAGATATCATCGTGGCTCTTGCCCATACAGGAATTGAAAAAACCGCTTCACCTAAAGGATCAGAAAATATGATCTTTGATCTTGCCACGAAAACGAAAGGCATCGATGCGATCGTGTCCGGCCACCAGCATGGCACATTCCCAAGCGCTGAATATAGCGGCGTCGACAAATTCGATGTCTCAAAAGGAACGATCAACGGCATTCCAGTCGTCATGTCCAAAAACTGGGGAAGCTACCTCGGAGTGATTGATTTAACACTCGAGCCTGACGGCAGCAATTGGAAGGTTACTGATGGAACTGGAAAGATCGAATCAGTTGCTGGAGTGACATCTCAAAACAGCACTGTGAAAGATGCCATTCAAACAACGCATCAAAACACACTTGAATATGTTTGGAAGCCTGTTGGTAAAACAGAAGCAGATATTAACAGCTTTTTTGCGCAAGTAATGGATGACCCTTCAATTCAAATTGTGACAGATGCCCAAAAGTGGTATGCACAAGAAAAAATGAAGGACACAGCGTATAAAAATTTACCGATTTTATCTGCAGGTGCCCCGTTTAAAGCCGGCGGCCGAAACGGTGTGAATTATTATACGAATATCGCCAAAGGTGATTTAGCGATTAAAAATATTGGTGATCTCTACCTTTACGATAACACCGTGCAGATTGTTAAACTGAAAGGCAGTGAAGTGAAAGACTGGCTCGAAATGTCTGCCGGACAGTTTAACCAGATTAAACCAAACAATTCAAAGGAACAGCCAATTTTAAACGAAGAATACCGCTCGTATAACTTTGATGTGATCGACGGTGTCACATACGAAGTCGATGTGACACAGCCTGCTAAATACAACACATCTGGCACACTCGTCAATAGCGATGCAAATCGCATCAAAAACCTGTCGTACAACGGGAAACCTGTCTCTGACAATCAAGAATTTTTAGTTGTGACAAATAACTATCGTGCTTCTGGCGGCGGAGGCTTCCCGCATCTCACACAAGATAAAGTGGTGCTTGCCTCAGCAGATGAAAACCGCCAAGTGTTGATGGATTATATTATCGAACAAAAAACCATCAACCCAAGTGCGGATCAAAACTGGTCCATTGCACCGGTCAAAGGCGCAACAGTCACATTTGAATCTTCTCTTTTGGCAAAGCCGTTTGCTGAAAAATCAAGCAGCGTAGACTTTGTTCGTAACGCCAGCACAGATGGTCTTGGCGTGTACAAGCTAGCCTTTAAAGAGGATGGCACAACAGAACCGCCTGCGTCAGACAACTGGAATTTAACGGTCATGCATACAAACGATACACATGCCCACCTTGATGATGCAGCAAGACGCGCAACAAAGATTAAAGAAGTTCGGGCCGAAAGCAAGAACAATATTTTACTAGACGCTGGTGATGTCTTCTCTGGTGATCTATATTTCACAAAATGGCAAGGTCTTGCTGATCTGAAATTGATGAACTTAATGAAATATGATGCCATGACGTTTGGTAATCATGAATTTGACAAAGGTCCTTCTGTTCTTCGTCAATTCTTGACAGGAGATGCATCAGATGTAGATGCGAAAAACCGTCATCAATTTGAAAAGCCAACCTTCCCGATTGTGTCATCAAACGTTGATGTCACTAAGGAAAAACAATTGAGCGATTTAGTGAAAAAACCAGCCTCATTTAAAGCTGGTGAGAAAAAAGAAGCTGGAATTTACCCATACATCCTGCTCGATGTAAACGGTGAAAAAGTGGCTGTATTCGGATTAACTACTGAAGACACGGCCATTACATCCAGCAGCGGACCTAACATTCAATTCAAAGATGCGTACAAGAAAGCAAAAGAAACAGTCAACACCATTCAAACAGAAGAAAAAATCAATAAAATCATTGCTTTAACACATATTGGCTATAACCGTGATCTTGAGCTTGCTCAAAAGGTAGACGGCATCGACCTTATCATTGGCGGTCACACGCATACCCTTGTTGAAAAATTAAAGGTCGTCAATAAGAAAGAACCAACGATTGTCGCGCAGGTGAAAGACTACGGACAATTCTTAGGGAAAGTAGACGTTGCTTTTGATCAAAAAGGAATCGTACAGCCAAAAGAATCTTCTTTTAACCTCATCACCATTGATGACTCTGTCAAAGAAGATGCAGATGCAAAAACGATTCTTGATCAGTACAAGGCGGATATCCAAGATTTAAAAACCGAAAAAGTCGGGACAACCGATGTCCTTTTAGATGGACAGCGTGAGCACGTTCGTGCGAAGGAAACGAATCTTGGGAACTTTATTGCCGATGGTATGCTGACGAAAGCGCAGGAATCTGCTGGTGCTGATCTTGCCATCACAAACGGCGGTGGTATCCGAAGCAGTATTGAAAAAGGAGATATCACTTTAGGTGATATTTTAACGGTCATGCCATTCGGAAACACCCTGTATGTTGCAGATTTAAAAGGCAGTCAAATTAAGAAAGCACTCGAACAAGGTCTGTCAGGCATTGAGGAAGGCGGCGGCGCATTCCCTCATGTAGCCGGTATTGAATATACGTTTACACTTAGTAAACCAGCTGGCAGCAGACTCATTGATGTCAAACTGAAAGACAAAAATGGAAAGCTGACTGACATTGATGATCAGAAAACATACCGCGTGGCGACAAATGCATTCGTCGGCACAGGCGGTGATGGTTACAGCGTCTTTACAGAAGCCTCTCACGGCGAAGACTTAGGCTATGTTGACTATGAAATTTTCAAAGAACAAATTGAAAAAGCAAACGGTCATATTTCTCCTGCCATCGATCATCGAGTGAAAGAAGTGTTCCTTCCTCGTGCGAAAGGAAAAGGCGCCTATGACATTCAAGATGATGAGAAATTCCAAACATATGTACAGCATACAAACAAAGCATTGCTCTATTTAGATAAGGCGAGCGAAGAGAAAAACGTTCAACTGTCTCTTTCAAAGGCGCAAGTTGCCGAATTAAAGAAAAGAGAGCAAGATCCAAACGTCACCATCTATCATGATAAAGTGGGACTTGAAGTACCGCTGTCTAATGTGTCCGAGAAAAGCGCAGATATACGGATGACAAAGACCGCTAAGGTGAAAAACGCATTAACGGATACGTATGATTTCCAAATCAAACAAGATCAGAAAAAGGTTTCTACCTTTAAAGATCCTGTCACGCTGTCCTTTACATTAGACGAGCCTCAAAAGGCAAAGAAACCTGGTGTGTATTATGTAGATCGCAAGAAGAATCGTTACGCTAAAACAAGTAACAGATCATTCGCAAACGGGGTCGTATCAGGTCAAACTGAACACTTCAGCGAATACACCGTACTCAACCAAAGCGGTGTAGCTGGAACATCCCCTGATCAAAATGGCGGAGACGGCGGCACATCGGCGCCAGGCGGAGGTTCAGGTTCAGACCCAAACCAAGATGGAACTGGACTTCCAGGCGGCACATTGCCGAATACAGCAACAATGATGTATACAGCTGTATTAATTGGCGTGCTCATGCTTGCCTCAGGTGGTATCCTTTATTACTACCAGCGCAAGCGTACAAGAAAAAATGTATCATCCTAAAAGAAAAGGACAGAGCCTATGCTCTGTCCTTTTTCATTTCATCATCAATCTTGGGATAAATAGATCCAATTTCGCTCGTCAAATTCTTTCACATCATTTGATCCTATATGACGCAGCATTCTATTAAAGAACGTGATGTCATCTTCATCATCCACGGCATATAAATCCTCTTGAACATAATCTCTCGTAATGTAGTTCGTTAAGTTCGTATTATTTACAAATTCAGCAAAGTACGATTGGACAAGAGCTAAATCCTCTTCACTTAACTTTTCATCATTAATGATTGAAATATGAAATACGTTCAAAATCGCTTGTATATCTTCTTCATCCATATAACATAATGGGGCGAGTTTTCTATCTTCTTCTGTAAACGGTTTTCGAGTATCTTCAATGATGACATAACATAAAATTTGATGATCTTTCATCACGCTAAAAATTTCTAAATCCCGTAATTTTAGTGGTCGATTCAGTCTAATCATTTTTCCTCCTGCATAATGTGATCTTGTCGCTGTGTATATCCCCACTTCTTCAAAACTTGAAAAGGACAGAGCCTATGCTCTGTCCTTTTTTTCTCTTCTGGCAAAATCGACGAACCTGAAGCGGTCTAACCTGTGACGGCTTTCTGTGTATTGAAATAGACTCGTATCCTCCAAGAACACATAATTCTTAACCACTACGACATGGTCGAAACCATTCAAATCAAGATACTTGGCGTCCTCTTCTGTACATGGCTCTACCACAAATTCCTTTTGCGCATAGCTGATGGATACACCGAGCTCGCCTTCAATATACTCGTAGATCGATCCTTCGCATATGTCTTTAGACAATACATCTACATGCTTTTGCAAAAAAAAGTCTTTATCTAAAATCACTTCTTCTCCGCTAATATTGCGAGATCGAATGACTTTCCAGACGTCCGCCTGTTCATTTATTTTCAGCTGAGACTGAATATACTGATCTGGTTTGATTAAACCAAATTCATGAACCGTTGTAACCGTCTTTCGGCCAAGCGTTTTGGAAAGCTCTTTAAAGCTGACAAGACCTGATACAGGGAATTGCATTTTCTCGCGATTCAGCAATACAGAGCCTTTCCCGCGGATTTTTTGAATATAGCCATTTTGCACAAGAATATTTAATGCCTTTCTCACCGTCTCCCGGGACGTGTCGTACATGATGGAAAGCTCATGCTCTGATGGGAGGATGCCTTTATCCTGCCATTCACCTTGCTCAATTCGTCTTGCGAGCTGATCATAAATCACTCGAAACTTATTCTCTTTCATTTTCCCTCCGCCCCATTTTCTAGCGTTTGGTTAAATGATAAACGATTGACTCATATGGACGCAACGTAAATCCCTTGATATCTGCCGGCACATCCTCATAATTGGATAACAGGACTTCCCGCTCCATCTCATCTGCAGCCTGCACAAGCTCATCGGGAAGCGTAAAGTCCACCTCTCCTTCATAAAAGTGGTTAATTACAAGGAGCTTCTCATCCTTGTGTTCTCTAACATAAGCAAAAATCTTTGGATCTTCTGCTAAGAGTAAGGTGAAGCTGCCATATGTGATCACATCAAGTTCTTTACGCAGCCTGCAAAGGGCTTGATAATGATAGAAAATGGACGTTTGGTCTTTTAATGACGCTTCCACCGAAATATCGTTATTTGCCGGCTCAATCCAAGGAGTTCCTTTTGAGAAACCAGCATTCTTTTCAGAGGTCCACTGCATCGGCGTTCTCGCATTATCTCTTGACTTGACCTGTAAAATCGCCAATGCTTCTTCTTTTGTTTTCCCCTTTTCAAGCATGACTTCGTACATATTAAGTGATTCGATATCGCGGTAAGACGAAATGTCCTCAAAGCGAGGATTTTTCATACCAATTTCCTCACCTTGATAAATATACGGAGTCCCTTGCATGAGATGAATCGTGGTCGCCAGCATCTTCGCTGATTGCTGGTGATACATGTCATCATCACCATACCTTGAGACGATACGCGGCTGATCATGATTGCACCAAAACAGTGCATTCCAGCCGCCGCCCTCATGCATTTTCGTCTGCCAATCAGTCAAAATTGACTTTAATTCTTGAAAATTAAATGGTGTGATTGCCCATTTTTCACCATTTGGATAATCCACTTTTAAATGATGGAAGTTAAACGTCATATCCAGCTCCTGCCGATCAGGTCTTGTATATCGAATGCAGTCTGCAATATTCGTTGAAGACATTTCTCCAACTGTCATACTGTCGTATTTTGAAAAAACCTCTTGGTTCATTTCATGCAGAAATTCATGAATTCTCGGACCGTCCGTATAGTACATGCGACCGTCACACTGAACAGACTGGCCGGCATCATCTAAAAAGCGTTGATCCTTTGAGATATTGTTGATGACATCCAGCCGAAATCCGTCTATTCCTTTTTCAAACCAAAAGTGCATGATGTCATATACTTGCCTGCGCACCTCATCATGCTCCCAATTGAGATCCGCCTGAGTGACATCATATAAATGAAGATAATAATCACCTGTTACTTCGTCTAGCTCCCAGGCTGGACCGCCAAATTTCGACTGCCAATCATTTGGCGGAGAACCGTCGGCTTTTGGCTCCTTCCAAATATAATAATCTCGATAAGGGTTATCCTTTGACTCACGTGAGGATTGAAACCACTCATGAAAAATGGATGTATGGTTGACTGCTAGATCCATGATGACTCGTATTCCCCGCTCATGCGCTTCCTTCAGCATGTGCTCAAAATCAGCCATTGTACCGTACATGTCATGGATTTTAGTATAATCGCTAATATCATAGCCGTTGTCATGCTGTGGTGACTCATACATTGGCGTGAGCCAAATACAATCCGCCCCCAGTTTTTTAATATAATCAAGCTTTTTCGTCACACCATTGATATCGCCTGTACCAGAGCCCGTTGTATCTAAAAAACTCTTCGGATAAATTTGATAGACCACCGCTTTTTTCCACCACGGTTCATTTGTTTGTTGCTTCAACTTCCTTCACCACCACTAGTTAAGTTCTTGTGACAAATCCTTCTTCTTTTTTAGTTTTGCATATAAAAGGGTCCCAATGAACGGGACGATCAGCACAATCACCATTCCTATAGCAAATGCGCCCCAATATTTTGGGATAATCGAGAAGATTCCTGGAATGCCTCCAACACCAACAGAGCTTGCCAGCACCCCTTGAGAAGCGATAAACATACCGGCTAATCCTGAGCTGATCAGTGCAAAAATAAACGGGAATCGATAACGCAGATTGACCCCAAACATGGCAGGTTCAGTAATTCCTAAATAAGCAGAAATACTTGATGTCAGCGAAAGACCTTTTTGCTTTTCATCTTTTAGGACAAACATCATCGCTAGGGCAGCTGATCCTTGTGCAATGTTGGACAGTGCAAGCATTGGCCAGAGGAACGTGCCGTGCAGCTTTGAGTTAATCAATTGAATATCAACCGCGAGGAACGTATGGTGCATCCCTGTAATCACTAACGCTGCATACAGTCCGCCGTATAATAGACCGCCAAGTGCTGCGAATTGCTGGAATACGGCTACAAGTCCAGATGTTAAAACGTTACCGATCGCAAATGTAACAGGTCCAATGACGATAAATGATAAAAATCCAATGACTAATAACGTAATCGGTGCAACAACTAACAGCTGAATACTTTCAGGTGTCCGTTTTGTAATAAATAATTCGAGCTTTGCAAGTAAATAGGAGGCAACGAGTATTGGAAGAACCTGTCCTTGATAGCCTACCTTCTGCACTTCAAGTCCAAACAAGTTCCAAACAGGAATGTCTCCGGTCTTCTCAGCTGCTCCATAGCCCCACGCATTTAACAAGTCCGGATGCACGAGCATCAGACCAAGGACCATCCCTAAAAGCGGATTCCCTCCAAACCTCTTCACAGCTGACCAGCCGATTAATGCCGGCAGGAAGGTGAAGGCAGTGCCTGCAATTAAATTGATCATGTTCGCTAAATCAGCCCATTCCGGATACACATCGACAAACGATTTTTGATCGAAGAAAATATCAGGAGCTGTTAAAATATTGTTAATCCCCATTAATAAACCAGCTGTAACGATCGCTGGAAGAATCGGTATAAAAATATCCGCAAGCGTTTTCACAGCACGCTGCAGTGGATTCAATTTTTGATCAGAGGCACGCTTGACGTCCTCTTTTGTGGCTTCCCCAATTCCCGTCTGTTTCACCATTTCTGCATATACTCGGTTGACGACTCCTTGGCCGATGACAACTTGGTACTGACCGTTCGCTGAGAAAGATCCCTTCACTTCTTCAATTTGTTCAAGCGCTTTCTCATCAACCTTGCCTTCATCTTTTAGCACAAAGCGCAGCCTTGTGACACAATGTGTGGCTTGATCGATATTTTCTTTGCCGCCAATGGCTTTCACAATCTGATCTGCCGCTGCCTGATAATCAGCCATGCTATCCCCTCCGAGATCGTTTTTTATATAAGAAAAAAGAACCAACAAACTTGTATATACATGTTTACTTCATATTTTATATTTGTATATACATGTAGTCAACAATAAAATGTAGCGCTTTCATAAAAAAAGCTCCCTCAATGTGCTCAGAGAGGCAGCGTGTCATCATCTTTTTTTATGCTCCGTTAATTTTTCGTAGACCTTGTTTTTGTAAAAGGAGGAGGCTGGACGGGCAAACGTTTGGCGCTTAGATGTGAGTTCATCGAGACGTTTTTGTTTTTCTTCACATATGAGAGACAGTTTCTTTCGTTCCGCTCCATCGATACTCGATTGAAGTAACTCTTTGACAGTCATGAGTTCTTTTTTCAGTGCTGTTTCTTCCCCAGCATATCCTGCATTTTTCATGATGCGGTAGCCCATTCTAAGTTCTTCTGGTACATGAGCAGCGTCATCTTTTGGCAGAGGTTTCCCAAAGCCAGATAATCCTTCAAAAGCCCCGTTATCCATCGCTTTTTTGATCCGTTCTTCTGCTAATCTCTGCGCAAAATCCATGGCGTTTCTCCTTTCGCCGCAAGTATTTGATTAAGCATAGCAAAAAAGCTGACTCTCTCACAAGAGCCAGCTTCAGCGTCTAGACAAACCTTCGCATTCGGTGTCAGTCCTGCGCTTCCTAGACTTCAAAGATTTTCTATTACGCTGAAAAGAGAGAAAGGGCTAAAATAAAGATCATTTTAGCCCTTTCTCGTTATTTATTGTCGATTTTGAAGGTTGAGACCATATGTGCTAAGTCCTCTGACATGTCAGAGAGTTGTTCAATCGCACTTGAAATTTGCTGCATGCCAGCACTTTGCTGTTCTGTTGCTGCTGCCACTTCTTGAGAGCTGGCTGCGTGTTCTTCTGATACAACTGAAATTTGTTCAATCGATGTAGAAATCGTTTGATATGCACGTTCTACCTGCTTGATCGATTGAAGCAAATTGTTCGTTCTGCTTGCGAATTGAGACACGCCGTCGTAAATACCAGCGAAGTTTTGTGACGTGCCTTCCATTTGCTGACGTCCTTCTTCCACTGCTTTACTACTTTCCTCTACACTTTCAAGGACACGCTGGCTGTTTTCCTGTGTGCCGATGACAAGGTCTGAAACAGTTTTAGCCGCATCCGCTGATTGCTCAGCTAACTTGCGCACCTCATCTGCCACAACAGCAAATCCTTTTCCTTCTTCCCCAACACGTGCCGCCTCGATTGAAGCATTCAGTGCAAGCAAATTCGTTTGCGCTGAAATATCGGTAATAATGGAGATCACACTTTCAATCTCAGTTGAATGTGATTGTAATTCTTCTGCTGCCTGCTTTGAGTTCGTCATCTTGTCATGTAACATATTGAGATGTTCGAGTACATGCTGTACTAGTTGTTGACCAGATTCTGACTGCTCTTGCACGTCTGATGAAACAGATTGCATTTCATCAACTTCTTTTGTGACGCCTTCGATTTGAGTGTCGATCTCAGCAACGGAGGTCGTGCAATCCGTAATATTTGCCACAGAATCATTGATTCCTTCACTCATATTCGTCATGGCTTCTGACACTTGCTGCGCACTTTGACTCGATTCATTTGTCACGGTGCGAAGCTGTGAAGACATTTTTGACACTTCACTAGATGAGTGTGAGATCTTCGCAATAAGCTCTTTGATCCGCCCCTGCATCTTTTGGAAGGAGGCGGCTAGTTGGCCAATCTCGTCTTTACTTTGAACCTCTACCATTCCCGTTAAATCACCGTCAGCAATTCGGTTTGCTGATTCCATCAATGAACGTGCTGGTTTCGCAATTCTTCTTCCCATTATAAAGGAGAAAAGCAATCCACCGATGAGCACAATAGCAGAAGCAACAGAAATGTAGATTGTCAGTTTTTTCATTGTGGCTGGAACAACTGACGCATCTAAATCAATTCCTAAAATCCCTGTCAGCTCACCGCCTGAATCTTTGATTGGCAAAAAGACTGATTTATGTGTTCCATATGAATCATGGTAAATATCACTTTTGACCATTTTATCTTCAGAAAGAGCTTGTTTCATCTCATCTGAGAATGCATAATCCTGGTCAAAATCATTGTCTTCCCCAGTTAATACAATAATTCTTTCTTTACCACCTTTATTAGATAGCACATATAAGTTCTCAAGCGTATGATCTTCTTGAAGCTCTGTGAATTTCTTTTTGATCTTGACATAAACGGGATCATCCTTCCCGCTAATGCTGAGCACGTTTCCATCGATGTTATCGATTTCTTTTTTGGCAGTATCAATATCTGTTGTTAATCGATAATCAAATTGTTTTAATAGCTGGGACGATAAATCCTGGCTGACTAGATAAAATGTTAGAACGAATAATGCAACAGTTGCGAGTAATGTTACGGTAACGACTGACATGATTTTGGAGGATATCGTGTATCCTCCAAATTTCCTTTGTTTCGCCATTTTTCCTACATCTCCACTCTCAGATTTGATTTAAGCATGTACATGGTTAAATTGACTACAAACAGATGCAATGACATCTTTTAAATAAGATACGATATGAGGGATATGCTCTGGTAACGTATAAGGTGAGATGACAAAAAACTTACTAACACTGAGATAGAATTCTTGCCCTTCTTTCGAATGGACAAGTAAAAACTTCGTTGTATCTCCAAAGAACATCTCGTCTCTTTTCTCTCCAAGCTTTTCAAACAGCATTTTGTTCAATTCATTGTTCCGCTCGATTTCCATTGAAGTCGCTTCGCCAGAAATCTCTTCTTGAAAGCGAGGTGAACCGTCTAGATAAATTCTAAATAATGTAGCCATTCCTACATTGTCATCATTCACGACTTCAGCTTGTGGAATTTCTTGACTAAGTGCTTCTCTGAATGCTAGGTTCACCTCTAAAAATTGACCGAGCAAACGCTGATAGCCTTCAATCCCAAACGTTAACAGCACACTCAGCATGCTGATTGAGCTTCCCATTCTTGTGCATTCTAGTGTATAGCCCGTATGGTATTCCCCGTAGCCTCTATGCCCTACATATGGTGTCTCTTTTTCTTCCAGGTCTAAACGCTTTAAATCAGCAGCGTTTTTCACTAAGAATAAACTAGATGTGTAAGGTGTTTGACCAAGCTTTTGAAAATCAAAGCACATCGAATCTGCAAGAGAAAGATGCTGGAATTTCGCTTTGATCTCTTTTAGCATACGTAGAACACCGTCTGAGAATTTCAGCGGGTTTTCAGATACATCATACTCATTAAAGAAAGCAAAGAATCCGCCGAGCGCTGAATCCGCATGAATATGCGGCACCTTTAGACCATACTTCTCAGCTATAGCTTCTGCTGTTTCACGTACCCCTTTTACATCATCAATTGCAATGGCATCTGTTGTACCAGTTGTTGCCACAATATAAACGGGAATTCCGCCATCCTGTGCAACACGTTCCATTTGACAACGCAAATCTTCCATATCCATTGAATGATCTTTATTTGTCTTAATTCTGATCAAGTTGTCTGTTCCAAGTCCTGTTGCTTCCATTGACTTAAATAAGCTGTAATGTGCAGCATCAGAACAAAACGCATAAAGATTTTGTGGGACACCTTTTCGCAGTGACTCCGGTGCAACTTTTGCAATCGCTAAACGCAGCCCTGAGAAAATCGCTCCCTGACCTCCCCATGTTGTGTATCCCCCGCTCACACTTGGATCATATCCGATGAGCTTAGACATCATTGAGACCACTCTGACCTCAGCTTCTGCACCCGCTGGTCCATAAACATCCCAAAGGTTGTTTCCATTTACCAGCATCGCTGTCAGCATGCCTAGAATTCCTGGTGTACTTGCCATTGGCAAAATGTTCGTGAAGAAATACTTTGTGTGGTATGGATGGTTATGTAAAAGCTTCAGTAATTCTTCATTTACAAGTTCCGCTTGCTGGCCGTTCACCGGAATTTGACTTGTTTCAGTGAGCTTTTTGTAAAAATTCTCCTCGCGATTCTTTTCACCTTTTAGGTGTGCACGGTTTGGATCCTTCAGGTGATCGACCCCTGAAATAATCTGCTCCATTAATTTGACAAGTTCTTTACGCTCTTCTGCATTTCCGTCCTCACTCGGAAACCAGTTCTGAACGAGGTTCTCTGCTCGTACAGTCATATACTATCAATCCTTTCAATGGAAGATTTCCTGTCATTGTCTATATCGACCCCCATTCAAAAGTTTATAGTCTCGAATGTTCACTTAAGTATATTTAGATAATTTGTTCACAATTTGAAACAATTTAAACCCTTAAAAAACATAACAAAACGATTATGTTCACGAAACAAAAAATATATTAATATATCAACAAAGAGGAATTTTTATCCATTCAATACTTCCATATCAGTGCTCATTTTTCTCGCTTCACCTGCATAAACATGAATAAACACTGGAAATACTCTCTAAATGACCATTGATGAAATCAAACTGATTCTTTAGACTTGTGTCTTTTTACCCGTTTTATTGATATAACAACTGGAAAATTACAGAATTTTCTGTCAATATTAGGTCGATTTTCATAAAAAGTTTTTCGGTGTCCGGATATTTTCGTTTTCTCTCCTTTTATTGCTTGGACAGGCTGCTGACGCCCTTGACCGGTTATGACTTTTCTATTTACGTATTTCGTGGTATATTCTAATGGTTCGTTTTCTTTCGTTCCGCCTCTTCCGTGTATCGGAGAAAAGGAGTGTTTATATGAAAACATTTATTCAAAAAAGAGGTCTCGGCTTCTTTGTGATTGCAGCCATCTTACTGTGGCTCAAAACATATTCAGCGTATTTAATTGAATTTAAACTTGGTATATCAAATGTGCTTCAGCACATTTTGCTTTTCGTGAATCCTATTAGCTCCAGCTTGTTCTTTCTTGGCTTTGGTTTATTGTTCAAGAAAAAATGGCAGCCTGCCGCTATCATTGTGATTCACTTTTTCATGTCTTTTTTACTTTACGCAAACATCGTGTACTATCGATTCTTCAATGACTTTATCACGCTGCCTACAGTGATGCAGGCAGGAACGAATGGCGGACAATTAGGTGATAGTGCATTTTCACTCATGCGTTGGACTGATGTGTTTTACTTTATCGATACAATCATTTTGATCGTACTCGCAGTCCGCATGAAAAAGCAGCAGCAAACAAGTACAGCGACTGTACCTGTTCAAAAGTCAAAATCGTTTAGACTCGTCCTTGTGTCCTCTGTTGTAATCTTTGTGCTCAACTTAGTCGCTGCAGAGATTGATCGTCCAGAGCTTTTATCAAGATCGTTCGACCGCAATTATTTAGTCAAATATTTAGGTGCTTATAACTTTACTGTGTTTGATGCCATTCAAAATGTGAAATCAAACAGCCAGCGTGCTCTGGCAAATTCAAATGATGTAACAGATGTAGAGAATTATTTAAAGGCGAACAGCGCTGATCCAAACCCTGCTTATTACGGCAAAGCGAAAGGCATGAACGTCATTACAATTTCACTTGAATCTCTGCAAAACTTCGTCATTGATTATAAAGTGAATGGAAAAGAAGTAACGCCATTCCTTAATTCACTTGCTCATGACAACAAAACGTTTTACTTTGATAACTTCTTCCATCAAACAGGACAAGGAAAGACATCTGATGCTGAATTTATGATGGATACTGGGCTGTTCCCATTATCACAGGGCTCTGTTTTTATTAACAAAGCGCAAAACACATATCAAGCTCTTCCTGGTATTCTGAAGAAGGATCAATACATGTCGGCAGAATTCCACGGCAATACGAAAACCTTCTGGAACCGTAATGAAATGTTTAAGTCGTTTGGATATGACAGATTTTACGATTCTGAGTACTACGATATGAATGAGCAAGATACGAAGAACTACGGACTGAAAGACAAACCGTTCTTCAAAGAATCTATGCCGATTCTTGAAAGCATGAAGCAGCCGTTTTATTCGAAATTCATTACACTCTCCAACCATTTCCCATTTGGAATGGATGAAGGTGATACCGATTTCGAACCTGGTGACTTCGGAGACTCTGTCGTCGATAACTACTTCCAATCGGCTCATTATTTAGATGAAGCCATTGAACAGTTCTTCAACGACTTGAAAAAATCAGGTCTCTATGACAATACAGTCGTCATTATGTACGGAGATCATTACGGCATTTCTGAAAACCATAATGAAGCAATGGAAAAAGTGACAGGACAAAAAATTGGAGATTATGAAAATGCTCAGCTCATGCGTGTACCGCTCTTTATCCATGTACCTGGCGTAAAAGGCGGACAGATTCATAAATACTCTGGTGAAGTCGATGTCGCACCAACCCTTCTGCACCTGCTCGGCGATGATACACAGAACTATTTAATGTCTGGTTCTGATATCCTATCTAAGAACTTTAAAGAGCTTGTGCCATTTAGAAACGGTGACTTCGTATCTAAAGACTACACAAAAGTAGGCAATAACTATTACAGCAACAAAACAGGCGAGAAAATCGAGCCAACTGACAAGGCATCACAAGAAAATGAAACGGTGAAAAAGATGCTGGAGACTTCTGATAAGATTGTCACCGAAGATTTACTCCGTTTCTACAAGCCTAAAGGCTTTACACCGATTGACCGTAACGATTATGACTATACAAAGAAAGTACAGGATGAAAAAGATTCCTCTTCCGCCAAAGATGAATCCAGCTCTTCCTCGAAATAACTTTTTAAGAACCAGCCGATCCCTGATCGCTGGTTCTTTTCACGTTTGATCGTTATGACATCGGGTATAAAAGAAGAAGGAGGGATTTATCATGAAGAAAACAGCAGCTTTTGTCGTGACTGCCTCACTTGCGTCGTCCGCCCTATTCGGTTTCAGCCCTGCGGTCTCAGCACACGCCATACCCAAAACAGCAGCAGAACAATCCGTTCCTCAAGGTCCAAAATCCGCGCTTAACAGCATTTATGAGCTGGCACATAAAGGGCAGATGCCTTACTATGCAAAAGGGCTCAAAATAGGCGTTCAAACAAAAAAAGACGTTCATCATAAGCTCGGAAATCCATACCCAGAAACAGGTCAAAGCAGCTTTGATCTCTATCACGCTGAAATGGGGAATCCCGGATTTGCTTTTCATTATGATGCAAAAGGCAAAATTGACGAAATCCGTTATTTCGGAACGAATGTAGAAAAAGAAACGAATATTGGTGGAATGACCCCTGCACTACTAAAGAAACAGCTCGGATCAGCAGATTCAGTGAGCACCATCCAGCAAACAAAAGAGAAAAAATATGTGTATCAAACCGGTGATTATGAGCTCGAATTTATCGTTGGACATGATCCTGATATTAGCCAGCATGAACTCACCGTGCTGCATATCAACTTGATAAAAGCCGATTCTTAAATAAAAAAGCATCCTGAGCGTTTACTCAGGATGCTTTTCTTTATTATGATGCCACTTCTAATTGCGGCTTTCTTTTCAGTTTTCGTTTGAGGACTGGACCTGCTACATAATCAAGACCAAGTTTTCCGGCATTTCCTTTCGCTGCCATGATGAAGACCGCGATCAGAAGAAGAAGCGGGTTAACAGAGACGGTTCCAGCTAGTAAGAAAGAGACATTCATCACGCTTCCAAAAAAGGCTGCGGTTGTTGTGAATAATCCGACAATTAATCCTAGACCTACTAAGATTTCTCCCCACATGACCATGGCACTGAATAATCCGGCATTTGGCAAAGCGACATTTTCTAAAAACCATACATAGAACGGATACACAAGATGACCATCTTTGACGACAGGTTCAGATATCGCAAATTGCAAATACCCTGATGCATCGAATCCACCTGTTAATTTTCCAATACCAGATGTCAGCCAAGTCCATCCGATATAAAGTCTTGCTGCCAAAAGGATAACCGCTGCCCATACATTCGTTTGTAAGAATTTTGTAAACATGATGATGCCTCCCTTTAAATTATGTGAAATATTTCACATTCTCTTTATGATCTTATTATACTATGGAATATATCATTTGTGATCTTTTTCACATATATATTCACAAATTGTTCATGAATATCTAATTGAGGTAAACTTTTCCCTTGGTACATCCGTCTAAGTCATTTCAGACAGTGTAAAAGGGGTCATTTCATATGAAAACATTATTCCATTTTGGTTATTTGCAGGCCATTTCATGTCTATTTCCTGTCATGATCTTCGCGGCGCTTGCCCTATCAAAGACGGTGTCTATTCCTTTTCTTCACCGGTATGATTTTATTCTACTGCTTTGTCTCATGGCTCAGATTCTGATGCTGGTGCTGCGGCTAGAGACTTGGGCTGAGCTAAAAGTCATTTGTCTATTTCATCTCATAGGAATTGCTTTAGAAATCAATAAGGTCCATATGGGCTCTTGGTCCTATCCAGAAGAAGCTTATACAAAAATATTTGGGGTGCCTCTGTATAGCGGCTTTATGTATGCGAGTGTGGCTAGTTATATTTATCAGGCATTTTCACGACTGCATGTAACATTGACCACTTGGCCTCATCCATTTCTTTCAATTGGAATCAGCCTGTGCATTTATCTTAATTTCTTTACACATCACTGGCTCTATGATTTTAGGTGGTGGCTGACATTGCTGCTTGTTGTTGTGTTTCGGAAAACAGCCGTTTCGTTTCAAGTTGGCTCGTCTACCTTTCGAATGCCGCTTGTTGTTTCATTTCTCCTGATTGGCTTTTTCATTTGGATTGCCGAAAATGTCACTACCTTTTTAGGAGCGTGGCAATATCCGAATCAGCAGCACGCTTGGTCCATTGTTCATCTAGGAAAAATTAGTTCATGGTTCTTACTCGTTGTCATCAGTATTGTGCTAGTCATTGAACAGCGCAAACAAAAAAACGTTCAGCCCATTTGACCTGGCTGAACGCTTTTTTTAATCTCGATCGACTTCCTTACGGAGATCATCTGCGACAAATTCTACATTCGTTCCAATGATGATTTGTACAGATGTTTTCCCTGAAGTCAGTACCCCTTTGGCACCTGCTTTTTTCAATGTACCTTCATTTAATAAATCTGTATCCTCTACTATTAAGCGAAGTCGTGTGGCACAATGATCAATGGCGGTGATATTGTCTTTCCCGCCAAGTCCCTCAACAAGCATACTCGCTCCTCTTGCCGGCACCGTATCATCCGCTGCGATATCTTCCATGTCATCATCTTCCCTGCCTGGTGTTTTTAGCTTTAATAATTTAATGAGGAAATAGAAAACGATAAAATACACCACACCATAAATGACTCCTACTACAAGAAGCATAATCGGTTTTTGCGCAATGCCGAAGCTTAAAACGTAATCAATCGCACCTGCTGAAAAGGCAAAGCCGCTATGAATCCCGAGGGTGTTCACAATAAAGAGCGAAAGACCCGTTAAGACAGCATGGACACCATATAAAAGTGGAGATAAAAACATAAATGAAAACTCAATTGGTTCTGTGATCCCTGTAATAAATGATGTAAGTGCCATCCCAATCATCAGACCAGCTGTTGCTTTACGTTTCTCAGGCTTTGCCGTCACAACCATGGCGAGACATGCCGCTGGAAGCCCGAACATCATCACTGGGAAGAATCCGGTCATAAAGACTCCAGCGCTTGGATCTCCTTTAAAGAATCGCGCTAAATCCCCTGTTGCCCCGCTGAATTCCCCGAATTGAAACCAAAATAAATTATTTAAGACATGGTGAAGCCCTAATGGGATCAGCAATCGGTTAAAGAAACCAAACAGCCCTGCACCCGTTGCCCCAAGGCTTAAAATCCATTCCCCTAAATCATTGATCACACCCTGAATCGGAGGCCATACATATCCGAAAATGGCTGCTAATAGAATGGTGAAAAGTGCGGTCATAATGGGCACAAGTCGCCTTCCACTAAAGAAACCTAAGTATTCCGGCAGTTTTGTATTCTTAAATTTGTTGTAAACATACCCTGCCAAAAGCCCGCATAAAATACCGCCCAATACCCCCATATTGTTGGTTGAGTTAATCGACGTTGTACCTGCTGACAAAATAAAATAAGAGATCGCACCTGATAATGCTGCTGCTCCGTTTCCATCCTTTGAAATGCCAATCGCTACACCCATCGCAAAAATTAAAGCCAAATTTGCAAAGATTGCATTCCCTGCCGCATAAACAAACGGGATATTGAATACATCCTCCCGCCCTAAGGCCAATATAATCCCTGCTGCTGGAAGTACAGCGATTGGAAGCATAAATGATTTCCCTAGCTTTTGAAAAAACTGAAATACCATCTGATTTCTCCCCCCTTTGTCATCATCATGACCAAATCGTTCATGATGTTCATAAAAAATATATCATATGCACATCTAGTTATCTATACCAATTTGTCCACATGCTTTTAGATTCCGCTCTTTACTCTTTTTGCGTAAAATGTGGTAAGCTATTGAATAGAATGAAGTTATAGAAAGCGGGAATGAACAGTGATTGTCAAACATGATCATGAGTTAGAAGCCTTAAAAAAGGTCGGCCGAATTGTCGCTTTGGCAAGAGAAGAAATGAAAAGCCAAGCGAAACCAGGCATGTCTACAAAAGAATTAGATTTGATTGGAAAAAAAATATTAGAAGAGCATGGAGCGAATTCAGCGCCTGAAAAGGAATACGATTTCCCTGGTACGACTTGTATCAGTGTAAACGATGAAGTTGCACATGGTATTCCAAGTGAAAAAACCATTTTACAAGAGGGCGACCTCGTGAACATTGATATTTCAGCAGAGCTTGACGGATATTATTCCGATACAGGCATTTCATTTGTTTTAGGTACAGGTGATGATCGCCTTGAAGCATTATGCCAGTGTGCGGAGGATGCGTTCCTTGAAGGATTAAAGCATGCAAAAGCCGGTAAAAGACAAAACCAAATTGGCCGTGCGGTCTACAATACGGCTAAAGAAAAAGGGTTTACCGTCATTAAAAACCTGACAGGACACGGGATTGGGAAAAGTCTGCATGAAGCACCCAACCATATTTTAAACTACTATGACCCATTCGATAATGCTTTATTTAAGAACGGCACAGTTATTGCCTTCGAACCTTTCATTTCAACAAATGCTGAATCGATTTATCAGGCTGATGATGGCTGGACATTTAAAACACCAGATAAGAGTCTAGTCGCACAGATTGAACATACCATTGTGATCACCAAAGATGAACCGATTATTTTAACAAAGCTTTAAACAATCGATCCTCTCCTTTGAATGGAGAGGATTTTTTTCGTATCCGTTTCACGAATCTGTCATGACTAAACAAAAATGCCTGTGGTAAAATAGGCAAAGATATGCGAAAGGGGTCTTATTTGATATGTGGTTTATCATCATAGGTGTTATCTTTTTCATCGAAAGTATTATCTTAACGGTTGTAGGGATTAAGAAAAAACAATCCATGATGACCTATCTTGGTGTTATCATCATGATCATGACGGTCGGTATGATCCTCGTAACCCTCAACCCGCCAAATTCATAAATCATCATTTCCAGCATATACATGGATCATAGGCAGATAGAATCAGTTTTCATTTCTTGACACCTGCACACTTTTCACGCCTTTTTTTAAGATGTTACAATGCAGGCAGTTTCAATTGAAAGGAGTTTTCTATCATGCATTATGGTAGCAAAGGCTGGTATGTCGCAGAATTAAAGAAGCTTGGTGTGACCAAGCATGAAGGAAGAAAGCTTCAAAGCTTAAAAACATATTTCCTTGCAAATCTGCTTGAGCAAAAGAAACGCAGCTCATAAGCTCTGAAAAGCCGTACATCTTAAAATGATGTACGGCTTTTTTAAATGTGCTGAATTCGTTTTTCTAAAGACTTTCTCACCACATCTGCTAGGGCATCTACTGAAAGAACGGCTTTCAGCCTCTCTGGACTTGTTTGACGATATTTGACTTCGTTCACTTCATGGACCGTAATCTGATGAGACGCTTTTTCTACTAGTACAAGCGCTGCATCAGGCGGGACCATCCCTTCTTTCAGTACACGTAAATAAAAGCCTGTATACCCTGTTTGCTGCACTTCCTTTACAAGCTTCATGCTGCCATGTTTAAGAGATAATTTCACACACGGCTGTCTTGGCTGGCTCACCTCAACAAGTGCTTCTCCAAGCTGAAACACATCACCAATACGCACATTCGTTTCTACTAGCTGGCGCACTGTCACATTCTCACCGAACGCAGCTTCCTGTAACGGAACCCCTAAAAATTGCTCAAAGTAAGCATAATGATCGTATGGAAAGACGCAGACCGCTTTATCATGGCCCCCATGATGAACCAAATCTGCTTGACCATCTCCCTCAAAATTGACCCTGCTCAAATACACAGGCTCATGAATTCGCCTTTTGTTGATGGCTGTTTTGATTTCTTTTCCGTTCGCATAGGTGATGATAGGTTGTCCCACTTGGATTCCTTCTATGTCGTATCTCTTCTGTCCCACGATCGCCATCTCCTTTGGTTGTCTCATTGATTATAGTTTACATCGTTTGACAACCAAATCAAAGTCGATGCGTGAAAACCCATTACTGGCTATGGTACGATGAGTAAAAAGGAGAGATAATCATGATTCATTATCACGCCATTGTAAAAGGACGGGTGCAAGGAGTCGGCTTTCGTTATTTTGTTCAGGGAGAAGCCATGAATCGTGGAATGAAAGGCTGGGTACGTAATACAGATGAAGGTCATGTCGAGTTAAAGATAGAGGGTGAGCAGCAAGAGGTGACTGACTTTTTAAAGACTGTCAGAAAAGGAAGTCCTTTTTCCAAAGTGACAGATATGCAGATGGAGCCGCTCACTGAGTTAGCTCATTATAAGGATTTTCGAATAAGATCATAAAAAAACCTAGCTCTCGCTAGGCTTTTCTGTCTCATGATAAGGCTTTTCCTGATAAAAATAGTTCGGTTTCACGATCGTATTATCGTAATGCTTGTGGAAGATGTGGGTAGCAGCTGGTGAGACTGGCGGAATCAGCCATGTCCAGTCACCAGTCAGCTTGCGGTCAGCCTTTTCTTCCTGCTTTTCAAACTGCTTGAATTGATGTGCTGCTGTATGGTGATCGACAATGGTCACCCCTGCTTCGCGATAAGAATGGAGGACGGCCACATTCAATTCGACAATGGCTTTGTCCTTCCAAAGGGACGAATTCTTTGTCGTGTCCAGTCCTAAAATAGAAGCGACTTTTTTCAGCATATTGTAGCGGTTTTCATCTGCTAGGTTACGTGCGCCAATTTCTGTGCCCATATACCAGCCATTGAACGGTGCAGCGTTGTATTGAATACCGCCAATTTCTAATTTCATATCAGCAATAATCGGAACCGCGTACCATTTCAGTCCTAAATCACGAAACCCTTCATATTCAGGATGGGTAATTTCAACTTCTTGGACGATGTTTTTCGGAAGCTCAAACAGAACAGGCGGCTCATCCTTTAACTGAAACATGAGAGGCAGTAGATCAAAATGTGTACCTTCCCCTTTCCAACCATGAGCTTCACATAACTTTGTTAATTCAAGAGATGCTTCGTCACCGATGATACCATATTCCGTCTCATAGCCTGCATAACGAACGAGCTGATGATTAAATATAACAACTTCCTTCTGCCTGTTTTTCTCTGGGGGAAAAATTGTAATGGACGGTTTGATTTTCCCACCATTCGTCGCATACTCAATATGATGAAAGAGCGCCTCTTTCACCTCATCCTCTGTCTTGACATGCCGGCAGTCATGCACATGCAGAGTCGACCAAAACAAACGGCCAATGCAGCGGTTACTATTGCGCCACGCCATTTTCGCCCCGTGCGCTAGTTCCTCTGTTGTATGAGTATAAATACCTTCAGACTCAATTTCTTTTTTTATTTCATGCAGACGTGCTGCTTTCTCTTCATTTGACTTGCTTAATTCTTCATAGCATACAGAAATAAAAGCTTCTGCTTCATGCCACAACGCTTCTTGATTACTCAAACATACTCGCCTCACTTTAATACGAATATATCCATTGTAGCGGTTTCTATTAATAAATTCACTCGTTTCAAACCATTTTTTATCATATCATCCGACCATTGTCCTTAGACAGCAGATGTTTCAATACGCTTAAGGGTCTTTTGGAGCCAGCGGACATAGCCTTTTTCTCTTTCAATTGCCCTTGTCAGCACTAAGTAATGCCCAAATTGCGCCGAATGCAGCGATTCAGCAGAAGGGTCTTCCTCCGTTAAAGCATGCAGTTTCTGTTCTAGCATGTCTACTTTCTTGGTGCGTTCTAGCAATTGATGTGCAAACAGGTCAGCCGCTTCTTTTTTGTTCATGGAGGAGATGAAAAATGTTTTAAGCATGAATTCATCCTTTGTTGTTTCCGGAATCGGGTCTTTAGTTCTTAACCACTGACGCACTTCTTCTTTTCCTGCCGCTGTGATTTGATAGACCTTCTTCTCCAGCTTTTTCCCTTGTATGCGAATATCAAATTCAATAAACCCTTCCTCTGTGAGACGCTTCAGCTCAGGGTAAATCTGACTGTGCTTCGCACTCCAAAACTGTCCAAGGGAATCCTTAAAATGTTTCGTGATATCATATCCCGTCAGCTCACGCTGATCTAGTAAGCCAAGAATGGCATATTTCAATACTCTCATGGATGTGCCTCCAACGCTTATTCTTTGACAATAGTATATCATAGACTTTAAAATAAACATGTAAATCACGACATGTTTGAAACAACATCATTTTAATGAAAGAAGGAATCGACATGGATCAATTCGTTGGGCTTCATATGATTTATACGTATGAAAATGGCTGGGAATATGAGATTTACATTAAAAACGATCACACCATTGATTACCGCATTCACAGTGGAATGGTTGGAGGACGCTGGGTCCGTGATCAAGAAGTAAATATTGTAAAGCTGACAAAGGGCGTATACAAAGTCTCCTGGACAGAACCAACTGGAACAGACGTCTCTCTGAACTTTATGCCTGAAGAAAAACGCATGCATGGCGTCATCTTCTTCCCAAAATGGGTGCATGAACGTCCAGATATCACTGTTTGCTATCAAAATGACTATATCGACCTCATGAAAGAATCTCGTGAGAAATACGAAACCTATCCGAAATATGTTGTCCCAGAATTTGCGGACATTACGTATATCCATCATGCAGGTGTGAATGATGAAACCATTATCGCAGAAGCGCCATATGAAGGCATGACAGATGAAATAAGAGCTGGACGAAAATAAAAAAGCGACACGCACTGTGCCGCTTCTAGATGTTTGACAAAGGGCTAAAAAGATATTTTAGCCCTTTTTTATTGAATGCCTAACGTCTTTTGAGGAAGCAAGTAACGATAGACTGGCAGTTCATCCCCTGCTTTTGAAGCAATAAAACCTGATGACATATAGCTGTCCTTTGATTCTGGTTCAAGGGCAAGTGACAGCAAGTTGGTTTGCGGCTGTGCCGTGACATATACCTTCGTTCCTTTTGGCAGCTGGCGTTTCTTTTCAATGAGTTCCGTCTCAAGCTGAATATCCGTTTTGCTCTTTTCCTCTCGTTTTGTCACCTTGTAGGCTTGTACCGGCACCTTCATGCCAACCGGCAATGTGACACTTTTTAGTCCTAGTGTTCTGAGTTTCCTTTCTACTCCTTCATGACCCGGAAGAATAAGATATGCTGTCGGCCGTTCTCTTGTCAAAACTGGAACAGCATCGCTCGCACTATGAAAGCGTACAGGAACATTGGTGGTCTGTCCTTTCTCAATATCAACCATTTCCAGCGTGTCATCAACAGGTGATTTGAAAGCATCTTGAATGACGACTTGATCGTCATCATTTGATTGAAGTCCTTTTTTCACAAGCTTTAACCGCTCCGTTACCATTTGCTGCTTGATCTGCTTAGCATGCTTCACTGTAGTCTCAATGATTTTTTCATGAGTGGTGACTTGTGCTGCGACGCGGCGGACAAAGTCCTCTCTTCCTATTCCAATCCCTCTGCTTTCTACTAGAAATGACAAGGCTGGCGAGAGTGCAAAGGCATTTCGACCAATTCGCGCATCCGTTCCGCCTTCATAGATGTCGATCTTGCCATCCTCTCCTCTTGTGTTTGTATAATACAAATCGTTAGAAAACCCTTGATTCGTCAGCGTTTCGCGAACTCCGTTGACATATAATTCATTTGACATCAGCCTAATGCTTTCAGGAATGTTTAAATTCTTCCCTGATAAGATAAGCAAATCATGATATTTGAGGGCGCCTGATGAGCCGATATCTTCAAACTGCTTTTGACCTACATCGTATTCATGAGCATCAATGACCACTTCTGGTGCGTATCGATTAAATTCTTGATGGAGGGCTGTCAGTTCTGGAGATTCTAATGTCATATGATCACGGTTTCCATCCAATCCATTTGCCAGTCTGCGGTCAAAAGCATAAGAACCATCGGGATTGATTCTTGGGACAATGATGATATTGACATGATTGAGTATACGCTCTCCTTCTTCACCTGCTAATCGTTTTGCAATGACGAGAGCAGATTCACCAGAGGCTGGTTCATTTCCGTGTATTTGCGCTTGGAGCCAGATTGTTGGCTTTTTTGAAAGTGGAGTGATGGAGCGATCCTTTGTAAAGTACAGGGCCGAGATGGACCTGCCTTCAATGGATGTTCCAATCTGTTTCTGGGTGGCGTAAGGACTTTTGCGGACAATGTCTCGTAAGAATGCTTGAAGTTCTTCTTGTGTCGTAAATGCTTCTCCTTTTTTCTGAAAGGCAGGGGTATCAAACGTCTCGTCAGGCTCAGGGTACAGCTTTTTCACTGAGACTGGCTGTTCGTAACTTTTTCCATAATAAGGGGTTTTGGCATAAGCTGAAGCTGGGTTTACCATCGACAAACTTCCTGCTATGAGGCATAATGCAGCAAAAAGAATCGTACCTTTTCGTTTGGACATGCTATCCTCTCCCTTCGTTGATTTGCATTATAAAGAAAAAAACAGCAAAAGTGTCAGCATTTTTCAAAAATATATCTTTTGGAGGAACAGACATGTCTTTGTATAGGGCGATTGAATCGAGCATCTCAGCAATATGACCTAAAAAAAGTGCCTGCTCACAGCAGACACTCTTTTATTTACCAGATGGAAATGGCTCCGATGAGAACCGCCACGACGGTCATAGCGACGACTGCAAGTACAGCCCATTTCATCCCAAATTTCTGATGCTGATCCAGTGATACACCTACAAGTCCAACAAGTAAATGAGTCGATGGAACAAGTGGACTTAACATATGAATCGGCTGACCAATAATAGAGGCTCTGGCAATCTCAATTTTATCGACACCGTATGCTGCCGCTGTTTCTGATAGGATCGGCAGTACACCATAAAAGTATGCATCATTCGGCATAAAGAAAGTAAAGATCCCGCTTGTTAATGCAACAATCACTGGAATAAAGCCGCCAAGCTGCTCTGGAATCGCAGAGACAATCGAAATCGCCATTTCATCAACCATTTTCGTTCCAGTTAAAATACCTGTAAAAACACCTGCCGCAAAAATCATCGACGCAATGGCTAAGACGTTTGTTGAGTGAGCCGCAATTCGCTCACGCTGCTGGTCCAAGTTCGGATAGTTCACGATAATTGCGACGCAGAATGCAAGAACAAATAAAACAGTTAAGCTGACTTTGCCTGATACAAGAAGCAGCACCAATAACAAGGTAAGCGTCAGGTTAAACCACCAAAGTTTCGGTCGTTTGATGTCATCTTGCAGGGCTGCTGCCATTTCATTTGCATGAATCGGCTGGTCGAGTTCAATGACACCGAGACGTTTTCTTTCGGATTTTCCAAGAAAGTATGCCACAACAATCATACTCAAAACCCCTGCGCCAATGACTGGAATCATCGGTCCAAATAAAAGGGAAGGGTCGACGCCAAGTGCACTCGCCGCTCTAGGTGTGGCTCCTCCCCATGGAATCGTATTCATAATCCCCATACCAACTCCAGCAATTCCCGCTAAAATAATCGGACGAATGCCAAGCAACGTAAACAAAGGAAGCATCGCTGTTGTTGTAATCATGTACGTCGTTGTCCCATCACCATCAAGTGCCACAAGCATCGTCAGGACTGCTGTTCCGACGACAATTTTTAATGGATCGCCTTTAACGATTTTTAAAATTTTCGCTACCATCGGGTCAAATAATCCCGCATCTATCATAATGCCAAAATACAAAATCGCAAACATGATCATGACCGCTGTCGGTGCGACTTGCTGCACACCTTTGACAATCATGTCTGAAATTTCAGTAAAATGAAAACCTGCAATAAGAGCAAATGCAATCGGTGTTAATACCAATGCCGTTAAAACAGACATACGCTTCGTCATAATCAACACCATAAATACTATCATCATAAGAAATCCTAAGATCGCTAACATGTTGTTCACCCCTTATATTGTATACGCTTTCATTAATTTATTGGAATCCCATTTCCAACCCTTTCAGTCATCATATCTGACGTTGAAATTGAAGTAAATATTATGAATTTTAATTCTTTTTCGGTCGATAAATGCTTTTTGTTCATTTTGTTCAAAACATTGCATAAAAAAAGCGGTCTCACTCGACCGCTTGTTCTCCTTGGATAAACTGCTCATACCGCCTCAATTGATCTTCCATAAAGATCTTTGCCTCTTTGCTGTTCATATAACGACCTGTCCATCCTTTTTGCATTAGTTGCTTTTTCCATGACTTCGTTTGTGTCATTTTTTGAAGAAGCTGATCCCATTCACGAATGTCATGCTGACTCATTTGTTTTGGGCCCATCACACCACGCCAATGTGAAAAGATGAGCGGGATGCCCTGTTCTTTCCAAGTCGGCACATCTTGAAAGCCCTCTAAACGCTGATTCGTTGTGGTCGCAACAAGCTTCAGCCTCTTTTTTTCATAATCATGACGAACCTCTGTAAAGGTGGTCGTTGCGGCATCCACCTCATGGTCGATGAGCGCCTGAAATAAATCATCTGCACTGTCAAATTTCAAAAATTGAATGCGATATGGATCAATCCCTGCCATTTCGGCTGCCCGAGCGAACGAGATTTGATCATCATTTCCGAAGTCTGGGGCAAATCCAATTTTTAAGGAATCCGGTTTCTTCTTTAATGTGTTTAATAGCTCCTTCCCATTTGAGAAAGGAGAATCCACAGGGACTGCGACGACCTGCCACTCTTCTGCAAGGATCGCGAGTGGTGTCACATCATTCATTGTCACGTTACTGCTACCAAGCAAATTCCGGCTCAGCAATAAGCTTGAATTTAAACTGATATAGTTGGCTTCCCGCTCCATCATATATGTCCATCCTTTGTCCACGGTCCCGCCTCTTTGATAAAGGATATTCACTGGCCGCTGCACCAGCTTTTCTTGTTCAAGCACTGATTTCATGACCTGAGCCGTTTGGTCAAATCCTCCCTCTGGTACACCTGATACCACAATGTATAAGGAGCTTTGCTGAAGGAAAGAATCTCCGGCCTCTTTTTCATTAAAGGTAAGCGTGATACAAAGGCAGAGCACGATGACAAAGAGTATTCCCTTTTTCATCTTTTATAACTCCGTTTGTTTGGCTGGATAATATTTTCGTTCAGGTCTGCCAATGATTCCGTATGCAAGCTCTGCCCGGCATTCCCCTGTTGTCACAAGATACTCTACGTACCGTCTCGCTGTTGTGCGTGATGCGCCCATCTTTTCTCCGAGTTCTTCTGCTGTAATTCCGCTATTCTCTGATGCCATCAATGTTTTCACTTTATCCAAGGTCAATGAATTGATGCCTGTAGGCAAGTCTCTATCATCTTTTTGTTTTGGCTCTTCCTGCATCTGCCCAAAAAACAGATCAATCATCGTCTGATTGACTTCATCCTTTGAATTGATGATGTCTTTCTTTTCTTTATATTCGGTTAAGACTTGTGCAAACTTTTGTGCGGTCACCGGTTTGATTAAATAATGAACGACTCCGTAATGAAGCGCATCTCTTAAAAGCGTCGTTTCCGTTGCAGCCGTGATAATGATCACATCTACTTCTGGACAGCGTTCTCTTAAAAGCGGGAGCAGGTTTGTGCCGAGCTCATCAGGCATATAGACATCAAGCAAGATGAGATCGACTTGTTCCCTTTGGAGCGCCTCCCACATATCCTTTGCACTCTTTGCCTTTCCCGCGACCTGAAATCCTTCTATCTTTTCTATATAAGATTCATGAATGGCAGCGATTCGAAAATCGTCTTCCGCAATGAGTACCTTAATCACCATCTATTCCCCCTTTGTGCCTTTCGGTATGTATACAGTGAAGATGGCACCGCCTTCTTTTTGGTTCGCAACTTCAATCCAGCCCCCAAGTTCGTCCAATACTTCCTTCACATTCGCTAGCCCGTAGCCTCGCCCTTCTCCCTTTGACGAATGGCCTCTTGTGAAAATATGTGACAATTCTTCCTCATCTACTCCATCACCTGAATCGGACACTTCTATGATAATATCAAACCCAATATCTGTGATGAACAGGTCTACCTCGCGTTTCTCCTTATTTAATACCGCCTCAAAGGCATTATCTACAAGATTGCCAATGATGGTGATAAAGTGAGATAAACTTAAATGAGCTGGAAGCGGCTCCAATGAGCTATTTTCATCAATATGAAAATGGACTTTTTTCTCAGATGCTTTCCCTAACTTGCCCAGTAAAATGGCTTGTATTTTAGGAGAACGAATTTGCTTCATAAGTAAGTCGTGCTGACGGTTTTGTAGTTGATATTCTTCTTTAATTAAGTCGATCGCTTCATCGACTTGCTTCAGCTCAAGCAAGCCTAAAATGGCATACAGCTTATTTGAGAATTCGTGCGTTTGTGCCCTCAGGTCTTCTGAATATTGGCTGACCTCTGTTAATGTATCTAGCAGCTTCGTCAGCTCTGTTTTCTCCCGGAAGCTCACGATTCCTCCAAATACTCGATTGTCCTGCATCACTTTTTTCACATTTAAGACATAGGTTTTATCATTGACGATGGCTTCGATGTTAGGTTCAATTGTCTCTGCTTTTAAATAGAGAAGAAGATTAGCATTTGGCAAGACTTGATCAATATGAAGGGGCAGTTCAGATGAAACACGCAGCATAAGTTCAGCTGATGTATTCATCATCGTAATTGCCCCTTTACGGTCAAAGGCAATGATCCCTTCTTTTATCGCAAGCAGCATCGCTTCTCTTTCTCGATACAACGAAGCAATTTCATGCGGCTCAAGTCCGAATGTATCTTTGCGAATACTCCTCGTTAAAAAAATCGCACCGAATATCCCAGGTAAGAGCACAAGAAGAGCTATGTAGCTAAGCTTTAATAACTGATGGGCTGTCGCTTGGTCGATTTCTTTTTTTAAAAATTCAACGGTGACTGTCCCAATAATTTCTTCATGCCCTCCTGTTTCTTTCATAATTGGCGCACTGCCTCTGACAACGGTTTCACCATTAGAATCACTAGTCGATATGGAAGTTCCTCCAAATAAGAGCGTACTTCTTCCTTCAGATACGCTGATGGTTTTTCCTATATCCTCATGATTCGTATGAAAAAGAACCTTTCCTTTTCGATTGGTAATGAAGACGGAATGGGCTCTGACTTGCTCTTTCATTTGCTCAAGCACTGCCTGTTCTTCATTTTGAGACACTGCTCTAGCCACCGATATTTTAATTGGCGGCATATAGGAGATCGTTCTAGCGGTTTGCACCGCCAGCTGTTCAGCTTGCCTCTGTCTTTCTGATGTCTGCAGAAAACCAAAACAAATGGTCAATAACGCAATGACAACAAGCAAAAGCCCAATAATTAACCCCAAAATTTTCGTTTGTAAAGTGACTTTCCTATTGCCCATCCTCACCGCCACAACCCCTAATTTAAGTAGATTCATCCGAATAGACTCTAAGAAAATGATATCATTTTTTCACACTAAGTTAAGAGAAAATTCTTTCAAACAAAAAAGGACGACTCAAAATCGAGTCATCCCTGTGTGCTTATTACGTGATTGATAAACCAGCACTCGCATAGCCTGCTACGGTATTTACTAAGGATAGTCCTGTAGCGGATGCAGAGAATACAACAAGCAATCTTGTTTGCGGTGTAACTGCTACATTGAGACCAGTCGCAATACCGTTTGCAATAGCACCCAGCGTTAAAATCCCGGATAAGGCTGGAGCTAGTGTGACGCTTGCTACTTGAGTAAAGCTGTTATTTGGCGTCGGTGAAGCAAACAAACTAGCTGTAACGGTAACACTCGTGCCCACTAAAGAAAGGGCTGCTGTCGTACTAAAATAGCCGGCAAATGATGTGATCGTTCCGGCTCTCGGAACAGAGAACGCCATATTCAGTAAGGTGCCTGCTGCTCCGGTTAAATCAATAATACCACCTAAAATACTGACGCCTGTGGCTGAGTTACCAAATCCGACTAAGCTGGATGTTCCAACGAGTCCGCCTGCAATTGTTGTCAAGATAACAGGATCTCCAGACGCAAATGGAATAATCGCACTTGATCCGGTAACGCCCGTTGGACCTGTAGCTCCCGTTGCTCCAGTACCAGTGACTCCAGTTGCTCCTGTTAAACCTGTGGCTCCCGTCACT
>NZ_LGYN01000029.1 GCF_001307105.1 Bacillus australimaris | reverse complement strand
GTGAGCTTCTCCTTCAAGTGCCTCTTCAATCAACAGGACATGACCTGTGAATGATGATGGTGCAGTCAGCCCTTTCTGCATTAGAAGTACCTCTGCCCCGCAGTCTTCCAGCATGTACGCAATTCGCTGCGCTGGATAGTCCGCATCAATTGGAACGAATGCCGCACCTGCCTTAAGAACACCAAGGACAGCGGCTGTCATGTCAAGGGATGGACGGGCGAGAATGCCAACACGGTCTCCTTGTTTTGTGCCGCTCGCGATGAGTCTTGAAGCGACCGTATTCGCCCGGCAGTTCAGTTCTTCATATGTCCAGCTCGTTCCGCAGAAGGTCGCGGCTTTTTGGTGTGGTGCTTCATGTGCCTTAGCCTCAATTAGTGCATGAACTGTTTGGTCTGATGGCACGTCTAGGACAGCTCCTGACCATTCGCTGATCAGTTTTTGCTGCTGTTGCGGTGACAATAATTGCATTTGATCTAACGATTGATCTGGCGCTGATACCATTTGTTCCAGCAGATGAAGGAAATAACCCTTCCACTTTTCAACCGACGATTTTTGAAAGATAGAACAATTAAAATCAAACACCAGCTCAATGTGATCAGCCAACTCGTTACCGGTTAAGGTCAAATCAAATTTGGCGATGTTCTCTTCGAATGGCTGTGAAACAATGTGAAGCCCTTCCATTGATAAATCACGAATATCCGCATTTTCCATTGAGAACACCACATCAAAAATGGGATGACGGCTTGTGTCTCGAACCGTTTGCACCTGATCGACCAATTCTTCAAACGGGTACAGCTGATGCTCGTTTGCTTCTAACACAAGTTGATGAACATTTGACGCAAATTCAGCAGCTGTCTGATGTCCTGCTGGCTTTGTTCTAAGTGCCAGCGTATTAACAAACATGCCAATCACAGATTGAATATCAGGATGGGTTCTGCCTACAACCGGAGAACCGATGATAATATCCTCTTGTCTTGCTAACTTGCTTAAAAGGATACTGTAGCCAGCAAGCAAGACTGTATACGTCGTACTGTTGAGCGCTCTCACCAGTTCGTCCAATTTGGATTTAAGAGAACCTTCGATCGTAAATGAGACACGGTCTCCTGTGAATGTTTGCACCTTTGGTCTTGGCAGGTCTTCCGGCAGTGCCAGTACAGGCAGTTCCCCTTGTAATTTCTCCAGCCAAAATGCCTCTTCGGCTTCTTTTTGCGCAGCAGATGCCTCACTTTTTGACCAAACTGCATAATCCTTGTATTGAACAGGTAATTCCTCTAGTTTGTCTCCTCGATACAAGGCGGAAAGTTCCTCAATTAAAATGCCAACAGACGCACCATCCGAAATGATATGATGCATATCAATCAATAAATAATGGACATTTACAGAAACAGAAACGAGACCTATTCTAAGTAGAGGCGCTTTTTCTACATCAAATGGACGGATAAAGTCATTCATCAATTCCTGTATGTCTCGGCCGTTCCCTTCGATTTGTTCAATGTCTATAGAAATGTTCGTTTCAATCCGCTGTACAGGTTCACCCTGAACGAAATCAAAGCTCGTTCGAAAAGCCTCATGACGATCGACAAGCTGTTCAATTGCCTGTTCAAATCGTTTTTTATCAAAGGCCCCTTCTAGCTTTAAGGCAGCCGGCATATGATAGCTCCGCTCCGCATCAGTCATTTTCTCTAAAACAAACAATCTTTTCTGAGCAGATGTCACTGGATAATAGGCCGCCTCTTCGGCGATCTCCACTCGCTTGATCTCCGTTTGATCCGTTTGATCAACCGCAAAAGCAAACGCATCTAATGTTGGAAATTCAAATAAAGTTTTCAAGGTAAGCTCTACCTGCATCTCTTCATACAGCCTGTTCAGCATTTTCATGCCGCGCAGTGAATGCCCCCCGCATTCAAAGAAATGATCATGCCTGCCGATTTGCGGCACTTCAAGAACTTCCTCCCAAATTTGCGCCAACAGACGCTCTGATTCTGTTTGAGGCGGAACGTATTCAGTGGACGTCTGCTCACTCAAGTCCGGAGCAGGTAAAGCCCTTCTATCGACCTTCCCGTTATTCGTCAGCGGAAGCTCGTCTAATTGCATGAAGAACACCGGCATCATATACACAGGCAGTTCACGTCCTGCTTGCTCACGTAAATCAGATAATGAGACGGACCCTTCCGCTGTGAAATACGCACACAATGTATCATTCGAAGCCGCAATGACGACAGCTTCCTTAACCTGAGGGTGCTGCAGCAGCTGATGCTCAATTTCTCCAAGCTCGATACGCTGTCCTCGAATTTTCACTTGATGATCAATCCGCCCAATGAATTCAATCTCTCCATTTGACAGCCAGCGTGCGAGATCACCCGTTTTATACATGGTCTCTCCAGGGCGGAAAGGATTTTTGACAAACTTTTCGCTTGTTAGTTCTGGCTGCTTATAATATCCTTTCACAAGTCCATCACCAGCGACACATAGCTCTCCTGCAACACCCGGCGGCTGTACATGGCCAAATTCATCTACAATATAAACAGCCGTTTGACTGACTGGCTTGCCGATTGGAATGGTTAATGCCTGCTTTTCAATGTGATTCACAGGGTAATAAGTGGTGAAAATTGTGCTCTCAGAAGGTCCGTACATATGAACAAGCTTGTCTTTCCCAACCGTTTCAAGTGCGGTTACGACATGAGGCACGGAAGCACGTTCCCCGCCAAACAGCACTTTTCTTACGTTCTTCAGGCTGTCTTTTTTCATATCGATGAGTAAGTGAAAAAGAGCGGTTGTGATCATTAAAATACTGACTTTTTCCGTCTCAATTGCTCCAGAGAGCTCATTCATGTTTAAGATACGGTCCTTAGGCAGGACAATGAGTTTCGCACCGTTCAACAAAGCACCGAACACATCAAACATAAAAGCATCAAATACATAGTTGGAAAGGCTCATTACCGTGTCTTCATGATGAATGGTGAGATAATTCGATTGCTTCACCGTTCTCAAAATGTTCCGGTGTGTCACCATATTTCCTTTAGGTTTACCTGTTGTACCAGATGTATAGGTCAAATTCGCCAAGTCCTCTGGTAAAACACGCACATCTATAGGGCTGTTTGATTGCTGAGCAATTGCTTGATCTTCTGTTTCTATGATGGTTCCCTCAAAAGCAGTGAGCACAGAGCGATGGCGCAGCAATTGATGTGTCAGTAAAAATTGTGCACCGCTGTCTGACAAAAAGTGCTTCACGCGCTCATCAGGGAAATCGGGATCAATTGGTACATAGACACCGCCCGCTTTAAGTACAGACAGAACAGAGAGCACCATCTCATGAGACCGTTCAAAGAACAGGGCCGCTTTCATCCCTTTTTCAAAACCATTTTCCCGTAAATAATGAGCCAGCTGATTCACCCGGTCATCCAGTTCTTGATAAGAAAGAACCACATCCTCACATTGCAATGCAGGCTGATGACCATGCTGCTGCACCTGTGCTTCAAACTGCGTCACAATCGTTTCTTCTGACGGATAAGGCGTAGGTAAAGGATTCCACATATCTAGCTGCGCTTCCGCTTCTTGTTCAGACAGTAATCGATAGGTTTGAATAGCTTCCTGCGGCATTTGGACCATCTGTTCCAGCAGATAAACATAATGCTTGAGCATCTGATCTGCTGTATTTCGCTTAAATAGCGCCGTGCTGTAATCAAGTACGAAGGATAACCCTTGATCTGACTCCATCGCTTGCAGTGTTAAATCAAACTTTGCAATATGGAAATTGGTTTCTTCGACTTCGACCAGCATGTCTCCAATATGTTGAGCTGTTGAATGATCCGGCGCGAGTGTAAAGACGGTATCAAACAATGGATGACGGCTAAAATCTCTTGGCACATTCAGCTTTTCAAGCAGCCGCTCGAATGGATATTGCTGATGCTCAAATGCCTGCATCGTCTTTTCCTTTACTTGCTCGATCAACTGCGACATGGTTCCATTCGAATCTACCTCTGACCGCAAAGCAAGTGTCTGGACAAACATACCGATCATGTCATTCAGATCTGCATGCACACGCCCTGCCGTCGGTGTTCCAACCACGAACTCCCTTTGACCCGTGTATTTCGCAAGCAGCGTATAGTAAGCAGAAAGTAAAACTGTATATAGTGTCGTGTGGTGAGTCGCTGCAAGCTCCTGTAATTGAGCCTTTAACGTTTCATCTATTTCTCTTATGACACGATCACCTGCGAAAGACTGGACAGCTGGACGCTGATGATCGGTCAGCAGCTGTAAAGCAGGAATATCGCCCGAAAATTCTTGCAGCCAGAATGCCTCTTCCTTTTGAAAGTCTTGGTGTTCCTGCCAAACAGCATAATCTTGATACTGAAGCTTCAATGGTGCTTTCACTGATCCCTCGTAAGCATCTGACAGCTCACGCAGCATCAAATCGATCGAAAGACCATCTGAGATGAGATGATGCATATCGAAAAAGAGCAGATGCTCCTGATCATGTAATGACTGCAAACCAATTCGAAGGAGTGGTGCACATTCAAGATCAAAAGGTCTGACAAATTGCTGCATATTTTCTTCCATCGTGCGACCTGTCAGCTGATCAATTTGAAAGGACACTGATGGAGCGATCCGCTGACGAGGAACACCTTTTATCGTATGAAATGAAGCACGCAGCATATCATGACGTGTGATCAGTTTTTCAAAGGCTTCAGTCAGTTTCTCAAGCTGTAGTGTTCCTTTTAACCTCACAACAGCAGGCATATGATAGGCAGTGCTTTGCTCCAATTGACTCACCATATAGACGCGCTGCTGTGGAGGTGACAATGGATAATGATCTGCTGCTGGCGCTTTTGGTATCACCGTTTCAGAAGACTTTTCTGCGTGTGCAATGTAGTCAGCCAAAGCAGCAATTGTCTGCTGTTCAAATAAAACGGACAACGGCACTTCCACTTGAAAGTCTCGCTGAACCTGTGTAAGTACGGTCATCGCTTTAATCGAATGCCCGCCTCGTTCGAAGAAAGAATCATATACCCCGATCTTCTCTTCACCAAGAATGTCTTCCCATAAACGAACGAGCTTCATTTCTACATCGTTTCTAGGCGCAGTATAAACCGCATGAACCACTTTCTCGCCTTTTAATGCAGCAAGTGCAAGGCGGTCAACTTTCCCGCTGACTGTGAGTGGAAATGCATCGAGTTCTTTGAAATACATCGGCATCATGTAATCTGGAAGCTGATGCTTAATGACCGATTGCAGCATGTCAACTGACACATTTTCTTGACGAGCCTGATAGTAAGCACTTAACGCCTTTTCTCCATCCGCTTCATCAACCACTAGCACGACAGCCTTATCAACTCCTTCTACCTGCTCCATCACCGCTTCAATTTCGCCTGTTTCTATGCGGTAACCCCTTATTTTCACTTGATCATCCATTCTGCCCAGATAATCAATCGTCCCATCCGGAAGCCATCTGACTAGATCTCCCGTTCGATACATCCGCTCATGTGGAGAAAACGGGTCTGCCGTGAATACCTTCTCCGTCAACTCAGGCTGATTCACATAGCCTCGTCCAACACCTATCCCGGCAATGCACAATTCTCCTGCAGCCCCGTGCATCTGCAGTTGGTCTTGTTCATTTAAAATATAAATACGGTGATGACCAAGCGGCTTTCCGATCGACACATACCGCTGTTCAGATGATTCTTCCAGCTCACTGAGATTCAGACGATGAACTGCCGCATCTACACATGTCTCAGTTGGACCATATACATTCCACAAAGTAAAATCAGGCTGACTCATATGAACCGCTTCGATGAGAGAGCGTGCTGCTTTCGCAGGCAATGCTTCTCCCCCAATCAACATGTGGGTCAATGACAGCCCGTCCAAATCTGCTGCAAGTAAAAGCTGCACATGAGCAGGTGTTCCATCAGCCGCTTCAATTTGATGTTTTCTGTAATAAGCTGCTAGCTGAACACCATTTCTCGTCGTTTCTCGCGGGATGATATGAAGCGTATGTCCAAATAAAAGGGCAGCAAAGATTTGTTTCACAGATGCATCGAAATGGAATGGTGCAAGAAGCGCCATTTGAAGTTCATCCGTCCCTTGATACATCTCATGATGCAAAGCATGGACCAAATGATGCAGCTGAAGATGCTCAATCATGACACCCTTCGGCTTTCCAGTCGTACCCGATGTATAAATCATGTAAGCCAAATCCTCTGGCACCGTCTGATCTACGAGCTCAGTCATAGAACCTTCATCTAATAAAATTTGCTGCTGCACGATTAATTTTTCTGAGAGGCCTGGGTACATTTGAATGATCGATTCCTCTGTTAACACAATGGAAGCACCTGAATCCTCTACAATAAATTGAATGCGCTCCTCAGGTAATGCCGGATCAATTGGTACATACGCTCCGCCAGCCTTTAATATGCCGAAGACCGCAACCATGGCATCTGCCTTTCGATCCATCAAAACTGCAACAGGCACATCACGCGAAATACCTTTCATTTGTAAAAAACGCGCCAGCTTTTCTGCCTGTTGATGCAGCTCTCCATAAGTAATGGATCCATTTTCTGCTACAACGGCTGTCCGATCTGCATATTTGTTCGCTGTCTCATCAAACAGGTGATGAACTGGTCTTGCTGCTGGCTTTTCAAACGATTCTCCTTCACCTAATTGCAGCAGCTCCTTTTGCTCACCTGCTGAAAGTAAAGGCAGTGTCCCGATCAGCTGATCAGGCTGAGAGACTGCCGCTTCTAGCATGATCAAGAATCGATCAAACATCTTACTCATTTCTTCTTCAGTGAATACATCTGTACGGTAATCCAAATCAATGGTCAATGTATCTGTATCCCAGCGGTCTTTCACATGTATTGAAATATCATTCATTCCGCTCCCGCTAAAAATTGGTTCAGTAATGAAAGACAGATTCTCTTTTTTCTGCCACTGCATGACCTGATATTCTAAAGAAATATCAAAAAGGCGCCCTGTAAATCCTTCTCTTTCTCGCAAATCATTCATGAGCAGATTGTAAGGATACTTTTGGTGACGCAAGATCTTCATTTGATCCGCCATGACCTGTTTCACGAAATCAAGAAACGATTGCGATCCTTGAACAGATGCGCGCATTGGGATCGTGGAAACAAACATCCCAATCATCTTTTTTTCTTTGGCATTCGTCCGGTTTCCCATAAAGGTTCCAAGAACAACATCCTCCATGCCGCTAAAACGATGTAAGTAAATGTAGACAGTGGACATAAACATCGAAAGCATACTGACTTTCTGTTCTTCACAAAAGACACGAAGCTTCTCTTTTAAAGAATGTGGAACATCTCCCGAAAATCGCTCCGCATGTAAACTCATCTCGTAGCCCTTATGGGGTTTTAAAGATGCGAAGTCTGGAATACGAGCAAATTGCTCATTCCAAAAAGCTTGATCTTTTTGAAAACGTTTAGAAGATTCATAGGTTTGCTCACTCATGATGTGCTCAACGAAGGAAATCTCCTCAACTGGCGAAATGTCCACACCTTGCAGCATCTCATGATATAAATCAATAATGCGATTTCCCATTAAAATAATGGAAATACCATCCGCCACAATATGATGTGCTTTACAGAACAGCCAGCACTCTTGATCACTGATTTGAAAGACCGTAAATTCAATCAAAGGGCTATCAATTAACGGCATCGGCTCACGAATTTGCTCGTTCGCCCAAGCTCTTACTTCTTCTTCACTCCAGCCCTTCTCCATGCGAATCGGCTGTTTTTCATATGGTTTGATATATTGAACAGGCTCCTCCTGTTCATGTCGATACACGAGCCTCAAACGAAGAGTGTCAGTTTGGCGAATGTACGCTTGCAGTACATCAACGACCAAAGAAGGGTCCAGACCTGATACTGATCTTAATCTGGCGAATCCACCCAAATTAGAAATACTTGTACCCGGATAAAATCTTTCCGTGTAGAATACTCGCTTTTGCGCATGTGTTAAGGGGTAATATACTGTATTCATTCTCATCCTCCGCCTCTTCTATGTTTTCTCCACCAATTCCACCCTGCACCCTCTATATCAAAAGAACCAAGTCTATTTCATTAAAAATAGACGGAATAACAGAAAAGGAGCCCACCCCGAATAAAACGGAGGGACTCCCATTTTGATTCGGTAGCCTGCCGACCATAGCAAAAAAAGAATCATTTACCTTAGGACATGGCTTTGCGTCTCTATGTTTCCATAGATTTGCCTTTTTCTTCTTTTCTTTTAGATATTTTCTATTTACGTACACTTTATATGAAATAATTGTTTTTTTCACCGAAAAATGGGTGTAAAGATTCATGCGTCTTGCCGAAGGAATCACATGATAATTGACGATATTTACCGAAAATAACTAATAATAGTTGCGTTCAACCGAAAATAATCGACTAAATACCGCAAAAATTTCATGATTTTCCTTAAAATTTGAAAATATGACCGAAAAAGTAGGATAGAGGTCTCCTTTCGTCCCTCACAAACTCTTAAATCTTAAGAACTACATTTCCTGAAAAATTGATTTTTTTACTGTAAAAACAACAAAAAAAGAGCTGCCATTTCAAAATGACAGCTCCTTGTTTCTTCATTATATTTACATCACCTTAGACAGGCCAATCGTTTTCTCAATAATGAGCAGCGCAATGATAGAAATGATAATAAATATGACAGATATCGCATTGACACTCGGATCAAAGGTTTGCTCAATGTAATTAAAGGTCCTGACGGGAATCGTAATGGTTTGAGGAGAGGAAACGAACAAACTGATCGATATTTCTCCAAAGGACGTCACAGCTGAAAACACCCCGCCTGCAATGATTCCTGGCTTAATCAAAGGCAGTGTCACTCGAAAAAATGTGCGAATAGGTCCTGCACCAAGGTTCATTGAAGCTAACTCAAGCCGCGGATCTAAATTCGAAACACTCACGCCTACCGTTCGAACCACATAAGGGAAACCAATGATGACGTGACCAATGACAAGCGCCCACAAAGACCCTGTAAAACCCATAGCCGTAAACAAGTAAAGCATAGCAATTCCTAACACCACCTGAGGAATCATGAGAGGCGACAAAATAAAGGCTTGAACAGCCTCCTTTCCCTTAAAGGAAAGCCTCGCTAAAGCATACGAAGCCATTGTCCCTAAAAGAACCGTGAGAGGCGTCACAATGAATAGCAGAATCACACTGATACGCAGAGATTCCATCCATTCTGGATTGGACACGACCTCATGAAACCAACGAACAGAGAACGAAGTCGGTGGAAATTCAGGAAAGGCATTTGGACTAAAAGCAGAGAGGACGATCACAAGAACTGGTATGGTTAAAAAGAGATACACCAATGATCCAGCAGTCCAAATCAGGAACGAAAGCAAGCGGTCACCTCTTGACTTTTTACGCATGCATCCTCGCCTCCCAACGCTTCAATAAATAGCTTAATAAACTGACCACCACAAGTACACAAACCAACAATGTAAAGGACATTGCTGCGGCAAGAGGCAGATTATACACCTGCATGACCTGCTGATAAATAGACAGTGGCAGCAGCGGCTGCATCCGTCCACCGACTAACAGCGGGGTGATATAGCTTCCTGCTGCCAGTGAAAAGACAATAATCGCGCCAGTCACCATGCCTGGAATGGTCAGTGGTAAGGTGACATGAAAAAAGGTTCGAATACGGCCAGCTCCAAGACTCATAGAAGCCGGTCTTAAATGACGATCCATATCGGTTAAACTTGTTGCGATAGGCAGTACCGCAAATGGCAGCATCACTTGGACATACGCAATAATGACCGCATTCATATTCCACAGCATAGAGAGCGGCTTCTCAATCACATGTAAATCTAGCAGCATGCCATTGATTAGACCATTTTGGGAAAGAAGAACAATCCATGCAAACGTCCGAATCACCACACTCGTCAAAAGCGGCGATACAAGCAGGATATAGAAAAATGCCCGCAGACGCGGATTAGGTGCCTTGACGAGCACATATGCTGCGGGGTATGCCATTAATAAACAAATCACCGTTGTCTGCAAAGCCACCCACACAGTACTTCCAACCGCTTTCACATATGCATCTGTCGTGAACACATGAATATATTGAGAGAAGCTATACGTTTGTAATGTATTCATCATCGAATCGACATCACGAAAACTAAGGACGAACATCATCACAAGCGGAACTAGAAGAAATACAACAAGAAACAAACAAGCTGGCAGCAGCATAAACCAATGAAATCGTTGATTCTTCTTCTTGATTCGCATCACGTATGCACCTTCGAATCTAGGAAAACGATATCTTCAGGCTGCCAATTGATATGAACGGTTTCTCCAACTTCCGGCAGCTCGGGAAATGCTGCATCAGAAGCATGAACAATGATTTCACCTTGATCAAATTCCACAACCAAACGTAATGAATGCCCGATATAACTCACATCTGACAGTACACCTGATACATGGTTTGGCTGAGCTTCCTCCCGCTGAGAAGAGATGCTGATTCTTTCAGGACGCAGCATAAGTAACTGCTTTTCCTTCTTCTCTGGACGTGTCGCAGGAGCCTTCAGCTGAAGATGCTGACCGTTTGAATGAGTTACATGGGGAACCGTAAATGTGGCATCAGCTTCATTGTACACGGCCTCAAATATGTTCACCTGTCCAATAAATTCAGCTACAAATCGATTGCTCGGCTGACGGTATACCTCTAAAGGCGTTCCAATCTGCTGGATTTCCCCCTCTCCTAATATCCCAACCCGATCAGAAAGGCTTAAGGCTTCCTCTTGATCATGTGTGACGAGAATGGTTGTAATCCCGACATTCCTTTGAATATTCCGAAGCTCTGTCTGCATGTTTTTTCTTAGTTTGGCATCTAGGTTGCTGAGCGGTTCATCAAGAAGGAGAACAGCCGGCTGAATGGCCAGCGCTCTTGCAATCGCTACCCGCTGCTGCTGACCACCACTTAATTGGTGGGGCATCCGTTTCGCAAATGCTTCTAATTGAACAAGAGACAAGCTTTCCATCACCTTCTCTTTGATTTCCGCCTTCTTTTTCTTTTGAACCTTTAACCCGTAAGCCACATTATCAAATACAGTCAGATGCGGAAAGAGTGCATAGCTTTGAAAGACCATACCTGTCTTTCTTTGGTATGGCGGTAAAGCAGTCACATCCTGTTCACCAATATAGACAACACCTTTTGTTGGTTCTAAAAAACCGCCAATGATGTTTAATAACGTTGATTTTCCGCAGCCACTAGGGCCAAGAAGGGAGAAAAACTCTCCCTCATTCACCGTAAGACTGACATCGTTAAGCGCAATCTGCTCACCGAAGTGCTGACTGATGTGTTCTAAATGGATTTCACTCATGCGATCACCTATTTTCCTCCGCCTAATACTTCATTCCATCGATTGGTCCAATTGCCGAGCTCTGAGGTGGCTGTTTCATAATCTACCCAAGTCAGCTTGCTGTAATAATTCTCGCCAACTTTCACTTTTCCCTTAATCTTGTCATCGTATTTCACATCGGAATTCGACATGCCATAATAAGATTTTTCCGAGAAAGCCTCCTGAGCTTCTTTTCCACTTAAGTAGTTTAATAGTTTGTACGCCGCTTCTTCATGCTGATTTCCCTTCGTTAATGCCCAGCTCGCAACAGCTGCAACAGCGCCTTCTTTCGGATATGAGAAACCAATATCCATTCCTTCTTCTTCAAGTGCAAATGCTCGCCCATCCCAATATGGAACTGCCGCGACATCGCCGCGTTCTAACAACGTTTGAATCGATCCTGGGTTATCTGGAAAAGCAGCTACATGACCTTTTAATTGCGCGAGACTTTTAAATGCTTTATCAATATCCTTAGGATTTGATTCTGTCCCCCCTTGAGCATGGACAAGTGCAGAGAAAAATTGCAAACCGGCTGAATAAGTTGGAGATGAAATAGCTACTTTCCCTTTCAGCTGACTGCTCCATAGGTCAGTCCAACTGTTTGGTTCTTGCTTCACAAGGTCTTTTCTATAAGCAATTCCTAGCTGCCCCATACTAAAGCCTGCTGCATATTGTTTTCCATCAACAGTGAGCTTCTTTTGGACAGAACGGTAAAGTTTTTTGACATTCGGTGCTTGTTTTTCATCAATAGGCGCAAGAACGTTTGCTGCAATGCCTCTTTGAATCGTATCAGGCTGTAAAATAAGCAAGTCATACGGTGGATTTTTACCATTTGACGCTTTTAATTTCGTAAACCATTCAGAATCTGCACCAGAGACCGTTTGCACTTTAATGCCTGTATCTTTTTCAAACTTTTCGAGGATTGGTTTGATATTCTTTTCCCAATCACCTCCATATACGCCAACGATCACAGTTTGCTGCTCTTTGCCTTGATCCTTTCCATTTCCACCGCAAGCGTTCAAAAGTAGAACCATTGTTAGGATACCTGCAAAAATAGCGATTAATCTTCTTTTCATGATTCATTTCCCCCTTTTTGTCCATTCATTTGATGAAGTGCTTGAATAATATCTTCCTTTGTTAACGGATCATTTCTATGACTGAAATGTTGATGAACTGCATGTTTATAGTGCGTACGTTCATTCGCTGGATAGGAACGCAGCTGCACAGCTAGCTCACTGCTGGCTTCGTCCGTCCACACTTTCTCATAAGCCGCTCTTTGTTCTCCGAAATCCCACACGTCAGTAGATACAGAATGACTAGCCTTTTCACGCACCCTGCTCGTTTGCTCCTCATCCACCTTCCATTCATTTTCGTCTAAATACACTTTCACACCATATTGCTGCAGTGCTCTTTCTTCACTTAATAGACCTGCTTCCACTTCCTGAAGGACTTTTTCTTTCTTTCTAGCAAATGGATTCCCCCATCCTCCTCCACTTGGTGAAACCAATTGGACGATATCGCCTTTTTCAAGGCGCAGAACATCTATTTTTGGCTGGTCTTGTTTTTCACCATTTGCTGTGATCAGCTTGACCTCACCAACTGCACCCGCTCGGCCGCCCATTAATCCCCAAGGCTGAAATTTCATCCGTTCCATTCCTCGTGCTGTCACCATGGATTCAGGCTTCATCATTTCAAATTCCAAACCAATCGCATGTCCGCCTCGATTTTCACCTGCTCCACCTGTGTTCGGCAGAAGCTCATATCGGTGAACATGAATATCAATGTGCTGCTCCAAACTCTCAATTGGGGTATTCTTCAAGAAGCCAGACGAATGATCAATCCCATCCACTCCATCAGTACCATTTTGAGCACCGCCGCCTCCGCCTAACGGTTCGACAACAGACATTTTCCTGCCACCCGTTTGATCATCAGGAACAGAAAGAACAACAATGGCCGATTGACCTGCACCTGCTGCCGGCACTGCTTCAGGCAACAGCTTGCCAATGGCACCTAACACAACATTGTACAGCCTCATCGTAATCGAATGCCGAATCCCGACAGAGGCTGGGTATTCTGGATGCACCAGCGTTCCTTTTGGAGAAATCACTTCAATCGGATACGTAATTCCACCATTAATCGGTATAAAAGGATCTTTACTAATGATGTAATTAATTAACCCTTGATACAAGAAGGAATGCTTCTGACCATTGGTGACAAGGTTAAAGGCTGTTTTTACTTGCGGATCACACTCAGAAAAATCAAGTGTCAGCTGTTTCCCTTTGATCGTTAACTTGATTTTCAGCCGGATAGGCACGTTCGAAATCATATCATCATCTAAATAATCAGCAAATTCACTCGTTCCATCCGGAATGGCTTCAATGACCTTTCCAGCACGATCCTCGGCTTGCTTCAGCAGGTCTATCATTCCTTGTTTCACTTCGTTTTCCCCAAATTTCTCGATCATTTCTTTTAATCGAATATCTGCGGTATTGACTGCGGCAATCATCGCATTGATATCACCATCATTTAAATGACTAGCACGGCTGTTAGCTCTTAATAAAGTACGTACGACCTGATTCTCTTTCCCGCCTTCATAAATTTTCACTGGCGGAATTCTTAATCCTTCTTGATGAACATCTGTTGCTGTCGGTGAAATACTCGAAGGCACAAGTCCACCCACATCACTAACATGAACAAAAGACCAAGCATAGCTTACAATTTCATCATCTACGAAAATCGGTTTAATGATATGGACATCTGGCAAGTGAGTCGCTAAACCGTCTGTTGTATAAGGGTCATTTGTGATGATAATGTCTCCCGGCTGCATCGGTCCGCTTTCTTCAATTGCTTTTTTTAGACTAAGCCCTAAAAAGATCGTCACACCCACTGTCTTCGGATAAACAAAGAAATCTCCAGAAGGCGTGGCTAATGCTGTCGCAAAGTCAGCAGATTCTTTGACGAAGGTCGTAAATGACGTCCGTTCAATGACATGCCCCATACCTGATGCAATCGCATTAAAATAACTGCGCATCATCTCAAGCTTTGCTGGATCAGTTCTCATGTAAAGCCACCCCCTTCGAAATTACTAAGTTACCTGATCTGTCAATGCTGCCTGCCCAGTTTGGTAAAATCAATGTCGTCGTATCATCCTGCTCAATAATGGCAGGCCCATTTACGATAGAACCTACAGACAGAGTATCCCGGTTATAGACTGAAGCTTCGTATTCTTTTTCTTCTATAAAGATTCGTCTATATTCATGTGGTTTCAACGACTGTCCTTTGCTTTCATGAACAGGTGAGAAAGGCAGCGGCGGCGTCTCGCCTATGACTCGAACTCGTAAATGAGTGAACTCAATTTTTGCTTGATCATCCCTATGACCATATTGACGCTGATGCAGTTGATGAAAAGCTTCAATGAGTTGGTGGATATCTTGTTCTTGTTTCAGCCAATCAGCCGATAACGGCAATTCAATCTCAAATGCCTGCCCTTGATAACGTGCGTCTGCTAATAATAGAATGGACGTCTGATTGATATGCTGAATGTTCTGCTGACTGAACCAATCAGTCGCTTTTCGCGATAACTTCTCATAATCTTGTTTTAGTTGGTTAATTGTATAGTCTTGTAAACATATTTTCTTAGACAGCACCGCATCATGAATAAAATCGGCTGTCAAAGCACCTAAAGCACATAATGTGCCTGGACTTGGAGGAACAACCACATTTTTCGCGTGAATTTCTCTCGCAAGGAAATTCGCCACAACCGGTCCTGCTCCGCCAAACGCCAGCAAACTAAAATCTCTAGGATCAAACCCTTGCTGCTCCATGACATTGCTTAATTCTGTGTACATATTGGCTACGGCTACTTGAATCAGCTGGTCAGCTGCCTCTTCAACCGTTTTGTTGAGCTGATCCGCAATTGGCTGAAAAGCCTTTTTCGCCGCAGACAGCTGTAATTGTAAATGTCCTCCGGCAAAACGTTCTTGATTGAGATAGCCGCATATGAGAAACGCATCGGTTAAAGCTGCTTTTTCTCCCTTGCCGTATGAAGCCGGCCCCGGATTTGAACCAACTGATTCCGGCCCTGCTTTTAGTAGACCGCCCTGATCAATCCATGCTACTGAACCTCCCCCTGCTCCTATTGAATACATCGCAACAGATGGAAGAATAATAGGGAATCCTGAAAGCTGATTCGATTGAGCCATTGTAGGCTGTCCATTTTGAATAATTGAGATATCTGCACTCGTCCCCCCGACATCAAAAGTGATCAAATTGGGTTCGCTCGCTGACGCTGCAATTCTTGCCGCACCGATGACACCAGCGGCCGGACCAGAAAAAAGAGTTTTAACAGGCGAGGTTGCCGCACTTTCTGCATCCATTAAACCACCATTTGATTGTGTAATGTATGGAGAAATTGGTACACCTTCTTCTTTCAAACGGCTTTTCAATGTTTGTAAATACTGTTTCACCTTTGGCTGAATGTACAAATTAACCACAGACATCACTGTACGCTCGTATTCTCTCATTTGAGGCCATAATTCAGATGAGGTGAGAACTTCTAACTGCGGATAATGATAATTGATATAGGCTTTTGCCTGTAACTCATGAACTGGATTTTGATAACTATGTAAAAAAGAAATGACAATACCTGCTAGCTTTTTAGATATGACATGCTGAACTGCATCATCTAATTGCTGCAAATGGAGAGGTTTTTTAATCGTACCATCGTGTACCAACCTTTCAGAGATTGGATATACATGCTTACGTGGTATCAATGGTTCTGGCAAACGTGAATTGAAGTCATAAGGAATGGGTAGTCGTAAACGTTGAAGTGACAAAATATCTTGAAAGCCTTCCGTCACAAAAAGGGCTAAATCCGCTCCTTTCCGCTGTAATAAGGTATTAAGACCTATTGTCATTCCATGAACGAGGTATTGGATTTTGGATAAATCAACACCCCTTTTTTTTAGAAGATTTAGCCCATTGATAATTCCTTGAGCTGGGTCATCTGTCACTGTGGGCGTTTTGAGTTCGGTCAGCACCCCTGTTGCTTCATTTATCAGCGATAAATCAGTAAATGTTCCGCCTATATCTATGCCGAGCCGATATGAGACATCCGCCATTTGTACTTCCCTCCAACAATGTATTTAGAATCATATTTTGATAAATTACGACAAATTTTGATATTTGACTCCATATTATTAAAGCACATCGGTTTAGTCAATTTTATTTTTTTAAAATTTCTGTATGTTAAATTCTTGAAATCAGCTCAAAAAGCAGTGATAATACCATTTTGAATGAGAATAATCATTTTATGAACCACAAAATTAAAATTTTTATGAATTTCTATAAAAATGAAAAGCAAGAAATCGTGTAAAATCTGTTTTTCGAATTTTAAAAGACGTTTTTTCAAAACCAGGGGAAATTGGTAAGTAATTCTGCTATACTTCTGTTTACAAAATACGCAAACAAGAAAGAGAGTTAGCATCTATGAAACTTCTTAAAATCATTCTCTTGCTTTTATTGATTGTCATTGGTGTAGCAACAGGCTATGTCAAACTCGAACAAGGGAAACAAGAGACGGCGAATTCAACTTATGACAAAACCATTCACTTTCCATCAGATCGATACCCTGAAACAGCCAAGCATATAGAGGAAGCGATTGATGAAGGTCATTCATCTATTTGTACAATTGACCGTAAACATAGCGACGAGCAGAGAGACCGATCACTGCATGGCGTTCCAACAAAACGCGGATATGATCGGGATGAATGGCCAATGGCGATGTGTAAAGAGGGAGGCACAGGAGCTTCTGTTAAATATGTACGTCCTTCAGATAATAGAGGAGCAGGCTCTTGGGTCAGTCATCAACTATCCGATGATCCTGACGGCACAAGAATTCAATTTATCATCGATTAGCAGCCTTTCCCTTTTCTATCTAAAAAAAGTATCGCGCAACTGTCTGCAGGTATTTCAAACATTTTTTTCATGCCGATAATCCTTAAGGAGGGATATCCTACCTTATACCTAAAGGAGTCAAAAAAGCATGAAGAAAAAGGGGAAACTGAGGCTTGGTGCCAAAATTTTGCTGATTTTTTTAAGTGTTCTCATCATCTTTTCCGCAGTTGTTGGATATGTGGTGAATCGCGAAATGACAGAAAACATCAAGCAAATGGCCACTGAAAAAGCAAAAGGTGATTTAAAACTAGGCTACGCCTATCTAAATGAAAAAGTGGCTGGTTCGTGGCAGATAAAAAAAAACAAGCTATACAAAGGAAATACTCAAATCAATGACCAAGACACATTGGTTGACCAATTAGCCGAATATACCGGTGATACAATCACGATTTTTCAAGGAAATACACGTGTTGCCACGAATGTCATGTTAGATGGGAAACGAGCTGTAGGTACAGAGGTTTCTCCTGAAGTGAAAGCCACTGTTTTAGATAAAGGTGAGAACTATTACGGCACAGCAAATGTTGCTGGGAAAGATTATCAAACGGCTTATATGCCGATTAAAAATGAAGCAGGCGAAACGATTGGTATTTTTTATACCGGCGCCAACCAAAGCATGATTTCACAAATGCTTCAGTCATTCTATATACAATTTGTCATCGTCCTTTTGTTCAGTTTGATTGTTTCAGTTATCATCATTTCTATTTTCACAAAACGGATTCAAACACGCCTCAAGCATTTGGCTTCCGCCATTAAGAGTGCAGGCGAAGGTGATTTAACCAGCAATGTGATGGATACTACCGGCGATGAATTGTCTGATCTGGCTGGCCATTTCAATAAGATGCGGGACAAACTAAATCAAACTATTTTAAATGTCATGAACACGTCTGAATTAGTGGCCACATCCTCTGAGCAGCTGTCTGCGAGCGCAGAAGAAACGAGTGCAGCATCAGAAAAAATCACCCACACAATCCAAGACGTTGCACAATCATCAGAAGAACAGTCGGCTCAAATGACAGCCAATGAGGACACGATCATTCAAGTATCTAACGAGCTGGCAAACATCACTGAAAATGCGGGACAAATGACTTCAAGAAGTCAATTTGCACAAGAAATGGCCCAAAAAGGTGTACAGAATATTGGTGAAATTCAGTTACAAATGACATCTATTTCAAAATCTATTGAAGAAAATGGGACAGCGATTCAAGCATTGGAAACACGTTCAGCTGAAATTGATCACATTTCCAGCGTCATTACAGATATCGCCAGCCAGACAAACCTGCTTGCTCTGAATGCAGCAATTGAAGCAGCCCGGGCAGGTGAGCATGGAAAAGGGTTTGCTGTTGTCGCAGACGAAGTGAGAAAGCTCGCTGAGGAATCTCAAGCATCATCAAACATGATTTCCCATCTTATTTCTGAAATACAAAAAGAGATGACTCATTCAACGAATGCCATCAAACGAGTAAGAGAGGAAGCGGCGCAAGGGGTTATCCTTATTTCTCATACAGAGGAATCATTTCATGATATCCAGCAGTCAATGAGAGAAATGGCAGATGGCATTAAGCATTTATCAAGTGCATCACAAAAAATCGCAGCTTATACAAACGATGCGAAACAGTCTTTTGCCTCTATCACAGAAGGCGTTAAACGAACGAGTGAACATTCACAGCAAGTAGCCGGTTTAACAGAAGAACAATTTGCCGCAATGGAAGAAGTAACAGCTTCATCAGAAGCACTTGCCCATTTGGCAGGAGATTTAAAAGCAATGGTCTCACAATTTCACATCTAGATCCCTCAACAAGTAGCGCAAGACGGCGACAATCGTCTTGCTGCCTAACATTTTCCTCAAGAATCACTCTTTCAACCATTCACGTTCTAATGAAAATCCATGAATAAAGGAGTTTTTTGTATGAACAATTTAAACCAAACCTATTTCCTATCTATCTCCTATCACCAAATCACCGTATACACAGGGAGCGAAACACCACCTGTCATTGATTGGACAGATGATGACATTCTTCAAGGATTCACAACTGGAGATCAAGGTGTTTCCTTTGAAGGGATCAATAATGGAAAGGCGTCCATTATTGTGACATTAAATGGCGATGAGCCCCAAGTCTCAATTGATAGAGCCATAACCGTGCCATTTACACATGCAAGTGATCAAGTTTATATCACAAGTGTCATGGACCAGGTGCTGTCTTTCTCCATTCCAAAGGGAGACTATCAGCTCACCTGCTCTACCTCACAGCAGTCTGATCAAGATGTTTATTATATCAATTTCAAAGCTGTGTAGATGACGACTGATCGTATAGATCAAGCCACTCTTCCGCATAGTCTACCGATTCCTTCACCGGCAATAAATATGAACTGGCAAGGCCGATTTGACCGTGATGATGGGTGCCTCCTGATTTCAGGAAATCAAGACCAATCTGATCAAATAGTTCTTCTCTTGTGATGATATCTTGGTACTCCTTCCATACCCTCCACCCATTTTCTAAAATAGGAGCTCCTCTTGTCATGAGGTCCTGCTGAGGAATCCGGTATTCCGCTAGATGAAAAGCTGTCACGCTTTCAAATGACGTACCAATTAGCAGTACTTGAGCCTGAAGATCATACATGCGGCCAAGAGGCGAATGCTCTCCTAATCCAAAAGAAAGTTCATGGTGTTTCAATATTTCATGTTTCCTTTTCCCCCAAGCTGTAAATGAAAAATGAGGATGATTGCTTCTCGCCACGCCTGGGTATTTCCAAAAGGTTTCCGCTACCTTTCCCATTGCTGTTGGCACCGTGTAAGCTGGATCAAATGCAGGCATTGTATCTTTGATCGACTTCCACCATGAATAAGGAACAGGCGGATCGATCCAATCGGCGGGATCAGAAAGCTCTAACGTTTGTGCCGGCATAATCAGTGTTCCCTCTTCTGTTAAGGTTTCCATCAATGCTTGTATGACGGCTACAGCGCCTCCGTTTACCCAACCGATAGATGATAATGATGAGTGAACACATAAAATCATGCCTTTTTTCACACCAAGTTGAACCAAATCGGCTTGGATTCTTTCCTTTGTCATCGGTTCAGCTTGATTTTCAATTAATTTTTGCATCGTTTCTTTTCCTCCTGCGTCTCTTCCATTACTGATGAATGAGACGTTTAACCGCAATCGACAGTTTGTAATTTGCGTAATTTGTCAGCTCCGTTAAAAACTGATCAAGTTCATCATGACTGGAGAAATGCCCTTCAGCCATATAACAGCCATCACCACTTATTTTGAACAGATTTTTGATTTCTTCCTTTTGATCAAGAAACGTCAGAAGTGGTTCATGATGATAACTGCGGGTATAGAGCTGCAAAAATGTTTGAATGGTTTGCTGTGTCCTCCAATCAATCGATATGGTATAGGCTTCAATTACACCTTCTTCTTCCAGCTTTAACACACGATTTGCCACCGCTTGACCGGTTAAATGAACTTTTTCACCTAGAGCTTTCATGGTCAATCGGCTATTCTTTGATAGTTCTTTTAAAATATTCATATCTGTTTGATCTAGCATTGCATTGGCTCACCTCTTTCAAAAATCAAGCCCTTCTGCCAAAAGACTTTCATGATCCTCTGTCACATAGAACTCTTTTAATATACTGTAAACTTAATCAGAAAAAAAGGATGCCTTTTTATGAAAATCACGCTCATTCGCAATGCTACTTTATACCTTCACTATGGTCAGTCAACTTTCTTAATCGATCCCTTTTTAGCAGCCAAAGGAACATATCCACCGTTCCCCCATACAGCCAATCAACATTTGAACAATCCTATTGTGGATCTTCCTGTAAACATTGATTTAGAGAATATCTTACACCCAGATGCTGTCTTACTCACTCATTTACATGTGGATCACTTTGACGATGAGGCAAAGAAGAAATTAGCTCAGGATCAGCCAATTTATACTCAATCAGAAAAGGATCGAAAAGAAGTTGAAGAAGCTGGCTTTCAGCATGTCACATGCATTGAAGAGGAAATAGACATATGCGGCGTTCATATTAAACGTACAGGCGGACAGCATGGAACAGGAGAAACTGCAAAGCGGATGGGACAGGTCAGCGGTTTTGTTTTCTCTCATCCTGATGAACCGACCCTTTATATTGCAGGTGATACCATTTGGTGTGATGAACCGAAAGAAGTTGTGAATACATGCAAGCCAGATGTCATTGTGGTCAATAGCGGAGCGGCTCAATTTTTAGAAGGCGATCCGATTACAATGACCAAGGAAGAGATTTTAGACATTCACCGTTCTCAGCCAAAAGCTCAAATTGTCGCTTGTCACCTTGAAGCTGTGAATCATTGCTTGTTAACAAGAGCTGATTTAGATGCTTTCATTCAAGAACATCATGCTGATCAAGCCATTTTTGTCCCACAAGATGGGGAAAGTCTCACCTTCTAAAAAATTAACAATAAAAAACCGGCACCTCGTTGCCGGTTTCATCATTATGGGCGATGGTGCTGTGGTTTTTTCAGTAACGGAACAAATCCGTTATTTTTCAGATGATTGTAATGCTCATCCATTCGTTTTGTGATGTGTGTACCTTGTTCCTTTGTTAGCACGCCATACTGTACATATTTCTCAATGACTTCTTTTCGCTTAGAAAGAATTTGCTGTTCTAGGTTTTCAATTTGTTTTTGTTGTTCCGTTGTTAATTTCACTTGATGTGTCACCGGGCGCTTTTCCATTTGCGGTGTTTCTCCATAAGCCGTTCCTATATGGAATCCAAATAACAGCATCATCGACAATATGAGCAGGCCACTTATTTTTTTCTTCATTGGTGTTCCCTCCTTTATTCGCCTTTATTTTGTGTACACTTTCCTTTTTTATACATTATTTCAAAACGCAAATTGCCTATAATATTCTTACTTTTTCACTTTTCTTCTGAAAACGTTGTCCTAACATAAAAAGCGTGCTATGTTTTGTTTTGTATAAAAAATAGAGGAGGATTCTTAAATGAGTCGTTTTTATCATAAAAAACCGATATGGATCATGCTTGTTGTGTCTGCCTTCATCCTTCTGATGTCTGCTTGCAGTCAATCAGGCTCATCCCAATCTGGAGAATCAAAATGGGATCAGATTAAAAAGAAGGGAAAAATCGTGGTGGCTACTTCAGGCACGCTTTATCCAACGTCTTATCATGACACTTCTAACGGCAAGGATCGATTGACGGGCTACGAAGTAGAAGTCGTCAAAGAAGCGTTTAAACGCCTTGATGTGAAAGTAGAATTTAAAGAAATGGGCTATGATGGGATGCTGAGTGCCATTAATTCTGGTCAAGTGGATGCCGCTGCAAACGATATCGACATCACCGATGACAGAAAAGATAAATTTGCCTTTTCAACCCCTTATAAATATTCCTATGGAACGGCGATCGTACGGAAAGATGATTTATCTGGCATTAAGACGTTAAAGGATTTAAAAGGAAAGAAAGCGGCAGGTGCTGCGACAACGATTTATATGGATGTTGCACGCAAGTATGGTGCAAAGGAAGTCATTTATGATAATGCAACAAATGAACAATACTTAAAGGATGTTGCAAATGGCCGTACAGATGTCATTCTAAATGATTATTACTTACAGACACTGGCTCTTGCTGCATTTCCTAAATTAAATATTACGATTCACCCTGACTTGAAATACATGCCGAATGAACAAGGCTTTGTGATGAAGAAAGACAACAAAGAGCTTCAAAAAGAATTGAATGGTGTATTAGCAGGCATGAAAAAAGACGGCACAATGAAAAAGATTTCTGAGAAATTCTTTAATCATGCAGACGTCTCAAAGAAAATTGATGCTGATGTCGAAGATGTCGACATTTCCAAATAAGGAGCCGCAATCGTGGGAGATATTCATTTAGAATATATATTTAATCCTGCACTGGCAAAGGCGTCATTTCCGTTTGTCATGAAAGGCATCTGGCTGACGCTGCTCATTTCCTTTGTGAGCATGTTTTTTGGTACGATTCTTGGCTTTTTTATCGCTCTTGCCAGGATGGCGAATACATGGATACTTTGGCTGCCTGCACGGCTGTATATCTCATTCATGCGAGGCGTGCCCATTCTGGTGATTTTGTTTATTCTTTATTTTGGATTTCCTTATATCGGCATTGAGTTCACAGCGGTCACTGCTGCCATTATTGGATTCAGCTTCAATAGTGCCGCCTATATTGCAGAAATCAACCGAGCAGCCCTTTCCTCTGTTCCAAGTGGACAGGTGGAAGCCGCTAAGTCATTAGGTCTCAGCTATTGGCAGACGATGCGTGGTGTCATTTTGCCTCAATCAGTCCGCATCGCACTGCCACCATTGACCAATGTCATGCTCGATTTAATCAAAGCCTCCTCCCTGGCAGCGATGATTACTGTACCAGAGCTCTTCCAGCAAGCAAAAATAGTGGGCGGACGAGAATTCGATTATATGACCATGTATATTTTGGTCGCACTCATTTACTGGGGCATTTGCAGTGTGGTCTCATTGCTTCAAGACTTTTTAGAAAAACGCTATGCGAAATATTTGTAGCAAAAAAGAGCAGATCTCATTGATCTGCTCTTTTTAATGAATAAGCCATAACCACACATATAACCCGAGTAAAGTGAGGATCAAGGTTGGGATGGTCAGGATGATTCCGGCTTTCATGTAAGCCCCCCAAGAAATATGGACGCCTTTTTTCTTTAGGACATGGAGCCACAGCAATGTCGCCAATGACCCGATCGGCGTCATTTTCGGACCAAGATTGGAGCCGATGACATTGGCATAAATCAGTCCGTCTCTCATGACACCTGCTGTATCGGTATGTCCGATGGCAATCGCATCAATTAAAACGGTAGGCAGATTGTTCATCACAGAGGACAGCACCGCCGCAAGTACACCCATGAACATTGTTCCTGCAAGCAAGCCATGCGATGCCCCTTGTTCGATCCACGCCGCCAATATTTCTGTGAGCCCGACATTCTTTAGACCATATACAACGACGTACATGCCGATCGAGAAAAACACAATGGACCACGGTGCTTCTTTGATCACTCGCTTTGTCGCCACTTGCGGACTTCTTCTCGCCAGCCACAAGAAAGCAAGGGCAATACCTCCTACGATGATGGACACCGGAACACCGATCAGTTCCCCAGCGAAATAACCAACAAGCAGACAGCCGAGCACATACCAAGATAAGCGGAACATGCGGATATCCCGAATAGCTGACGACGGTTCCTTCGCCTGTGACAGATCATAGGTTTTTGGGATGAGTTTTCGGTAAAACACATAAAGAACCAGCATGCTCGCTCCAAGTGACACAAGGTTTGGCACGAACATGTTCGCTGTATATTCTAGAAAACCAATATGAAAATAGTCAGCTGATACGATATTGACTAGGTTACTAATGACAAATGGCAAGGAGGTTGTATCTGCAATAAAGCCGCTTGCCATCACAAAAGGCAGCACCATGCGCTCATCCAGTTTCAACGCTCTCACCACAGATAAGACGATTGGGGTCAAAATCAGTGCCGCTCCATCGTTGGCAAAAAAAGCAGCCACAACAGCGCCGAGCAATGTTAAATAAATAAACATGCGGACACCGTTGCCTCTTGCGGCTTTTGCCATATGCAGTGCAGCCCATTCGAAAAAACCGATCTCATCTAAAATTAATGAAATGATAATAATGCCTATAAAGGCAAAGGTCGCATTCCATACAATTTGCGTCACTTCCCACACATCGCCTAGATGAACGACACCAAAGGCAAGCGCAAGAATGGCGCCTCCACATGCTGACCATCCAATGGTGACACGTCCTGGCTGCCAAATGACAAGGACGAGGGTCATGATGAAAATCAAAATAGCTAAGGTGACTGATCCCAAAGGTGGCCCCCCTTTCACTTTTCTCATAAAATCTTTATCTATCATACAACGAAACACAGCAGTTGTATGCCATTTTCGCATTTCACATGAAAATCCGCAGGTGATTTAAGTGCACCTGCGGATTCCATCATGAAGATTGATCTTTTTTCATCAGCATCAATTCAATAAATAACTCACATCGCTGACTAAAATGACTTAAGTCGATCGAGGTCATATCAAAAATTTGTTTCATTCGGTAGTTTAATGTATTTTGATGAATGAACAACTGCTCTGATGCTGGTTTTAGCTTGCAGTTATTCAATAAGTAGACTTCCAGCGTCCTTAAAAACGAGGTTTGGCTCTCGCGGTCTTTTTCCTTCAAGCGTAACAAATCTGGATTAAAGTCGTTTTTCTTTTTTTGATGGCTGTAAATGGAGTCTAAAAAACGGAAGACGCCTAAATTCTCGTAATCATATGGAATCAATTCTTGTCCTCCGACAATTTTCACTGCCTTCACGACCTCTATCGCTTCAAATCGACTTGTACTCATTTTCATGACATCTCGATACTCTCTTCCCATCCCGATATACAAAGGGGAAGGATGGGCGTGCGTTTTCGATTGCAGATGTGCGATGACATCAGCAGCCGTAGCTTTCGGTGAGTGACGGTCTGAGAGACTCCCTAATATGACGACAATGTCTGCTTGAACCGAATAGACGTGATTCACCTTATCCTCTAGCTGCAAATATGTTCTAATTACATCCTTCACATCTTCTGCCGTCTCACTTTTGTTATCGGCAGCGTGTACGACCATAACGGTAAAGACGGCTGGCAGTGGAATGCTTAAGTTCTCAGCCTCCCATTTCAGCTCTTCTTCTGTATAAAAATGATCATCCATGACCTTTTTGAAAAATTCCTCAATCTTGCCTTCCTTTTTCTCAAGCTGTTTCTTGTTTTTATAAATCACTTTTCCAACTTGAAAGGAAGCTTCATGTAAGAACTGCAGCTCCTCATGAGAGAGGGAGTCCTCGATATCCTGCACCCAAATAAAGCCCACAACCTCTTGTTTATGCTTGGCGCTCACAGCCACCCGCCGATTAAAACCGAGCTCGTCATGACCGCTCACATAAAAAGGCTTTGAATCAGTGTGAAGCCGCTCAATGACCCCTGTTTTCTTTAACCAATCGACCACAGACCCCGGACATTCCTTTGAGAAAATCGTTTGCTGATTCACTGGGTCAAACTGCTGAATGCTGTAAGAATTATAAGCAAGGAGCTGACACTCTGTGCTTTCTAAAATGACTGGTTTCTTTAAATAACCGCTAATAAATGCAATTAATTTATCGACATCAAAAAATGTGTGAAGCTTTTCTAATATCTCTTCCATCCCGATTGCTCCCTGATTAAGTGATACATTTATCATACTTCTTTCCAGTCAGATTTGTATAGAAACAAGTCGTAGACAGGCAAAAAAAGCATGAACCAAACTGCACAGGTCCATGCTTTTCCATATTAAAACATTTCACTAATCGTTTTTGCCTGCATATGCAGTGCTAGGTAATCTGGCCCGCCTGCTTTTGAATCCGTTCCTGACATTTTGAATCCGCCAAATGGATGGTATCCAACGATAGCTCCTGTACAGTTACGGTTAAAGTAAAGGTTCCCCACATGGAACTCCTGCTTCGCACGGTTGATGTGATCACGATTATTGGTAATAACCGCACCCGTTAAACCGTATTCTGTGTTATTGGCTACTTCAAGTGCCTCATCAAAGCTAGAGACTTTCGAGAAGGCCAAGACTGGTCCAAAGATTTCTTCTTGCATCAAGCGGGAAGTTGGCTCAAGATCTGCAAAAATGGTCGGGTGGATGAAGTATCCTTCCGAATCATCACTCGTTCCGCCAGTGACTAAGCGACCTTCCTGTTTGCCAACCTCGATATAATCGGTGATCTTGTCAAAGGACGCTTGATCAATGACAGGTCCCATATAGACATCCGCAGAAAGTGGATTGGCTGTTGTTTTCGTTTCTGTGATTTCCTTCACTCGCTCAACCACTTGGTCATAAAGCTTCTCGTGGACGACAGCCCGAGATCCAGCCGAACATTTCTGACCTGAAAAACCGAAGGCTGATGTGAAAATGGCGTTAGCCGCTAATTCAACATCTGCATCTTCATCCACAACCACTGTATCTTTACCGCCCATTTCAGCAATGACACGCTTTAAATGCTGCTGACCTGGCTGCACTTTTGCTGCGCGTTCAAAGATACGTGTCCCTACTTCTCTTGAACCAGTGAATGTAATCAGGCTTGTTTTCGGATGATCAACTAAATAATCTCCAACCTCTGCCCCGCTTCCTGGTACAAAGTTGACAACACCTTTTGGCAGACCAGCTTGCTCAAGCTCTTCCACAAAACGGGCTGCAATGACAGGCGTCGCACTTGCTGGTTTTAAGACAACCGTATTTCCTGTGACGATCGGAGCTACTGTTGTACCTGCCATGATCGCAAACAAGAAGTTCCACGGTGGAATAACGAGCGTCACGCCAGTTGGTGTGTACACGTATTGATTGCGTTCCCCTTCGCGGCTGTTTACTGGTTTGCCTTTTGCCAGCTCCAGCATTTGACGGGCGTAATACTCTAGGAAGTCGATCGCTTCTGCTGTATCTGCATCTGCTTCATTCCAAGGCTTACCTGCTTCTTTTACAAGAAGAGCTGAATACTCATGCTTTTTACGGCGAATGCTTGCAGCAGCACGGAATATGACACCCGCTCTTTCTTCTGGAGATGTGTAGCGCCATGTTTCGAATGCTTTCGCCGCAGCTTGAACCGCTTGTTCTGCCTCTTCCTTCCCAGCCTTTGATACAGTTCCAACGACTTCATCCTTTTTCGCTGGATTGATTGAAACAATCTGGTCTTTCGTTTCAATTCTTTCTCCATTAATCACGAGTGGATAGGTTTGACCAAGAGATTCTGTTACTTTAGCTAATGCTTGTTCAAACGCTTTTCGGTTTTCTTCCTGGCTAAAATCCGTGAATGGTTCATGCTTGTAAGGTGTTGTCATCTTTGTCACGCTCCCGTTTCAAATTATTTTCTCGTCATCCCTTTTAAAGCAAAGGCAATGTTTGCCGGCCGTTCTGCAAGACGTCTCATGTAATAGCCATACCACTCTCGTCCATACGGGGTATAGACCCTCATTTGATAGCCTTCCTTCACAAGTGCCTGCTGCGTTTCTGATCTCATGCCATACAGCATTTGAAATTCGAACTGACTTGTCTGTATATTGTGTTTTTTCACAATATTTTTCGTGAACTCGATCATTTGATCGTCATGTGTCGCAATGGCTGTATAGTTCCCTGTGAGTAATTGCTTTTCGATCAGCTTTTGATAATTGTGATCGACGTCTTTTTTGTTTGGATACGCCACATCGGCGGATTCCTTATAGGCACCCTTTACAAGTCTTAAAAATGGATGCAGCTCATTTAGGTCATCAAGATCCTTTTCTGTTCTGTACAAATACGCCTGCAAGACCGTACTGACATACTCATATTGAGATTTCATCTCTTTAAAAATGTCCAGCGTTTTTTGACAGCGCTGTTCATCCTCCATATCGATTGTTACCATGATCCGGTGTTTCTCGGCCGTATCTAAAATGCTTTTCATATTGCGATACACAAGGTCATCGTCAATATCCAAGCCAAGTGATGTCATTTTGAGTGACACGTGAGAATTGAGCTTGGCCTCTGCAATCCGCTGAATGGTTTGAATACACTCAATCGTCCGCTCATTTGCAATCTCTGCCTTTGTGACAAACTCACCAAGGTGATCGACTGTCACGGCCATTCCTTGTTCATTTAATCGTTTGATGACAGGGATGGCACTTTCAAAATCCTTCCCTCCGATGATTTTCTTAGATGCAACAGCACTTCCCCAATTACGAGCAATATGGTTCAAGAGACTGCTCTTTGACAAAAACAAGAAGAAATTTCTTGTGACCGACTCCATAAAGGGCACCTCCCACTCTTTGTAAGCTATGTCTTTATTGTAAGGCTCATGAGCTGTCCGCTACAATATTTGAAGATGACAAAAATTCTGACTTTTTTTGTGGTTTTATCACAATAAGAGATAAAAAAGAGCCTGCCTCCTCCGGCTGGCTCTTCCCTGCTTACGCCCACACCTCATCAAGGGTAGACTGCATCAGCTCATTTAATTCTTGCATCAGATGATCTTTCGGCTGATTGTAGCTTTTCACCAATTCTTGAAAACGCGCCAGCTCTTTGTCGATAAATGGATGGACATATGCAAGCCGGTTCTCTAAATCCATCTCTACACCGTCCATTTTGCGTTTGAGCAGCTCATGAATTTCAGCTAAAAGCGGTCCATCCTCCACAAGCTCTTGTAACAATTCATGAAAATCCATCGGTGGAACCGTCCGGTAGCGTTCAATCCACTGACAAGCAAGCAGGGGACGAAGTACATAAAAATACTTCTTGATTCGGACTTGCTCTTCTCGTAAATATTGACTCTCATTCCGCTTCGCCATGTTGAGGTAGTGATACATCAAAGCCGCAGGATAAAAGGCTCGATCCTTTAAGTCTCTTAGCTGTTTTGCCAACGAGAAGGATTCAGCATAGATGATGTCAGAGGACAGCCATTCCATGATGGACGGATTCGATTTATTGAATAAGCGAAGTGCCTTTCTAAGCTCCCAGCCGCTTATATCAAGCATGTCATCAATCGGCCGTTCAATGACATCACGTTGCTCTTCCATCGCCCAATACCATTCTTTCCGAGGAACATATAGAAAACGAACATCATAATCACTATCAGTCGAAGGAAATCCCCATGCCCGGCTGCCTGATTCAACTGCGAGGCAAATCTTGACGTCATACGTTTCTTCGATGATTTTCAGCTCTTCCTTGATTCTCTCTCTCATCATCCATCAACTCTTTCTATAGAATTCTGCATGACTTCTTCATGTTTAGGGAAAATACGAATATGACATATAAGAAAAAGGAGTTGGATCTCATGTCTATATCTCGCATCATGAAATGGATCACCGGGATTTTTGAAGCCTGTCTCGCCATCCCTGTGATTGGAGGTTTATTTATCATCAGTAATGGCTATTCACCGCTCATGGTCATGCTTATTCTGCATATTATCACACTCGTCTTATCGAAGCGAGACCAAGGACCAATGATTGGAAGTATCATCGGAATTGTCACATCATGCCTCGCCTGGATTCCGATACTCGGATTCATCCTTCATATCATCACAGCTCTTGCCCTCATTATCACGGCGTTAGTGCCTGATGAAAAAACAAGACAGAATACGAGTTATTAAAAAAGAGGCCCTCCTAGAGTGGCCTCTTTGTTCTTTTATTTGAGCAAATGCTTTTGTAAGAAGGCGAGCTTCTCTGTTTGAAAAGCCGGGATATATTCGTGTCCAAAATAGCGATACACCTTTAAGTCTTTATCTGTTTCTAAATGATTATATGCCGCAAACACAGTAGATGGCGGGGTTATTTTATCAATCAGACCAATCGCCATCAATGTTGGCTGTTTCACCCATCCAGCTAAATTGATTAAATCAAAATAGCTTAATGTCTCAAATGCCTTTTCCTCCGCTTCAGGATCACTATTTCTCCGAAAGTACGAATTGATTTCTAAATAAGGCTGCTCCAATGCGACATCCACTGCACGCTCGAAGTTTGATAAATAAGGATAATCTGCTGCTACGACCTTCGGAATGTCTGAAAGGGCTGCGGCGGCGATCGCTAATGCACCTCCCTGACTTCCTCCAATCACGCCGATTCGGTGTTCATCTACTTCGGGGAAGGATTGAACCACTTCAAGTGCACGGACGGCATCTAAATAAACACCGCGATAATAATAAGTCTCCTTGGATAAAATACCTTTTGTCATCCATCCCAAAGCGTGACCGCCTGGTGTCACTGACGTATCTTCACTGCCGCCTTGACCGCGGACGAGCATACCAAATGTCGCATAGCCATGCAGCGCCCAGTTGACGATGTCGTGAATGCCGCCATCATAGCTGGCATTATAGCCATGAAAACGAACGAGCGCTGGATGCGGACCTGATTGATCTGGTACCGCGTACCAGCCTTCAATTCGAGAGTGCCCAAAGCTTTGATACGTCAGGCGGTACACCTTGACCCCTTTCACTGGATAGTCATAAGGTTCAAGCGCTGGATCTGCCTCCACTTGACGCAGTTCTTCAAGCGATGCCTTCCAAAAGTCTGAGAAATCAGGACGTGCTGTTTTCTTTGGTTTATATTTTTTTAGATCTTCTAGTGATAAATCGTACAATTGCATATCCCACTATTCCCCTTTGTTTTATTAGTTATATATATCATACCACTCATTTCTTGATTGAGAAAGTCATTTAACAAAACCTTCTGACATTTCTATTGGCAAAGATGATGGAAACCTTTATGATAAAGAAACTGACCATAAAGACTAGATGTTCTCAGACAGAATCATCCTTTACAATATATTCATGAAGATGATCGATCGTTCATGAATTTTCACATGACATATAGCGAAAAAAGGAGGAACCCCCTATGAAAATCGCCCTTATCCAAATGGATGTACAAATTGGAGAACCTGAAGTGAACTTTAAAAAAGCAGAAGCTTTCTTAGAAGAAGCAATTCACGAGCAGCCTGACCTGATCATTTTACCCGAAATGTGGAATACCGGCTACGCCCTTGAACAAGCCGATCAGCTTGCGGATGTAAACGGTGAACGCACAAAACAGCTTTTCTCTTCCTTTGCCCGCAAGCACCAAGTATATCTCATCGCAGGCAGTGTCTTAAATAAGCGGACAGAAGATGAAAACATCACCAACACGATGTATGTCTTTAACCGCCAAGGTGAGCTTCTGTTAGATTATGATAAAATTCACTTGTTCCGTCTAATGGATGAGCACAACTATTTGACCGCTGGTGATCAGCTTGGTTTATTTGACTATAGTGAAGATGTGAAAATTGGTGCGATGATCTGCTATGACCTCCGCTTCCCGCAGCTTTCTAGAACACTTGTGAACAAAGGGGCAAAGATCCTCGTCAATACAGCGCAATGGCCGTCAGCCAGAGTGGATCATTGGCGCAGCCTGCTCATTGCAAGAGCGATTGAGAATCAGTCATTTATGATTGCTGTCAACCGGACTGGCACAAGCAGGGACACAGAATTTCCTGGACACTCCATGGTAATTGATCCACTCGGCCGCATTCTGCTTGAAACAAACGATGACGAAGACATTTATTATGCAGAAATTGATCTTCAGCTAGTAGATGAAGTAAGACAGCAAATTCCAGTGATGACGGATCAGCGTCTGGACTTATATTAAAAATGGAGTGCTGACAAAGGGCTAAATGATCTTGATTTTAGCCCTTTGTCTTCTTTTCAATGTGGAAGGACGAGCACCGAAGCGCAGACCTGACAACAAATGTGAGGGTTTGTCCGCGCACTGAGCAGGGAATTCCCCTGCTTTTTTCTATTTCATCAAACGTTTGTTTAAGTCTTTTCTTGTTTCTGATAAAGGTTCATGAAGGCTTGGGCAGCTTTTGTTAAATACCTTTCTTCCACATATGCAAACACAAGTGTGCGGGTTGGGCATGAATCAATTTGCAAATAAGTGACTTGGTTCCTTTCCTCTTGTGCTACCATTTTCGGCACGACCGTCACCCCTAGTTCGTTTTTGACCAATGCCTGTGCTGTTTGAATATGACTTGTTTCAAAAGCCACTTTTGGCTGAAAACCGTGATGACGGCACAGTTCCGTGACCACTTGCCGAAAACCGTATCCCTCTTTCAGCATAATAAATGGAACCCCTTCGAGAAGGTGAAATGGAACCACTTGATCATGGCGCTCTTTTTGCGCTGCTTGCTCGATGATATCGTTCAATTCCGCAGTTAACCAGGGCATAGCAGATTGCGGGGCTGCCAGAAGGAGTGGCTCTGTCAGCATTTGTTTCGTTTTTAATGATTCATGCTCGACAGGCATAGACAAAACAGCCAAATCCAGTTTTCCAGCCAATAGCAGACTCTCTAGCTTACGGGGTGATTCTTCTATTAATTGAACGTGAACATGAGGATACGTTTGACAGAAAGTTTTTAATAAACCTGGCAAGACATACCCGCCTGTGACGGCTGGCGCTCCGATTTTCAGTTCCTTGCCCACCTCGTACGCAGCTTCTTCCATCTCACGCAGCAAATCGTCTCGTTCCTTCAAAATGTTCTCAGCCCTTTTGATCAAGCGACTTCCTTGAGGTGTGGGCGTGACTTGTCCATACTTTCGAATAAAGAGGGGTGTGTTTAATTCCCCCTCCAACTTCTTAATTTGCTGACTTAAAGAAGGCTGTGCAATGTGAAGTTTTTCTGCTGCTTTTGTAAAACTTTGCTGCCGGTACACTTCAATGACATATTCCATCATACGTATATCCACTTTTATCACCTCATAGCTTTTAACTATTGACGCCATATGTTTTAAGTCTTAGACAAAGAACAAGCCGCATTCTACGATAGAAAGACAACAAAAAGGGGGAAAAGAAATGAATCCATATGCTAAAGCAGAGAACCAATTCTCACAGAATGCCGAGAACTATCGAGATTCACCCATATTTGCTGCCGGAGAAGAGCTAGAATGGATGAAAACCGCAGCAAATGCGAAGGGACAAGAGCATTTACTTGATATTGGCTGCGCTGCAGGACATACCGTTTTTTCCTTTTCAGACGTCATCTCTAAAGGAATCGGTATTGATGTCACACAAAAAATGATCGAGGTTGCTGAAGCACTAGCGGAAGAACGCCAGCTGACCCACATTACTTTTGAGCAGGCAGCAGCAGAAGCATTGCCCTTCCCTGATGAATCATTTGAATTAGTGACGTGCCGATTTGCTGCTCATCACTTTCCAAACCTCCCGGCAGCCATGTCTGAAATCAGCCGTGTCTTAAAGAAAGGCGGCAAATTTCTGCTCGTCGACCATTATGCACCTGAAAACCCTGTACAGGATTCATTTATTAATCATTTAAATAGACTGAGAGACCCTTCCCATGTGCGTGAAAGCTCGTTATCAGAATGGAAAGAGCTCTTCGCTGAAAACCATCTGACTAAAGAAGATATTCGTTACTGGAATCTGCATATTGATTATCAGGACTGGATGATACGCGGACGCACACCAGAAAATGTTCAAAAGGAGATCATTTCCCACCTTCATGCCGCAGACCCTGACACAAAGCAGCTCTTTCAGGTTCAATTCGATACACAGCATCAACCCATTTCCTTCTGTTTAAAAGCTGCACTGATTCAAGGAATCAAGCATTAACGTGATAGAAAAAGTCTACCTTAGTTGGTAGACTTTTTTATTTCGAAATATCAATCTTCACAGTTATTGCTTTTCATGTTCGTGATACGTCCTCCTCACGACAAGGAGTGCTGTATAATGTTTCTATTATATGATAAATCAACTGAGGCATTTTAAGCAATGTACGCAAGATAGAAGCATCGCTGAAGCCAGCCTGAGCAGCATCTTTTCTCTTCTTTTTCATCCGTCATCAAACATGGACGAATAAATAAAAAAAGTCTACCCTAAACGGTAGACTTTTTATTTCGAATATAAATCCCAGCCAAGCTTAAGTGTGTCCACAATATAATTAGCGACTTCCTCAGCCTCTAAATGATCTGTTTCCACTCTTGAGTTATGGAGAGAATAAATTTCCCGGCGTTCTTCAAACAGCTCTTTCATCTCATCGAGCGTCCGGTTGTGAAGAACAGGACGGTTTTCAATTAAGATATCAAGCCGCTGCTTCCAATTCTCCCAAGATAGATCAAGGAAAAGAACTGTACAATGCTTCAAGCAGGAGCGTTTGATTTCTTCCTGTTTAAATGCACCGCCTCCAAGGGAAACGATCTTGAGCTGCGTATGTTCACATAAATCGACGATATAATCCTTTTCAGCCTGCCGGAAGAATGCTTCTCCTTTTTGCTGAAACATCTCTGGAATCGTCATGTTGTATTTTTTTTCAATCTCCTGATCCACATCAATAAAATCTCTATATAGCTTTTTGGCAACCAGCTGCCCAATGGTTGTTTTTCCAACCCCCATAAAGCCAATGAGGACAATATTTCGCTGTCTTACAGGAATTTCTCTATTGATTTTCATGGTCGTGACACGTCCTCCTTACGACAAGGAATGCTACATAATGTTTCTATTATATGATAAATGGGGCAAGAAAAGATAGGTTATCTTAAAAATTGTGTTTAACGACGTAGCCGAGCTGCTCAGAGAGCCTCTGTGCCTGTTCTTTCACTTTTTGCTTCAGCTGAGGAATAACTTCTTCAGTAAAGCGATGGGTTGGACCAGATATGGATAGACAAGCGTTCACTTCCCCATGGATGTTAAAGATGGGTGCCGCCACTGCCGCAGATCCTACCTCCCGTTCATCGATGCTGCAAGAAGTATACGTGTCAAGAATATGTTTACGTTCCTTTTTCCAGTCATCTCCCATCACATGATCAGCCTCAGATGCAAATACTTTTTGTTGAAATTCTTCACTTTGAAATGCCAATAATACCTTTCCACCTGCACCTGCGTATAATGGCAGCTTCTCACCAATCTTGACAAGATGCCGAATCGATTGCAGCCCCTCCGCTTGTTCAATACAAACCCTGCTTGTTGAATCCATTACATACAGGTTGACGGTTTCCTTTGTTTCATCACGAAGTGCGTACATGAGCGGTTTAGCCAGTTCCCTCAACTGAATGGATTTCCCTGCTATGTATCCGAGGAGGTATAGTCTTTGCCCCAATCTGTATTTCATTGTTTCTTGATTCTTTTCCACAAAATGATTCATTTCAAGTGCCTTGAGCAGTCTCGTTGTCGTAGACATTGCTAAATTCATCTCTTTTGAAATATCCGTTAGCGTAAGCTCTTGACGTTCTTCACTAAAACAAGAAAGAATATCTAAAGCGCGCTGAACCGTACGCAGTCCTGATTCTTCTTTTGACTTCTTATCAGCCATGTTCACTTTCTCCTTTTCCCCTGTGATTTCTTATCGACATAAACGATCGATTTTGCTATAATCCATTTTAAATGTTCCACTAAAAGAAAACAAATTCTACTAGACGGAATAAAATCAATTGAAGATGTTTGATGGAGGAGATATTTGAATGTACCTGGTCGTTTTTACACTTCTGATTAGTTTATTTATTGTTCATCAACTATTTCCTGCTCCCGTACTCTCCTACTTTGTTGGTCTGCTGGCCGCTTTCTCGCTCACCATTTCTTTTAAGAAAGCAAGTGGGCTTTATTTGAAAACAGGTGCTGTGTTTCTCATCATTGGTTTGTTCTTATTCTTCTTATCCGGCCAGCCATTGCATACGTTTGTTCTTCACTTTCATTCCATGCTAGGCTTGCTTTCTCTATTTTTCATGCTGCCTTTTATTCATTCTCTCATACATGTTGGACATTTCGATACACAATTAAATAAACTGCTCACACTGCATACAACGAGCACAAATCAGCTTTATCGCAAGAGTTCATTTGTCACTCATATTCTTGGCATGTTTTTAAATATCGCGACGATCCCCTTACTATATACATCGCTCCAACCGTCGCTGGAATCCCTAAAAAAACAGGTGCAGCAACATCTTTATTCACGCAACCTCTTAAGGTCATATGCATTATGTTTAAGCTGGAGTCCTGTTGAAGTGCTGGTTAGCGTCACCATTGATGCAACTAAACTAAAATATTATCAAATTGCACCCATTACTTTTGGTTTAATGGTCGTGGTGCTGGCGGCAGACTGGATGCTTTTTTCTCGTCAAAGCAAACGATTACCAAACATCATTCAGTCAGCAGAAACAAACTCCAACCCTCATCGAATTAAGCGAAAAACGCTCCAGCTCGCTTTCATGCTGTTAAGCTTTATGACAGCCGTCTCACTTGTCGATGCATGGATTGGAAAAGGCTATCTATTTGCTGTTGTGCTGACAATTATTCCATTTGCTCTAGTTTTCTCATCTGTTATCAAAAAAAGAAAACAATATATAGCGGTCTCTGTGCCTCATTGGAAAGAAAGAACCAATCAACTCTCCAACTATATGTGTCTATTTTTAAGTGCCGGCTTCTTTGTCGATATGCTGCTTGCCACAAATAGTATGCAGCCAATTCAAGCATTTATTGTCAGTATATCAGACCATGCCATTTGGGTTTATTGTGTCATTGGGTTATATTTTCTGATCACCGCCCTTTGCGGTTTTCATCCACTCGTCTCGCTTGCTTTATTAGTCAGCATGATGACACCTGTCATTCATGAACTGCCTGCTCTTCCCATTGCTATCATGCTTATCGTTGCTGGCACATCAACTGTCATGTTTAGTCCTTTTAATGTTTCTGTCTCCCTATTAGCAGATTTGATGAAGGTCAACCCTTACCGTATCACGCGTTGGAATATTTGGTTTGCTGGCTTTTATATCAGCATGGGTATCGCATGTGCAACAGTTATCACCGTTATTTTTTATTCATAAAAAAAGAGAACTCGTCTTGATATGAGTTCTCTTTTGCTTTCCCGCTACGGTTTTAATTGAATACGTTCAATTTTACCTACGATGAAAATGTACGACAATGCCCCGCCTAATGCGACTAAACTGACGAATAAAATTCCCCCGTTGTAAGAGCCCGTCGCCGACACGATGAATCCGATAATCAGCGGAGTGATGATCCCAGCTAAATTAGCAAAAAAGTTAAATACGCCGCCAGCCAGCCCAACCATTTCCTTCGGTGCTACCTCAGACAGCATCGTCCAAGAGATATTAGACAGTCCTTGGGCAAATGATGCGATGGATAAAATGGTCAGCACAAGCGGGATATTCGTTGTAAAGTTCGCTAAAACAATGGTACTTGTCAAAAGCAAACCAACCACTACCGGCAGCTTTCTCGCTACATTCACGGATACACCCTTTTTGAGCAGCCAATCAGACACATATCCTCCAAACAATACCCCAAAGAATGCAGCAATATAAGGAAGAGATGCAGCAAAACCTACCTTGAGAAACGCCATATTTTTCGCCTCTGCTAAATAGGTCGGAAACCATGTTAAAAAGAAAAATAGTGTAGACGCAACAGAGAATTGGCCAATATAGAGCCCGATCAATTTACGATATTTTAGAAGGGCGGCAAAGTCTGCCCATTTCAGCTTCTCCTGTGAGGCTACTGACAGCCCTTCGCCTTGCCGGATTAATTCTAACTCATTTTTATTTACCTTCGGATGCTCTTTCGGTTCGTGATAAAACTTGTACCAAAAGAAAGCAAATATGATACCGAGCGCACCTGCCGTAATAAAGACGGTTCTCCAATCGAAAGTCGTCATGATCCAGAAAAGAAGAGGTGTCGCAAATGCAAGACCCACATATTCTCCAGCAGTATACACACCTGTTGCAAAAGCCCGTTCCCGCCTCGGAAACCATGTGGTCACAATGCGGTTATTCGCAGGAAATGCGGGAGATTCTGTAATCCCAATAAACAAACGACAGCCGAATAAAAAGGCAAAGCTATTCGCAAACGCCTGTAGGCCTGTAAAAATAGACCAGGTAATGAGTGATATCCCATACGTTACCTTTGAGCCAAATTTATCGAGAATAAAACCGCCTGGTATTTGCATCGCTGTATATGTCCAGCTAAATGCTGAAAAAATAAGACCTAATAAGGCAGGATTTAATTGCAATGAAGATTGAATAGCAGGTGCAACAATGGATACACTGGCTCGATCAATATAATTAATAGCGGTAATAAAAAACAACAGAATCAATATGCCAAAACGAGCTTTCGTTGGTTTCACATAAGCGGGCCGCAGTTCATTCCCCTTCAGTTCTGAATGCACTTTCATAACCATCCTCCTTTGTTTCCGCAGCGCGCGGTTCGGTTGAGCGCCTTAAATGACCCCTTTTTCTTCTAACTGCTTGCACTCTTCTTCTGTGAAGCCAAGCATATTTGTTAAAATCTCATAATTATGTTCGCCTAAATCAGGTGCAATGTGACGGATACTTCCGGGTGTTTTTTCAAACTTCGGAATGATCCCAGGCACCTTTACTTTTCCAAGACGAGGGTGATGCACTTCGACGATATTCTCTCGTGCTTGAAATTGCGGATGCTCAAAAATATCTTGAATACTTAAGATTGGGCTGACAGGAACGCCATGAGTATCTAGAATTTCTAATACATCATCCCTTGTTTTCGACGCAATCCATTGAGAGACGATCGCATCCATCTCTTTGTTATGCTTCAGCCTAGATGCATTGACCGCAAATTTTTCATCCTCAAGTAAATCTAATCGATTCATCGCCTCTGCCAATCGGTTGAAGGTCGAATCTGTACTCGTCACAAGAACCAAATAATGTCCATCCTTCGTCTCATAAGTGCCAGCAGGGCTTGAATGACCACTTAGCCCCGGTGAGCGCTCGCGCACCTTCCCAAGCTTGTCATATTCTGCAACCAAAAATTCTAACATACGAAACACAGATTCATAGAGGCCCAAATCCACCATTTGTCCAGTTCCTTCAGGATGTGTATCCCTGTAATACATCGCAGTCACAGTAGCAAACGCCACATAGATGCCAGCAATATAATCTGTCAAAGAAAAAGAAGGGCTGACTGGATGCCGGTCTGGAAACCCTTGAAGATATGTAAAGCCGCTAAACGCCGTTGCAGGTGTTCCAAATCCAGCCTTGTCCTTAAACGGGCCCGTTTGTCCATAACCCGATACACGAATCATAATTAAACGAGGGTTGATTTCCTTTAATACATCGTACCCCACGCCCCATTTTTCGAGCGTTCCAGGGCGGAAATTCTCAATTAACACATCGACCTGACCTGCAAGCTTTTTAAAAATGTCTTTTGCTTCTTCTTTGTGCAGATCCAGTGTAAGGGATTTCTTATTCCGTGAGAGACCTGACCATCTAAGTGGTTCACCATCTGCAAAAGGGCCAACATGCCGCAGCGTATCGCCTTTACCAGGTATCTCGACTTTGATGACCTCTGCACCAAAATCCCCTAGAAGCACCGCGCCATAGGGTGCAGCGATCATTGTAGAGACGTCTAATATTTTCATTCCTTCGAGCGGTGTATTCATATTCATTACTTGACTCCCTTTCATTCAAGTGATGAAGGGCTAAAACACTTTCGATCTTAGCCCTTTTCATCTTTCTAATTGACCCATAAAGCCCTGATGATTGAGGGCTTACCGGTGCAGGTTTTTAATCCTTTGGAAGCTGCCCTTGCGGTGTGTAGAGCCAAATGAGCCATAAAGGTTCATCTCCTGTATTGACATGCTGATGCGGAACACCGTCTGGAATGAACATGAAATCATTTTGCTTAAAGGACTGCCTTTCTCCTTCACAAATGACTTCGCCAGACCCTTTAATCACAAAATCAAACTCCTCTGAGCCCGGGTGATTGTGCACTGAACTTGCTTCTCCCGGTTCAAAAATGGTGAGACCCGCCATCATATGCTCTGATCCAACCGTATCTGGTGTAATGGTTTGAAATACTTTTCGAATCATTTGCTCCTCTGGACGATCTAAGCCTAACCATAATGGGTTCCCATCTTGAAACGGATTCAATACTTTAATTTTCATTGTTAATTCCTCCCTCGTTTTGTTTAATTCACGCTGACATGTGAGCGCTTTGTATTTGGTGAATAAATATCATTAATATTCCAATGTCCATCCGTAGGAACAGGATCATTTTTCATTGCTACATCAATCACGCAAGGCTCCTGAGAGGCAATGGCTTCAGCTAAAGCTTCTTTGAATTCAGAAGCAGAGGTGATTTTAATTCCCTTCATTCCATAACCTCTCGCAATGGCAGCAAAATCAGGAGAATAGCTTTCTCCACCTTTTCTAAAAACAGTACCGTATGTCGTCTCATAGTGCGCCATTTGCAAGCCAGCTATTGTTCCAAACGCACTGTTATTCATGACAATCCACACAACAGGAATGTTTTCTTCAACGGCTGTTGCAAGAACGGAAGGGTTTTGACCAAATCCACCGTCCCCAACAAGTGACACAACAACACGGTCAGGCTGAGCAATCTTTGCCCCAAGTGCGGCAGGGGCTCCAAATCCCATCGTCGCAAAACCACCTGGCGTTAAAATGGTCCCTGGAGTCAACACAGGAAATTGCTGCCCTACCCCATTTTTGTTCCAGCCAACATCAGTCGTAATAAAAGCATCTGGCGGCAATACTTCCCGCACTTCCTGCAAAATACGCTGCGGCTTCATTGGGAAGGATTCATCTTGAATATTCGTCAAATTGCTCGCCTGGAATTCTTTACGATAGGCTGCAATTTCCTTTTTCAATTCAGGTCGATCCAGCCCTTCTGACAGTCTTTCTCTCGCCACTCGATTAAGTACAGTCAAGGCTTGCTTAAGATCGGCTACTGCTCCAATTTCAACAGGATAGTTACGGCCAATTTCATTCGGATCAATGTCAATATGAATGAGCTTGGTTGATGGGAAGCGGAACGTATATTCTGATTCCCACGAACTCGCATCAGCTTCAGCAAAACGGGTGCCTAAAGCCAATATATAGTCCGCATCTTTACATTGATCATTGATAAATTTCGTCCCCCAAAACCCTGTCATTCCAAGGGTCATTGGGTGATCATCTGGCATGGCTCCTTTTCCCATCAAAGAATGGGCAACAGGGATACTGAGATGATCAGTGAATGCCTTTAATTCTTCAGCTGCATCAGCTAGTAAAATGCCTCCCCCTACATATAAGAGCGGTCTTTCTGCCTGCAGCAATCGATCTAATATCCGATTGGCCGTTTGATCATCAATTGAAGGTTTTTCAATGGTCTGTGTATGATGGTTGATTTGTTCAAATAGTGACACATCAAGGTCTTTTGAGAACACATCCATTGGAACAGAAATAAGCACCGGGCCAGGACGGCCGCTTTCAGCTAACTGAAATGCTTTTGATAAAATCTCTGGAAACAATTCTGGTATATCGACTCGCCATGCTCTTTTCACAAAAGGCCGATAAATTTCGTATTGAGAGGCATCGGAATGAAGATTGATCTCTTGATGTGGGTGCTTTCCGTAGTAATGACTTGGGACATCTCCTGCAATGACAACCATTGGAATGGAATCAAGTGCTGCATTCGCTACCCCTGTTGCCGCATTGGTGAGTCCAGGACCTAGATGACTGAGAACAACAGCCGTCTGTTTCTTAGCTCTCGCATAACCATCTGCTGCATGTGCCGCTATCTGTTCATGTCTGACATTTACAAATTGAATCGAGCTTTTTTCAAGCGCTGATAAAAAAGCAATATTTGTATGACCGCAGAGACCGAAAATATGCTCGACTCCCCGATTTTCTAAATACTGAATAACCTGTGTAGAAATATTCTTCTTCATGTTTCTCTCCTCTCACGGTGCAGCTATAAACCTGCTACTCACTTATTCTTTGAAACACAATAGATAGAACGCTGTTCAAATCCTGTATTGCCACTTGCCCGGGAGCTGAGCTTTCTTTCCCTACAGCAAAGGTCATGACAGATCCAAAAAGTCCACCAACCATTCTTGTAAAAGCCCCATATTCCCCCATTGCCATCGAAATAACGGGAATCGACAGATGCTTTTTCGCATGACTGGTCGCCGAAAGCAGTGTTAATGCATCATCATAGGAATGCGGCATCACTGCGATCTTTGCAATGTCGGCACCGACTGATTTTGCATTGACAAATAGCTGCACGAGTCGATCCACCCCAGGAGTACGATGGAAATCGTGATATGACACTATCAAGGTGACCGCATTTCTTTTAGCCGCTTGACTGACTTGCTGTATATGTGTCACATCCTGCATCAATTCATAATCAACCGCGTCCACAAGCTGAGTGGAGCAAAGCTCGACAAGCAAAGAAACCTTCTCAGCTTCTGAGAGTGATATACTTTCGCCGCCCTCCTTTTCAGAGCGAATGGTGAATAAAAATGGTATGCCCTTTGCCTTTTCTACCATTCTCTTAAGGGTGTCTATGACTTGTTCCTTGTCATGAAGGTGTTGAAAAAAATCCGCCCGCCACTCGATCACATCAGGCTTCTTCTCAGTTAACACCTCGATCTCATGTAACAATTCTTCCTTTGTTTGTCCGATGAGCGGGGTACAAATCATTGGTTGACTGCCTGTCTGCACGCTTTTTACCTTTTGCTGAAATGCCTTCACATCCATACGCCCCTTTCATAGGCCATTTGGAAGCACAACCATTTTGGTTTCGGTCATCTCCTCGATGGCGAAACGCGGACCTTCTCTTCCAAGACCACTTCGCTTAATCCCACCATAAGGCCAATGATCCAGTCTAAAATTCGACGTCCCATTGATGACGACACCGCCAGTTTCAAGTTCTTTTGCTGCGTGCAACGCAACATCCAGCTGATTTGTAAAGATTCCTGCCTGCAAACCATATCGACTATCATTTGCTTCTTTGATTGCCTCCTCCAGCTCCTCATAAGGGAGGACGCTGACAACTGGGCCGAACACTTCCTCACAGACAACCTTTGCCTGTTTCGGGGGATTTAGCAAAATAGCTGGTGTGATGCTCGCTCCATTTCTTTTCCCCCCGTATAAAAGCTGTGCACCCATACTCTCTGCCTCTTGTATCCATGCTTCAACACGCTGCGCGGCCTGGACATCGACCATGCAACCGATATCACTCTCACTGGACAGCGGATCTCCAACGACAAGCTGCTCTACTTTTTGTTTTAACACCTCAGTAAACGACGCCATGATTTGCTGGTGGACATAAATTCTTTGAACAGAAATACAGCTTTGACCGGAATTACTAAAACCTGTCTTAGCACATAGAGATGCGGCTTGTTCAATATCTGCATCGTGATGAACTATCGTCGCTCCATTCCCTCCGAGTTCGAGCAGGACTTTTTTTAATCCCGCAGAGGTTGTAATATGTTCTCCTCCGGCAGCCCCTCCGGTAAAAGAGATAAGATTCGTTCTTTCATCAGTGACTAACTGTTTCCCAGCGTCGACTCCACCAATCACAAGCTGCAGACTTGCCTCAGGAAACCCTGCTTCGAGCAGGAGTTTGACAAACGCTGTGGCAACAGCTGATGTTTGCGGTGCGGGTTTCAAAATAATGACATTCCCTCCAGCAAAAGCTGGACCGACTTTATGACAAATTAAGTTGAGCGGTGCATTAAAAGGAGTAATCGCCAGCACAACACCGACTGGTACTTTAAATGTCATCGCCATTGCTCCTTGTCCACGCGATGATACATTGCCAGGAATGGTCTCACCTATTAATCGATTCGCTTCTTCCGCTGACTGCGCCAGCGTCTCGATTGATCGCTCGACTTCATCTCTTGTATTTTTAAGCGGTTTGCCTAATTCTAACGAAATCAGTTTTGCAAAATGGTCTTTTTGTTCTTCAAGCAAGTTGGCTGCTTTTTTTAGAAGCTTTGAGCGTTCGATTGCCGATATTCCCGCTATTTGTTTTTTAGCTTGCTGTGCAATAGAAAGTGCCTGTTCTATGTCTTCTGATGATGCGAGATAAGATGTACCGATTTTCTTTCCTGAATAAGGATTGATAATATCTGTTGTAACATGATCGGTATCCAGCCACTCGCCATTTATATATGACAACGCTTTCAAACTACTCAAATTTTCTCTCCCTCCTTCAAGTGCCGCGTTCCATGTCCTGCATAACGCACCAATCTTTCTTCATTCGGACAAGGTCCCTTCACGAGGGCTCCCTTTGTGAGCTCCTCGTATGCATGCGCCACGATACCCATTCCTCTAGATAAGGAAAAAATACCTTTTGCTGCTTCTGCTGGAATGTTTAATTCACATTGGATTGCAGCAGATACACCATCTATATTCATCGTGATTTTTTTCCCTTTCAGGTGTTCAAGCTCATGTCTAATCGCTTCAGCTAACCGTAAATATGTCCCGCTGATTAGACCTTGCTGGACATATGTGTGACTCAGCTCATATAAACGTCTCACCCTCGGATCATCATCATGAAGCTGATGGCCGATTCCCGGAATTTTTTCCTTGCGAGATAACCATGTTTGACACACTTGCTTTGCCGCAAATTGTACATCCTTTTGATCATCGTAGATCGCTTTGGCTTCGTATAACATACGCATGGCCTTCTCTCCGGCTCCGCCATGAATATCACCTAATAGATTCACCCCTGTTGCAACAGAGGAATTAAACGAAATGCCACAAGTCACCGCCATTCTGGCTGCTGCAATTGATGGCGCTCTTGGTCCATGGTCTGCTCCTGCAACAAGAACACTTTCAAAAAGAGCTGCTTTTGAATCATCCAATAATTCACCAACAAGCAGTAAATAAAGCATTTGTGGATACGACAATTCACCAATTAGTTCTTCAATCGGATACCCTCGAAGTTCAATTGAATTTTTTTCAATATGACTAATCTCAGTTTCCCACCAAGCGCCTCCCTCTTTGTAAATTTCCAGTGCACTTCGATTTTTCATTGTGTGAATCATTCCTTTAGCTTCTTATTTGGAGGTGAATGACCTCCTTATTCCATCCAGTGGAATCTAATTTCACTTTTCGGAATGTGACTTTATTGTAAGCGCATTCTTTTTCTTCGTCAATCATTTTTTCTGAAAATACTGTTAATAGCATCGAATTTAAGTGAATCGAACTAATTATTATTGCTTTTTTCAATCAAATAAAGCTGTATTTAGTCAAATCGACTTGAGTAGATCGTTCTACTAGTTTAATGAACCATGTTTGGTTCATTCTGTCAAATTCAACTGAAATTCGACATAAAAAAAACCTCTCCAGAAAATGGAGAGGTCTCTTTTTTATTTCCACCAGTCATCAAACATGGAAGCTGGCACTTGGCGTTTATGCTCTGATTGAACAAAGCGTTTCTCAATCGCTTCTGCGGCTTCATCTGAAACTGGTTTGCCTTCTAAGTAATCATCAATTTCATTGTACGTAATGCCCAGTTCTGTTTCATCTGTTTGCTGAGGTTTGTCGTCCAGCAGATCGGCTGTTGGTTTCTTTAAATACAGGCGCTCCGGGGCTTCTAGCGCTTCTAACAGCGCTCGACCTTGGCGTTTTGTCAGACCTGTGAGTGGAAGAACATCTGCGCCGCCATCACCATACTTCGTGAAGAAGCCAGTTACTGCTTCAGCTGCATGATCTGTACCGATCACAAGCAATCCTTCCTCGCCGCCAACAGCATATTGCGCGATCATTCTCATGCGTGCTTTGACATTCCCTTTATTAAAGTCAGACAATGGGCCGCCTGTTTCCTTTTGATATTGATCACTGAAAGCCGTCACGGCAGGTGCAATATCATATTTCCACGACTTGTCTGGCTGAATAAATGATAAAGCGAGCTGTGCATCATCTTCATCCTGCTGCACACCGTGCGGGAGGCGCACTGCAATAAAAACAGCATCCTCTTTTCCTTCTTGACGAAGCTCACTTACAGCAAGCTGAGCAAGACGGCCAGCAAGCGTTGAATCCTGTCCGCCGCTAATACCGAGGACGAAACCTTTTGCACCCGTCTTTTTTAAATAATCCTTTAGAAATTTAACCCGTTTTTCAATCTCCTGCTTTGGGTCAATTGAGGGCTGCACATGCAACTCTTGGCTGATCTTTTTCTGCAAACTCATATCCTTTTCCTCCTAAGCATCCTCTACATGAAGAGAACAGGTTTTACTCTCAATTCATTGATTTGACAACGTTTTTTGAATCTTCATTATACCATGTTTCATCAAGAACATTTTGTTAGACGTTCCCCTATTTTATCAATGATCAAACATTCACAAGCGAAAAAGACCACGTCTTGAGGGACTGGCCCTTTTCTTTTTTAATCGATTTCTACCCGTATGGATGTACAGCTTGATCCATTACACTTCCCAATATCAGCAGGGCATGCGGACACCGCCACAATGAGGTCCATTTCAGCCCGCAGGCGAATGTAATCACCGGGGAGAGATTTAGGCAGCTCCACAGACAGCTTTCCTTTTTCATCTATGACTGTATTCATAAAGGCATTAAAAGGATAGTACATATCCTCCTTTGGAATCCCAAATGGCTCAAAGGCTTTCCGCAAATTATCGTAACATGTATGCATGACCTCTAAGTGGGTCCTTCCGTATAAGAGCTGATACATTTCTTGCCGGCAGGCAGGCATGTATAAATCATGACATTCTACTGTATCTTCAATAACCGTAAACATCGGTTTATATAAATTAGAATAGAGCTTATCGCCTTTTTTCACTTTGGACGAGAACAAACTGTCCATTGTCGCGCCCTGGTCAAATTTTTCATAAAAGTCCTTTTCATGATAGGCCATCACATCTGCTACTTGCTGGCCTTCGACATCAACCACCCGCATACATTGACCTTTTCCTAAACGAAAGCCGAGTCTGCCCTTTGGTAAAATGACATATTCTCCGTTCATCACATGCACTCCTTTCCATGACAGTATGCCCAAAATGCCCCCTTGATCATGTATAAAAAAAAGCGGCGGTTACAAGCTAATGTCATTGAAATCGAAAGGTGTTGCACTTGCATTGAAAGAAGAACAATCTTTATCTTGGTGGCAGCTTTCTCTCATCGGAGTCGGCTGTACAATTGGCACTGGTTTCTTCCTAGGTTCCAGCATCGCCATTACAAAGTCTGGGTATTCCGTCTGCATTTCCTTTTTGCTTGCTGCAGCCGGAACCTATCTCGTCTTTAAACATTTGGCTGCGATGACAGCCGATAACCCTGATAAAGGATCGTTTTGCTCTTATGCTCGTAAAGCATATGGACGCTGGGCTGGGTTTAGCAATGGCTGGGTGTATTGGTTTGCAGAAATGCTGATTACGGGAAGTCAGTTAACAGCCATATCTCTCTTTACCCGCCACTGGTTCCCATCCATTCCGCTCTGGGTGTTTTCTGCGATCTATTCAGCTCTTGCCCTGCTCGTGATTATCATAGGGCTTTCTTCTTTTCAAAAGACAGAAAATGTCCTTGCGGTACTGAAGACAGCGGCGATTTTTCTGTTTATGATTTTAGCGGTGCTTGTGTTATTTGGCATTCTGACAGAACATAAACCGACCCTGCATCTGCCAAACAAAGACCATGAATGGATGCCGCTCGGACCGCTTGGTCTTTGGAATGGATTGATTTACGCGTTTTATGCATTTGGGGGAATTGAAGTCATGGGGCTGATGGCGGTTCATTTAAAGGACCCAAAGGATGCAGCAAAGGCTGGACGTGTCATGCTGATCATTCTAGCGGTCATCTATATCGTTTCGATCGGACTTGCTCTATTGCTTGTCCCAGTGACAGCCTTTAATGAGAACAGCAGTCCCTTTATTACATCATTAGAGCCGTTTCATTTATCAATCTTTCTTCATATCTTTAATGGCATTTTCATTATTGCCGGCTTTTCGACATTGGTTGCCTCTCTCTATGCAGTCACAACACTGCTCGGCACAATGTCGGAGCATCAAGATGCACCTGCTTGCTTTAAACAAAAAGACCCATCTCATGTCAGATGGTCTTCAATTATTTTAACCGCTGCTGGCTTAGTTGTTTCAATTTTACTTGCGCTCTTTTTGTCCAAACACATCTATGAGCACCTCACAACTGCAGCAGGTCTTACCCTTCTGTACACATGGGTATTCATCCTTTTCTCAAGTAAAAAACTATCCAAGCCATCCACTCGCCAAACGTGCGAAATGATTCTTGCGCTGCTCTTAATTGGAGCCGCCGTTTCAGGCACATTAACAGAGGCAAGCGGACGACCTGGCTTTTTTATCAGCCTTGGGATCATTGCAGTGATAGCCATTATGGTGCTATTCATGAGAAAAAAGTGGAAACAGGATCAGACCGCATCATAATTTCATCATGTTTTTTAAAGCAGTAAATGGACATTTGGCGGAGGCTGGTTTCTCCGCCTCATCATCTGAGAGAAAGTATTGCTTCCATTCATGATTGGCCGGATCACCGTACCATTTTAATGATGGATGAACACTGACTTCATCATATGCTTTGAGCCGTTTGCGAACGAGCTGACTCATTTTTTGACCAAACTTGGTCGAACCATTCAGTTTCTCAAACACCCATCTAGGCTGAAACGCCATCATAACATAAGGAAAGTGACGGCTTTTTCTCAGCTTATGAGCCGGTGTGGAACATAAAATAAAATACGCTTCACCATGAAAGCAATACTCCCACTCATGATGATGAGGATCCACCGGAACATCCTCAGGCCATGGTACTTCATCTTTCTGATGCAGCCGTTGAAGCAGCGACCAAAACTGCTGTTCAAACTCTTCAAGCGAACTTTCCTTTAAGTCCTGCGGCGTTTCAAAAAAACAGATAAACGAAGCATATTGACCGGTTTCTTTCGCACAGCTTTTATATTCTCTAAGCAGCTGTGCTAATTCATCAACCGCTTTCTCTTCCCTCGGGTCTCCAACAAACCCATAACGTAAATGATCGAGAAAAAATCCTTGTCTTCCGGGTACACAAGGGAATGTATCTGCCTCATCTCCTACCATCTCTCCAAATTGTGTAAAAGCATCCTGCTTCCAATCTTCTAGTGATCGTAGATTTTGATCAAGGCAACTTTTTGCATACAGCTGGGCCATTTCCTTCCACCTCGTTTTAACGTCTTCCCCACAGCCTATGAGGTGAAAAGAGCTGTGGTGACTGTCCTGAAACGACTTTCCTAACGCATGATAACGTGAGGGTTTTCGTTCAAACTGAGCAGGTATTTGTTTGTATGATCAGACTAGTGTCTTCCGCTTCTTTTAATAGTGCGCCTTTTGTCATTCCTATGGTCGGTTCTTCATCAAAAAGACGGAATCCAACACCCAATAAATAAGGGCTGCGCAGAAGCTAAACAAATAGACTTTATAGCTTATGAACACAACAAGTCCATAATCAATCCATAAAGCCAGCGCCGAACAAACCAGCCATGCCGCAATAAAATAAACCAATAAGTCACGGCTTCGAAATCTCTTAGGATGCCTGTGTAAAACAAGCTGAATCGGTGCAGCAAAAATAACATAAGCAATCAAAATCAAAACACTGGTCATCTCCACATAACTAAAGCCCACTTCAGACGGCATAAATAAAAGGGTATAAACGAATGTTGTTGTGATAACTGATAAAATCAGCATACACGCATAGTTGAATACTGGCAGAAACATACGCATAACAGAAGCTCCTTCAATCCATTTTATATCTCACCATTATTGAAGAATGTTCAAAGTCTGTCAATCCTTACAAAAAAGAAGGCTAAAATGAAATTCATTTTAGCCTTCTTTCTTCTTACAGCGTGATAGAAAACCTTTGCAGTCTAGGAAGGACGAGCATCGGAGTGCAGACCGACAAAGAATGCGGGGTTATTCTATCCAATCAACGCCATAATCCCTTGATACCCAAAATAAGCACCGAACCCAAGTAATGATAGACCCGCAAGAACAGATAATCCATGTAAAACTCGCTCACTTAAATAACGCCTAAACGAACTAGCAAGCAGCGCCATACTGAAATCCCAAATCAGCATGCCGATAAAAATAGCCATACTGTACAAGAGCATTTGGGAAGCACCATACTTTTCAATTGTATTGGCTAAGATGCTGCCAAAGATGCCAAGCCAAAACAAAATACTGAGCGGATTAGAAAGGGAAATGAAAAACCCTGTTATGAAAGAATGACCAATGGATGCATTTCCTCCATCCTTTTTTGGACTCTCCTGTAAATTGATTTTACGCAGGCTCTCAATACCGGTATAGGTCAGAACGAAAAAGCCGAACAGCCACAAAAAAGTTTTTACAAGAGGTGCAGTCAAAAGCTGGGCGACACCAAAGTAGATGAGGAGCATATAGACAATATCCGCAGCCATAGCCCCCACACCAAAAATCCACGCATGCCAAAATCCACTTTTAATCCCTCTGTCGATTTGGGCTGCATTGACTGGCCCAACAGGCGCTGACAGTGACAACCCTAAAAAGATATAACCAAAAAACACCGCCACATAGACGTCCTCCTTTTGATGCTGACTTGTACATGTTATTCAAACATTCTGCGTTTTAGTACAAGTCCTTTGTCAGCATTTTAGGAGGAATAGAAAAGCCGCCGGATCATCTGCTTACCGATCTGCTTTCAGCCCCGGCTGCTGCGCGTGTACCGTTTCTTTTTTCTTAGAACGATTCATTTGAATCGCAGCTGCAAACAGAAGAACAGCTAAGAAGGCGAAAACAAAGACGGCACTTGCCGCTCCTGCCCATTCAAGACTAAATCCAATCAAAAAGGACAAGCAGGCTCCGCCTAAACTCGCAGCTGCAATAAAGTAACTCGTTGCCTCATCGATGGCATTTTCAATCATCAAAGCGGATGCAGTCAGTGCGATTGGGAACATGCCAGCTGCGCAAAGGCCGATGAAAAAGATGAGAATCAGCTGCGCGGCGATGTGGGTTGTCATAGCGAATATCACAAGCAGCAGAATCATGAGAGCTGCGCTCAGCTTTAAAAAACGCAGCGGATGCAGCCGATCAGCTTTCCTTGCAATCAACGTTCTGCCGATGACGATCGCTGTCCAGAAAGTAGAGACCGCAAAAAGGCCCCAATTCTCTCCCCCTTTTTCCAGCATGATCGACGGCAAAAAGTTCGCAAAGTTCGTTTCAATCCCTGCATAGAAAAAAGCAAAGCAAATCATGAGCACCACGATGATTCGATTGTTTCGATCAACAAGTAAGGACGGCTTCCTCATCTCTCCTTTAGAAGGAGCATCCATATGCCCATGAGGCAATTTGTTCATAAAAACAAGCCAAAGCATGAGGAAAAATGTCAGCGCACCAACCTGAAACAAAAACACATACTGCCATGTCTGTTCTGTGACCGTCAGCAGGATCACTAAAGGAAATAACAGTGCCCCTAATCCAAAAAAGACCTCCATGATACTAATTCGTTTTGCACTGTTAGCCATCGAAATGACATACGCCCCAGCTGTTGTCTCAAGACTGCCTGCACCGCTACCAAGAAAAAAACCTGCCAGTACAAGCGTTGTCCAGCCCGGCATCAAAAGCCCGAGCAACAGTGAGCCGATCATCAGCAAGAGACCCATGGTCAGCACAGCACCGTAGCCTTTTTTTCTCACAAGAATGGGGGATAAAAGAACACCTGTCAAAAAACCAATAAACTGAAAAAAAATTAAAGATGATAATTCCCCGGGGCCCTTATCATAACTCGACAGCAAATAAGGCGTTAAGCTGCCAAAAAACACATGAATGGTCCCAATAAAAAAATAAAAGACACAGCCAAAATAAAACACCTTTTTCATCTTTTCACTTCCTCTAAAAAGGAGCGGAGTCATCACATCCTCCGCTCCACCTCTTTAATATGCTCGGGCAGACAAGACTGCCTCTTCCCTCTCAAAGCATGTATTCAGCGCAGCCTGCGCGCGATACCCATCTTCAAAATCAGCGACCTTCATATGAGTTGGGTATGGATCTGTATTCACCCAATGCATCAGCTGATCACGAAATGTATCGGACCACCCATAAAATTCATTTGGCGGATCGGTCAGCAAGGTTTGCGGCATTTGGTGACGCTCCACACACAATCCATCACTAATCTCATATTCGTTTTTCATGTTCGTATGGTATTTGAATACCTTGTCATGACCAACGACTTCTACACTAAATCCGCATTCTTCAGGCTGCGTGCTTTTGGATGTCACCAAATGAAAGAATACTTGATTCTCCATCTGTCCGAAAATTTCAGTATGATCATCCACCTGAACCTTTTTCTCTTCTTTTTCCTTTACATGTGTCAGCATCTTGGTGTTAAGTGATTCTTTCTTCATTTCACTGCCAAATAAGTACCACAGCATATCGATTAAATGAATGCCAAGATCCCCTAGTGCACCGCTCGTACGCAGACTTTCGCCGCTGTCTCTCCATGAAAATGTCTTTCTTCTAAGGGCACTGTTCTTCTTAAAATGAGTTCTGACGGTTAATATGCGGCCTAATTCACCGTTAGCAATCAAGTTTTTCAAGATATTCACAAAGGATAAATAACGATAGTTGAAGCCCATACTGGCTTGAACCTGGAACTGTTTGGCTGTCTCCACCATTTCCTTCGCTTCCTTCAGCGACACAGCCATTGGTTTTTCACATAAAATCGGCTGCCCTGCTCTTAGCGACTGAAGGGCATGGTCCTTGTGACAAAAATTAGGGGAGGCAATGATCAACCCGTCAGATGCATCTGCTAGTGTTTCGATACTTGAATACACACGTCCGCCGTATTGTTTAATGAATCCCTGTGCGACTGACTCGTGCAAATCATAGACACCGGATAATTCTGCACCTTTGATCGTTGATAATGCTCTTGCATGTGCTTTTGCAATATTCCCTGCTCCAACAATTCCAATTTTCTTCATGAATGTGCCCCCTCATGTTTATAAATCACTGTTTTCAATGTTTCATAGATTCCTTTTGCATACCCATAATGACAAATTTGGTGATGGTGCCGCTTGGCTTCGGCAGTCGCATTTTGGACAAGGAAACCGTGCGTGACGGATTGAAGCATCCGCAAATCGTTCCCGCTATCACCAAAGGCAAAGCCCTGATCTTTCGATAGATCATATTGGTTCAGCATAAAGTGGACAATTTCATCCTTCCCTGTTCCGACTGGTAAAAAATCAACATCATAGCAATCCGCAGGATCCCCTGCAAGCGGGTTGCATTTGTTGATATTGACCGCCACCCCGCGTTCTTTGGCAAGTGTTTGAATAAATGATAGATGATGAAGATCTGTCCGCTCATCCTGCTCCTGATAATAGAAATTCTTCTTATACCCTGAGCTGCCCAGCTGCGTTTGAGGTCTAAGCGTAATCCCTTTTTCACGGACCGTTTCCAGGATGTCTTCAATTTTTTCATCTGAAAAACCCTGAGCATCGAGCCGCTTCATCCACTCCTCATCTGGCTGTCCAAAAAGAGCATCTGACGTATACACAATCTCTGTTCCTAAGTTGGACGCAATGAAATGCGGGAATTGATGAAAACCACCTTTCTCCATTTTGCTCGTGACGGAATCGAGACTGCTTCCCGTCACCCAGCCCAGCAAGAGCTGTCCTGCTTCGTTCCTTTCTGCTACAAAAGCTTCCAGCCGCTTAACATCCTCTCTCTGATCCTCTGTCATTTCATGAGAATAATAGGTTTCATCAAAATCACAGAAGACGATCCACTGCGGATTCTTCGGCTGATTCAGCAGTTTTTTATTGAACGGAAGACTTGATAACATGATGAACCCCCTCGATGACCTTCTCCTGATCTTGCAGCGGCATGCCTGGATAAAGCGGCAAGTGAAGCAATTGCTGCGCTGCTTTTTCCGTGTGTGGAAGTGTCGTTTGTTTATACTTTTGAGAAACAAGATTTGTTTGATGCTGATGCGAAAGTATCGGGTAATACACATCTGTCTCTATGCCCATTTCCAGTAATTTCGCTGCCAGCTCATCCCGGTCGCCCTTCAGCACTCTGATCGGAAATAGGTGCCATACATGATCATCCGTCAACTTCGGAAGCTTCATGTATCCTTCATCCTCAAGCGTTTGCAGCTGGTCAATGTAGCGCTTTGCTAAGTAAAAACGTTTAAAGTTTTGCAATCCTAAATACTTCATCCGTTCGAGTCCGATTGCCGCCTGTAAATTATCAATCTTGGAATTAAAGCCGTAGTCACTGCGTTTGACATTTTTCTTTCCTGGTTCAAAGCCGTGATAGCTGATCTCCATGCATTTTTCCGCCAGGGCTTCATCATTTGTGGCAATGGCTCCTGCCTTTCCGCAGACGCCAAGATTTTTATATGGATTAAAGCTGAGAACAAGTCCATCTCCGTAAGCGCCAAGACCGCTGCTGCCAATTGCCTGACAGCCATCTTCAATGATTTTCAATCCATGCTGTTTCGCAATCGCTGAAATGGCCTTCATATCTGCTTGCTTCCCGTATAAATGAACTGGAAGAATGCATACCGTTTGATCTGTGATATGCTTCTCTATTTCAGTAGGTGCGAGGCAGTAGGTTTCTGGGTCAATATCGGCATAAACTGGAACAGCCCCAATGGCAAGCACTGCATTTTCTGTTGCCGCAAAGCTGTTGGCAGGCAGAATAACCTCGTCTCCTGGGCGGACACCTGCTGATATGAGACTGATCATGAGGGCATCTGTTCCACTTGATGTCGCAATGACATATTTTTTCCCTAAGTACTCAGCAAGCGTCTTTTCAAACGCCGGAATATATGGCCCTGAAGTAAAACGGCCAGAGCTTAATACTTCCTTCAGCACCTGCATAATATCATCGATTTCATCCTCTGAAATCAGTTTATCAACTGGCAGGAACGGTATCTTTTTTTCCTTATTTTGTTTATAATGGAAGAGAATTTTTTCCAAACCTGCGCGCTCAATATCTTGCTCAAGGAACGTCACCAGTTTTTCATTTGCTAGATGTTCTTCAACTGAATCAGCCTTTACTTGAACACCTTGATTGATCATATCCAGCAAAGGGAGATAATCCTTGCTTTTACCTGATATCTTCGTCAATATTTGCATTCCATTCCCTCCAATTAATCAATTCCTTTTGTTAATATTTAACTTGTTTCACATTGTAAATGATGTTATCGATTTCAGAACAATAACTTTGTGTAAAGGATTTGTTAATATGTGTACAATTTATGAAATTGCAAAACGCTGCGGGGTTTCAACCACCACCGTTTCCAGAGTGCTAAACCATCACCCATATGTGTCAGAAGAAAAGCGGCAGCACATTTTACAGGTGATGAAAGAGATGGAATATACACCGAGTTCAGCGGCTCGCACCCTACGATCACATCGGACAAAAACCATTGCTGTGTCTGTTCCTGCAGTGGATCATCCTTTTTTTGCACAATTGATTAAAGGTATTTCAAAGGAAGCCCTGGATCAAGGATATAAAGCCATCGTGCTCCAGACGTTTTATCAGGAAGCAGTAGAGCTTGAAGGGCTTCAATTATTAAAAAGAAAAGAAGTAGATGGTGTCATATTGGGGGCATTAGAAAATCAGTGGGAAAAGATTGAGCCATTTTTAACAAACGGCCCCATTGTCATGGCGAATGAATATCATCAAACAGCAAACATCCCGATTATTGGATACGATGAACGGGAAGCGGCCTATAAAGCAGTCGACTACTTGATTCAGTCGGGGCGAACATCGATTGGATTTTGCTTTGATACTGAAAGCAGTGAAGCTCAAAAACAACGGAAACAAGGCTACCTTGATGCACTGTCTGCTCACGGCTTGCCGCTCTATGACGATTGGCTGTTCGGAGAGGCCTTTACCATTGAAGACGGCTTTCGTTTAATGGATATCATCCATCACATGAAGGATGCGCCAGATGCCATTTTCACCGGTAATGACCAAGTCGCAGCAGGGCTTATTAAACGGGCCATTTCATATGGCTATCAAATCCCTGAGGATCTAGCGGTCATCGGCTATGATAACCAAGACATTTGTGAAGTGACGGCTCCAACGATTACCACGATCGACATTCCCATCGTGGAGCTTGGCCAGCGGTCTGTACAGCAAATGATCGCGCTCTTACAAGATCAAAAACCACTACAGCGTGACCATATTCAGCTGCCCACCCGGCTCGTGACAAGAGAATCTACATAAACAAAAAAGACTGAGAGTGATCTCAGTCTTTTTTAACTCTATCTATGAACCTATATAAATTGAGCAAGAATGAATGTCCATATACACACAATACCGAGCAAGATGAAGCTGTACTTCACGGTCTTTTGGAAAAGCTCAGATTCTTTCCCTGTTTCCCCAACAGCTGCTGTAGCGATAGCAATTGATTGTGGAGAAATTAATTTCGCCATCACACCGCCGGTTGTATTTGCCCCAATTAACAAGCCTGCTTGTGAGCCGATTTGAGAAGCAGTGACGGCTTGAAGGTTACCGAATAAGGCATTGTTACTCACGACAGAGCCCGTAATAAACACGCCGATCCAGCCAAGTACTGGGCTGACAAGCGGGAACAAGTCGCCGGTTTTGGCAAGTGCTAGTCCAATAGCAGAACTTAGTCCAGCAAAGTTCGCCAGGTTGGCGAAGCCCATGACAAAACAAATGGTTAGAACAGGTATCCAAAGCTCTTTCACCGCTGCTTTTAAGCAGGCAGCACCCTCTGTTAATGTAATATGTCTGCTAAGAAGCCCTGTCAGCATGACCGCAATCAGAATGGCAGTACCCGTTGCACTAATCACATCAATTTTAAAGATCGCGTCAATGGGTGTTTCTGTTTGTGCAATTGGTGGTAATTTCACAATTTGCTGATGTAAAAATGGCATTTTCACTAAAATGGTCGTCCAGTTAAGCGGTCCTCCTACAGCAAACAATGCTTTAAATGCTGGCAGACTCCATACCGTAATCACAGCCGTTAAAATATAGAACGGAGACCATGCCTTCAGCACTTCAACGCCGGTATACGTTTGTTTCTTTTCAATAGCTGGCGCTCCTTCTTCACGATAAATGTGTTTCGGCTGCCATTTCCGAAGAAATAAAGCCAAAATTCCCATACTTGCTAAGGCAGAAATAATATTGGCAAGCTCAGGGCCCATTGTCACCATTGTGACAGCTTGCAAAATGGCATAGCTTCCACTCACAACAAGCAAGGCCGGCAGAGTTTCTTTGATCCCTTTGAATCCATCTACAATCAGAATGAGGAGAAACGGAATACAGAATGAAATAAACGGGATCGTATACACAAGGGTTTGAGATAACGCAAGCGGCGTCATATTGCCCATTTGCGCCCCTGTAATCACTGGGATGCCCACAGCACCAAATGCGCCAGACGCAGCATTGGCAATTAAGCAGAGCATCGCAGCTTTCAGAGGTTTAAACCCAAGCTCTGTTAAGAGAGCGGCACTAATCGCAATCGGTACACCAAACCCAGCGGCTCCCTCTAAAAATGCGTTAAAACTAAAACCAATTAATAAGAGCTGAAGACGTTGATCTTGAGAGATTCCTGCAATACTAGAACGAATGACATCGAACTTACCAGATTTCACTGCAATTTTATAGAGCCATACCGCCATGATGACGATATATCCAATTGGCCACAGTCCATTAGATATACCGAGCAGCACAGCAGATAATGCCTTTTCAACTGGCATATGAAAGAAGAAAACAGCTATTACAAAGCTGACAATTAAGGTAAAACAAGCGGCTAAAACACCTTTTAATTTAAATACAGTTAAGGCAAGTAGAAAAAACAAGATTGGAAGCATTGCCACCAATGCACTGACGAACTCAATACCAAACGGATCATATATTTGCTGCCACATAGGGATTCATCCTTTTCTGCTCAGATAGGTTGCTTTTTATTGATTAAAAATGAGGAGCCAAAATCTCTTTTAACACATTCACACTGTGTGCGAATTTTTCTTTCTCTGTGTCGTTTAGTGCAAGCTCCATCACTTCTGTTGCACCATTTCGATTCACAAGGGCAGGTACACCAATATAGACATCTTCTGCTCCGTACTCTCCATCTAAGTACGTGCTGACAGTCAAAATGCTGTTTTCATTGTGCAGGATGGCTCTTGTAATGCGGGCTAAACTCATCGCTACACCGTAGTAAGTTGCTCCTTTTTTCTCAATGATTTGATAAGCGGCATGACGGACATTTTCCATGATTTCATCTAGGTCTTCTTGTTTGTATTGATCATTTCTCTTCATTAACTCTGTAATCGGTACACTTCCAATATTCGCGTGACTCCAAACAGCAAGCTCTGTATCCCCATGCTCTCCAATAATGTACGCATGCACGTTATGTGCTGCTGCTTCAAAATACTCACTCAGCATGTATCTAAATCTTGCTGTATCAAGTGTTGTACCACTGCCAATCACTCGTTCTTTTGGAAGTCCACTGAATTTCCAAGTCGCATATGTCAAAATATCAACTGGGTTTGTGGCAACTAAGAAAATGCCATCAAATCCACTTTTCATCACGTTTTCTACAATGCCTTTAAATATATTTAAATTTTTCTCAACAAGGTCAAGTCTTGTTTCACCTGGCTTTTGGTTTGCACCAGCACAGATACAGACGATATCTGCATCCTTACAATCCTCATAATCTCCATACCATGTATTCACAGGATGCGGGGCAAATGCTTTTCCGTGGTTTAAATCCATCACGTCACCCATTGCTTTGTCTTGATTCAAATCGATGACGACCAATTCATCTGTGATTGCTTGATTTATTAATGTAAAGGCATAACTACTGCCGACGAAACCTGCTCCAATAAGTGCTACTTTGTTGACTTTTTCGTTTGTCATTTATCTCATCCTCCTGAGTAAAACTAGGTTGGTTTTTGTTTGTGAAGTATTTCACATACATATTGTGCAATACTTCACAAACTTTTGCAAGGGGGTTGCTCAAAAAAAATATGTAGCCAATTTGTGAACAGACTTATTGTGCTTCTAAGTGCTGACTCCATACATATTTCCACAAGAAAAAAGCTGCCAAACGCTCTTCGGCAGCTTCATACATCTTTAATAAGGTCCCCAGTTGATCATGACCCCGATACAGATAAACACAAGACCGATGACAAACCAAATGAGCGCAAGCGGCACCATAAATCGCAGCCACTTCACATAAGGAATACCACTTGCAGCAAGCACTGCCATCAGCACACCCGAAGTCGGATTGATGCAGTTGACTACACCTTCGCCCAGCATCACCGCTTCTACAGCTACCTGTCTCGTAATACCCATTAAATCAGCCAGCGGTGCAAGAATTGGAATAAAGACAACGGCTTCTCCTGATCCAGATGAAATCAAAAAGTGAAGAAGCGCACTCGCTATATACATCCCGATCGCACCAGCAATTGGACTAAACCCTGTCAGCATACTCGCCAAGCCGTTGACCACTGTATCAAGGAGCTTGCCGTTTTCTAAAATGACCGAAATGCAGCGTGCCATCCCAACAATGAGTGCGCCGTATACAAGACTTTGACAGCCGACAATAAACGTTTTCGCAATGTCATTGGCAGCTAATCCGCCGAGCAGTCCAGCAGCAATGGCCATAAAAATGAACACACCCGCCATTTCCTTATCGGTCCAGCCAAGCTGAAGTGCGCCATATAAGAAGCCTCCAAGTGACAATCCGCACACCGCTAAAATCAGTTTATGTCTGCCGGTAAATGCGGGCTTGTCCACAGATTCTGCATCGGCTCCGCCAAGCCCCTTAGCAGGAAACCATTGATCGCCAAGAATGCTTCCCTTTTCTTTATTCTTCAGACGTCTTGTATATAAATAGATGTACACGATACTAGAAATAAGAAAACAAAGATAAATGATGACACGTAGGCCAATGCCAGAAAAAATCGGCAGCTCTGCTATCGTTTGTGATAAACCTAATGGAGATGGAGATAAAATCGTTGCGTTAAACCCAGCATAACAGCCGATGTAAATAACCGCCGCTCCTGCCACAGCATCCCATTTCAAGGATCGCGCCACAATGATGCCGATTGGAATAAACCCAATGACAGAGTTCACGACAATTCCGGTCGTTCCAAGCACTGAAAATAATCCCCCAACAATACAAATAAACAATAATTGCTTCGTTTGAAACCGGCTGATGACATGATGAATCATCCCGTTAATGGCACCTGTCTTCTCCAAAATAGCAATGGTTCCGCCAGTAAATAGAATAAGAAATATAATAGAAGCAGACCCCACCATTCCTTCTTGAATGGCTGTAAAAAAGCCAACCGCACTCACTGGTGATTGATCAATGCGGTGATAACTGCCAGGAACAGCTGTTGTGATCTCGCCTGATGTTTTTCGGTCAAACTCACCCGCTGGTACAAAGTACGTTGCAATCGTACAAATAAGTGCAATGATAAATAAAAGAACATACGCATCCGGCATTTGAAGTTTTCGTTTTTGTTTCTCTGGTGCTGATACTGTCGCTGTTTTCATGTGTCAAAACCCCTTTGTCCCGATCGGAATTTCACTTAATTTTCTGAATAATCAAATGATGTGTTATATTATAAACACTGTTGATATTTAAGATCAATATTATTTCACTAAAATAAGATTATGGCAGATTATCTGCCAGCAAGGAGGCTTCTCATGACAACTTTGACAAACGAAATGAAACAAACTGTGACAGACATCTTTGAACACCTGCACGCCCACCCAGAAATCAGCTGGGAAGAAACAAAAACGACGGCTTATATTGAAGATATATTGAAAAAATTGGGCTGCAGCACTCGAACATTTGACGACTGTACAGGAGTGATCGGTGAAATTGGAGAAGGCGCACCAGTGGTCGCTGTGAGAGCCGATATTGATGCACTTTGGCAAGAAGTAGATGGTGAATTTCAAGCCAATCATTCATGCGGTCACGATGCGCACATGACAATGGCTCTCGGCACCTTCATGGCATTAAAGGAAAAAGAACGCCCGAACGGTACGATTCGATTCATTTTTCAGCCAGCTGAAGAAAGAGGCGGCGGTGCGCTTAAAATGATTGAAAAAGGTGTACTGGCAGATGTTGATTACTTATATGGCGTACATGTACGTCCAATTCAAGAAACATTAAACGGACGCTGTGCTCCTGCGATTTTGCACGGATCAAGTAATCATTACGTTGGCACAATTATTGGAGAGGAAGCGCACGGAGCACGCCCGCACCTTGGGGTCAACGTAATAGAAGTAGCTTCAACCCTCGTGCAGAGACTCGCTCATATCCATGTCGATCCAAGAGTTGCGCATTCTGTGAAAATGACCAATCTACATGCTGGCGGGGGCAGCTCAAACATCATTCCGGGCAAAGCGTCTTTTACATTAGATGTCCGGGCGCAAACAAACGAAGTGATGGATGAATTAGAAAAAGAAATTGAAAGAGCCGTTCATTCTGTAGCAGATGCCTTTGGCGCTTCCATTACACTTTCAACAGATCATCGCCTGCCTGCCGCAACTTTAAATGAAGAAGCCGTTCAGATCATGTCTTCTGCGATTGAACAGGTTTTAGGCAAAGAGCAGCTTGACCCTCCGATCGTCACGACAGGCGGAGAGGACTTTCATTTTTATGCAGCGAAGGTTCCGCATATTAAATCCACCATGCTAGGTTTAGGCTGTGATTTAAAGCCAGGTCTTCATCATCCGCATATGACCTTCGACCGCTCTTCCATCTTTACCGGCATTGAGATCCTAACTGAGGCTGTTTATCAAACCCTTCAGCAGCATTCATCGTAAATTGAAAAAGCCACCCGCCTTTATTCAAGCGGGTGGTCTGTTTGATGTTACGCATTCAAATCTGTTATGGCTGGAACGTTGATTTCTTTCACGCAAGAGACCCTCGATAAATGAATGACACATCTCGCAAGCTCCACAATATCCTGTACAGGAATTCTCGTTTCATCATATAGCGTGATGGCTTTTTCAGCTCCCTCTTCATATGGGACCTCCGCCGCCAGTTCTCCTGGATTGATACAGGTGACAGATATTTTATCTTTTCTCACATGCTCTCTCAACGCATTCACAATTCCGCGCAGACCAAATTTAGATGCCACAAAGGATACCTGCGGCAAGTTTGTATGATCGAGTCCTGCTGTTGATCCAATCACAATGATTTTTCCATTCTCCGATTTCCTTACATGCGGAAGCAGTGCCTGGATGTACGTAATGGTTGAGGTGATGTTCACATTGATTAAATGTGCAATATCCTCTGGCTGATCGTGATCAAAAGAATAGTCGTCTTCAAAGCCTCGTTTTTCCCATAAACCGACGTTATAAATGAGTACATCAATTGTCTTATTCTCCAATGCTTCAAGCATATAGGGGATATGGGATTGGCTTGATAAATCGATTTTCAGCCAAATTCTATGTACGCCATCATCTATGTTCAAACTGCTTGGTTCGCTTCGAGACACAATCCATACTGTATCACCACTTGAAGGAAGCCCCTTCACAAAAGCATCTCCTAAGCCTTGACTTGCACCGAATATGATATAGTTTTTACTCATAGCTCCTCCTTCTATGACTGACAAGCTTTCAGTCAGACAAGCTCATCTGTAAGCGTTTTATACCTATATCATACAAGTTCTAAGAGACAGCCGCCCCTTTTATGCCTGTATTCGGCACGGTCACCTGATTTCCTTTAATTCCACTGGTAGTGCACGTGCCTCTATAAAGCTTTTGATCATTTCTGTGAAAAGTTCTTTCTTTTCAAAAGTAAATGTATGTCCAATATTAGGCACAGTGAATCCAACTGCTTGTGGATGTGCATCCGTGATTTTTTTCGCTGACCGCTGCATGATGCCTTTTTCTTTTTCTCCCACTGTGACAAGAATGCGTGCCTTTGCTTGCCCAAACGTGTCTGGGAGCTTGTAATGGAGGTTTTCTTGAAACATCGTAAGAAGGATATTCTTTTGCAGATGTTTCGATTCAGCCGCATAATGGTGCAGGACATGGCGTGGAAGCTCCATCTTTTCGGCTTGGAGCTGGATAAACCAATCTTTCTTTAATAACGGATATGTCAGTGGTAAGAGGGGTCGTACCATAAAATAGAGCCAAGGCAACGGCAGTACAAGGGCGCTATTGATGATGGCTATATCTATAATGTCCGGTTCTCTAGATAACACATCAACGGCAATCTGCGCACCTAAAGAAAATCCAATGAGTATCACTTTACGATCATGCGCCTGTTCCTTGATCCATGAGATGATTTCTCTGGCGCATTCACTCATTGAAAATGACTTTTCCTTTGATCTTGTTCCATGACCAATAAGATCAGGGGCAAAGCAATCATATGTGTTCTTAAAAATTTCCACCTGCTCCTGCCACATCCAGCTGCTTACTCCTCCGCCATGCAGGAAAATCATGATTGGCTTATCCATCGTCGACAACTTGTCCACCATCCTTATATATAAGAAAAAAGCAGCCGCTTTTTGAGCAGACTGCTTTTTCAATATGCTCCCTTCTATTATAAGGGAACGATCATCATATTGGCTATTTTTTCAAATCCTCGATAGAGTTTACGTTCTTCATATATTTCGGAACAACTAGACCCATTCGAAGACCTTTCATACTTGTACCAAGGTCATCATATTTCCCTTTAAACTTCGCTGCATACGTTTTATGCGTATTTGGGAGCCAAGCAGATAATGATGCATCCGCACTTCCGGTTGCAATTGCTGTCCACATTGGACCTGCTTCCACCTGAGTCAAAGTGACTTTAAACCCGAGTTCACGCAATACCTCTGCTGCGACATTGGTACTTGCAATCTCGCTATCCCATGCAACGTAGGCAAGATTGACTTTGTCTCCATTCGACTTTTTCACGCCTTTTGTCCATTTCGCTACTTGGTCTTTATGTTTTTTCACATATTTGATGGCAGCATCCTTTGGTTTAACACCATCTTGGATATCAATCATGACCTCGCCCATGTCATCTTGAGACCATTTAAACTGACTAAGCATTTTCGCTGCTTCCGGCTGATCCTTTGCAAATCCTTTACGTGAAATCGTATGAATTTCTTCTGCTTCACCGTAAGATTTTTTTGGATCATCTAAATATTTCAAATCATAGCGGGAAAACATCCAGTGTGGATTCCAACCAGTGATGATGATTGGCTTTTTACGGTCGTAAGATTTTTTGAGCGTTGCAGTCATGGCTGCACTTGATGCAGACACAACCGTCCAGTCCTCTAAACCGTAATCCTTTTTCGCTTGATCTGTCAGTGCCATAATCCCTGAACCCGGATCAATTCCGATAATGGTTTTATTCACCTGCTGGGCTGCACTCGCATTTGAATCTGTCTGCGCGCCGCAAGCGGCTAGTAAAAAGACAAGCAGGGCGGTCATCCCAATGTAGAGAGACTTTTTCCACATTAAGCATTCCCCCTGGTTTTTTTCGTTTTAATGTTTTGTGTAATACGGTCAAGTGTAATTGCCACAATAACAATGGCAATACCTGCTTCAAAACCAATTCCTGTTTTCAGCTGCGTTACCGCACTGTATACTTCCGAACCAAGTCCTGGTGCACCTACCATCGCCGCAATAACGACCATTGATAGAGCAAGCATGATACTTTGGTTAATACCAGCTAGGATGGTTTTTGTTGCAAGTGGAAGCTGAACTTTGAATAAACGCTGGAATGTCGTTGAACCAAATGCTTCAGTTGCTTCAATTAAATCAGCTGGAACTTGTTTAATCCCTAGAATGGTCATACGAATCGTTGGCGGCATGGAGAAAATGACCGATGCCACAACCCCAGGAACAACTCCAATGTTAAAGAAGAAGATCGCTGGTAATAGATAAACGAATGCAGGCATTGTCTGCATTAAATCTAAAATTGGTGTCACAATTTTACGCACAGTTTCCTTCTGTGATGCCCAAATACCGATCGGAACCCCGATCACAATGGAAATAACCACAGCAGTCAGAACAAGCGCAAGAGTTTGAAGCATTGGATGCCAGTAGCCTAAATAGTCAATCAGTAAGAATCCAATAAGTGTGAAAAGAGCAACTCCTCTTGTACTGATCCACCAAGCAATGCCGGCAAAGATAAGGGTTAAAATAATGGATGGAACCACGCCAAGTGCTGCCACAATCCCATTTACTGTGCCTGCTAAGCCATTTGTGATGCCATCAAAGAAACCACCAAACGCTAATGTTAACCAGTCAACAAAATGATCGATATAATCCGCGAACGGAATTCTAGGTAAATCACTCATACTAAACATTTTATTCTACCTCCTGTGCAGAAGGCTCTTGTGTTTTAATTTCCTCAAGCTTGTTAGAAGACATGTTGATATACTCATCATTACCTGATAACGCACCAATTAATGCACCTCTGACCACAATACCCTTCATTCTGTTTTTCTCATCAACAACCGCAATTGGAATGTTTGCTGCATCAGACACCGCATCAAAGATTTCTGTCAAATACGTAGATTCCAATACAGTCGTGAATTCTTTATCGAGAACAGTTTCAAGCGACGCTCCCGTTTCTGCTGCTTTTTTCGCTGCTTGAGCAGAAATAACACCTAATAAATGCTTTTTCTTATCTACTGCATAGATAGACGAAATCCCAAGGTTTTTCATAAGCGTAAGCGCAACACGTGCTCCTTTGTCGATCTGAACTGTTTCTGCACGTTTCATAATATGACCAGCGGTTAATACTTTAGAAAGGTCAACATCTTCAACGAAACGTTCAACATATTCATTCGATGGATTCATTAGAATTTCTTCTGGTGTTCCAATTTGAACGATATTTCCGTCCTTCATGAGCACAATGCGGTCACCAATACGAAGCGCCTCATCTAGATCATGGGTAATGAAAATGATCGTTTTTCCTACAGATGTATGAAGCTCAAGCAATTCATCTTGCATATCCTTACGAATTAATGGATCGAGCGCGCTGAATGCTTCATCCATTAATAAAATGTCAGGGTCATTTGCTAACGCACGTGCCAAGCCAACACGCTGCTGCATCCCACCACTTAATTGATTTGGGTATTGCTCTTCAAAGCCTTCAAGTCCAACAAGCTTTAAAGATTCAAGCGCTTTTGATCTGCGCTCTTCTTTATCTACACCTTGCAATTCAAGACCGTACTCTGTGTTCTCAAGAATTGTACGGTGCGGGAACAATGCGAAGTTTTGGAAGACCATGCTGATCTTTTTCCGTCTCACTTCACGCAATTGATCCTTTGACATATTTGTTATCATATCCCCATCAATATATATTTCACCGGAGGTTGGTTCGATTAACCTATTTAGCATCCGCACAAGTGTGGATTTTCCGCTCCCTGATAGCCCCATGATGACAAATATCTCGCCGTCATATACATCAAAATTCGCTCGATTGACACCAACTGTTGCGCCGGTCTCTTTTAGGATCTCTCTTTTTGTTTTCCCGTTTTCAAGCATTTGAGATGCTTTTTTAGCATTTTTACCGAAAATTTTAGATACATTATTTATCTTGATTTTGATATTTCTCTCTTCAGAATTCATATTTTCCCTCCAAATTAGCATCTTAATAACCGTAACATAAGCGTTATGATGCGAACAATCTTTAGAATTCGCTTATTTCCCCACAATATGTATGAATTCCATATAGAGGTCTGGTCATTAGAGTTTATACGCCGTATTACTCGTAAATCCTATAGAATGCTTCATAAACTACATATTTTACGGGGTATTTCCTCTCACCAGACAATATTTTACTGCAAATTCCTAATTGTGCTAAAAAATAAGTCGAATCCTCGTCATAGCGGATTTCTTGAATCATGGGTGAACCATTCCCCTGAACTGGATTTACCCGAAAATGGTCACATAAAAACCTTTTTTCTCAAATTTTAATGAAATTCATAAAAAACTGCCTGCAACTTTAGTTACAGACAGCTTGTTTTTTTAGGACTCTAAAGCAGCCCGCTTAATATTATCTTGAAGCTCTAGCATACGTTTTGTTCCATCTTCGCGTAATCGCTTGTTTTCTTCTTCAATCTGTTTCGTCTCTTTCATCCCTTGTACAATCGTATTAAAGGAAGATTCGATCGTTTCAATGTCGATGCTTGGACGGCCAGATAACTTAGCAATCTCCACACTTTGACTTGAAATGTTTTCAGCATTTCGTTTCAACATTTCATTTGTTCTTCTATCCAGCTCACTCATGGAGTCAGCCACAAGCTTTTGTCTCTTCGCTGTAACAGCTTGAATGATTCCATTTTTGAAAATTGGAATGGTGATAATAAAGGCAGAGTTGATCTTACCAATTAATTTCGTATTACCACGCTGCAGCAAACGGATTTGCGGTGCTGTTTGAAGCGCCACCATTCGTGCCATATCAAGGTCATATACACGCTCTTCAAGCGCTTGAATGCCATTACGAAGCGTATCGAGCTCCATTTGCGCCAGCTGGTTTCCACTAGCCGCTTTTTCTTCATATGAAGGGACCAACTGTTTTAATTCTTCGATTTTCATTTGACCGGCTACGACATACTTTTCAAGCTCCATATAGTATTGAATGTTATGCTCGTACATTTCTTCAAGCGTCACAGTCGATTTCGTCATTTCGTCTTTATATTTACTGATTTCCACATTGATTTTTTCAATTTCTGCACCGAGTGTTTGATATTTACTGAAAATCTTTTCAATCATGCTGCCGCCGCGCTTAAAGATTTTTGACAGCAAACCACCCTTCGGTTCGTCAAAATCATTTTTATCAAAGCGATCCATAATCTTCCCAAGCTGCGTCAGCATCGTTCCTGAGTCAGTGACGCTTGTTGAACGCATCATCGAAAGAATACGATCAGAGAACTTAGAGATTTCAACAGCCGGCTGTTTTCCGTATTCAAGCAGCTCCAGCTGATTTTTCGCATCGATCTGTCTCGCAATATTTTGCACTTCTGGTTCATTTCGAAGCTGAACGCGAATATCGTCTGCCTTCTCAATGGTGATTTCCTCTTTATCAATTGAAATGATGTCATTTCCGTTTGTATTTGTCATAAGCTTTGATCTCCTTATCGATTTTTAATGGATTGAAATAACTTTCTGACGATGGACGGCTCTTTAAACTCCTGGTTCATGACCATCTCATCAAGCCAATGGGTATCAAATAATTGGTCATCGATATAACGCTCGATACACTGATAGCCCGCCGGATGATATACGAAGAGATCCACACCCATTTCATTTAGGAAAATCAGGGCGGCCGCATCAGAACGAGTCAGCTCCCCGTTATATTCCGTATGGTATAAAATCACTTTCGGCACGGTTTGTGCATAATCAAAGGTTTGAATCAATTCAATGAGATCCTGGCTCAAATGCAGAACCTGCTTGAATAAATAAATGCGGACATCTAATTCGGTCTCGTTGCCTTCTTTTAATAGCTTTGGATGCTGGCAGATTCGAGAGATCGCCTCTGCTATCGCACGCTGCGCTCCCTCATATAGATGAGAAAACTGCCACACATTGCTTTTCATTAATAATTCAGGGTCAATTTCTCCACGAGAAGAAAGTGCATGCTGATAATGAAATTGATAATTCGAAGTCACTTCTTTCGTAAAAGGAAAATGGCGAATGGTCTTCGTCTCTTTCCCCTCCATTAACGTGTGGATACGATCCCAGTATTCACGCTTGTCTCTTGTGACCCCCATCATTTTCGCAAAAAGATTCGGAATCTGTATCGTGTCCCGGTCTGCTTTGAAATTTGGGCGGATAAAGGATCGTTCCTTTGCAATTAAAAACAGCTCATCATACGTTGTCTTCAGCGTAATGGAATGAGGAGTATGATCTCTGAATTGCCACGGCTTATACAGCATTGAATCTTCCGTGTGAAGCACCTCTTCAAGCTCTCTTGTCGAGCGGTACGCCACCGTTGATTTCCTCTCTGGCTTTTCAGTAGGGAACGGCTCAAGTTTTGAATTTCCCGGGTACTGATCAATAAAAGTCAGCTTTTCTTCTGGATCCAATTCGCGGAACGCATCCTGGCCTTCTGGATGAAATAGCACAACATCACAGCCAATCAGCATGACGTAGTAAAGAAAATAAAGCTGACTTTTATTCGCCTCTCCATACCAAATGACAGCCGGCATTTTTTCTTCTATCTGGACTTCCTTCAGCCATGGACCTAGATGATTATTTGAAAACTTCACGACATCCAGCAGAACCCTGCGGAAATCAGGATGCTGAAATCCCCCCTCATGCAGCTGCTTGAAATGCTCAAACACCTTGATCAATGAAAGGCGGATATGACGGTTCATCACAGGGTTTGGATGGCGGACAATCAGCTGTTCGCCATCTAAAAAAGCCACAAAGCGATTCACGGACAAGCCCTTTTCTTCTTGGTTAATCAAATGAATGCGCTGCAACGCTTGAAAATGCTCCGGCTCAATATGACGATTGAGCGTTTCACTTAAAATATGCACGCCTTCTGTTTCATATAATTCATGTAAATAAATAAAATAATCGGTTGCATCATGCGGAGTTCCAAGGACCCGGGCGGCGAGACGCGGCAAGGACAACGTATGCTCATCCTTTACATAGCCGTCTCTTTCAGGGAGCGGCTTGTTCAGCACGTTTTTCCAGGCTTCCTGCTCCGCCCGTGTATGGGTGACATTGATTTCTTTATAACTCACGCCGCTCCTTCCTTTCTCCTATATTTTCTCGAAAGCTACTACTATCATATCATTCAGTCTTCTACTTCTGCTATCGAATCGAAGGCTTTTTTGCGTTAGTCATTGCCTTGATGACACATGCGGTCATTTCGTCTGCTGCTGCCATGCCAGATGCTGCTGTCGGCTCAAGTGATGGGTCAAAGTCGAGCACTTCTCCATGCCTTGGAGCAAAGCCGATGTCTGCCTGACGAATGAGCCCTGCATCTAACAGTGAATCGCCTGCACCATACACGTATTTAAGCTGCAGCCGTTCCTTTAGAAAAGCAACAGCATCCCACTTATTGAGCGGCTGTGGAATAAAATAAAGCTTTCGTCCCTGAAGAGAAACCTGCCAGCCTCTTTCCTCGCCCCACAGCTTCAATTCAGCAAGCGGAATGTGAGATAGATACTCCTCTTTCATAATCAAATAAAGAAATCTTCCCTCTGCTGTCCGGGTACGCTTCACCCATGCTGCAACTGGAAGCTCGGAGATAGCCCTTAGCATCTCTCTCACAGGCATACATTCTCTAAGTCTCTCATCAACAATCGCCTGCCAATCCTCAAGCGGCTTGCCGTGATGAAGGATACAGCCCCCATTTGTTGTGACAGCATACTCCGGTTTGAGCGCTTGTTGAAAGAAAGTGATTCGTTCATACTGTGCGGTCGTTCTGGTTGTCACTGGAATAAACCAGCCTAATTGATGAATCGTCTGCAAGGATTTTTTCGTTTCAACAGACATATAGGAAAGCGGCCGTTCGTCCAGCACTTCAACTAAATCATACTCTCCTTCATACGCATACTGCTCAAGCACTCGATGTGAGTAAATCAGAGTCCGGTCTAAATCACTGGCAAATGCGCATGTCTTCATGACGTTTGCTCCAGCGGGCGAATGAGGCCGCAGCATGTGTAGGACATATTGGCATATTCAATGACCGGAACACCTCTGTCCTCTGCCAAAAGCAAAATATGCTTCAGCTTCTCCTGAGATCCAGGCTGAATGAGAATTTTCCAAGGGATTCTTCTCAGCAGTACCCGGGTTGTCTCACCAACACCCGGCTTAATCAAATGGGTATTTTCAATTTGAAATTCCTGACCGATCGCTTCAATGGACGCCATTCCCCGCCAATCTGCCGGCGTCCCCTGTGTGATGATGGTTTCTGCTTTCTCTTGTACATTTGGCTTAAGGCGAGAAAAGGCTTCTTCAATCGTATCCACATACAAATTGGACACATCCTCATCAAGCAATTCTTCGTAATACTTGGCCCCATGGAAATCATCGGCATTGATCCAGCGGTTGTTTAGTACCGTACGACTGACAAGTCCAGATACCGTCGAATTCAAGCAGGCACTTGGAATGAGAAAATCCTCTCTCGTTCCATATACATGTGTACAATAGCCAGGGTCAGCCAGTACAGCCAGCTCACTCGAAAGACGCACGCCATATTTTTTTTCAAAATCAATCACAGCTTTTTCGAGCTCTTTCGAAATCGCACCTTTTCCAGTCCATCCATCAATAAAGACAATCTCAAAGCCCGGATGTTCTTTCAGCATATAATGCAGTGCATTCTCGTCTATTCCGCGGTCGCGAATAATAGAGATGCTGTAATGAGGCAGATCAAGACCATACGTCTTTCGAATATATCGTTTGATGAGTACGCCAATTGGTGTTCCCGCACGAGCCAAGCTGCAAAGCACGGTTTGGAAGCCTCGCTTTTTCACAATCTGTTCTGCTACAACAGCTACTGCTTCTGCTACCTTTTCCTTACTTTCTTCAAAAGATTGATAGAATAAAGTCATATAAGATGCCGTTGGTTTATATTCGATAGGCAGCATTTCTGAATAATGCGCACCACTCTGAATTGAACGCTCCCGCTCCTCTGTACTTTTCTCCATCTCAATAGATGATAAATCTTTGAGTAAGAAGGTTACATCCTGCTCTGGATAGCTCCCCATTTTTGTATACACATTAGCCATTCACCTTCACCTCGTCTGATAAAGTCACAATATGCACATGCTTCACATGCCGATCGGCAAATAAATGAATAAGCGGAAGTAAAGACTTCTGAGAGACCTTTTTCTCAAAAAAGAGAAATACATCATCATATTCACCTTTTGATATGTTGTACACGTAGTGCTGAATTCGGGCATCCTCTGGATTCCTAAAAGTAAACCCATTTTGGACAGCATATCCAGCCTTTTCAACTGGATGAATTGGGCTTCTCGTCGTTGAATGAAAGAGAACGCCTTCTCCCATATGTGCAGCTAGTCTCATCGGCACATACATCAGCTCACCTGTTCCTAAACAGAGTGTCTGTTTTCCTTTGCGTTCCTGCCTTAGCTTCCGTCCAGCCTCAGCAGCTGCTTGGTTGATCGCTTCCGTATCTGCTGCGTTTAACCCAAAACGCCCGGTTTCCTGTGTATACGGCGAATGACCAGCTGAATTTTCTGCATGAGAAAGTGAATATGGCATTTGCTTAAAGAAAGATTGAAGGGAATGAAAGGAGAGACTTGGTTGATTCTCTTGCTCCGCAATCTCATATGAATATGTTGGTTCATCCAGCGTTTTACCCCGAAAGACCATCTGCCCTTTTAATAAAGACAGTGAAGTGATATGAATACCAAGCTCCTTTTCAAGCTGACACATAGCTTCCTCGTGCTCCTCTGTCCGCCAGTCCAAAATGGAAAGAATGGTATAAGAATGCCGCGGGTACTTTGCATGAAGGTCACGAATGATATTGATATTTGTACGGCCTGTCGTAACTTCATCATCTACTAACACGATGGGGCGGTCTGTGCGAAGTAATGCTTCGTCTGCATAACAAAGCTGATCCGTTGCATGCGAATGTTCTTCTTCAAATACCAATGATGGGTCAATATCCAGCAGCTGTTCCCGTGTTGTATGAATGTAAGATGCACCTTCTATCACATCATACACACCATGACCAAGGGCTGTAGCCGTTTCTGCAAAGCCGATGACGACAGGCGCTTTGCCAGCTGAAAGTTTCTCTTTCTTGAGCGTTTCATAGGCTTTTGTTAACACCGCATGATCATCCGTCTTGAGTGCCTCTACGATCAGGTTTTGGTGCGCGGCCGCCTTGCCCGTTTGCTCTTTGGCATACGCCATAGCTAGAAGACCAGAGACAAGGAGAGGCTTGACTGGATGAACGGGAATGTGTTTTCCAAGCACTTTACTAACGAATAAAAAGGCTCTTTTTTTGTTCACCCTTGCCGCCATTTCAAAAAGATGCTCTTTTTCCAGCTGGAGCGCACCTTCTTTGAGGTCAAGCTCAACCTCCATATGTTCCAAGATGTTCAGTGTATGCCGCTTCTGATTCTGTGAGTATGTCGATATAGCTTCTATTTTCATGAAACACCCCGTAAATGTCTGACTTAATTAAAATGTGCTCTGCCCATCTGTAATGAGGCTTCGTTTCATTCATTTTATTAGAGAAGGCACTCTTCATCACGCCAACTGTGCCGTCTGCATGTTCTAAAATACTCAATGCATCCATGTACTCTTCCTTTGTCACAACGTACATGCTTTGAACTGGCTTGAGATGTGTTGGATGAATCACTGTCTTTCCGTGTATGCCGTTGGCTACATCGAGCCTTGTCTCCTTGAGCAATCCTTGTACGTCGTCTAATTCAGATATGGACAGCTCGCTACCCTTAGAGAGCGCACGGATAAATGGTTTTTGTTCCTTTCGTGCAGGCCCAAAATGTTCCCATACTGCACCTGATACAACAAAGGAACGGCCAAAATAATTAATAATATCTGTGATTAAGTCAGCAATTAATCTGATTTCATAAATGGTGGTGTCGCGGTCACGACGAATGCCATATAAGCCGCAAAGATCCGTTGCCCCAATACGAATATTCAAAATATATTCTTCAGCATTTAGCATGATCTGCTTTAACTCGGACAACACCGTATATCTTGTTTCTTTTTCTAACAAATCGGGTGTTTCCAAAATAGGCATCCCGTAAAGCCTTGTCTTCGTTTGTGCTGACGCCTGTTTCAAGCTGTCCAAATAATCTTTTGCATTATGAACAGAACACTTCGGAAATACAAAACCCGTCAGCAAATGAAGCGATGAACCAAGCAAATCTGTCATTTTGAGCACCTGCTTCGGCGAACGAACCCGAATAAATAAAAGGGGTAATTGTTCAGCCCTTTCAGGCGTATTTGTTAATTTCTCCGTGAGCTTGGACAATTGTGCCACTAGATTCTGTTCAGCCTTGTCCACTTCTTGATCACCGATGGCATCCTCTAAACAAAATACAACAGAGCAAAGCGCTTCATATTTCTGCGACAGCAGCATATCTGCTATATCCTGTCTTGTCGCAGGCATATACAAAGTAGCACCTAATGCATGCGCAAGTACATGCCTTGGCGTCACCAAATGCATCGCCCCCGGCCGCTTAAAAAAAATATCGTGCTGCCTCGCCTCTGATAAAAACTGAAAATACCGCATGCTGTGCCACCTCCTGTTGTTTAGAGAAAATCTCACAAATGACTTGATGATTCAAAAAAGGATGGAGCCGCTAATCAACTCCATTCCTTTTTGATCGTCCTATTCTTCTTTTGAAGCCGCAGCTTCGTTTGTCAGTTCTTGATGCTTTTTCTTGTTGATTTTATGAACAATAAACGTTCCAATAAATGCGAGAATAATAATCGCAAAGAATACGAGATGCGGAATTTCAATGTGAGCAGCACTTAAACCCATTTTGATGGCAATGATCCCAATAAGGATAAACGCTGTATTCTCAAGCTCTGGTATACGATCAATGAGAACAAGGAATAATTGTGCCACTGTACGCATCATGAGAATTCCAAGCATTCCGCCTAATAGAAGAATCCATACTTCTTCAGATACAGCGAATGCCGCAAGAATACTGTCGACCGAGAAGGCAAGATCCATAATTTCAACAGAAATAACAGTTGCCCAAAACACACCAAAGACTCGAATCAACCAGCCCTCTTTTTTCAATTCCTTCGCTTCGTCATCGCCGTCACCTAACCAGAAGTGCTTAATGACTAGCCATGCTAAATATGCAGCTCCGAGAACCTTAATCCACCAGAACTTAATAAGCAGCATCCCTACGCCAATGAATAGAAAACGGAAGAAATAAGCACCAATTAATCCGTAGGTTAATGCTTTTTTACGCTGCTTTTCTGGTAAATGTTTTACCATCACAGCTAATACAAGTGCGTTATCTGCTGATAACAATCCTTCAAGCACAACAAGAGTCCCAATAAGCCCCCAAGAGACAGGGTTTGTTAATACCTCTGCCCACATATGCCAATCAAAAAACGAGGCATACGTATCCAACATATGTTTCAAAATGTCCAACTGGTTTTCCTCCTATAAGTGTAGAAGCATCAGCAGGCTTTCGCCTGCTGCTATTCTTGAGCGCCGCTCGTTTTTGACAACGTCTCTTGAATTAATTTGTTTCTCTTAATTACACTTCTAACCCATAATTTTGACAAAGAGCTGCAAGGCCGCCAGAGAATCCGCTTCCGATCGCGTTAAACTTCCAATCACTACCGTGTCGGTACAATTCACATACCACAACAGCTGTTTCAATTGAGAAGTCTTCCCCTAAATCAAAACGAATCAATTCTTCCCCGCCCTCTTCATTTACAACACGAACAAATGCATTCGAGACTTGTCCAAAATTCTGGCTGCGCGTCTCTGCATCATGGATCGTAACTGTAATTCCGATACGATCAATGTTAGCAGGAATTTTTGAGAAATCAACGAGAATTTGCTCGTCATCTCCATCTCCTTCACCCGTGCGGTTATCACCTGTATGAGTGACACTGCCGCTCGGATGCTGAAGGTTATTATAGAACACAAAATCTGTATCTTGCTGACAACGATTGTTTGCATCCACCAAGAAAGCCGAAGCGTCCAAATCAAATTCGGCTCCGCCAGAATATTTATTCGTATCCCACCCAAGACCGATCATCACTTTCGTCAGCCCTGGATTGGTTTTTGTTAAATCGACACGTTGTCCTTTTGAAAGCTGAATCGCCATATTCATATCTCTCCTGTCTTTGAAAATAGGAAAAGATCGTTATCCGATATCTAATCCGAAGTCCGTTGCAATACGTGCAAGGCCGCCTTGATAGCCTGATCCGACAGCTGAGAATTTCCATTCCCCGCCATGACGGTATAGTTCACCTACAATAATAGCTGTCTCGATTGAGAAATCCTCTGCCAAATCGTAGCGAATGAGTTCTTCATTTGATGCCGCATTTAAAATACGTACATATGCGTTCGACACTTGTCCGAAATTTTGACTGCGTGCTTCTGCATCATGAATCGTAATGACAAATGAAATCTTCTCAATACTTGCTGGTACAGCTGCAAGGTCAACATTGACCTGCTCGTCATCTCCGTCCCCTTCACCAGTGCGGTTATCGCCTGTATGTACGACACTTCCGCCTCCGCCAGTTGTTTGATTGTAAAAGACAAAGTCAGATGGAGAGCTTGCTTTACCTGCTGCATCTAAAAGGAATACACTTGCGTCTAGATCAAAGTCATGTCCGCCGTCATATTTATTGACGTCCCAGCCAAGACCGACGACTACTTTTGTTAGACCCGGATTCGTTTTTGTTAAATCAATTTTTTGACCTTTCGCTAAAGAAATTCCCACTAGGAACCTCTCCCTTCTGTTTAAATGTAGTTTCTCGTAATATCGGCAAGCTTCGCATCATTTGTACCATTTCCAAGCGCCGCAAACTTCCACTCATTCTCATGACGATAAAGTTCTCCGACGATTAATGATGTCTTTCCTGCATAATCATCTTTCAAATTATATTTCACTAATTCTTGATTGTTTGAACGATCAACGATGCGAATGTAAGCATTTTGAATCATACCAAAGTGCTGGTTTCTTCTAAGAGCATCATAAATATTCACGACAAACACCAATTTATTCACATTTCCTGGTACCTTGCTCAGGTTGACGAGGACTTGTTCATCATCTCCGTCTCCTTCACCAGTCAGGTTGTCACCTGTATGCTCGACACTGCCGCATTTGCTTTTCAGGTTGCCAAAATAAATCAAATCTTTATTTTCCGTAAACTTATCATTTTTCAGCATGAGTACAGAAGCATCACAATCAACATCAGCGCCGCCTCCGCCGCCAAACAGCTTTCCTAAAAAACCGCCGCCTTGTGATACAGGGTCCCAGCCAAGTCCAACAAGAATATTCGTTAGCCCTGCTTTTCCTTTTGTTAAATCAATACGTTGACCTTTTTCTAATGTAATCGCCAAATCAATCACTCCTCCAGCATAATAAAAATCTATTTATTAAGCGATGGACCCTAATAAAATCATCATACATGAAAATTCGACAAAATTCATGAAATGACATTGGAGCCTCTTACTTTTTTTCTATTTACTAGTATATACGATCTATGTTCATGATAGGTTTCAAACACTTCATATTTTTTTAATGAAATATGCATGTTAAAAATGGTTCATGTCATAAATGAAGTGTTTCATGTGGAACATTGTCGAATGTCCCGGTAAACAACTCTTGCTGATCAATAGCATATTCATGTTGTTTCATATGTTGATATAGAAAAGATAAAAGCATCAGAGAAAAGGATCAACCCTTTCGTTTCCTTCCATCCATGGATTTCTTTATACTTGAAATAACGAATATTCAACGTGTTGATGAAAGGATGTTGATGATGCCATCACTTCATATATTAGATCAAGTCGCCATTCCTAAAGGTCAGACAGCGCAGGAAACATTGATTCACACAACGCAGCTGGCTCAGCTGGCTGAAACGCTTGGGTATGAGCGTTATTGGTTTGCTGAACACCACAGTACAAGAGGGCTCGCTAGTACAGCGCCTGAAATCTTAATGGCTCATATTGCGGCTCATACATCGACCTTGCGTACCGGGTCTGGCGGCATTTTACTTCCTCAGTACAGCCCTTTTAAAATAGCAGAGGTCACACGGCAGCTTGAAGCCCTTTATCCTGGACGGATTGAGATCGGTGTCGGCAAATCTCCAGGCGGGATTGAAAGGACAAGACTCGCTTTGACGGACGGTGCAAAAAAAGACCTGTCTCAATTTGACCGCCAGCTGAAGGATCTTCTATTTTACTTATCAGACAGTCTGCCTTCTGGTCATCCGCATGCAGGCGTGAAAGCGGCTCCGCTTGTTGATTCTCATCCGCCAGTTTGGCTGCTTGGGCTGGGAGAAAATAGTGCCATGCAGGCGGCAGAGCTTGGGATCAACTATATTTTCGGCCACTTTATCCATCCTGCACGCGGCAAGCAAGCATTTGAGACGTATCGATCACATTTTTCTCCATCTGTCTTTTCTAAACGGCCACAATCTATGTTTGCCGTCTTTGTCATCTGCGGTGAAACAGATGAAGAGGCCGACCGAATTGCCAGCAGTACAGATTTATGGCTGCTGCGCGTTGAGAAAGGATTGGATAGCCGCGTTCCTTCTATAGAAGAAGCAAGTGTCTATCACTACACCGCACAGGAAAAGGAAAAAGTACTGCAAAACCGCCAGCGAATGATTGTCGGCTCGAAAGAAACGGTGAAAGAGCAATTACAGACCTTGATGGACCGCTATCAAACGGATGACATCATGATTCTGAACAATTCCTTTGATCCGATCGAAAAACAACGCTCCTACAAGCGAATAGCAGAATTATTTTGAAGCCAGCTTTCTAGGCTTCTTTTTTACATTGTCATAAAAAATGGGAAATGTAACATAGAGATGTCAAAATCCTTCCGACTGTCATCTGATCGCAAATGTGTCTTCTAATCGTTAGAGAACTGTAAACGCATGAGGGGTGTACCTTTTATATAGTAGTGGTACATATTCAATGAACGGTTTACGACGCTGAGAAAGAAGGAGATGACAGGACATGAAAAAGAGACTCGATTGGGTAGATGCAGCTAAAGGAATCGGCATTCTGCTCGTGGTCATGGCGCATGTGCCCATTCCAGATTCAATCAAGCAATTCATTTACTCTTTTCATATGCCGCTTTTCTTTTTACTATCAGGCATGATGTTTCGATCATCCTCACAACCTGCTCTCTCATTTATTCAGAAAAAAGCTAAAAGCTTACTCTTGCCCTATCTCTATTTTTCCATTATTACGTATGTATTTTGGTTCTCCGTTACTCGCTTTTTCACATTCAAGGGACAAACGGATATTGACCCTTTCGTTCCGTTTACAGGTATTTTTATCTCCAATGCCGATGAAGCAAGACTTGCACATAACCCGGCGATTTGGTTTTTAACAACGCTCTTTATAGTAGAAATTTTATTTTTCTTTATGCACCGTCTGACAAAAGGAAAACCTGCTGCCGTGATCTTGTTGACTGTTCTTTGCGGAGGTGCTGGTTATGTCTCTACCTTGCTTTTAAATCAAAGTCTTCCTTGGAATGCCAATGTTGCTTTGACGGCAGTTGTGTTTTATTCGATTGGATTTTTGGCAAAGCAATGGTTTGTGGAATTAAAAACAGATCCAACCCTACTTTTATGTACAGGTCTGTTTGTGCTGACGGCTTACATGCAGAGCTTTAATTCTCGGATTGATATGCGAATCAACGACTATGGTGATCTCTTTATTTTCTATATATGTGCACTGCTCGGTTCAGCTGCCGTGATTTATTTAAGCTTTAAATTGAAGGCATCCCCTATTTTGACGTATCTAGGCAGAAATTCTATTGTCATTCTTGTCCTGCAGTTTGCCGGCATTGATATCATGAAAGCATTTGTTTTTTATGGACTTGGCATCAACATTGCTGATACAGCGCAGCTCTCTTGGACACTCTTTTACACGATCGGCACATTGCTGCTCATGGTGCCATGTATCTCCTTCCTGAGCAAGTACCCGATGCTGCTCGGCAAATCAGCCAAAACTGCACACCGCTACGAACAAAAAACATCCGCCGGCTGATCAGGCGGATGTTTTTTATATTAATCATTGATTTGAGAAGGATAAAGTGTCATTCCGCCATCCACAAATAAGGTGGTGCCTGTGATATACGACGCTTCCTTAGAAACGAGGAATGCAGCAGCGGACCCAATCTCCTTCGGTTCACCAAAGGCTCTCATCGGAATTTTCTCAAGCTGCTTTTGTTTTTTCTGTTCATCCTGCAAATCATCATTCGATTCGGTTGCCATGGTACCTGGTGCAATGGCATTGATCCGAATACCTGCTTCGGCATAATCAAGAGCTAGCGTCTTCGTCATCATATTCATTCCGCCTTTTGAAGTAGAATAATGAACATTGAATGGACGAGGGATCTCCTGATGAACACTGGAGATATTTAAAATCGATCCTTTGATGTCATGCTCCAGCATATAGGCAATTGCAGCCTTTGCACCTAAAAATGCGCCTGTCATATTCACATCAATGACTTTTTGCCATTGCTCCACCGTCATCTCATGCGGCATTGCTTCTTCGCCGTTAAATCCTGAATTATTCACAAACACATCGACTGTACCGAAATGCTCCAATGCTGTATCCATGATCGCTTGGATTCCTTCCTCTTTGGAGACATCAGCGTGTACTTTCACTGCCCTACCTCCGTGCTGTTGAATGGCTTGTACCGTTTCTTCAGCGCCATCTTCATCACCTTTATAGTTCACAATCACATTCATTTTCTCTTGTCCAAATCGCAATGCGATCGCTTGTCCAATTCCTTTTGAAGAGCCTGTGACAATGGCTGTTTTTCCTTTTAAATCTTGATACATCTTCATTTCCTCCAATCACGCGACATCTTGTTGATACACAATGGTTACCCATTTTGAAAAAAAGAAAAACACAACCCTCTGCATTTATACATGAAGAGGATTGTGCTGTTCATCAAGTTAAAAAGTGTTATAGACATTTTCACATGTTTCAGCAGTTGGCTGATAAAAGCAATGTGACTTATACCTTGCCACAAACGGCTGATTGTACCAAGTCGGCGGACAATCGCCAGGCGGTTTAAAATACCAAAGGCTGAATTTTGCCGGCCAAAATCGTTCCCCGTTAATATTCCTTCGCGCAAGTGTTTTTTCAGTTTCTCGTGCTCGTTGATAAAAATACCCATGCGTGACCGCTTCGAATGCATGCTCCTGATAAATCATTTGTGGAATCGTACGCAGCCCTTTAAAGTCCGAGCAGTTGGCACGTAAACGATTGATGCCCACATTTCCTACGAGCAGCATCCCTTGCTTCCCTTCACCTTCTGCCTCCGCTCTCAGCAGTCTGGCCATTAAATCAATATCAGAGCTTGTCGCTCTTACCACTGCCATACATCCACCTCCAGTTCGTTTCTCTTTTATTTTATGTGGTGTTTCTGTGTAGATGACTGCCATTTTGACATGAAAAAGCACGTTCAGTGTCGACAGCCTGTCTAAATACCTCAATATTTTGCTGGACATGTGTCTCTCTGCCAACAACACACAAACCGAGTGACCATACACATAACAGGAAAAAATATTCATTACTATAGACTCATTTACAAGTCATAAAAATCCTTCTAATAGCGCCATCATCTTCAAAAACAGTCATTTGAACCTATTCATTAATCCGACTCAAAACCTTAAAATATAAAATGTTGAGTTTTTACAGGAGATATCAAACAATAAAATACACATTTCTCCTCTCAACCTAGTGTCATTTTTACTATTTGAAGCTAGTCAATCTTTGAAACGCACTGAAGTATTGACAGTACTTTCGCTTCATTCTACAGTAAAAAACATACAGTATTTTTCTTTTTGTGCAAAAAGAATGATATGAACTACAGCTTTTCAATGAAATTCACCATAAACCCGAGGAGGAAAACAAGCCATGTTTAAAAAGAAATTATCCCTGTTTCTTCTGATCTTGTGTGTAACTGTTGTCGCTGCTGCTTGTAGTGGTGGTAAAGACAAAACGGCTGCGAAAGAAAACGATACCAAAAAATCTCTTGATGCAGCAGAGGTAAAGGTAGAAAGTGCTGAGTACACATTACCACCTCAATACGATACATCTGTACAGGATGATCAGTATGTATTAAAAGTGAACGTATCTGTAAAAAATATCAGCAAAGAGCCTCTCAATGTTGATAAGAGTAACTTTACGCTTTACCAAGATGATGCACAGGTATCTACGATCTCTCCAGATGACTACAACGAAGTATTATCTTCTAGCTCTCTAAATGCAGACAAAGTATCAAAAGGCGGTCTTTTCTATGTTGTTGACAAAGACAAAGACTATCAGCTTGTTTACACAGAGCCAGGCAGTGGATCGAAAAAAGATGACAAAACACTAGAGTTCGATATTAAAGGAAAAGACTTAATGAAAAAGGCAGATACGCTTCAAGCATCTGCAAAAGCCCTTTCTTCTTATATTGATGTCATGATTTTTGGTAAGAAGAACGACGATTTCGAAAAACTAACAGGTGATAACAAATCAACTGTTGTGAACGAATTTGATAAATCATTCAAACAAGGCTACATCACTTCATCAGGTATTTCTTCTAGCTCAGCGAAAGACGAAAACCTTGATAAGCTGCTAAAAGCTGTGAAAGAAACATTAGCTGAAAAATCAAAAGTTTCAACAAAAACAAAATCAATCAGCGGTGATAAAGCGGTCGTGACTGTGACCCTTACACCAATTGATGCAAGCCCGCTTGTTGATCGTTTAAAAGAGAAAGCGACTGAATTCTACAGCAAAAACCGTACAGCGTCTTATGATGATGCACAGAAATATTTACTCTCAATCTACCCAGAAGAGTTTAAAAAATTAGGACCATCATCTTCTGAAGAAACAGTAGAAGTCAACATGAAGAAAAATGATATCGACCAATGGAAACTTGATTTGAACGATTACAAAACAAGCTCATTAGTTGAGAAATTCATCAAGAACTAAAGAAAAACCCCCGATTTCGGGGGTTTTTTAATATGATGAGAACAAGCTTATTGTGGCGTATATCAACATTTCTTATTTTAAGGGTGGGAGTCAATGCTAAAGTCTAATCAAAACATCACCTACACGGGTGATGAAATGTTAGAGGTATTAAAAGAAATGAATTTGATTCTTTTGTCTTTGCATTACATGGGTTCTTATTATGGTGAAAAATTTCATCAGTATGGTGAGGAAGCATATAGAAGAGAATATGAAACAGAAACCACACGATTTATAGATGAGTGGGATGTCACCCAAAGACTCGCTAAAGTACGAAAGATACTATCTTCGAAATTTGATAGTACTTTAGGAATTGACGATATGGATGACATTGAAAGAGCATTGGAAGACATCAAGTACTGGACAAAGCCCAATGACAAGCCAAATCCATAGACTTTTGATTTACTAGCAAACGAGTTCACAAGCAGGGGAATCTCTTTATACGGAATTCCCCTTTTTAGCTTCATATTCTTTAATTATCTCAATTGGATCGACCGCATTTTCCTCTTGTATGTATTCTTCTACATAAGGAGTTGTTAATTTCTCAAACCTTTGCTCCTTATCTACTAAAGCAACATAGACATCCTCCGAATATAAAAAACTTGTAGAATATATCTACAAGTTTTTTCCTTTCTTTATTTCGCAAGCATCCACTTTTCTTTCATAAACAAGCTTCTCACGATGACAAACAGGATAACGACTGCCAACGCTGAGGAACCGAGTGTCAGAGTGACAGCCACCGGATCGATGATTCCAAACATCAATTGCTTACAAAGCGCATGAATATTAAGGAATGGGACAGCAAAGTAATACGTATCTAGCTGCGTAGCACCTGCTCTCATGGTAAAGAACATTGGAAGCACACCTAGTGTAATGATCATGGACATGTACGACTGTGCCTCTTTGACTGAGCCCGAAATGACGCTGAGCAGCAATTCAATCATGGATACCATGAAGGAGAAGATGATTAACGCCGCAAACATGACGCCGATAATGCTCCACATTTGATCACCAAAGTTTAGAGCCTGCTTCAGTTTTTCTGTAAAGAGCAGCGTAGATAGAAGCAGCATACCAATCGCTACAATCCCACTTAAAATACCGAACATGGAGACAGCAAGCCATTTTCCGATGAGGATCTGGAGTCTGCTGGCAGGTGTCAGAAATAGGGCTTCAATGGATTTTCGGTCCTTTTCACCTGCTACAATATCAAGCGCTGCTGGCAATGCTCCTGAGATGACCGAGGTTACCAAAATCATCGGAAGAAGAATAGACAACAGCATAGAGGTCACCCCGTTTTCCCCTTCATCACCTTCTTCTACATCAACAGACTGCACCTCAAACGGATGAATAACGGATGTGTCGATTTGATCAGCTGCTAAACGCTTCTCGACCACTTGGTTTTGATACTGCTCCAGCAATGATTGCAGCATTTGGACCGTTATCACTGAATCATCGTCTGTCGTATAGCCATGAATTTTAATCGCAAATGATTTGTGATGCTGAAGCATGTCTCCTGCCTCTTTCGGCATTTCCAGGTAAGCATTCGCCTCCCCATCTTTGACGGCTTGCTTCGGATCATCAAATGTTTCAAGATTGATGTTTTTGACCTCTTTGACCATTTGATTCATGTCGGCAGGAAGCTGTTCATTGACCGCGACCGTATAGGATGTATCCCCTGGATCTGCAATCATGCTTTCATAAAAGAACACCAGTCCAAGCATGGTTAAAAGAGGAACCAGTACTGTTAACAGCAATGTTTTTCGATCCCTTAGCGCATCTGTCATTTCTTTCAAAAAGATGGTTTTCCACATTATGAAATCCCCCTAGCGAGCTTCGACATAAAGATATAGTTCAAGTCTTCACTTTGTTCCTGCGCATATAATTCTGGAAGTGTCCCTTTGTAAACAAGCTCTCCTTGATGAATCATCATGACACTGTCACAGAGCTGACTGACTTCTTCCATGATGTGGCTTGAAAAGAGGATCGTTTTATTTTGCTGCTTGAGCTGATGAATAAAATCTCTGAAAATATTACTCGACGTGATATCAAGGCCGGTTGTCGGCTCATCAAATAAGATAATATCAGGATCATGGATTAAGGTTCTGGCAATCGCCACCTTTTGTTTCATCCCTCTTGAGAATCCTTTCACCTTTCGATCCAAATACTGTCTCATCCCAAAGCGCTTTGCCAAATCCTCTATTCTTGCTTTGATTTCATGCTGATCTAACCCATATAATTTGCCAAAATATTCAAGGTTTTCTCTTGCCGTTAAGCGGTCGTAAAGCCCCGTCTCACCGCCAAACAAGACACCAATTCGTTTTTTCACTTCTGTTGCTTCTTTCACTGTATCAAAGCCGGCGACAGTGACCGTTCCGTGTGTAGGCTCTAATAATGTGGCAACAGCGCGCAATAATGTGGTTTTTCCTGCACCATTTTCTCCTAGGATGCCAACCACTTCCCCTTCCTTCACGGAGAACGTCATGTGCTTCATCGCTTTCACGACTTTTTTCTTATCTTTAAACCAGCAGCTGCAATCGCTGAGAGTAATCATTTGGTCCGCCCCTTTCAACTTTACTTTCTAAGTCTATGATAGAAAAAATAACGCTCGCCTGATATAAAAATGTCGCGAAACGTCCTTTTTCTGTCTTGAAATGATCTATTTCAAAAAAACAAATGGTAAAATAGACAAATAATAAGAAGAGTCATAGGTGATTTTTATGATAAAAGTAGGTCTCGTCGATGATTACCGAGTAGATTTAGAAAAGCTGCACGCCATTGTAGGCAGAATGGAGGCTGTGGACATTGTTTTTGTCACGCAGTCAGCAGAGGATGCATACGAAAAGGTCAAACAAGGAGATATTGATTTATTGTTCGCAGACATTGAAATGCCTGGAATGTCCGGCTATGAATTAGCAGACCTCATTCACTCTCACGCACTAAATGTCGATGTTGTCTTTGTAACAGGAAACAGCGGATATGCGGTCCATGCGTTTGATTTGAATGTACATGATTATATTATGAAGCCCTACCAAGCCGATCGAATTGCCAAATCCTTAGAGCGCTATATGTCCACCAAGCAGGAGAAAAGCATTCATGGCCGGCTTCTCATTAAGCAGCAGTCAGATATTCATGTGCTGCAAAAGAAGGATGTCATTTTTGTTGAGCGAACGGGCCGGTCAACCACTATCGTCACAACAACAGGAGAAATCCAGACATATCAAACATTAAACGAGTTAAAGGGCGATTTGGCTGAAAAAGATTTTATCCGCTCTCATCGATCGTTTATCATCAATATTCATTACATTAAGAATTTCTCGGCGTATGCTAAAAATTCGTTTATCGTGTCTTTTGAAGGGACGGATAAAAAAGCCATGATGACTAAGCAGCAATTAGAATTCTTTAAGAAATACTATTTTTAAGGAGAACGAACGTGAACGCTTTATATCTTGGATTTCGCATTTATGCCCTCATATGGCTAGGTCTTGCGTTTCATGCAGTTACTGAAGCTTTTCTGCCGCTATCATCCATGGTGTTGTGGCTTCTTACCTGTTGTGTGATGAGTGTTTATACATTCTTCATATACAAAAGGTGTTTGCCTCATACGAATGGTTATGTGATATTAGGTGCTTGTATACTCATCACCTGCGCAGGCCTTTCTCTTTTTCTCACTCAAGAGAATGGGCTAAGCTATGCTTTGGCTTTCATCATCATGATGACAGCAGATATCCTCTCCTTGAAGATGATACAGACAGAGAGACAGTTAAATGGACGGCTTCAAGAACTCATAAACGCAGAATCAAGAACCAACGAATTACTTCTTGAGCTGCGCAGTAAACATCATGAAACAGCCAGACATTTAAATGCCTTTTCCGCGTCTAATGACGAGCATGAGATCAAGGATTTGATTCAGCAATACGTCAAGCATTTCCCATGGATGAAAGGAGAAAATGCTTATTTGGCCTCCACCCTCCACTCCTTTTTCCAGCGGGCTGAAAAGGAGGGCATCGCCCTTTCACTAGATCTTCAAGCACCGTTTTCATCGCTTCCCTATTCAAAAGCAGATCAGGTTAGTTTTACTGGCAACCTGCTTGATAATGCGTTAGATGCAGCGATTGAAGCGAAGCAAGCCGGAAAAGAGGGCAGCATCTCGGTTACGACCTCTATTCGAAGCGGGCTATTTTTAATCCACTGTGAAAACAGCACAAAGGGAATGGAAAAACACGTGCTAGATCATTTGTTCAAAACCTTTGGCCGCTCAACAAAGGGCGGCGATCATCAAGGCATGGGGACGTATATCATTCATCAGCTTGTTGAAAAAGCAGACGGAACACTTGATTTCACTTATCGTTCTCCAAATTTGCGAATCGTCATTAAGATCCCTCTCACAATGTCATAAAAAAAGGTGCAGCTATGCACCTTTTTTTCTATTAAGAGAAGATCTTGTCGATTTGATTGATTTCCTCTTCTGTTAATTGAACATCGTTTGTTTTGAGGTTTTGCAAGACTTGGTCTGCTCGTTTTGCACCTGGAATAATAGCATCGATGCCGTCCTGCGCTAAGAGCCATGCCAGTGCGACGTGTGCCGTTTCTGCATTTTTTGATTGAGCAATGGCCTTCAGCTTGTCTACTTTTTCGAGATTTGAAAGGAATGCATCTCCTTGGAAAAGCGGGTCCTTTGCTCGAATATCATCAAATGTCGCATCCTTTGTAAATTTCCCAGTCAACAAGCCTGATGCCAATGGGAAGTAAGGAATAAAGGAGATACCATGCTCAACGCAGTATGGAAGAAGATCCTGCTCTGCCTGACGTTTCAGTAGAGAATACTCCGACTGAAGCACATCTAAGTAACCATCTCGGTTAAAGGCTTGAAGCTGTTCAAAGTCAAGGTTTGATGCACCAATGGCCTTGATTTTCCCTTCGTCCTTCAATTCCTTTAATGTGCCTGCTACTTCTTCCAGCGGTGTGCGCCCATCCGGGAAGTGCATATAGTACAAATCAATATAATCTGTTTGCAATCGCTTCAGGCTATTTTCGACCTGCTCTCTTAAGAAATCACGACTGTTATCCAGTTCAATTTGCCCGTTCACTTCTTTATGAGCCCCTTTTGTCGCAAGGACAAGCTTTTCTCTGCCGCCTCTTTTGGCAATGATCTCACCGATCAATTCCTCTGAACGGCCCAGCCCATAAATAAAAGCAGAATCTAAGAAATTGACACCGTGATCAAGAGCTGTCACTACAAGCTCCCGCCCAGCATCCTCACTTAGATTCGGGAATAAATTATGCCCACCTACCGCATTTGTACCAAGCCCTATCGGATTCACCTGTAAATCAGTTCGTCCAAGCGTTACCTTTTTCAAAAGCTCATCTCCCTTATCTGCTTAATCATCCTTATTTTCCCACGAATCATTTCCAACATTCAAGTATTCCGCTCTTTGAAAATCAACCTGCAGGTGGACGCCGCGAAAATAGAAGATGCGTATGATGAAGATAGACTAAAACGAAAGGGAGATTTTTTTATGACCATTCAAATTGTGATCATTATGATGATACTACTGCTGAGAACAGGCAAGGAAAAAGAAATTCGCCCCATCAGGCTTCTCATAGGGCCGCTCATTTTATTAGGCGTTCTTTCTTATTCCATCACTCAGCATATTCAAATGACAGCTCTGAGCTTTCTTGCGATAACTGTCTTTGCAATCATTGGTTTTGCAATCGGGCTGTGGCGAGGTAAACTATACAAAGTAACATTTGATCAACATTCGGGACGTATTACAGCCGCCAGTTCACTCTATGGAACACTTTTTTTCATCGGTATCATCCTTCTTCGGATGGCCATAGGTTCAATTGTGAAGGATGGTGGTCATTCCCTGATCATTTTCGCAAATGGTCTGACATTCCTACCAATCGGCAGTATGATCGGATTTCGTTTTATTCTTTTAAAAAGATATATGGATCTCAAGGCATCTGCTGCTATTTAACTGACAGACAGGAGTTTTTCACATGAACCTTCAGCAGACACTCAAACTGTTGGGTCAAATGAGGCGTAAATTCGTATTAGGCCTTGTGTTGACCTATATGTATATTCAAATGTATGAACCCCTTTCAATAGGCGGATTGGTGTTTCGCACCTTCGTCTATTTGGTGTTTCTCCTTTGTCTTTTTAGAAAAAATAAACTGTCACCTAAAAAACAATTTTTCATGCTCTTCTCGATGTGGATGCTGACACATCTATTATGGATGGTGACAAGTCAGATTCAAGACAGTATTGGGCTTACCTTTTTTATGATCGGCTTTATCGCTTTTCGTTTTTCAGAGGCGCATCACCCCTATCTTTTTGCAATCATCTTTATCACCAGCGGGGTCAGCTATTATGTAAATGATTTTCCTTTGAATATGGTGATCACTCTTCCGTTATTCCAGCTGCTTGTGTATACACTTGTCTTGATCTCTAGAATGCGGCGGCGTGAACAGGAATTAAAGGAAGTTCACTTCGAGGAACTTCAAAAGGTTCACCATGAATTATCAGAAGCCCATGAACGATTGAAAGAGGCGCATTTAGAACTTGAACAAGCGACCGTTCAATCACTCCAATTTGCAGTGTTAGAGGAGCGAAGCAGAATTGCGCGTGATCTGCATGACAGCATCGGACATCAATTAACCTCAATGATTGTTCAGCTGCAATCTTTGCCCTACCGTTTAAAGCAAGAAAAGCCAGAGCAGATGACGCAAACGTTTCAAGAGCTGATCAATATTTCTAAAAACTGTCTCACCGAGGTACGTTCAGTGGTTCATCATATGGCGTCAGATGATGCAGGTCTCGGACTTGCCGGACTTCGCAGTCTCATCAAACAAGGAGAGACATCGGGAGGGCTTGACATTCACTTTCATACAGAGCAGCTCACGTATAAAAAATGGCCGCTCGCAGTATCTGAACTGCTATATCGCATTTTACAAGAAGCCATCACCAATACAATTCGCCATGCAAAGGCGACCGCGATGACCATTACACTATCTAACCATCAGCAGGAGCTGATCATGAACATTGAAGACAATGGATATGTGAGCAGTGAGAAAGACATTTCATATGGCTTTGGACTTTCAGGCATGAAGGCAAGGTGTGACGCAGCAGGCGGTTTCCTCAAGACCTCCATACGCGAGCCGCACGGCTTTTGTATCCATGTTCAAATTCCTATCAAGGAGGACTCCAAAACATGACAACCCCTATTAAGATTGGCATTATCGATGATCAGCCCCTTATCCGCCAAGGATTTCGTTATATTGCAAGCGCTCAAGAGGATATTGACGTTATATGGGAGGCATCAGATGGTCAGGAGGCAGTGGAGCTTTGCTTGATCAACAAACCAGACGTACTGCTGATGGATGTGCAAATGCCTGGCATGGATGGCATCACGGCAACAGAGCGCATTTTAAGCATGCACCCAGACGTAAAGGTTGTGATTCTCACGACCTTTGATACGGAAGAATACGTCTTTGACGGGATTCGTGCAGGGGCAGTCGGTTATTTGCTAAAGGATACATTGCCTGAGGAATTAATTGAAGCCATCCGTACCGCCTTTGCTGGTGAATCTGTATTCCGCACAGCAGCTTCTGAGCACATGATGGAAAAAGCTCTTCAGCAGGCAAATGAAACACACCACACTCATCTGCTTCATGAATCATTCACAGAACGTGAGCGCGATGTCTTACAGCAAATGGCCTACGGCTTAAAGAATGAAGACATTGCTGATCAATTATTTATTAGCAAAAGTACGGTCAAAACGCATGTGCACCGTATTTTACAAAAGCTCAACGCACAAGATCGCACACAGGCTGTCGTCTTCGCCATCCGCCATCGCCTCGTGAAATAAAAACTACCTTCATTTCAAGATTTTTACACAAAAAACATTTAAAAGCTATGATAAATTGATGAATTAATCCTTATTAACTAGTAAATTTTTCTTATTAAATTCCTTTTTTTAAAGGTAAATGTGTAAAAAACGATCGAAGATAGGGACTAAAACCTATTCCTCATCATGAATGAATTTCGATAGAATGAATAGTGCAAATCGTCATTAGGAGATTTTCCCCTTTAACATCCGAATATACCATTCTATCTGTTTCTTTTTTCATAGTCAGATAGCGGGAAGGAAATGACGAAAGAAAAGCAAAGGAGCATCAACTGTGAATCTCAAAAAAATAAGTGCACTCCTCATGATTTCATTCGTGATGAATCATCTCTGCAGCCTGCCAGAGCTCAGCCAAATCAACGGGCGCTGATCAAAAGTCTACAAAAACAGTAGAAGTAAAAGTCAATAGCTACGAATATACGTTACCTGAAGACTCAACAACTACTCTGCGAGATAATGAATTGGTGCTTAAAGTCAACCTGACGATCACAAACAAAGGTGACAAAGCCCTTTCATTATATAACTCTGACTTCGCCCTTTATCAGGACGATGCCAAAGTATCAGATTTAAAATTCTACGGCAGTAAAGACCGCCTTAACCTCGGTTCATTGAACAAAGGCAAGTCACTATCAGGTGCTCTTTATTTCCTAGTAGACAAAGGGAAAAAATATCAGTTCGTGTATCAGGACAGTATCAAGAAAAACAGCGATTCTATCGAAATCAGCTTAGATGGAAACAAAATACTCGATTCAGCGAAAAAGCTGGATAACCCAGCAAAAGCGTTATCCGCTTATACCGATGTGATTGTTTTTGACAAAAAGAACGAGCAATTCGCAGATTTAACGGGTGACAACCAATCGGATGTCGTCAATAAATACCACGAAATGTTTGTAAAAGACTTCAAAAGAAGTGCAGGAATATACGGAAATGAAGTGAGTGACCGTGATATTCTGTCGATGTACAAACGCATGCAAAACACCATGAAGGATAAAGCCAAAGTAGAAACAAGTGTGAAAACCATCTCTGATGACGAGGCGAAGGTTGTCGCTCAAGTTACAGGCATTGATGCCTCTAACTTAAAAGACAAGCTAGATAAGCAAAGAGACGAGTTTTACAACGGGAAAATCCGCTCTAAAGAAGAATTGTATAAAAAAAGCTTAAACATGTACGCATCTGAATTCGAAAAGCTTCCTCCAGTCTCCAGCCCAGCTGAATATGAAGTGAAAATGAAACGTAATGGGGATGGTCAATGGAAAATAGACCTCAACGATTATAATACAGAGCAGTACATGGGCGGTTTTATTAAAACGAGATAATGAAAACAAAAAAGACGCTGGCCTCTAAAGGTGCCGCGTCTTTTTTATGTTATACAGTCGCTTCTTGCTCTTCTTTCACCGCTTGTTCAATATCTTTAAAACGGCTCGATACAGTAGAAGCACTAATGCCATACTTTTTCGCTACTTGCGCTTGAGAAAGCGGGGCATCACTTGCAAGTGAATGAATATAATATTCGATTCCTGCAGCAAATGACGCTGCTTTACGGATTACCGGTGATTTCTGATCACAGTAGGCTTTCCAAACAGTTAATGCACCATCTGTCAGGCTTTGGTCACCGTGTTCCTTCATTCCATCTTCAATCAGCTTAGCTGTTTCCAACTGAACGTCACTTGCCCAGTCCATCTGATCTGCTGATAGACCTGTATCGCCTTCTGTTTGTGCCGTTGTTTCTGATTCTTCTACTTCTTGCTTCGCAAACATACACTTCAACACATCAGGGAATGATTCTCTCATAAATGTGCTGCGCGCCCCTCCATTTGCTTCAAATGCGTCCACTAGCTGGCGCACCTGAAGAAGAAGAGTATCTGTAAACTCTTTCGCAAACATCGTATATTGAATGAAAAACTCTGCTTTTTCTTCAAATTGAACCGGAAAACCAAGTACGAGACTTCCCTTCTCTGGCAGTACCGTTTGATCTGGCTTTACATCCACTTCGACCTTTTCAGCTGTTACCATATTCTCAAAGTAAAGAGACTCGTCCGTTTTTTCATTTAATAAAAGCAAAGATGGTTCCATGCCTGTCCAAGATTGGACCACTTGTCTTGTTTTCGGACGGGTAATATCTTCTGCTTTTTTTGTCAGGAATTCTTGGAAAATGGTTTCTTTCTGATCCGTTAATGGACGGAAGAAGATGCCCCATACACTCAAATGAAAGACTGAGATTTGTTGCGTTTCTTTATCCATATCCGCAAGGAAAGAAAACTCATTAATGAATTGATTAATCGCTCTCTGATGCTTAGAGAAAGCATAATTCATTAAATCCTTTTGAACTTGTACAGCTTCCTTAAACACAAGCTCAGACGTTTGTTCTCCGCCTGACTTTTGACCACAGCAATGTTTATATTTTTTTCCGCTTCCGCATGGGCAGAGCGCATTTCGTTTAATTTTTCCCAAAATAAAACCTCCGACATTCTAGTCTAACCTCACTATTTTAACAAACGATTGCACAGGAGGGTTTTATTTTCAAGAAAAAAGAAAAATCAGAATGATCAGTCAAATGACAAAGGCATCTGAAGAGCACGACAAATCATAGGAAAGACAGTCTTTCTCTGTTTATTTTCTCCAATCATTCCAACAGATTTTCCTCAGCTCATTCCATCGAATAACTGCTTTGCTTCAAAATAAAAGATTTGAACGAATTTCTTCGTATTGACTCTGCCTGTCGATCCTGCAGATGAAGATGTCTTCTGCATTTCTTTCATTCTTTGGCTGACATCGGTAAAATCAAAAAACTTCGATGCATAGTGCTCAAACTTAGGATTTGAGAAATCTGTTAATCCTAGTGATGCAAAATGATTCAAGGAATGATGAATAGCTCGTCTAATCCGCTGCTCTGCCGCTTTCACTTCCCGCATCACTTCTACATCGGCTGCACCATGGCCAAGCTTTCTTTCTGCTGTTTTGATAAACAGCTGCTTTAGCGGCGGGAAATTGATCTCGTGAGAATTGGCTGACTGTGTTTCATGTAAATAGATCAGTATCTCCAGTAAGTCCTTTGAGCCGCTCTCACCGACAATTCCTAGTTCGGATAAGAGGAATTCCCCAGCCTCTTTCATTGATCTCCTCTTCGCCCCAGCGCCGGCATCTTGAGACGTCACAGGCTCTAATGGCAGCACATGACGAAGGGAAGCCTGAATATCGTAAATTGATTTCTCCAGCTTGATACGCTCCATAACTTTTCGAATCACACTGACGATCTCAATTCGATTGACGGGCTTATGAATATAATATTCAATCCCTAGTTCATAGGCTTCTGCCATCATCTCTTTCGCCTCTACCTGGGAAATCATAATGACCTTGCCTTTGAATTCAGGGTGAATATGGCGAATGGTTTGAATGCCATCTCTAGCAGGCATTAAAAGATCAATTAAAAGGATGTCTACTTTCTTTAGGTTCAATGAATGAGCCTCTAATCCAACTCCGTCACCCGCTTCATCCACGACCTCTCCTAAATCCTCATCCTCAATAATTTGGCCTAAAATCGAGCGTATTGCACGATCATCATCTGCAATGAAAAATCGCATACACTCACCCTCTCTGTATTAAATTTTGTATAGGAAGGATAAGCAGAAAAGCTGTTCCTTTCGTTTCTTTTTGTTCGATTTTAATTTGACCGCCAAGCTCTTGAACCAGCTCTCTCACATAAGATAAGCCAATCCCAGTAGATGGTGTTCCATATGCGTCAAATTTGGAAGTATAGCCTGGATCAAATACAATTTCTCTCATTTTTTCAGGAATCCCCGGCCCATCATCTTCAATCCGAATGTCTATTTTATCATGACTTCCTTTCAATACGAGTGAGATCATTCCAGTATCTTGTATTGCTTCAACCGCATTTGCCATTAAATTATTAATCAGCGATAAGAAAATGAACACATGATAATCATGCAAATGAATGCCTCTTATATCAGATGTAAACGTGATGTTTTTTCCAAGAGATAGAGCATACTTCTCTTGAATGCGAATCACAATTTGAACGAGCTCTTCCGCCTTCATATAGTCCTGCATATTTTCCTTTGAAATCAGCTTTGACAGCCCAGCATAAATACGTTGATTATCCTTTTTCACTTCATGGATTTCTCCTGCAAGCTTTAACAACTCCTGGCTTACCTTCTTACCTGCTTCGTGTTCATGCAGCAGTCGATAAAGCCGGTAGGATTCTTGTGTAATATGCTCTGTATGTTTTAACGTTTTCTTTAAGTGAACCGTTTCTTCATATAAATTTGAAATGACCATCATCATATGCTCATTTTGTTTCATAATCTGCTTCTCTCTGGATTGTGCCTCATACAGCTTCATCATATTAAAAAAACTGATCACCACAAAGCTGTGAGCAAACGCAATGAGGAACATATCACTCAACTTTGACAGAGTCATCGTTGTATCAAACACTAAAAATTGTACAAACAGCTCGACAAAATCAGCCACTAATTCGATCATAAGACCGATGATCCCAATGAAAATTGAGCGCTGTTTAAAGCGTCCCGTACGGACGGCAAAAAACAGGAAAGCATAAGTAAAATAGAAAAAGAAACTTGGGAATTGCTGATACAATGATGTCATCAAATCAGCATTCTGCTGAATCAGATCTAAACCAACTCGAAAAAGCACAATGGCTGCGCCTGTTAAAAACCCCGGCAATAGCGGTCTAGATGTTCTTAAAAGTAATAAACAAAAGAAAAACGCAGGTGCGCCAAAGCTGATACGAAACGTCTCATTCACAGGATAAAACTTCAGTTCTCCTGCGAGCGGCACAATGACCATCATAAAAATTAAAATGAATGCGTCTTTTTTAACAAGCTGATTTAAACTCAAATGACTGACATCCCTTCCCCTGTTTGCATAGCCACAGTATACAAGGAGACTCTTTTCTCGACAATGTGCAAAAAAATAATTTTCACGACTCCTTTTACCCCCAAAATCCTTTTTCATGACTATTCTCCGAGCCAGCACGGTGACCTTTCAGCTATTCAGCATTTTAGACATTGACTACAATAATAGGAATTGTTTAGACAATGTTCGACAGACTGATTTTTATTTGTAAGTTTTTCTGTAGATTTACGTCAGATTGTGTAGTTTCCAAGATAAATTAAATGAACAATTTTAGTGAAACTATATGTAAGCGTTTTCTGAATATTCGCTAAAAACCCTTTTTGTTTTTCCGCCGACAATGCCTTCATTTGACCATAAATTTAGGTGTAAAGGAGTGGTGCAAGCAGCGCATGACAAGTTCCTTGAAGATGTGTAACATGTTTTCGTGCCTATTTGATCGCATTTTTTGTCATCCGCCAATTCAATAGGGTACTTTTGATTTTTGATTGGAGGAATCGTATGAAAACAGAAATTTCCAATAATACACAACACGCATGCCAGTCTTCTGTTGATCAATGGGCAGAAGAAATACGTCCGTATTACAAAAACGGGCAGAATGCTGGCTATATTCCAGCACTCGGAAAAGTGAATTCCTCTCAACTTGGTATCAGCGTCATTGGCCCAGATGGATCATCTGTACGATATGGTGATTGGGACGTTCCCTTTACCCTGCAAAGTATCTCAAAAGTGATCAGCTTTATAGCTGCCTGTTTAGGAAGAGGCGTACCTTACGTCTTGGACCGGGTAGATGTAGAGCCAACTGGTGATGCATTTAATTCCATCTACCGCCTTGAGATGCATAAACCAGGGAAGCCCTTTAATCCAATGATTAATGCTGGAGCTATTACCGTATCCTCCATCCTTCCCGGAAAGACTTCTACAGAAAAGCTAGCATATATTTTCGATTTAATCGAAAACTTAATAGGTAAGCGTCCTTCTGTTAATGAAGAGGTTTATCAATCGGAATGGGCAACTGCGCATCGGAATCGGGCACTTGCTTATTACTTAAAAGAAACCAATTACTTAGAATCAGATGTCGAGGACACGTTAGAAGTGTATTTAAAGCAATGTTCCATCGAGGTCACAACAGAGGACATCGCCTTGATTGGACTGATTATATCAAGTGATGGCTACCATCCTTTTAAGCAAGTCCAAGTCATCCCAAAGGATATCGCCAGACTAACAAAAGCATTGATGCTGACATGCGGCATGTATAATGCGTCTGGTAATTTTGCTGCTTTCGTAGGTGTTCCAGCCAAAAGTGGTGTGTCTGGAGGAATTATGGCTTGCGTTCCGCCAAGCGCAAGAAGAGAGTTCCCGTTTCAGACAGGCTGTGGAATTGGCATTTACGGTCCCGCCATTGACGATTGCGGAAATAGTATTACCGGTGTCATGATGCTGAAAAAGCTCGCCAAAGAGTGGGATCTCAGTATTTTTTAAAAAGAACAGTGATGAATTCGAAGAGGTGATGTTATGAACGAAAAAGCTTTGCTATCTTATTTAACACATACGAATGATTTTATTTGGACTTATATTGTGATTGCTCTGTTACTTGGAGTTGGACTCTACTTCACATATAGAACACGCTTCCTGCAAGTGAGAATGATTAAAGAAATGCTGCGTGTTCTGAAAGAAGGAAGAAAAGAAAAAGAGGGGATATCTCCGTTCCAAGCATTTGCCATCAGTATGGCGGCACGTGTAGGAACAGGGAATATCACAGGGATTGCCATCGCCATTGCCATTGGCGGTCCTGGTGCCATCTTTTGGATGTGGATCGTAGCGATTATCGGGTCTGCTTCAAGTTTTGTTGAAAGTACACTCGCTCAAGTGTATAAAGTAAAAGATAAAACAGGCTTCCGCGGAGGCCCTGCTTATTACATGGAAAAAGGGTTAAATAAGCGCTGGATGGGGATTTTATTTGCGATCCTGATTACGATTTCTTTTGGAATCGTCTTTAATGCGGTTCAATCAAATACGATCACCGTCGCTTTTAAAAGCTCTTTTGGTTTAGATCGTTTAACAGTCGGTATTGTGATGGCTGTCATTTTTGCAGCGATTATCTTCAAAGGAATCCAAGCAATTGCAAAGGCTTCTGAATACATTGTCGTTGTGCTTGCGGTAGCTTACATCGGAATTGCGTTCTTTGTCATTGTCACAAATATCACTGAACTTCCTGGTGTCCTCAGTACGATTGTGAAACACGCCTTCGGGTTTGAACAGTTCGCTGGCGGTACACTAGGCGGCGCATTATTACAAGGGATTAAACGCGGTCTTTTCTCGAATGAAGCTGGTATGGGTAGTGCACCTAACGCAGCAGCAACAGCTGTGACAAGCCACCCTGTGAAACAAGGGTTAATCCAAGCATTCGGCGTGTTAACAGATACGTTAATTATTTGTACGAGCACTGCCTTTCTTGTGCTATTCTCTGATGCATATAAAACAACAAATCTGCAAGGAATTGAATTAACGCAGGCTTCTCTCAGTCAGCACATTGGACCATGGGCCTCTGGGTTCCTTGCCGTCATGATTTTCCTATTCGCGTTTAGTACATTGATCGGTAACTATTACTATGGTGAAACGAACATTGAATTCCTTGGAGCGAATAAAATTTGGCTTAACATCTATCGAATTGCCGTTATTGGAATGGTTCTATTCGGTGCGGTTGCGACTGTTCCTCTCGTTTGGGGTCTAGCCGATCTCTTCATGGGACTCATGGTAATCGTCAACCTCATTGCCATTACCATGCTGTCTAAGGTTGCCTTTGCAGCACTGAAGGATTACATGAGACAGAAAAAAGAAGGCAAAGATCCTGTTTTCTATAAAAATGCCGTTCCAAACAATGAGAAAATTGAATGCTGGGACGACGAACCTGCTTCATTGAAAAAGAATCAAATCGGGTAAATCCAAAAAAGCTCTGATCAAAGGATCAGAGCTTTTTTTCTTATGTCAAAAATTCGAGTATGAGTTTGTTGACGACTTCTGGTTTTTCATGATTGATCCAATGAGAGGCATCGTCGACAAAGATCAGCTGGCCATTTGGACAGATCTTAATTGTTTCCTTCGCCAGCTTTCTGCTTAGAAACTTGTCCTCCATTCCCCAAATCATACGAACAGGAACGAGAATCCGTTTGGAAATTGGCTTTTCAAAGCCGCCTTTTTTAACGGCTCGGTACCAATTTAGCATTGAGGTCAAGGCGCCAGGCTGCGTCCAAGCGAGCTTGTAGCTTGAGACATCTTCCTCCGTGAACAAATGTGGTCTTGCAGTTAGCCCGATGGCTTCATCTAGTCTTTGAAAGTGATTTTCTTGAAGTGCTGCCTCTGGAGCATTCGGAAGCTGAAAGAAAGCGATATAGGAGCTTTTCTTCCACTGTGGCGGATAAAACGGAAGAACCTTCATCATCACCCGCGGATGCGGCATATTGACAATGATTAATTTTTCAACATATTGAGAACGGGTTGAAGCCAAATGCCAAGCAACTGCTCCGCCCCAGTCGTGTCCACCGACAATTGCCTTTTGATTCGGGCTCAGCGTCTTAATCAATCCTACGATATCATCTCTCAGTTGATCTAATACGTAGGATTTGACTCCTTCTGGCTTGTCACTTAGATGGTAGCCTCTTTGATCAGGAACGACAACACGATAGCCTGCCTCAGCCAAGGGGATGATTTGATTTTTCCAGCCGTACCAAAACTCAGGAAACCCATGGAGCAAGACAAGCAGCGGGCCATCCTCGGGGCCAGCCATTGCTGTATGAAGCCTAATGCCGTTTGTTTGGATATATTGAAACTCAATTTGTTCCATTCCTTTGCCACCCTTCTCCTTGTCCTTTTATTCTTCTAACATAGCATATTTTCCATTTTTCAGAAAATAAAAGCACTCCTAAAAAAACCTTCACTATGGTGAAGGTTTTTTGTCGTCTTTTCAGCGTGATAGAAAACCTTTGCAGTCTAAGGACAACGAATGCGAGGGTTTGTCTATTTCATATAATTCAGAACCCAGATGAGGCCATTTTTCCGGTCCTGTACTTGTCCGTGAAGTGCGCCAAAGAAGGTGTCCTGTAATTCGACTATAACATCTCCATCAGCTTCTAGCGCTTCATATACAGCCTTTAGTTCTTCTTCATTGTCAAATTGCATAATCAATCTGAGATTCTCTGGCTTTGGTGTGCGTCCAAACGTATCTGAAAAGTGAAGCAGTGATTCCCCAAGATGCAATTCAGCATGCAATACACGGTCTTGATGTTCATTTAAGATATGAATATCTCCACCGAAAATTCCTTGATAATATTGAAGAGATTCCTTCACGTCTTCTACAACAATATAAGGACTAACGCTAATCATATCCCTCATCCTCCTCTTGTTCCGTTCATCATCTCATTTATAGCTTATCCCAAATCGTATGAAAAAAGGCACAAATCGTCAACGGATTTGCACCTTTTTCTCATGAAGATTTCGCTAATTCACTGTGCTTGTTTGAATACGCTGCGTACATGACGACACCGATTAACAGCCAAACCCCAAAATAAAGCCATGTTCGGCCTGGTAAGTTGAGCATCAGAAACAAGCAGCACCCCATAGAAATAATCGGCAAGACCGGCACAAAGGGAACCTTGAATCCCCTCTCAAGCTGCTGATGTGTCTTTCTCAAAATAAGCACAGATAAACTGACCATGGCAAACGTTAATAACGCACCGATATTCGCTAAGTTGGACAAATCCTTTAAATCAATAAAACCTGAAATAACAGCTGTCATTCCACCAATCATCCATACGCTTGCAACAGGTGTATCGCTCTTGTTTGTTTTTGAAAACACTTTAGGCAAAAGTCCGTCTCGGCCCATCGCATAGGCAATTCGAGTTGCTGCATAATTATTGGCGAAAATCACAGCCATCAATCCAATGACCGCACCAACAGAAATAATACCAGCCACGCTATTTTGATGTACACTTTGCAGGACATAGGACATTGCCTCTGTGACATTCAGCTTTGTATAATGCACCATGCCTGTCATGACCAAACAAACGACAATGTAAATGATCGTACAAATGAGTAATGAACCTATAATCCCAATTGGCAGGTTTCGCTGCGGATTTTTCACCTCTTCTGCAGAAGCAGAAATCGCATCAAATCCTAAAAAGGCAAAAAATACTGCAGCAGCACCGGCAATGACGCCTTCTGCGCCAAACGGCATAAATGGCTGCCAATTGGCTGGCTGTACATAAAAGCCGCCTACTACAATGAAAAGAACAATAATACCAAGTTTCACAAACACCATGATATTATTAAATTTTTTACTTTCCTCCGTTCCTCTAGATAAGATCCACGCAATCAGTAAAGCAATGATAATTGCTGGCAGATTCATATATCCGCCTTGCTCTGGCCCCGCTAAGAATTGATGCGGAATCGAAATTCCAAATCCCTCAAGCAGGCTGTTGAAATAACTCGACCAGCCACTGGCGACAGCTGAAGCAGTCAGCATATAAACGGACAATAAGGTCCATCCCATTAAATGGCCTACAAGCTCGCCCATGGTTGTATATGAATAAATGTATGCACTGCCGAATACAGGCAGCGCTGAAGCCATTTCTGCATAACAAAGTGCTGCCAAACTGCACACAATCGCTGCAATCGCAAAAGAGAAAATGACAGCCGGTCCTGCATCCTTAGCCGCTGTAATTCCGGTTAGCACCATAACCCCTGTGCCAATCACTGCCCCTATACCAAGAAGCGTGAGGTCGAGCCCGCCCAGCGTCTTCTTTACCTTTTGCTGCTTGCTCTGTTCCAACAAATCGTGAACGTGTTTCTTACGAAGAATATGTCGCAAACCCTTTCCCTCCAAAACGTTAGAAAAACAAAAAAATCATTCAAATTTCATTATAGCAGAATAGGTACTAAGCATTCACAACCAATTCACGTAAATCTCTCTTCATGATTTTTCCAAGCTTATTCTTTGGCAGCTCCCGTGTGAAATGAATGGATGGCACTTTGTAATCTGCCAAACGTTTCTGGCAATAGTTCAACACATCTTCTTCGCAAAAATCGACGGATTCATCTTTTACGATATACGCACTTGGCACTTCACCATATAATTCGTCCGGCACCCCAATGACAGCTGATTCAATCACACCTGGAATCTGTTCAATGACTTCTTCTACTTGGTCAGGATAGATATTATCCCCGCCATATAAAATCACATCTTTATATCTGCCTGTGATATATAGAAAGCCATCTTCATCTAGATAGCCTGCATCTCCCATATGGAACCAGCCATCTTTGAGCACCTTCGCAGTAGCGTCGGGTTGATGATAATAACCTAAGAAATAAAATGGACTTCTCATGACAACTTCGCCAATTTCTCCAGCTGGCAGAGTTTCTTCTGTCTCAGGATGAACGATTTTCACTTCTACATCTCCATCCACTTTACCAGCAGAGCCCATTTTCTCATCACCCATCGCAGGATGCCACGCACTGACAACCCATGCTTCCGTACTACCGTAGCCGTGCATCATCTGAATGCCTGCTTCTTTATAGTCCTTAATCAAACGGACAGGCACCTTCGTACCGCCAGAAATCGCAATTTCAAAAGACGAGAGATCATACGAGCGGCGTTTCATTTCTTCTAGCATGTACGTATATGCTGATGGGAAAGCCATCATGAACGTAATTCTTTCTTTTTCAATTGTTTCTAAAATGCGCTTCGGTGTCGCATCATGCAAGAAGACAAGCGTATACCCTTCAATGGCGGCCGCGATCAGATGATTAATTGAACTCATATGATACAGCGGGTGACTTGCCAAATATCGTTTTCCTTTTAGATCAAATCCTCGATTCCCACGTCTTGTTAAAAATTCATAGATTCGCCCATGTCCAACCATACAGCCTTTTGGATTGCCTGTTGTCCCAGAGGTGAATAAAATCATCGCTAGATCCTCTTCTGAAACCTCCTCCGCAAGATCACGGCCATCATTTGAAGCTAACAGGTCTTCAAACAACTGCGTTGTTTTCGCATTTACACCAGACTCCACCATGAGGCAATTGTCTAAAGGCACATTCACCGCAGCAATGATGTCACGGAATTCCCGGTCAAAGAATAACGCCTTTGGCTCTGCTTTTTTTAAAATACCTTCCAGCTCAAAAGAAGTAAGCTGCCAGCTAAGCGGAACTGCTACTGCACCTGCTTTGATGGCTGCCAGCATAATCGTTGAAAAGTGATGATGGTTTTGACAAATAAAACAAACGCGGTCACCTTTTCGAATCCCTTTTTGATATAAATAATGGGCGAGCTGGTCAATGCGTTTTGCATATTCTTCAAATGTATAAGACACACCCCCGCCAGTTACCGCTTCAATTTGTGATGAGCGCTCCATTCTGTCGTTTAGTAATGCCTGTAAAGTATTCAATATCTTCATCTCCAAACGTTTGATTTCCAATAACCCATTTCCAGAGAATTGGGTTGGTAGATTTTATCTCATTCACATTCTAAAATAAAAACAGATGAAAGTAAAATCATTTCATTTTGGAATATTTCTTTATATTAATTGATAATATAGGTAATTTTATATCCGTCTTCCATTTTGGTTTAAATCATGATGATTATTATGATAAGATAGACCTAGTAATTGATCGGAAATGCGAATGCAATAGGAAAAGAGGTATGGAGAATGCAACATTTCGAGCTAGAGGCAAGTTTATTAGACCATGCACTGACAAAGTATTTAAAGGCGACGAAACAAATAGATGAAGAGAATATTCCGAAAAACGTCACGAATATCAAAGGGTTTATTTTACGTATCATCTACCGTCATCAATCATGTACTGTGAAAAATATTCTGCAGGAAGTTTCATTATCTCCCTCTGCAACAACAACCGCTCTCAATCACTTAGAAGACGAAGGGATGATTATCCGCTCTCGAAATAATAATGACCGCCGCACTGTGTGGATTGAACTCTCTGAATCGGGTGAACAAATTGCAAAACAAATGATCGATAATCGGCAATTGCTTGTGAATCAATTGTTCAACCACCTTTCAGAGGAGGATAAAAAGACATTCTTTGATTTAATCGAAAAAATGATGGACGAGCACACACTAAAGGCTTAGGAATACTCCTAAGCCTTCTTTTTATGGCTTTAAGACGACCTTTATACAGTCATCCTTTTTGTCGTTGAATATGTGGTACGCATGAGCAGCCTCATCTAATGGCAATTGATGTGTGATAATTGCTCTAGGGTCAATTTCACCGCTTGTCACTTTTTGATAGAGCTTTGGCATGTATCCTCTCGCCGGGGCCTGTCCCATTTTCAGCGTAACGTTTCTTGCGAAAAAGGCGCCTAATGGGAACATGTTGTACAGACCGCCGTATACCCCCGTCATCTGCACTGTTCCGCATTTCCGAACGGCCTTTGTAGCAATCTGTATCGGTCCGATCGTACCGCCTTGCAGCTTGAGCTTTTGCTCAATTTTTTCAAGCGGTGACTTCTTCCCGTCCATTCCCACACAATCAATCACAACATCGGCTCCGCCCTTAGTGAGCTCTTTTAACGTTTCTCCCATGTCGGGATCTTCTGTAAAATCAAAGACTTCCACACCGCTCATCCGTTTTGCATGACGCAGACGGTAATCAATGTGGTCAATGGCAATCACACGTTCCGCCCCTTTTTGCCAAGCAAATTGCTGTGCCATTAATCCAACAGGCCCGCAGCCTAACACGATGACTGTATCGCCTTTTTTCACACCTGCGTGCTCCACACTCCAATAGGCAGTTGGCAGGACATCTGATAAGAACAGCAATTGTTCATCCTCCAGCTCACAATCATCTGGGATCTTAAACGGGGTGTAGTTTCCAAAGGGTACGCGTAAATACTCTGCCTGCCCTCCGGGATAATTCCCATATTTCTCACTATAACCAAAAAGGCCGCCCGAATCGTAGTGCGGGTTTGAGTTGTCGCATTGGCTTTCTAAGTGATGATTACAGTATTGGCATTGACCACATGCAACTGTAAACGGAATGACGACACGATCTCCCTTTTTTACCGAGGTGACATCTGGTCCAACTTCCTCCACAATCCCCATCGGTTCATGACCAATCACATAACCGATTGGAAGCGGGAAATTCCCCTGATACAAATGTAAATCTGATCCACAAATTGAAGTTGATGTAATCCGTATAATCACATCTTCCCGATCTTGAATAGACGGTGCTTCTACTTTCTTCACTGCAATACTATTTTTCCCTTGATAAGTAACAGCTCTCACATGTATTTCCTCCTTTAACTCAAGTCATCTTTACCTAGCTTCACCTTGAACGAATGGTTCATTCATCAAATGAGCAATTTATTCGGAGGTGTCAAAAAACAAAAAAGCCCATCGATTGTTTCGACAGGCTCATGTTGTTGTGTAACGCGTTACACAGTTATTCTTTTTCGACAAAAAACAAATCATATTGCGATGAAGACTCTCGATCAATCGCCGAGTTCCCTTTTTGAATCAAATAAGGACATATACTCGGGCTTTGTGATTCTTCAAACTGCTCATATAACTGCTCAATCTTTCCAGGAAGCAGCAAAAGTAAAAATTTATTTGAATGGGACACCAATTCATAGGAATGAATCGTATCAGGCGGTATATAGGCAAAGTCACCCGGCATCAAGGAAATATCCTCTCCGTTCAAATGAAGGTTCATTTTCCCTTCAACACAATAAAGTGCTTCTGTATGAACTTTATGATAATGCGGCGGGAAATATTGCCCCTTCGTTGCTTCAACCACAAAATGACTGAACCCGCCTCCTGTTGTTTCTGCTGTTGCAATCAGCTCATGAAGCTGACCATCAATGATGTATTGTTTCCCTTCACCAGCCTCTAATACATAGGGCTTCACCTCGCAGGGGAGCTCACTATGAAATAAAACGGGGGGCTTAGTTGTATTGGATAATTCTCTGATTCCATGCATCAGGATGATATCGCTTTCTTTTTCCGCCTGCTGAAAGCTGGCAGCATCGAAAGCATGATGAGCCATTGACCATTCATTGTGCAAAAGTAACTTCCCAATTTGCTGATAGACATTTGTCATTTGTCCGCCCAATGTATATGAAATAAACCTTGTTTTATGACTATGCATTCTGTAGCCATGAATCGTTTTGGGCGGAATATGAACATAATCAAAGGCTGTTACCATATATTTTTTACCGTCCAGCATCACTTCAAGCTTTCCTTCCAGCACAAATATGGTTTCAAATAAGTGCTCATGGCAATGCAACGGGAAATAAGCTCCTTTCCCACCTGTGATTAAAGCAAGCTCAAACAGCTGATTCGTTTGATTTGCTTCTGCCAGCATATGAACAAGCTGATTCTCCAGTCCATACAGTTTTCCTGAACCAGATACGGTATAAAAAGAGGTACCTTCGGATTGCTTCATCGATTCCGGTTGCTCCGACATCCCATCACTCCTCATGACTAATTGACTATCTTTATTATATAGACCAATTGATATAATAGATAGACAATATGCGAGAGATTTTACTCTTCTCGCATAAATAAGTGTCTAAGGTAACATTTGACGTGTTCTAAAGGGGTCGTTTGCTTGAGTGCAGTGGTCATCGATAGTCCCCCTATCACCAATGAATGAAGGAGAGAAGCCAGTTCATCCGCTTTGTTTTCTTCGTATCCGCTTTCCATCAGTTTTTCTTTTACAAGCTCCTGCCATCGGATCATTTCTTGTTTGCATGCAGCATGAAGCTGTGTATGCTCAGGCTTGGATTCTGCCGCCAGCAAAACAATTGGAATCCCTCTTTCACTTTCTTGCTCCATAAATTCCCGAATGATGTTTGTCATAAAACGATCGATGGCGATATATGGGTCATTCGAATAGGCAAAGCTTTCTTCAATTCGATTGATGACCTTTTGACTAATGTATGAAACGGCCGCGATGGCGAGCTCTTCCTTTCCCTTTGGAAAATAATAATAAAGAGATCCTTTAGGCGTGCCGCTCTCTCTGATGATTTGATTCAATCCTGTTGCATAGTATCCCTGTTTACGTAAAAGAAGTGCAGTCGTTTGAATGATTTTATCCTTCGTACTCACGTGTAACACTCCTTTCCCTCCATAGACCAAAGTCACTTTTCACCTGTTATTGATTTAATTGACTAGTTCCTTTCCATATCGAAGATGACTCCATTTCTGCCGCAAGCCTGAGCAGCCAGTCCTCTTTTCCTTTAGGCGCTGTCACCTGTACCCCTAAAGGCATGCCTGCGCCAGTGAGATGAACAGGAACACTCATAGATGGCTGACCTGTTAAGTTGGCAAGCTGTGTAAATGGGGTATAGGTCAGACTCTTGAGGAACATGTCATAAACGAGATCCTGCTGTGCTTGCATTGGAAGGGATGACACACGTAAAAGTGCGGCTGTTTCCTGATCCGAATGCATAAGCTCTCCAACCTTTGGAGCTGAATAGGCAGTAGCTGGTGTTACATAGAGATCATAGTTTCGATGAAAGGAAGCCATTTGTGCAGCAGCCATATCCCACGTATCAAGACTTTCTGTATAAGCAGCAGCGGTCACATTCTTGCCAGCCTCCGCCAGCACCCATGCCACGATATCCGTTTCCTCCGGCTTGACTGAACGACCTAAAGAACGAGACAACGATGTGAATAATGCAGACATTTCTCCACTGTTCATCACGTAATATTGCTGCATGAGATGGACCCCGTCAATTTCTGGTTTTGCTTCTTCTACTTGATGGCCTTGCTCACTCAGCCATTTCACTGTTTGCTGAACCGCCTGCTTCGCTTCCTCACTGACCTTCGTGCCAACTGGAGATTCAACACTGTAAGCAATCCGCATAGAAGATGTGCGTTTCACAAGATCCGCTTGGTAGCTGCCATCATATAACGGGGTTTGGAAAGCCGCCTCAGGCTGAATGACTTGAAGAAGGTCAAGAAGGGCTGCACTGTCTCGCACTGTTTTTGTCAGGGTAAAGTCAATGGAAGCGCCTTGCCACTGCCTTCCTGCACCTGGGCCTACTGGCGTTCTACCCCGTGTTGGCTTAAGACCGAACAAACCAGTAAAGGATGCAGGAATCCGAATGGAACCACCGCCGTCACTCGCTCCGCCAGCAGGGACAATGCCGCTTGCAACAGCTGCCGCTGTCCCGCCGCTTGAACCGCCCGGGGAATAGTCCGTATTCCAAGGATTCCTCGTTGGACCATGTAAAGCTGGTTCTGTCACATTTCTCAAACCAAATTCTGGTGTATTTGTATGCCCAATCATGAGGAAACCAGCCTGCTTCAACCGATCAACAAAGTGGGAATCCGAATTCGCCTTTACATCCTTTAACAGCATAGATCCTGCTGTCAGCGGTTCATTTTTTATTGCTTGCGATATATTTTTCAGCACAAACGGAACACCCGCAAATGGCTGATACGCTTGTAACGGCTTGATGTCTTTTAATACTTGATCTTGTCTCGTCTGAATCACAGCATTTAGTTCTGGATTGACCTCATTCAATCTATTAAATGCAGCCTGCATAAGCTCCTCAGGCGTTACCTGCTTATTCCGCACCAGTGCTGCCAAGCCAGTCGCATCATACGTCATATACTCTTTTACGTTCATCAGCATGTCCTTCTTTCTCTTATTATGATGTCTCTATTGTCTACTACAATTCTATGAATTTCAATTTCAGGCTACCTGTAAAAAAAACTTTCTGAACAAGAACATTATTCTATTAACCATCCCTCTGATTTCTCCGATATAATAGAGAAAAAAAGACCGAGGTCATCGGATGAGAGGAGTCACGTCTTGAAAAGGAAAATAATCGTCATCATCGCTTTTCTTCTTGCGTTGACAACTGCTCTGCCCTTCCATTCGCAGGCAGCTGCACCATCAAAAGAAACTGATGTCATCATCGTCTATAAAAACCAAAAAGGGAAACAAACAGCTATTGAGGAAAGCGAGAAAGTGAACGCACAATACATACATCTCCCCGCTGTCGCTGTGACAGCAGATGAACAAGCGGTCACCTCACTTAAAAAAGACCCAAACATCGCTTACGTCTCTAAAAACGTAAAGGTTAAACTCGCCGCTTCTTCTGTGAAAAAAACCGCTGCTGTTACTGGTCAGGATGCATTGGTACAAAAATCTTACAATCTGCAAAAGCTAAATATCAAGCAGGCGATTAAAGAAGGCGTCACTGGTAAAAATGTAAAAGTAGCTATTTTAGATACTGGTATTTTCCCACACGAGGATTTAAAGGTATCTGGCGGTAAATCATTCGTGAGCTACACATCCTCTTATAAGGATGATGAAGGACATGGCACACATGTCGCCGGCACGATTGGTGCGCTTAATAATGATTACGGAACAGTCGGCGTCGCTTCTGGTGTGAAGCTGTATGCTGTGAAAGTGTTAGATAAAAAGGGAGAAGGCGACCTATATAGTCTGCTTCGAGGCATCGATTGGGCGATTACCAACAAGATGGACATTATTAATTTAAGTCTAGGCTTTGAAGACAATATCCCTATCTTGCGTTCAGCAGTGGATGAAGCATATAAAAAAGGACTGCTCGTGGTTGCCGCAAGCGGAAATGACGGGAAGAAGAATTATATTAGCTATCCTGCTGCCTATAACAGCGTCATTGCTGTATCTGCAACGACTGACAAAGACAAACTCGCATCTATCTCAAATACAGGGAAACAGATCGAATTTTCTGCCCCTGGCGAGAATGTCATCAGCACCTATTTAAAAAATGAATATTGGTACGCAACGGGTACATCACAAGCTGCACCGCATGTCACAGGGATGCTGGCACTGTTAAAGCAGCTTCACCCGAAGAAAACAAATGCACAGCTTCGCACCTTATTGCGCAGCTATACAGTGGATCTTGGCGCGAAAGGAAAGGATTCACAATTCGGCTATGGCCGCGTGCAATATGTGCCGCAAGCCACCTTTTTAAAGGCTGCAACCAGCGCTGTCAAAAAAGCCGAAACATCTAAAAAGCAGGCAGACGTCAACCAAGCCAAAACAAGAATTGACCGACTTACTGCAAACAAACAAAAAACAGCACTCACAGAACGAGTGAAGAAAGTACAAACAGCCATTAATATCCGCTTAGCACGTGCAAAGGTCAAAACAGCTGAAAAAAACAAAACACAGAGCACCATTAAAAGCGCTCAAACGGCCATCAAGAAGCTAAGCAAAGGCAAAGAAAAAACAAGCCTTCAAAACCGGCTCGACAAAGTCAAAAAACAGGTCGCTTATCAAAAGAAAGTGACAGACGCGAAACAAAAGGTCAAAAAAGCGGAAGCCAAACGAACAAAGAAAACAAAAGCTACGGCTCAGAGCGCTGTCAAACAGCTAAAAGCCTCCAAAACGAAAACCAATTTACAAAAACGCTTAAACCGTATTAAGGTCTGACAGAAAAAACGATTCCTCGTTTAAAGGAATCGTTTTTTCTATTTCAACAGTGGCTCAAACAAACTGTGATCATATCTTCCGCTGGCATCTGTTCTCACTTGATCAAGTATGCTTTCTAACGATGCCATCACACCCTCTAATGCTCGATGCACGGAACCATGTTCAAAAGCCGCTAAACTTTCCGGCAATTCATCTTCATCCAACACAAAGACATCACCATTTGGAAGAACGAGCAGATCAATGATGAAATCTTCAAACATGACCACCTGCCCGTTGAACCGTGTTTTCCCGACAATATTAAAATAAAAGCCTAATTCCTTCCCTTGATCATCCCGCCAGAAATAGATATTGTAAGGCCGGTTCTCCCAATAATAAGCGGTCGTATAGCTCCCTTTAGGAATCGTAACAACACCATCCCCTGCCAGCATCGTAAACGGGTCTTGAATCTTGTGAAACAGCACAACCTGCTGCCCCTTTGCGTCTAACAGCAGGCATTGATGATCCACAACCTTCCCATCATATCTCACTTTTCTCTCAATCACTTCATGAGAGCATTCTGTATGTAGCGGAAACATCATGTCACAACTCCCTTCTGCGTCTAGTCTCTTTCCAGTATACACCCATTTTTTTAAAAGAAATAAAAGGATACTGTGTTTTCTTATGGAAGACTTATTAATGAGGTGAAAACAAATGAACGGAATCACGATTCTTGAAAACTTTACAAAGCTTGGACAAATCATCCTCATTTTTTGCGGCTATGCCCTTTATTGGCGGCTGGTGAAAACGAAGAGAGAACGAAAGCTGTCTCCTTATGAGCGCATGTTAAAATTCTTTGTCATGTTCGGTTTAATCTCGTGGGGGGTATCATATTGGGCGCTGATACTGTGGGCGTAAATTGAAAAAAGGAAGAGCTGTGCCTATAGGACTTGCTCTTCCTTTTTTTATGCGTGATGTGATGAACCTGCCGGCTGTTCTTTCTTGATCACATATTGATAGCCCTTGACATGCGTCCCACTCTGGCTCACAAAATCTTTATCAAGCGCACGCTCAAAGCCCATTCGTTCATATAGGCGAATGGCGGCCTGCATTTTATCAGATGTATGAAGATACAGGACGTTCTCGTCCCATGATTGCGTCAGTTCAATACTTTTACGCAGTAATGACTCTGCGATTCCTTTACCCCTCACATCGGGATCTACTCCTAAAAACCGGACAATGGCTGATGTAATGCCCATTTCAGGATTGTCATATGCTTGCTCTGATGACCGGAACATTTGCAGTGTCCCCACGACCTTGCCTTCAAGCTCCGCCACAAGCATCAGCTCCATGTTCGGATTATCTACAGCTGCTGCAAGCGCGGCTGAATAATCTTGCCAGCCTTCCTCTGTAAATTGAGGCGCATACTGTGCATAGGATTTGATCAGCACGTTCCTGATGGCCTCATGATCTTCTTTAACTGCTTGACGAATCATCATCTCTTGCTGCTTCATGTCAGCACCTCCTGCTCTCTATTAGTGGATATACGTATCATGCAAACACTGCATGTGTTGATCTTGTTCTTTTCTCTACTCATTTAATGTAAAGAGTCTCATCTGAAAGATCAATCATTTTGCACGAAATCTTATTTAAAATTTTTCATTGAAAAGGAACGCTTGATTCATTATGCTGTGTTGAGAAAGATACAAGGAGTGTTGCTATCATATGAGTTCTTTATCTTATCCCCAAGAATCGAAAAAAAATCGATTCCTCCTTGCCGCATTGCTCGGATCTTTAACAGCCCTTGCACCGCTGGCAATGGATATGTATTTACCTGCTTTGCCTCATATTGCACGTGATTTTGAGGCGAGCACCGCTTTGTCTCAATTAAGTCTCATGGCTTGTCTCATTGGACTGGCGCTTGGCCAGCTGCTTGCAGGCCCGATCAGCGATACGATCGGCAGAAGAAAGCCGCTGATGATTGGCTTAATCATCTTTATCGCCGCATCGCTTCTATGTACAGTGGTCACATCGATTTGGACATTCATTCTTTTAAGATTGATCCAAGGACTGGCTGGTTCAGCAGGCATTGTCATTGCACGTGCCATCGTGCGAGATCATTATGAGGGATCAGACATGACAAAGTTCTTTGCACTGCTGATGTTAGTCAACGGGGTTGCTCCGGCAGCTGCACCTATTGCGGGCGGACAGATTTTACGCTTCACGACATGGCAGGGTGTATTTGTACTACTAGGGATTCTCGGGGCATTGATGCTACTGAGATCGTTTTTTTCACTTCAAGAAAGTTTACCCGTAGAGCGCAGACAAACCGGGGGCTTTCAACAGATTATAGGTGCTATGAAAATTTTAGCCAATGATCGTCTCTTCGTCGGGTATGCCCTTTCGCAAGGTCTAGTATTCGCAGCAATGTTTGCCTATATATCTGGTTCACCGTTTGTACTCCAAGATATTTTCAACCTTTCTCCACAAGGGTTTAGCGCTGCATTTGCGGTGAATAGTCTTGGGATCATCACGGCTGGACAAGTATTTGCCCGAGTTGCTGCGAAAATCGGTGAAGAGAAAGTCCTTCGCATTGGATTGCTGACAGCTGCATTAGGGGGCGTCACCTTATTTTTCATGATCTCGATTGATGCAGGATTGTACGGTATTCTTATTCCGTTGTTTTTTGTTGTCTCAAGTGTTGGGATTGTCGGCACCTCTGCCCCGTCTCTTGCGATGCAGCATCACGGAGCGCATGCAGGAAGTGCAGCTGCACTGATCGGTGTTGCGCAAATGCTGCTAGGCGCTTGCATGACACCTCTTGTCGGCCTAGCCGGAAGTCAAACAGCCTTTCCAATGGGTCTGATCATTATGCTTTGTGATCTAGGCGCACTTTGCTGTTATTTCTTCTTTGTGGCCCGAGCAAAAAAAAGACCCGCATAAGCGGGTTTCAGATTGTTGACAAAGGGCCAAAATGATCTTTATTTTAGCCCTTTGTCTTCTTTTCAGCGTGATAGAAAACCTTTGCAGTCTAGGAAGTTCGAGCACTGGCGCGGAGCGAATCTGACATTCGTGAGCACCAGCGCGCAGAGCTGACAACGAATGTGAGGGTTTGTCTACACGCTTAGACCCGCATAAGCGGGTTTTTTCATTTATTATGGCGTACTCCAATTGATCGTGCGGAACACATTGCTCTGGTCATTGTTGTGATATGCATCTAGATCAAAGCCTGATATTCCAAAACCAATTGCCATGACAATTCCTCCGGCAACGGTGAAGATCATCCCCCATTTGAAGCATTGCTTTTTTAATTCATTCATGTTCATATTCTCACGACCCTCTTTCTAAACATCCCTATGAATGCCATAGTAGTTTGGACAGTTATATGCGTAAATAGCTTTGTCAAATACACTGTTGCCAGACCGCTCAATAACCCGACACCTAATAGCAGAATTCCCACTCCAACCTGCGTGACCACCACATGCAAACCGTCCTGAAAAATAAATGGGGAACCAATGATGCTCCAAAAACCTCCGAGCAAACCAACCAGCGTTATTGTACCTGTCACGAGTGGAATACACCAAATCACCATATACACAGATAGAATCAGCAGAATGACTGTCGCTAGAATACAGCCCCATAATGGTGAGCCTAAAATGAGAATGGAGAGCCTTGTGGCTTTTTCTCCGATTGTCGGCACCTCAATGGTTTTGATTCCTTGTTCCCTCATAATTCCTTCAGCAATGATGGCAGGCTGCCCGACTTGATGAACCGCTTCCTGTTCACTGTAGCCATCTTCCTGATAATCCTCGATCATCTCATCGTAGTATTCGATAAACCGTTCACTGTCCTTTTCACCTAGACGATGCAGATGCTTCTTTAAGCTGCTCAAAAACTCTTTTTTATTCATTGCCCTGTCCTCCAGAAATAAAGTCGTAAATCGCCATCACCTGATCCCATTCCTCTAAAAACTGCGCCATATGCTCCTGGCCGCTTTTTGTCATCCGGTAGTATTTTCTTAATCGACTGTTATGTTCCTGGGAGTAGGTCTCCACATAATTGTTTTGCTCTAAACGCTTTAAAATTGGATATAATGTCGATTCTGAAATCTCAATACATTGGGACATATCTTTAATGATTTGATAACCATAGGAATCGCCTTTCTTTAATACCGCCAGTACACAAAATTCCAATAACCCTTTTTTTAATTGCGCATTCATGTTTACAACTCCTAACCATTTATACTATACAATACATAGTATAATATGACAAGAGGTATAGGGAGAAAAAAAAGACCTTTTTAAGGTCTTTTCATTTTTATATATTCACAAATCCTTCTCCAAACACATCGCGCACGTCATGGACAACAACGAATGCGTCTCGATCAATTTTCTTGATAATCTTCTTAAGGCGCATGAGTTCCTGCTTTTGAATGACCGCGTAGAGAATTTCCTTTGATTCCTTTGAATAGTGACCGCGTCCGTTTAAAATCGTTACGCCTCGATCCAGCGTATGATTGATTTCTTCGGCAATATCATCTTTACATGAAGAAATAATCGTCACTGCCTTTTTCGTGTTAAGTCCCTCTATCACAAAGTCCATTACCTTTGTGCCCACGTACAGCATCACAATAGTAAACATTAATTTTTCCGCACCAATAATAAAGTAGGAAGCAAATACAACGATCAGATCAAAGAACAAGATGGCGTAGCTCACGTTCCAGTCTAAATACTTGTTGGCAATTCTCCCGAGAATGGCAGATCCTGCCGTTGTTCCGCCTGCTCTTAATACAAGACCAATCCCAATCCCAATGATGATTCCTGCAAAAATGGCCCCAATGATTAATTCATGTACATTCACGACCCATGTTGTGGTCAAGTGTAAAAATAGGGAATTACTTGCGACAGCAACCACAGTATAAATCGTGGTCTTCTTGTCCAAGTATTTATACCCCACCAGTAATAAGATCGCATTCAACACAAGGTTTGTCAGCCACGGTGCAATTTCAAACAAATAATAGAAAATGATGGACAGCCCCGTTACACCACCTTCACCAAATTCAAGCGGAATGACAAACATATTCACTGCTGCGGCAAATAAAAAAGAACCAATCACAATCATCGCTAGATCTTTTACACATTTTTTCAATTTTTTCTTTCCCCCTTTTTTAAGCATATAAAAAACCCTCTTTCTGCACGAAAGAAGACAGTCATAGGCAAAATAAAAATCAAAAGACGGCGTCTTTTGATGAAGCTTTCTGAATTGAACCTTTTCATAATATATATCTCTTTTTAGAGGCTGTCAATGACTTGGTTTTCTATTATTTTGACTGCATTTTTATGCACGAAAACCCGCATGTTTTCTGGGTTTTCCCGCTATATGATGTTTATTCGTCTCCTTGACAAAAACACTTTAGTCATTTAAACTACTGCCTCATATCATATCCATCATTTCCGATCTAAAAAGGAGGTTGTTCGAATCCGATGAATCCTATTCAAAGCCGTTTACAAGCTCACGCACCTTTAATTTTAGACGGTGCACTTGCAACGGAGCTTGAACGAAAAGGCTGTAACTTAAATGACAGTTTATGGTCAGCCAAAATACTCATTGAACAGCCAGAATTGATTCAGCAAGTACACTTGGATTACTTCCAAGCTGGTGCAGACTGTGCGACAACAGCAAGCTACCAAACAACGATTGAAGGCTTCGCTGAAAAAGGCTATACAAAAGAAGAAGCTCTTGAACTGATGAAACGATCTGTCACTTTAGCGAAAGAGGCACGCGATCTTTTTTGGCAGGATGAAACGCGTCGTGAAGGGCGGACAAAACCATTTGTTGCTGGATCTGTAGGGCCATTCGGCGCTTATTTGTCTGATGGTTCAGAATATAAGGGAAATTACGGACTCTCAGAGCAAGCACTCATCGATTTTCATAGACCAAGAATTCAGGCATTAGTAGAAGCTGGTGCAGACATTCTTGCGTGTGAAACGATTCCTTGCCTGGTTGAAGCAACAGCCATCGCAAAGCTGCTGCAGGATGAATTCAGCGGGGTATCTGCTTGGATCACATTCAGCGCAAAGGATGACCTGCATATTAGTGAAGGTGATTTACTCAGAGAATGTGTACAAGCACTTGAGCCTTACAAACAGATCGCTGCTGTCGGTGTAAACTGTACGCCGCCTCAATTTATCTCTTCTCTCATTCAAGAGATGAAAAAGGGGACGAACAAACCGATTGTCGTATATCCAAACTCGGGTGAATTATATGATCCTGAAGAAAAGGTATGGAGCGGAGATACGTCTCACCTTACATTTGGTGAATGTGCACATCAATGGTACAAAGACGGTGCACAGATCATTGGCGGCTGCTGCCGGACGACCCCAGAAGATATCAATGACATCTTAAAACGAACTACATTTTAGCATCAAGAATCATCTCACATACTTCTAAGCAAAAGGGCGGGAAAGACATGGAACAAGCAAAAGATCAGTCACAACAATATCAACGTAAAATGACGAGCCGGCATCTGTTCATGCTTTCTCTAGGCGGCGTCATTGGCACAGGACTCTTTTTAAGCTCTGGGTATACCATCAATCAGGCTGGGCCTGCTGGAACAATTCTTGCCTATCTTGTCGGGGCATTAATTGTGTACCTCGTGATGCTCTGTTTAGGTGAGCTGTCTGTCGCAATGCCGGTCACAGGGGCTTTCCATACGTATGCAACAAAATACATAGGACCCGGTACAGGCTATACGGTCGCTTGGCTATACTGGCTGACATGGACAGTGGCACTCGGTTCGGAATTTACAGCAGCAGGGCTTTTAATGCAGCGGTGGTTCCCAGACACATCTGTTTGGATGTGGAGTGGTGTTTTTGCTCTTCTCATCTTTTTACTCAATGCATTTACAGTGAAATTTTTTGCAGAATCAGAGTTTTGGTTTTCCAGTATTAAAGTGATGGCTATTATTCTCTTTATTATCCTTGGCGGAGCTGCGATGTTTGGCTTGATTCCTTTAAAGGGCGGTGAGGCCGCTCCGTTCTTTTCTAACTTTACCGGCGAAGGCGGACTCTTTCCAAACGGCTTTTTACCGATTTTAATGACGATGCTTGCCGTCAATTTTGCTTTTTCTGGTACGGAGTTAATTGGAATTGCTGCGGGTGAAAGCATCAATCCTGACGAGACCATTCCAAGAGCAATTCGCACAACCGTACTGCGTCTTGTCCTATTTTTCGTTGGAACGATCGTGGTTTTAGCTGGTTTGATCCCAGTAGAAGAAGCCGGGGTGATCAAAAGTCCATTTGTTGTGGTATTTGATCGAATCGGAATACCTTATGCCGCAGATTTCATGAATTTTGTCATCCTAACGGCGATCTTATCTGCCGCAAACTCAGGACTATACGCGTCATCTCGTATGCTCTGGTCACTTTCTGAGGAGCGGACACTGCCTAAAAAACTGGCGAAGCTGACGTCAAAAGGGATTCCTTTGAATGCACTCATTTTAAGTATGGTCGGCGGTATTCTTTCATTGCTATCGAGCGTGATCGCACCAGAAACGGTATACCTTGTCCTTGTTTCGATCTCCGGACTGGCTGTTGTGGTTGTGTGGATGGGAATTGCTGCCTCACAGTTGATGTTTAGGAAAAGATTTTTACAGGAAGGTGGACAGCTCCATGATTTATCCTTTCGAACCCCGCTCTATCCAGTGGTTCCGATTGCTGCCTTCCTCCTGTGTCTGGCATCTGTAATTGGCATTGCCTTTGATCCAAACCAGCGGATCGCCCTCATCTGCGGCATTCCTTTCATTGCGTTCTGCTATGCTGCCTATTATGTGACAGCTTGGATTCAGAAAAAACGAGAAGAACCTGGTGTATAACATCAGGTTTTTTCTTTGTTTTAAACGCCTTGACAAAAAAGGATATCACTAGCAAAACAAAGACATTTTGGTATATGATAGGAATCTATGATTTTCAGGACGAACCAAGGGAGATGTCGCGATATGGAAATGACCATTACAAGAGCATTAAGTGAACTGAAAATGTTAGATAAGAGAATCAATCGAACCGTTGATGACGCCGTACTTGGTGGATTGATGATCGGGAAACATATACAGAACGGATTTCAAAAACAAGAAGAAGTCGAAAAAAAGGCGAAGGCTGATGACCAATCGATTCAAGCTTTAATCAAACGCCGAAATGCCATCAAATCAGCCATCGTTGTATCGAATGCGACCACAACGATTGATGTGGCGGGTGTCCGTATGACAGTGGCAGAGGCGATTGAGCGTAAGACGTCGATAGAATACGATATTCGTTATTTACGGAAAATGAAACAGGTGTACAAAGAGCTAGTCGATAAAGCAGAACAAACCAATGAAGATGTCAAAAAGAGACTTGATCAGCATTTAGAAACCTTGTTTGGAAAAGACGGAAAAACACAAGCGGCTGCCAACCAAGAGATTGTGAAGTCTTTCCTAGCTGAAAATGAGGCGATGATGATCGATCCACTTCGCCTTCGCGTGAAAATTGAACAGCTTTCGAAAGAAATTGAAGATTTTCAAATGGAAGTTGATTTTTCATTGTCTGAAAGCAATACTCTGACAAAAATACAGATCAATTAATGGATTTTGTTAGTGAGCCGAAAATCGATAGAACTAAACACCTCCGAGGGAAAGGTCATTCCCTCCTCATCTGATCATCTCTGGATGATCCTTGATAAAAGCTCAAAGCTGAACGTTCAAGGATCAAAGTTCAAGTGTAAAAGTTCTTATCCATCAAAGCTCAGGATTAAAAGTTAAACGTTCGATTGAATCTGGGAATAACGGCTGATGAGTGTTTGTTTATCGACTCTTTCGGTTGCCGCCCAGCAGGTTTGCTAACAAAAAAAAGGATGTCACCAAGTGACATCCTTTTTTCTATGAAAACGACAGGGCTTTCACCAAGTCGTCTCTTCAAGCAGATTAGTTACGTAATGTATATGCCAAATGGTACACACTTGTGACATTTGAAGATAGCTTGATGTCGTTTGAAGTGAAAGTTACTGGAACGATATCGTAATAATGTGTAGACCAGCCAGCGTTATTATATGTACGGTAACCTGCACCTGAAGGAACTTGAATCGTTAGTGAAAATTGTCCATTCTCGTCTGTTGTGCCTGTCGCTGTTTGAGCAAAAGATTTGATGGCTGCTTCAAAATAAAGCTGGATCGGCTGATTCGCCATGAGGTTGCCACTTGCATCTTTTAGTGTTCCTTTAAAAGTAGCTGGATAATACGAACCTACGCGATATTTACTGCCAGACCCGTAATTGACCATACCTCCGTCTGCTGCTGTAACACCTGTTACTTGTACAGATGCTGGTACTGCTCCTGTTTCCTCTGCATGTGCAAAGGTTGGGAATACGAGAAGCAATGATAGAATGAAAGCGAACATCATTTTTTTCATCAATAAATCCTCCTTTTTTTTCCTACTATATTACTATCGACAGTAATTGGTATTTTTCCAGTAAAAAACAAAAAAACTTCCCCTTTTTTAGAAAGGGAAGTTCTTCTTTTATTTTTTCACAACCACTTTTACCGCCTTACTTTCTCTTTTTCTCACATCTGTTGCGGTCACATACAAGACCGTTTTGGCTTTTTGCGGTTTTATTTGGGCAGTAAATGCGCCCTTGTTATTGGTTTTGACTGTTTTAATGACTTTCTTTGATTTGTTTTTCACTTTAATGGTCAGGCCTGCACCCGCAGTCCCTTTGATCGCTTTACTTTTGACCGTTACTTTACTCACTTTCGGCTTAGCTGGTACTTTGCCTTTTTTCACCACGGTTTTGAGAGTTGTAGCGGCCTTTCCTTTTGAAATCTTAATGCGAAGGACTTTGTTCTTGTTTTGATGCTTAATCTTCACACTAAAGGTTCCCTTTTTGCCTGCTGTGCCTTTCCCTAGAAGGGTTTTGCCTCTATACACAGAAATAGCAGCGCCGGCTTTTGCTTTACCTGTCACCTTTTGATGCTGATCTTCCACTTTGCTCACAGATGCATTCAGTTCGACAGCACTTAATGCAGCAAATGCATTCAATCTGCCGTGTCCTGTCATCCAATCGACACCTGGAATTTTCGGGTCGACAATCGGTTCATCGTTTTCATCATAGTAAACGTCGTTTTTTCCATCAACAGATGTAAAGGAAATATCATCTGCTGTACTTTGCAAGATATTTCTCACTTGATTTGGCTTCAAGGATGGATTTTTAGAAAGCAGTAATCCTGCTGCTGCTGCCACATACGGTGTCGCCATTGATGTCCCGCTAAGGTATGAGACATTTCCATCTGGCATCAAGCTCGGAATATCCGACCCTGGTGCTGACATGCTCAGTCCTTTGCCATAGCTTGAGAACTCAGCGGCAATATCCATGCGGTTGCTTGCGCCAATCGCCATTGCGTATTTCGATGTCGCAGGGTAGCCCATCTCTGGTACGCCATCATTTCCACTCGCCACGACCACTAATACATTTCTTTGAGCAGCGTAATTCATTGCATATTCAATCACTCTGCTGTAGTAGCCGCCAAGGCTCATGTTGATGACCTTTGCGCCTTTGTCCACAGCATGTTTGATTCCAAGTGCAATATGCTCTGTATCACCAAAGCCATAGGCATCCAGCACCTTAACCGGAATGATGCCTGTGTGTTGGTTGAGACCTGCCATTGAGTAATGATTATCAGATTTTGCAGCAATGATACCTGCCACATGCGTGCCGTGTCCATTGTCATCGATCGCATTTTTGTTTCGCTCAATGAGATTCGCACCTAAGTCTGTACGAACAGCCCCGCTTAAATCCGTCAAACGGCTGTCTACCCCTGTATCGACAACAGCAATTAATGTTTGCTTCATTTTGCTTGTGCCAATTAGTGTATTCATTTGTTCAAACTTGACGTCAGCGCCTTTTTTCCCGCTGTTTTGTGCACTGTTTTTCAGCGGCCACTGGTAACCATACTGCGCGTCGCTACTAAGTGCGCGATAGGTTTGAACAGGCTCTGCAAACTCAACATTCGGCATGCTGGACAGCTTTCTTGCCGTGCTCTTGATGGCAGCTTTCCCTGCTTTTAGCGTCTTTCCAGCTGATTCTTGCCCCGCTGGCACATCATAGACATACATTCCTTTGAATAAAGGATTTACTGACTGCGATGTCACACGATTTTCTTGAATGCCGTAGCTTTTCATCTTCTTTTTCGCAGATTGAAGTGTTTGGCCATCCTTTAATTTAAAGATGATCTTATTCGTCTTGATCTTCTCTTCTTTTACTAGCTTTTGTTTCTCTAATACATAACCAACCGATTTCCCTTCAAGCTGATCGATTCCAACTTTTTGACTGACTGCTTCTAATTCCTTTTTTAAATAAGCTGGACTTGCTTCCTTGAGCATATCAAAAAGGGAGCGGATCGCCTTTTGTTCTTTTTCTGTCACGATATGACCGCTAAATGCACCATTTTTCTCTACGTCACTTAGCATTGTTTTTAATGTGAGCAGATGGTTGTATACCTTTTGCTGCTCTTTGTGATGTTTAATGAGCTTTGATTTGAGAAACGGCTTTGTTTTTTGGAGCAGACGCACAAGCTTCTGACCATCTGCTGTTTCATTGAATCGTTTATCTTCGATTGTACGCATTGATTGAAGAATTTCACGCCCGTGCTTTTTCTCAATAATAATGATTTCAGGCTCATCATCTTCAGGAAAAATGGGTTCAGAAGGCGGAAGGTTTGCTCCTTTATATCCGATTGAATATGCCGCATCCTCTTCCTCATCACGGCTGTCTTCCTCCGAACCTAAATAGAGCACTTTGACATAGTAAGGACCTGACCATGCATGCGGGAAGTTGATCTCTGTTTCCCCGCTAGATGTGTCCGTGCGATATCTTGAATATGTATCATCCTTCATCGCTCTATCCTTACTTGGATAGACCGATACGGACAACACTTGTTTGCTTTTCACAGAAATTTGCATATGCGTATGTTTTGCCACCTCTTGTGCAGATGGCGAGATTTGGTACCATGACTCTTCCTTTTCATTCTGTAATGTACCTGAGATCACTTCACCATTTTTTAACCCTATGGCTTCAGTGACATTCGTTCCTTTACTGGCAGCTGCAGCCTCGTATCCAGGTAATGCTGCCATACATAAAATGATGGCCATGAGTACGATGACACAGGATTTGACCTGTTTTTTGAACATGAAAAGACCCCCTTATCTTTTATGATACCTTGGAAGAATATCACAGAAAGAGATGTAGTAGAATCTGTTTTTTACATAATTAAACTCGTTTTAAGCTAGGATTTGAGATATTCAGACAGCAAGTCAAATAGCTTCATAAACTTTTTGCCATTTCAAACGGAAAATGATTCTATTTAACCATGACAAAAAGTACATTACAATCAACTTGTAAGCGCTTAATAAACAAGAGAGAAGGGATCAGCTTGTTCCAAAAAGATCATGTTTTCACAAAAGTAAACGGTCGATCAAAGAATGAGATTTTACAATATATTTCTGAGAAAGCTGAAGACCTTCAGATTACACACGATCAAGCAGGGCTATTAACGGATTTATTAAAACGGGAAGACGAGGTCTCCACAGGACTTCAGCAAGGCTTCGCCATCCCTCATACAAAAAGCTCTGCTGTACAAAAGGCTTCACTTCTTTTTTTAGAGCTTGAGCAGCCTATTGATTGGGGAAGCTTCGATGATTTGCCCACAAGCTATTTATTTACACTGCTCGTTCCACTAGAAGAGGCCAATATCACACACCTGAAGTTACTGTCAGGTATTGCGACCAGCCTAATGGAACCTGATTTCATCGAAAAGATTCAACCCGGTCAAACAGCCGATTACTACTACGAAGTCATTGAACAACAATTGAAAGAGGGGATTACACAATGAAAATTGTCGGTGTCACTTCATGTCCAGCAGGATTAGCTCATACACCAATGGCAGCAAAGGCATTAGAAAATGCGGGTAAACAGCTTGGACACGAGATCAAAATCGAACAGCAAGGCATTATGGGACAGGTAAACGGCATTACAGCAGAAGAAGCACAGCAGGCAGACCTCTGCATCATTGCCTCAAATCAGCATATCAACGATGCGGAACGCTTCTCAGGCATTCCTACAGTACGTGTCGAAATCGGACGCGCCTTAAAAAATGCCGAACAAATCATCACCAAAGCCGTAGCGCTTGTTGAAAAGAAGAAATCTGAATCTTAATAAACATGAGCAATGCCATATAGAAAGGAGCAAAGCAAAATGAAAGCAAAATTAAAAGTGATTGAAGGCCACCTCATGACCGGAATTTCTTATATCCTTCCTGTGATCATCGGTGCCTCACTTATCGTTGGTTTAGCGAAACTGGTCGGATTAGGATTTGGTGTTTCAGATTTAAATGCCTATAAGGATGCTGGCGGCATACTCCACGGCGCCTATTTAATGGAGCAAGTTGGCTGGACAGGTATTGGCTTAATGAACGTTCTGCTCGCTGGATTTATCGCCTATTCCATTGCGGATAAATCAGGTCTTGCAGCGGGCTTTATCGGCGGTGCCCTTGCCAGCGCAACGAATGCAGGATTTATTGGTGCCGTCATTGCCGGCTTCTTCGCAGGATATGTCGCTCTATTTGTGAAAAGAAAAATTCAAATTCAAGGCTCTGCAGCAGGGCTCGTGCCTCTGCTCATCTTGCCGCTCATTACCGTTGGCTTAACCGGACTTCTTATGTCTGTTCTACTGGGCGGACCATTAGGTGCTTTGAACACAGCATTAATTGAATGGATCAAAGGCATGGTCGCAGATGGAACAAGTACACTCGCGCTCGCTCTCATTTTAGGTGCGATGATTGGCTTCGATCTTGGCGGACCGGTAAATAAATCAGCCTGGATGGCTGGTAACGCGCTCTTCCTATCAGGCGTCTATCTCCCTGCCATTCTCGTCAATATTGCCATTGTCATTCCACCGCTTGGATATGGGATTGCGACTTTAATTCGAAAACGCAACTTCTCTCCAACCTTTAGAGAAGCAGGACGAGGCGGGCTCGTCATGGGCATTATCGGTATTACAGAAGGGGCGATTCCTTTTACCCTCGTCAATCCTTTGAAATTGATTCCGCTCAATGTCATCGCGTGTGCTGCTGGAAGCGGGGTCGCTGCATTATTAGGTGTTCATGACATCATGCCACCAATTGGCGGGCTATACGGCTTCTTCTCAGTCGGAAACTGGTGGGCTTATTTAATCGGAGCCCTTACTGGCGCACTCATTATCGGTATTGGCGCCAACCTACTTGTGAATTTCTCTGAGAAAAAAGAGCCAAAAACGCCAGAGCATGATCAGAAGCAGAAAGAAGAAGACGATTTTGACCTTGTGCTAGAAGGATAATTTGAACAAAGAAAGGTGTCGTTGATCAATGACTGTCAATGTACATGTGATTCCACATACTCACTGGGACCGGGAATGGTATTTCACCACCTCCCGCTCCCGTATCTACTTAATGAAAAGCGTAATGGACATTTTAGACACCCTTGAAACAGATGAAAGATTCCATTACTTCATGCTCGATGCCCAGGCATCCTTATTAGATGATTACCTGAAATGGCGTCCAGAGGATGAGAATCGAATCAAAAAGCTCGTCACAGCCAAACGTCTCATCATCGGTCCGTGGTATACCCAAACTGACCAGCTCGTCATCTCAGGTGAATCGATTGTGCGGAACCTGCAATATGGAATTGAACGCTGTCAGCAGTTCGGTCATGTGATGAAAGTCGGCTATGTCCCTGATTCCTTCGGCCAATCCGCACAAATGCCTCAGATTTATCGCGGATTCGGCATTGTGGATACGGCATTTTGGCGCGGCGTTTCTGACCATATGACGAATCATACTGAATTCAATTGGCGCGGCGCTGACGGCAGTGAAGTCTTTGCTGTGAACCTGCCATTTGGTTACTACTACGGCGGTAATATTCCTGAGAAGGATGAAGACTTACAAGCCTTTTTATCTGAAAAAATTGGTGCGCTGCAAGCGAAGGCCACCACAAAGAATGTCTATTTCCCAAATGGCTTTGACCAGGCACCGATCCGTAAAAAACTGCCTGACTTATTAGAAAAAGCCAATGAACTTGACGAGAATCACTATCAAATCAGTAGTTTAGAAGACTATATTGCAGCAGTGAAAAAAGAGCGGACGTCTTTTGAGACGTTACAAGGAGAGCTTATTCACGCGAAGCATATGCGGATTCACAAATCGATCTTTTCAACACGAGCTGATTTAAAAATCTTAAACAATCAAATTGAAAACTATCTCGTCAATGTGATGGAGCCAATCTTAACGATCAGCTATTCACTAGGACATGACTATCCTCATAACACGGTTCGTGATATTTGGTACCTCATGTTTGAAAATGCAGCGCATGACAGCATTGGCGGCTGTAATAGTGATACGACGAATCAAGACGTCTTCTTCCGCTACAAGCAGGCAAAGGAGATCGCCGAGAATTTGGTGGACTTACACATGCGTCTCATCGCAATTCGACTGCAAACAGAGCAGGAAATCACGTTCACTTTATTCAATACACTGCCTTCAACGCGCTCTGAAGTCATTGAAGTCGAAACGTTTATCACAGAACGTCCATTTACGCTGAAGGATGCAAATGGAAGAACGCTTCACTACACAGTGAAAAACAAAACTGATGTCACAGATTATGTGCTGGCACAGCAAATTTCTCTTAACCCAAGTAAGGATGTGTACATGCCACAACAAGTATGGAAAGCCGTTCTGCTAATTGAAGCCAGCGACTTACCGTCAGTAGGTTATACACAAGTGAGCATGGTTTTCGATGAATCAAGCGAATCTGCGTGGGAACAAACAGAAGGACGCGTTATTGAAAATGAGTATTACCGCATTGCGGCAAACGACAACGGATCGCTGGACATCACAGATAAACAAACAGGCAAGACCTTCTCTGAGCAAATGATCTTTGAAGACAACGGAGACGATGGGGATTCCTACAACTATTCACCACCACGTGAGGATCTGTATGTGTCATCCAAAGATCTTTCATCAGCAAACATCACAGTGTCTAAAAGCGGTCTGCAAGAGGAGCTGACCATCCAGCTTCAGCTCACTGTCCCATATGACTTAGAGGAACGCTCTCAGCAATCGACCACGACTTCACTCCCAATCACAGCGAAGGTGGCATTAAATAAAGATGAGGCTGTTATCCGTTTTCATGTGGATGTCGACAACCATGCGTTAGACCATCGTCTGCGTGTTCTCTTTGATACAGGCATCGCGTCAAACGTTTCACTGAGCGATCAACAGTTTGGTACAATCGAACGCCCAACAGAACTGACGCAAGAGCTTGAATGGTGGAACAATGAACATTGGGAAGAAAAACCGATCACCATTGAACCGATGCAATCCTTTGTTGCACTTCGTGACGATGCATATGGTGTCGCTCTGTTGACCGACTGCGTGAGAGAATACCAGATCACAGGAGAAGGCTACACAACGATTGCGTATACCCTCTTCCGCTGTTTCGGAAAAATGGGGAAAGAAAATCTTCTTTACCGTCCAGGCCGCGCATCTGGAGAAAAAATTGTTGAGACACCTGATGCTCAGCTTCAAGGCGCATTATCATTCTCATTCGGTATGCATTATAGCCAAGATGCCGTCAGCGAGGGACACTTAGCACAGCTTGCCAAGCGGTATACAACTCCTGTTCAATGCTACGAACGGGCAGACTTTTTAAACGGTCGTTTAATTTTCTCTTTCCGAGATGAGAAAGAAGACTTACAATCTACTTATAGCCTGCTTGACATTGAAACAGACGGAGCCATTCTAAGCGCTCTAAAGAAAGAAGAGCATGGAACAGGCATTGTCATCCGTCTCTTCAATCCATATTTAGCTCGTCAAACAGCCGCTTCAATCAATAGTTCATCTCTACAACACGGAGAAACAGCGAATTTAGGCGAAACACCTGAAGGACATATACTCAAAGCACAGCATGGATCATTACACATTGAACCGCTCACACCTTGTCAGGTACAAACCTACATTGTAAAGAAAAAATGAACATGTAGGGGCGGGATCCATTTGGATTCCGCCCCTCTTTAATGGAGGGCATTGATCATGAGAATTGGAGGCATTGAAGCAGGCGGAACGAAATTTGTCTGCGGCTACGGAACAACAGACGGAACGATTGAAAACATGACTTCCTTTGCAACAGGAAATCCAGATGAAACATGCCGGCAAGTGATCGATTATTTTACAGAGCATCCTGTCGATGCACTTGGAATTGGGGCATTCGGGCCTGTCGATGTGAAAGAGAAAAGCCCAAGCTATGGGACGATTTTAGACACACCCAAAACAGCCTGGCGCCAATTCCCTTTCCTCTCTACCTTACAACAAGCTCTTGGGGTCCCGATGAAGCTTGATACCGATGTAAACTGTGCAGCACTCGGAGAAGCCCGTTTTTCGACTGAAGCAGAAAAACCTGCCTCTTTGGTCTATATCACAGTTGGGACTGGAATAGGCGGCGGTGCCTATATTGAACATCGCCTCATTCACGGATTGCTGCATCCAGAAATGGGTCATATCACGGTTCAGCGTCATCCTCATGACACCTACGGAGGCTGCTGCCCAATACATCATGACTGTCTAGAGGGACTGGCATCTGGACCTGCCATAGAAGGACGCTATCATACACTGGCACCGATGCTGCCAGAGGATCATCCTGCCTGGTCACTTCATGCCTACTATCTCGGGCAAATGACCGCTAACTTACTTCTCACCCTTTCACCTGAGCGCATCATTCTAGGTGGAGGTGTGATGAAACAGCCGGCTATGCTGCCGCTCATTCTTGATGAAACTGACAAGCGGCTTCACGGATATTTGCAGCTGCCAAAGCCCTTAAATGAAATCATCACCAAACCATCCTTTGATGGATTATCTGGTTTAATGGGCGCAATCGCTCTTGGAACTGATGCCTTACAGGCAAAAGGAGCCGCGCAATGATGATGACGGCAGATACTCGAACCTATCAGCTGATTCAGCGGCTATTTGAAACGAAAAGGTTCGTGAAGCTGGAGGAGCTCACTGCCTCTTTTCGCTTATCTGACCGCTCCATCCGTAATTTGATAAAGGAAGCAAATGAGCAGCTAAAAGAAGCTGGAGCCATGATTAAAACGATCCGTGGAAAGGGATATACTCTTTTAACGAGTGATCAAGACGCTTTCCTTCTGTGGCTTCATCAACAAAAGCTCCCTGCCCGCTCTCTCGTCCCCGTCATGCCAGAAGAGCGTGTACGCTTTATGATGAGAAAGCTATTGCTTCAACCAAATTACTTAAAAATTGACCAGCTGGCTGAAGAGCTGTTTATCAGCCGTATGACGGTCAGCAGTGATTTAAAAAAAGGACGAGAGCTGTTAGCCCGTTACGGCATGACCCTTGTGTCAAAGCCCGGATTCGGCTTAAAGATAGAAGGAGACGAACTGCAAAAAAGAACGTGCTATGCAGACTTACTTCTTGAGGAAGAGCCTGCACTCTCTCATATCACTGAGCGGGAGCAGCTCCATTTTCCTGATATTTCTCTTGAAACCATTCGATCGATTGTACTGACGAATCTGCATCAAGAGTCATTACTAATTAAAGACATTGCCTTAAAAAATTTAGTCATTCACTTAGCGATTGCGATCCAGCAAACACGAAAAAACCAGCGGATATCTGCCAGTACCACCCGCACACAACGGTCGCCAGTTTTGATGAGTATCGCCCAAAAAATCATCCAGCAAGTGAGTGACACCTTTCACGTGACCCTATCAGAGGATGAAACAGATTACTTAGTCATGCATCTATTGGCAAATCAAACGTGGAAAGAAGCCGCCCAGCATCAGACAACAGTGGAAGTTCAACAGGCGGTTACGGTCTTTTTACAGCACATTGAGAAAACAAGCGGTCATTGTTTTGCGGATGATAACATCCTGCGGCAAGACTTGATGCTTCATATGAAGCCATTATTAAATCGAATCCAATATGGCGTATCCTTACAAAATCCGCTTTTGCAGGAGATCAAAACGTCCTATCCTTACCCGTTTGATTTGGCTGTCAGTGGACTGAATGCCCTACAACTGGTAAGGACGCCAAATGAAGACGAAGCCGCCTATGTTGCCTTGCATATCGCTGCTTCATTTGAAAGAAGTCAGCTCGACACCTCACAAAAAAAGAAAGCCATTATCGTGTGCGGGTCTGGGCTAGGGACGGCAAGACTGCTTGAGATTAAATTGAAGGCGGCCTTTCAGCATGAACTTGAAATTGTTGAGCTCTATTCCTATCAGGATTATCTAATGAGCACCTCTTTGCCATGTGACGTCATCATTACAACCGTTCCACTTACATCAAAGGGAAAACCAATCATTCAGGTCAACGCCTTTTTTGAACATCACGATATACAGCGCGTGAATGAAGTCATTCATTTATTAAATGGACACGGGGCACCCTCAAAAGAACTAATGGCGTTTTTTCAAGAGCGATTGACTTTATTGAATGCTGACCTAACCAACAAGGATGAGGTATTAGACATACTATGCAGCCGTTTAGAGGCGCATCAGCTAGTATCGCCTTCTTTTCGGCCCTCAGTGCTTGAGCGGGAGAAAATGTCGTCTACCTATCTTGGCAGTGGCATTGCAATGCCGCACCCGCTCATCACAAATGAAGGCACCTCCTCTGTAGCTATCGCTCGCTTAAAGCAGCCGATTGACTGGCAGGGAAACCAAGTATCACTTGTCTTTTTATTAGCCATTCATAAAGATGACGCGGCCTGTATGAACCAATTCTTTGAACAGGCCGTCGATTTATTGGACAATCCAGACCGTATTCGCTCCCTCAAGCAAGCCAAAACATTTGATGAGCTGATGAATGCGTTGTTTCAATAAATAGAACAAAAGGCCGCCCAGTCTTAAGGCGGCCTTCGTGTTATTTAAAATATAGATCATCAATCGTATATGACATTTTTTCCTTCTTCACTTAATTTTTTTAAAGAGCTCAGCATATGATTGATTTCTTCATCAGAATGTCTTTCCCAAGTACCTAATTCCGCGACTATTTTCAACGGAGATTTCGATCGATAAGAACGTGTTGGATTGCCGGGAAATTTTTTGTCAGTTACATTCGGATCATTTTCAAACTCGCCTAATGGTTCTACAATATAAATTCTCTCTTTCGCATCAGATCTTGCTAATTCAGCTCCCCATTTGGCCGCGTTTAATGTGCCGGTGAAATAGATATGGTTTGATTTTTTATCCTGATAATTGGATAAATACAGCGGTTCAAGCAGATCTCCAACCTTCAATTCTGCCTTTGTCCCATGAAAAAATGGGCCCGGATCTAACACCTGCTCATTGTCATTCATACAGCCACACCCCTTATCGTTTTTGACTTGCGTATAACAGTATACGGCCTGATCTGGGCGGAAAACAGTCTATAAGTTAGTTTGAATTCGGGGTATAATGGTAGTAGAGAGTAAGATGTGATTTGTAAACTCCCGCAAGTTGAAAAAAATAAGAATACATAAAAAGCTGTTAGAGGCCATAAAGAATATCTGATCAGGATTAAAGAGATGAGGATAAAGTAGCCAATGAGACGTTTGAGGTCTTGGCATGTTGGCATCAATAATTATATAATTAACTAAATTTTACTTTGGAGGTGCTTTTTATATGTCTATTCAAGTGGATGATGATGATATTTTAGAGATGTGTAATATATATGCTCAAGAAACTCATCATAGAGAAGCATTGATTTTAGGAAACAGGAAGGGTCTATTGGAATTAAAAAATGCGATAGATCAGGCTTTAAAAACTGGTAGTGCTGTTGCACATTTATACCCATCTGATTTTGAAGGATATGAAACTTGTATTGCTTTAGTAGATGATGAAAATCAGTTTGAGAAGTTGATGACTCCTTATGTAGAGCAATATGTACAAGATGATGATGCAATTGATCCAATTGAAATTATTAAAGATTACGATGCTAAAAAAGAAAAGCCCTTATAAAAGGGCTTTTCTTTTTTAGTGGAGTATTGTTCTACCTTTTACAGCTTTGTGTTTACTTGGTACTGATGCTCTAAGAGCATGGTGTATTTGAATTTTTGGAGCTACATGAAAATGCCAGTACCAATTTGATGATCCTGGTTTTAGTGGTATGACTCCGTTATCAACTGCAAATACTCGTATTTTCTTTTTTCCTTTTTTATGGAACACTTTTACGAGACTCTCGACTTTTCCTTTTCTATTTTTTACATACCAATCGATATGATAGTTCTTCCCAAAACCTTTAATTCTGTTCTTCAAATACTTCAGTGCAACTTTTGCGCCTTTTGATCTTATGGCCCACAAAGCAACTCTTCCTACGGTCATTGCGATTGGTACGAAGAATATTGGTAGTGCTTGTGTTGTGATTTCACTCTGACTACCTTTGGAGTCAAGTTGTTTCATTCGGTTTTCTAAAGCTAAAAATGCTTCATTGTTGAAATATTGATCTATCACTTTATTTTGTTCTGACTCTGACATGCTTTCAAATTCTTTTTCTGTAAATGGAAGGTTTTCTATGTATTCTCCCATTTTCATTTCAAGCTCGTCTAATTCTTTGGTAGCTTGTTCATTTTGTAGAACTGTTGGAGTTACTAACGCTTCTAATTCTTGTGAATTGATAAAGTATGTTTCTGCTGATGCTTCTGATGAAAATGGAGTCCATATTGATAAGACAAGAGCTAGGGTAATTAGGGTTAAAAGTGTTTTTTTGTACACTCTGTTTGAAATCCTCCTTTTGTATTATATTCCAAATAAAGGTTATCATTTTAAAATGAGTGTATCAATGGATTTAAGATAGATTTAAGAATATTCCTTTTTTGGTTGCGGTGTCCGCAATCATTTTTTTATTTTTTAGAACTTCGTTTTGGTGAAAATTTCTGCGGTAGAATTCGTTCGTGATGGATTTAGGGGCAATTATTATTTGTGGTTTGATGCTCTTTGCAGTGTGGTTTGAAGAAGAAGTTGGCGATTAAAGCCTGTTATTCAAACAAACTACTGGACACTTCCTATTTCCTTTGGCAATAACAATGATAGCTTCAGTTTTCTATCCTAATTCTATGTTAGCAAAATCAAATACATATCTCCCCAATCAGACAATTGACATAAGCCGAAATGCATAGTTCTTAAACAATGGTACAAGATATAACCCGCTACAATCTAAAGAAGCCCAAACTAAAAATATCGTCACTACAATAGCAAAAAAACTTGCTGTTCAGACTCTTCGCAAGTCAGGCACATATTTAGAAAAACCCTTATCAAAAGTAATAGGCAAGAAATATGCAAAGAAAGCAGTTTATAAGGCTCTTAAAATTAGACTATCATTTTAGAACAACTCGAATAGTATGATCTTGCTAATAAAGTGAACGAAAAAAAGCCAACCACCCAATGAAGGTGATTGGCTTTTTCATCATTTACTTCCCGATGTTCTCTCCATTTTGCTGAATCAATGTTTCGTACCAATAAGAGCTCTTTTTACGAATTCGCTTGAGGTCTTTTAGGTCAAATTCGTCGCGGTTGACGTAGATGAACCCGTAGCGCTTGGAGCATCCTTGGTGTGTGCTGATTAAGTCAATGGCTGACCACGGGCAATATCCGAATACCTCGACGCCGTCTGTGATTGCCCATTTGATTTGTTCAATATGCTTCTCTAAATAATCAATTCGATAATCATCTTGAATCGATCCATCTTCTTCTAGCTTGTCGAACGCACCCAATCCGTTTTCTGTGATAATAAGCGGCAGCTGATAACGGTCGTAAATCTCACGCATCGTTGAACGGAAGCCGACAGGGTCAATCTCCCAGCCAAAGGCATTTTTACTTAAGAACGGGTTGTTGCCGCCTTTGTAGACGCCATCTTCCCCTGATTTCAAATGCTGATCTCCGCCGCGTGCAAATTCGTCGTTGCCATCTCCTTTACTCGCTTCAACCGTTTGAGATGTGTAGTAGTTAAAAGCAATGAAATCTGGCTTCGCACTTTTCAAAATATCCATATCTCCCTCTTCGATAACAGGAAGAATGTCTTTTTCTTTCATATACGCCCAAGCAAGGTTGTTATAACGGCCGAAGACCGCCATATCAAGATAAAGCCAGTTGCGGATCGCATTGTAATTCGCCGCAGCAAGCACATCCTCAGGTTTTGGAGATGCTGGATAAATGAGCGCAATGTTTGGCGCTGGTCCAATTTTCGCTTCAGGCAGCATTTGATGACAGAGCGTCATCGCTTTTGCCTGTGCAACGAGCATATGGTGATTCTGCTGATACAGTTCTTTTTTTGGATTTTCTAAATTTGGATCAAGTGTACCAAGCGCTGATCCATGTAAGATCATCATGTTTTGTTCATTAATGGTCAGCCAATATTTCACCTTCTGACCATACTCCTTGAATAGCACCTCGGCATAGCGTTCAAATGCATCCACTGTCGCACGATTTGACCATCCACCCTTTACTTGAAGCGCATGAGGCAGATCAAAATGATACATTGTCACGATTGGCTCAATGTCATAGCTGCGCAATTCATCGATGAGAGAATGATAAAATTCAATCCCCTTTTGATTGATCTCCCCATCTCCATCTGGAATGATCCGTGTCCACGCAATGGAAAAGCGGTAAGCCTTCAAACCCATTTCTGCAAACATCTTCACGTCCTCTTTATATCGGTGATAGTGATCGCTTGCGACTTTAAAATCCGTTGTGCCTTCAGGATAACTGGCTCTCATGTCAATGACAGAAGGCCCTTTGCCATCCTCATTCCACGCACCTTCTACTTGATAGGCGGAAGTCGATCCGCCCCAGAAAAAGTCCTTTGGAAATGGTGCTAGTGTTGAATATCTCATAAATTCTTCCTCCTCATAATTAAACTAGATGTAAAAATGACTGTCCCGGAGCAATTTGTTTCTCCTCTGTTTCAATAATATCGCTAAACTCACCGGAATTGGTAATAATCACTGGTGTTGTGACTAACAAACCGGCTGCTTGGATAGCTTCAATATCAAACTCAGCAAGCAATTCACCTTCTGTTACGGTTTGCCCCTGAGTAACCTTCGGGGTAAAATGCTGACCGCCTAATTGTACGGTATCCAGCCCAATGTGAATGAGTACTTCTGCTCCGCTTTCAGAGGTAAGACCGTACGCATGTCCAGTTGGGAACACCGTTGTCACGACTCCTGACACTGGTGCAAACAGCTTGCCTTCTGATGGAATGATGGCTGCGCCCTTTCCTAGTGCGCCAGATGAGAATGCTTTATCCTGTACTTCCTCAAGCTTGATGACCTCGCCCTTTAAAGGACTTTTCACATGAGCTGCTTTGACTCCATGTTCATTTTCAATAACTGGCGCAGCACTTGCTACCGGTGTTTCATCTTCATCTACTGGATCTTTAAATCCAATCAAATAAGTTAAGATGATTGATAGGACGAACGAAACCGAGATTCCGATGATAAACCCTGTAAATCCTTGACCGTAGAAAATCGGAAGTGTCAGTAAACTTGGAAGCCCTGACGCAATCGCAATACTTTGTGAATAACCGATAATCGCACCGCCGACCCCAGCAGAGATAACCGCTGCAATAAATGGTTTTTTCAAACGAAGTGTGACCCCGTATACAGCTGGCTCTGTGATACCAAACACGGCAGAAACTGCTGTCGATCCAGCCAATGATTTCAGTTTTTTATTCTTTGTTTTCAGCATAACACCAATTGAAGCACCTGCTTGTGAGAATACAGCTGGCGCAGTGGCCGGTTTAATATGATCTTTTCCATGGACTGCAATATTATTTAAAATGACTGGCACAAGTCCCCAATGGATACCGAATATTACAAGAATCTGCCATGCCATCGCAATTAAAGCACCTGCAAGTGTAGGACTAAAGGAGAATACTTTCAGTAAAACAGCTGCGATGCCGTTCCCTGCATACACACCAAATGGTCCGAATACAATGAGTGTCAGCGGAACAACTGTCACAAGTAAAATGAGTGGTGTAATAAAGTTTTTGACACTTTCATGAATGACTTTGTTAAAGAAACGTTCGATATACCCCATAACAAACACTGCCAAAATGATTGGGATAACCGTCGATGTATAAGACATTAAGACGACCGGAATGCCGAAGAAGGTCACATCTCCGCCGCCTTTTGACAATTCTTGAATGGTTGGATAAATAAGTGCTCCAGCAATCGTCACAGCGACAAATGGATTCGCTTTAAACTTCCTAGCAGAAGTGAATGCGAGTAGTAATGGCAGGAAGTAGAACAAGCTATCAGACGCAGCAAATAGAATTTGATACGACGTATCTTCAGGAGATAACCATTTCGCGTTGATACAGATGCCTAAGAGACCTTTTAAAATACCAGCGCCCGCCATAACACCGAGAAGTGGTGTGAAAATCCCTGATACAATATCGACAAATTTACCGAAAAGGCTTGTGCTCTCATCACCTGATTTTGCAGATGAAGCAGAGGAATCCTCTAATAGATTCGTAAACTCCCCGATTTCTCGATAAACCTCTGGTACGGTGTTGCCGATGACCACTTGAAATTGGCCGCCGCTTTCCATGACTGTCACAACACCATTTAATTTTTCAATGGCTGCTTTATCTGCTTTTGATCTGTCATTTAAAGTGAAGCGAAGTCTTGTGGCGCAATGCACCAATGAATGAACGTTTTTCTCTGTGCCAATGTTTTTGATAATGTCTTCTGCTAATTGACGATGACTCATACAAAAACCCCCTTTTTTTGAAAAAAATACGTTTTTGGGCAAAATAAAAACCTAAACGGGCACCAAAAATAGTCGCAACTTTCCATTGCGCTTTTTCAGTGAACGTTTAGGTTTTGCCTGCCGAACAGTCACAATCCTCTAAGACGATCATTGTGAAACCGTATTCTTTTATGTTTATGAGCAAATAGTACCACTCACCTTTTCACATGTCAACGCTTTCTTTTAAAATCTATCTTTATTTTTCTCGTTTGATCAGTCGATTCAAATGAATAGACAGATACAGCATCTCCTCTGATGTGAGATCTCGGTGATAGGTTTCATAGACATATTCTGCGATTTTCTTTGCACATTCATATGCCTTCGGATATTTTACTTTGATCAGCTGATATAAATCCTGATCTTCGCTGACAAGCAGTGTTTCATTGATCAGACGCTGGACGAAAAAACGCAAATGCGTAAGAAAACGATAAAAGTTGAGTGAGTCCTCATCAAATTCCATGTTGAGATGATATTTCACAATGGTGAGAATGGCATTGACTTCCTTTGTGATATTGACCGTCGTATTCATATCCTCATTAAGCTCTGCGTTGATGATATGCATAGCAATAAAACCTGCTTCATCCTCAGGCAGTTCAATATGAAGACGCTCTTCAATCATCTCAAGACAGTCCTTTGCCACGAGAAATTCATCTTTGTATAAGCGTTTGATCTCCCAAATGAGCGAGTTCTCAATCAGATGATTTTTCTTCAACCGTTCGATGGCGTAATGAATATGGTCTGCCAGCGATACATGCAGACTTTCGTTTAATCTACGGTTCAGCTTTGTATGTGCATATTGGATCATTTCCTCGGTCACCTTGACCACATCATACGGAACCTCTTGGAGCAGCATTTTCATCCGCTCGTGAACGGAGTGATCCTCTAGGCGGAAGACTTTATCGATTAACGCTTCGTCCACGGGGTCTCCGGGACGTCGCTGGAAAGCGATGCCTCTGCCCATGACGACGATTTCTTTCCCTTGTTCATCTATTACACTAATGACATTATTGTTTAGAACCTTTTGAATCTGCATTTCCAAACACCTCCGTCTATCACCAACAACTTTACTCAAAATATGCTCTCATCTTAACACAACTGTCAAATCACTTGGTGTTTTTATCTGACTTTTGCAATAGAATTCATAAATTATTCTACCTCTTCATTGCTGGTCTCATCATTCAACAGCCTGCATACAATAATCCTGAGGAGGTGACCTTTTATGAAGGCTTTTTTCTGTTCTGCATCGTTTTTATTCTTGCTCATGTTGACCCTCATCATTCTAGGCATCGTGTTCTGGCTGAGTGGACAAGGCTTAGATCAGCTTTGGAGATATATCATCATCTCCCTTGTCACAGCAGCTGTTTTGCGCGGCATCACCACTTGGCTGAAGCGGCATGTGATGCATCATTCACCCAAATAAAAACGGCTGCCCGCAATGTTCAGGCAGCCGTTTCTTTATTCTTTGGATGATGCGGCTTCTTTCTGAGAAGCACGCAGCTCATCATTGATTTTCTTCGCATCCTCTAAAAACTCTGTTTCAAATCCACTTTTGAGTGCCCACATATAAAACAACAGAGAAACCACTGTAATCAGTGCCATGTCCCAGCCATAGTGAATGACGTTATAGCCGCCGAATTTGTCACTGCCTAGGCAGGAAATTGTCATCATCACAAGCAAGTACACAACCATCCAAGCACCCGCCTTAAAGTTGCGGCCGAAGCCTTTCCACTTCGCTTTCGCTTGATAGTAAAAGTAGATAGGCAGACCAATAAGAATAATGAACAGTACCTGACCTGTTAACGGCCATCTCGCCCAATACAATGTCAATGAGGCAAAGACAAAGCCGAGAGGAGCAATGATGCTGAGTCCTTTTACTCGAAGAGGACGATATAAATCTGTCCCTGTCTTTCTCAGCGTCATGACAGTCACTGGTCCTGTCAAATAAGAAATGAGTGTTGCGACAGAGATGATTTCAGCAAGTACACCCCATCCCCTAAATAAAAACAGAAAGATAAATGATACGGCTAAGTTAAAAAACATTGCTGGACGAGGCACGCCATAAATAGGATGCAGACGTCCAAGCACACTTGGCATGTATTTGTTTTTTTCCATTCCATAAATCATACGAGACGTCGTTGCGGTATACGTAATTCCTGTACCAGAAGGTGATACAAACGCATCCGCATATAAAATCAGAACAAGCCAGTTAATCCCAAGCGCAATGGCAAGGTCAGCAAAAGGTGAGTTGAAATTCAAATGACCCCATCCATTCACAATCATGGATGGATCGACAGCACCGATAAAGGCAATTTGTAAAAGCACATAAATCACAGTTGCAATGAAAATCGATCCGACAATGGCAATTGGAATCGATCGGCCTGGATTCTTTGCCTCACCGGCCATATTAATCGGGCTTTGGAAGCCATTGAAGGCAAATACAATCCCTGATGTCGCAACAGCTGTCAGCACACTCGCCCAGCCGTTAGGGGCAATACTTGTTCCAGAAGTAAAATTCTCACTATGAAAACCTATGAATAAGAGCGCACCAATTGTTAATCCTGGAATGATAATTTTAAACACGGTAATGAATGTATTGGCTTTTGAAAATAACCCAACTGTCCAATAATTAAGCAGAAAATAAATCACAAGAAGCACACTGGCGACCATAAGCCCTTCTGTCGTCAACACACCTTTTGTGACCAAGTGGGTTGTCCACTTTGCCCATTCCCAAGGCCATGAGCTCATGTACTGGACGGACGCAACTGCCTCAACAGGAATGACGGAGACAATGGCAATCCAGTTCGCCCAAGCCGCAATGAACCCGATAAACGAGCCGTGTGAATATTGCGTATATTTGACCATCCCGCCTGCCTCTGGAAACATCGCTCCGAGTTCACTATAAGACAAGGCGATAAATAAAATGACGACCATCCCAATCAACCAGGACAAAATAGCTGCAGGGCCGGCGATTTGCGCGGCACGCCAAGCACCGAAGAGCCATCCTGAACCAATGATTGAGCCAAGACCTACCATCATTAAAGCGAAAGTTCCCATCCTACGATGCAAATGATTCATGTTCATAACACCTTTCGATTAAAATACAAAGCATGTGTCGAGTAAGCATCTTTCTTTTACAGCAGCTCACTTTTATTCTAACTGGCAAATATTTCTTCAAATGAACCTTTATCCTTGTTCATTTTTTGCCTGTTATATTATCTCTTAATTCTTGATTTTCTGAAATAGTCGAACATGCTTATTTCAAAAGAAAGCGCTTTTCCACCTATTCAATCTATTAGACTGAATAACTACCTTTACCCTTATTTTGAAAAAAACAAAACAAAAAAGATAGAGGAAATGACTTCCTCTCCCTGCTGATCCCTTGCTATGTATAGAAAAAAAGGATAAAGGGGGATCCCTCTATCCTTGTGAAATCGCTTGTTCTTTTTCAATGACAGCTAGTCTTTCTTGAACTTCTTCTTCAGATAAATTGTGCTGTTTTACATACAGGTTACGTTCGCTTGTGCGGCATTCATGACTGCAGCTGCGCATATATTTATGCTCACTTTCTTCAGTCGCAATCATCTTACGGTTACATGCAGGGTTCGCACAGTTCACATAACGCTCGCAAGGCTCACCAGTGAAGAAATCTTTTCCGACAACCACATGCTCTGTTTGATTCACTGGTACTGTTAAGCGATTATCAAACACATAGCATTGACCGTCCCATAGCTTTCCTTGCACTTCCGGGTCTTTTCCGTACGTGACAATTCCACCGTCAAGCTGAGAGACATCTTCAAAGCCTTCACGCTTTAACCAGCCGGAGAATTTCTCACAACGTACACCGCCTGTGCAATACGTCAGAATTTTTTTCCCTTCAAGAATCTCTTTATTGTCACGAATCCACTCCGGCAATTCACGGAATGTCTCAATATCAGGACGTACAGCCCCTCTAAAATGACCGACATCAAATTCGTAATCATTACGGGCATCAATCACAACAGTATCAGGTGATTGCATTTGCTCGTAAAATTCGACCGGGCTAAGATGTTTCCCTGTTAATTCTAGCGGATTCACATCATCTTCAAGGCTAAGGTTCACTAGTTCATTCCGATGACGGACGTGCATTTTTTTAAACGCATGACCATCTGCTTCGTCAATTTTAATCGGCATTGACGCAAAGCGCGGATCTTCTTTTAACGCTTGCATATACTTGTCCGTTTGCTCAATGGTTCCAGAAACAGTTCCGTTCAAGCCTTCTGCTGACACTAAGATACGGCCTAACAAACCAAGCTCCTTACAGAATGCTAAATGCTCTGCTGTAAACGTTTCTGGGTCCTCAATGGGGACATACTGATAGTAAAGCAATACACGATATTGTTTTTCCATATATATAAACACCTCTTAAATTTAATGAAAACATACCATTCTTTATCATACAGGAAATACATACCTAAAGGCAATGTCGGCGGCTCAATTCCATAAAACGGAAGGGTCTTTCTCCTCATATTAATTAACATTGACAGAACTTTCTGTAAAGTGAGATGATTTATGGACTATACTGTGTTGTAAAGGAGTAGAACTCTATGATCCAGCCAGAGGATATCGTCAGAAGTGGTCCAAACCAATTTATTTCTCAAAAAGGGATTTATCATAAACTCGATTCACTTGTTTCGCCATCCTTCCAGTCGCCCGCTGTCGTGACTGGACATCATTCCTATCATGCTTTTTCAACGTACACAAAGCTGCCGTCTCACTGGCCTGTTGTCCAGCACAAAGGCTACAGTTCACCCAATGCGATGACACGAATCGCAGAAGAACTTAAAGGGGCAGATGTGATCATTGGAATTGGGGGCGGCACCATTTTAGATACCGCCAAATCAGTTGCAGATGCTCTTCAAATTGAAGTGATCATGGTTCCAACCATCCCGGGTACATGTGCGGCATCTACACCGCTCAGCGTTATTTATGATGACAAAGGGAACTTCATGAGAGTCGATTATCATAAACGATCCAGTTATCTCACCCTCATTGATCATACTTTTTTGCTTTCCTCTCCTCTTTCCTACCTTCAAAGCGGTATTGGAGATACGCTGGCGAAATGGTATGAAGCGGAGGCCATTATTCGAAACACAGAGGAGTCCTTACCGCTCATGGTGCATGCTGCATTAAAGCAGGCGGTCTCCGTTCGAGACATTCTTCTTTCCCATAGTGAGGAAGCTGTTCACAGCTTGAAAACAGGGCAGCATTCGCAAGCATTTGCGGATGTAACTGATACAATTATTACATTAGCCGGAACGGTCGGAGGCTATGGGGGACGCTACGGAAGAATGGCAGGCGCCCATGCCGTCCATAATGGATTAACGTTTATTGAGGAAACGCACCATGTATTACATGGACAGAAAGTGGCCTATGGTATCCTCGTCCAGCTTGCGGCAGAAAAACGAATGGCCGAGGTAGAGGAACTACTTCAGCTTTATCAAACACTCGGATTGCCTAAGAATATGCGCGAGCTTGGCATTAAAACTCAACTGGAAGAAGCAGCATATACAGTGGCAAGCCATGCTGCACGTGCAGACGAAACCTTTTGTTTGATTGGAAACTATTCCAAAGAACAAATTGTCGACGCCATTCAAGTTGTTGAAACGTATTAGTCCAAAATAAAAAAGCACAGGCATCGCACCTGTGCTTTTCTTTCGTTTAAAAATCAAAGTTATCTGGATCTGGACCTGTGCGCTCATCTTCATTCAGCTGATCAATAATAGCCAACTCATGTGCGGACAGCTCGAAATCGAAGACTTGTGTGTTTTCAATGATTCGGCTCTTCGTCACAGATTTTGGAATGGTGATAATGCCATGCTGCAAGTCCCAGCGAAGAATTACTTGCGCTACTGATTTGTCATGTTTTTTCGCGATATCTTGGAGAACAGGATGGTTCAGGAGCTTCCCGCTGCCTAATGGCGACCACGCTTCTACATGAATTCCTTTCGCCTTGCAATAGTCACGTAAAGGCTCCTGCGTCAGCTTCGGATGCAGCTCGATTTGATTCACCATTGGCACAACCTCTGCCTCTTGTAATAAATCCTCTAAATGATGCTGATGGAAGTTACACACACCAATTGCCCGAACGCGTCCATCCTTATACAGCTTCTCTAGCGCTTTCCACGTTTCTTTATATTTGCCTTCAACTGGCCAATGAATTAAATAAAGGTCTAATACATCCAGTCCCAGCTTATTCATACTTGTTTCAAAGGCTTCAAGTGTTGATTCATAGCCTTGATCACGATTCCAGACCTTTGTCGTAATAAACAGATCATCGCGAGAAATACCTGATTGCTGAATGGCTTTGCCTACCCCTTCTTCATTTTGATAGGCTGCCGCTGTATCAATGCTGCGGTAGCCCGCTTCGAGAGCGTCTGTGACTGCATTTACAGCCTCATCTCCATCTTTTACCTGCCATACACCGAAGCCTAGCTTCGGCATTTTTACTCCGTTTGCTAATGTGACTGTATCTGTTAATCCACTCATCAAACAAACCTCCGCTTCATTTTTACTTACCAAGCACTATACCCACATTTTCTATTGAACATGCATGAAATTACGGCTAGTGTTATTTGATATATTCTCCTATATCGACTTGATTGGCATCAACGATTTGGTATTCGCTAGTTTGATCTTTCGTTTTAGAAAAATCATATGTTTCTAAAAATGTTTGATCGTAAAAAGTCAAACCATATGTTTCCTTCTCATTCTCATACACTCTGATCCAATAAGATTCTTTTGAAGCTTTTTTGGTTTCACCATTCATTTTCTTTAATTTCATCCCCGAAAATTCCTTCAGCAGCTTTTGAATGTCCTCTTTCTTATCTAGCACAACTTGCTTATTGTCATGCTCAATTTGAATCGAAGTCACCTTGCTTTGATCTATTTTGGCCACATCATCAAAAGAGTATGTTTTTGCATTAATCATAAAATAAAGACCAATTCCTAATAAAATTATGACAACTAAACCAATTATCCACTTTTTCAACCTAACTCCTCCTTCTATTCACACACACCTATCAAAACAGCGAAACCAAGTCATCCTCCTCAGAGAACACCTGAATGCCGTGCTGTTTCAGCAAGGCTGACGTCACACCATCTCCAGCTTTTGTTTTGCCGTTAAACGTTCCGCGATAAATCATCCGGCTGCCGCAGGAGGGGCTGTACTCTTTTAACACAACCGCTGCCGCTTTCAGAGACTGAACCTGTTCCAGCGCGGCTTTCGCACCTTTTACATACATCTCTGTTACATCAGTTCCATGCACATCTATAACAGAGGCGAGTCCCTTTAATACATCATATCCGTCTCCGCCAACGATTTCTGCGGGAGGTCTTGGCGTGGAGAAGCCGCCAAGCAGTTCAGGGCAAACTGTAACCGCCTTGCCCTCCTGAACAAGCTCCTCGATTCGCTGATCTAATCGATGGCTGCCATTATAACGGACCTTCAATCCAGCTAGACAAGCACTGACGACAATCACACCTGCTCCTCATTTCTCTGGATTGAACGTTTACTGCTGACTTTAAAATAAATGCATACAGGCAGATACAATATCGTGTACCCTAAAAAGGGCAGGGAACAATACAAAGCAGCCCCCCAAATCGGTTCTTCAACTCCTGTGATGCCAAAAAAGTAAACAAATAATAGCAAGCTAACAAACAATCCAACGAACGGCATGAGGGTGGCATATTTTTTGAAATTTTCCATCATTTCTTTCTCCATTAAGGCTCCCTCCCTTTCATTAAGCATGAACAACGTCAATATATGTTAATTTTACCATATAAAAAACCGAAAGCATCTTATTTTCTACGATGGTTTCGGTTTTTTTATCTATATCTTTTCTTTCCAAGCCTTCAAAAAACGCTCAATTACTTGTAATTCATCTTCGTTGAATTGCTGAAGAAAATCTAAATAGGACGTGACAGCTTTATCATGCAGTTCATCGTGCAGTGCTGCCAATTGTTTGCCTTCCTCTGTCAATGAATAATAGACAGACTTCTTATCCCCTTGCCGGTGGCAATAGTCCACCATGCCTTTTTCAATTAGTTTTTTCACAGCCTTTGTAATGGCTGGCTTTGATAGTTTCAGTTGATGAGAAAGAAATGTATTATTTGATTCATTTGGATTGGCTTGAATCATCGATAAAATGTGAAGCTGCGTGAGTGTCCAATCTTGTTTGAGTGTATCAGTCGTGGTAATCAGTGGATCTGTTGGATCATTCCGTCTCTTTTCCCTATGCATAATTAAATCTTGAATCGCTTTTAATACAATCTGCTCTTTAGTTTCCATCTGAACCTCCACTCTTAACTGGTTAATAAAATGGTACTAATAATTAAGAAAGGAGTCAAAAGAAATGTGAATACGAGAAAAATAATGGGTTATTAGACCTAATAATGATGTATATACTTTTCTACTAGATTCACTCGCCATGCCACATGCTATAATCATGGGGATGTCATCCAATTTATAATGAAAAAGGTGAGCTCATGAATCCCGTGCAACAAATGGCCATTCGCCAATTAGAAGAAAAGATACACCTGTTTTCTTCTGCTGTGAACGGAACCTTCCTCGCATCGGACGATTTCGTTCTATCAAATACTCATATATCAACTGACACGTTCAATTTGCTATTACCGACATCAGCGCAAATTCAAGAGCTGAAAAAAGTGAAAGCAGCCATAGAACACTTGCAATCACAGAAACAAGCATTCAGCACATGGGTGGATCATCGCTTGCTCTCTCCTGAATGGACTGATGTATTGAAGGAATATCAGCTTCAAGAGGTTGAACGCAATACCATCATGATGCTTGAGCAGACAGGTGACATTGATCCAGTCACATCCTCATCGCTTACCATCAAAGAAGTACTTGATGATCAGACACTGCTTGATTACAAAAATATCTTTATTGAACTATTCAACGGATCGACTGAGGCCGCCGCCTTAGAAGACTATTTCCAGCGTTTTTCGCTTGAAGCATTACACTCAAAAGCTCGTATGTTCGTAGGATATGAACACCGCCAGCCTGTCTCAACAGGCTTGCTATTTGAGACAAACGACAGCTATGGTATTTATGATGTCATCACAAGGGCAGAACACCGCGGAAAAGGACTTGGCAGTGACATGTTTCATTACCTTCTAACCAAGACAGAAAATAAACAAAAGTGTGTCATGTTACAGGCTTCAACGGACGGCAAAAATATCTATCAACGTGCCGGTTTTCAACCAATCGGCGAAATGGTCGTCTTTGAATAGAACGATCCTTGACGTGTGAATTTGAAATAAAATAGAAACATAAAAAAAGCTGCCTATTATGAGGCAGCTTCAGTTTGCTGACAAAGGGCTAAAATGATGTGTATTTTAGCCTTTTGTCTTTTATTCAGCATGATGCTGACGATCCATATAAAGTGGCGGTCTCTTCAACGAAATCACCGCACAGCTAAAAGCAATCAGCACAAACACAGCACCGAATTTAGCCAGATCAACAGATGAACCGGTCATCGTAAACATGACACCGCCAACCGCTGATCCAATCGAGATGCCGATTTGCAAGGCAGATGTATTTAAACTTTGCTGAATATCAGACGTGACAGGGTCTGTTTGAATCAAATAGCTCTGCAAAGCAGGCGTCAATGCCCAGCTGAGCGCTCCCCATAGGACAACCATCACCATAAATAACACAAACACACCTGCTGTATATGGAATGGTAAACATGACAGCCGCAAACGCGATTGTCACAATCAAAATGGCTTTCCCTGACCCCAGTTTGTCACTCAGCCAGCCGCCAAACCCATTCCCGCCAATAGACGCAAGTCCGAAGACCAAATAGCAAATACTAATCCAGAACGGGGTCATATGCAGCACTTCCATTAAAAATGGAGTGAAATAAGAATAAAGCATATAATGGCCTGCAAGCATAAATAAACTGATCAGGTGTGCACTAAAAATTTTCGGATGCCCTAAAGAACGAATCTGCTCTCTAAGAGGTGTGACTTTTTCAACAGGCATTTTTTCCAATAGAAAATAGATCAGCACCATCGATATGGCTGACAGAATACTGATTCCTAAAAACATCACTCTCCAGCCAAAGCTCTCTGTAATAAAAATACCGATCGGCACACCGAGAACAAGTGAGGAACTAATGCCAATAAAAATCAAACCTAATGCTTTTGCACGATGCGCTGGCTCCACTAATTTGGCGGTAATCGTCAAGGATAACACGACCACAAGCGCTGTACTCATCGCAATCAATACCCTTGATATCATGACAAGAGCAAAGGTTGAACTAAAATAAGTGAACACATTCCCTAATGTAAATACCAATAACGCGATTAAATAAAGACGCTTTCGTTCGATTTTGGCTGTGGCGGTCAGCAGCACGGGTGCTGATATGGCATACACAATCGCAAATACCGTAATGAGCTGCCCCGCTGTTGCAAGAGACACATTCAAATCCTCTGCAAGGCTTGGCAGAATACCACCAACCACAAGCTCAACTAATCCAACCGCAAATGTAGAAACGGCTAATAAATATACTCTCCAGTTCATGTCTAACATCCCTTCTATATATCATCGCTTTCACTTTTGATACAGGGTGCAGACAAACAAAAAAACCCTGATTACAAAAAAGGAAAGCGCGCTTTTGTAATCAGGATTTATCGGATCCTGGTAGAAACCCTCAAACCATATTATTGAGGTTATACAAGTCTATTTTTTCTTCAAATATATTAGCATAGCCTCACATAACTGGCAAGCTGTAAGAATAGAAAAATACTGCCATTTCAATACAGAAGAAAAAGACGCCGAAAAGGGAATCAGATCAACTTGCTTTCTCCCCCATTTACGGGTAAACTGATGAAAAATCAACGAACAAGGATCAACGTAGATCTGGAATAGTAGCTTGAATCGATCTTTAACAGAGAGGGAACGGTGCTGAGAAGTTCCTACTGACATCTTCAAGTGAACCTGCCGATTTAGTTCTGTTTCATACAGCGGTTCATACCGTTATCATGATCGAGTGTAAAGCTGTGCTTTAAATTAGGGTGGTACCACCAGGAATGGTCCCTAACTTAAAGTACAGCTTTTTTGTTTTTTAAAAAGGAGGAACCTGCAATGTCAAAGAAACAATTTGTTGAGAAAATTACAAGCATGGAAGACGACTTTGCCCAGTGGTATACAGATGTTGTCACAAAGGCACGGCTCGTCGATTATTCAAGTGTTAGAGGCAGTATGATCATTCAGCCATACGGCTTTAAAATTTGGGAAAACATTCGCGACGAACTTGACCGTCAGATTAAAGAAACGGGTCATGAAAATGTCTATATGCCGCTCTTTATCCCAGAGAGTCTGCTGCAGCAAGAAAAAGATCATATTGAGGGCTTTGCTCCAGAAGTGGCGTGGGTCACACACGGCGGTGAATCCGAATTACAAGAAAGACTCTGTGTCAGACCAACCTCTGAGGTGCTGTTCGCTGAGCATTACAAAAACATTATTCATTCCTATCGCGATTTACCGAAGCTTTATAACCAATGGGCCAATGTCGTCCGCTGGGAAAAGACAACACGTCCCTTCCTCAGAACCCTTGAATTCCTATGGCAGGAAGGGCACACATGCCATGAGACTGAGCAAGAAGCCATTGAAGAAACAGAAAGAATGCTACACATTTACGCTTCTCTTTGCGAAGAGCTCCTTGCCATTCCAGTCATTAAAGGGAGAAAAACAGAGAAGGAAAAATTCGCCGGCGCTCGTTTTACCTATACGGTCGAAAGCTTGATGCATGATGGAAAAGCATTGCAAACGGCCACTTCTCACTTCTTCGGGAACGGATTTGCAAAGGCGTTTGGCATTGAATTTCTAAACCGCGAAGGGAAACTGGAACACGTTCAGCAGACTTCATGGGGCTTCACAACAAGAATCATCGGCGCCATGATCATGGTACATGGCGATGACAGAGGGCTCGTCCTCCCGCCAAATATTGCGCCAACTCAAGTGCGAATCGTACCAATCGCTTCTCACAAAGAAGGTGTGCTTGATCATGCCTACGAATTGAAAGATCGACTCGCCCGCATCGCACGTGCTGATATCGATGCAAGCGATAAACAGCCTGGCTGGAAATTCAACGAGTGTGAAATGCAAGGCATTCCTCTCCGTGTAGAAGTGGGACCAAAAGAAATCGAAAAAGGACAGGTCATGCTTGCAAGACGAGACACTGGTGAAAAGCAAGCTGTCACATTAGAAGCACTTGAACAAACCATCACATCCACGCTTGAAGACATTCAGCAGACGATGTACGAAAAGGCAAAAGAACGATTACATGAAAAAACATCTCACGCCCACACGATCGAAGACATCGAGCAAATTCTTGCGGAAGAAAACAGATTGATCAAAGCCATGTGGTGCGGTGACGAAGCCTGTGAAAACGACATAAAAGAAAGAACGGGGGCGACCTCACGCTGTATCCCATTCGAACAGGAAACCATTTCTGACACATGTGTCTGCTGCGGCAAACCTGCATCTGATATGGTGTTCTGGGCGAAAGCCTACTAATTATATGAACGATAGAGAAGCATCCTTCACGATGCTTCTTTTTTGTTAAAAAGACCCAAACACCCATTGACCTGACCTGCACGATCCCCTATAATTCATATTAATATAATCGGTTTTTAAGACTTTAACTGGAGTGGTGATACATGAAACGCTTGCCCTCATTCTTTGCCGAACGCTGCCCTAAATGTAAATCAGCATTAGAAGTCTCAAAGTCCAATGCCCTGCAAGGCAAAGTCGTCAAAACATGCCCCAACCTTCATTATCAAAAAGAGTACCACCCCGCGCTTGAAACATATATCGAGCACGATGACGTCAAATAAAAAAGACCAACACGTTTGCTCTGTTGATCTTTTTTCATAAAATATCCAGCCAAATTTTGACCGCTGTTGCTGTAATCATCACAGCAAGTGCCCATTGTAAGTAGACGGCATTGATTTTCTGACCGACCTTAGCACCAATCGGAGCTGCTACTAAACTTGCCGCCATTAACACAACAGCAGGAAGAAGCATGACCTGACCCGTCAATATTTTACCAGTGGATGCACCTATCGCAGAAAGAAACGTAATCGCAAGGGATGATGCAATCGTCATCCGTACAGGAATTTTCAAAATAGACAGCATCACCGGTACTAAAATGAAGGCTCCGCCAGCACCTAACACCCCGGAGACACTGCCAATCACAAAGGCAATTCCTGATGCCAGTCCTTTATGAAAAGTGACTTCTCCCTCTGCATCTGCACGCTGCCCTTTTTTCGGAATCAGCATGAGGATAACCGCCACAATAGCAAGTAATCCATAAACGAGATTCATCCCATTCTCCGGCATAAAATGTGATACATAACTGCCTAATAAGCTGCCCGCCAATATACTGATCCCCATATATAAAATCAACGAGCGATGTAAAAATCCGCTTTTTCGATAAGCCAGTACACCACCCAGCGTCGAAAAAAGCACTTGAATGGCGCCAATCCCTGATACCTCATGTGCTGATAGCGCCATCACACCAATAAGAGGCGGGATATAAAGCAGCATCGGATAGTTGATCACAGATCCGCCGATCCCCACCATTCCTGATAAGAAGGAACCAATACATCCGATGATAAAAAGTGTAATCAAAAACGCAAAATCCACGCCGGTCTCCTCCTTTGCAAAAGGAAAAGGGGATCTTCAGCAGATACCCCTACATCCTTCAGGACCCTTTTCTCATCCAGAACTTCAGCACGTGACCTTCTTCTGTCTGCGTGATCAATTCATGTCCGCTTGACTTCGCCCATGCAGCTAGGTCAGCTTTAGCCCCTTTATCTGTTGCATGTATTTCCAAAACTTGACCTTCCGCCAAGTCGTTCATTTTTTTCTTTGTTCGAATAATTGGCATTGGGCATGCAAGCCCCGTTACGTCTAAAATTTCATCTGATGTCATTCGATGGACCCTCTCTTCTTATTTTATTGGACATTACCGAATCGCACAACGGTTTGGACCAATTTCCATTTCACGCTGCGCTTCATCGTCTGGAGTCAATTTCCCCATATTGGTATACCGAATATCTTGATAAGCGTTTGGCTGCGCTGGCAAATTCTTCGTGACCATTTGTCTAAATTCGTCTTCATCTTCAATCTTCAGCCCATGATTTTCTTCAATTAAAACGCCGAGCTTCTTCCAAACGCTTCCGTCTTCATTCACTTCTTCTATGATCATGAAATGCGCTGGCAAAACAATGTACTCTCTCGAAAGCGCCATATACCGTTTATAGAGCGTCTCTCTCAAATCACCTACCCAGTCCTCCGCCAGACCAGCAAGATCAGGTCTTCCAACCGAATCAACGAACAGAATATCACCTGAAAGAAGATATTGATTGTCTACGATAAAAGATGTTGAACCGATCGTATGTCCCGGGGAATAAATGGGGTGGATGTCAATGGAAGCTGATCCAATCGTTATCCGCTGTCCTTCTTCAAGACGTTCATATTCAAAGTTCACTTCTTCGGCATCTTTTGGCGGCAGCCAGTAGGTGGCACCAGTTTGTTCAGCCAGTGTTTTCCCACCAGAAATATGATCCGCATGAAGGTGAGTATCCAACACATGCGTCACAGAAACATCATGCTTTTTCGCAAAATTGATATAGACTTCCGTCATTCGAGCTGCATCTACAACCGCGGCTTCTCCATTCGACATCATCATATAAGACAGGCACCCTTTGCCCATCCGTACAAATTGATACAGCTCTCCACCGCCGGTTAAATCCCCAATCTTCACTGGCTCTAGATGCTCACTCCATGCCTTCATTCCGCCCTGCAAATAACGAACAGACACACCAGCCTCTGACAGCATCTCCGCTACCAGAATAGAGGAGCCTTCCTTGGCACAAACCACCAGTACTTCACGGTCATGAGGAATGTGCTGTAAAAGGTCCTCTACTCCGTCAAGCAGATTAAAATAAGGCACATTCAAATCAATTATGGCTTCACCTTCAATCCTCCAGTCTTGCACATCCGCTTGATTTCGCACATCCAGCAAAAAGAAAGGCTCTTTGCCCACGATCTTTTTTGTTAACTGCTCTGCTGTCATTGCTTTTACCGTCATGTGTCATTCAGCTCCTATTTTTCAATGGCTCCTGTCCAGCTATTCATGCCTGGTACCACATTGATTAATTGTTGAAATCCTTTTTCTTTTAGCTTTTGCGCAGCTAAGTCGCTTCTTCTTCCTGAATGACAGATGAGGTAAATGACCGTATCCCGGCTCAATTCTTCAGCACGTTCTTCCACCTCACCAAGCGGGATATGAACGGCCCCTGGGATATGCCCCGCCTCGTATTCATCCTGTTCCCGTACATCCAAAATAAACACAGATCGTTCTTCTTTTACCTTCTGTTGAAAAGTGTTCAAAGACATTTCTGAAATCATAGACTTCCCCTCTTCCACTTGTGCTCCGCCCTTACGAATCAAATGATGAAGCACCTGTCCTTCTACTTTTGTTCCTAAAAACTCATGGCCCGCACTTTTTGACCAAGCGGCTAGATCCGCTGCTGACCCTTTATCGGTTGCTTGCACTTCAAGCACATCTCCTGGCAATAGCTCATTCATTTGTTTTTTCGTTTTCACAATCGGCATCGGGCATGCCAACCCTTTTGCATCTAAAATGACCGTTGGTTTCTGCATATGATATCCTCCTTATATAGGGGCGGGGGTATATTTTTATACGCACTTAATGCCAAGCATTCATACCACCCTTGATATTTGTAATATGAGTAAAACCCTGCTTCTTCAACATTTTCGCCGCCTGCATACTTCTCATTCCGCTTTGACATATCACATAGATCTCTTTATTTTTCTCTAGCTCAGACGCCCGTTTCTTTAACTGTGACAACGGGATATTTTGAAATCCTTTGATATGGTTAGTTTGAAATTCAATAGGAGAGCGCACATCAATGAGCTGCTGACCTTTGCTTTTCAGCTTTTTCTTCATATCCGCTGCATCTATTTGCTTCACACCTCTTACCGGCAGGAAACGACTCACGAGTAAGCCAATCACCATGATGAACAAAATCGTTTGAATCATTTCATCACCTCACTAAATAAATAAATTCACACGTCCGATTTCAGCCTCTGCTAAATAAGCAGCGACACCAGCATATTGAATGTCATCTAATAATTCCTTCTCCTGCAATCCTAAAAGATCCATCGTCATTGTGCATGCCACGAGATTGATCTCCTGTTCCTTCGCCATATCAATGAGCTTCGGCAAAGTCATCGCATTGTGCTTTTTGATGACGTGCTTAATCATCTTCGGACCCATTCCTGCAAAATTCATCTTCGACAAACCCATTCGATCAGCGCCGCGCGGCATCATTTTGCCAAACATTTTCTCTAAAAAACCTTTCTTCATTGACACCATTTCATCCTTGCGCAAAGCATTCAGTCCCCAAAACGTATGGAAAATTGTCACCTCATGATCGTAGGCTGCTGCACCATTTGCAATAATGTAAGCTGCCATCGCTTTATCATAATCTCCACTAAATAAAATAATCGTCGTCCGTTTCTTCTGTTCTTCCATCCTGCTCCTCCTTTTAATTACCCACGGGGGTATATAAAATCTAAAAAATATATACACATACCGGTAAGGGTATACTATAACAAGTAAAAAAATCCGTCAACCTCCAACGGCTGAGGAATTTCTTACCGGCTCTTGACCAATAGCTCAACTGCTTCCTTCACGAGACCCTCCGTATCTTTGCCTTTTTCAAGACTTTCACGAACACATTGTTCAAGGTTTGTACTCACAATGACCCCCATTGCCCGATCAATGGCATTACGTGAGGCAGACAGCTGCGTCACCACCTCGCGGCAATCCTTTCCCTGCTCCATCATCGCAAGAACCCCTTTAATCTGCCCTTCAATCCGGCGAAGACGGTTCTTCATCTGCTGATTATATTCCATGCACAAGCACTCCTTTCTATTGGATTCCTACGAACGATAGTATACCCTTATAGGTATTTAGTCAATCATGATGATTCACTAAAAAAGAAAAACTGCTGAGATGAAATGTCACAGCAGCTTCTCATTTTTAAACTTGTTTCCTTTCTTAGAGCGGATAAATGTGTAGATTTCAAACCTACAGGATAATATACACATTTACAAAATCATTCCGTTTCCATATTACTTATTAAATCATACTTAGATAGATATATTCCTCCAACTATCAAGATAATAGTACAAAGAATAGGTACTGTTATTAGTGTAATACTAATAGAGACAACTGGAGATAAACCAAACATAGGATGCCTAATCAGCATAAATGCATTTCCAAGCAGCATTGGGTTGTCTGAGAAAATGGAAAGAAATAATATACAGATACAAACTACGAAACTATAAATTGTTTTAAAAATTAATGATAATAAAGCAAAGATAAAAGTGAAAAGAAATGTCCCCGCTATATTTAAGAGAATTGAATAAACAATAATTTGACTATAAGAGAATTGAAAAGAGGAATATCTTAAAATACTTTCGCCGTAATCTGTCAAGTTATTTACTGTACCTCCACTCAATTTCCATACAACCCAGGTTAGGGAAAATATTAATATGTAAAAGAACAATACTGCAGTACAACAAAATAATAGTTTGCTTACCCACAATTTAAATATTGACTTTGTTCTAACTCTAATAAAGGCACTATGGGCAAATAGATCTTCTTTTATAAAAGTATTGACCAATATTGCACCACTTAATTGAAATATAATCCATCCAAAAGGAAATTCAATTGTTTGTTGTTCGACAAGTTCAAAGGGAACTCCCGCAAAGGTTTTACCAATAACATCCCAAAACGCAACATTACTTTTGGATAAACTAATATGCAGAAAATAAAGGTAGTATAGAAAATTAAACAACCCTAGAATAAATATAATGATAAAGATCTTTGCAGTTCTATGAAACCCAAGAATCATATCTCTTTTAAAAAGTAATAATAAACCAATCATGTATAAAACCCTCTCTTATCAACTAACTAGAACATAGCATAACATAACGTTTAAGTTAAAAAAATGCAGAAAA
>NZ_LGYN01000028.1 GCF_001307105.1 Bacillus australimaris | reverse complement strand
GCGCAGCTCCTTGCGCTGGATACAGTCAAAGAAGCGGTCGTGACAACGGTCAAAGATGCGAGCGATCAAGACGCCCTTGCGGCTTATGTCATCACAGATGGAGGAACAGGGGATTTAAAAGATAGCTTAAAACGAACGTTACCAGACTATATGGTGCCTTCATGGATCATAAAGCTAGATCAATTTCCAATGACGGCAAATGGCAAAGTCGATCTAAAGGCATTGCCGGCTCCAGATATGGAAGCAAACCAAACGGCATACGAAGCACCAAGAGACGAAGTCGAAACGTTGCTTTGTGAGATTTGGGCAGATGTGCTTGGTGTTAGCCAAGTCGGCATTCACGATCATTTCTTCTTCCTTGGTGGAGATTCAATTAAAGGTATCCAAATGGCAAGCAGACTTACGCAAGCGGGCTGGAAGCTCGATATGAAGCTGCTTTTCCAATATCCAACGATTGCGGAGCTTCGCCCATATATTGAAGAAGCAGATCAAATGACAGCTGACCAATCACCTGTCGAAGGGGAAGTCATGTTGTCTCCAATTCAGCGCTGGTTCTTTGAACGAGCATTCAGCGACCAGCACCATTGGAATCTCTCGATGATGCTTCATGCGCCAAATGGGTTTGACCTTTCCATTACAGAACAAGTCATGCAAAAACTACTTTCACACCATGATGCATTGCGTATGGTATACAGGCAGGAGCATGGCGGCATTCTGCAATACAATCAGCGGGAGCTTACGGAGCCGTTTGCGATTATTTCTCATGATGTCTCTAAAGAGTCTGATGTGAAAAAAGCCATTTCCACATATGCCAATGAGTATCAGCGTCAACTGAACCTCGAAACAGGTCCATTGATGAAAGTGATTTGTTTCCGTGCAGAGGATGGCGATCACCTACTCATCGTGACACACCATCTTGTCATTGACGGTGTCTCATGCCGAATTTTACTAGAGGACTTTATGTCACTTTATCAGCAGGCAGCTCAGGGACAAACGCTCGTACTGCCGCCAAAAACCCACTCCTTTAAAGAATGGGCAGAGGCAATGGAACGTTATGCGCAGTCACAGCCATTGAAAAGCGAGCAGAAGTATTGGGCAGAGATTGAAAGCATGCCATTAAACGTTTTACCTGTTGATCATGAAGTGACGAAAAGAAAAATTGCCCAAACCAAATCGGTTCAAATACAGCTGACAGAAACAGAAACTGAGCATCTTTTGACCGATATTCATCTACCGTACACAACAGAAATGAACGATATACTTCTATGTGCTCTTGGACTTGCCATGCAGGAATGGACAGACGAATCCCATATACATGTGCAGCTTGAAGGTCATGGAAGAGAGGACATTTTATCAGGACTAGATGTCTCCCGCACGGTTGGCTGGTTTACGAGTATGTATCCAGTTGTTCTTGAAGCGAAGCTGGATCAGACCATAGCTGATGCCATTAAAGGGACGAAAGAGATGCTGCGGCGTGTGCCGAATAAAGGAATTGGCTACGGGATTTTAAAATACATGACAGCGGCTGAAACATCAGGACAGCATGTACATCCTGAAATCAGCTTGAACTATCTTGGACAAATTGATCAGGAAGTGACGACAGAACTCTTTGGGCCATCTGCCTATGATATGGGACGACAAGCAAGCCCTGATTCGGAAGCTGTCTATAAGCTGAACCTCAGTGGACTTGTTCAACACAATCGATTCATATTGTCATGTTCCTATTGTACAAGTGAGTATGAAGAACAGACGATACAGCAGTTCATGACATTGTTGAAGGAAAAAATCCAATCCATCATCACACATTGTTTAGCGCAGCAGGAACGGGAATTTACGCCAAGTGACTTCTCTGCGGCTGACCTTGAAATGGATGAAATGGACGATATTTTTGACATGCTTGAGGAGAAATTGACCTAACAACACAAGATCAGTCATAAAAACGGGAAGGGAGGATGAAATAGATGAGTCAATTTAAAAAGGATCAAGTTCAAGACATGTATTATTTGTCACCGATGCAAGAAGGAATGCTGTTTCATACCCTCCATCATCAAGAAAAGGGCTTTTATGTAGAGCAAATGGATATGAATGTAAAGGGCACACTGCGTTATGACTTACTTGAGAAAAGTATGAATGTCATCGTGGAGCGGTACGATATTTTTCGTACCGTGTTTCTCCACGAAAAAGTGAAGCGCCCAGTCCAAGTTGTACTGAAGAAACGTCCTTTTACACTTGATGTTGTGGACATGCAGGATCTTAGTGAAGGTGAGCAGCTTGTACGTATTGAGACCTTTAAACAACAGGATCAGCTGAGAGGATTTGACCTCTCGAAGGATGCTCTCATGCGGGCAACTGTTTTCCAAACAGGTCCTGCTAGTTATCGCTGGATATGGAGCTATCACCATATCCTTCTTGATGGCTGGTGCTTTGGACTTGTGGTGCAGGAGTTATTTGCAATTTACCATGCACTTTTGCATGATGTCTCTTACAAACTGGAACCGGTCAAACCATATAAAGAATATATAAAGTGGCTGGAAAAACAAGATAAACAAGCATCACTTCAATATTGGCAGCAATCACTAGCAGGGTTTGATGGACAATCGACCTTTAAAGAACAGCGAAAACAAACGAATGAACATGAATTAGGCGAAATTGAATGGTCCATGAGCAAAGAAGAAACGGCCGCTTTATCAGAGTTAGCGCTGCAGCAAAATGCGACGCTAAGCAGTGCGCTTCAATCAGTTTGGTCGGTTCTGCTGAGCAGGTATCAGCGGTCAAATGATGTGCTGTTTGGAACAGTTGTGTCAGGACGTCCGGCAGACTTGGCTGGCGTTGACAGGATGGTTGGATTGTTCATCAATGTCATCCCAAGAAGAATTCAGCTGACAGATCACATGACATTCCGTTCGCTCCTGTCAGAAACACAGCAGCAGTCTCTTGCGGCTGAGCCGCATCAATATATTCCGATTTATGATATTCAGGCAAAAACAGGTCAGCAGCAGCTCATTGATCATATTGTCGTGTTTGAAAATGTCCCGTCCGCAAAAAAGGATGAGCAAGAGGCACGATTAGGGTTTACCGTGGAGGACATGAATGTCTATGAAAAATCGAACTATGATCTCAATTTGCTGGCATCACCCGGAGAACAACTGCAGTTGAAGCTCGCCTTTAACAAAAAAGCGTTTGATCCTCAATTTGTTCACAGGTTAAAGGATCAGCTGAGCTTATTGATGAAAGAGGCGGTCAAGCATCCCGATCAAGCGGTTCATACACTCACACTCGTCACGAAACAGGAAAAACAGCTGATTCTTGAGGAATGGAATGCATCCGAGCTTGAGCATGACCAGCTTTATTTATCTAAATGGTTTGAGCATAATGTCCGCAAACAGCCGAATGCAGTGGCATTATCAGCGGGAGAGCACACAATGACATATGCCGAGCTGAATGAACAAGCCAATCGATTGGCAAGGCATTTGCAAAAAAATGGGGCCGCACATCAAACGGTTATCGCTATTTTAGCAGATCGAACGCCTGAACTCATTGTCAGTTTGCTTGCTGTCTTAAAAGCAGGCGCAATCTATGTGCCAATTGATCCCGATTATCCAGAAAGCCGCATTCAATATATGCTCAAAGACAGCGGAGCGACGCACCTTCTGACTCACTCATCCTTTATTGGTCAGACGAATAAACTGGTGTTTGATGGCACGTATTTGTTTGCAGATGATCAGGAAATTTCACTGATGACCTCAGAAAATCTGCCACTTGAAGCAGGCTTACATGATACGGCTTATATCATGTATACATCAGGTACAACGGGTCAGCCAAAAGGCATCATGACGACCCATTCCAATATTGCCCGAGTGGTCAAAAATACGAACTACTTAACCATTTCTGAAATGGATACACTGCTGTCGCTATCCAACAGCGTATTCGATGGCTTTACCTTTGATGTCTATGGTGCGCTTTTAAACGGGGCGAAGCTTGTCCTGCCGAAAAAGGAAACCATTTTAGACATGCACGAGCTGACGGAGTTGATTAAAAGAGAAAGCATTTCAGTCATGTTTGTTCCAACTGCTTTATTTCATCTTCTCGTTGATGAAGAAACCGATTGGATGCGCAGTGTTCGGAAAGTGCTGTTCGGAGGGGAGCGGGCATCTGTACAGCATGTGAGAAAAGCCTTTGATGTCATGGGGAAAGGCCGGCTAATCAATGTCTATGGCCCAACCGAATCAACGGTTTTCGCCACCTATTATCCTGTAGATGAGGCCATACCGATAGAGGCACATTCTATTCCAATCGGAAAGCCGCTCAACCAAACGGGTGCTTATATATTGAGCCAGTATGGACAGCTTCAGCCGATTGGAATGGTCGGAGAACTTTGTCTCAGCGGCAAAGGACTTGCGAAGGGGTATGTAAATCGTCCAGATCTGACAAAAGAAGCCTTTATCGCACATCCATTCATTCCAGGTGAAAGACTGTATCGGACGGGAGACTTGGCTTATTTCCGGGCAGATGGTCTGATTGAGTATGCAGGCAGGGTAGACGATCAAGTGAAAATTCGCGGTCATCGAATTGAGCTGACAGAAATTGAAGCCCACCTTCTCATGCATCCAGGCGTCAAGCAAGCTGCCCTGATAGCTGATCAGCATGGCTCGCAGCATACAAGGCTGCTCGCCTATATGACATGTGACGAGGAATGGAAGGACAAACTTGATGTGATCAAGTCAGAGCTGAAGGAGAAACTCCCAGCTTACATGCAGCCTCATGAACTGATCAGACTTGAGAAAATGCCGCTTACGCCAAATGGAAAGGTTGATAAACGTCAGCTGCCAAAGCCAGAAGCGCTTCAAGGAAACCGCCATGTGAAGCTTCCGGCAAATGAGGTAGAACAAAGGCTGCTTGTCATGTGGCGTGAAGTGCTTGAACGAGAGGATATCAGCATAGATGACCATTTCTTTGAGATTGGTGGACATTCATTAAAAGCGATGTCACTTTTGTCGAAAGTGTCTAAGGAATTTGATGTCCATGTACCCATTCATTTGTTGTTCGAGACGCCAACGATTGAAGCGATCAGCCGATATATTCAGCAGCAGGATCAGAAAGCTAAAACTGGCTATCTTGTATTCAATGAATCTCAATCTGCAACGGTCTTTGCGCTGCCGCCATTACCGGGCTATGGCTTTATCTATCAGGAAGCCGCAAAAACGCTCGATGATGTTCGTTTAATCGCCTTTGACTTTATTGAAGCGGATCACCGCATGACGCAATACGTTCAGCATATCCAGCATCTTCAGTCTGAAGGGCCACTGACTTTGATGGGCTACTCTGGCGGGTGCTACCTTGCCTTTGAGCTCGTTCAAGCTCTTGAACGAGCAGGGCGGACGGTTGAAAAGGTGATCATGATCGATTCCTATAAGAAAATTGCAGAAAGTGATTTAGAAGGGCGATCCATCGATGACGATATAGCAGCCATTGTCCATCAGTCGAAGCAAAGTGAACTTGCCCAAGCAAAGTCTATCCAACAAGAACTTGCTCTAAAAACGCGGGCCTATTATGAAACATTTGTTATGGGGGTGAATGAAGGAGAGATTCAAGCAGATATTGATTTTATCCAATCTGAAGAGCAAATTGCGCTGCCAGACTGGATGGAAAATTGGGAACATGCAACGACCGGTGCTTATCGCCAATATCTAGGCTATGGTCAACACGCTGACATGTTCAAAAATAAAGAATGTGCAGCCAAAAATGCACAGCTGATCAAAAAGATCGTCCATCAAAAAAAGAGAGAAGCAGTCTTGTAAACTTTAGATCAGGCAGGGGGGCATTAGCAGCTCTGCCTGACCAAAAAAGGAAAGGAACTCATATGAAACCATCAATCATCAACCAATCGAATGTACATGAATCAATGGATATGATTTTACAAGATGTACAGAGAACCATTTCACAAACCAACGAAATCGAACGCTTCGCTGTTTTTTCTCGTGAAAAAACCATTCGACCGCGGCCATATCACCTCTCTCATTTATTTCTCGACTATCACATGGAGCAGGAGGCCGCAGCTGAATGGATACAGACGCAAACGGCTTCTCCTGCTTTAGCAGACATGCCGCCCGCCCTTTCCTATGGAGGGGAGCTAGATGTAAGATCAGGGGCTCAAACCTTGCAGGAGGCCTTAACAGCAGCTGCAAAAACGACAAATGGGCTGACCTATATCGTTAATAGCGAAAATGAACTCACACAATCCTACACGCAGTTAAAGGAGGACGCCGAGCGAGTTCTAACAGGTTTAAGGGCATTAGGACTTGAACCGGGTGACCCTGTTTTCTTTCAATTTTCATCCAATCATGCGATGGTCACAGCCTTCTGGGCATGCGTTTTAGGCGGATTTGTTCCAACCCTTGTGTCCGCTGCTCCGACTTATCGGGAAATGAATGCCTCTGTGAAGAAGCTTCATCATGCTTGGAATCTCCTGGAGCATCCGCTGATTTTAACAGATGATTCGCTGATTGATGAGGTGCAAGGTCTGGCTTTATTGTGGCATACAGACAAGTTATGTGTCGCATCCGTTGAGCCAATGCTTTCTTTAGAAAGAGATATAGAAGCTCACCCAGCCGCACCTGATGATTCAGTCTTTTTTATCTTAACGTCTGGAAGTACAGGCATGCCCAAGTGCGTTGAGCATTCTCATAGAAGTGTGCTGGCGAATGTCAAAGGAACAGTGGCCGCCAATCAATTTACACAAGAGGATGTGTCATTAGACTGGATGCCTTTAGATCATATTGGCGGCATTGTGATGTTTCACCTTGTCAATGTGTATACGGGCTGTGAGCAGATTCGGGCAAGAACAGATGATTTTATCGCTCAGCCGCTGCGCTGGCTTGACTGGATGGACCGCTACCGTGCAACGAAGACATGGGCACCTAACTTTGCCTTTGCGATGATCAATGATTATGAGAAAGACATTACGTCAGGATCTTGGGATCTTTCTGCTATGGCCTGTATGATCAATGGGGCAGAAGCGGTTGTACCGAAGACAATTCACCGATTTTTACATCTGCTGGCTCCGCACGGCTTAAAGGGAGATGTCATCAGGCCGGCATTCGGCATGTCTGAAATCTCATCAGCTGTTGTCTTCTCTTTTGCCATTGAGCGGGGAGATGAAAACAGCGGGGTTCTGACCTTTGAGGAAACATCGCTGACAGAGCAGCTACGACCAGCGGAGGCACGTGAGGCAGGAACTGTCAGCTTTACAGAGCTGGGAAGGCCGATTCCCGGTATCACAATTCGCATCGTCAACCATCAGCAGGAGCTTCTTCCCGAAGATCATATTGGCAGCGTGCAAATCAAAGGGCCGACGACAATGAAGGGCTATTACAAGAATGAAGAAGCGAATCAAGAAGTCTTTCAAACTGATGGCTGGTTTCACACGGGGGACTTAGGTTTCCTGCACGAAGGAAGGCTGACATTAACCGGTAGAGAAAAAGACATGATCATCATCAACGGGAAAAATTATCACAACTATGAAATTGAAGCCATTGCAGAGGAAGTACCAGGCGTTGAAACAAGCTTTGTGGCGGCTTGCTCCGTTCGAATGAAAGCATCAGCATCCGATGAGCTGATTCTCTTTTTTACACCGAAGCTGTATGAGCCGTCTTATATCATGAGGGCAAGTCAACACATCAAATCCCATATTGCAACAAAAATGGGGCTATATGCATCTCGTGTGATCCCTGTCCAGAAGCATGCCTTTCCGAAAACAAGCTCTGGAAAAATAGAAAGAGCGCAGCTCAAGAAGCGATGGCAGGAAGGCGAATTCGATGAAATCATCAAGGAGCTGGATATCAGACTTGAAAATGAACATACCTTGCCTGATTGGAATTATCAAAAGAAGTGGATACCTGCTCCGCTTCATGAGGCTGAAAAACGAACAGCAGGGGACATTGTGGTCTTTGCAGACACATTAGGGCTGGCAGATCAATTGAGATCCCTTTCGGCCGATGAACAAACATATATTACGGTTGAACCGGGTCAAGCATTTACACAACTCACACATACCCACTTCATCATCCACCCGAATCGGCCGTCTGATTACGAACAACTCTTTGAGACGCTCCGTTCGTATGGCGTTTCGGTGAAACAAATCATTCACCTTTGGAACTACACAGCTCAAGAAGACACACTTCATGCAGCGATGGCGAAAGAAGCGCAGAGAACTGGCAGCATGAGTGCATTATATGTAACAAAAGCGATCGCCGCCTATGAGGAACCTGTAGAGATCACCTTTGTCTCCGCTCATGCGATGAATGTGTTAGAAGATCAAACGCATCATGTGGAAAAAGCAACGACAGCAGGATTGATGACAGCTGTTCAGCATGAATGGCCGTTTATCAAGGTGCGGTGTCTTGATTTTTCTCTAACAGAATCGGATGCTGCCCATTATCATGCATTATCGATTATGACAGAGCTCACACATGACACGAGCCAACATATCGCCGCTTATCGCGAAGGTGTTCGTTATATTCCTTTCTTATCACCGCTTCATCTAGAAAAAGAACAAAGGATGAAGAAACCGCCATTTGAATCATCCGAACTTTACGTGATGACAGGCGGGCTGGGCGGGATTGGCCGGATGCTGAGTGAACACCTGCTGTCGTCCTATCAAACGCATCTTGTACTGCTTGGAAGAAAGGCGCGCGAGACTTTATCTGCGGAGCAGCAAGACGTATTGAATTCACTTGAGAAACAAGCGGAAAAGCACGGCGGCACAGTTCTTTATGAAGCAGTTGACATCACTGACGCAAAAGCCATTGAAGCCCTTATTTCAAAACAAGAGGTGTCTTTAGGCAAAAGGCTGCATGGCGTCATTCATTTCGCTGGCATGATCCAAGAAGAGCTGCTTCGTGACATGACGTCTGTATCTTTACACGCTATGTACGAGGCGAAGGTATATGGCACGATTGCGCTTCATGAAGCAGCATCTAAACGGCAGAACGTCTTGTTCCTTTCCAGCTCATCAGCTCGAACATTAAAGGGCGGGATGACCGTTGGCGCTTATTGCGCAGCCAATGAGTTCGTTGAACAATTTGCCCATTATCAGAGGCTGACGTCTACAGTGAAGCCGTATTGCTTTAGCTTTAGCATGTGGGATGAGATCGGAATGAGTGAAGGCTCAATGATCAAAGGCATGTTAAAAGAAAGAGGCTATCTCCCGATTCCAAAGCGGGCGGGCATCCAAACAATACTGGCATGCTTGATGACAGATGCGTCCCTCATTTATATGGGATTGGATCGGTCGAAGCAGGAAATTCAAGCAATGCTACATGCAGAGATTCAAGCAGAGCAGGCCGTGTATGTCTTTTTCAAAACCGATCAAACAAAGGCTATTGAAGAAAGGCTGTATCAGTCCATTTATACGTGTTTACAGTCTCGACTCTCTGGTGAATATACCTTGCATTTATATCCTGAGGAATACTGGCAAGAAACAGAGGATGGGATGCCAGACGAAACGTATTTCAATGAATTAATAGAAGAAAGTGGACATGATTCAGAAGACAGAGTGCCACAAACAGAGACGGAGAAACTTTTGGCACACATTTGGTCCGAGCTGCTTGAAGTCTCAAATATCAGCTGTGGTGATCATTTCTTTCTACTTGGAGGTCATTCACTTAAGGCAACGCAAATGCTATCTGCTGTAAGAAAAAGAACGGGATTTGACGTGCCGCTCGCTGTTTTATTTGAACATACGAGGCTTGGAGAGTTAGCAGACTGGATTGATTCACATGCCAAAGCCGATGAAGCGATTCCGATGCGGAAAATAGAAAAGGGTCATGCGATTCCGATGTCCTATGCCCAGCAAAGACAGTGGTTTCTCTATCAATTACAGCCTGACCTGCCATTTTACAATAATACGATTTCCTTTCGGATGAATGGACCTTTAGATGTGAAGGTGCTTCAGCACAGCCTGCAGCAAATGGTGCAAAGGCATGAATCACTCAGAACATCCTTTGCGATGAGCGGTGATGAACCGGTACAGATCATACATGAACATATGACCCTTCCAGAGTTTGAAGTGGTCGATGTATCAGATCTGACATCACAGGAAGAAAAAGAACAACAAGCGGCTGAATGGGCGAAAAGAGAAGCGGGCACACCTTTCCACTTAGAACATGATGCGCTCTTTCGTGTGAAGCTGATCCGGCTGTCAGAAACAGATCATTTGCTGCTGATGTCCATTCACCATATCGTGTCAGATGGCTGGTCGATAGGCATTGCCGCAAGAGAGCTGTCCGAGTGGTATACAGCGATGATCGAAGGACGGGAGCCTGACCTTCCGCCGCTGCCGATTCAATATGCGGATTACGCACTATGGCAGAAGGAGTATTTGACTGGAGAAACCCTGGATAAACAGCTTTCCTATTGGAAGAAGCAATTTGCGGTACCAGTGGAAGAGTTGATTTTGCCGTATGACTACACGCGGCCGGCCGTTCAATCCTACAGGGGGAAAACGAAAAAATATCGCTTGTCGAAGCAGCTATCAGAGCAGCTGGCTGCACTTTCTAAGACAACAGACAGCACCCTTTATATGACTTTACTTTCTGCCTTTTCTACCTTGCTGCATCGGTTGTCTTCACAGGATGAGTTTGTGATTGGATCTGTCATTGCTGGGAGAAATCGGACAGAGATGGAGCAGCTGATCGGATTTTTCGTAAATACGCTGGCACTTCGGATTGATCATAGCGGGAATCCGGCTTTCACTGAGTTATTAGAGCGAGTAAAGGAAACCACAATGGGCGCCTATGCGCATCAGGATGTGCCGTTTGAGATGGTCGTAGATGAGCTGAATATTGTACGTGAGGCTGGCAAGCAGCCGCTGTTTCAGGTCATGTTCGTTCTGCAAAACCTACCGCTTGAAGCCTCTCCAATGGGGAAAGCGACATCCGTTTTAGCCATTGAAGATAATGATACGGCCAAATTTGATCTGTCGCTGTTTGTGTTTGAAGGAGCGGAAGGTCTTCAATTAAAACTTGAGTATGATACGGACTTATTTTCTGACGATACGATGGATCGGTTCCTTCGTTACTATGAGCATCTGCTTGCTTGTATTTGTGAAAATCCAACGCAGCCGATTAGACAAATGAATTACCTGCCAGAGAAAGAGAAGCAGCAACTGCTCTATGAATGGAGCGGCAAAACAGCTCAACCAGCAGGCCCGCTTCTGATCACAGACCGATTTGAAGCGCAGGTGAAAAAGACCCCTCATGCCATCGCCCTCGAATCTAAGGGTAAGCAGTGGACATATTTAGAGTTACACGAGAAAGCTCACCGGCTTGCCGCTTATTTGCAGCAACGAGGAGTGAAGCCGCATGAACCAGTAGGACTTCTGATCGACAGGTCGCCTGAAATGATTTTTGGGGTGCTGGCGATTGTGAAAGCAGGGGGCGCATATGTGCCGATTGATCCTGAATATCCAGATGCCCGCATTGATTATATGCTGAAGGATACAGGCATTAAGCTGTTACTAACAAAAAATGAATGGCTGAAAAAGGTGTCTATTAATCAAACAGAGCTCATATGTCTTGATCAGGGTTATGAGGAATTTTTATCAGAAGCAGAACTGCTACCTGTTTCCTTAAAACCTGAAGGACTCGCTTATATCAATTACACATCAGGATCAACCGGACAGCCAAAAGGGGTTTTAATCCCGCATCAAGCAGTCATCCGGCTTGTGTGCGAAACAGATTATGTCACCCTTAACGAACAGACACGTGTTTTACAAATGGCGAGCTTCTCTTTTGATGCCTTTACGTATGAAATATGGGGAGCCCTGCTCAACGGAGGAAGGCTGATACTGACCGATCGGAATACAATTTTATCAATGGATACGCTGGCTGACACGCTGACATCTCACAAAATTACAACAGGATTTTTGACGGTGCCGCTGTTTAACCGGTTAACTGAGGAACATCCAGAAGCTTTATCTGGGTTCGATGCCTTATTGGTCGGTGGTGATGCTTTGTCAGCTGCTCATATCCGTAAAGCACTGCCGTATTTACCTGAAGGTCTTTTAAACGGCTATGGGCCAACTGAGAATACGACGTTCTCTTGTGTGCATCACATTCGCGCATTGGACGAAGGTCAGGCCACAGTTCCAATCGGTCAGCCAATTGCATATTCACAAGCCTATGTATTAGACGACCAGCTGCAGCCGGTTCCGCAGGGTGTCATTGGAGAGATCTATGTAGGCGGAACAGGGCTTGCGCTCGGTTACCTAGGAGATGAAGAAAAAACTTCGCAAGCATTTATCCCGCATCCTTTCCAAGAAGGGGCGCGTTTATATAAAACAGGCGATATGGGCCGCTGGCTGTCAAACGGCATCATCGACTGCCTTGGACGAATCGATCATCAAGTGAAAATTCGCGGACATCGCGTCGAATGTGGAGAAATTGAAGCCGCTCTGCTGAGCTTTGAAGACATCATAGAATGTGCGGTTATTCCGCATCAGCACGAGAGTGGTCATAAGCGATTGATCGGTTATTTTGTTCAAAAAGGTGCATGGACCCAGCAACATATTCGCCGCACTTTGAAAGACATGCTGCCAGATTATATGGTGCCAAGCCTGCTAATAGAGCTGGAGGAACTCCCGCTTACAGCAAACGGCAAGGTAGACCAAAAACGCCTCCCGCCGCCAGAGTGGAGACAGGAGGAAGTGGACAAACCAGCAGAAAGCGCACTTAGTGAGGAAGAACGTGTGCTGGAAAAGGTCTGGACTCAGCTGCTCGGTACTCCTTCGATTGGCGTACATGATAACTACTTTGAGCTTGGCGGAGATTCGATTATTGTCATACAAATGGTGGCACGCTTAGTACAGGAAGGCTACGTCATTCAGCCGAGAGATGTATTTGAAAAACAGACGATTTCACAGCTGGCACTCGCAATGAAAAAGGCAGATGTTGCTGTGACCTATGATCAGTCACCTGTGACAGGAGATGTGCGTCTGCTCCCAATCCAATCTTGGTTCTTTGAGCAATCGATGACAAACCAAGATCATTGGAATCTATCAGCGCATATAGAATTCAAGCAATCCGTACCGCTCGAGCAGCTGACGCAGGTTCTCTCAAAGATTGTCGATCATCACGATATGCTGAGAGCGATTTATACAAAAGCAGCAGATGGTTCGTGGATTCAAACCATTCGTGAGCCTGGTATCATCCCTTGTGTCACATTCTTTGATTTGACGGGTGTTTCTCAGGAGGAAGCGCTGGAACAAATCCGTTTGGAGACGGGTGCTTGTCAAGGAACGTTGTCATTAGAGCGAGGAGAAGTGATCAAAGCCATTCTTTTTCAGACAAGTGATCATACGTCTGAACTCTTTATGGCTACTCACCATCTTGTGATGGATGGAGTCTCATGGCGCATCATACAGGAAGATCTATTAAATGGCCTAAAGCAGCTTGCAGCAGGGCAGGAGATAGCACTTGCAAAGAAAACGGCTTCCTATCCGCAGTGGGCAGAAGCTCTTTATGAATATGCACAAACAGATCAATTACAAGAGCAGGTATCTTATTGGCAACAGATCATTGATCAAGAGGAAGAGGGTTCTCCTTTTCAAACACCTGCGCTTTTTAATATAGAAGAACATGCAGAGATCCTGTCTATTCAATTGACGAAGGATCAAACAGACATTTTACTAAGACAGGCATCACAAGCGTACCGGACAGAGGTAAACGATTTACTCTTATCAGGACTTGCGCAGGCCGTTGGAAAGCCAATACTCATTACGTTAGAAGGGCACGGACGCGAGGATGTATTTGAACAGATGGATTTGTCACGGACAATCGGATGGTTTACGAGCTCTTATCCTATTTTTATTCCTTTTATACAAACCGATGTTGAGAGACAAATCAAAGATGTCAAAGAAACCTTAAGAGCTGTACCGCAAAAGGGACTCGGCTATGGCTTGCTTCAATATATGACAGAATCTCGTTTGCTCAAAAAGGCAGCGCCGCAGATAAGCTTTAATTACCTTGGACAGTTAGATCAAATAGATGGTGAGGCACACCTTTATATAGCAGATGAACGAAATGGGCATGTACATGACCCAAAAGCAGAAAGACAGCATTTGATTGATGTGTACGGATATGTGGTGAGCGGCCAGCTCCAGATGAATTTTATGATCAATCGTGAATTGCTTCAGCATGAAGAGGTGCGCCAGTTACCTCAACGTTTTAAAGAAAAAATGAACGATATTTTAACGCATTGTGTAGAGACAAAAGGCGGCTTTACGCCATCTGATTTTCCAATGGTGCAGCTCACGCAAAAACAAATTGATGAGCTTCCAGACAATGTAGTGGATGTGTATCCACTATCTCCAATGCAGCAAGGAATGCTGTTTCATGCACTGTTAGATCAAGCGTCACAGGCTTATTTTGGTCAGGTGCATATGACGCTCGAAGGTTTAACTGACGGCAAAGCCTATGAACAAGCTTGGAATCTGCTTGTAGAGCGCCATTCGATTTTGCGGACAAGATTCGCTTGGGAAGGGCTAAAAGAGCCTGTACAACTGATTCAATCAGAAGGAAGCATTCACCTCACTCAGCACGATGTGCGCCACCTGAGTGAAACGGATCAGAAGGAAACCATCCAGCATTATTTGCAATCAGATCGTTTAACGGATTTCAATTTAGAAGATACGGAGAAACCACTGATTCGTATTGCATTATTCTACCGTGATGAAAACACATGCACGTTTGTTTTTAGCTTTCATCATATTTTAATAGATGGCTGGAGCTTGTTCAGTTTTATCGAAGAGTCCTTCTCATTGTATCGATCTCTTGTGGACGAACGGGAGATAAACCTATCTGCTGTACGTCCGTATAAAGATTTTATCGAGTGGCTGCAAAAGCAGGATCAAGAAAAGGCACAAGCATTCTGGAAACGTTATATGTCAGGAGTAGAGGAGACCACACCGCTACCAGGAGACGGCGGACACGCTTCGGACGAAGAAGCTGGTATCGATCAGTTCAGTATCAAATTAACGCCTAAGATGCAGCAGAAGCTGGAAGAGATAACAGCCACAGAGAAGGTAACGATGAGCACTTTGATTCAGACAGCATGGGGGCTGCTGTTGCACCTTCATTCAGGATCAGAGGATGTCGTGTTTGGTGTGACAGTATCTGGACGGCCGGCAGACTTAAGAGAGGTTGAAAGCATGACAGGCCTTTTTATTAACACATTGCCGCTCCGTTTGCCAATCACGCCAGAGTGGACCATTTCTCAGCTGCTGGCACAGACGCAGGAAACGGTTTTTCACATGCGGGAATTCGAATATACCGTGCTGCCAGATATTCAGCAGCTGACCCGTATCCCAAATGGAGATTCATTGTTTAACAGCATTGTCGTGTTTGAAAACTATCCGATTGAATCTATCGAGCCGTACGGTGTACGCATTGTAGACATTTCAAGCCATGAAGAAACGAACTATGACCTGACCCTTGTGGCTGTTCCAGGAGATACGCTGGAGCTTCGGGTCACATATCGCATCAATCAATATACAGAAAAACAAATACAATCGCTGATGCAGCAGCTGATCCACACACTTGAAGCCATGACAGAACAAGTAGAGACACCACTCTCTTCTTTCACGATTGTGACGAAGGAAGAAAAAGAGCGGATGATTACCGATTGGGCGAGAAACGCACAAGTAAGCGTACTGTACCTAGATCAAGAAGAGGTTTACTCAGGTGTGCATGATCCTTCCTTTGAGACGGAAATATACGTCCTAAGCGAAGAGCATCAGCTCATGCCGGTAGGATTTCCTGGGGATATTTTTATCGGTACAAAGGATATCAAAGCACTTTGCGGGGAGCTTGCCGATTGGATGGAGACGCATAAAATTCCGCATCCATTCAAACATCAAACTGGCGAATACCTCTATCCGACAGGGGATGTCGGCGTTTGGAATGAAAAAAACAAGATTCAGATTTTGGATTGGATGTAGGAGGAGAAGAACGATGTTAGTGAGTAGACGAAAAGGACATGCAGCAAATCATCTCGTCAGAATCAATGGAAAACGGATTGATCTCAAAGTATTAGAGCAAGTCATGATGCTTCATTTTCCACTAAAGGAATGTGCAATCATCCCGAAGAAAAATCAAGAAGGCAGTCTATCGCTTGTGCTATTTGCACAGGCGAAGGATCCTTCGCTGACAAGAGAGGACTTAATGAAAGGCGCGCTTCAACCTCATGAAGTGCCAGCTGCTCTTGTCTTGTTACCTTCCTTGCCAAAGACAGAAAGTGGAGCGGTCGATACAGAGGCATTGCTTTCAATTGAAATCATAGATCAAGAGGAATTAAGAAAGATAGAAGAGCGTACCAAAGCGATAAATGGAGTAGAGGAAGCGATTGCTATCATTGATAGTCAGATAGAAAAACGATCGCCCTATCACTTAGATGACCTGTTCCCTGATCGGCAGAGAACTCAAGGAAACGGACCAATCGTAAAGAATGAAGCGGTCGAAACAAAACATTCATCTGCACATGAAAAGCCGCCGGCACTTGTGTATGGAGGGGATGTCATCAAAAAACCAGGCACACCTGTCACACTGACAGAGGTGCTGATTCGCTCAGCTTTTATGTCGCCTAACCGCGGTGTGACTTATATAAAAGAAGATGGGCGCACGTTGACCCAAACCTACCCTGAACTCCTAACAAGCGCTGAACGGATTCTGTCTGGTTTAAGGGAAGCAGGACTGACAAACGGCGATCAAGTGTTACTTCAATTGAAAGATCATCAAGATTTTATCACGGTGTTTTGGGGCTGTATTCTCGGTGGAATCATTCCGACCCCAGTCTCTGTGCCGCCCGTTTATGATGAAATGAATCAAGGTGTGAACAAGCTGAAGGGCGTGTTTCAGCTTCAACATGAACCTTTCATTATTACAAACGAAGCAAGAGTGGAGGACATTGCTGGGCTTAGAGAGACATTTGAAGCAGAAGTGATCCCTATTTTAACGATTGAATCATTGCTGGCTTGTGAACCAGATGAACAGCATTATGAGCCAGAACCGGATGAGCCTGTGCTTCAGCTGCTTTCCTCAGGAAGCACGGGTGTGCCAAAGTGTATCCGTCATCATCATCAAAGTATCTTATCTAGAATCATCTCCTTTGAGCAGACAAATGGTTTTACGCATGAGGATGTGTCGCTGAACTGGATGCCGCTTGATCATGTTGGCGGGATCGTCATGTTTCATGTACATGACGTCTACCTTGGCTGCCAGCAGATTAGTCCATCCATCGATCAATTTATCGAGCGGCCGATGGTGTGGCTGGATTGGGTAGAAACATACGGGGTCACAAGGACATGGGCGCCAAACTTTGCCTTTGCCATGATGAATGAATACGAGGAGAACATTCGCAAGGGGAGCTGGGATCTGTCCACTCTGACTTATATCATGAATGCGGCCGAAGCGGTTGTTCCAAAAGTCACGCAGCGCTTCATGCACATCATGGCTCAGCACAGATTAAGCCGCCATGCGATGGTACCAGCGTACGGCATGTCGGAAACATCCTCAGCCATTGTTCAGTCAAAGGAATTCATGAGGAATGGTGAACAGGATGGTCAGTTGACGATTGATCAGACATCGTTAACAAGTGAAATCCAATGTGTGACGCACGATCATCCGCATAAGATCACGTTTACAGAAGTCGGCACACCCATTCCGTCTGTATGGATTCGGATTGTAGATGAGCATCATCAGGTGCTGCCGGAAGATCAGGTCGGGCGCTTGCAGGTGAAGAGTCCGACAATTATGATGGGCTACTATCAAAATGAGGAAGCCAATCAAGAAGTTTTTGCAGGAAACGGCTGGTTTCACACAGGCGATTTAGGGTTTATTCACGAAGGGCGTCTTGTTCTGACAGGTCGAGAAAAGGACATCATTGTGATCAACGGAGCCAACTATTTGAATTACGAAATTGAAGCGGTTGTGGAAGAAGTGGACGGGGTTGAAGTCACCTTTGCTGCTGCGTACGGCATTTACAATCCTGAATCAAGCAACGACACGCTTGCCGTCTTTTTTGTCTCACAGAAGGACTCGATAGAAGAACAAATGACGATCATTCAACAGATTAGAGAGGCCATCATTCGAAAAATCGGGGTAGAGCCTGATCACATCATTCCAGTGAAAAAAGACCAATTTCCAAAAACGGAGAGTGGGAAAATCCAACGTGCCCAGTTAGGCGCAGCACTAAAAGATGGCGTATTCCGGGACATTGAACGGACACTGGATCTTGCTTCTGAAAATGAACAAACTCTCCCAGATTGGTTTTATAAGCGTATTTGGGCTAAAGAGCTAATCAGTCCAACTCAGCCTTCTACCGACCATGTGCTTGTTTTTGAGGATGAAAAAGGGCTTTATCAATCGCTTTACGCACAACTTCAGCAAAAGAATCAGCCATATATTTCTGTAAGAAAAGGGCATGAATTTTTGCGTCTTTCTAAAGGGATGTACCAGATGAACCCAAGAATCAAGGGGGATTACGTCAGGCTCGTTGCAGCACTTGAAGCAGATGAATTAAAGCCCGGATGTATGCTCCATCTGTGGAATGTGTCAGACAAAGAAGACACCCTTGATCCTGCACAGTTCAAAGAGCGGCATGCGGGTACCTGTCAATCTATTTTGTACTTGTATCAAGCGTTGAGACAAGAAAACAAAGAGCCGATCCGTCTTGTCGTTGTGACAAAAGGTGGTCAATTTGTGCAACCTCAAGACGATTTGCATGTCGAGAAAACGTCGCTTGTTGGTTTATTAAAAACCATTCCGCAAGAATGGGAGGGGGCAGAGGTGTCTCATCTTGATATCGAAGCCGAGAATGTGGAGCAGGACGCCAAACATATTACGGAAGAATTGTCTGCGATTCATCTAAAAGCAGAGGTGTCTTACCGAAAAGGGCATAGGTTCGTACCAAAGCTGGAAAAAGTCGATATGCTGGAAGCACCTCAAACAGAAGGATTTTTAGAATATGAAGGTCTTTATTTATTAACTGGAGGACTTGGCGGTATTGGATTTGAACTTTCAAAGCGTATGCTCCAATTTGGCTTAAAGCTCGTCTTGATTGGACGGACAACACTGGAAGGCAGCGTGGAAAAGGAAGAGGCATTCTCGCAGCTAAAAGGTCTTGGTGACGTCATTTATGTCCAAGCGGATGTGACGAACTTAGCTGACGTTGAGCAGGCGATGTATGAAGCGGAGAAGCATTTTGGACAATCGATCCGAGGTGTGCTGCATTTAGCCGGTACTGGCAATGTGTCTGAGCATTTTCAGCACGCGGACACGTATACATTGGCACATACGTCAGAAGAGGACTTCACAACAGAAATGTCAGGAAAAGCAGCCGGTGCTTGGGTTCTGCAAGAAGCCTTTAAGTATGATCCGACAGTACCGCTTGTCTTTTTTGGATCGGTAAATGGCTTTTTTGGCGGCACAACATTCGGGGCATACTCTGCGGCCAATAGCTTTTTAGATGGTCTCGCGCACGCTCTCACCTTTCAAGAAGGAAGACGAGCGATCTCTTTAAACTTTAGTATGTGGGATAATCTCGGTTTGTCTAAGGGACATACCGGAGCAGCTCTTACCGTTCGCAAGGGATTTCAATTGATTGGAAAGCAGCAAGGTCTCCATTCATTATGTCTAGGTGCTCGGCTGAATGAAGCGCATCTATTTATCGGCCTAGACGGAGCAAATCCAGAAATCGCCGAGTACCTTCAGCCAGCTTCAATACCCGTCTTTGAGAAAAAGCTTTTTTACACTGTTCAGACTGACAAAGAAGTGCGTGTTGAAGAGATCACGAGCGTCACTGAAGGGAACTGGGACATTCAGCAAGTACAAGAAATACCGAAAAAACTAGATGGCTCTATTGATCATGAAGCGCTCAAACGGAATCATCATAAAAGCGTCAAAAGCCTTGAAAAGCACTTGCCAGAAACGAAGACAGAGCAGATGATTGCTGCCATATGGGAGGATATTTTAGACGTAGATCGTGTGTATAAAGAGGATCAATTCTTCGACCTTGGCGGACATTCATTAAAGGCGACTCAAACCATTTCTCGGATCAATCATGAATGTTCAATCAAGGCACCTTTAAAAATATTATTTGAAAGCAGACACCTTGCACATTTGGCGCAAATGGTTGATGACATCAAAGGGGGAGCAGCTGTTCAGGAAGCTGAGATTCCTAAGCTTGAAAAGAAAGCAAGCTATGAACTGTCACATGCCCAGAAGCGTATTTGGTTCTTATCCACATTAGAAAAGAGCCATCATTACAATATATTAGGTGCTTGGAAGCTGACAGGACCATTACACATTCAAGCGTTAACAAAAGCGATCGGTCTTTTAACGAAGCGCCATGAAGCACTTCGGGCAACATTCAAATCAATTGGCGGCAAGCCGGTTCAACAGATTCGTGAAGACCTTCCGCCATCTGTGACCGTTGCAAACTTCTCATTATTTAATGAAAAAACAAGAACGAGAAGACTCAAGCAGCTTATTCAGCAAGAGGCAAACCGCAGTTATGATTTAGAAAGAGGGCCTCTTGCGCAGTGGACGATTGTGGATATGGGCAAGGAGGAATATTATCTCCTTTGCGCGCAGCACCACATCATTTCAGATGCATGGTCGCTCAGCCTGCTCATTCGGGAGCTAGAAGTGGTGTATGACGCGCTGCTTGCAGATCAAACACCGCAGCTTCCGGTGCTGGAAATCGAGTGGACAGATTATGTTCATTGGGAAAATGAACAATTAAAGCATCATCAAGCAGACCAAGCCTATTGGCTCGATACCTTAAAGGGTGAGCTTCCAGTGTTAGAGCTGCCGTTTGACCGTCCTCGTCCGCCGGTTCAAACATTTAACGGCGCTACAGAGCAAGTCGAACTGGATGAACCGCTTATCCGCCGCTTGCAGGCTTTATCCAAGCAGCAGGGCACTACGCTGTTCATGACGATGCTGTCCGCCTACTACGTCTTGCTTCACAAGCTGTCCGGACAAACAGATCTCATCATTGGTTCACCTATTGCAGGGCGGGATGCCAAGCAATCTGAGCGGCTCGTTGGCATGTTTGTGAATACACTTGCGCTGAGACTGGACGTCTCAACAGCAGAGACGTTTGCTGATGTCATGGAAAACGTGAAAGAGCTGACATTAAAAGCCTTTGAGCATCAGCATTATCCATTTGATAAGCTTGTCGACGATCTTTCGTTGGATAGAGATTTAAGCCGGTCACCTATTTTTCAGGCGGCCATGGGTTATGTCACAGATTCGCTCGATATTAATCTCAAAGGCCTGACAAGTGAACAGGTGATGGTTCATCATACAGTATCTAAATTTGATCTCACCCTGCATGTATTTGAACAGGAGGATCAGCTGTCCATTCATGTGGAATACAATACGGACTTATTTGATCAAGAGACAATCCATCGTTATATGAACTATTATCTCCATTTGTTAGATAGCATAACGGCTCAGCCTGAACGTACATTTTTTGATTATTGCTTAATGGACAAAGCGGAACAGTCTGCCATGATCCTAGGGAAAAATCAAACGGATACGCCTTATCCAAAGTGTACGATTCAAGAGCTGTTTGAAGAACAGGTGCAGCGTGATCCGTATCGCATTGCGTTGTCCTATATGGATGAGCACATGACGTATCAAGACTTAGATGAGAAGGCGACACAGCTTGCTGCTTACTTGCAGTCGAAAGGAATTGGACCAGGTTCGCTTGTACCAATGCTTTTTGATCGCTCCTTTGACATGATTGTTGCGGTACTAGGTATCGTCAAGTCTGGCGCAGCGTATGTTCCAATGTCACCTGAATATCCAGATGCACGCATCCGCCTCATCATTCGTGATACACAAAGTGATGTGATCATCACCCAGTCTCATTTTGCAGATCGTCTCGTCGACTTTACTGGTACAAAGATTGACATGGACAAGCCATTACCAGAAACAGATGCAGTGTATCAAAAAGAACCATCCATTATAGGGGAAGATCAGATAGCCTATGTTAACTACACATCAGGCTCAACAGGTACACCAAAAGGCGTGATGCTCCCTCATGCAGGAGTTATCCGCTTGGTTAGAGAAACAAATTATATTGAACTAGGTCCAGATGACAAGATGCTTCAGCTGTCAAACTATGCGTTTGATGCCTTTACATTTGAATTATGGGGAATGCTGCTGAATGGAGGTCAACTCATATTGCTTCCAAAATATGCAGCACTGAATATGGAAGAATTGGCGCGTCTCATCAAGACGCATCAAGTGACAGCCAACTGTCTGCCAACCGCACTATTCAATCGGCTGGTGGAGCACGATCCAAAAAGTGTGGCAGGCTACCGCACATTACTTGTTGGCGGGGAAGCTATGTCTAGTGAGCATGCGCGAAAGGCACTGCCGCATATGGAAGGTGTGCTCATCAATGCCTACGGTCCAACAGAAAACACAACCTTAGCCACAACACATCAAGTCACACATGTGCCAGCAGGCGCAAGATCAGTTCCAATTGGTGTCCCGGTGTCTAATTCAACCGTCGTCATACTAGACGATGCGCTCAACCCAGTGCCAGCAGGCGTCAAAGGAGAAATGTATATCGGCGGAACCGGACTCGCTAAAGGCTACCTTCATGATCCAGAACGGACAAAGGAGCGGTTTATTGACAATCCTTTTCCTGAACTAAAGGGAGACAAGCTGTATCGTTCAGGAGACCTTGGCACATGGCGGTCAGATGGCACGATTGAATATCTCGGCCGAAAAGATCACCTGGTGAAAATTAGAGGCTACCGAATTGAATGTGGAGAAATTGAGACTGCCTTGCTCAAGCATCCGCAAGTCAAAGAATGTACAGTCATTGCCAAAACGTATGGCAGCTCAAAACGGCTGGCGGCTTACCTTGTGACAGATGGAGAACATCCTGTTCCGGGCTGGAAAACATTTTTGCAGGAAAGCCTGCCAGGCTATATGATTCCAAGTTACTTTGTCGTACTGGATGAAATGCCAGTGACAACGAACGGGAAGGTGGATCAAAAAGTACTGCCAGAGCCAACAGAAACAATCTCTCTTTCACATGATGACATCAAACCAGTCACTGAAACGGAAGAACGGATTGTCGCAGCTTTCAAGGAAGTGCTTGGTGTCAAACAAGTAGGTATGCATGACTCCTTCTTTGATTTAGGCGGCGATTCCATCATGAGTATTCAGGCTGTGGCCAAATTAAAAGAAAAAGGTGTTCGTGTTGATCCGAAATGGATTTTCATGCACCCAGCGCCTGCACAGTTAGCCGCCCACTTGAACGCGGTGCCAGAAGCTGGGGAGCACGTCGAAAGGTCTCCGAAGGATTATTTAATCGAACTGAAAAAAGGCGACCCAGCTGAACCGAGAATATTCTTTGCACCGCCTGCCGGTGGAACGGTGATGGGCTATATTGATGTTGCCAAACTCATGACACATCAAGGTGCTGTTTACGCCTTACAGTCTCCTGGCTTATATGAGGATGAAGAACCACAATTCCTCCATTACACAGAGCTTGTAACCATATTTATTGAAGCCATTGAGACCTTCTATCGATCAGGCGTTGACTATCTAGCAGGGCATTCGATGGGTGGACACCTTGCCTACGGAATGAATCAGCGGCTCTCTCATGCAGGAAAAGCGCCGAAAGGATTGATCATTTTAGATACGGTGCCAGTGTTAAGAGATGAGGCAGATCAGGCACTTCATGCCGATATGAACGAAGAAGAAGTGAAAATGCTTGCGCTTGTCCTTGGAATGGGAAATCTTGTCGGCATCCAGCCAGAAGCTTTACAAGGATTGAGTTTTCAGGAAGTGAAGCAGAAAATACTCAAAGAGGCGGAAAAGGATGAAGTCGTTCATCAATTTATGAATGATCAGTATTTAGATAAATATTTGCAAATGCAAACGCATAATACGATCATGTCACAAGCCATTGAATTAGAAAAAGAACCATTTCCTGTGCCATTCTATATTGTCCAAAGCAGTGATCACGCAGCTGATTTTCAGAAGAAATTCGCAGACTGGGAGGCTTATACGAAAGAGTCGTGTTCGTATTATCACATCAAAGGAGACCATGTCACCATGATGAAAAGGCCTCAGGCAGATGAACTGGCACGGATTTTACAAACTATCGTAAAGGGGTAAGGACGTATGAATCAATTATTTAAAACGTTTGAAAAAAAATCAGATCTCATTCAGCTTATTTGCTTTCCTTTTGCCGGCGGATATTCCGCCTCGTACCGTCCGCTCTTTGAACAGCTGCAAGACATTTCTGAGGTAACAGCAGCAGAGCCCCCAGGGCATGGCACCAATCTCATGCCGCTCGAATCAAGCATTGACCGGCTGGTTGATCTATATAAAGAAGGACTTACACACCAATTGAACCGCCCATTTATCCTATTCGGACATTCAATGGGAGGACTTGTGGTGTACAGGCTGACCCAGCTGCTAGAAAAGGAAGGGATCTATCCTGAAGCAGTGGTGATCTCAGCCATTCAGCCCCCGCAAACGAAACGACAGATGCTGACCCATTTATCCAATGAAGCATTTGTTCAGCATATTGCCGAAATGGGCGGGATTCCAAAGGAATTATTAGAGAACAAACCAATGATGGATTACTTTACGCCGTCCTTGCGTGCAGACTACCGGGCGCTGGAAACCTTCCAGCACACCGATCAATCGATCATCGACACACCCGTTTATTTATTCAATGGAAAGCAAGATGAGAAATGCATGCAGGATGCAACCGGCTGGCTAAAATGGGCAAAAAACATCGAACGCACCAATTTCGATGGAGGCCACATGTATATCAACACACATCTTGAGCAATTTGCAGAGCAGATGAGACATGTCATTGAACTCGCTGCTAATCAACAATTGATCAGACATTAAAAGAAAGCGGTCCTCATTTAAAGGACCGCTTTTTATTATGAATGCTGCCTCTTCACTACATTCCCGCCAATCACTCCGCCAATGACGAGCACACCTCCGATGAGATGATACCAATCCATCGATTCATGTAAAATGAGAACCCCGGCGGCGACCGTGATAAACGCAGATAAATTGTTAAAGATGCTGACCTTTGCCGCTTCAAGCTGAGACAGTGCATAGTTTGACAAATATGCCGTAAGAAGCGATGAAATGATGCCTAAAAAGAGCATCGACCATACGAAGGATGCTTGTGTAAATGGACTAAAAAACTCCGGTAATGAGCCATTTATTGAATGCCGGATAAGCGCGGCGGCATTGAAAAAGACAAAGCCAAAGAAGGTCGTCACAAAGGTGAGTTCAATTACATGGAAACGTTTTGAGATCACTCTGGCAAACACACTGTATGCACTGGATGACAAGGCTGAAAGTAAAATCAGCACATAGCCGATCAAGTGAGAATGTTTTACATCAATTCCCTTCATGACAAAGAGAAGCATCACCCCACACACAGAGAGAAAGGTGAACAGTACTTGTATCCATGTCGCTCGTTCCTTTAAAAACCACGCAGCCAGTCCCATCGTTAAAATAGGAATCGTCGCTTGAATGATGCCAGCCTCTGATGAAGATGTAAACATCAATCCCCACGCTTGAAAAGCAAAGAACAAGACAGGATAAAGTAAGGAAAACGGTACGATATAAATAAGATCACGCCATTGAATAGAGACACGATTTTTCTTTCGCAAAAACGGATACAGCAATAGAGCGGCTGCAAAAGAAACGGTAAAACGGTGTGCCAATAAGTCAATGGGATTGGCTGATTCTAGTGCTATTTTGACAAATAAAAATGAAAAACCAATGATAGTGGCGTATGCGATCGAGGCAGCATACGCTTTTTGTTTTGAGATGTCCACAATGTGACTCCTTACCGAGCATGCATGCTTCAAATGAATTGACCGGTTCTGTTCTTCTATCGTAATCGGATCATCTAACGTGTACAATAAGAGAACATGATATCTGTACCGGTACAAGGGGGAATTGGTGTGAGGAAGTATGATCAGCTTGTCGTGAGCTTAAAAGAAAAAATGGAATCTGGTGAATACAGCGCTGGGATGAAAATTCCTTCCATTCGCCACTTAGCGGCTCAATATGCAGTGAGTAAAAGCACTGTCATCAAAGCACTGGACACATTGGAACGTGAACATCTGCTGTATTCTGTAGAAAGAAGCGGCTATTATGTCGTGAAAACAAAGCAGCCTGCAGACAAGCAGGATGGCACATGGATTGATTTTGCTTCATCTTCACCTGATCCCGTTGTGTTCCCGTATGTCGATTTCCAGCACTGCATCAACCAAGCGATCGATTTGTATCAAAATGACTTGTTTATTTACGGCACAGCCAACGGCTTGCCATCACTGCTGCCAGTCATTTCAAAGCGGTTAATGGATTATCAAGTGTTTGCTCATCCAAAGCAGATCGTCATGACCTCTGGTATTCAGCTCGCGTTATCCATTTTAAGCACGATCCCTTTTCCGAATGGCAAGCAGACCATACTAGTCGAACAGCCAGGTTATCACCTATATCTTCAATATTTACAGAAAAATCAACTGCCTGTGCGAGGAATTCAGCGGACGGATAAAGGGATCGATCTGATCGAACTAGAGCGTATTTTTCGAGAAGAGGAGATTCGTTTTTTCTATACGATGCCAAGATTTCAAAACCCGCTAGGAACGAGTTTCTCAAAACAAGAAAAAAGAACGATTGCAGCCCTTGCCGAGAAATATGATGTCTACATCGTTGAAGATGATTACTTGGCTGATTTAGAATTCGACACAAAAAGAGACCCGATCTACTCGTACGATCAGGCAGGAAAGGTCATTTATTTAAAAAGCTTTTCTAAAATCATCTTTCCGGGACTTCGAACAGGAGCGGTCGTCTTACCGGAAGAACTGATTAAACCCTTTAGCGAACACAAACGCCTGATTGATATTGACAGCTCCATGCTATCCCAGGCAGCCTTGGAAATATATTTGAAAAGCGGGATGTTTGAGCGGCATAGAGACAGGATGCAGGCGACCTACAGGCGCCGATCCAAGCAGCTGGTGGCAAGTTTAAAAAATGATCAAAACGCTTATCAGCTGGGAGAATGGGAGCCAGCTACCCATACACATCTACGTGTCGATCGGTCGATTCCAATGAACCAGCTCATTCTGCAGCTGAAAAAGGCATCTGTTTCTGTTCAGCCAATTGACCGTCATTACTTGTCGACCTATCAAAAAGACCCCATTCTTCAGCTGAACATCTGGCACGTGAAAGAAGAGCAAATCAAACGCGGAGCTGATCTATTAAAAACGGTATTTCAGCAAAGCGTTCGTTATTAAAGGCGGGACAGCACATCGCTGCAAGTGAGTGTCTCAACGCTTTCAGCCGCAGCAGATTTTCGTGTGCAAACCGCCATTTGGTAGTGAGGGTCAATTGAGTATGTTTGAACCAAGCAAGGTACTTCATGATCAGGTAATGTCAACGTAGCCTTTCCATCCTCTGACAGACGGGCTGTAAAGGACGAAAGACCATAGGATAATCCTTTTCCAGTCAGCTTAATAAAGGCTTCCTTCATAGACCATAAATGAAAGAAATACGCTTCTCGCCGTTCTGCCGGCTGCGAGAGTAAATCCTGATACTCATCGGGCGAAAAAAATCGCTCCGCAATCGCTAGATCAATGGGTTTGATCTCCTCAATATCAATGCCAACAGGTGCATCATCTATTGCGCAAACGACCCAATCGCCAGAGTGAGAAAGATTAAAATGAAAAGAAGGAATATGCCGAACGACAGGCTTTCCATTGCCCTCTGTTTCAAAAACGATTTGATCGATAGGCAGATCGTACAGATCATGAATCATTTGACGAACGAAAACCTCACCTAACAGGGTTCTTCTGGCATCTATTAAAAAACGAAAGCGATCAGCCGCAGCCCGCTTTTCAGATGACACAAAGAGCTTCAGACGATCTATTTGTTGTCGTGCATCAATTTCATCTAATTGTTGTAATTGGATAGCAGAAATCTTCATAACGAACCTCTAATTTTTTACATTGATTGTACCATTGAAGAGCGCCGTGCAAAAGGGTTCATTAACGTAAAAAGACAGCGATCCTCGCTGCTTTTACGTCTGTTTCACGATGTGGACCCCATTCGGATCAGTTGTATCAACTCCAACATCATCTGTCATGATCACGTTAAGCAAGGAAAGCCGCTCTCCTTTTTGCCAGAGAATGGGCTGCTTCATTGAAGATAGTAGCTGATCCACTTCAGATGTCTGTGATAAATCTGGCACAACAATTGTCATAGCATGCAGCGCATTGTTACCAGTTTCAATGACATCTGTACGCCGTTGTAATTCAAGCCTTAAACGAAGAGGTGTTGAAAGAAACGTTCTCCGTTCCCCTTCTTGGACCGGCCAGTTTAATTCTTTAGCTTGTGCAAGCAGCTGATCGTATTCTTCGTCTGAGACAAGAAAGCCGATGTGATCAAACAGGACTTTTTTGCTATAACCAAATGTGATATTGATCTGACCTTTTCTCATTTCGATGATTCGAAAGATGGGCTGCTCTTCTCTAAAATCTTCCCAAGTGAGTGGGGGATGAAAGGCGCCATCCTTTGTAAAACGCCCTTTTACTTCAAAGCCTAGCGAACGATATGTTTGTTCGGTCTCTTCGACAAAAGGTGTCCAGTAATGATAGTGGAAAAGCTGCATAGGTCCCATCTCCCGTGTGAGAATATTCTGTTTATTTATTTTAGCACAAGAAAAGCCATTCTGATGATAGAATGGCTTGTTCTCATCTAGTCAGGGTTTGAACAGGTTTCTCAGCTGTTTTAGTAATAAGCAGCTGCAGGAGCCGCGTCGATTGCGGCAAGGAGAAACGAAGGACAAGACCTGTGAAGATCGCAGTCAAAATCGTTCCAATGCCAATTGGTCCACCGAGCATCCATGCAAATAAAAGCACTGTTAACTCGATGCCATTTCGCACCCACTGAACGTTCAGTCCCGTTTTCGCTGAGATGAGCAGCATTAATGAATCTCTTGGCCCAGCGCCAAGATTGGCTGAAACATAAATGCCAACGCCGTATCCAGAAACAACAACACCCGTAATAAACACATATAAGGCCGGTAAATATCCATGTGGTGCAGGTAATATCGCATTAAAGAAATCAATAAACACGCCAATCAGCACCATATTAAGTAAAGCGCCAATCTTTGGAAATGATTTCGTAAAAACAGAAGTCAGTGTCACAATAAGTGCACCAATAATAATGGACCATTGTCCAATTGTGAGTCCAAAATGCTGAAACAGTCCGTAGTGGAAAGCGTCCCAAGGACCAATTCCAAGGATCTTCCCTTTCACTGTCAGCGATAGTCCAAAAGCTAGTACGATCAATCCAACAAAATAAAAAAACCAACGTAAAAGATGTTCCCGCTTCAAAAGCATTCCCTTCTTTCTTAAACACTCGATATCCATCGTAACATACTCCCCCGCCTCTTTAAATGGCTTTGCTCGGTTGTAATCGCTTACTTCAAAAAAGATTTTTATCGAATCGTAAGGGTTAAAACATCAAAATAAACAGCAAGACTTTCGAATTGTTTTTTTTAACAAAGCAAACCAATAATTCCCTTTTTTTAAGAGAACAAGAAAAAAATTCAATATTTATTGACAAAAAAATAATCTAAACCCAATTAAAGAATATTTATCTTTAAATAGAAGGGATTGTATATAAATTACGCCATTAGACCTGTTTGAACGGAAAGATAAATGAAAAAATTTAAGATGAAATTGGTCATTTTATTGGAAAAACTACAAGTAAATCAAGTGTTAAGAGAAGATTGTTACCAAATGACTATTTTTGTCGAAAATAGTTCTTTAGTCATGTTGAGGCTTTTGAAATGTTACTGATATTATTTACCAAAGTGTGGGAGGTGAACTGGTACATACCATTACGATATAAGCAAGAAAAAGGGGAGGTCAAAGAATGAACATTTTGAAAAGAACAAGTCAATTATTTCTTATATTGGTACTGATTGCCGGAAACTTATTAACAGTCTCACCAGCTGTTACGAAAGCCGCGGGGACGGTGGTTGTAAATAACACAGATTCCTACATGATTGGAAGGGGCCCATTGACTCTTTATCAGCTTGATGGGAATAACCCAACCAATGTTAAGGCAAGTGTGCAGGTGAGAGGGATTAATACGGATGTAGTCAACGGCGTTGCTGTTAATGATCAAGAGAACGCTGTGTATGCAACAACAACAGCAAGCGGAGAACCTGTTCTTTATAAAATAAATGCAACGACTGGACAAGCACAGAGAGTAGGTGTTTTAGGAGGAAGTGCATCAAATGCTGTTATTCACAACGGTAAATATATACATTCCTATGCTTCGAATGGTGAATATTTCCTTGGGTCGTACGATTTAGCAACTGGTCAAAAAACGGCTAAGAAAATTGAAGGCTACGACATTGGGTCTGGCGTCGGTGGAGACCTTGTTGTTGATAAAGATGGCTATCTATGGTTCGCATCAAATGGAAGTGGCGCCATTGCACAAATGAATCCTGATACGGCTGAAGTTATTCGAGTCATTCCAATTAAAAATGCGGATGGTAAAACAATTGACGGAGGCGTCCGAGGAATTAGCTTTTTGCCAAATGGACAAATGCTATTGCAATCAGGTTTAGATCAATCTATCGGTCATTCTACTCTATTTACTCTTGATGCCAAAACGTTAAGTACCACTTATTTAGGTACGGCTGGAGATTCATTATCAGTTGACCTAGCTTCACGAGTAAAGCCAGAATTCGACCCATATCCGCCAGAGTTGGAATCAGAAAAATCAGTTGTCTTACAGCAAAAAGCAGAGGGCAATACAGATGAGAAGCATCCAGAAGTAGGCGACACATTACTTTATACAATTAAAGCAAAAAATACTGTGCAATATGGTATTGTCAAAAATCTGATCATATCAGATAAACTGCCAAGCAGCTTAACCTATGTTTCCGGGTCTCTTAAGGTGGATGGAACAAGCGTAACAGATGCAAAGGATCAAGACAAAGGTGATTATACAAACGGCACTGTTACAGGACAAATAGGTGATGTGAAAGATACCGGTTGGCATACCGTAACGTTTGAAGCGACGGTAGGAAAAGGTCAGGCAGGTAAAGACATTCAAAATACCGCGAATGTAAAAGGAGAAAATACTCCGCCTAATGAACCAACAATAAACATAGAAATTTACCCGCGTGATCCAAAACTTGAATCAGAAAAATCAGCAGTCTTGCAGAAAAAAGCAGAAGGTAACACAGATGAGAAGCATCCAGAAGTGGGCGACACATTACTGTATACCATTCAAGCCCGTAACGCTGTTGAAGATAGCGTCATTGAAGACCTTGTGATTTCTGACAAGTTACCTCAAGGGTTATCATATGTACCAAATTCACTTCAGGTAGATGGAAACCCAGTCACAGATACAAAAGATGATGACAACGGTGATATGACAGACGGAACGGTCACTGGAACGTTTGGTGAAGTGAAAGATGCGAAATGGCATTCCGTGACGTTTGAAGTGACGGTAGAAAAAGGCCAGGCAGGCAAGGATATTCAAAATACAGCCAACGTCACTAGTGGTAATACACCACCGAACGAACCGACAACAAATATAGTGATCTATCCTCGTGACCCAAAGCTAGCTTCAGAAAAATCAGCGGTTCTGCAGAAAAAGGCAGAAGGGAATACAGATGAGAAGCACCCAGAGGTCGGCGACACCCTTCTTTATACAATTAAAACCAAGAATACGATAGAAGACAGTCTTATTGAAAACTTAGTGATCTCAGATGAACTGCCAGAAGGATTGGCGTATGTACCGAATTCCCTTGAGGTAGACGGGCAAGCGGTCACCGATGAGCAAGATCAAGACAATGGGGACGTCACAAATAGAACTGTCTCAGGACAATTCGGTGACATTAAGGATACAGACTGGCATACAGTGACCTTTGAAGTCACAGTTGAAAAAGGACAATCTGGTAAAGACATTCAAAACACAGCCAGTGTCACAGGTGACAACACACCACCTGACGATCCGACAATAAAAACAGAAATCTATCCTCGTAACCCTAAGCTCGATTCAGAAAAAACAGCTGTTTTACAGAAAAAAGCAGAAGGGAACACAGATGAAGAGCATCCAGAGGTCGGAGACACGCTCCTTTATACGATTAAAACCAAGAATACGATAGAAGACAGTCTAATCAAAGATTTAGTCATTTCAGATCAATTACCAAAAGGGCTGAAGTATGTCACTGGGTCCCTTCAAATTGATGGAGACTCCGTCACAGATGAGAAAGACGAAGATAATGGAGACTACACAGATGGAAAGGTCACAGGTTCTTTTGGTGATATCAAGGATACGGACTGGCATACAGTGACCTTTGAAGTCACAGTTGAAAAGGGACAGGCTGGTCAGGACATTCAAAACACAGCCAGCGTCACAGGTGAAAACACACCAACAGATGAGCCATCAATTGAAACAAAAATTTATCCTCGTGACCCAAAACTAGTATCAGAAAAAACAGCGGGCATTCAGAAAAAGGCAGAGGGCAACACAGATAAAAAGACACCACAGGTCGGGGACACCCTTCTTTATACGATTAAAACTAAGAATTTTGAAGAAGACAGCATCGTCAACAATCTTGTGATTTCTGATGAACTGCCAGAAGGTCTTCAATATGTTGAAGGATCGCTGAAGGTAGATGGACAAGCGGTCACAGATGCAAAAGATGAAGACAATGGAGATTACACAAAAGGTACAGTGACCGGTCGATTTGGTCAAATCAAAGACACGGACTGGCATACGGTGACCTTTGAAGCGAAGATCGTTAAAGGACAAGCGGGTAAAACCATTCAAAATACAGCGAAAGTAACAGGCGATAATACACCGCCAGATGAACCAACAATCGAAACGAAAATTGACCCAAGAGATCCTAAGCTTACATCGGAAAAAACATCCGAGAATCATCAAAAAGCAGAAGGCAATACAGATGAGAAACAAGTACAGGTCGGCGACACCCTTCTTTATACGATTAAAACAAAAAATAGTGTAGAAGACAGTGTGATCAAAGATTTAGTGATTTCCGATGAACTGCCAGAAGGCCTTGCATATGTCGAAGGGTCATTAAAAGTAGATGGACAAGCCGCGACAGATGCAAAAGATGAAGACAATGGAGATTACACAAAAGGTACAGTGACCGGTCAATTTGGTGATATCAAAGATACGGACTGGCATACCGTAACGTTTGAGGCGAAGATTACGAAAGACCAAGCGGGTAAAACCATTCAAAATACAGCAAGCGTCACAGGCGGCAATACGCCACCAGACGAACCGACGACCGAAACAAAAATTGATCCAAGAGATCCAAAACTTGAATCAGAAAAGACATCACAGATTCATCAAAAAGCAAAAGGTAATACAGATGAAAAACAAGTAGAAGCAGGCGACACCTTGCTTTACACAATCAAAACAAAGAATCTTGTAGAAGATAGTGTCATTAAAGATCTAGTGATCTCTGATAAACTTCCAGAAGAACTTGAGTATGTTGCAGGTTCACTAAAAGTAGATGGACAAGCGGTCACAGATGCAAAAGATGAAGACAACGGGGAATTCACAAAAGGTACGGTGAATGGTCAATTTGGCGACATCAAAGATACCAAATGGCATACAGTCACATTTGAGGCAAAGGTTGCGAAAGGATCGGAAGGGAAAACCATTCAAAACATCGCAGTCGTTAGTGGTGAGAATGTAGATGATCCAGACAACCCTGAAAACTCAACAACTGTAGAACCACCGCATGTGCCAGAGGTGCCGGCAAATCCAGAGCAGCCTTCTGAGCCACAACAGGATACGCCTGGACATCACCTCCCGAATACTGCAACTGCGATGTACAACCTTTTATTGGCAGGATTTACACTTGTGTTGATCGGTGCATCCCTTATAGTATGGAAGAGAAGAAAAAGAAACGGATAAACGTCGATGTGTCAAAAATTCATCTCAGCGCTATTGATTACAGCAGGTCTTTGTCTAGTGATTGTAGGGTATTTGAATATCGTTGATGGAAAAAAAGAAGTAGATCAGTCATTTCAGTCTGCAAAAGCAGCCATTCAGCAAAAGGTGCAAAAGGATTCCCCTTTTGCACCGCAGGCTGGTGAAACGATTGGGCTCTTGCATATCCCAAAACTAGAAGCTGAGTTGCCGATTGTAGAGGGAACAGAAGCAGATGATTTAGCAAAAGGCGTTGGTCACTTTCGTGAGAGTTATTTTCCAAACGAGCACGGGCAAATCGTTTTATCAGGGCATCGCGACACGGTGTTCAGACGAACAGGAGAACTTGTTGAGGGAGATCAACTGATTATTGAGCTTTCATATGGACGTTTTGTCTATGAAATCGAGAAAACAAAGATTGTGAAGAAAGATGATAAAAAAATTATTACACTACAACAGGAAAAGGAAGAACTGGTCCTCACCACATGTTATCCTTTTTCTTTCATTGGTCCTGCACCAAACAGATATATCATATATGGGAAGAGAATTTAGTCACTGGAACAGCCTGCAGCTCATCCTTCCATTAACCGATTTGATCGCTTAATCCCTTGATAAAGAGGGAATCATCTATTCATATCTAGAGATGCAGGAGGGGGTCAATTTGTTAAATGAAGACTATGTAAGACATATAGATAAATTCGGAAGAGTTGTCCTTCCGACAAATATGAGAAAAAGGCTAAAGATCCGCCCGCAAGATTATATAGAAATCTATCAAGAAGAAGACCAAATTGTCATGCAGCCGTATTGGCAGGACAAACCCTGTATCGTAACTGGTCAAGTGACATGCGCTAACAAGGTGCTATCAGGTGGAGTGGTCATCAGTCCAGAAGGAGCGAGGCTGCTCCTGCAAGATTTACTGGCGCTTCGTTTGCAAAAAGAGATATAAAAAAAGGCTGTTCTCATCACGTGAGAACAGCCTTTTTTCATCATACTGGATTTAAAATCCGGTTTAAGAATTGCTTCGTTCGTTCTTCCTTTGGTCGTTTGAAGATTTCCTCCGGAGGACCTTGTTCGACGATGACGCCGCCATCAATGAAAATTACTTCGTCTGCTACTTCCTGAGCAAACTTGATTTCATGTGTCACAACCGCCATGGTCCAGCCTTCCTTCGCGAGATCCTTCATGACCTTTAATACTTCTCCGACAAGCTCAGGGTCAAGCGCAGAGGTCGGTTCATCAAAAAGCATAAGCTCTGGCTGAATGGCAAGTGCGCGGGCAATCCCGACACGCTGCTTTTGACCGCCTGACAGCTGGAATGGATACAGATCTTTTTTGTCCTCAAGGCCCACCTTTTGCAAGAGCTGGATGGCTTCTTTTCGAACGGTTTCCTTTGGACGTCGCTGCACCTGGATAGGACCTTCCATCACATTCTCAAGCACTGTACGGTGAGGAAACAGGTGATAATCCTGAAACACCATTCCGGATTTCCGGCGTAGCTTCAGCAGATCAGCTGATTTATTCTTTTTCGAAAAATCAATCGAGAAATCATCGAAGGTAAAGGAGCCGCCATTTGGTATTTCAAGTGCATTTAAACAGCGAAGCATCGTTGTTTTTCCTGAACCCGATGGACCAAGAATGGCCACAACCTGCCCTTTGTTGATCGTAAAATCAATCGACTTTAAAATCTCATTTTCACCAAAGGATTTCTTTAAGCCTTTGACTGTTAGCATGTCGTTCCCTCCTTACCTTGCGACATATCGATCAAGTCGTTTTTCAATTTGATGCTGAACGAGTGATAGGATGAAGCAGAATACCCAATAAATCAGGGCTGCTTCCATATAAATGAACAATACTTGATCCAAGTTCGCCGCAGCAATTTCCTGAGACTTACGGAACATCTCTGCTACGAGAATTTGAGAGGCAAGAGATGTATCTTTCACCAAGCTAATGAATGAATTTGATAACGGCGGAATCGATACACGCACAGCCTGCGGTAAAATCACGCGGACGAGTGTTTTGCGGTGCGTCATCCCAATTGAATAGCCAGCCTCCCATTGTCCTTTTGGAACAGAAAGGACGGATGCGCGGATAATTTCTGATGCATACGCACCTACGTTTAATGAAAAAGCAATAATGGCACTTGGATATGGATCCAGTGTGATATTAAATGTCGGAAAGAAATAGAAAATAATAAACAATTGCACAAAAAGCGGCGTTCCACGAACGGCCGACACATAGATGGAAAAAATCCATCTGAGAGCTTTGATTTTAGACATTCTAGCAAGAGCTGTCACAAGCGCAATAAATATACCTATGATAAAGGCAATGATGGCGAGGGGAATTGTATAATAAATCCCCTGCATCACCATTGGCCAAAAAGATTGTTGAAGAAGATCCCAAGGAATGACGACTCCTAGGATATTATTTTGTAACATCTTCACCAAACCATTTCTTAGAAATCTTTGCGAGTGTACCGTCTTTCTTCATTTCTTTTAATGCGCCATTCACTTTGTCAACGACTTCGCCGCTGCCTTTTCTGAATGCAAAATATGTTTCTTGAGGATCTCCTGTTTCAAATGCAACTTTTAGGTTTTTGTTCCCGCTTGTTTTCAAGTAATTCAATACGGCCAACTTGTCATTGAACGTTAGATCAGCACGTCCTTGCTGAATCAATTGAATCGATTGTGCAAGACCTTCAACGCCTTCAATCTTAGCACCAGCATCTGTTGCTAGTTTATTGTAGTTACTTGTTAAGGACTGTGCTGCTTTTTTTCCTTTGACATCGGATAGCTTCTTGATGTCGTTGTTATCTGATTTTGTCACAACAACCGCTTGAGACGTTGTGTATTTATCAGAGAAATCGTATTGCTTTTCACGTCCAGTTTTACCAACTTGGTTCGCTACCACATCAAAACGTTTTGAATTCAGTCCAGCAAACATGCTGTCCCATTGTGTTTCTTTGAACTCAGGTTTTAAGTCAAGACGTTTGGCTACTTCTGTGATGACTTCTACATCGTAGCCAGTTAATTTATCTGTCTTTTTGTCATGGAAGGTGAAAGGAGCATAAGTACCCTCTGTTCCGATCGTTAATACACCTTTGTCCTGAATGGATTTCCAAAGGTCACCCGATTCCTTAGACCCAGATTGTTTATTAGCGTTGTCGTTTGCAGCAGATCCACATGCAGTGATCAATGCAACACAAGCGCCTAAAATAATGGCAAAGAACATTTTTTTCATTTTATTCCCCACTTTTCTTGTTGGTATTTACAACATATGATCTTACAGAGAAGCAACCTAAAAGTAAAGCATTTGAAACTAGCTTGAGCGAATCTCACCAACTTTATGCCCTCAAATGGTCGAACGGACAAACGTAGAACTATACCCAAATCAAAAAATGAATAAAACCAAACGCATGATCAAGAATGTTAGATAACCTATTTAATGGTAAAATATGCTGTGATGAGCTCTCTAAGAAAATGAAGTGGTCCTACAGTGAACAAAAGGGAAGTGTGATCATTTGCATACATCTAAACAAAAACCTGTCTTGATCTTAATACACGAAATATACGGAATAAATGATCATATGAAGAGTATGATCCATCATTTCGACAAAGCGGGTTTTGAGGTTTATTGTCCTCATTTATTAGGACAGGCGAAACAATTCTCTTATGTCGAAGAGAAAGAGGCATACGGCTATTTTATGAATAAAGTTGGTTTTGATGTGCCGATAATGAACGTACTGAATGTGGCAAAAGAGTTAAAATCGAAAAATGCTGAGATAAACATCTTTCTGATAGGTTTTAGTGTGGGGGCAACCATTGCTTGGCGATGCAGTCAATATGAGCAGTTGTTTACTGGAGTCATTGGATTTTATGGTTCAAGGATCAGAGATGACATTGATCTTGTGCCTGCCTGCAAAACGCTGTTATTTTTCCCGGAAGTCGAAGCATCCTTTAACCCCCAGGAGCTTGCGAGTGTTTTGGAGAAAAAGGAAAAACTTCGCGTAACAATAGTAGAGGGAGAGCATGGATTCGCCAATCCATATTCCACGGCTTTTCACGCTGAATCGAAAAATCGCTGTTTTCAGGAAATAGATGATTTTATCAAAGGGTGTTTGTTAAAAGAATGAGGTGAAACCAGTGTGTGAAGATGATGTGCCATGCTGGTTTTTTAGTGCAAATATTTTGGGTCCGATTATATGGTGAAATCTACTGCATAGTTGTGCGAACATTACTAAAATAAAGACTTTGAGACAGTGACCATAGAAGGAAGCATATTTATTATAAAAGATGTATAATTAGTAGGTTATTTTGAAAATGGAATGAATCACATGGAGACATGTTTTGATAACTGAGCATCTTAGAAGAAGGAGGGCATCATTGTGGATGTTGGACAAAATCAGCCTGAACAATTAAAAAGGGCGATGACCTCCCGTCATTTATTTATGATTTCACTTGGCGGTGTCATTGGAACGGGCTTTTTCTTAGGGACGGGCTATACGATTGGACAAGCAGGACCAGTCGGAGCCGTTCTTTCATATATTGTGGGCGGATTGATTATGTATTTAACCATGCTGTGTCTTGGGGAGCTGTCTGTTGCACTTCCTGTGTCGGGGTCGTTTCATACGTATGCGACCAAATTTGTCAGCCCGGCAGCTGGTTTTGCAGTTGGCTGGATATACTGGCTCGGCTGGGCGGCAACGGTCGCCCTAGAATTCTTATCAGCAGGGCAGCTGATGAGACGCTGGCTTCCGCAAGTGGATGTGTGGATTTGGTGTCTCATATTCGGAATCTGTCTTTTCCTATTAAATGCCCGCTCGGCGAAAGCGTTCGGGGAGTCGGAGTTTTTCTTTTCAACTATTAAAATAATTGCGATCTTACTCTTTATTGGCGTAGGCGGAGCAGCGATGTTTGGTTTTATTCAAACAACGAGCGGTGAGCCCGCACCGTACTTCAGTCATTTTGTGAGTGATGGGCTGTTTCCCAATGGATTGCTCGCTGTTGTGGTCACAATGATTACGGTGAACTTTTCGTTTCAAGGGACAGAGCTGATCGGGATTGCGGCAGGAGAAAGTGAAAACCCTGAGAAAACCGTTCCCCGCTCGATTCATCAGACCGTATGGCGTACACTCGTCTTTTTCGTCTTATCGATTTTCGTCTTAGCGGGTATGGTGCCTTGGAAGGAAGCGAGTGTGCTAGAAAGTCCATTTGTTACTGTGTTTGAGAGAACGGGCATTCCTTTTGCAGCAGACATTATGAACTTTGTTATTATCATTGCTTTATTATCTGTTGCCAACTCTGGCTTGTATGCATCAACGAGAATGCTGTATTCCTTATCGAAGGAAGGAATGGCAGGAAAAGCATTTAGACGCGTCAATCAGCGCGGTATTCCGATGAATGCCTTACTGCTCACGTTCCTGTTTACAGGGATTTCGCTGTTATCCGGGTTTTTTGCAGAGAAAACGGTATTTGCATGGATCGTGTCCATTGCCGGAATGAGCGCTCAGACAGGCTGGATCACGATTACATTATCACAGCTTCTTTTCCGTAGAAAATACTTGAAAGCAGGCGGAAAGTTGGAAAACTTAAAATTTAAAACCCCTCTTTATCCGGTGCTGCCAATCATTGCGATCACACTGAATACCATCGTGTTGGTCAGCCTTGCCTTTGATCAAGAGCAGCGCATCGGGTTATATGTCGGCGTACCGCTCATGATCATTGGATATGTTGTCTACCATCGCTATGTGAAAAAGCATCAGGCACAAAGTGAGCCGCTGAATCTGCAAATCCATGGAGATGACGAGATCCGGTTTTAAAATCAAAAAACACGAAATGTAAGAATATAAGATATTTTAAAACACCTCTGATATCAATCTGAAGGTGTTTTTTTCTTGAAGTGATTCTGGAACTGCTCATATCAATAGAAGTACTATTTAACTGAGCTGTAGTTCTCAACTAACAACCAAAGTTAGTTCATATCCTGCTGTTTAAAATCTTGTTGTTCTAAATTTTGGAGCTTATTCTGATATCCTACGTTATTATTACCCCAAAGGTTCTCGTAATTCCATCCTGTTAGCGCTTTCAAAACATGTCTTGTTTCATCATCAGCCTGTTCCATTGAACCATTATTCTTTAACCTATTAATTTCATTAATCATAATGGAATGAGTTTTCTTAGATAATTTAAATCTAAATGAAATAATTAAACTAATACCGACTAGCCCTACAGTTCCGAAAAACAGGATACCTACAATCCCATTAATTGCTGTAGTAGACTGTGTCGTCGCATTTGCAACGAATCCACTTTCCTGTAAAATAACTCCTACCAAGAATGTGGCTAAAGCTGTAGTACTCTTGCGTGTAAAAGTCATAATACCTGCAAATATTCCTTCTCTTCTTTTACGAGTGACCATTTCATCTACATCAGGAATGAAAGTGTAAATATTCCATGGTATATAATATAATCCACTCTTTCCGATGCCTAAGATCACAGAGAAAGCATACAGCGCTATAATCATATAAGTTGGTTGTGTGAAGTATAAAAATATATAACCGCTTATACATGTAATAATAGCAATATAAGATATTTTCAAAGATGGCGCAGGACCTATTTTAATTACGAGCCAACCAAACAATATTGTACATACCATTTGAAGTAATGAACCAATAGATAATAAATCGGCTGCGAGCACTGCATCTTTATTTAAAGAAAACACAACAAAGTAGACAAAGACAGCGTTTAAAATATCCATGGCAGTAAACGAACAAATATACATCGTGAGGTGCTGACGGAAACTTCTAATTCTAAAAGTAGATGTTAAGTCAATGATGACTTTTTTTATGGATTCTATAGCAGGTACTTTTTCTACACCATCAGGTTCTATCATGTCTTCTTCTATTTTACGTTCCCATGTTGTTCTATGTGTAATTAATAATGCAGCCATAAAAATAAAGGTGAAGATAATCCCATTGTAAAGAAAAACTTGAGGTGAATCTTTTCCGAATATTTCGAATAATCTGCCTGGAATAAAGGTAGCTAAAAATGTTCCTAGTCCTGAATAGATTAATCTTATTGTTGAGAGCTTGGTCCGTGCATTAAAATCATTAGTCATTTCAGCTCCAAGTGTTTCAAATGGAATTAATACCATTGCTGCAAGGAATTCTAACAAAATATAAACCGTTAAATAGTACCAGTAATTCATATCAGAAATCCAAAGAAGAGAATAAATAACCATCAAAGGGCTTCCAACTAGTAAAAAGAATCTGCGTCTTCCAAATTTTTTCCCAAGTTTTGTACGACCAAAATTGTCAGTGATATGGCCCATAATTGGGCTTGCTATAGCATCAATAATACGAGCAATTGCAATAATAGATCCTGCTTCAACAGGGGTAAGACCACAGTATGTAATGAAAAAATATAACATCCATGCGCCTATTATAGCGAATGCTCCCCCTCCAAATAAATCCATTGTTCCATAACCAATATAATTTTTGAGTGTTAGTTTCCTGTTCTCAGTCTGCATTCTTATTTCTCCTTTCCAAGCCTACTTATAAATTTAAAAAAACATATAAAATAAAGATGTATGACAAGGAAAAAAATAAAAATATTAAACACCTGAATACGCCATAAAACCTCCATCAACAGGAATTGTCACGCCGGTAACAAATGCTGACATATGATCATCAACAAGCCATAATAGGGTACCAAGAAGATCTTCTGGCGTACCAAATCTTCTCATTGGTGTGTTTGAAATAATCTTATGAGACCTCTCTGTATAATCTCCTTCTTCAGTTAGGAGAAGGTTTTTATTTTGTGAGGTTAAAAAGAAGCCCGGTGCAATAGCATTTACTCTAATTCCTGCCTCAGCCATATGAACAGCTAACCATTTGGTGAAATTTTCAATTGCTGCTTTTGCCGCGCTATAAGCAGGGACTTTGGTCATAGGAGAAGGGGCACTCATAGATGACATGTTGATGACAACTGCTCCCTTTTGATGAACCATATTTTTAGTGAAAATTTGTGTAGGAATGAAAGTCCCCATAAAATTTAAATCAAATACATTTTGCACACTATCTGTACTTAAATGAAAAAAAGTACTTACCTTAGGATTAGTAAGGTCTTCTGTTTGAAATATTTCGTTGGTTGTATTTGCACTTGAGTGATTACCACCAGCTCCATTTATCAATATTGTACACATGCCTAATTCCTCTGTTACAATCTTCTCGGCTTGTTCAACACTCTCTTTATTCATAACATCACATTTAATAGCAATCGCTTTCCCGCCCATAAGGTTAATTTCTTCGGCTACCTTTTCACCCTTTTCGACTGTTCTATTTAAAATAGCCACAGACACGCCATGTCTAGCAAGTTCCTTTGCCATGGCGCTGCAAAGTACTCCACTTCCTCCTGTTATGACAGCTACTTTACCATCTAAATTTTTATTTACCATGCAGCTTCCTCCTTTGCTTCTTTTCGTACAGAATGTTTATTTTTTAAAGCATCCCAAGCTCCCCACAAATACATAATTCCAAGTGCTCTATCATAAAGACCATATCCAGGCCTACATTGCTCATCCCAAATGTGTCTTCCATGATCGGGCCTACAATAATCTTTGAATCCGCTTTCATAATAAGTGTGTATAATGGCTGAAACGTCTACCGAACCATCTTTTGATCGATGCGATGTTTCAACAAAGTCCCCATTATCATATACACGTACATTTCTTATATGAGTAAATGGTATTCTATCAATAAATTCGTGAATCATAGAAACTAAATCATTTTCTAAGTTTGCTCCTAAAGATCCTGTACAGAGCGTTAAACAATGATATGGGCTGCTATTTAGTTGTAAAACTTTTCTGATGTTTTTTTGGTTAGTTACTATTCGCGGTAGACCAAAGACAGGCCAAGGTGGATCGTCAGGATGAATAGCCATCTTAATATCATGAAGTTCTGCAATTGGAATAATCTGATCTAAAAAATATTTTAAGTTGGCCCATAAATCATCTTCTGTTATATTTCTGTAGGCTTCAAAAAGTTGTTGAAGGTGGTTTAACCTCTCTGGTTCCCAACCTGGCATGGTTAAACTGGAGTTCTCACTAATTTTATTTACTAAATCTTTCGGATCAATATCTTTAATTCGACTATGTTCATAAAATAGAGCTGTAGAGCCATCTGAAAGTGTTTTATTTAAGTCTGTACGGATCCAATCAAATACAGGCATAAAGTTATAACATATGACTTTAACACCCACCTTTGCTAGCTTCTGAATTGTTTTCTTATAATTTTCTATGTATCGATCTCTAGTTGGAAGTCCGAGCTTAATGTCTTCATGAACATTCACGCTTTCAACCACTTCAATATGAAGGTTATGTTTATCAGCTAATTTTTTCATTTCTAATATTCTTTCTATTGGCCACTCTTCTCCTGCGGGCACATCATGCAGTGCCCAAACAATTCCTTCCACTCCTGGAATCTGCTTTATTTGTTCCAGTGTTATCGTGTCGTTTCCTTCTCCAAACCATCTAAATGTCATCCTCATCAACCATCACCCCTAAATATAAGTAACAACCTATTTTTATTTAAAATAATTTGGATATTCTTTCTTCAATAGTTCTTTATCAACAAGTGCAATTTTCAAATGCTCTTCCATGATTTTTTCAGCTTTATTAGCATCTTGATCTTGTATAGCTTTGAAGATATTTACATGTTGAGAAAAAATATCATCCCAATTATAATCTGTTACTAGCCTTAACATGCGACTCCTATTAAAGTGTACATTCATCTGTTGAATAACTAACCATGTTTTTTCTTTTTTACACCGTTTGAAAATAGTTCTATGAAACTCCTCATCTAATTCAAACATTTTTTTATAGTCTTTTTTCTTAACGCAAATTTTTTGCATACTTAAATTCATATCTAAATCATTAATCAACTCTTCAGAAAGTTCCTGACAGGCTAGTCTAATCACTGCCTTCTCGAGATGTTCTCGCATAAACCGTGCTTCCTCCACAAGGTTCAAATCAATTAAAGAAACAAATGTACCTCGTTGAGGATAGATACTTAACAATCCTTCTTGAGATAATTTTAAAAAGCTTTCTCTTACAGGAGTTCGACTCACATTAAATAGAACTGATATTTCTTTTTCAGAAATATTTGTCCCAGGTGGAAGCTTCAGGCTTAATATTTGATCTTTTAGCATATTGTAAACTTGTTCTCTCGTAGAGAGGTTTTGGTTTTTAAAATCAATATTCATTATTCTAATCTCCTTTCTCTAACATACTACCATACAAGTGCATTAGAATGGTAGATGCTAATTTCATTTTTCTGAATATTTGTACTGCGAGCATTTATAACTCTTGATGATTCCAACCATGTAAGTCATTATCAATCATAAAAGTGTGGGATATTAAAAAGAAAATTCAAAAAACTATACAAAATTAAAAAAGGTTGAGTTATAATGTTTTTGAGCTACCATACTAGTATAACTAGAATATTATTAAAACAAACGGTGCTCTGATCTATAAGTTAGGTGAATCATTAAGTTTTTTGAAAGCGCTATCTCGTTATTAGAAGTGAAAATTTATCTTCTTGCAGAAGGGAAAGATTGATATGTCCAACATCGCAATTATAGGAACTGGATCTATTGCAACTGCCCATATCGAGGCTTATCTTGCAATGCCTGAAATGAGTAAAATTGTAGCTTTAGCTGATATTTATCCTGAAAAAGCAATGTCTGCAGCAACAAAATATAACCTAGAAGCACGAGTTGTCGCTAACTACCAAGAGTTATTGAATGATCCTACTATTGATGCCGTTTCTATTTGTACACCTCCTTATATGCACGCAACCATTGCCATCGATTTTCTTAAAGCAGGCAAACATGTCTTAGTAGAAAAACCAATGGCTTCTTCTCTAAAAGAATGTGACGAAATGATAAAAGCATCTATTGAAAGCGAGAAGCTTTTATCCGTTGTTGCTCAAAACAGGTTTATGACGCCCATTATGAGATTAAAACATGTACTTGATCAAAACCTAATTGGAAAAATCGCTCATACTCAAGTGGATTCTTTTTGGTGGCGTGGTCATAGTTATTATGATTTATGGTGGCGCGGTACATGGGAAAAAGAAGGTGGAGGTTGTACACTTAATCATGCTGTCCATCATATTGATATGTTGCAATGGATGTTAGGATTGCCGACTGACATTTTTGCAGCAACTAGTAATACCTTGCATGATAATGCAGAGGTTGAAGACCTTTCTATTGCTGTACTTCGCTATGGAAATGGTAGCTTAGCACAAGTAACCAGTTCTGTTGTTCATCATGGAGAAGAACAACAACTGATTTTTCAAGGTGAAAAAGCTAGAGTATCTGTCCCATGGAAAGTAAATGCTCAAATGGCTAAAGAAAATGGGTTTCCTCAAGAGAAAAATGATGAGGATTTAGAAAATCGTATTCAGGAAGCTTTTAATCAATATCCGGAATTACTATTTGAAGGGCATAAAGGACAAATAAATAATTTTTTAATGGCTATCAAGGGTAACCAGAAGCTTCTAATTGATGGAACAGAAGGAAGAAAAACACTAGAACTTATTACAGCCATCTATAAATCTGCAAACCTAGGTGTTCATGTGAAGCTTCCTCTTTTAGCAGACGATCCTTTTTATACACGTGAAGGAATGCTCGCGAACGTTAAGCATTTTTATGAAAAACAAAGCAGTGTAGAAAATTTTTCAGACGATACGATAACCGTTGGAGGAAATTACGAGAAAAAATGAGTCTAACGCTTTTAAGTTATCAGTATTAAAAATAAACTAGCTAGCTTGAGGAGGAACAATCATGCAGAAAAGTGATGGAATGAATTATGCTCCTAAGGGAAAAAGTGCCCCTGTTGTTACAGAAGGACAATTCGTAATGGCAGCTATAGGTCTTGATCATGGACACATCTATGCAATGTGCAATGGATTAACTGAGGCTGGGGCTACATTAAAATGGGTTTATGATCATGATCAGAAAAAAGTACAAGCATTTTGTAAAGCATATCCGGAGGTACAGGTAGCCAAAAGTGAGAAAGAAATTCTTGAAGATCCAGATGTAAGGCTCGTGGCAGGCGCAGCCATTACATCTAAACGCTGTGATTTAGGGCTGCGTGTTTTAGATCATGGTAAGCATTACTTTACGGATAAATCCCCTTTTACAACGTTAGAACAATTGGAGCTTGCTCGTAAAAAAACAGCTGAAACGGGGCTTAAATGGGCTGTTTATTATAGTGAACGTTTGCACGTAGAGAGTGCCGTATTTGCTGGTCAATTGATTGAACAAGGAGCAATTGGAAAAGTGGTACAAGTTCTTGGAACTGGCCCGCATCGTAGTAATGTAAAAAGCAGACCAAGCTGGTTTTTTGAAAAGGAGTATTATGGAGGTATTCTATGTGATATTGGTAGTCACCAAATTGAACAATTCCTTTTCTATTCTGGCGCAAAAGATGCAAAAGTTGTACATAGTAAAGTGGGCAATTATAAACATCATCAATATCCAGAATTAGAAGACTTTGGTGATGCTACTTTGATTGCTGATAATGGGGCTACAAACTACTTTAGAGTAGACTGGCTGACTCCTGATGGCCTTAGTACTTGGGGGGATGGGCGCACATTCATTCTTGGAACAGATGGGTATATTGAAATTCGCAAATACGTAGACATAGCAAGGGATAAAACAGGAGACCATCTATACTTAGTAAATCAACAGACAGAGCAACATTTTTCTCTAAATGGAGAAGTAGGATTCCCTTACTTTGGTGAACTTATTTTAGATTGTTTAAACGATACTGAAAATGCTATGACTCAAGAACATACTTTTAAAGCCGCAGAACTATGCTTAATTGCACAACGAGACGCAATCTACGTAAATACGGAGTTTGAATTAAGTAAGATCTAAAAAAGTGAGGTGTTATTTTTGTTAATAACACCTTATTTCATTTAATTGAGATTTTCTAAACATAAGTTTGAAGGATAAAGAAACTATAAAATGCATAGAGGTGACGATATTGTCTGCATTCCTAAGCGAAGATATGATGCTTAATCACGAAAGTTCAAAAGTTCTTTATCATGATTACGCGAAAAATATGCCAATCTATGATTTTCATACGCATTTAATAGCTGATGAAATTGCTACTAACAAAAAATATGAAAATATGACTGATATTTGGCTGAATGGAGATCACTATAAATGGAGGGCTATGCGATGGTTAGGCGTAGAAGAAAGATTGATCACGGGGAATGCAAGTGACAAGGAAAAATTCTTAGCTTGGGCCCGAACGGTTCCATATACAATAGGAAACCCTCTCTATCATTGGTCACATTTAGAATTAAGTCGTTATTTCAATATAAATGAGTTGTTCTCAGAAAAAAATGCACATAAAGTTTGGGATATCTGTAATGAGAGATTAAATGAAAGTAACATGTCCACAAATGGCATTTTAGAAAAATTTAATGTAAAAGTTGTATGTACGACTGATGATCCAATCGATCCTTTAGAAATTCATCAAATCATACGTAAGGATGTAGGAATTACAACTAAGGTCCTACCTACATTTAGACCGGATCAAGCTTTAAATATTGAACAATCAAATTTTGTAAATTATATAGAAAAATTAGGTGATTCAATCAACGGCGTTGTTTTAACATATGAAAACTTTATCGCTTCATTACATTCACGAATTGATTATTTTCATGCGAATGGATGCAGAATTTCTGATCATGGTTTTGAAATATTTCCATTTTCACCAGCTACTGATCAAGAAGTGTCTTCTATATTTGTACGTGCGCTGCAAGGAAAAACACTATCCTTAGAGGATATAAATAAATTTAAAACAAACACTCTTATTCACTTGAGTAAGAAATATCATTCTCTTCATTGGACCATGCAATTACACATAGGTGCTTTAAGGAATAATAACACACGAATGTTCAAGTTAACGGGAAAAGATAGTGGGTACGACTCTATGTCTGACTTCCACCTAGCAAGACATTTAAATGGTTTTTTAAATGAATTAGACAAAGATAACCTTTTACCTAAAACCATTATCTATAATTTAAATCCCGTTCATAATGCGATTGTAGCCTCTACTATAGGGAATTTTCAGTCTTCTGATGCCAAAGCAAAAATTCAATTTGGATCCGGGTGGTGGTTTAATGATCAAAAAGACGGCATGCTAGATCAAATGAAAACATTATCTAATATAGGTTTGCTTAGTACTTTCGTAGGTATGCTTACAGACTCAAGAAGCTTTTTATCGTTCCCTCGCCATGAATATTTCAGAAGAATTTTATGTAATTTATTTGGGACTTGGATAGAAAATGGTGAGCTTCCAAGGGATTACGAATTTATAGGAAAAATGGTCAAAGATATTTGTTATCACAATGCCGTGAATTATTTTAACATTGAAATAAATGAGACAGTACCAATAAAAACGAATTAAAAATATATGAAGAATGATGATAAATAAAGTAAAAAACTGGACATGAGGTACTCATGTCCAGTTTTTGATTAATGAACGCCTTTCATCGCTTTCTTAATCACTGGTGTTAGTAATAGCATGACACCACATAAAACGATGGCAAGCAATCCGATGATACCGAAATAGACGGTTTCTGGCACTTTATCAAACAGCTTAACCACTTGCGCATTAATCGCCTGTGCCATCGCATTTGAAAGGAACCAAAGGCTCATCGTTTGAGCTGAGAAGGCAGCAGGTGCGAGCTTTGTTGTCGCTGATAAACCAACTGGTGATAAGCAGAGCTCTCCGATCACGACGAGGAAGAAGCTCACAACGAGCCATAATGGGCTCACAAGTGTATTTGGACCTGACATGTATGCAGGAATGATCATGATAATGAAGGATAATCCTGCAAACAGAAGGCCAAGTGAGAACTTAATTGGGGTAGATGGCTGTTTCTTCCCAAGTCTGACCCATAACCAAGCAAACACTGGAGACAGCAGCACAATAAAGATAGGGTTCAATGATTGGAACCACGAAGAGGCTAGTGTCATCCCAAGGAAATTCAAGTTTGTTCGTTGATCCGCATATGTGGCTAAAATGTTTGAGCCTTGTTCTTGAATCGCCCAGAACATCACCGCAGCAAGGAACAATGGAATATAAGCGAGAACTCTGGATTGCTCCACTTCGCTCGTCTTTTTACTGAAGTACATGATAATGAAGTAAACAATCGGAATGAGCACACCAAGAACACTGACAAACCAAGTAAAAAGATTAATTGTGAGTGCGCCTGTTTGAATGCCAATGACCGCAAAAACAGCGAGCACAATCACAACCAATGTCCCGTAAATTTTGAAGTTCTTACGTTCGGCAGCTGATAATGGATTTGTGACATAAGTCCCTGCTAGACCAAGGTTTGGCTTTTTTGTTATCACAAATGTAATGAGTCCAACAAGCATCCCAACGGCAGCGAGTGAGAATCCGAGGTGGAAATTCACTTTTTGACCGAGTGTTCCGACAATTAATGGGGCGATAAAGCCACCCATGTTGATCCCCATGTAGAAAATGCTAAAGCCGGAATCCCTGCGTGGGTCCGTTTTTGAATACAGGTCGCCAACAATATTTGAAACGTTAGGCTTCAGAAGACCTGTCCCAATAATGATCAGTCCCATACTAATAAAGAGCGCTGTTGCTCCGCTTGGTAAAGCCAAAATCACGTGGCCAAGCATAATGAATACTCCGCCATAAAAGACCGTACTAGACGAACCGAATACCCGGTCGGCGAGCCACCCACCAATAATTCCTGACATATAGACAAGCGCACCGTAGACAGACATGATCGAATTGGCTGTCGTCTGGTCAAAACCTAGACCGCCTTTTGTCACCTCTGTGTACATATAATAAATAAGCAGTGCACGCATGCCGTAATAAGAGAAACGCTCCCAAAATTCAGTGAAAAACAGCGTGTAAAGTCCTTTAGGATGCCCAAAAAACCCTTTTTGAGGAACACTTTTAACAATTTTATCATGGTCAATTGTAGACATGGCATAGATCCTTTCTTAAAAAAAGAGATATGAGAAAAATGATATTCTTGTATAGTTCTTGTGTCAATATAAAACTATTCTAAAACAGGAAGATGTTAGTTAAATAGGCGTAAAGTCTTAAAAAATGAAAAATTCATTTAAGTTGAAATTCCCAGAAAGTTATTCTGGAAGAATTTATTTAAAATTTGAAAAATGTGCAAGCAAACCTTTTACACATGCATAGGATGACGAGAGGACATGTGTGAAAAGGAGGGGTTTAGGTTGGGGGAATTGAATGAATCTGATCTAAAAAAACCTGTTGTCAATGTACTGGATTTTGGCGTGATTGCCGACGGGAAAACGGATTGTACAGTCAAGCTAAATGAATGTTTAGAGTGGACAAAAGCACAAGGGTATTCCCATGTCTGGCTGCCGAGCGGCACGTATTTAATAGATGCAGTATATAGAGGTGATCCATTTTTTCCTTTCCGAGGTGCGGGTATACGGGTGCCAAGTCACATATACATTGAAATGGCGTCAGACGCTGTCATAAAGGTAAAACCAAATGATTCTTGGGGATATGCGGCCTTTTATATAGGCAATGTTCAGCATGTGACCATTAGGGGCGGGCAAATTGAAGGGGACCGTCATGAGCATGTGTACAAGTCGCTTCCCGCTGAACGAAAAACCCATGAGTGGGGCTTTGGGATATGTATTGAAGGAGCCTCCCATGTGGAGATCAATCAAGTGAAAATTGAAAATTGTACGGGAGACGGCATCATTGTCAGTCCCCACGGTATATTACCCCAGGTCGAATCGTATTCGCCTGCTTCATCTATTCATATTTCTGGCTGCACCATCACAGATTCAAGGCGCAACAATATCTCGATTACAGGCTGTGACGGGGTCATTGTGGAGGACTGCCTCTTGGAAAGAGCAGGAGTAAACGGGGTCGAGCCGAGAATGGGGATTGATATAGAAGGCTATGGGGAAAATGCGGTGAATATGGAGGAGCCGCTGAATATTCAGATCCGAAACAATATCGTCAGAGGAGGAGCCGCAAGCTCTATCTATAACTTTAACGGCTATGGTGTCATCATTGAAGGCAATCATACAGATAGCAGTATCTCCTATGGCTTCTCCACCGAAACGATTATTGCCAACAATTTGATCCGTGCAGTTGGAGGAGGCGTAACAAAAGCAGGGATTACAAGCTTAGGGGTCTCACTTGGTCAAACGGAAAACAATGTGGTTATTATTGGAAATATGATTGAGGGGTTTGAAAAAGGGATTGACGTGAGGGGAGACAGCGTTCACATTACAGGTAATAAAATCAGTCTTTTTGAAGATGCGGCTGTGTCCGTTTATATGGCGAATCGTATTCTAATAGAAGGAAACCATATTGAATCAGGGATGAATACCCGGCAAAGAAGCGCCTCGCTGCGTATCTATCAATCGGATAGTGTCGTCTTTTCAAACAATACGGTCTACTCTGTCATTGATGCGGCCATGGTGAGAGGAACGAATATCCTGATCCAGCATAATCAATTCAAAGAATTCAGCAGAGGGATTTGGGTGCAGGAAGGGGAAGCTGGAATCAATGGCAATCACTTTATTCAAGAAGGACACTCAGAGCTCACATCTTCATATACAATCAGTGTCACTGGAAATGCAAAGGCTTTCATTTGGCAGAACCGCTTTAAGCACTATCAAAACTACGCCGTATACAGCAATACTACAGGGGCATTAGAAATTAAAGACAATTCCTTTGAAGAAACTTCATTATATGTGGTGATGTATATTAAAAATGGTTCACCACAAATTGGAGATAACCGCTTCTATTTAAATCGGTCGATTGGACAGCCGACGGCGATTTTCATTGATCAGGCCGACTCTGCTCGTGTATTGCGGAATAACATCATCAATGTATCCCCTCAAAAAGCGATTGCCATCCGCACCATGTCTTCGACTCATTCTGTGATTGCACATAACATGCTGGAGCGCAGTCAAGTGGTGGCACATTCCACAGACCGGCTCATCGGAAATATAGAGATTGATACACCGTTATAAGTCTGTGGAATCCCTTATTTTGGAGGTTTAGAGGGCAGTTGACAATCCTGTAAAAAGGGCATATAGTAATAATTATTTTTCATTTTTCGCAACATTTTGCCCTTTTTTTATTGGTAAAACCGATTAATTCAATCAGAAAAATGTATCTTCTAAGGACTTCAGTTTGATACATGCAGGATATAGAAAGGATGAAGAACAAGTGTCACAGCCGAAAAGGAAGCTCAAGTTAGGCGTATTCATCGCAGGAACTGGACATCATGTTGCCTCTTGGAGACATCCGAATGCAGTACCAGATGCAGCTATGAATCTTGATTATTTTAAACAATTAGCGAAAAAGGCAGAGGAAGGAAAACTGGATTTGTTCTTTTTAGCTGACAGCTTATCCATTAATCAAACCTCTCATCCAAACGTATTAACGAGATTTGAACCGCTCACACTGCTTTCGTCCATTGCTGAGTCTACTTCAACAATTGGATTAGCAGCAACAGCATCCACTACATACAGTGAGCCTTTCCATATTGCAAGACAGTTTGCCTCCCTTGATCATTTATCAGGCGGAAGAGCGGCATGGAATGTGGTCACATCTTCTATTGAAGAAACAGCGAAAAATTTTAGCGGGGAAGAGCATTTAGCACACCATAAACGATATGAGCGGGCAGAGGAGTTCGTCGATGTCGTCAAAGGTCTATGGGACTCTTGGGAGGAAGATGCCCTTGTCAGAAACAAGGAAACGGGTGAATTCTTTGAGCCTGGTAAGCTTCATGAGCTCCAGCACAAAGGTGAGTTCTTCTCAGTCAGAGGGCCGCTCAACGTATCACGCACGCCTCAAGGACAGCCAGTGATCATTCAAGCAGGATCTTCTGAGGATGGTCAAAAGCTTGCAGCGAAGACTGCTGAGCTTATTTTCACTGCACAAAATGATCTCGATAAAGCGAAGGAATTTTATCAAAGCTTGAAAGGGAAAGTAGAAGCTGCTGGTCGTGCAAGAGAGGACGTCAGCATCATGCCGGGTATTTTCCCGATTATTGCTGATACAGAGGAAGAAGCCCAAGCGAAATATGAAGAATTACAGGAGCTGATTGTTCCTGAGATTGGGCTGAGCATTCTGCAAAACTACTTAGGTGGAATTGATCTATCTCAGTATCCTTTAGACGGACCGCTACCAGAGATTGATCCAAGCACGTCAAATGCGGTGAAAAGCCGTTTTGATTTAGTGATGAATATGGCGAGAAAGGATAACCTGACTATTCGCCAGCTCTATCAATCTGTTGCCGGTTCTCGCGGTCATAATATTTTCATTGGAACGCCTGAGCAGCTGGCAGATGTCATGGAAACATGGCTGGTTGAAGAAGCAGCAGACGGCTTTAATGTGATGCCGCCGCTCTTGCCAGAAGGACTAGATGTGTTCGTAGACCGCGTCGTCCCAATCCTTCAGGAACGAGGCTTATTCAAAACGGATTACACAGGACAAACCTTACGAGAAAATCTTGGATTAACAGAGCCAAAAAATCGATACACGACATAAGGGTGGGGTGACTAACGTTGGGATACACGTTTCGTCTGGCAACAGAGGCAGATATAGAGGCGCTGCTTGAACTGACAACAAGAGCCTATGAGCCAATTCGTGAGCTCGGCATCCAGTTCCAAGCAGCACATGCCGATTTCGCTCTCGTTCAGAATAATGTACAAAAAAATCTTTGCTATGTGATGGAAGAAAACGGAGAGCTTCTATCCACCTTATCACTCCGCATGCCTTGGGGAGAGCAGCCAGGACCGTTCGGCGTCCCTCACATCTGGTGGTTTGCCTCAGAACCAGCCGCCAAAAAAGGGACAGGCTCTGCCTTGCTGGAATGGGTTGAAACCGAAGTGTTGAGGGATACACTAAAGGTACCGTACGTGTCACTCGGTACAGCTGATAAACACCCGTGGCTCGTAGAAATGTATGAGCGCAAAGGCTATGTCAGAGCAGGAGAAAAGGATTTAGGCAAAGGTCACATCACGGTTTATTTTAAAAAACAATTAAGATCAGATATCACACAACCATAAGACGAAAGAAGGGTTTTCGAACATGAAAAACAAAAAGTGGCTAGTCGTTCTATTTGCAGCAATGCTGGCAGTTTTAGCAGCTTGCGGCGGTAACAATCAGAGTGAAGGCAAAGACGAAAAAGTATTAAAAGTAGGCGCTACAGGACAAAGCTATCCGTTCGCTTATAAAGACAATGGTAAGCTTGTCGGATTCGATGTTGAAGTAACAGAAGCCATTGCGAAAAAGCTTGGCTACAAACTAGACTGGCAACTGAGTGAATTCAGCGGACTGATGGGGCAGCTGACATCTGGTAAACTGGATACAGTGTCAAACCAAGTCGCCATCACAGACGAGCGTAAACAAACATTTAACTTTACAGATACGTACGCATACGCAGGAACACAAATCATCGTGAAAAAGGACAACAAAGACATCAAAGGTCTTGATGATTTAAAAGGAAAAACAGTGGCGGCAGTTCTTGGCTCTAACCATGCCAAAAACCTAGAGAGCAAAGATCCAGACAAGAAAATCAAGATTAAAACATATGAAACGCAGGACGGCGTATTAAATGAAGTAGCAAATGGCCGCGTAGATGCTTATGTCAATGGCCGCAGTGTACTACTTGCTCAAATTGAAAAAACAGGCCTTCCACTGAAAATCGTAGGTAATCCAATTGTGTATGAAGAAGTAGGCTACCCATTTGCTAAAGATGAAAAGCATGACAAACTAAGAAAAGAATTTAATAAAGCGATCAAAGAATTAAGAGAAGACGGGACACTAAAGAAATTGTCTGAGAAATATTTCAAAGATGATGTCACAGTGCCAATTAAAAAATAACGACAGCGGCGGTGAAGAGCAGACATGAATAAAATTGATTGGCAGTATATGGTGTCGGTTTTCCCGACATTGATTCAATACTTGCCGATAACGATCTTCATGGCGATTGTCTCCATGGTATTTGCCATTATCATTGGTGTGGTATTCGCTCTTATTACGAAAAACCGGATACCTGTTTTATACCAATTTGCCAAGCTGTATATTTCTTTCTTCAGAGCGGTTCCAACCTTGGTTCAGCTCTTTCTCATTTATTTTGGTCTTCCGCAGCTATTCCCTGCGATGACCTCAATGGATGCTTTAACAGCGGTCATTATCGGATTAAGTATCAAAAACTCAGCATACTTAGCAGAAATTTTCAGAGCAGCCCTGAACTCAGTTGATGAAGGGCAGCTGGAGGCGTGCCTGTCTGTCGGCATGACAAGATGGCAGTCTTACGTCAGAATTATTTTCCCGCAGGCCATCAGAAATGCGATTCCAGCGACGGGGAATACCTTTATCGGTCTTTTAAAAGAAACATCTCTTGCCTTTACGATTGGTGTGGCAGAAATGTTTGCACAAGGGAAGATGATAGCATCGGCGAACTATAAATACTTTGAAACCTATTTAGCTGTAGGGATCGTGTATTGGGTGATGACGATCATTTATAGCTTCCTGCAAGACCTATTTGAACGAAAAATCAGCAAACCTTACCGGAATTAAGGAGGTGTGGACATGATCAAGCTCACCAATTTGAAGAAATCATTCGGCGACCTTGTCGTTTTAGACGGAATCAATCTCGACGTGCAAAAAGGGCAGGTTGTGGCCATTATCGGACCTTCTGGCTCCGGTAAATCCACCTTGCTGCGCTGCTTAAATTTATTAGAAACACCAGATGAAGGCACGATTGAAATTGGCGATGCGAAGCTCGATGCGTCCAAATATACACGTAAGGAAGCCCATCACCTGCGTCAGCAAACGGCCATGGTGTTTCAAAACTACAATTTATTTAAAAACAAGACAGCACTACAAAACATTACAGAATCACTGCTTGTGACGAAAAAAATGACGAAGCAGCAGGCAAATGAGATTGGAATGAAACTGCTGAAGCAGGTAGGATTAGAGCAAAAGGCTGACAGCTATCCAGTCACGTTATCTGGCGGGCAGCAGCAGCGGATTGGGATTGCCCGGGCGTTAGCGGTTGATCCACATGCGATTCTGCTGGATGAACCAACGTCCGCACTTGATCCAGAGCTTGTCTCAGGCGTGCTTCAAGTCATTAAATCCATTGCAATTCAAGAAACGACCATGATCATCGTCACACATGAAATGGCGTTTGCAAGAGAAGTGGCAGACCATGTGATTTTTATGGCTGATGGTCATATTATTGAGCAGGGGACACCAACTGAGCTATTTGATGAAACAAAGAATGAACGGACGAAACGATTTATCCAAAAAGAAGCAGCGGCTGAAGAAGCATAAGCTGCTTTTTATTCTTTAGAGGGGTGATTAACAGTGAAATCAATAGGAAATGAAGCTTTAAACAAACGTTTAATCAACATTCGCCGAGCGCTTCATGAGCATCCAGAGCTGGCGTTTGAGGAATATGAAACGACAAAGAAACTGCGCGGCTGGTTAGAAGAGGCGGGGATCACTGTACTTGATATCCCAGCCCTGCAAACAGGTGTTGTCTGTGAAATCAAAGGCGAACAAGAGGGACCAACGATTGCGCTAAGAGCCGATATTGATGCACTTCCGATTGAGGAAGCATCTGGCGAACCATTTTCTTCAAAGGTACCGGGGAAAATGCATGCATGCGGTCATGATTTTCATACAGCTTCCATCTTTGGTGCGGCTCTTTTATTAAATGAGCGGAAACATGAGATCAAGGGAACAGTCCGCATTTTGTTCCAACCGGCTGAGGAGGTTGCTCAAGGAGCAAAACATGTCATAGAGGCAGGCGTGTTAGATGGGGTCGATGCGATTTTTGGTATGCATAACAAACCTGACCTGCCAGTTGGCACGATTGGCATAAGAGAAAAAGCATTGATGGCGAGTGTGGACCGGTTTGAAATCGAGATTAAAGGAACGGGAGGGCATGCCGGAATTCCGAATCATACGGTGGACCCTATTGCCATCAGCGGGCAGATCACAAGTGCTCTTCAGCAAATCGTCAGCCGCCGCATTAGCTCGCTGCATCATGCGGTTGTCAGCATCACACGTATTCAAGGTGGTACATCATGGAATGTGATTCCTGATCGTGTCGAGATGGAAGGAACGGTTCGGACGTTTGAGCCTGAAGTGAGAGCGATGATTCCAGAGCTTATGAAACAAATCGTGAGCGGAATTGCAGAAGGCTTTGGCGCAAAGGGTGAAGTGAAATGGCATCCTTATTTACCTTCTGTGATGAATGATGAGCGTCTGACAAGGGTGGTAGAAGAAACGGCTGGTGCGCTTGACTTACCTGTCGTGCAGGCAGAGCAGTCACCGGGCGGAGAAGATTTTGCCCTTTATCAAGAACGCATTCCAGGCTTTTTTGTATGGATGGGAACTAGTGGTACTGAGGAATGGCATCACCCTGCCTTTACGTTAAATGAAGATGCCCTTCCAGTTGCCGTTGCCTTCTTCGCCGAGCTTGCCGTTCGGGCATTGGAATCTCGAGCATGGAGCTAACAAAACAACTGGCTGAGGCAGTGCTTTCTGCTGATCCGCTGCAAGATAAGCGGGCCGTTCAGATGGCAAGAAATGGCCTGTTAGATGCTGCGGCATCAGCACTTGCTGCGAAAGAGGATGAAGGGATTCAGAAGCTGATGGCGCTTGTTGAACAAGAAGGCGGCGCTGCTCAGATTCCTGTCATGGGAAAAGGGAAGAAGGTCAGTCGTCAATCCGCAGCGATGTTAAACGGCTACCTCATTCATGCCCTTGATTATGATGATGTCCATTCAGATGTGAGAGGACACCCAAGTGCGGTCATCATTCCAGCGCTGCTTTCACAGCTGACAGACGGTGAAATATATGGAGATCGTTTTTTAGCTGCCTACATCACAGGTGTCGAAGTCATGGCAAGGCTTGGCGAATCCATCGGCAAGGCACATTATGAACGGGGCTGGCATAATACCGGGACACTCGGAGCCATTGCGGCAGTATGTGCCATTGGGTATTTGAAACAAGTCTCGCAGGAAGGGCTGGCGAAAGCGATCGGCTTTGCCGGAGCGCAATCAGCGGGAATGCGAAAACAGTTTGGATCTGATATGAAACCATTACAAGCCGGCTTAGCAGCTAAAACAGCGGTGTGGTCCATGGATTTAGCTTGTTCAGGTTTTGGCGGGAATGATTCAGTTCTTGATGGCGCCCTCGGCTTCTTTTCTCTCTATGGAGATCAAGAGCTGGCAGAAAGCCGTTTACTAGAGGGCTATGGTTCTACGTGGCGTATTGTTGCGCCGGGGTTATGGTTCAAAGTATATCCGTTCTGCTCAGCTGCACATCATGCAGCCGATGCGATCCTTTCTTTAATGAAAGAGCATGCTGCCTTACCAGAACAGGTGAAGCAGGTCGATGTCATATTTCCGCCAGGCGGAGATGCAGCGCTTATTGAGCGGGCACCTTCAAATGGAGAAGAAGGACGCTTCAGTGTCGAATACGTCATCGCACTTGCCATATTTGGACAGACACTCACGCTGGATGCCTTTACGAAAAAAAACATTCCAACTGACATGCGAACGTGGATGAAGCGGGTGAGCAGAGGATATGATCAAACGATAGAGCCCCATCCAGACGCTGTTCCAAAAGGACGCTTTACCATTGTAAAACTCACCTTATCTGACAGCACCACCATCAGCAAGCGGGTTGATATCCCTCGGGGAGCACCAGGCTTTGCGTTATCGAAAGAAGACATCATACAAAAGTTAAGCAGCGTCACAAGCGCATCACAGGCACAGCAGATTTTACAGGCGGTTGAAGAGGGGAATGCCGCTGCTTATTTGAAGCTGCTGGCATGACAAAAAAGCTCATCGAAGAGATGAGCTTTTTTAAATAGATTCATCTTATAACTGTCAGGAAGCGTGTCCTCATCTTGACCATCCTCTACAATTCCATCATATTAAAAAATCTCCATGTGATACACCGCAATATTAGCTTCTCCAAAAAGTATGAAAAAAAGATGACCAAACGATGATAAGTTCATGAAGACAGTGGAATCCAATTGAGATTTGAGAGGGAACATGTAAAATAAAGCTACATAAAGAAAAAACAATGGCAGCAGCGGAGGCTGATGATGAAAATATTAATGATTGAAGATAATCAGAGCGTTTGTACAATGACGGATATGTTTTTTCAACGAGAGGGATTTCAAGCGGAATTTGTCCATGATGGATTAGAAGGACTGAATCGCTTTCAGCAAGAGGAGGATTGGGATCTGCTCATCTTAGATGTCATGCTTCCTTCGATGGATGGTCTGACCATTTGTCAAAAGGTGCGCCAGATCAGTGACGTTCCGATTATCATGCTGACAGCAAAGGAAACTGAATCTGATCAAGTGCTTGGTTTTGATCTTGGGGCAGATGATTATGTGACCAAGCCCTTTAGTCCACTGACCTTGATGGCAAGAATTAAAGCGGTGAAACGACGCTTTGCTCATACAGCTACTCAAGAAAAGGTGAAAGAGGGCGAACGGCTGGAGACAGCACATTTTCAGTTGGATAAGAAAACGAGGGAAGTTTTTCTGGATGGAGAGCGGATTGAGAACCTCACACCAAAGGAATACGATTTGCTGTGCTTTTTTATTCAGCATCCTCGGCAAGTATTTTCACGAGAACAATTGCTTGAGCAAATTTGGGGATACCAATTTTATGGAGATGAACGAACGGTAGATGTTCATATCAAACGGCTGCGCCAAAAAATTGGGGACGGTCCTAAGCCTTTTTTGTATACAGTATGGGGCGTAGGGTATAAGTTCGATGAAGATTAAATATTTTTATCAGCTGCTGATCAGCCACCTCGGGTTATTGTTCATCGCCATTGTCATTATCAGCACCCTTTTATCTCATTTTGTGAAGGATATTGCCTATCAAAACAGAGTGGATGAAATGAGCTCCTATGGGAATGAAATCTTGCAGAATTTTAAACAACTGCCTAAAAGCGAGATGACCTTTCGTCTGCGTCCATTTGAAGATATTCTTTCGACGAGGCAAATTCGTTTTTTTGTGTTTGATGAAAAAGGAGATGTTCTGTCTCAGCAGCAAGAGATGCTGCCGCATGAAGTATTATTGACAAAGGATTTATGGACCAAGCTTTCAAAAGGGGAGCAAATCATTGTTAAGCGAAGCGATTCACGCCGCCTTGATCAAGAGGCATCACTTGTGGCGCTCCCTGTCATGGAGGATGGAAAGCTAAAGGGCGGTGTCGTTCTTATTGCCCCCATTCAAGGTGCTGAACAGCTCATCGCTCAGATGAATCGTTATCTGTATATCATCGTATTTGTGGCGCTGACGATCACTTTTATTCTCAGCTTGTTATTGTCTAAATTTCATGTGAACCGCATCAAAAAGTTGAGAGAGGCGACTGAAAAGATTGCCAAAGGTGATTACAACATCAAGCTTGAAAACAAACACCTTGATGAAATCGGTACACTTGGTGAGGATTTTAATATGATGGTCAAACGCCTTCAGCAATCAAGAGAGGAAATTGACCGGCTCGAAAAGCGTAGACGCCAATTCATTGCAGATGTGTCTCACGAATTGAAAACACCGCTGACCACCATTCGAGGACTGGTGGAATGGCTGAACACAGCAGATGTGTCCGCAGAAGAGAAAGAAAAATGCTATGCCTTAATCACTGATGAGACAAAACGGATGCTGCGCCTCGTCAATGAAAATATGGATTATGAGAAAATTAGATCGAATCAAATTACCCTTCAGAAATTTCACTATCCACTCATTGACACGTTTGAAGTGATGAAAGAGCAGCTGAGCCGAATCGCTGAAGAGAAAAACAATCAGCTGATCGTGGACGTTGATCCTGAACTGAAGGTCTACGCAGATTATGACAGGCTCATTCAAATCCTTGTCAATATCACCAAGAACGCAATTCAATTCACAGAAGGCGGCCGTATTTCCTTAAGAGGAAAACAAGAAAATCAAGAGACGATCATTGAAGTGGAAGACACAGGCATTGGCATTGCGCCAGACGATGTTAAACATATATGGGAACGTTTTTATAAAGCGGATATCTCAAGAACGAATACCCCTTATGGAGAATACGGATTGGGCTTGTCTATCGTAAAGCAGCTTGTGGACCTGCATGAAGGGCATATTGATATGAAAAGTGAAAAAAACAAAGGAACGACATTTACCATTCGACTGCCGTTTCCAGAAGAAGAGGGCTAACATGAAGATCATGTTAGCCCTTTTAGATGAATCATCGCTTATTCATTTTTCGTAAACGTCAATCCAATATGAGCAAGTGCCTGCGGTAAATCTTTGCGAATCGTGATGTCTTTAAATGAAATATTCGACTGAATCGCACTTAAAGCAAGGTCTTGCTTAATGCCTGTTAAGACAGCTGAAATTCCTAAGAGCCGCAGCGTTTGTGCGTAGTTGACCAAATATTGAATGCTTTGTTCATTCAGGCTTTTAGTTCCCGATACGTCAATGACCAAATGAGAGAGCGACAGCCTGTAGCTTTCCTGTAAAATGGTTTCTAAAATATGCTGAGCACGTGTCTCTTCGATATCACCAAGTAGAGGAAGTACAGCGACACCATCAACAACTGGTACGATCGGTACAGATAATTGCTGAATCTGCCGGTTGGCGCGGTCTAGCTCAAGGACGTAGCTTAACAAAGAAGCCATCGTTTCAAACATATACACATGCTCTTCTGTAAAATGCTGCGGCTTCACATCAAGTCCGCAAATCGTCCCGTAGTTTGAACCATCTGTAAAATCAATGGGAACGCCAATGAACGAGCCGCCTTGAAGCCGTTTCGTGACCTCTAAGTATTTAGAACGGTCATCTATCGAAATGTCAGGAATCACAAGGGTATCCTGATGATCGACCGCCAGCTTGCAAAATGTCTTTTCGTAAGGAAGTTCTTCTCCTTCTTCAAGAAGCTGCTCGTCTTGATTTAGCACCTTTACAATATGATTGGTGTCTTGATCATTCTTAGCAATAAACAGTGTATTCACTTCAATGAATTGACTCATCATGTTTAAAATACTAGTAGAAGCATCATGAAAATTGCGAAACTGTTTTAATAGTTGTTGACGAGGCATTGTTTTAGGACTCCTTGTTGCTCCGATCATAGGCCGGAACAGATAGTTGATTTGTCTCTATCATACAAAATCAAACGAGAAATAGATACATTTTAATGCGCAAAAACACTCGAATCCGGTGAGAGCAAAAAAGACTGCCGATCCAAAGATCTGGCAGTCTGCTGATTATAGGGAGACAGGGACAGTAGACATAGAGAAAAACTCCTCATACAAGGCTTGAACGGCTTCTTTTTCTTGAGCCGCCTTGACGCCAAACATCATGCTGACCTCAGAGGAGCCTTGATTGATCATTTCAATATTGACCTTCGCTTTTGACAGTGCCTTTGCTGCTCTTGCTGTTGTCCCCACATTATGACGCATCGCTTCCCCTACGACCATAATGAGCGATAGATTCTGCTCTAGAACAACCTCATCTGCATCAAGAACAAGCTTCAAACGGTCTAGCAGCTCTTGTTCAATATGCTGCTCCTCCAGCTGATCCTGCCTTAAAATAATGGTCATATCATCAATGCCAGAAGGTACGTGCTCATACGTAAGCCCATATTCCTCTAATGTTTGCAGCACCTTACGACCAAAGCCAACCTCTCTGTTCATCAAATATTTACTAATGTAAATGCTGCAAAATCCATTATCTGAGGCGATACCAACAACAGGTCCATTTGTATGATCGCGCTGATTCACAATTTTTGTGCCTTTTGCCGAAGGATTATTGGTGTTTTTAATCTGAACCGGAATGCCTGCACGGAAGGCTGGAATGAGTGCTTCATCATGAAAAACAGAAAATCCAGCATACGACAGCTCGCGCATTTCCCGATACGTCAGCTCTGTAATCTCTTTTGGATCATGAACAATCGTTGGATTAACAGCGTAGACAGCATCCACATCTGTAAAGTTTTCATACACGTCTGCCTTTAGGCCGTTTGCCAAAATGGAACCGGTAATATCGGAGCCGCTTCGCGAAAAGGTGACGATATCGCCCGCTAAACTAAAGCCAAAAAAGCCAGGGAATATAATGATGCCAGACCGCTCTCTTAATTTGTACAGATGATCATATGATTCCGGGAGGACTTGCGCATGGCCAGGTTCATCGCTTACAAATAAACCAGCTTCCTTCGGATTCACATAATGAGCTTCGACACCCTGGTGACGGAAATACGCAGCAATGAGCTTTGCATTATTGTCTTCGCCGCTTGCTTTGATGGCATCAAGATAGCACTCAGGGCGAGATGAATCAGCCTGTAATAATGCGTCTAGATCTTGCCTGATGGTGTCGATAATGTCTTGACCTAATCCAAGTTCATCTGCAATAGAGGCATACCGCTCGATGACGGCTTCCTGTAAGTCATGTGCTTCACCTAAACGTAAATATTGTTCGCCACAGCTAATTAATAAATCGGTGACCTTCGTATCCGTTGAATGCCGTTTTCCTGGTGCGGAAACAACGACTGCTTTTCGAGCTGGATCTGCTGTTACAATGTCAAATACCTTTTGCAGCTGCTTGCCAGATGCAAGTGAACTGCCACCAAATTTCACGACCTTCAATGCATACATCTCCTATAGTAAAAATTTTCTCACAAATTGAATAGTTCCTATTATCAACTCTTTTCTTCAAATTATCAAGGGTTTTCTTCTCTAGGAATACAAATGTATTTATAGAGAGGACGATACCGTATGATGATATGAAAAAAGAGCCGGCCATATGCCGAGCTCTTTTTCTTATGAAGAAGAGGAGGAGGAAGATAGCTCCTGCTTCATCACTTTATTATTACGTTTTGCCTTTAAGAAAAAGGAGAGGATGAGTCCAATGACCGCAATCAGACCAGAAATGAAAAATGACGTATTCATTCCATGAACGGCTGATTTTAATGGATTGGCCAATTCTGCATTTGCAGCAGAGGTGCTCATGATGGACACAAGTACAGCCGTTCCAATGGAGCCACCTATTTGTCTCATCGTGTTATTCATCGCTGTCCCATGCGGGATCAAATGAGGTGGTAATGCGTTAATACCTGCCGTTGTCAGAGGCATCATGATCATCCCAACCCCAATTAAGCGAAGCGTGTAGGCGACCGTAATGAGAGCGATAGATGAATCAAGGGTGAGCAGCATAAATGGCAGAGTGGTAACGGTGAGGATCGTAAATCCGCCTAATGCGAGTCCTCTTCCGCCGACTTTATCAAAAATCCGTCCGATAATTGGTGACAGCAAGCCCATAAAGAGAGCACCTGGCAATAAGATCAGCCCTGTATCAAGTGCAGACAGCCCTCTGACATTCTGCGTATAAAGCGGCAGAATCGTCTCTGTACCAATCAATAAAGCAAAAACAAGCATCCCAAGGAAGGTTGTTAAGCTGAAGATCGCAAATTTAAATACACCAAACTCAAGCATCGGTCTTGTCAAATTCGATTGGCGCAGGATAAAGAAGAACAAGCTTACGGCGCCGACAATAAGTGAAATGAGGACAGTCGCACTCGTCCAGCCATATGTGCCGACACTAGAAAATCCGTAAAGCAATCCGCCGAAACCGAAGGACGACAAGATGACAGATAACACATCAATACGTGTCTCTCGCTGCTGTGTGACATTTTTCATTAAGAAGAAAGCAAGAATAAGGTCGATGATACCGATTGGTAGAACGATATAGAACAAGGCCTTCCAGCTGAAGGAATCGACAATCCAGCCGCCAAGTGTTGGTCCAAGCGCTGGTGCGAACGAAATGACAAGTCCGACCATGCCCATTGCCTGCCCGCGTTTTTCTTTTGGAAAAATAGTTAAAAAGATCGTTTGCATCAGCGGCATTAAAATCCCTGCACCAGCTGCCTGTACGATACGTGCAGCAAGTAACACTGGGAAATTCGGCGCAAATGATGCAAGAATTGTACCGGCTGTAAAGATACTAAGCGCCGTTAAAACTAAAGAACGGCTCGAAAATTTCTCAATTAAGAAAGCCGTAATTGGGATGAGAATCCCGTTTGTCAGCATAAAGGCTGTTGTAAGCCACTGTCCTTTGCTGACCTCAATATTGAAGTCCTGCATGATATGTGGGATCGCTGGAATAAGAAGCGTTTGGTTTAAAATCGCGACGAATGCCCCAACGAGAAAAATCCCAACAATCACAGATCGATTGTAAGATGTTGTTGATTGGTTCATGTTATCCCTTCTTTATCTATAAAATGATGCTTTTCAGCTGTGACACGTTTTGTGATAAAACGCTGTTTTTGCCTAAATAATCGAGCAGTGAGCTGATTAAAAAGGTTCTCGGTTGGTCCTTTGATAATTCCTGATTGAGCAGCTCAAACGCAGAGAGGAGGTCGTCCTGTTCTTCTCCGCTTGGCAGTGAGTGAAGCTCTTGTTTGATCTTTGTTAAGTACGAATTGACAAGTTTTTCTTCGTCGTATTCGTCCCGTGAGGAAAGCAAATAAGAGTTCATCAGCTCATCTGTTAACACAGGTTCAATGGAACAAGGCTTTTTCGATACACGATCCATCACACCGATGATCATTTCGGCAGCAATTTCTAACTGGATGTTTTTTTGCTCAATCGCCAGCATTAAGATGAATTCTCTCATTAATCCATTGAGAACAATCACTAAATCCCAAACATAAGGAGCGACAGATTCACCATATGTGCTTAAAATAATGTCTCTGTGCCGCTGCATGATAATGGAGCGTGTTTCACGTAAATGCTTAATGACAATGGGCGAATGCTGAGAAAAAGCTTCAAAGGACAACATATTCAAAAATTTATGATTCTCTTTAAACTCTTCAAGCTCAAGCTTGATCTTCTTTGTGAATTTTTCCTTTTTGGACAGCGTCGTTTCTGAATGAATGATGCGGGAAATCTCCCTCATTTTGCGCTGATTGTATTTAATCAGTTCTAATAGAAGAGCTTCCTTTGAATCAAACAGTTTATAAATAGACGCTTTTGATATTTTACAGGCGTCGGCAATTGACTGCATGGAGACACTCATATAGCCTTTTTGAGAAAACAATTTCTTCGATACCCGCAAAATCTCTTCTTGCTTTACTTTCATCTTCATAAGTCCTTTCCGAATCGGTAAAACCATAGGGTCACAATGGAAACCGAGTGGTCACTTTGGCTATCATAACAAAACCAACGACTCTTGACAAGAAAATGAATTTTAAAAAATACCTGTCTAGTTGACAGGTATTTATCCCTCCGCATGTGCGACATATATTTTTGTTTTGCCGTGAAGTTCCACGATCAAAAGGTCTTCTCTCTCCTTCACGGAGTAAATAGCGGTTCCTTTTTTCAATCTAGAAGCTGTACCATGTTCAAAATTTTTGACAGCGGTTTTCTGAATGACACCTAATTGTTCATGTTTTGTGACGTGTAAGGATGTCGTCCAATCTACATTTGTTTCATAGATCGTTCCTTCCCATTGAAATAAATCTGCCTGCTGATCGATAGATAATAATTCTTCCGCACTAGGTGGTTTTGACTGGTACTCATATTGGACTGACTGGCAGGCACATAAGGAAAACGTGAGCAGCATGAGCAATAAACTAAACCATATGTTACGTATCAAAATCGGTTCCTTCCCTTCAAGACAGCGTCTCTTAAGTAATGGACGTGAATGAAGTTAAATCGTTACATGCCTAGTCAGTTCATGAGTTTTAGATGAATGAGATTGTATGTGAGCACAAAATACGATACATTTATCGTATGACGAATCCAAATCATCCAAACCAAGAAGACATGAAACTGATTTCTGTGCTGCACGCTTTGGCTGATCCTGTCCGTTTAGAAATAGTCCGCTGTTTAGCGGAAACGGGGGAGAGGACATGCGGCACGTATGAGATGAACATTGCCAAATCTACGCTTTCCCATCACTTCAAAGTGCTGAGGGAGGCAGGCATCGTGAAAGTGAGAATTGACGGAAAACACCGTTACTATTCTTTAAGAAAAGAAGACATCGAGGCCGCTTTTCCTGGAATTGTGTCCTCTATTTTAAGAGTAGATAAAGAACGGTGGTAAGCCAGCTGTCTGTAAAGAGCAGCTGGCTGTTTTATTTCCCAAAAATGGCGTCATACAGCCGTTTCACCGCTGGCTGAATCTCCTCTGGCCGCATGTGCGAGAAGCCAAGGACAAGCGGGACAAATCCTTCTTGATGACCAGGTACTTGTTCATCAAGTGTAAAACGGTCCATCCCGTACATTTTCAGCTTTCTGTCTTTGGCGCGCTGTAAAATTTCATGCTGCGTTCGATCTGAGCGGAATTCTGCAATAAAATGAAGTCCTGCATTTTCCCCAATAATCCGCACATTGTCAGCAAAAACCGTGTTGAGCTCTCCAATGAGCTGCTTCCGTTTTTCCTCATATAAACCATTCATTCGTTTAATATGCCGTTGATACGCCCCATCTTTTATAAAATGAAGAAGGGTGTATTGGGTAAAAAGGTTGGCTGTTTGAATGAAAAAATGCTGTTCTTCCTTATAGCGTCTCAATAAATGCTGAGGCAGGACCATATAGCTGAGTCGCAAGCCCGGCAGCAATGATTTTGAAAAGGTCCCCATATAAATGACTTTGTCATATCGATCGAGACTTTGCAGCGCCGGAATACTGTCTGTGCCGTACTTAAATTCACTGTCATAATCGTCCTCAATAATATAACGATCTGGCTGATCAGCCGCCCAGTTTAACAGCTGTATCCGCCGGGAAATTGGCATGATTACCCCTGTTGGAAACTGATGGGAAGGAGTAATGATCAATACATTCGGCTGTTTCTTTTGAATATCGCTCATCCGCACACCTTTTTGGTCAATGCCAATCGTTTCAATTCGGTGATGATTGTTTTTCAGCATTTGATAGAGCCTGCGGTACCCAGGGTTTTCTAACCCGTATATTTGATCAGCTGGAAGAATGCTTGATAACGAATGAATGAGTGACTGTGTGCCTGCACTTAAAATGAGCTGTTCAGGATAGCATTTGACACCTCGCGCAAGTCCGATCAGCCGGGCAATCGTTTCCCGTAGCTCATACACACCTTGTGGATGAGGAAGCTCACCGAAGGCTTCTTGGTGAAGACTGATCGCCTTTTGTTCACTTTTCAGCCAGCTTTTAAATGGGAAGTTCGCTGTATCGACGGAAATATGTGAAAAGGAATACCAGTCATCGCGTGCAATAGGCTCTTCCTTTAAATCTGCTGGAAGGGAAGAGGGTTTCAGCTGACCTGACTTATGAAACGTGTCTAGTGACTCCACAAAAAAACCTTTCCGTTCAACCGAGTATAAATACCCCTCGGCAAGCAGCTGCTGATAGGCGCCATTTACTGAATTGACGCTGACGTTTAAAGACTCGGCTAACTCTCGTTTGGACGGTAATTGATCGTGCGGCTGAAGGTTTCGGTTTAAAATTTCATCTTTAATTTTCGTATAAATTTGATGATAAATATATCCGTTTGCCCCTGTTTGATCTAGCTGGATTGTCAGCATCTTTTCATTCCATCCTCTCTGGTACCATGAAAAAAATGATATTGGTACTTTCTATCATACCAAAAAATATTCAGAATAATAAAAAAGACATAAAGGGGATGGATGACAATGAGTCAAACGACAACAAACCGTTTTTCAACAGAGGAATGGCAAGGGAAAAGAGATCAATACGTTGCAAGAGGTGTCAGTAATGGCAATCGTCATCTTGCAGCAAAAGGGAAGGGAGCCGAGCTATTCGATATCGATGGCAATCGCTTTATCGATTTTGCAGGTGCAATTGGTACGTTAAATGTAGGGCATTCACATCCAAAGGTTGTAGAAGCAGTCAAAACTCAGGCAGACAGTCTAATCCACCCAGGATTCAATGTGATGATGTACGAATCGTATATCGAATTAGCAGAGAAGCTATGCCACCTCACACCAGGCGACCATGACAAGAAAGCCATTTTCTTAAATTCAGGTGCAGAAGCTGTTGAAAATGCGGTGAAAATTGCACGTAAATATACGAAAAGACAAGCCGTTGTGTCGTTTACAAGAGGTTTCCACGGCAGAACGAATATGACGATGAGCATGACGAGCAAGGTGAAGCCATATAAATTTGGATTTGGACCATTCGCATCAGAGGTGTATCAAGCACCTTACCCTTACTACTATCAGAAGCCTGAAGGGTTAAGTGATGCGGCTTACGATGAGTACATCATTGATCAATTCAATCAATTCTTCGTCGCTACCGTTGCACCAGAAACCGTTGCATGTGTGGTCATGGAGCCAGTCCAAGGGGAGGGCGGATTCATTGTGCCATCGAAGCGTTTTGTACAGCACGTTGCTTCATTCTGTCAGCAGCATGGGATTGTATTTGTGGCTGATGAGATCCAAACAGGCTTTGCGAGAACGGGGAAATACTTTGCGATTGAGCATTTTGATGTGGTGCCGGATTTAATCACAGTGTCGAAATCTCTTGCAGCTGGTTTACCGCTGAGCGGTGTCGTTGGCAGAAAAGAATTACTTGATGCAGCGGACCCAGGGGAGCTCGGAGGAACGTATGCAGGCAGTCCATTAGGCTGTGTGGCAGCCCTGGCTGTTCTTGATATTATTGAAACAGAACAATTAAATCAACGATCTGAACACATTGGACAAGTCATAGAGGACAAAGCGAATGATTGGAGAACAACGTATCCTTTCATTGGGGAGGTCCGCCGATTAGGGGCAATGGCGGCGATTGAAATTGTGGAAGATCAAACAACACGTACACCAGATAAGAAAACAGCCGCAGCGATTGCAGCATATGCAAATGAGCACGGACTTCTCTTATTAACGGCAGGGATTAATGGGAATATTATTCGCTTTTTAACACCACTTGTCATCACAGATGAGCTGCTTCACGAGGGACTGGGGATTATCGAGGAGGCCTTCAAAGCACGCTAAACAACAAAGGGGGATGGTTGTATGCACAAACAACAAATGGCAAAAACGATGTCGCAGTCAGACGTGCTGTTTTTGTCCATTGGTGCAATGCTTGGCTGGGGCTGGGTTGTACTTTCGGGAGATTGGATTTTAACAGCAGGGTTTTTAGGCAGTGTGATTGCCTTCGTTATAGGAGGCATTCTCGTCATTTTTATTGGGCTCACGTATGCTGAGCTTTCGTCTGCGATTCCAGAGACAGGCGGAGGGCTCGTGTTTGTCCAGAGGGCATTTGGGATGAAAGCAGCGTTCGTCTCAGCATGGGGCGTATTGTTTGGTTATGTGTCCGTGATTACGTTTGAAGCTGTCGCCTTGCCAACCGTCATTGATTATGTGATTCCAACACAGCATGTTGGTTTCTTATGGAATATAGGGGGATGGGACGTTTATTTTACGTGGGTATTGATAGGATCTGGCGGTGCGTTGTTTTTAACAGCACTGAATTACATTGGGGCGAAGCCTGCTGCCATTTTTCAGTCCGTGTTCACAGTGGCAATTATTCTGACAGGTTTTCTCCTGTTAGGCGGCGCGACATTTAATGGTGATTTTGCAAACCTTGAGCCCATGTTTCAGGGCGGGATTGGCGGTCTCATGGCGGTCTTAGTCATGATTCCCTTTTTATTCGTTGGGTTCGATGTCATTCCGCAAGTTGCGGCGGAGATTAACGCACCGAAAAAAATCATTGGGAGAATCTTGATTATTTCCATCGTGAGCGCTGTCGTCTTTTATTTGCTCATTGTCTTTGGAGTAGCTGCTGGGATGTCAAAAGGACAGCTTGAAGCCTCTTCATTGGCGACAGCAGATGCTATGGTGCAGCTTCTCGGTCATCAAGCATTTGGGACAGTGCTTGTCATTGGAGGGGTAGCAGGGATTGTGACGAGCTGGAATGCCTTTATCATCGGTGCAAGCCGTATCTTATACGCTATGGCTGAAAGAGGCATGATTTCAAAGTGGTTTGCGTATATTCATCCAAAGTATAAAACACCAACAAATGCGATTTTATTTCTTGGTGCATTGGCGTTTTTCGCTCCATTATTAGGACGTCCTGCTCTCGTGTGGATTGTCAATGCGGGCGGTGTTGGCATCATTGTCGGATACTTAATTGTGTCCATCGCCTTTATGAGACTTCGCAAAACAGAACCTGAGCTTGAGCGTCCATACAGCATTAAATATTGGCGGACGACAGGTGTTTTAGCCATCGGACTGAGTCTTCTTTTCCTTTCATTTTACTTTCCAGGGATGCCGGCCTCCTTATCATGGCCTGCTGAATGGATTTTGCTTTTAGGTTGGGCACTCATTGGGTATATACTATATGTAATGAATCCAAGAACGAAGGAGACGGTAGAGCATGACAAACGAACTCAAAGTGTATAATCCTGCAACAGGAAAAGAAATTGCTTCAGTTGCTCAGCATACAAAAGAACAGATCGAAGACGCAATTTCCCGCTCACACAAGGCTTTTAAAACATGGGCAAAAACGTCAGCGCATGAACGTGCCAATATCATTCGTAAGTGGTTTGATCTGATCATTGAACATAAAGAAAGGCTTGCAAAAATCATTACAGAAGAAAACGGGAAGCCGTATCAAGAAGCACTAGGGGAAATCGTCTATGCGGCTGGTTATATTGAATGGTACGCAGAGGAAGCAAAACGCATCTACGGCAGAACCATCCCGTCACATACGACGAACAAACGCCTTTTCGTCACAAAACAGCCAGTTGGTCCCGTTGCGGCCATTACCCCGTGGAATTTTCCTGCGGCCATGATTACAAGAAAAGCGGCACCAGCACTTGCGGCAGGCTGTACGTTCATTGTAAAACCTGCCGAGGACACGCCGCTGACAGCCATTGAACTTGTAAAATTAGGTCATGAAGCTGGTATTCCAGAGGATGCACTGCAATGGGTTGTAGGAGATGGAAAAGAAGTGGGGGAAATCTTCACAGATAGCCCGCTGATTCGCAAAATCACGTTTACAGGCTCAACACCAGTCGGAAAGCATCTGATCAAAAACAGTGCCAGCACAGTGAAGCACGTATCAATGGAGCTTGGCGGTCATGCCCCGCTTATCGTAGACAAGGACGCAAATCTTGAACTAGCTGTCAAACAAGCAGTAGCATCTAAGTTCCGTAATGCAGGACAAACCTGTGTCTGTGCCAACCGCTTAATTGTGCATGAAGACATTCATGAAGCATTTGCGCAAAGGTTCAGCAAAGAAGTAGAGAAGCTGAAAGTGGGAAATGGTTTTGAAGAAGGCACATCCATTGGTCCAATTATCAATAAGCGCGGTTTTGATAAAATTGTCGATCAGATTCAAGATGCAGTGGATAAAGGGGCGAAAATCCTAGTCGGCGGTAATACACATTTCGACGATGACAAGTCTTATTATTTCGTTCAGCCAACGGTTCTTACACAAGTAGACCCTTCCATGAACATTATGCATGAAGAGACATTTGGTCCAGTGGCTCCGATTACGACATTCAAAACGTTAGATGAGGCAATTGAATTAGCCAACGATACACCATTTGGTCTTGCGGCTTACTTCTTTACAGAGAATTATCGAAACGGACTCTACATTTCAGAACATCTCGATTATGGGATTATTGGCTGGAATGATGGCGGTCCATCAGCTGTCCAAGCACCGTTCGGCGGTATGAAAGAGAGCGGAATAGGGCGAGAAGGCGGAATTGAAGGAATCGAACCATATTTAGAAACAAAATATGTTTCCATTGGTTTAGACGAATAAACGTGAAAAAGACTGTCTGAGGAATCTCAGCAGTCTTTTTTATGTTATACAGCCGGCGGGAAAAGCTGATCCACCGTTTCTTTCGTTTCTTTCAGAATTTCGTGTATGTAATCTGCAGATGCCTGCTCCATGCTGCTGAACAAAAGCCGTTCGACAGGCTGAACCCCAATAAGATTGAAGACTTCTGTATCCGTTGTCATGTGATGAGAGGAGGAGAAGCTCATATTGGAATCAAGAAAAGTCCTCGGGGCATCGTGCGTGTTGATAATGACCCCTTTTTTGTGCCGAAGCAAATTTTCAATCACTCCATGCTCATTCATCTGATAAGCAAAGCCCTCAGAAAAGACGCGCTCTACATAGCCCTTTAGCATAGCCGGCAAGCCTGTCCACCATATTGGGAAAATAAACGTCAGCACATCAGCTTGCTGAATCAGCTTTTGCTCTCTTTGAATGGCGATCGGGACATCACCGCATTTGATGGCAGCCTTTTCCGAAATGGTGAGCTCTGGTGAGAAACCTAGCGCATAGACATCACGAACAGTCACTTTATGACCATTGTTCAAAAGAGTGCTCACAACAAGATCTAATAAGGTTTGATTTAAGCTTTGCTGGGGATGAGCAAATATAATTAGATGGTTCATCTCATAGCCTCCTATTGGTCATGTGTCTCATTATGGCATGCTCTTTTATCCTATTCAATCCTATATTGTCAATGATAGGTTGGGAAAATGGAAAAACATTGCTTTTGTGTGAAAGTAAACCGTGCGTACACGTTTCTGACACGTACAAGTTCATAGCAAGAAAAAACGATCGTTTCCGAGAAAACGACCGCTCATGCATCCTTTATTTCTTTCTAAAAGACAGTCCGAGCGCAATGAGTGCTACGACTAGAGCAGCAATGGACAGACCAAGGACAAGTGGTGAGGAAGAAGCAGAGGCTGTTTCAGATGCCTTTTCTTCTTTTGGTTTTTCTTGACCATGTGAATCCGTTACAGTATTTGATGCCACAATGTTTGTGATGGAATGAGGCTTATCGGCATCTTTATCGCCAGTCCATTCAACGACTGTTCCATCTTTATAATATTGATACGCATCCCATGCAGCTTCACCTGCTTTATCAGGGTTTTTCGCTACAAAAACAAATTGCTGGAACTGTCCTGCAGCCACTCCGTCTCCCGTTGCTTCCCAAGTTACTCTTGTCACCTTGCCATTTTTCTCTTCTGTTGACGTTTTCCAGCCAGGTACTGGCTCATATTGTTGGAATTCTACGCCTTTAGGAATTGTCACGACTACCTTTGTTGTTGGGCTGTCACTTTCGGAAGGAACTTTTAAAGTATAAGTTTCCCATGCACTTGTCGCAGACGTATCAGGTTTGACAGTTACGTGCGCACTCACAGGAATCGCCAATAAAAATGAAGCAAGAAGCATTGGTAATAAAGCTTTAGCGTATTTTTTCATATATGATGAACTCTCCTTTTAGTTTCTTCTAATAAAGGTGGTATCGATATTTTCAAAAGAACCAGTTAACGCATGAATTTCAATTTTCCAAGTGCCTTTTTCATTTAATAAGAGATTTTCAGCAGAAAAATGACCATTTTTTAATCGTTTCAGCTGAAATTCACTCGGTTTCTCATCACCGAATAAAGCGACCTTATGGATCTTGGCTGTTACAGATTGAATGTCAGTGATCGTTTGCCCATTTTTCTTTGTAAATGCCAGCTCGAACGTGTTTTTCCCAGGGGCATTCGGGGTAATGCTCAAGGACACAATGTCACGATGCTCGACCTGATTTGCGCCAAAGAATGGCTCAGGTGCAGGCGGAGGCGGGCTTGGAATATTGGTAAACACAGCCGTTAATAACAAAATGGTGATGCCGATGATCCATTCAGCTCGTAAGGACACGCTGCGTTTCTGCCTTTTTTCCCATCTCAGCATCAAGTAATGCATGAGCCCAAGAAGGCCCATGATGATAAATAAACCAAGCTTGATTAAAAAGGTGCGTCCGTATGCTGATTGGAAAAGAGCGTCAAACGATTGCAAAATAAAGATGGCATTCACAAATCCTGAAAACACAATGAGTCCAACAGAGAGCAGTGCCCAAGGATGAAATGCTGTTAACGTACTCCGTATGAGCGGCTCATCTTCATTTGGCAGCTTCTTCATCAATAGAAGGACAATGGCTGTCAAACCGCCGACCCAAATCGATGCAGAGACGAGATGAATGAAATCAAGTGATGTTGTCAGTATTTTATTGTCTGTTGCAGCTGGGTGTCCGATTTGTGCTTTCAGCCAAAGGAGCACTGTGAAGAGGAGCAGTGGAAACAGCCACACCTTAAAAGAAGTGAAGTCCCCCTTTTTCATCGCCACAATCGTCCAAATGGTGAGAAGAACAAACGACGCCATAAGCATCATCCACAGACTGCCGCCAGAAGTGGACGCAATCGTTTCTTGTAAAAGCGACGGCTGAAATGCCCCCCAAAAGGACACGTCTGCTGCTGATTTTGTTTGTATCGGCAGCTGGAATACAAGTGCCCCGCCCATCATGATCAGCGATACGGTCAAAAGCCGCTTCATTCGTTTCGCCAATACAGGTGAAATCGCTGCCTTAAACCAAAGCAGTCCAAACAAAATGGTTCCAAGGAATAAGCTGAATGACGTATAAAGAAAGGCTTTATCAATGGTTGAAGCGATATCAAGAGATTCATTCGTTTGACCTTGCTCTAATTGATCAAAACCGCCATCTGCCTTTCCGATACTAAACGGAATCATACCGGAGACAGAGTGTCCGTCCGCTGATACTGCATTCCACTGAATGGTGTAAATTCCTTTTGGTAAATTCTTTTTTAAAGCCGCTTCCATGATCTTTTGATCTTTGATGACCGTATCTCCTTTATCCACACGATCACCTTTTGCATTTAGCACCTTAATGGCATGAAATCCGCTTTCGATCCCTTCACTAAATGTGATCGAGACTGAAGGAGGCTGCTGATCCAGCTCTTCATTTGCTGCTGGATTCGAGCTCACGACGTATGCGTGAGCAAATGCTTCCTTAGGAATGAAAAAAGCGAACATGACCATAAGGAGCAGAAGCCACTTACTATTTTTAAACAAGGTGAATAACCGCCTTTCTACCTTTGAAAATGTCTCATATATCAGAAAGAAAGCGGCAGTAAACTGTGAGTCACAGAAAAAACCGCTCCTCCTATTGTACCGCCCTCTCTAAAAGGTAAACGAAACAAACAGCAAGATGGTTCACTTTTTCTGTGTCATGTCTGCGCAGACATTTCTTGATTGAATAGGTTTGGTCAATTATAAGCCTATTCGATTTAAGAAGAGGAAACAAGAAGTGACCATTTGAAAGTTGTGAAATTCCAATGAATTTTGCGTGTAAACAACGGCAGATCAAGCTTTCCACCCATTATATGTTGGGATCTGACAGAGAATTCACATCATTTTTCAATTTTGTCACACACGATGTGACAAAGTGCCATTTAGTTTCAATTGAAGGGGAAGTGAAAGCGTTTTACGATAGGCATAAGGGCTTCACTGACACTTGTTCTTATATCTTTTGACCTATAAAGCCCTGAATAAAGGGAGAGAAGAAAGGGGTTTTCACAGATGCAGGAAAAAAGCGGATTCCGCGTAAAAGTACAGCGCTTTGGAAGCTATTTAAGCGGTATGATCATGCCGAATATTGGAGCGTTTATCGCTTGGGGGCTCATTACAGCATTGTTCATTCCGAGTGGTTATTTTCCAAATGAACAATTAAATACACTCGTTGGCCCAATGATTAACTACTTGCTGCCGCTCTTAATCGGTTACACAGGCGGTAAGCTCGTTTATGACCATCGAGGCGGGGTACTCGGTGCTACAGCGACGATTGGGGTCATTGTTGGCTCAGACATTCCGATGTTTTTAGGTGCGATGATCATGGGACCGCTTGGCGGTTATCTCATTAAGAAAATCGACCAGCTGTTCAAAGATCGAATCAGATCAGGCTTTGAAATGCTGATTAATAATTTTAGTGCGGGTATTCTAGGGGCTATTCTTGTCGCTATTGCTTTCTACGCAATCGGCCCAGTAGTACTAGGTCTGAATAAAGCCCTTGCGGCAGGTGTAGATATCATTGTCAATGCACACTTACTTCCGCTGGCAAGTATCTTTATTGAACCAGCAAAAGTATTGTTCTTAAACAATGCGATTAACCAAGGAATTTTAGGTCCATTAGGGGTGGAGCAAGCGGCGAAGACAGGGCAATCCGTTCTGTTCTTGCTTGAAACAAACCCAGGACCAGGTCTAGGTGTTCTTTTAGCCTACATGTTCTTTGGAAAAGGGACTGCAAAGCAGTCTGCACCGGGTGCGATTGTCATTCAATTCTTAGGGGGAATCCATGAAATTTACTTCCCTTACATCCTAATGAAGCCAAAACTCATTTTGGCGGTTATTGCTGGGGGAGCAAGCGGCGTTCTAACCTTTACCCTATTGAATGCAGGCTTAAAGGCTGTTCCGTCACCAGGTAGTATTATCGCACTTATGCTCATGTCACCAAAAGGAGGCCACCTTGCCGTTCTAGCAGGTGTTGTCGTGGCAGCGATCGTATCGTTCCTTGTCGCTTCTGTCATTTTGAAAGCGTCTAAAGCAGTGGACGAAGACTTAACAGCAGCTACAGAAAAAATGCAAGACATGAAAGGGAAGAAAAGTGCAGCAGCAGCAGCTCTTACAGCCCAAAAAGAAGGTGCTGAAGCGAACGAGCAAGCAGCATCTCCGCGTGATATCACTCCAGATGACGTGAACAAAATTATCTTTGCCTGCGATGCAGGAATGGGTTCAAGTGCAATGGGCGCATCTGTCTTAAAGAATAAAGTCAAAAAGGCAGAGCTTGATATTGATGTAACCAACACATCCATCAGCAACATCCCAGATGATGCTGATGTGGTCTTTACTCATAAAGATTTAACAGACAGAGCCAAGGCAAAGCTGCCAGGAGCTGTGCATATTTCAGTTGATAATTTCTTAAACAGTCCGAAATACGATGAGCTGATTGAGAAGTTGAAAAAATAACATGATGAAACGGGTTGAGTCCAATTTCTCTTAATTGAACTCCCCGTTTTGGTTGTTGTCTGATTTTCATATTCTAAAAAAGGTGTGTGGTCATCCATGAAACAAGTACTTTCTAAAGACAATATTTTTCTAAACGAACAAGCAGGCTCTAAAGAAGAAGCCATCAAAAAAGCGGGCGAAGTCCTAGTGGCAAACGGCTATGTCACAAGTGATTATGTTGACAAAATGTTTGAAAGAGAAAACATTTCTTCTACATTTATGGGCAACGGGATTGCGATTCCTCATGGAACAGAGGATGCGAAAGCAGCTGTTCTTCATTCAGGAATTTCCATTATTCAAATTCCAGATGGCGTTGAATACGGAGAAGGAAATATCGCCAAAGTCGTATTTGGCATCGCAGGGAAAAACAATGAACACCTCGACATTCTTTCTCAAATTGCGATTGTTTGTTCAGAGGAAGAAAATGTAGAACGTATCATTCATGCAAAGGATCAGGACGAACTGATCGCCATCTTTAACGAGGTGAACTAACATGAAGGCACTTCATTTTGGAGCAGGAAATATCGGCAGAGGGTTTATCGGATCTTTGTTAAAAACATCAGGCTTTGAGCTCGTTTTTACCGATGTAAATGAAGCGGTCATCAATGAGTTGAACAATAGAGGAGAATACACGGTTGAGCTTGCAGCACCCGGTCAAAAACAAGAAGTCGTCGGTCCTGTGTCAGCCATCAATTCCGCAAAAGACCCAGCTGCATTAACTGAGGCGGTGGCAACAGCTGACCTCATTACAACAGCTGTTGGGCCAGCCGTTTTGAAGATCATTGCTTCATCGATTGCTGAAGGGTTAAAACAAAAGAAGCCTGACCATATCATCAACATCATTGCGTGTGAAAATATGATTGGGGGAAGCGCTCATTTAAAAGAAGCGGTGTTCTCTCATTTAACAGCAGTTGAACAAGAAGCGATATCACAAACAGTCGGTTTTCCAAACGCTGCGGTTGACCGCATCGTTCCAATTCAGCACCACGAGGATATTCTTAAAGTGTCAGTTGAGCCATTTTTCGAGTGGGTCATAGATGAGACAGGTTTTATAGGAGACATCCCTCAGATAGAAGGAGCCACCTTTGTACAAGATTTAACACCATATATTGAGCGGAAGCTTTTCACTGTCAATACAGGACATGCACTTGCTGCATATGTCGGGTACCAGCAAGGCGTCCAAACGGTCAAAGAAGCCGTTGACACACCGGGCATTCGTCAAGTTGTCGAAGGAGCCCTTCATGAAACGGGCAGCTATTTAATCGAGACATATGGCTTTCAAAAAGAAGAACATGATGCGTATATACAAAAAATCATCAAACGATTTGAAAATGCCTTTATTTCTGACGAAGTGACGCGTGTCGCTCGTTCTCCAATCAGAAAGCTTGGAGCAGATGACCGCTTGATCGGTCCAGCGAAGAAGATCAAACAACCTATTGATTTAATCAAAGGCATTGCCGCCGCTCTAGCTTATGACTTTGAAGAAGACGAAGAAGCTGTTCGTTTGCAGGTCTTAAGAAAAGAAAGAGGCATTGAAGGTGTGCTAGAAGAGGTATGCGGACTTCATCCAGCAGATGATCTCTATCAAGCCATCCTCAAAGAAACAAATCGATAATCAGAACATCCCTTTCCAACGTGTGGAAGGGATTTTTTCTATGAATTTTTAATACTTTCCCCTGCGTGACGATATATGTATTAAGGGGGAATTTGTATATGAAAAAGAAAGCGCTTGCTTCAAAAAGTGTATTTTTTCAATTAATGTCAGCCATTATGGTAATCACAATCTTAACGGGCGGACTTGTTGGAACAACGGGTTATTTTTTAGCGAAAAACGTATTAATTGATGCGGGGAAAGAAGATTTAAAACACATCGTCAATGGAGCGATGGCCACACTTGAACAGTTGAATGACCGTGTGGAGAAAAAAGAACTGACGCTTGAGCAGGCGCAGGAAGAAGCGCGTATCTATTTAAGCGGCCCGAAGAATGACAACGGGAAAGGGTACCAATCTCAAAAATCAGATTTTATCTATAAAAATAAAGGCTATCTCGTCGCATATGGAACGGACTATTCAACCCAGGTTCATCCAGTCAACGACATCGGCGTCATTCCAGATTACACGACCAATCGTAAAAAAATGGTCGCAGGAGCCAATGCAAAAGGCGAGGAAGCACACTATGTAACCTATATGGATAAAGATGATGCAACAGGGGAAGACAAGCAAAAACTCGCTTATATGAACCAATTTACACCGTGGAATTGGAGTGTAGGAATTGCTGTATTCCAAGATGAATTTTATAAAGAATTAGAGCAGATGAAGCTCTATATTATTCTAATTACATCAGGTGTTGCTCTTTTAAGTATGGGCGTCTTTTATTTGGCGGCTCGAGGAAAAGTGAGATTGCTCAAGCAAGTCACAGCTGCTTCAAAAGAGATTGCAGCTGGGAATATTGAACGTACGAGCTTAAAAGAAACAGCGGATGAAATTGGACAGCTGGCAAAAGGCTTTAACCATATGTCAGGAGAACTCAGAACACTTGTGAGCGGTTTACAGGAAACGAGCAATCAGCTTGTTGAATCAGCGACAGATTTATCGGCGATATCTGAAGAAACATCAGCCAGCAGTGAAGAAATTGGACGAGCCATTGGAGACATTTCGACTGGTACGCTTCATCAAGCATCTGATCTTGAGGAAGCCAATCAACAAATGACCCAGTTCAATCAATCCATTGAAAACGTCAAAGAACAGAGTGATCAAATTAAACGAATTTCTGATCAATCGAATCAATCATCACAGCAGGGCCAGCAAATTGTACAGCAATTAAAACAATCGAATGAACAATCGATTCAGGCGTCTCAAGGGATTAGAGCAGGAATCGAGCAGTTAAGTACAAAAGTACAGGATATCTCTCAAATCACAGATACGATTGAAAGCATTTCGAATGAAACGAATTTACTGGCACTGAATGCAAGTATTGAGGCAGCACGTGCAGGAGAGCATGGCAAAGGCTTCTCAGTTGTGGCGAGTGAAGTGCGGAATTTAGCCGAGCAGACAAAACAATCGGCCGTTCAAATTCAGCAAATGATTCAAGGCATTAAAGAAGAAACGACGGCAACAGCCGGTATGATGTCCAACACGATGAATCGTTTTGCCGAGTTAGATGAAGCGGTGCATGCAACAGAACATGAATTCAATGCGATCTCGACTTTGATTTCACAAACCATCGTTGAAACAAATGCGATGGCAAAAGAGCTGAATACATTGCTGGAGCAAAACGACCTCATCACAAAAGCGATGCACGGTGCAGCACATATTTCTCAAGAAAATGCCGCGGCGGTCGAAGAGATCACTGCATCCACAGATGAACAAGTGACAGCCATCTCTAATGTGGCAAAAGCAGCAGAAAGACTCAATGAACTAAGCATGCGATTGAATCAGGACATTGCGCGTTATCGTCTATAAATCATTTTGACTATGTATCACTTGTCAGGTACTATGAAGTTAATCAAAAACCTTGCTCACGCAATCAAAAGGAGTGTATCGGTCATGAAAAAGAAGATATTGACGTTCTTACCTTGTGGCTATGGATACTCCACTGCTGTTTTCTTTGAGGATAGATAGAAATTGGTGAAGTCTGTCTACAAAACGAAGAAACGAGCAGAAAAATAAACGTGAGTGAGGGACATAACATGGAAAAAATCACGAGAAAAAACCCAGAAAGTATGCCGAAGCCGGTTGGCAGCTATAGTCATATCACAAGGGTGCCAAAGGGTGCGGGATTATTTGTTACATCGGGTCAGGTAGGGACAGATATAAATGGGCATATCCCATCAAGCTTAAACGACCAAGTAACGAATACGTTTGAAAATATCAAAAAAATCCTTGAATCAGAAGGATTAAATGAAGAACATGTGATAAAGGTCAATATATGGGCAACAGAAGAAATAGACTGGGACCATCTATATCCTCAGTGGGATACGATTTTCAAAACAGCTTACCCATCAATGACAGTTGCTTATGTATCGGCATTGGGATGGCCTGAGCTGAAAATCGAAATTGAACTATGGTGCGCCGAACTATAATACAAAAAAAGAACAGTGCAAACTGTTCTTTTTTTTACGTAAGCCGCTTTGTGATCCATCCGGCAAGGAACGTAAAGACGGTATAGACGATGACCCAAATGAGAAAGGATTCATTCCCGCCAATATAGGTAAACATGAAGATCATGCTTGCTATCAGAACAATGAAAGTTGGCATCCAAGCATTTTTCAAAAGCAGCGTGCCAAAAATGCCGATCAGCACGGAGATAATGGGAAAGCCAAAGACAATGAATAGAACAAAAACTGCCATAGCGCTAACTCCTTTTAACAAATAATTACATCAAAATATATAAGACTGACGCAGCCATGTGCGGAAGTGCAAAGATCATCACAAGAAAAGCGGTTTCAAGACGCCACATGCGATGTTCCTTTGTTTCAGAATGATAGGCTGCTCGTGTCTCTTCGCCGCTTGTCCAAGCACCTATTAGCAGCCCAGACATCACGATCCCAATAATAGAGATCCCGCCACTGATAAACCCAATCCATTCATGGTGCTGCAACATGAAAGCGGCACTGCAAATCACAATCATTGAGCAAACACCGGCGAAAAAAGCATGTTTTTTTCTCATTTCCGTTCACTCCTTTGGATAGAGATTAGGAGATTGCATCACATATTTCAATGAAATGACCATCAGGATCAGACACATAAGCGACGGTTTGACCCCATGGTTTTTTTGCAGGTTCTTTGATGATCGAAACCCCTTTTTCCTTCAATGAGGCAATTGTTTGATTTACGTCATCGACAACAAAGCCAATTTCAAACGTTTGAGATGAAATATTTTCCTCTGGAACAGGCAGCCCAAGTGCTTCTTTCACATCCTGACGAGAATTAATGGATAAAGTCACTTCCCCTGTATCAAATTCAACATAGGATTCAACTCTCAGCTTAATAGGGAAACCGAGGATTTGATGGTAAAAATGAATGCTTGCTTCAACATCGTTTACATATAGAATGGTATATTTCATTTTCATGTGGAAAACGCCTCTTTTCATATACGTGTTAAAACCGGAAAGGTTTCCCACCAATTGTATCATATAGGATATAAGGTGTATCCGCTGACAAAAAAATCAAATTTCTAGATATATAGTCTTGAAAAACAGAAAGTGGTGACATATGATAAAAATGTAAAAATAGAAAAAATAGGGGGATCTTACATGTTGAAAAAAATCATGGTAACTGTCTTGTCTCTAGGTCTTTTACTAAGCTTTACACAAGTCGATATCCACACAGCAGATGCAAAAACCGTAAAGTACAAAAACTGCAAAGCGCTAAACAAAGTATATAAAGGCGGCGTGGCCAAAACCAAAAACACGAAAAACAAAGGCGGAAAAACAAAGTACAAGCCTTATGCATCAAAAGCGCTGTACCTCAAAAATAAGCACCTTGACCGCGATAAAGACGGCATTGCGTGTGAACGCTAAGCACGTGTGAAAAGACCTGTAACAAGGTCTTTTTTCTATGGGATCAAACTCGTCCCTTTGTGCCAGCTTCATCTTTATATTAAAATAAAGATAGTTTCAAAAATCGATACAAAGTGGGGTACTCAATTTGTCAACACAAGCTAATAAGAAAGACATCCGATTGATTGCCATTGATATGGATGGTACGCTGTTAAACAGTGAGCACGTCATTCCAGAGGAAAATAAACAAGCGATTAAAGAAGCTGAAGCAAAAGGGGTTCATGTGGTCATTAGCACAGGGCGTACACTGATGACATGCCGAGAGCTCGTTGAGCCGCTCAAGCTGTCTTCTTACCTTGTGACCGCAAACGGAAGTGAAATATGGGATTCAAACTTCCAGCTGATCGAACGAGATTTGCTGCATCCTGATCACGTCCAAATGATGTGGGATTTAAAAAATAGGTACGAAACCGATTACTGGGCTTCGACTGTGGATAAGGTGTGGAGAGGTGAATTCCCAGAACGAATTCATGACCATGAATGGTTGAAGTTTGGCTTTGATATTCATGATGATGACGTTCGTGAGGAAGTACTCAATACATTGAAAACAAATAAGCATCTAGAGATTACAAATTCAAGTCCGACCAATATCGAAGTCAATGCAGCTGGCATAAATAAAGCAGCCGCTCTTGCAAAAATAGCAGAACGCATTGGCTGTACGATGGACAACGTCATGTCCCTTGGCGACAGCCTAAATGATATGGCAATGATACAAGAAGCCGGATTAGGCATTGCGATGGGAAATGCACAAGAAGTGGTGAAGGAAGCCGCTGATTGGATTACGGCTCCTAATACAGAACACGGTGTCGCAAAAGCGATCCAACATTGGGTGCTGTCTAAATAGGATGCATGTCATGACACAACAACATAACGTTCAAAAAAGTGAGAGGACTTTGCCTCTCGCTTTTTTTGTTTTTCCTAGTTCTATGGTTATGTTTTCTATCAAATTCATGTTCAGCCTAACTAGAGTTGATATAATCAATATAAATTCGAATATTCGGACTTTATATTCCGAATTTCGGAACAACAAGGAGGGATCCTATGTATCAAGTGGATATCAACTGTGATTTGGGAGAAAGCTTTGGTCAATATACCATCGGTGCAGATGAACAAATTCTTGAATATGTCACCTCAGCCAATATTGCTTGCGGTTTTCATGCAGGAGATCCAACAGTTATGAGAAAGACGGTCAGAATGGCGCTCGAAAAAGGGGTTAAAATCGGCGCGCACCCAGGCTTGCAAGATTTAGCGGGCTTTGGCAGACGTCCAATGGCTATCTCTGCAGAGGAAGCCTACGATCTCGTCATCTATCAAATTGGTGCTCTTTCAGCCTTTCTCAAAGCAGAAGGCGGCACGATGCAGCATGTCAAACCACACGGCGCCCTCTACAACATGGCGGCTAAAAATACTGAACTATCTGAATCAATTGCGAAGGCTGTATATGATGTTGATCCAAGCCTTGTATTATTTGGTCTATCAGGAAGTGAGCTTGCGTTAGCAGGGGAACGAATAGGTCTTCAAGTGGCACACGAAGTATTTTCTGATCGGACGTATCAAACAGATGGGACGCTCACATCCCGCCGCGATCCTCATGCGCTCATTGAAGAGGATGAACAGGCAGTCCAGCAGGTCGTTCGTATGGTGCGAGAAGGCAAGGTTCGTACAGTTCAAGGGGGAGATATCGAGCTGAAAGCAGATACGGTCTGCATTCATGGGGACGGCAGCCATGCGCTTCAATTTGCAAGAACGATTACAGCGAAGCTAAAAGAAGCCGGTATTCATCTCAAGGCCTTTCAATAAAAATCGTCATCCAAGGGGGAAACAGCATGAAAACAGAGAAAGTCAAACATATGAAGGCACCAAAGGGGAATCGCTCTATGCTGATGGGCGCAGCCTTTTTAATGGCGACGTCAGCGATCGGACCGGGATTTTTAACACAAACGACTGTCTTCACACAGCAGCTTGCGGCTAGCTTTGGTTTTGTCATTTTGATCTCCATCATATTAGATATTTTTGCCCAAACAAATGTATGGCGAATCATTGCCGTCTCAGAAAAAAGAGGACAGGACATTGCGAATATGGTTCTCCCGGGTCTCGGGTATGTGCTGGCCTTTTTGATCGTCATCGGCGGGCTTGCGTTTAACATTGGAAATATCGCTGGGGCTGGTCTCGGTTTTCAAGTGATTTTCGGCGTCGATCCGCGAATTGGAGCAGGGATCAGTGCTGTGATTGCCATTTTGATCTTTGTGATCAAAGAGGCTGGGAAAGCGATGGACCGTTTCACCCAAGTAGCAGGCTTTGTGATGATTGGCCTGATGCTGTATGTGGCGATTTCAACAGCGCCGCCAGTTGGAGAAGCGGCCGTGAGAACATTTGTCCCAGAGACCATTGATATTTTATCCATTGTGACTCTTGTAGGCGGAACGGTAGGCGGCTATATCGTCTTTGCTGGAGGGCATCGCTTGCTGGATGCAGGCATTAAGGGAAAGGAAGCACTGCCGCAAGTGACGAAAAGCTCCATTTTCGGTGTCCTCATTACATCTATCATGCGTGTAGCACTCTTTCTTGCCACATTAGGAGTTGTCACAAAAGGACTGCAGATTGATCCATCAAACCCTCCTGCCTCTGTTTTTCAATTAGCTTCAGGAAATATTGGATATAAAATGTTCGGGATTATTATGTGGGCTGCGGCAATTACGTCTGTTATTGGAGCAGCATACACATCTGTTTCCTTCTTTAAAACCTTCTCACCAAAAATTGAGCAAAACCAGCGTGGTATTATCATCGGCTTTATTGCCCTCTCGACCCTTTGTTTTATCACGATCGGCAGACCAGTGAACATCTTGATATTAGTTGGAGCGATCAATGCTTTGATATTGCCACTCGCCCTTGGCACATTGCTTGTTGCTGCCTATAAGAAAGACATTGTCGGGGATTATCGTCATCCATTCTTTTTGACAGTGTCAGGTGCATTTGTTGTTGTCATCATGGCGATAATGGGCGGCTATACCATCATCAATGAAATCCCGAAACTATGGAGTTGATTCGGATGAATACCTATCAAACATATGAGCCTTCACAGATCAGAGAATTGATTCGCAAGAAAGAAATTACAGGGCCAACCTCTGGCTTCGCAGAAGGATTTGCTCAAGCTAATTTAATGATTGTTAAAAAGGAACTTGCCTTTGACTTTCTTTTGTTTTGTCAGCGGAATCCAGCTGCATGCCCCTTGCTTGATGTACTGGAGCCAGGTGATCCAGTGCCAAGACGATCTGCGCCTCAAGCAGATATTCGAACGGACTTTCCTAAGTATCGTATTTATCGACAAGGGATGCTTGAAGAAGAGGTCACAGATATCTCCGCTTATTGGGAGAATGACATGGTTGCCTTTCTCATCGGATGCAGCTTTACATTTGAGCACGCACTTATGCAAAATGACATCCCTATTCGCCATATCGAAGACAATCATAACGTCCCAATGTATCAAACGAATATAGCTTGTGAAAAAGCAGGGGTGTTTCATGGACCGATGGTGGTCAGCATGAGACCCATTCCGGCGCATCAGGTTGCAAGAAGTGTCCAAGTGACGTCTAGATTTCCATCAGTCCATGGCGGTCCCATCCATATAGGAGACCCAGCGATGATTGGCATTGCCGATGTGGACAAGCCAGACTTTGGAGAACCATCTGTGATCAAAGAAGGAGAGGTCCCGGTGTTTTGGGCATGTGGTGTAACTCCGCAAGCTATTGTGATGCACACAAAGCCAGACATTGCGATCACTCATGCGCCTGGACATATGTTCATCACAGATCAAAGAGACCAAAAGCTCGGCGTACTGTAGAAAGAGAGGTGTCCTCAAGTGGCGTTTTCAACGATAAAAGATTCGATCACCTTCCACCCGTTAGGTGATGCAGCGATCGTGATCCAAGCTGGAGCTGACATACGTGAAGAGATTCATGAGCGGGTAAAACAGCTGTTCACATGTATTGAACAGCATCCATTTGACGGTTTTGTGGAAGCTGTACAAGCCTTTACAAACGTGACAGTTTTTTACGAGCCCTATACCGTTCATCAAGCTGCCCATCTTCAAACACATAACCTATCTCCGTATGAATGGGTCAAAGGCTATATTGAAGGACTTCTTGAAGAGAAATGGCAGGGGGGTGGGCAGGTAAAGCGCCGCATTGTTGACATTCCAGTCTGTTACGGAGGAGCGCTGGGCCCTGATTTAGAAGAGGTTGCCCGTATCAATGGTTTGACTTCTGAGGAAGTCGTGCGTATTCATACAAAAGGGACGTACCTTGTCTATATGATTGGATTTGCCCCAGGGTTCCCGTTTTTAGGCGGGCTGACTGAAAAGATTGCAGCGCCGCGCAGAGAAACACCAAGAATGTCCATTCCAAAAGGGTCTGTTGGCATTGCGGGAAAACAGACAGGCGTTTACCCAATTTCCACACCCGGAGGCTGGCAGCTCATTGGACAAACTCCGCTGCCTCTGTTTCGCCCGAATGAGAACGTCCCAAGTTTATTGAGAGCAGGGGACGAGGTTAGATTTGTCCAAATGTCTGAAAAGGAATTTTTCAGCATGAAGGAGGCAGAACGTTGAGTATTCATGTCATCAAGCCAGGGATGTTTACAACCATTCAAGATAAAGGAAGGCAAGGCTATCAAAAGTATGGCGTTTTAACGAGCGGCGGCATGGATCTGCTCTCACTTAGAATCGGTAACATTCTTACGGGCAACCAAGAAAATGAAGCCGTACTGGAGATCACGTTGATGGGGCCTGGTCCTGTGCTCACATGTGAGAAGGATCAGCTCATTGCAGTCACTGGTGCTGATGTAGAGATTGATATTGATGGAGAGCAGGCACCTTTATGGAAGCCGCTCTTTGTTCAATCAGGCAGTACGATCACCTTTGGTCTTTGTAAAAGAGGCTGCCGTGCCTATCTTGCTGTGGCAGGTGGATTTGATGTGGAGCCAGTCATGCAGAGCAAAAGCACCTATGTGAGAGCTGGAATCGGTGGACTGAAAGGACGTCCGCTTGAAAAAGGTGATGTCTTGCCCATTGGAGAGCGGTCTATCGTAGCGGATCATTTGACTGAAAGTCTTAAAAGTAAAGTGAAAAAGGCTGGATATGGCGCACCCGATTGGACAGTGAGTCATGCTCATTTTTTGCCGCTGAGGAAATCGCCCGTCATCCGTGTGCTCACAGGCAGGCATTTTGATTTTTTTCAAGAAACATCTCAAATCGCTTTTTTTAAGCAGCCTTACCAGGTCACACCGCAATCCGATCGCATGGGCTGCCGGCTGAAGGGGGAGCCGGTTCATTTAAAAGAAAAGCTAGAATTGATTTCAGAAGCTGTCGCTTTCGGGTCGATTCAAATCCCTCCTGACGGCCAGCCGATTATTCTGCTGGCAGATCGACAAACAACAGGGGGATACCCGCGGATTGGAGAAGTAGCAACTGTAGATTTGCCGCTCATTTCACAGGCGATGCCTGGGGCAAATCTATATTTTGAACAAATAGATCATCAGGCTGCAGAACAGGCGCTATTCAAGCAAGAGGCAGAGCTGAGGGAGCTGAGTGCAAGAATCAAGCTGGAAGCATTTTCGTTTAGAAAAGGTGAAGAACATGCAAAACACAAATAAAACGGTTGTGAAATCAATGGAGATTTTGCGGCTGTTTATCACTCACGATCAATTAACGTTAAATGAAATGATCGATCTCTCCGGCATGCCCAAAACATCTGTTCATCGTATGGCGAGCTCATTAGCCGATATGGGGCTGTTAGAAAAGCGTGATTCAGGTGTTTATCGGTTAGGCTTGATGTTTCTTGAATACGGTCAGCTTGTGGCGGACCGCCTTGATATTCGGAGGATTGCAAGACCATTTATGGAAAGCTTACGAGATGAAGTTGGAGAAGCCGTACAGCTCATTGTTCGTGAAGGCGACGAAGCTATTTACGTGGAAAAGATCGAAGGGACGCAGCCTGTTCGTCTCTACACCGCCGTCGGCAGGCGGTCTCCTCTATATGCGGGTGCCTGTGCAAGAAGTATTCTCTCCTTTTTACCAGAGAGTGAGAGGCTTGCCTATATTGACTCGATTGAGCTTGGGAAAATTGGCATTGGGACCATCACAGATAAAGAGGTTCTCAGAAACATGCTGGAAGAATCAAATGCGCGGGGCTATACGCTAAGCTATTCAGAGCTTGAAAACTATACAGCTGCCATTGGTGCACCGATTTTCAATCATCAAGGAGAAGTGGCAGCAGGTATTAGTATTGCAGGATTTGAAGCTGGCTATCAAAAGGAACGTCTGCCTTACTTAATTGAGCAGGTCAAAAAAGCTGCTAGTGGCATTTCGGAAGAATTAGGTTTTGCGGCTGAACAAATAAAAAGCCAATGATCATAAAGATCATTGGCTTTTTGCGTGCAGTTAATTAGAAAGTTTTTCCTAAAGATTTAGCACGTTCGATTGCATCTGCTTTAATTTGCTCTGCTTTTGCAGGCTCAGCATTGTGACCTTCAACGATAAGACCTTCGAAAGAAGGAATTCCGAAGAAGCTCGCAATTGTACCAAGGTAACGGTGACCTGCTTCAAGTTCAGCAGCAGGACCTTCAGTGTAGTATCCACCACGTGCTTGGATGTGAAGAGCTTTTTTGTCTGTTAATAAACCAACAGGACCTTGCTCAGTGTATTTGAATGTTTTACCAGCTACAGCAACAGAGTCGATGTATGCTTTAAGAACTGGTGGGAATGAGAAGTTCCAAAGTGGTGAAACAAATACATATTTGTCAGCAGAAACGAATTGATCGCTTAATTCGTTTAGACGAGAAACTTTCGCTTGCTCTTCAGCTGAAAGTGTATCGAAGCCAGCGCCAGATTGAAGTTTGCCCCAGCCAGCAAATACATCTGCATCAATGTGAGGAATGTTTTCTTTGTACAAATCAATATGTACAACCTCGTCACTTGGGTTTGCTTCCTTATAAGATTCGATAAATGCCTTAGCAGTAGCCATACTGTAAGAAACTGTTTCATCATGCGGATGTGCAGTGATGTATAAAACTTTTGCCATGTTCATTCAATCCTTTCTGTTTCGGTTATTTTTTTAGCGTATCCAAAAGGTACACTTAATATGTGGCATCTTTAATCATATTGGAATGCTATGAAAAAGATGTAACAAGCACAGTTACATAAAAACTGATATTTTCATTGTAATCACATTGAAGTTTGAAGTCAAGATAAAAAGTCTCGAAATCAAGATAAAAAGTTTGTAAATTTTTCTGGAACGCGTAAACACGCAGTTTTCAGCGCAAAAAGCCTACTCTTATTGAACAAAAAATCGTTCGATATCGCAAGTAAAGAGTTTGTAAAGGCGCTGCATTTCAAAAAAGATGGATGCCCCTAAGTCATTTGCTACAAGCATCTGTTCTTTGATTTCGTATATATAAGAGAAGGCAGGAGAGAGTGAGGGATAAGAGTGGGACGATCCTATGTTGCAATTGGAGATTCCTTAACAGTTGGGGTGGGGGCACGTTTATTTGGCGGAGGATTTACTCAGCGGTTTCGATGGATGCTTGAAAAAAAGACGCATGCACCAGTGGAGCTGTCTGTATTTGCAAAATCAGGGTTAACGACGGATCAGATTTTACAGCTCTTCAAACGAACTGATGTGAGACGTGCCATTGCAGCAGCTGATATCATCACCATCACAGGCTGTGGGAATGACCTTGTTCAAGCTGTTCAACAGTATGAAGAAGGTGAAGATGAAAAGAAACTACTGCAAGCGATCATGCATTGTCAGGTCAATTTTAGCAAGATGATTCAAGAAATCGCTCAGATCAAAAGAGGGCAGCATCAGTCCTATTGCGTGTATCTCATGAATTTATACAATCCTTTTCCGCAAATACCAATAGCCGGGCGGTGGCTGCAGCAATATAATCATCAACTTCAATTGCTTGCTGCGAATCCGCATGTAGAAGTTGTGGATGTGTACCGTGCGTTTGAAGGGCATGAAAGAGCCTACTTATCGATTGATCAATTTCACCCGAATCCTAAGGGGTATGATGCAATGGCAGAAGCATTGTATCAACAATACTGTAAACAGCTGTAATCCGGTGGGATTGCAGTTTTTTTTTTCATTCTTTTCAATAAATAACGGTTTCGATATGATAAAAGAAACGAAGGTGAAAGAGGTGTCAAGTATGGAGAAGATGAGTGCATATTTTCATGAAATGAAAGGAACTGCTTATGAAGTGGGAAAACAGCAGGCTGCCTGGCTTAAGGAGAACAAGCTGCTGCAGACACAATATATTCGAACAGAACCGGTAACACAACAGGCTGTGAAGGAAACGAAGCAGCTGATGCGTCCCTATCTTCCTCAATTAGATGAAGAGATTGCTGGCTTTTGTGATGAAATGCAATTAGCTGAGCGTGATTTGACATTTTTCTACTCATCGCATCTTCAGCCAGGCTGTTCCCATTGTGTGAGACAGGGGAATATGGCGGCGGGACAACAAACGGTCATGCTCCGTAACTATGATTTTTCCCCGATATTTGATGATATGCGTCTTGTGACGACACATGTAAAAGGTTCGGCATGTCATACAGGGTCTTCTCTGCTTTTGTTTGGAAGGTCTGATGGGATGAATGAGCATGGTCTTGCTGTGACCTTCTCTGCTTGCGGTCAGCCGGTTGGTCATGAACCAGGTTTAAGGCCTCCAGCAGTTGCTGGTTTGCAAGTGTATCATGTGATTCGCTCTGTTCTGGAAAACTGTAGAACGGTTGAGGAAGCCATTGATTCTATCCAAGAAATGCCCGTTGCTTCAAATGTTCATCTTATGCTTGCTGATCGAAAAGGAGAGGCGGCTGTGATTGAGATCATTGATGGACGAAAAATAGTCAGAAGACCAGAGACAGGTTATATTGCAGCAACGAATCATCCGGTTGCTGATCAAACGGCAAAAGGGATGACCAAACATCATTCCGTTGTCAGATACGACATGTTAATGGAGGCTTTGGCAGAACAACGATCAAATGATGCTCTTGTGAAGCTGTTCCAGACAGAATATCCTGAGGGGCTAACTGTGCACAATTATGAGGAGCTGTTTGGAACGATGCGAACCGTCATGTTCCGTCCAGAAGAAGGCACAATTGATTATTGCTTTGGCTCTCCAGTATATAATCCAACTTATTCATTAAAAGCTGGGGGTTCACTGCCTTTTCATGAACAAAAGGTTCAATTTCATCAAAAGGATTATGGACCGTCCTTTTGGCGAAGCGTCTGATGGCCTCTTATTTATATTTTGTCACACCCGCTGTGCCAAATTCAGATCAACTTAAGATTGCACCTTTTGTTGAAAGCGTTTTATATTGAATGTGACAATAGACCTATTTATACAGAAGGAGGCATTTCATGTACATAACGGCACGAGAACAGAAAGTCATTAAATACATCATTCAGCAAAATCGTTATGTCACCATCCGTGAGATAGCCGATTCTGTTCAGGTAAGTACAAGAACGATCCATAGAGAACTAAAATCCATTAAGCCGATTTTGAAAAATTACGATTTATCACTTGATAAACAGCCGGGGAAGGGCTTAAAGGCGGTTGGGGAACAGGAAGATAAACAACGGCTTCTGTCTCATATTTCTAACGAAGATCAAATCGAATATAGCTCTGATGAACGAAAGCTCTTAATCCTCTGTGCGCTGCTTGAAGCAAAGGAACCGGTGAAGTTATACACACTCGCAGCCGACTTGCAGGTCACAAATGCGACGATCAGCTATGATTTAGATGAACTGACGGAGTGGATTGCTCCTTACGGTTTGCAGCTGATACGAAAGCGCGGGTACGGCATTGAATTAAAAGGGCCGGAGGAAGCAAAACGAAAAATTGTCGGCAATCTGATTGTCGACCGGCTCGACATTCAATTGTTTTTAGAAACGATTGAAATGAATATCAAACATCGTACAAAAGCGACAGAAAAGGTGTTTGGCGTTGTCAGCAGAGGACAGCTGCTCAAGGTAGAAAGACTGCTCTTTCATTTAAAGGATCGACTGTCACTCTCATTATCTGATAGTGCCTATATTGCACTGGTCGTTCACTTAACCTATGCGATCGAACGTATTCAGCTTGGCGAAACCATTCGAATGGAAGAAGAAGAGCTGATGGAATTAAAGCGGACGAAGGAATTTGAATCATCCCGCCGGATGGCAAGAGCGCTTGAACGTATGTTTAATGTGGAGATTCCTGAAGCGGAGGTCGGATATATGACCATCCATCTGCGCAGTGCAAATCGAAGCATTCATACCGAATACCGTATTGATGAGATCGAACTGGATATCGCGCTGAGAACGAAAAAGCTCATTGATTTTATTTCAAATAAAACAGGCTACCATCTCAATGAGAATGATTCATTATATGAGGGGCTCGTGTCTCATCTCGAACCTGCCATGAACCGTTTAAAGGAAAAGATGAGAATCTATAATCCGCTCACACAACAAATTAAAAAAGACTACTTTTTACTATTCATGGCGATTGAGGAAGGAGTCGAGCATTTCTTTCCAGAGATTGAATTTCCAGAGGATGAAATTGCCTTTATTGTGCTTCACTTTGGCTCAGTGCTTGAAATCAAAAAAGAAGAAACAAATATCCATGCATTGGTGGTTTGCTCAAGCGGAATCGGTTCCTCAAAAATGCTCGCCTCTCGGTTGAAAAAAGAATTGCCGGAGATCGCCAAATTCGATCTATCCTCCTTGATAGAGCTAAAGGAAATCGATTCATCCAGCTATGACATGATTGTCTCGACCGTGCCTATTCCATATGAGCATATCGATTACATCATGGTTAGTCCGCTTTTAAACGAAGATGATGCCATGCGTGTAAAGGCCCATATTAAACGAAAGATCCCTTATATGATCGAGAAAAAAAGGACGAAAGAAGCTGTCAATGAATCGGTACAAGACACCATTGATATGATGGCAGTTGCAGAGCAGGTGACAAAATATATGTCTGTGATTCGCAGCATCTTGTCCCATTTTACTATCGAAAAAAGAGAGACGCTGCCGCAGCATGAAGCGACAATCAGGCAGCTGCTTCGTCAGCTTGAAGGGGAAGGGTTCATCACACATGCAGATGATGTAGCGCGCGGCTTATTGGAACGTGAACAACAAGGCGGTTTAGGCATACCTGGTACTGAATTTGCTCTTTACCATTTAAAGCATGAATTCATTCAGGAACCAATCTTTCATCTGTATGATCTGGATCAGCCATACGAGGTCAAAAGCATGGACGGCGGGCAGCAGACGATGTCAAGAATGCTCATGATGCTGGCGCCGCAAGAGCTTGGCAAGGAAGGATCAGAAATGTTTAGTCTGATCAGTTCATCCATCATTGAAAGTGAAGAAAGCATGGCGCTTTATGGACAGGGGACAAAAGAAGATATTGAACAGAAATTACATCAGCTTTTCTATCAATTTGTCAAAGAGGCAAAGTGGTAAGAAAAAAGCCGAGAGCTTATTCGCTTCTCGGCTTTTTGGCTGTGACACAGACAGCGAGGGTAGGACGAATTTCCTCATACTCAACAGAAAAGTGGTTAAACCCTGCAAACTGTAAATCATTCAATATGTTTTCACCCATCTCCTTTGTCCGATTGGCGTCAGCTCCTTTTTCTCTTGGCTGCATGACAATGACGAGTGTCCCGCCTGGTTTCAGCGTGTGATAAAGATTGAGTAAGCCCGTCTTTGGCTCATCCCAGATCGTAAAATTGTTAACAGACAGCACTTTGTCATATTGCTCTCCCGGCAGACGTGTTTTCTCGATTTTTCCGACATACAGCCGAACCTGTTTGTCTTTTGCCCGTTTACTGACGCGGGATTGTGCTTGCTCCTGCATAGTTGAAGAAGCATCCAGCCCGTCAATGTGAAGATCGTCATAATGCTTGAGCATATGTTTGATGCTGTAGCCTGGTCCATAGCCAATCTCCAAAATGTTTTCACCATCTGTCAGATCTAAGTGGCGGATCGCCCACTGATTCAATGCTTTATTTTCATTTGCCATAATGAATCCAGCAATGCTCCCGAGCCAGCCTTTTGGTCTGCTAAAGGTTTTCGAAATGATTGACAGCATGTGAGAACGCTCCTTTTTGATGATCATGTAACCGATTTTTCTCCTCTTCAAACATGCTGATTTTCGGAAACACATCTGTGCAGCATAGGGATGTTTGAGTGGAAAAATGAGGTGGTAATGAAAGGATACATCAATAAATCAAGGAGGAGCTTACACATGGATTTACGTGATTACTTAACAAATGGCATTCCGCGCCAAACGCAGGATCAGCAGCCAGGCAGTGAAAGAGAAATGAATCCGGCGCCGATCTTTGAGGATGAATCGTATCAAGGGTCTGGGAAGCTGAAAGGAAAGGTTGCGCTGATTACAGGCGGAGACAGTGGAATTGGACGGGCGGTATCTGTTGCCTATGCAAAAGAAGGCGCACATATCGCCATTGTGTATTTAAATGAACATGAGGATGCAGAGGATACGAAAAAGCGTGTAGAACAGGAAGGTGTCAAATGTTTAACGATCGCAGGAGATGTCGGTGACGAAGACTTTTGTGAGAAGGCGGTAGAAAAAGCAGTTGAAGCCTTTGGACAATTAGATATCTTAGTAAATAATGCGGCGGAACAGCATCCGCAAGAACGTATTCAAGACATTTCTAGTGATCAGCTTCATCAAACCTTTAGAACCAATTTCTATTCATATTTTTACTTTACAAAAAAGGCACTTGATTACTTAAAACCGGGAAGCTCAATCATTAATACAACATCAATTAACCCATATCGAGGCAATGCGGTGCTGATTGATTATACTGCGACAAAAGGAGCCATCAATGGCTTTACGCGTTCTATGGCACAGTCGCTTGTGAAGGATGGAATCAGGGTGAACGGTGTCGCGCCAGGTCCAATTTGGACGCCGCTCATTCCATCTACATTTGATGAAGACAGTGTGGAGAGCTTTGGGGCAGAAACCCCAATGGGAAGACCAGGACAGCCTGTAGAGCATGTCGGCTGCTTTGTGCTGCTCGCTTCTGACGAATCGTCTTATATGACAGGACAGACACTTCACGTCAACGGCGGTTCCTTTATGAATACATGATCCATCGCGCCGCCCAGCTTGGCTTGGGCGGTGTGTTTAGTATTTCTTGCGATTTTTCTGCACAGATGCAACAGACCATACGATAATGCCGACAACAACTGCCGCAATAACAAGTGAACTCAAATGGAACATCGTTTCATGATGCATGTTCAACTTCTCCCTTCATTGAACCTATTTTCTATAGCATCAGCCAGAAGGTCTCTTTTTATGAAAAACACATTTCTTTGTTTAATGAATGGATTGTCGTGGAAACCTAGGAATACGGATGGAATTTTGAAGGAGTGACACGATATGTCTCAAGAAGAATTAAAACAAAAGGTACTAAACCTATTAGATGAACAAAAGGTCGGAACACTAGCAACTGTTGAACAAAATCAGCCGCATACCCGCTACATGACGTTTTTCCATGAAGGGCTGACGCTTTATACACCAACAAGCAAAGAAACACATAAAGCAGAAGAAATTGAAAAAAATCCGAATGTGCATATTCTCATTGGATATTCAGGCGAAGGATTCGGTGATACTTATGCTGAAATTGCAGGTACCGCTGCATTAACCGATGATCCGGGATTGATTGACCGCCTTTGGTCTGAGGAGATGGAAAAGTGGTTTAAAGGCAAGGATGATCCAAACCTAGTGATTCTGAAGATTGACCCAACCTCCATCCGTTATATGAATGAAGGAAGCCGTACACCAGCAGAATTATCACTTTAACACTTGTGTAAACTAGGGGGATGTGTTATAGTTTTATATTAAGTGTTGAAATAAGCAAATAAATAAAGAAAGTAAACTTTCTTTTTTCTATGACATAATGAGAAGCAATAGAGCTTCTACTTGATAAGAACAAGACGCTGTCAAAGCGAACAAACTTATTCTTTTCCTTCTGCAACCGCCCCCTATAAAAGCGGAAGAATGGAAAAAAGACGTTTTGATTTACAATTCACACTGGCACGGCTTCGGAGCCGTAAGGACGAATGAGAGGTAGGGCTTTCGTTGTCTTGTTATCCAGAACTTCCATGGCGTTTACTTTCAAACGTAGGTTCACTCGGAACACATATGACACACTGATATGATCGAATCTTAATTCATACACTCCGTCACGGAGATTAAACATTGATTATTTATTTGCATGAAAAGAGTAAGTAACAGGCTGCCATCTATTTGGCAGCCTTTTTCATTGGGTCAAACAAGAGAATCCCAAAACCAATGAGCCCAAGTAATGGGAAGATGAAAATAGAAACCAATCGCATAGCGTCCGCTCCAAAAGGGTTCGACACTAACAGCAGACCGATGAACGCACAGGTGAACACAGTGAACAAGGCGATCTTCATAGTCATTCACTTCGCCCCTTCTTCTGATACTGCCAAATCCTCCGAATAAAAAAGAACATCACCGCAAACAAAATAGAAAAGATGAGCATGTCCAGCAGTGTCACACCACTACCTGGATGTACGATACCAAACCAAACCCATTGTAGAACAAAAGAGATAGCAAAATAAGAGATGAATTCTTTCATGATTTTCCCCTTTTTACATATTTTTTTGACTTTTTAGCCATATCAGCCAAATGAAGAAGGAACCAATGATACAACCGAGTAACGTGACGGGCGGCAAGGTGTGCCAGCTAGTCAGCCCCTTTACAAACCACATATAAAAAAAGAAAATGGTAATGGATACGAGCAGCCATTGCTTCAACCAACGGGGGACACGCAGCCAAGCAGCTAGAATGATAGATGATAGCTTATCCAATGAGAGATAACTCCTTTTTTGAATCTGATTGGATTTTATCGCAAACAACAAAGATTGTAAAATATGGTTTTTGGGGGATGTGATGGTATTCTCCAGCATGAAACATTCTCGCTGTACTGACGTATAAGATAAAGGAACCTCATGAAAGGAAGCGATCAAGTGAAAAGACTACCAGTCATCTTCCTCAGATATATTGTCTTCTTTATTCCAGCGATCATTCTTAGTGTCATGGTCTGGAATCATTACCAAGATGATTTGTCAGATGGAAAAGTAACAGAGAATAACGTCAAACGAATTTTTACATTTGATGAAGGCGAGCGAGTGGTGAGTGCTGTATCAAAAGACCAGCAGCTCCATGTTGAAATGTATGATCCTCATTTAGGAAAAAGAATCAGTGGATGGACGGCAGCAAGCGATCCTTTTCAAGAAATGTGGCCATCCATTCAAGGAAACAATCTCTTGCTTGCTTTCAAGAATAAAGACGGGCAGCTAATAATTGAGAAGCTGTCTCCAAATGGAGAAAAGAAAGAACTCGCTCAACAGAAACTAAAGATCCCTTCATTTTTAAATACGAATACATATCAATGGAATGGACGGCTCGTATTTACAGGAGAAATGGAAGGCGCCGCTGCAGTCATTGGTGAGCTGAAGAACGGGCAATTTTATGTACACAATCTTAACGAGCTAAAGCTGCCGGCAAGGCCTGTCTCCATGGATGCTGTCATGAATTCCTTTAGAGGACAGACCCCTATTCCTATATTTGAAGTCTCCTTGAAAAATGACCAGAAGGCATATGTCAGCGGCATTTCAAATGAGAAGCATCAGCTTGGCCTCTATGTCTCCAAAAATGCTGAACCGTTTAGTCTTGTTGATGATGCGGTTGAGCAGCAGCTTCAAAAAACGATCGGATCATCACAAAACTTTGCTGTCGCTGCCGAATCGGAATATCCAAAAAGGGCAAGAAAAGTGAAGGCAGATGGAAGGCTGGGGGAAGTCGTTCCGACACCAAAGCCGATTTACCAAACCTATGTCTACCAGCTCAATGAGGAGGAAGTGCTGATTGCAGGCTCTACAGCAAAGGACGAAGCAAAAGGCAAGCTGACTGGGTATATTTATAACCATCGCACGAATAAAGCGGTGTCTGCCAGCAAGCTTTTTCAATCGTTGTCTTATGAATCTTTACAAAGAGATGAGCTCTCTTTCAATAAAAATGTGAAGAGCAATTGGCTCTATTATTCATTTAACAATCAATTAACGGGTGCATATGAGACAAAAAGCAGCCAGCTAAAGGAATTTCCTTTGCAGAAAATCATCTCAATCGAAAACGCCAGTCCTGCTCATCAAACGTCGTTTGATACATTTACACAATATGTGATGAAAGGCGGGCCTCTTATTCTCAACTGGGCGATATGGCTCTTTATACCACTGTTGTTATTTGTGCTTGCCATCTTCCTGCCACCTATTTTAAGACTGGTCAGAAAGAACAAGATCAAGGATAGTGTCACATTACAAGCCTATATTGTGTCCGTGAAAGAAACGGGCACCTATATCAACGAACAGCCAGTTGTCAGCATGCGTCTTCAATTTGAATATGAAGGACAGAGCATAGAAAAGACGGTTAAAACGGTTGTATCCTACACTCAGATACCACAGCCAGGCCAGCGTATCGTCATTCATTATGATCCGAAGAAGCAAAAGGCAATGCTCTTAAAAGAGGGTGACTTCTCGCAGCCAAGTGAGCCAAAGTTCATTAAAGGCGCTGTTTTAAGAAAAATAGAATCATATGGAACTGTGGGACGAGGCACCGTCTTATCCCTCACATTTGAATTAGATCAGAAAAGGTATGTCATTCCGATGGTTCAAGCCGCTGGTTTTGATTTTAGAACAGGAGAAAAAGCTGATCTTGTCGATATCAACGGCCAGCTGAAAATGGCTGCCTATGGTTATGAAGTACTGAATCGATCAGGGAAAGATGTGACGTTAACAGGAATCATTCAGCGTGTGAAGCAATACCCAGTTGCCATTCATGAACAAAAACCTGTCCAGCTGGATGTGACGGTTTCAAGCGGAGATCAATCAATCACAAAAACGGTCACCCAATTCATCCCTGACCATATGCAGGTCGCAGCAGGAACACAAATCACGATCCAGACAAAGAAAGAAGAGCTGGAGAGAGAAAATGCTCTGTTGCAAGAGAAACAAGGAAGTGCAAAAGTGTCCAAAGTCGAATTTGCTGGCGTCGTCGGTAATCTTCCGTTAGCAAACATTCAGATTGAGAGAAATGGCATGATGTATGAAGTCAAACAGCCAATCGATCCAATCACTAGCGTATTGCCTGGTGATGAATTATGGGTAGCGTATCACGACATGACGCGTCAAGCGGTCATTGTGAAATATGCATCGATTTAAAAAAGCGTTCCTTTAAGGAACGCTCCAGCATGTAGGCAAACCCTCGCATTCTTTGTCAGGTCTGCGCTCCGGTGCTCACGAATGTCAAATTCGCTCCGCTGCTCGCCCTTCCTAGACTGAAAAGGTTTTCTATCATGCTGAAAAGAAGACAAAGGGCTAAAATCAAGATCATTTTAGCCCTTTGTCAACAATCTAAAGCGTTCCTTAAAGGAACGCTTTTTCTATTAAGCTTTTGTATCATACTGGCGGAGCACCTTATCGTAGGCGAAGTTGCCGAAAGGAATGAAAGCCGCAAAAAAACCGGCGATGGACCATTTCAAATGCCAGCGAACTTTAAATGTCACATATGCCAAAACGAGCATATAGATGACAAACAATGCACCGTGAAGAGAGCCTACAATGGTGACTGCCATCGGAATATCCGCAAAATATTTTAGAGGCATGGCAATTAAAAGAAGGGTTAAAAGAGACATACCCTCAATAAAACCCGCCTGTCGCAGACGGCTAATACTTGTATGCATATACAAATCCTCCTGTATAAAAGCTAGTTTCTCATCTTCTAATATAAACGAAAGATCGTCTGGACATGCTGAAATCTACGAAAAATTCAAAATATGTTCATGTAATGCTTAAAAAATGGGAAAAGTCGCTTACTCTTTGTTTGTTTCAGAGAGTACTTGCTTTAAATGCATCACATCATGTAATAAATGCTCCGTCATTGCTTGAACGGCTTCTTGGGAGCGGCGCTTTTTTATTTCAGAATAGATGGCTGCATGCTCTCTTTGAATCGTCTCAGCACGAGCCCCGCCGCTAAAATGGAAGATACGGCAATAGTGAATGAGTGCATTTACATGATTCAATTGTTTGGCTAAGCGATCATTGTGACTCGCCAGAATGATTTTTTGATGAAAGGCTTCATGTAACTGGACGATGTCTTTAGATGGCAGCTGCTGCTTGATCGCTTCGTCCGCGCGCGTGAGGACCTGCTCAATTTCATCCATTTCTCTTTGAACGGCTTCCTTACAGGCAAGCTCAACAGCGAGCGTTTCTAAGGACACCCGAATTTGATAAAGCTCCTCGACATCTTTTTCTGTTAACGTATAGACGGAGTAGCCTGATCGATGATCGGCGATTAAGAGCTCGTCTTTTTCTAAAAGTCTCATCGCCTCTCTAACCGGTGACCGGCTTACGCCAAATTGCTTGGCAAGCTGTGTCTCATTGATGCGCTCTCCCGGTTGAAACTGTCCATCAAATATCATTTGCTTCAGCTGTTCATAAAATTGCATATGATATGGTGCTGGTTTTTCAATCTCGAATGAATTCATTCCATCGTTCCCTCTTTTATACATCATCTTTTGTCTCATGTTATCCAAGTTCCTCCCGCTAGGCAAGCCTGCATCGAAAAGTCAATATCGTACAATCCAACAGAAAAAGGGTGTGCTACACTAATGATGAGCTCAGTGAAAAGAGGGGATCGACATGAACATACAAGAGGAACGAACTGTACATTTTGATCAAGACTTACAAATAGAGGCGTATCGCTTTCATGCCATCATCAAAAAGTTCCCAAAACATTTTCATACATACTATGTGATTGGATTTATTGAAGGCGGTCAAAGACGTATGTTCTGCCAAAATCAAGAATACATCATTGAAAAAGGAGATATCCTTCTTTTCAATCCGTACGATAATCACGGATGTGAACAATTTGATCACAAGCCGCTAGATTATCGCAGCTTAAATATTGAACCAGAGTTGCTGGAGAAGATCTTTCAGCACAAGCCGCATTTTAAAGCCCCTGTGGTTTCACAAAGTGAACTAGCAAAGCAATTATATGATCTTCATCAAATGATCACAGAAGAAGCTCCTGCTTTGAATAAACAGGAAGCCTTTTATTTTTTAATGAAGCAATTGATCGAAACCTATTCTGATACACCAGAGGAAAAAGCATCAGCAGCCAATGCCAATGAACAAAAAGTCCAAGACGTACAGCAATATATTGAAACACATCTCACGGAAAATATATCGTTAGATGACCTAGGTGAGCTTGTGTCCATGAACAAATATTCATTGCTGCGTGCTTTTACAAAGTTCAGAGGAATTACGCCGTATCGTTATTTACAGACAATCAGGGTGAACTATGCGAAGGAACTTCTCGCCCAAGGAATGAAGCCAATAGATGTAGCTGCCGCTGCTGGATTTTCTGATCAAAGTCATTTGACTCATTTCTTTTCGGAATTTATTGGGCTTACGCCAGGGCAGTATCAGCAAATTTTTGCAAAGCAGGTAACAGCAAAATGAAAAATAAACAGCTTCTTGGTCATCTAGCGGCCATGTTCACCATTTTTTTATGGGGATCTACCTTTATATCAACCAAAATATTATTAACGGCTTTTTCTCCAACAGAGATTTTATTTTTTCGTTTTTTCCTTGGGTACCTTGCCCTGATGATCATTTATCCAGTCACCATGAAGGTGCAGCGTAGAAAGCATGAAGGGATGTTTGCGCTCGCAGGGTTATGCGGTGTGGTCTTATACTATTTTTTAGAAAATGTTGCACTTACCTATACGTTCGCTTCGAATGCAGGTGTTATCAGCTCCGTTGTCCCATTCTTCTCTTTTCTATTGTCTTATTTTTTATTAAAAGATGAGCCGCTGCACAGCCGATTTTTCATAGGCTTCTTCATCGCGATGATGGGAATTGTACTGATTAGCTTTAATGGGATGACGACGTTCCAATTGAATCCGCTCGGTGATGCTTTAGCATTTATGGCTACCATTGTCTGGGCATTTTATTCCATTTTATCGAAAATGATCAATCAATATGGCTACCATATTATTCAGGTGACAAGACGTGTCTTCTTTTACGGGCTGCTATGGATGATTCCACTGATCTGGCATTTTAAGATTCGTTTAGACTGGGAGCGGTTGACGAATCCATCGTTTGCCTTCCACTTGCTGTTTTTAGGCGTCTTTGCATCTGCTATTTGTTTTCTGACATGGAGCTTTTCCGTGAAGACGATCGGTGTGGTGAAATCAAGTGTGTATATTTATGGAGTGCCTATTATCACGATGATCATTTCGATGATCGTTCTTCATGAGAGACTGACACTCATGTCAGTGATCGGAACTGTACTGACCTTAGGCGGTTTGCTGCTCTCAGATAAAAAAGGTGCGGGAAGAAAGAAACAGAAACCCGGTGTGCTCTTGCAGGATAAAAAGGCGCTTTGATCAAAAAGCGTCTTTTGTCCATTGTAAGAACATGCACTCTTTAGTAAACTCATTTTAAATGGTCGACGGTCGACCGATAGCGAAGGGGGAAAAATCAATGAAGCATTTGTCAATTGCAGCGATACCAGGTGACGGGGTTGGGAAGGAAGTTGTGCCTGAAGCCATGCGAGTATTGAAAGCGGTATCAGAGGTTCATGGCGGCCTGTCTTTTACCTTTCAGGATTTTCCGTGGAGCTGTGAATATTATTTAGAGCATGGCGAAATGATGCCGAAGGATGGACTGGAACAACTGAAGGCATTTGACAGCATTTTCTTAGGGGCAGTCGGAGATGCCAATTTAGTGCCGGATCATATATCGCTTTGGGGATTGCTGATTAAAATTAGACGTGAATTTGAACAGGTCATTAACGTGAGACCTGCAAAACAGCTGAGCGGAATACGCTCACCGCTTTCTCAGCCAAAGGATTTTGACCTCCTTGTTGTAAGAGAAAACGGAGAAGGAGAGTATAGTGAAATTGGGGGCCGCATCTATCAAGGAGAAGATCAGCTTGCCATTCAAAATGCTGTTTTCTCAAGAAAAGGGACAGAGCGAGCCATGCGCTTTGCTTTCCAGTTAGCAGAAAAGCGACGAAAGCAAGTGACAAGTGCAACCAAATCGAATGGAATCGTCCATACAATGCCATTTTGGGATGAAGTGTTTCAAGACGTATCAAAGGATTATCCAGAAGTGACAGCAGACTCACAGCACATTGATGCACTCTCAGCCTTCTTTGTGACAAGACCAGAGAAATTCGATGTGATTGTTGCCAGTAATTTATTTGGCGATATTTTAACTGATCTTGGGGCAGCCATTATGGGAAGCATTGGCGTTGCGCCTGCCGCCAATATCAATGTGAATGGCAAATATCCATCCATGTTTGAACCTGTACACGGATCAGCTCCAGACATTGCGGGGAAAGGAATCGCCAATCCAATCGGTCAAATTTGGACGGCTAAACTCATGCTTGATCATTTCGGAGAGGAAGAACTGGGCACACACCTGCTCGAAATCATCGAGTCAGTCACAGCAGACGGCTTTTTAACGGCAGACATCGGCGGAGCCTATCACACACAAGAAGTCACAAACGAAATCATCAAGCGCTTGAAGAAATAATCCGCCATTAGAACCGCATCTCCACGTCTGCTATAATAAAAGGATGGATAGAAGAAAGAGATGTGAAATCTAGTGTCAAAAACAGTTGTATTAGCAGAGAAACCTTCAGTAGGACGTGACTTAGCGCGTGTGCTGAAGTGTCATAAAAAAGGAAATGGTTTTTTAGAAGGAGATCAATACATTGTGACGTGGGCGCTTGGCCATTTGGTCACATTGGCTGATCCAGAAGGCTACGGAAAGGAATTTCAATCCTGGCGTTTAGAGGATTTACCGATCATTCCAGAGCCGCTCAAACTTGTCGTCATGAAAAAGACAGGCAAACAATTCCAAGCAGTGAAAGCACAGCTTGCGAGAAAAGATGTAAAAGACATTGTTATCGCAACAGATGCTGGACGTGAAGGGGAGCTAGTTGCAAGGTGGATTCTTGAAAAAGCGCATGTGAAAAAGCCATTGAAACGGCTATGGATCTCCTCTGTTACGGATAAAGCGATTCAAGAAGGCTTCAAACGATTAAAAGACGGCAGAGAATATGATAACCTGTACCGCTCAGCGGTTGCGCGTGCAGAGGCAGACTGGATTGTAGGGATCAACGCAACAAGAGCGCTGACAACCAAGTTCAATGCACAGCTTTCTTGCGGACGGGTACAAACACCAACGATTGCCATGATCGCCAAACGAGAAGAAGACATTCAGCAATTTCAGCCGAAGCCGTTCTATGGCCTGACTGCACAAGTAGATGGTCTGACATTGACCTGGCAGGATGCGAAAACAAAGCAAAACCGCACATTCCAAGAGAATGTCATAAAAGAGCACTTGGCAGGCTGTAAAGGAAAACCAGCAGTGATCGATGCGTTGAAAAAAACTGCGAAAAAAGCGTTTGCTCCCGGGTTGTACGACCTGACAGAATTACAGCGTGATGCCCATAAACGCTATGGATTCTCGGCGAAAGAAACATTGTCTACGCTTCAGCGATTGTATGAGCAGCATAAGCTCGTCACATATCCACGAACAGATTCACGTTTTATTTCAGCGGATATCGTTCCTACATTAAAAGATCGTTTAAAAGGAATGAACGTCAGACCATACGCACAGCATGTGAACCGTATTTTACAATCAGGAGTGAAAGCCCACAAAGGCTTCGTCAACGATGCGAAAGTGTCAGATCACCATGCGATCATTCCAACCGAGGAAGAGCTGTATCCTGGTGCATTAAGTGATAAAGAGCGTAAATTATATGACCTCATTGCCAAACGTTTCCTTGCTGTCCTCATGAATCCTTTTGAATACGAGGAAACAACGGTTATCGCCAAGATAGGCAGTGAAACGTTCACAGCAAAAGGGAAAACCGTGCAAGCAGCAGGCTGGAAGGCCGTGTACGATGATTCCTATGAAGACGAGGAATCAGCCGAAGCAGATCAGCATCTCCCTCTACTCTCAGAAGGACAGTCACTTGACGTAAGACAGCTGAAAGAAACAAAGGGAGAAACGAAACCTCCTGCCCGTTTCAATGAAGCGACCTTACTATCTGCTATGGAGAACCCAGCCGCATTTATGCAGAACCAAGAAAAGGACTTAGTGAAAACCCTTGGTGAAACAGGTGGTTTAGGAACAGTAGCGACAAGAGCCGATATTATTGAAAAGCTGTTCAATAGCTTCTTAATCGAGAAAAAAGGCAAAGACATTTTCATCACATCAAAAGGGAAGCAGCTGCTCTCCCTAGTGCCTGAAGACTTAAAGTCTCCTGCGTTAACAGCAGAATGGGAACAAAAGCTTTCTAAAATCGCAAAAGGACAGCTGAAGGCTTCTCAATTCATGAGTGAAATGAAGTCGTATGCAAAGCAAGCCGTAACTGAAATCAAACAGACGAACCAAACCTTTAAGCATGACAATGTCACTGGCACCCATTGCCCTGACTGCGGAAAACTCATGCTGAAAGTGAATGGAAAACATGGCACAATGCTTGTGTGTCAGGACCGGGAATGCGGGCACCGTAAAAATGTGGCGAAGAAAACAAATGCACGCTGCCCGAACTGTCATAAAAAGCTCGAACTGCGCGGAGAAGGCGATGGCAAAATCTTTGCTTGTGTGTGCGGTCATAGAGAAAAGCTGTCGGTTTTCGAAAAACGCAAATCACAATCCAATCAAAAGAAAGCCAGTAAGCACGATGTGTCTAAATATATGAAGAAACAAAAGAAAGTGGAAGAACCAATCAATAACGCATTGGCTGAACAATTGAAGAAACTAAAATTAGATCAATAGTATTATAAAAACCCATGCGTAAATGCATGGGTTTTTCAGTTGAATCAAGTATATCGGCATATTGTTTTTCTGAAAATGGGAATATGTGTGCGAAAAGACTCGTAATTTGGTATAAAATATTTATTTAAATTTTAACAAAAACACTCTATAATAAATCGTTGGATGCTAAGAGAACGGGAGTTGAAAGGGGACACGAATGATTACAGCCATACATCGCACGGCTATTGTTTTACTCATTGTCATTCTACTAGGCGGATGTACCTGGAAACAGCAGAAAGAATCAGCTGATCCACAGTCAGCACAGCCTGTATTGCCTGGAGAATATTTTATTACGCACCACTTAATGACAGATCAAGGCATGATCCGCACCTCTTTTGCAGAGCAGCACATCTACTTATCTGAATCACTTGGACTTTGGATGGATTATCTAGTTCGAAAAAATGATCAAAATTCTTTTGATCAACAATTTGGTGTCCTGCAAGATCAATTTTTATTAGACGATCACCTTCTCAGCTGGCAAATCGAATCTGATCAAAAAAGTAAGGCCAATGCTTTAGTTGATGATTTACGGGTAGTGGCGGCACTTCAAAAGGCAGATCGTTTATGGAAGAATTCAGCGTATCAAACCACAGCAAAAGAAATCGCACAAGCGTTAAAAGACAAGAATATGTATAGAGGCATCTTGTCCGATTATTATGATGCATCAACAAATCGAACTTCACACACAATCACACTCTCATATATAGACCCAAAAGCAATCAAAGAATTGGAATCCCTCAAAATATTCACGAAACAAATGACGAGTAACCAATTGGCCATTCTAAAAAAAGCACCGAGAAAAAAAGGATTCTTTCCTAAATCCTATGACATAAAGAAAAAAGCCTATTCATTTGATCAAGAAATCAATATGATTGATCAACTCTATACGGCTCTACATGCCGATCGTGCAAAGGTGAATACATCCGCGATCATAAAATGGCTTAAAACGAGTTTTAAAGAAGATGGAAAACTGTACGGGAGATATAAGCTGAGCACTTTGCAGCCATCTGTGACGTATGAATCGCCTTCGGTATATGCGCTCGTCATCTTGTATGCTCTTAAAAAAAATGAGCCGGGATTCGCAAAAAATGTGTATGACCGCATGAAAGAATTACAAATTCAAGATCCTCTTAAGGCTTATTACGGAGGATACATGAACGAAAATGACACACACTCATTTGACAACTTATTGCCTCTAATTGCAGAAAGGGAGCTTTTTAATGAATCGGTTATTCAGTAGCACGTATCGCTTGTATTATTCTCTGCTCCTCACGTTTGCAGGTCTTATTTTGTTTATGGGCTACCTCAGCGTCCACGATGCGGAGAGCTTTATGATCATCGCACTGACATTTGTCGTATTAGGGTGCGGGGTTTTATTTGGCATTTTACCAGCTTTAATTTTCACCTTGCTGATCTTGTTCTTTATAGGAAGCGCCATGTTCTTTACAGAGCTTGGTCACATCAATCCCCTCTTTTCCCATCAAACCTTGCAGGATGTGGTGATTTGGGGCGTAGCACTCCTCTTTTTCGCGATTTCAGCAGGAAGCCTGCATGAGCGGATGAAGACGATGCGACACACCATTGAACAACAAAAGCAGGCAATCAAACAATTTGTGGCGATTGACTCGACGACAGGATTTGATAATGCCGAGCGGATGAGGCTGGAATTGTCCGAGGAAATGAAACGGGCAGAACGCTACAAACAGCCATTCGTTTTTATCCTTCTTCATATGCACTATGCAGCGGAATTCAAATCGTTATATGGAGAAAAAGAAATGCAGCACCTGTTTCAGCAATTAAGTATCAAAATCCGCGAAAGCGTCAGAGAAACAGATAAGAAATTTCGATTATCCGAAGAACGAATGGGCCTGCTGCTTACGCACACACCAGAAGAGAACGTCTCTGTCGTTCTTGATAAGCTAAAGGATACATTACAAAAGCATGTGCTGTTAAACGGTCGTGAAGTCACCTTGACATTTCATGTCTGCCATTTAACAAGCAGTTCGGATTATCGTACGCCAGAGCAATTTTTAGAAGAACTAGAAAATGAGATGATGATGAATGAACTTTAATTTTTTGATGAAATGCTCGTTGATGATCGCTCTTTTTTCTATTCTTTCGTTTAAATCGGTTGCTTCAGCCGATGCTCTTGTTTCGCAGCCAAATACCCTGATCGTTTATTCGACAGAATCGGGGGAAGAGACTCCAGCTGTCCATATGCTGGATCTAATCGCTGGACACTTTTCCAAACAGACAACGATTGTATCCGATGAATATATGGCTAAAAAGAGAATCAGTGAATTTCAACAAGTCATTTATCTAGGTGAGACAAAGAAAGCCTTACCTAAACAAACCATTCGTGCGTTGAACGAGTCGCAGCACGTAATAGTCATTGGATACAATGCCGAACAGTTTGGCCCATTCTCCAAGCTTACTTTTCACAAACAAGATCACACCAGTCAAATCAAGCGTGCGCATGATCAGACTTACCGTCAGCTAGAGGAAAGTCTCCGTGCGTTAACGGTTCAAGGGGCAGACCTGCAAAGTGAATTTTTATTGAAGAAGCATGAGGCTACACTTCCATTTGTGGTTCAAACTAAAGAAGGCGCGGCCTATATTGGAATCTTAGATATTGTGCAGCAAAACAAGCTTCTTGCAGAAGTGCTTGAAAAATATCTGCCTTCTTCTAATCAATTGACCACAAAGTACTTAAAGCTTGAGAACATTAGTCCTGCCACTGACGAAAAGAAACTGCTTGAACTTGGACAATACGTATCCACTCAGCATATTCCGTTTCAAATCGCGGTAACCCCTGTTTGGGTTGATCAAGCAACAGGTAATGAAGTCACGCTGAGTGACCGCCCGCAGCTCGTAAAAGTGTTAAAACAATTGCAAAGGGATGGAGCCAGCATCATACTGCATGGATTTAGCCGGACATATCGAACAGAGGAATCTGGACAGGACTTTGAGTTCTGGGATGTAAAAAATGATCAGCCCATTACGTCAAATGACCCTAAAAATTCTGAGAAACAGCTAATTAAAAGCTATTTTTCAAATGAAAAGGACTTCAACACTTATATCAAATCGAATCAGCAGCAAGAAATCATTTATACAGAAGAAAAACTGACAAAGGGCATTGAGCTTCTTGCGCAGCAAGGTCTATATCCTCTTGCATTTGAGGTGCCGCATGATGCGATATCTCAACAAGGCTATGAAGTGATTTCAAGGCATATGTCCAGTCTTTTTGGGCAGGTGCAGCTGTCGAACCATACTTGGAAAGCAGTTGGTGCACCGCCACTGGTGACGACACCTGCTATGCTTCATGGCATGACCTTATATCCTCAGCAATCAGTAGCGCCAGCGTCTGACCAAGCAGGTTCAAATGTGTTAACAGAACAGACGATTCAATCCAGCCAGCATCTTCAATCAGCGGCAATCGGGCTGTCCTATAATGTGGAATCAGGAATAGCCGGATTACAGGACCTGATAACACAGATGGAGGCGATTCCTTCTAGTGAATGGCTGGATTTAAAGAAAACAAAACAGATGGTCCAAACATCACATGTACAGATCAAAACATCAGGGAATGGACATATTCAAGTACAAGAATCCAATCTAGCAGAAACCAAAACAGTCAAACGAAGCGGCATGGAAAAGATGCTGCGAATTCTCACAGTTGTGGTGATGCTATTTATTGCGGCATTTGCTTTTTACACATTGTATTTAAGACTAACAATGAAAAAACGAATTTTTAAGGAGAGAAAATTAGGTGGCTGATGTCTTATTTTATCTTTCATTAATACTGATTTGGATCATGCTCCTATACCACATGTTTCTCATGCAGGGCGGCTTTCAGCACTATCTGACCTACGAAAAAGTGCTGCCTAAATGGACAAAACAAGGGAAAGAGCTACCGACCGTCAGTATACTGATTCCTGCTCATAATGAAGAAGTCGTCATACGGCAAACACTAAAAGCGATGGTCCAGCTATCCTATCCGAAACACCTCCTTGAAATCATTGTGATTAATGACAATTCCTCTGATGGCACAGGAGACATCGTGCAATCATTCAGTGAGCAATATGATTATGTCCATATGATTGAAACGAAGCCGCCTTTTGCAGGGAAGGGAAAATCCACTGCATTGAATGAAGGCTTGAAGGCTTCAACAGGAGAGGTCATCTGCGTATACGATGCAGATAACATGCCTGAACAAAAGGCCGTCTATCATTTGGTTCTTGGGTTATTGAATGACCCAAAGGCAGGAGCGGTTGTCGGGAAATTCAGAGTGATCAATGCAGCTAAAAACCTACTGACCAAATTTATTAATATTGAGACCATCTGCTTCCAATGGATGGCTCAGGGCGGAAGATGGAAGTGGTTTGGCATTGCGACCATACCAGGCACCAACTTTGCCATCCGCCGGCACATTTTAGAAGAGCTTGGCGGCTGGGATGCCCATGCGTTGGCTGAGGACACCGAATTAACGATTCGTGTCTATAACCTTGGCTATGTCATTCGATTTTTCCCGGCTGCTATCACATGGGAACAAGAGCCTGAGACGTGGAAGGTCTGGTGGCGGCAAAGAACACGCTGGGCTCGAGGCAACCAATACGTTGTTCTCAAATTTCTAAGGCAGTTTATGAAGCTGAAACGAAAACGAATGATTTTCGATTTGTTTTATTTCTTCTTTACGTATTTCTTATTTTTCTTCGGTGTTTTGCTCTCAAATGGGATCTTTATCGTCAACCTATTTGTTGACCTTCACTTATCTGTAGGAGCGGTTGCGCTAATCCTGTGGGGATTGGCCTTCTTCCTCTTTCTAACAGAAGTGATGATTACATTGAGTATTGAGAAAACAGAGCTCACCAAACAAAATATTCTCATTGTGGTCCTCATGTACTTTACCTATTCTCAAGTGTGGATTGCGCTTGTCGTGTACTCCTTATGTGTAGAGGCAAAGAGCCGTTTATTGAAACAAGAAGTAAAATGGTACAAAACCGAGCGTTACGATCAACAACAAAAGAAAAGCGGGTGACAAATTGAAATCGGTAAAATGGATGATTTTTATATTGACGATATCCCTTGCCATTCAGCCTTTTTTCATGGCAGGTCAAGCAATGGCGCAATCAAATCGTGTACAAGTGAAGGACGATTGGATTCGCTCATCAAAAGGAAGTCAAACCGAAACGCAGCATTTATCAGAAGATGTGGTGACCTTGTATGGACAAGAAGACCGTACTGAATTTTCCTATCAGATAGAGAAAGAAAAAGTAGAGTCCAGCACCCTGACATTGAATATAGAGGCTTCACCATTACTCATTTCTCCATCGTCATTCACAGTCATGATTGATGGAGAGATTGTAAAGACCATTCTCGTATCAGGAAAAAATCAAAAGAAATCGATGCAGATCAAATTGACCAAAGCGCAATTGAAAAAAGGATCTCATCAAATTCAGCTCGCATTTTATGGTGTGCTAAAAGAAGGTGTGTGTATCAACCAAGAGACACCTGCCAATTGGCTGAAAGTATATCCTGAAAGTGAACTGGCATTCAAAGGAGCTCAAACGAAAGACGTGACGTTAGACAGCTTCCCTTCACCTTTCATTCAAACAGGTGATCAGAAGGAACAAACAGATATCGTAATTCCAAATTCACCGGAAGCAGCTGAATTAGAAGCGGCTATGAAAGTATACCGTACGTTGAAAAATAAAGACCCTCAAGCGGACCTCAAACTCGTCCAAGAAAAGGACCTCAAGCAAATTGCACATCCAACCATTGCTGTGGGAGCAAAAGGAAACTGGGATGGACGAGTAAAATCGATCGAGCAGGCTGCGGGAGTTAAAACAGAAAGCAATCATCTCACGTTAGCATTGAGAACCTTGACAGCAAAGAAAAAAGAACAGCCTATTCTATTTATTACTGCTGAACAGCCAAAGACCATTGCTGAAAAAATCAATGTCCTAACTCAACCAGAACTGACGGGTCAACTCACTGGGACGGATTTGCTGCTTCAAAAGGTTACAGCTACAGCATCTAAACCATCTCATCATATTCGCTTAAAAGATTTTGGTGGAGATGATGTCACAGTTGGAACCAAAAAGACAGCATCTGATCATTTCTATTATCCGAAAGCATTGATTGCTAACCAAAAATCAGGTGCAAAATTAAATCTAACATTTAAAAAATCTGATACAGCAGACAAAGCTGAACGCTTAACAGTCATGATCAATAACGAACCACACGACGTACCGTTAACAAAACTAGGAAACAAAGATGAGAATGGATTCTATCATGTGTCAATTCCAGTAGATTCACAAGTACTTCAAAAGAACGAATATATTGATTTACAATTTGTCACAACGGGTTTTAAAAACATGGAATCCTGCAGACATACGGATGAAGAAGGCTGGATTTACATTGATAAGAACAGCTCTCTTCAAATACCAGAAGGAACGACTAGTGATACACCGGATTTATCTGCATGGCCGCTTCCTTTCACATCAAAAACGAACCAAGGAAAAACATTGATCATCATGCCAGATCAAATCAAACAAGAAACAATCAATCAAATGGCCATGCTGACAGAATCATTTAGTGAGCCAGAAGCTGCTCAATATCAATTGATTAAAGCATCAAATGTGACAGATGAACAATTGAAAAATCACTCTCTCATTTTCATTGGGGGAATCCAAACGTTCTCTCTTTTAAAGGAAAAAGCAGACGACCTCATCGTGCCAGCGAAAAAGGATCAATATGATGTATCTTCCTTTGGCATGATTAACGAAACGACTGCTCGTCTTGTATGGACGCAGCCATCTGTATGGAATAAAGAACAGCCAATGACCGTCTTTTCAGGCATGAATGCAGCTGAAGCTGATCTTTCAAAGGAAGTGATTCATTTCCTGCAAACAAATACGGAGACGGCAACAGTTGCAATAGAGAGCAAAAACAAAGACATGTTCACCAATCATCAAACGGTCAACAGCACAAAAAATGATTCCGGAAAAAGTGAAAAGCAAGGCCTCGGAGATTCTTGGATTTACTTTGCATGTATCGCTGTGTTGATCATTTTTGTGGCTGTGATGATTGTTTATTTTGTACGAAAAAACCGCAAAAAGACTGATTGATAAACGATCAAAAGACCGTGAAAAAATGTCTTTACTTTGGTGTCAAACGGGAGTATGATCTCTTTTATAAAAGACCAATCGCTGAATCATTTCGATGAGCGGGGGAACCATTAGTGGTGCAAGACACCACATGGGGTGAATCCTTTTTAGGTAGGGCAAAGTCTCATGCGCCCGAATCCGTCAGCTAACCTCGTAAGCGTTAAAGAGAGCAAAGACCAACCTGTGATCTAAAGAATAGGCACAGGGGCATTCTATTGCCTCTGTGTCTTTTTGGCGATCCATCTTTTGTAACTTAATTCGTTTGACATTAAAGGAGCGGGCATCACATGTACAGTTTGATGAAGCGTATTTTAATTGGGAAACCATTAAAATCACAGGCAGCAGGAGAACAAAAACTATCAAAAATCAAAGCGTTGGCGTTATTATCATCAGACGCATTGTCATCAGTTGCATACGGTACAGAACAAATCTTAATTGTTCTTTCAGTCGTTAGTGCAGCAGCATTTTGGTACTCACTCCCGATTGCAGGTTGTGTATTAATTCTGTTAATGGCGTTAATTTTATCTTACCGCCAGATTATTTATGCTTATCCAGAAGGCGGCGGAGCATATGTCGTCTCTAGCAGAAACTTAGGTGAAAAACCAGGGTTGATCGCTGGTGGATCATTGCTTGTAGATTATATTTTGACTGTAGCAGTGAGCATATCAGCAGGTACCGATGCCATCACATCGGCTTTCCCAGCACTATATCCATATCATGTGTTGATTTCAATTGTATTGGTCATCTTGATCATGGTGCTCAACCTTCGCGGATTGACAGAATCGGCATCGATTTTAGCATATCCCGTATACTTGTTTGTATTTTCACTTCTTATATTAATTGGAGTTGGGGGCTTTAAATTATTAACAGGAGGCGTACCGCCAGCACCTGAACATACAGCGATCGGTACACACGTATCAGGCATTACCTTATTTCTGTTATTAAAAGCTTTTTCGTCTGGCTGTTCTGCTCTGACTGGAGTAGAAGCCATTTCAAATACCATTCCATCCTTTAAAAAACCAGCTGCACAAAATGCAGCAAGAACATTATTAATGATGGGTGGATTACTAGCCGTTTTATTTGTGGGTGTGACATTGCTTGCGTTTGGTTTTGGCATTTCACCAAAGCCAGAAGAAACAGTTGTATCACAAATTGCAACAGATACATTTGGACGTACATTTTTCTATTACGTCATTCAGGCTGTCACAGCTTTAATTTTGATATTAGCAGCAAATACCGGCTTTTCCGCCTTTCCTTTATTGGCGGTCAACCTTGCAAAGGATAAATATATGCCGCGTATGTTTACCGTAAGAGGGGATCGACTTGGCTATTCTAACGGCATTATCTTTTTAGGTGTAGCTTCCATGCTGCTTATCTGGTTGTTTGATGGGAAAACGGAACACCTTATTCCGCTATATGCTGTCGGTGTATTTATTCCATTTACCTTGTCACAGACCGGTATGTGTGTGAAATGGATTCGTGAAAAACCGCAGGGTTGGAAAACGAAAATGCCAATCAATATAGTCGGGGCACTGATTTCCTTCACGGTTCTTGTCATTCTCATTTTGACCAAGTTCCATCTTGTATGGCCAGTATTTGTTTTTATGCCAATTGTTCTACTGATTTTTCATTCCATTAAAAAGCATTATCTGTCTGTTGGAGAACAACTGCGTTTATTGAATGAATCAGAGCCTGTTGAGATTAAAGGAAATGTGGTCATCGTGCCGATAGCAGGTGTAACACGTGTCGTTGAACAATCTGTTCAATATGCTAAATCCTTATCAGAGCAAGTCATAGCAGTTCATGTATCCTTTGATAAAGAAAAAGATAAGAAAATTGAAGAGGATTGGGAAAAACTAAATAGCGGTGTGCGGCTTGTGATGCTGCATTCATCCTATCGAAGTCTCATTCACCCGCTGGATAAATTTCTTGAAACAGTTGAGGCAAAAGCAAATGCGCATCAATATAAAGTGATGGTGCTCGTGCCTCAATTTATTCCGAAAAAAAGATGGCACACCATCTTGCATAATCAATCCGCCTTTTTATTAAGATTCCGTCTATTATGGAAGCGGGATATTGTGGTCGCCACCCTTCCATATCATTTTAAAAAGTAGCCAAAGCAAGTTGAAACGTTTGATCAAAAGGGTGCGGTGGTATGGAGTAAGAAAAAAGGAGTTTTCTCACATGCCGCAAAGAACCGCAGGAAAAGAAGTAACAGCGCTACTGGAAGAGTGGGGCGTGAAACATATTTATGGAATGCCCGGCGACAGCATAAACGAATTGATTGAAGAGCTTAGGCATGAATCAAGCAAAATCCAATTTATACAAACAAGACATGAAGAAGTGGCGGCACTTTCAGCGGCGGCTGATGCCAAACTAACAGGTAAACTCGGTGTTTGCTTATCAATCGCTGGACCTGGTGCTGTCCACTTATTAAATGGACTATACGATGCAAAAGCCGATGGTGCACCCGTTTTAGCGATTGCGGGTCAGGTTGCATCGACTGAAGTAGGGAGAGACGCCTTTCAAGAAATCAAATTAGAGCGGATGTTTGACGACGTCGCTGTTTTTAATCAGCAGATACAAACAGCAGAAGCTCTGCCTGATTTATTGAATCAAGCCATTAAAGCAGCTTATACTCACAAAGGTGTGGCAGTTCTCACCGTATCGGATGACTTATTTTCTCAAAAAATTAAACGTAATCCTGTTTATACTTCTCCTCTTTATGTTGAGGGAGAAGTACGGCCAAAGAAAGATCAACTGCTAAAGGCGGCTCAGCTGATTAACAATGCGAAGAAGCCAGTCATCTTAGCAGGTAAAGGATTAAGAAATGCTAAGGAAGAGCTTCTTATGTTTGCAGAAAAGGCCGCTGCACCTATCGTCATCACACTTCCTGCAAAAGGGGTTGTGCCAGACAGGCATCCATACTTTTTAGGAAACCTAGGCCAAATTGGAACGAAGCCGGCATATGAAGCGATGGAAGAGTGTGATCTCTTAATCATGCTGGGAACCTCCTTTCCATATAGAGACTACTTACCGGAGGATACACCAGCCATTCAACTGGATATTAAACCGGATCAAATCGGTAAAAGATATCCCGTAGACGTGGGAATCGTGAGTGACAGCAAGAGTGGCTTACATGAACTGACCTCCTACATTGAACATAAAGAGCAGCGTGGTTTTCTAGAAGCTTGTACTGAACATATGATGAAATGGCGAGAGGAAATGGATAAGGAAAAATCCGTTGCCACATCGCCGCTTAAACCGCAGCAAGTCATTGCTAGATTAGAAGAAGCAGTCGAAGATGACGCTATTCTTTCTGTTGATGTAGGGAATGTGACCGTTTGGATGGCCCGTCATTTCGAAATGAAGCAGCAGGATTTCATTATCTCCAGCTGGCTTGCCACGATGGGCTGCGGCTTGCCTGGAGCGATCTCTGCTAAATTAAATGAACCGAATCGCCAAGCGATTGCTGTCTGTGGTGATGGAGGCTTCACAATGGTCATGCAAGATTTTGTGACAGCGGTAAAATATAAGCTGCCGATCGTTGTTGTGATCTTAAATAACAACAACCTTGGAATGATTGAATATGAACAACAGGTGAAAGGAAACATCAATTATGGCATAGAGCTAGAAGGTATTGATTTTGCTAAGTTTGCAGAAGCATGTGGCGGAAAAGGAATCTCAGTGTCGTCACATGAAGAACTAGCTCCAGCTTTTGATACAGCACTTCAATCAGATAAACCCGTCATTATTGATGTTGCAGTCACAAATGAACCGCCGTTACCTGGTAAAATTACGTACACACAAGCAGCAGGATTTAGTAAGTACTTACTGAAAAAATTCTTTGAAAAAGGTGAGTTGGATATTCCTCCACTCAAGAAAAGTTTAAAACGGTTTTTCTAAACAAAATGTAGTCGGTTCTCTAAAAGAGGACTGACTTTTTTGTGATGAAAGGGAAAATTATTTCAATTGTCACTTGTTTTATCCCCTCTAAAGATATATGGAAGGTATTTTTGTAACTTAAAGACTATTTTTCCAATGCGGTGAGAAAGGTAAAATAGACTTCATGATCAATAATGGAGGGAGTGACTTCTTCTGGGTAAGATACTTGATGCAAAAGCACTAACAAGTGCCATGGATACAAGGGCAAAACACTATCAGGAACTCCGCGAACATATGATAGATTTAAAAAAAGCATTACAAGGTGTGGCAAACCTTGGTGATGATTTCACTGGAAAAGGCGCCGATAATATTAAAAGCTTTTATAAAGAGCTAGCTGGAAATGTAGACATGTTTATCAGCTTTATTGATAAGCAAAAAGCCTTTCATGAAGGTGTTTCTGGGACACTTGATGATACAAACTTTGGCGGCGATACCTTTGTAGAAGAGCACTTTTTAGACAACGCAGTACATATGGGCATCAACAATGCCAAAAGCATTGTAAAGGATCAAAAAAAGGCACTCAAAACGATTTTTCAAGACATTGATGACATCATTTCTCTAGAGGTATTTGATAGCCAAACCTTTGAAGATAAGATAGCCGATGCCGAAGATGAACGAAAAAAAACGATAAAAGACTTAATAGAACTCGACCAAAATTTAAAAGATGAATATGCTTTGTCAGAGACGGAGCAGCAGGCTACAATGGCATTGTACGCTGAAATGATGAATGCGACAAATGATGGAAAAGCAATTTCGCCTATGAATTTTGACAAGAAAGCGTATCAAAATAGCGAAATCTACAAGGCAAAAAGCGATATTGAAAAGCAAACTTCTGAATATCTAAAAATCAAAAAAGAACAAGAAGAAGCCCGCGAGATCGCAAAGGAACAAGAAGCCCTCGCCAATCGTCCTTGGTATGAAAAAGCACTCGATTATGGCGGAAATATTGTCAATGAGCTGACAGGTGTAAACGATGCAAAACGCGCCGCAACAGGCGTCGACCCAATCACAGGTGAAGAACTCACCACAGGACAGCGAGTCGCCGCAGGCAGCATGGCAGCAGCGGGTTATATCCCTATCGTCGGCTGGGCAGGCCGCATTTTCAAAGGGGGAAAAGCCGTCTACAAAACGACCCAAGCTACATCAGCGGCAATCAAGGCAGTTGACGTTTACAAGACATCCCAAAAGTCCTTTGACGCCCTAAAAACATCTCAAAAAGGTTTATATGGCCTCACCGCAACCAATGGCTTCAGCGAAGCGATTACAGGCCGAGACATGTTTGGGAATAAGGTCTCGAAAGAACAGCAGGAAGCAAGTATGAACGCGGCGCTGGGGATGCTTTTGCCGTTTGGGGCGAAAGGGTTTCATGGGAAGATGGGAGTTAAGAGTGCTGTTAAAAATGGAGATAATGGTACAGTGTGGAGAAATATTAAAATTACTCAACCACATTATGAAGGTACAAAAATCCCAAAATCATTTGAATTAGCAACATCAAATGGGAAATTTTGGGTACATCCGAATGGAACAAAACATATGGTTGAGTATATAACAAGAGATGCAACTACACATGGTATGCCGATAAATAGCCAAACTTTATTGTCAAGTTTCCAAAGCTCTGTTAACAATGCTGCTAAGCAAGGAATTAAATATGAAGAAATTATGAAGATAGGAAATTGGGAATTAATATTTAGTAAACCCCGTGGAGACGGATTACTACCTGTAATAAAGCATGCTGTGTATATGCCTTAGAAGGAGACATGATGATGTTAAAAGTAACAGAATACAAAGACAGTCAGTCTATAAATATTGAATATGATCTTTATACACCGATTAATATAGAATTTGGTAGCTGGAATATATCAAAAGAGCCAACGATATATTGGAGAACTGGAGATTTCAAGAAATCTTTAATTGAAATAGGGATAGGGAAATATACAGGCAGCCTTCGTTCAATTACACTAACATTAAGTGAAAATGTACACAAAATTGAAAATTTTAAATTGGATACGACAAATATAAATGTCATTAGAGGAGTACCAAATTTTCAAGTAGAAGAACATAATGATAAGACCTATATAGATGAGAAAGGTAAATTAGACGTATATATAGGGTTAGACAAGGTCTTAATATCATTTTCAGAAAATGATATCGTGTCTATTTTACAAAACGATACAGTAGGATTTGTTTTGGACAAAGATGAAGTAGTATGTGGCATTATCATAAGCGGTATGTTAGAACATGAAAAGAAAACATTAGAAGATGCATTGAATTAGAGTATTATGAAATACACAAAAACCTTGATGGCTAGAAACCTTTCGAGGTTTTTGTGTTTCAGGGGAAAAGTGGGTTTAAAACCTTATGCTATTGATTCTGGGTGATACAGTAAATAGCATTAAGTGAATCCTATAATCTCTAAAAACCGTAAGAGAGTTAAGACAAAAATGATTAAAAGAAATACAATGGGTTCCATTTTTAAAAATGGGGTTGATAACTATGTAGAGAAAGGTATTAAACAGGGGAAGTATCTGGAATTTTATCCAAATGGCTTTGTGAAAAAAATAGGGTATATGAGGAAGAACGCTGTGGATGGATATCAAGTTGAGTTTTTTTGAGAATGGAAATAAAAAGTATGAATGTGAGTGTATTGCTGGTCGAGAGATGACTTATATAAAATATGATAAAGAAGGTAATGTAAAAGAGCTTAAAAAAGAACCTAGTGAATCAGATCTCATTTATGCTGAAAAGTTCAATGATTAATCAATGTTCAAATGAATTTTTAGTTAAAGAAGCTTAAAATGAGAAGAAAGCAGATAAAAAGATTTTAAATCGTAAAGGAGAATAAACCATGCTATGGATTTTCACACAAAACCAGCAAAGTTTCGTTAATGTCCACGAAATCACAGTAGCCGGCAAAAAGATTGAAGGGATGATCGCAGGAAGCGATACTTGGGTCAAGACGCTCGGCAAGTATGACTCAAATGATCGAGCGTCAGAGATTCTCCAAGACATAGTGAAAGCAATCGAAGCCAATCAAGATGCCACTGTGACTTACAGAATGCCAAATCAATAAAAAAGAAACCACCTTTCCATCGCGAAAAGGTGGTTTTTGTTTATGATGGTGTTTTCCCAAAGGCTAAGAATAAAGGGATGCCTGTGCCGACAAGGGTTGTGGCAAATAGGAACATACCGCAAATGAATAGAAAATGGCTGGCTGAAAAGACCAGTGCCAGAATGAGAAAAACGATGCTGAGTCCTATCATGCTATAGGATGGGACAAAGCGGCGTTTGTAGGTGGCTTTCTTTGTTAAGAATGAGAAGAAAATGCCAAATAATAAAGGGACAATCCATAAGTAAAATAAAATAATAAGAGACATACTTCATACCTCGATTTTTCCTTCTATTTTATCAGATGCCGATCACAACGGATACTACAAAGCTTCACTTTGTAAAATAATTCATGCAATCGACACAATTAAGTGGGCTGATTCATGGAATGCGATTTTTGTTTCATATATTCAGGCTGCAAAAGGGCGTATACACAATGATCGGCAAAGCGATCGCCCAGCCATTCACATTGTTTCAAAATGCCTTCAAGCGAAAAGGATAATCGCTCTGCAATGCGTCTGCTCTTCTGGTTATCAACAGCAGCTCTAATTTCAATTCGGTGCAGTCCGCACTCTTCAAATAAATACTGAATGACGGCTTTACACGCTTTGGTCATGATGCCTTTTCCTTGATAGCCTTCTCCGAGCCAATAGCCAATAGAAACAGTTCTGTTGATCCAATGAATTTGGTGGGTGCCTATGATGCCGACGAGCTCTCCATGTGACCAGATGCCTGCTTGGAAACCGTTGTTCTGTAAGGCTTGCTGCATGGCACCTTGAATGAACGCCAAGCTATCTTCCTCTGTCTGTGTTGAATCCACCCAAAGCATCCATTCACGTAAATGCTCTCTTGACCGCTGGATGAGCAAATAAAGACTTCTTGCGTCTCTTGGCTCAAGCAGCCGCATGGATATCTCTTGATCCTGATAAAAAAACATGTGCCCACATCCTCTCAAGGGGAATTTTACCATAACCAAATGGAAAGAAAAAGACAGCATCCTCACTGTCTTTTACATAAACGTATTCACAATTAAAAAGAGATTAAGTGCTACAACAAGAGCTGCTATCACCCAAGATATTCCTGTCACCCAGCGGGCATTCGTCAATTCACCCATAATTCGTTTTTTACTCGTAAATAAAATGAGTGGGATTAAAGCAAAGGCAATACCAAAAGATAAGACCACCTGACTCATCACAAGAGCAGATGTCGGATTCACCCCAGATGCAATGATCACAATAGGGGGAATGATGGTGATCAGCCGGCGTAGGTACAGCGGGATCCGGTATTGAATAAAGCCCTGCATAATGATATCACCTGACAATGTACCGACAGAAGAGCTGGATAGTCCGGCTACAAGCAGGCCTACACCAAATAAAATGGCTGATACAGGACCTGCGATTGTGCTAAAATGCTGAAACGCAACATCCAGATCTTCAACAAAAAGACCATTTTTATAAAATAAAGCGGCTGCGACAATCAGCATGCTGGCATTGATGGCCCCAGCGACTAACATCGCAATGAGGATATCTAAAAATTCAAAGCGGAAAATCTGTTTTTTCTCTTTTTCTGTTCTGCCGACAACTCTTCTTTGAGTTAAAGCTGAATGTAAATAGATGGCGTGTGGCATGACTGTGGCGCCTAAAATTCCAGCTGCAAGAAGCACACTATCTGCGCCTTCAAATTTAGGAATGAAAAGTCCTCCGGCGACACTTGCGATATCTGGCTTGGCGACAAAGGTTTGCACAGCGAAAGCGATCACGACAACGAACAGCATGCCAGTGATGCCGGCTTCTAATGCTCGATATCCTCGTCTTTGCAGCTCTAAAATCGCAAATGATCCGACGGCTGCAATAATCGATGCTTCAAGCAGCGGGATCCGAAAGAGCAAGTATAAACCAAGTGCCGCCCCGATAAACTCGGCTAAATCTGTGGCAATAATGACGAGCTCGCCCTGAATCCATAAACCGATGGAGACCGGTTTTGGAAACTCTTCACGCGCGATCTCAGGTAAGTTTTTACCTGTCGCTATACCAAGCTTTGCGGACAAGGATTGGATGAGCAAAGCCATAAGATTTGATATGAGAATGACCCATAGAAGGAGATATCCGTATTTGGAGCCAGCCGCAATGTTGGTGGCAAAATTTCCTGGATCAATATAGGCAATCGCTGCAATAAAAGCAGGGCCTAGAAAAGGAAGGAGCCTTCTAAATCCTTTGACCTTTCCTTCAAGTGCACGCTCAGCTGCCACTGACATGTGTGCCTGTGCCTCGATGTATTTGTTTGTCATATGTCATCACCTAGATTCTGCAAAGTTTTGCTTCGGCACAAAAAGTTTCCTTGATGCAATTTTTAATCATCATATGCCCATCTTCATGAAAAGTCAACTATCTGAACTAATAGGTTTGTTTATCTTATGTAAGTGAAAAAAATAGATACCTTGTCAACCAATAACATAAAAAACACCGCCTATTAGACGGTGTCTCTACTGCTTCCTCTGTTTTTTATTTTTTAAGAAACCCTTGATCCCACACTGCGGAAGATCAGGCTTAAAATAATGACAAAGATTGCTGCTCCTAAGATCGCTGGAATGATCGCGAAGCCAGCCAGACTAGGACCCCACGTTCCAAGTAATCCATGACCAATCCAAGCGCCTGCAAGCCCGGCAATCATTGAACCGATCCACCCTCCTGGTACACTGCCTCCAGCGAGTGCACTGCCAATGAGACCGATGACAATCGCCACAACTAATGAAATGAGAAATCCTAACATGTTGATCACTCCTCTTTTGTTTGTTTATTAAGCAATAACCGTTTTGAAAAAGATTAAAACCTTTTGGAACCGCTTCAATGTTCTATACGTATGATGGACAAGGATTGTGTATAATAACAGACAAATAATGAACGGCATCTAAGGAGGCAATAACATGGAGGAAAGAGAGTGGTTAAAAGCACAATTAAAGGAGATTGAGAAGTGGGAGAAAGATCAGCAGAAGGTATGGTTTTGGGAGAAGCTCAGCCGGCTCCCCTTTCAAATGCTGGACAAGCTGACGCCTGCCTTTATACAGAAAAAAATCGGTGTGCTGTTAGATGAAATGGGGCATTACATTCAATCTGGCGGTGCCTATTTGACCTCAGAAAAAGGCATCATTCATCAATTTCAAAAGAAATGTGCCGACGAATCCATTCAGCGCATAGAGGATATTGAAAAAGCCCCAATCGACATCATGGATGCCATTAGTGAACAGATGGGAAAAAACAGAACGAATCTCGCTACGGTACAAGGTGCGACAACTGGTGTAGGCGGTATGTTTACGCTGGCAGCAGATATTCCTGCGGTCTTGGGTCTCTCCCTTAAAACATTACAGGATATTGCCGTGACCTATGGCTATGATCCTAAAAACAAGGAGGAGCGGGTCTTCATTATTAAATGCTTGCAGCTGAACTCTGCTGATGTAGTTGGAAAGAAGTCGATTCTAAAAGAGCTGAAGAGCTATCATGCATCTGAAGGAAAGCACGAAAACATGATTTCGCAAATTCAAGGGTGGCGAGAGGTAGTCTACAATTACCGAGATTCATTTGGCTGGAAGAAACTGTTTCAGCTTGTTCCCATCGCAGGGATTTTGTTTGGCGCAGCCTCCAATCGCTCACAATTAAAAGGAATCGCCGAAACAGGCATGATGCAATACCGAAAGCGAAGAATTTTAACAAGATTAGAAAAGCTCACACAGCAAGAACAGAGTGGGTCCGGCGCATAAAAGAATCCCTTTTCTCAAAGGGATTCTTTTATTTGATTCCATCCTTTTCTTGAAAAGCATGGATAGGTGCGTGTTCATAACGTGCACGCAGTTCGCGGATCTGTTTGATGAAAGTGGAGCCAATGGTTTTTTCAGCTTCATCATACAAAGGATCAAGGGCTTGCATCCATTTTAGCCTTTCTGCTGGCGTTAATTCATGAATGGCTATAGGAGATTCCCGTTTGATATCCTCAAGCTGATCTTTGTTCATTTGCTCTGCATGTTTTTCATTCCAAGCCGTTGTTTCTTCCATGGCTTCAAGTAAAATGCGCTTTGTTTCAGGTGTCTGGCGGTCAAAGAAGGATTGATCTGTTAAGACCACATAGCCTAAATACCCGTGATTACTGATCGTCATATAGTCTTGTATATGATAGAATTTTTTTGAATAAATGTTTGAAATGGTATTTTCTTCACCGTCTACTTTTTTTGTTTCTAATAGCTGAAACGTTGAATTAAACGATTCCTGATAGGGCTTTGCGCCAAGAAGCTTGAATTGTTTTTCAATCATGTCGCTTTGCATAATGCGGAGAGATTGGTTTTTTAAATCACTAGGCTGTTTGATTGGCCCTTTATTAGAGGTAATCTGCTTAAAGCCATTTGTCCAATAAGCCATTCCCTTTAACCCGTCTTTTTGCAGCGTGCCAAACAATCTTTGGCCAATTGCACCGTGCAGGCCTTCCTGAACCGCGTCGTAATTTGAAAAAGCAAAGGGAAGATCAAGAGCCAGCCATTCAGGTGACAGCATGCCAAGCTTCGAGGTAGACGGAGCGATAAATTGAACTTGATTCTCTTTGAGTGCATTGATTTCTTCGATATCAGAATAAAGGCTCCCGTTGGAGAAAATTTGAATGCTAATCTTGCCATCAGATTTTTCGTGAACGAGTTCAGCAAATTTCTTTGCAGCAAGTCCTTTTGGTGTATTGTCTGCCACAACATGGCTGAATTTGAACACAAGCTGATCCTTAAGCCCTGTCTGTTCATCATCAAAGGTGGTCGCTGATTTTGGCATCATATGATAAAAACCAAAGTATAAAGCGGTTACAAAACCAATCATGAGCAATAGCGTATATGCGAGTAAATTCTTCATGCGTCAGATCCCCCTTATGTCAAGCATACTTGACAGAGGAAGAATTCGTAAAGATACAGGTGAAAAAATGATGAGAAAGCGATTGAAATTACAACAATTATCTATTAGATGGAAGCTCACCATCCTCACATATTTCGTTGTCATTTTCGCCCTTTTAATTGGAGGAATAGTCCTTGTCGGGGGAATTCAGCAAACAGAGGAACGGGAGCTTCGAAAAAGACTCATGAATACGGCGAGAACCGTGGCTGAGATGAATGAGGTGAAGCAGGCGTTAGCTGATCAAACAAAGGAACGTGATCGATTACAGCATGCAATCGAAGAGATTCGGATTATTCAAGACGCTGACTACATTGTCGTGATGGATATGGATCATGTGAGATTAACGCATCCAGTGAAAACAAGAATTGGCCAGCGTTCAGAAGGAACAGATGAAGAACCGGCTTTTGCAGAGCATATTTATTTCTCAGAAGCAGAAGGAGAGCTTGGAACAGCCATCAGAGCTTTTTATCCAGTAAAGGATGATCAATTTAATCAAACAGGGGTTGTCCTTGTAGGAAGAACGCTGCCAAGTATGGCAGATATATTAGGAGAAATGAAGCAGGATATTCTCATGATCCTCCTGCTGACGCTCAGCTTTGGGCTTGTGGGTTCATTTTTGCTCGCCCGCCATATTAAACAGCAAATGTTTAAGCTGGAGCCGCATGAGATTGTCAGAATGCTAGAGGAACGCACTGCAACCTTTCACTCTATTAATGAAGGGGTCATTGCTATTGATAATCAGCACATGATCACCATTTTTAATGAAAAGGCGAAGCAAATTTTTGGCGTGACAGGTGACGTCGTAGGCCGGAATATTTGGGATGTGCTGTCTGACACAAGGCTGCCTGAGATCATTGATCGCGCAGAACCCGTCTACAATGAAGAAATTCATATGAGCGGAAAGCGGATTATGAGCAGCCGGATTCCGATTGTGATGAAGAAGAGGATCATTGGAGCGGTCGCTATTTTTCAGGACCATACAGAAGCCGCAAAATTGGCTGAGGAGCTAACAGGGGTCAAAAACTTTGTTGACGGTTTGCGGGTGCAAAACCATGAGCATATGAATAAGCTTCATACGATTGCCGGGCTGATTCAGCTTGGTAAAGCCGATCAGGCGCTCGATTTAGCCTTTCAAACGACAGAGGAGCAGGAGCATGTGACTGATTTTCTTCACCGCGTCATTCAGCATGATGCCGTCGCAGGATTATTGATGAGCAAAATCAGAAGGGGCAAGGAGCTTGGTATCAGGGTGGAAGTAGATGAATATAGCTGTCTGCGTCATTTTCCTGAGCGGCTCGATCAGCATGATATGACGAAGCTGCTTGGCAATTTGATCGAGAACGCCTTTGCCTCTTATGATACTGTAGAAAGAGACACAAAACTTATTTCCATTAGTATTGATCAAACGGAGGAAGTCCTCGCAATTTTAATTGAAGACAATGGCTCCGGGATCGAAGAGGGCATGATTCCTTCTATTTTCGATAAAGGTTTCACACATGGCAAAGAGGGCGGAACAGGCTATGGTCTGTATATTGTAAAAACGATTATTGACAAAGGGATGGGAAATGTAGAAGTCACATCAAGCATCGGCATTGGTACCACCTTCTCAATCGAATTCCCAATGATATTAGAGGAGAGAGACAGATGACTCAGATTAAGGTGCTGTTAATCGAAGATGATCCGATGGTGCAAGAAGTGAATAAGGAATTCATTAAGAGTGTTCCTGGCTTTCAAGTAGCAGCTGTCGCTGGAAATGGGGAGCAGGGCATCCAGCTGATCAAAGAAATTCGTCCAGACCTCGTGGTACTTGATGTGTATATGCCAAAAAAAGATGGCGTCAAAACGCTGCAAGACATCAGAAAACAAAAGATGAAGGTGGATGTGATTGTCATTTCTGCAGCGAAGGACAAAGAGACCATCGGTGTTATGCTTCAAAATGGTGCGCGGGATTATATTATTAAACCGTTTAAATTTGAACGAATGAAAGAATCACTTGAAAGCTATAAGGCGTTTAAATCGAAAATTCGAACCGCGGCAGAATTTTCTCAGGAGATGCTCGATGATATCATACGAAAGCCTGCCGTTAAGCTTGAAGATACCTGGCTCCCTAAAGGGCTGAATGTGCATACGATGAACGAAATTAAAGCCTATATGGGCTTGCAGGAAGGTGCGCAGTCTGCCGAGGAAGTTGCCAATGCACTCGGCATTGCCCGTGTCACGGCCCGCCGGTATCTAGACTTCCTAGTAAAAGAAGGCCAGCTGAAATTAGATATGCAATATGGCGGAGTGGGACGGCCAGTGAATAAATATATCGTACATTCAGACTAAGAGACCAAAAAGACCAAAATGTACGATATGTCCATAAGCTTCACAGCCTTTGATGAAATCGCTATCATTTACCTACAGATAATAGTTAAGCGTTTACATAAAAGGGTGAGGGAGTTGATTTTTTATGAAGAGGCTTTTGAAAAACCTGACATTCCAAGTGGTTGCAGCTGTCATCATCGGGATCATTGTCGGGATGGTTTGGCCAAATGTCGGAAAAGAAATGAAGCCGCTTGGTGATACCTTTATCAATGCCGTTAAAATGGTCATCGCGCCAATTATTTTCTTAACCATTGTTCTTGGGATTGCCAAGATGGGCGATATGAAAAAGGTTGGAAAAGTTGGGGGAAAAGCATTTATCTATTTTGAAGTTGTGACGACGCTTGCGCTTGTCATCGGGCTGTTTGTTGTCAATATAATGAAGCCGGGAGCGGGTCTTGACTATAGTAAGCTCGAAAAAGGGGATGTCTCGCAGTATACCCAAAATGGAGGACAGGGTATCGACTGGATGGAATTTGTTACACACATCGTACCATCTAACATGGTAGATGCTTTTGCAAAGGGTGATATTTTACAGGTCTTATTCTTCTCTATTTTATTCGGTGTTGCGCTCGCTGCACTTGGCGAGAAGGGGAAAGGCATCATCGAATGGCTTGATAAGCTGTCACTCGTTTTCTTTAAAATCATTGGATATATCATGCGTGCTGCGCCGCTCGGTGCATTTGGGGCAATGGCCTATACGATCGGACACTTTGGGCTGGCATCGATTAAACCGCTCGCGAGTCTGATGCTCTCCGTTTATATGACAATGTTCATATTCATCTTTGTTGTGCTGAACATCATTTGTAGAATGTATGGTTTTAGCCTGTTCAGTTATCTGCGATTCATCAAGGATGAAATTTTGATTGTTCTTGGCACAAGCTCTTCGGAATCTGTGCTGCCAAGAATGATGGATAAAATGGAACGTTACGGGTGTTCTAAGTCTGTTGTTGGTTTAGTCATTCCAACGGGTTATTCCTTTAACCTAGACGGAACTTCTATCTATTTATCAATGGCCGTGGTCTTCTTGGCGCAAGTGTTTGGTGTTGACCTATCCATCGGTCAGCAAATCACCATTATCCTTGTTCTCATGCTGACATCAAAGGGAGCTGCTGGGGTGACAGGAAGCGGATTTATCGTGCTCGCATCTACACTTGCTGCACTTCAGGTCATTCCGCTTGAAGGGCTTGCACTGCTGCTTGGTGTTGACCGATTCATGAGTGAAGGAAGAGCGATTACAAACCTGATTGGAAATGGTATCGCAACAATTGTTGTTGCGAAGAGTGAAGGTGAATTTGACGAAACAAAGAGCAAAACAGCGCTTCAAGAAATGAGGAATATGAAGCAGGCTGTTTAGTATAAAAACAACCAAAAACCGAAACCTTATGTTCTACATGGGTTCGGTTTTTTCTTATGTAAAAAGAAAAATCAATAAAATTACGACGAAACGTAAGATCTCATAAACCTTTTATTATATAATTTACAGAAAGATCCGATATAATGTATATCAGATACGATGAAAAATAGACTTTAGTCCTGGCAGGTGTGTAACGTAATGGCGGCATTTTTAAAATTGTTTGAAAAACCCGGTGTTAAGCGGTTTTTAGTATTTGTAGTATTAGCCACAGCATTATATCTATTAAGAGGAATGATGAATTTAATTCTTTTGACCTTCATTTTCACCTTTTTGATGAATCGATTAGAGGAAGTCATTAGAGGCTTTTTAAATCGCTTCCTGAAAATAGGACAGAAATCGGTCATTACCATTTTGTATATTCTCCTAGCTGGTGGATTGACGTTTGGCGGATTCGTTTTTGTGCCAATCATTGCCAAACAGGTGGAGCAGTTATTTCATTTAGGAAAGAAAATTGCAGATCATCCGCAAGATTTACCCTTCTTTGATGTCATCACGAACGTATTCGGAGATTTCAAAATATCAGCTTTCTTTGAAAAAGGCTTTAATTTCCTCTATACATACTTAACAGATTTCAGCACGTTCAGTATCCAGGTCATGATGTCTTTAATATTAAGCCTGTTCTTCCTGCTTGAAAAAGAACGCCTCATTCAATTCATGAACAAGTTCAAAACGAGTAAAATCGCTGTGTTCTATCATGAAATCGCCTTCTTTGGACGTAAATTTACCCGAACGTTTGGAAAGGTGCTTGAAGCACAATTTATTATTGCAACTGTTAACTGTGTGCTAACGTCAATCGCGCTAGGCATTATGGGTTTCCCGCAGTTATTTGGATTAGCGGTCATGGTCTTTTTACTAGGCTTAATTCCAGTAGCGGGTGCGGTCATCTCTCTTATTCCGCTCAGCATCATTGCGTATACACTTGGAGGCGGGATGTACGTCTTTTATATAGTGCTGGTCATTGTGATCATCCATGCAATTGAAGCTTACTTCTTAAATCCCAAGCTCATGTCAGCTAAAACAGAGCTGCCTATTTTCTTCACATTTATTGTGCTGATCTTCTCTGAACACTACATTGGCATTTGGGGTCTTATTATCGGTATCCCAATCTTTGTGTTTCTTTTAGATATTTTAGAGGTCACAAATAAGGAAGAAAGTAATTAAAAAGTTCATATGAACCTGTTTACAATTTTCCGAAAATAAGGTATAAATGGTATGAAAATATCATATTACCACACGCTTAATCCTTCTAAAGGAATGGGGGACCCATGTTTTTGGGGTGAATTTTTCTTTCATGAGAAAAAAGGACATCTCTTCGTCCTAACCCGTCAGCTAACCTCATCGGCGTGAAGAGAGTGAACAGTGGTACACTTATGGACACACAGGCCCACGAGAAGACTCTCTCGTGGGCTTTTTGACGAGGAAGGGGAGATTTTATTGAAGCTAGCGACGAAAATTATTATTGCCTTGTTTGTAGGTGCAATCACAGGACTGCTGCTCAACATTTTTGCTCCAAATGTATTCAAAGTGTTAGACCCTTATCTATTTACGCCTCTAGGTCAAATCTTCTTAAACCTGATTAAAATGCTCGTTGTGCCAATTGTATTTTTTTCGATCACGCTCGGTGTAGCAGGCCTCGGTGATCCGAAAAAGCTAGGCAGAATTGGCGCAAAAACCATTACTTACTTTCTACTCACTACGACTTTTGCCATCATTATTGGCATTTCATTGGCCTTACTCATCAAGCCGGGCGCGTTCGGAAATTTTGATACGAAAACGGCTGATTATTCCGCAGAGGAAGCCCCATCAATGGCAGAAACACTACTCAACATTATCCCAACCAATCCAGTCCAATCTTTAGTTGAAGGAGATATGCTTCAAATCATCGTTTTCTGTTTATTCTTAGGTCTCGGCATTGCCATGCTCGGTAAAAAAACGGAGGGCTTATTGAAGCTGTTTGAACAAGGAAATGAATTAATGATGTATCTTGTCGGTGTTGTGATGAAATTCGCACCGTACGGAACATTCGGTTTGATTGCAACCGCGATCGGCAGTCAGGGGCTAGATGCGATGAAAGCGATGGGACTCTACTTCTCGGTCGTGTTCATTGCGCTCATCTTGCATTTCTTCCTGACATATGGATCAACCATTGCTATCTTAGCTAAACGAAATCCAATGGCATTCTTTAAAGGATTTTCTCCAGCGATGGTTGTTGCATTTAGTACTTCAAGCAGTAACGCAGTGCTGCCGGTATCAATGGAAACAGCGCAAAAGCGGTTAAAGGTGCCAGAGCCGATTTCAAGCTTTGTGCAGCCGCTGGGTGCAACCATAAATATGGATGGCACAGCGATTATGCAAGGGGTCGCGACCATTTTTATCGCACAAGTATATGGAGTTGAACTGACGCTTGTTCAAATGCTGACTGTTGTTTTAACGGCAGTATTAGCAAGTATCGGCACAGCAGGTGTGCCAGGTGTAGGTCTCATCATGCTCGCCATGGTATTAAATTCTGTCAATCTGCCTGTTGAAGGCATTGCGCTGATCCTAGGCATAGACCGCTTATTAGATATGGCAAGAACCGTTGTCAATATTACAGGTGACGCCGCATGTGCGGTGATCGTGACAGAAACTGAGAAAAAACACGAGAAAGAAACTTCATCACCTCACCTATCGATGTAATGTTCAAAAAGGGCTGATGGCTTCAGCCCTTTTTTTCATGGAGTCCTTGTCTTGCATGATATACTTTTAACAGAATGAGCCGCCATAGGCTTTACATTAGAAGGAGGAACCACTTTGCAGTCTGCTGTTCTTAAAGTAGAGAAAGTCGATAAACAAATTGGCCGGAAAATGATCTTGCAGGATATATCTATAGACATTGGGCGAGGAGAAATTGTCGGATTACTTGGTCCCAATGGATCTGGAAAAACAACCTTGATCCGCTTGATCGTTGGTTTAATGAAAAAAAACAATGGCCGTATTTTGATCAATGGATATTCACAAGATGAGGATTTTCTAAAGGCGATGTCATCCGTTGGTGCGATCATAGAAAATCCTGAATTTTATTCGTATTTAACAGGCTTTGAAAACCTTGAAATGTATGCAGCCATGCACGATGGTGTGACGGAGGAACGCATTCAGGAAGTGGTGGAAAGAGTTCGTCTAGAGCACGCCATTCATCAGAAGGTCAAGACGTATTCACTAGGGATGAAGCAAAGGCTGGGGATTGCACAAGCCATTTTGCATCAGCCGAACCTGCTGATTTTAGACGAACCGACAAATGGACTTGATCCTGCAGGAATGAAAGAATTCCGGGAGCACTTGCGAATGCTCGTACAAGAAGAAGGAACCTCGGTGTTATTTGCTACGCATTTATTGCATGAGGTAGAGGAATTGTGTGACCGCATGATCATCATTCAAAAGGGACAGATCAAAGCTAGTGCATATCTCCAAGATATGGAGGGGAAAGAACAGGTGCTGATGAATATTCAGCCAGTCGAAAAAGCAGTTTCGTGGCTTGATGCACACGAGTATACATATGAACGAAATGGGGAGCGCCTATTGCTTCAACTGAACAAGGAACGTGTGCCAGAGCTGAACAAACAGCTTGTACTGGCGGGATTTGATGTGCTTGAAATGATGCCTCAAAAGCAATCGATTGAAGAGGCGTTTATGAAATGGACGGAAGGCGGGACGACAGATGCTTCAACTCATCAAGAATGAGCATAAGAAAATTGTGAGGAAAAAGATCACATTTATTGCCCTTGGCTTGATCGTTGTTTTTCAACTGGCAATGGCTCTAACGTTGAAACGAGTGATATCCAGTTTTGGGGGACAAGACACAGTCGCAAACTATTTTGCTTATTCTACGAATGTCGTGTTTATTTTACAGGTGCTCGCTGTCGTTATTGGCGCCACCCTCATCTCAACAGAGTTTCAAAAAAGGACGATTAAGTTTTTATTGATCCGGCCAAAAACAAGACTGCACATCTTTCTGTCAAAATACATCACACTTGTGCTGACGGTCATTTACTTATTTGTTTTTTATTATGTACTAGCTTTCTTATTTGGTCTTATTTTCTTTGGTACTGAATTTGATGAAACGACGGGACGGTTATTTCAGCATACGTTTGCCGTAATCGGATCGCAGTGGGTGGAAGTGATCATGATGGCGAGCTTTGCTTTTATGTGCTCCAGCTTATTTAGGAACAGTCTCGTTGCACTAGTGATCTCGTTCTTTGTTTTATATGCGGCGAAATCACTTGTGCCCATCATGTCTCTTTTAGAAAATCAGTGGGGGAAAATCCTGCTTTTTGCTAATACAGATTTTACTCAGTACAGTTTTCAAGGACCGCCGCCCTTTCAAGGGATGAGTCCATTGTTTTCTCTATTGATAGTGGGGGCGCATTTTGTTTTCTTTGTTGGTGCGGCTTGGGTCCTTTTTTGGAAACGAGATGTAAATGTGTAAAAATTGTGTCAAATAACAAGAAAAATTCGTGACATCTTTGTGAAAACGAGTCGGTAATTCACGATACCCAGCTGATTTTGTCTTATAATAAGAAGGAGTCATGGAGGTGGCACTATCGTGAAAAATTTCATTACGGCTTTACCAATTCTGTTGCTGCTGTCGTTTTCGTTCGTGTCTTTTGCCTTCCAGTTTGATCATCTTGTTTATTTCAGACTAGCGCTGGGGATCTTTTCGTTAGCGGGTCTTTTCTTTCTGTATACACTTAAAAGAAACATGAAATGGTTCATGGTCTATTTATATGCGAGCTGGATCATTCTTGCTGCCGTCACAACATTTGAGGAACCAGTTTTTTCTCAATTCTTCTTCGGTGGTTTAACGATGACAATGGGTTATCTCACATATATGCTCATTTATTTAGGAATGAAGCAGGACCGTGTAGCGAAATCACATTAAAACAAAAGCCGATAAAATCGAATAACAGATTTTATCGGCTTTTTTATTTGTGTTGAAGCAGACAAAAGAGCAGCCAGCTATGACTGCTCTTCTTGTACTTATGATTCACGCCCAGCAGCTGCAAGCTGCTTCTGGTGTTTTTTGTCGATGGTTTCGTATATACTTTCCATCATTTTAGGATCGCGCATGATGGCCTTTTTGTTCTCTTCAATCAATTGCTGATAGGTTTTGATCTTCTTTTTAGACATGTGACTCATCGCTCCTTTATCAGAATAGATGTCTATATGATTTCACACAGATGAAATTGATAATCATTTTCAATTAGCAACTCCATTATACAAAGACAAATGTCAGAAGTAAAGGTTCAATTCAGAAAATTCACGTAAACGACATATTCCCAGCGGCGTCGACGGCGAATTCTTTCCCAGGAAATAATTCCTGTCAATTCTTGTCGTGATCGGGACATCTTAAGTTCGTGAAACGTTTTGTCCGCATATCTCGTCTTATGTAGAGATTTGAAGTTATAGGTTGCGGAGAAATAAAAAAGACACCAGCAAAAGTTTGCTGATGTCCTTTATTCAAGTAATTAAGAAACGTGCTCTTGAAGAAACTCTGTCACTTCTTCAGGCGATTTTGCGTTTGCACTGTGTAAATGACCTGTTTTTTCACCATTTTTGAAAATTAACAGGCTTGGAATACCCATTACCTGATACGTTTCCGCTAATTCAGGGAAATCATCTTTGTTTATTTCAAACCATTCATGGTGAGCATAAGCTTCTAGGATTTCTGGGATGAACATGTCCATTCTTGTGCAGTCAGGACACCATGTTGCAAAGAATTTAACGATGACTTCTTTGTCTGATTGAATAATTTCATTAAATTGTTCAGTACTTGTGATTTTTTTCAATTTGTCACAACTCCTTTTCAATGTCATTTTAATATAAAATAAAGGCGAATGACATACAAATGCTCAGGAGGCGCTTACAACCTTTACAAATCATTTCAATTTCGTAACAACAAAAATTAATTAGAGCATTTTTACTTGAAAGTGATAAGATAGTAAAGATGAATTTTAGTGGGGGGAGTATCCATTGAAAATAAGTTTAGGATTAATTTACGGCGGAAAGTCAGCCGAACATAATGTATCACTGCAAACAGCCCTTGCAGTTACAAAAGCACTTAACACTGAGAAGTTCGATATACATCCAATTTATATTACAGAAGAGGGTGAATGGCTAAGAGGAGAAAAACTCACTGAACCAGTATCAAACGTCAAAATGCTTCAATTTGAACAGAACGCAAAGACGTTTTTACCAACTTCTTTAAATGAAAGCATGTTTCCACAGCCTGCATCAGCTGATGAAAAAATTGATGTTGTCTTCCCATTGCTGCATGGACCAAATGGTGAAGATGGAACCATGCAAGGATTACTTGAACTGTTAAATATCCCGTATGTCGGCAACGGCGTTCTCGCTTCTGCTGCGGGTATGGATAAAGTCATGATGAAAGATGTGTTTGCACAAGCAGGACTTGCACAAGCAAAGCACCTTTCCTTCAATAAAAAAGACTATGAAAAAGCGACACCAGACAGCTTAGAACAAGTCGAAAAAGTACTTGGCTATCCATGCTTTGTGAAGCCTGCCAACATGGGGTCAAGTGTTGGAATTAGTAAATGCCGCAACAAAGAAGAACTGCAGACCGCATTCGACCTCGCTTTTCAATATGATCGTCGTGTAGTCGTAGAAGAAGGCGTCGTTGGAAGAGAAATCGAAATTGGTGTATTGGGCAATGACGAGCCAAAATGCTCTGTCGTTGGTGAAATTGCACCTAAAACAGATTTTTATGACTACAAAGCAAAATATGAAGATGGCGATACAGATTTGATCATTCCTGCGAGTGTGTCAGAGGATGAGTACAAGACGATTCATGATATGGCGATTAAGGCATTTAAAGCCCTCGATGGCTCTGGTCTTGTACGTGCAGACTTCTTCCTTACAGAAAAAGGCGAAGTGTTGATCAATGAAGTGAATACAATGCCTGGATTCACACCATTTAGTATGTTCCCTCTGCTTTGGAAGCAAACTGGTGTAGAGTATCCAGAGTTGATTGAAAAGCTGGTGTCACTTGCAATTGAACGCCATCAAGAAAAACAAACCATTAAAACCACTTTTTAATGTAAGCAGCAAGCAGACACTATCCTTATAGGTAGTGTCTCTTTTCCTTCAAACGTGAAATGAGAAAGAGAGGCGAAAAATCATGATCAAACGTACAGTGAAACAAATCACCCAAATGGCTGGTGGAACACTATCTAATCAAGCTTTTGGCGAAGAGCAGATTCACGGAGTGACAACAGATACAAGAAAAGTATCAAAAGGCGCACTGTTTATTCCGCTTATTGGAGAACATTTTAATGGTCACACATTTGCTTCAAAAGCAGTGGAGCTGGGAGCAGCTGCTGTTCTTTGGAATCAAAAAGAAGCCAATCCACCGGAAGGCATTCCAGTTATTCTTGTTGAGGACACACTGACTGCACTTCAACAGCTGGCGAAATCATACTTAAAAGAAGAAAACCCTCGTGTTGTTGGTATTACAGGAAGTAATGGGAAAACCACAACGAAAGACATGATTCATTCCGTTCTGCAAACGGCGTACAAAGTTCATAAAACAGACGGTAATTTTAATAATCATATCGGTCTTCCGCTTACCATTCTTGCGATGCCAGAAGAGACAGATATCGCTGTATTAGAGATGGGTATGAGTGCAAAAGGCGAAATTGAATTTTTATCAAACCTTGCTGAGCCGGATGCAGCAGTGATCACAAATATCGGGGAATCTCATATGCAGGATTTAGGATCAAGAGAAGCCATTGCTGATGCAAAATATGAGATTACAAAAGGGTTAAAAGAAGATGGCATCTTTTATTACTTAGGAGATGAGCCTTTGCTCCGAGAAAGAGCAAATTCACTTTCGCTGCGTGTGAAAACCTTCGGAGAAGCAGACGACTGTGATATCAAGGTGACACACATCAACCAGCTTGCAGAAGGAACAGAATTTCAAGTCGAAGGGTATGCTCAAGGGTTTCTCATTCCTGTATTAGGGAAACATAATGTGAAGAATGCACTTGCCGCTATTGCGATAGGTCAGCATTTTGGGCTGAATGAAAGACAAATCGCCCAAGGACTGATGCAAACCAAGTTGACAGGGATGCGTCTTGAGCTGTTTAAAACAGAAAACGGAATTACTGTCATCAATGATGCGTATAATGCAAGTCCAACTTCTATGAAAGCTGCAATTGATCTTGTAGGGGATATGGACGGCTTTGCAAATCGTATTCTTGTACTTGGAGACATGCTTGAAATGGGCAGCGAAGAAGAAACGTATCACTATGAGCTGGGCCGTTACATCAAGCCCGAATTTATTGATCATGTCTTAACGTATGGGCGCCTAGGTGCATTCATTGCTGAAGGAGCGAAGAAATCATTCGGGGCTGAGCACGTGTTCTCCTTTACGGATAAAGAGGATCTGAAGAAAAAGTTAGCTGAAGTGGCAGGGCCTGACGATGTTGTGCTTGTCAAAGCCTCACGCGGAATGAGATTGGAAGAAGTCATTACTGCACTATAAAAGGAAGCGGCAAAGAAGGTGACAGAATGATTGGCTGTTTATGTATCCACGGTTTTACTGGTGCTCCTTATGAAGTAGAACCGCTGGCACAATATTTAAAACAGGCGGCAGATTGGAACGTGCAGTCTGTCACGCTTCCAGGGCATGGAGAGAAGCTTCGGTTAAAAGGCATTCTCTATCAAGAATGGATTGCCACTGCTGAACTAGAACTCTTATCCCTTTCCCGAACCTGTGACACCATTTATTTGATCGGCTTTTCGATGGGCGGAATGATTGCATCTTACTTAGCAGCGAAGTATCCAGTTGCCCGTCTCGTTCTTTTAAGTGCTGCGGCAAAATATGTGAATCCGAAACAAATGATGCAAGACACAAGGCAGATGGTAAAGGAGTCTCTGTCTGGCATAATTCATGCGAATCCTTTGTATGACCGGTATCGTCATAAGCTGTCCAGCACGCCGCTCTCAGCTGCAGTGGAATTTATGAAGCTGGTGAAGCAAACGAAGCGTTCGCTTGAGAAGCTCCATCTTCCTGTGTTAATTGTTCAAGGTGAAAGCGACGGGATTGTGCCTGCTTCTAGTGCAGAATTTATTTATCATAAGGTTCCGTCCCACCAGAAAGAAATGTTTTATTTGCCTGATTGTAAACATCATGTTTGTCATGAGCCATGTGCCCAGCAATTGTTTGAGAAAGTAGAACATTTTCTAAAAAAAGCAATTTAATATATAGAAAAGCTAAAATGTGGCTAAACTAATATAAATTGAATCCCACTTGTTAAAATTTGCATCATTTTTGTCGAATGAGTGACAGGCCTATGTTACAATAGGAAAGAAAAGGTGGTTGATTCGGTTGTTTCAATATGACGGAAAAACCTTTATCCCGCAGTCTAATTCGAGTAACGGAGAAGTGTCGGCAGGAACTAAATTTCAATATCGTCAGGACGGAAATATATTAACGGGCACATACCAAGGCGGCAGTATTGTATCTGGCGTACTTGTAGGAACTGTGAATGAGGATGGAACACTTCATTTTAGATACCACCACGTAAGCAAGGACGGCAGCATGAGAAGCGGCTCTTGCAATTCCACTCCAAAGCAGCTGGGTAACGGGAAAATTCAACTGTTCGAAAAGTGGAAATGGATGGACGGAGATCAAAGTGAAGGTGAATCTGTCATTGTAGAGCAGTAGATATATCCATTTCTGTCTTGTTGAAAAACAAATAGTGTAATGGTAAGATATAAGGTAGGGTAATTCGGGCTTTGTATATAATGGACCTGTCCTTTTAGAAAAGGGCAGTTTTTAATGATCATTCACGAGATTACTGAAACAGCAATTAGAAGGAGTTTGAATAAATTGACTATAACGTTTCAAGATTTTCAATTAAGCGAAAGTCTCATGAAAGCTATTAACCGCATGGGATTTGAAGAAGCAACACCGATTCAAGCAGAAACGATTCCTCTCGGTCTTCAAAATAAAGATGTCATCGGACAAGCACAAACAGGAACAGGAAAAACTGCAGCGTTTGGTATTCCTCTGGTTGAAAAAATCGACCCAGCGTCTCCAAATATCCAAGCGATTATCATTGCGCCAACAAGAGAATTAGCGATTCAAGTATCTGAAGAGCTATATAAAATTGGACAAGACAAGCGTGCACGCGTACTTCCTATTTACGGTGGACAAGATATCGGCCGTCAAATCCGTTCGCTCAAGAAAAATCCTCATATCATCGTAGGGACTCCAGGACGTTTACTCGATCACATTAACCGTCGTACAATGCGTCTTCAAAATGTTGAAACAGTCGTGCTAGATGAAGCAGACGAAATGCTAAACATGGGTTTCATCGAAGACATTGAAGCGATCCTTTCAAATGTACCAAGTGAACACCAAACACTTTTATTCTCTGCGACAATGCCTGCACCAATTAAGCGCATTGCAGAGCGTTTCATGACAAACCCAGAACACGTAAAAGTAAAAGCAAAAGAAATGACTGTATCTAACATCCAACAGTTCTACTTGGATATTCACGAACGTAAGAAGTTTGACACGCTGACTCGTCTTCTTGACATTCAATCACCTGAGCTTTCAATTGTCTTCGGCCGTACAAAACGCCGTGTTGACGAATTGACTGAAGCACTTAACCTTAGAGGTTATACAGCTGAAGGTATTCATGGTGACTTGACTCAAGCGAAACGTATGGTTGCGCTTCGTAAATTCAAAGAAGGTTCAATCGATGTGCTTGTCGCAACAGACGTTGCAGCACGTGGACTTGATATCTCAGGCGTTACACACGTGTATAACTTTGACGTGCCGCAAGATCCAGAGAGCTACGTACACCGTATTGGACGTACAGGTCGTGCAGGACGTACAGGTATGGCGATGACTTTCATCACACCACGTGAAAAAGATATGCTTCGTGCGATTGAGCAAACGACTAAACGTAAAATGGATCGTATGAAAGAACCTACACTAGATGAGGCGATTGAAGGACAACAGCAAGTAACAGTTGACCGTCTACGCACAATCATCAGTGAAAACAACTTGAACTTCTACATGACAGCTGCTGCTGAATTGCTAGAAGATCATGATTCTGTGACAGTGGTTGCAGCTGCCATCAAAATGATGACAAAAGAGCCGGATGCAACGCCTGTTCGTTTGACAGATGAAGCACCAATGATTTCAAAACGTCATCGTAACAACCGTAGCTCTTCTAAACGTAGAGAAGGCGGCGGTGGCGGAGGCTACCGTGGAAAAGGCAAGAGCACTCGTTCATCTTATGGTGATAAAAAGCGTTCTTCAAATGACCGCAATCGTTCTTCTAACGATCGTCGTCAAAAGAAATCTTATAACAACTAATATACAAGAGCGAATCCTTTGCAGGGTTCGCTTTTTTTAACAGCTGATTGAAACTTTTTAGGCTTTGTTTCGTAATATATTGATAGAAAAGTAAGAGAATGGGGGAAGAATGTGAGAAAACAGCCGCAACGTCAAATTAGTTTAAACGGTTTAAAGGTATGGCGCCTTCAAAATGGAATTATCTCATTGATTTTCTTACTCATTATCATTGGGGTATTTGTTACTAGTTATTATCTTCAATGGCCATATTGGATTGGGGCCATCCTTTCTGGTTTATGGGTCTTACAGGTGATTTTTGGCATTTGGCTCATACCAAAAATCCGCCATCACATCTGGCGCTACGAAGTTTTCGAAAATGAAATTGAAATACAGCATGGACTCTTTCGCGTCACACGTGTGATTGTGCCGATGGTGCGTGTTCAGCATGTTGATACATCACAGGGACCGCTATTAAGGCGCTACCGTTTGGCATCTGTTCAAATTTCGACTGCTGCCACAGTGCATGATATACCAGCGCTGGAATTAGAAGAGGCAGATGAGCTTCGTGACTACATATCCCGTTTAGCGAGGGTGACAGAAGATGATGTCTGAACCAAAACGTGTACATCCAATCTCGATGTTCATTGATTTTATATCAGATGCCGTATCCATGATCAAAAACTTCATTATCCCTTTTTTCGTGTTGATTTTTGTGAACTCGAATTCGAGTATTCGTTTTTATGCATTTATCATTCTTGGTGTGCTTCTTTTATGGAAAGCTGTTTTTACTATTTTAGAATGGAGACGATTCACCTATCGGATGGAAGACGATGAATTTCGTGTGGAATCGGGTGTGATCACGAAAAAGAAAAAATATATCTCGTTGGAACGAATTCAAACGGTCAATACAAGTGAAGGCATTTTCCAACGAATTTTCGGTTTGGTGCGGGTCCAAATCGAAACGGCAGGCGGTACGGATGGGCCAGAAGTCAGCCTGACCGCAATTACAAAAGCAGAAGCGGAACAGTTAAAGCAGTCGATTTTCAACCGGAAGAAAAGCTTGCAGCAAGAGGAAATGACTGATGAAGCAGGTGATCTGCATGACCATATCGCTGCGCAAAAACCTGTACAGGAAGAAATCAATGTCTCTTATCGTATGGGTGTGCCAGAGCTGCTTCTGGCTGCGACCACTTCAAGCGGTATCGGAGTCATTATATCCGGGTGTCTCGCCATCTACACACAAATAGATGAAATTCTTCCAATGGACGGGTTCTTCAAGCAATTCTCTTTTTTAAGCCATGCGAGCGTTGAAATCTATGCGATTTTGATATTTCTTGCCGTATTGATCGCGTGGATCCTGAGTGTCGGCGTCACAGCACTTCAGTATGCGAATTTTGCTGCAAAACGAAAAGGGAAGGACATCATCATCACAAGAGGACTCATCGAAAGGCATCAGATGACCATTCCACTTGCGAGAATTCAAGCAGTGAAAATCAAAGAAAATATTCTCCGTGAACCTTTTGGTTTTGCGACGGTGATGCTCGTTAGTGCAGGAGGTTCTATTACAGAAAAAGAAACCTCTTCCGTCTTATTTCCGCTCATTCGGAAGAAGAAAATCAATGAATTGCTGTCACAATTCACCGATCACTATCATGTAGCACCAGAAACTGAGCTGAAAAAGGTACCAAAGCGTTCACTTAAACGCTACTTGATTTCTTACGGCTTTGTTCCATTACTAGTAGGTGTGATCCTGTCTGTGCGCATTCCGCCGTGGGGGTATTTGGCACTTATCCCGTTGCCGCTTGCTCTATTCTTTGGCTATTTAGCTTATAAACAATCAGGATATACGATCAAAGATCCATTGATTCAAATGACATCAAGAGGAATTGGCAAGACGACAGGTATTGTTTTGAGAAAACGCATGCAAAACTATACGATGACGCAATCTTTTTTTCAAAAGAAAGGCCGAGTCGCAAGTATTCACACCTTTGTGAAATCCTCTGCACTGCTCGATTCCTTTGGTGTGCATCACCTTGAGGAAGAAGATGCTGCACGTGTATTTGATTGGTATTCGTATGAAAAAAATGAATCGTCTTAAACAAAAAATGTCGATCCGCTTCCACTTAAGGAGCGATCGACATTTTTTATGAGATTAATAGTGTCTTTTTTTCGTATGAAAGAATAGCGTGATCGGTGCTAGGATCATGCCGCCGATCAATCCAAATAAGTGCGCCATGATATTGATGTTCGAGTTAACGAACGTCATGATGACAGAAACAGCAAGAATCGTTAAAATGACTTGAGAATTGCCGCGGTCCATCATGTGCGGTTTAAACAGGACAAGGTATAGATAAACTCCAAACAAACCGAAAATTGCACCAGAAGCGCCAACGTGTACATACTCTAAAGGCTCCACCCAATAGGTTCCGAGATTGCCAATGAACCCTGCACCTAAATAAATGATCAGAAATCGAACCTTCCCAAGCAAATGTTCAAGCGCTGGGGCGAATAAGAAAAGGGACATGGAATTGAATAAAATATGCGTTAGACTTCCGTGAAGAAAAATAGGTGTGACGAGCCGCCACCATTCTCCAACGGCTACACCATAATTGAAACCGACGAGGTGATCCTGTCCAAGCTGTATAATAGGGATAGGAATCGCAAATATCAGCCACAGACCGATTTGTAAAGCGAGGATCGCTGTGACGATTGGATACGATCGAATAAATTGTTGAAAGTTCTCCGTTCGAATAAACATAACAAACCCCTTTTGACTAGATATTGGTAAGTTTATAGTAACACGTTTATGAAGCGAACACTCAAATTAGTACGAGTATCATAGGAGGTACCTCATGATTAAAGGAATAGGCATTGATATTGTAGAAATGGACCGGCTCTCACGAGTGCTCAGCAGACAGCCCCGTTTACCAGAACGAATTTTGACTGTACGTGAACAAAATATCTTTGGTGCACTCAGTGAAAAAAGACAGCTGGAATATTTAGCAGGACGTTTTGCGGCAAAGGAAGCTTTCGCTAAGGCATACGGAACGGGAATCGGTCAGCATTTAAGCTTTCACGACATTGACATCCAAAAAGACGATAACGGAAAACCCTTCATCAAAAGTGAGAAAGCGGAGGGAGATCAGGTTCATGTGTCCATTACCCATACAAAGGAATATGCTGCTGCACAAGTTTTAATTGAAAGGTTGTCAAGCTAGTCTGCATATTGTTTGTCCCCCCTTCATATATTGGGTAGTGCGATAAGGAAGGGCGAGTTGCTAACAGGCTTTGATGGTTCGCGGTACGCAGTTAACTCTTGAGGCGTACTGTTAAAGTCAAACAAGCGGTTTCTTCCTTTTAACACAATTTATGAAGGGGTTGAAAAGGGTGAGAAAAAGCTTTGTTTTGCTTGTAACGGGAATCCTTTTTGTACTGATTCTCTCCGCATGCGGTCAAAAATCTCAGCAGGATATCGTTGGAGATTTAAACAAAAAGGCAGAGGAAATGACATCATACAAAGCCAAAGCAAAAATGACCATTGAGACAGGAAATGACCCGCAGGAGTATCAGGTAGAAATTTGGTACAAGAAGCCGGAACTTTACCGTGTCTATTTAGAAAATCCGAAAAAGGATCAGAGTCAAGTCATTTTAAGAAATGGCAATGGTGTGTTTGTACTGACACCTTCATTGAACAAGAGCTTCCGTTTCCATAGTGATTGGCCGAATAATAGCAGTCAGGTCTATTTATTTGAATCACTCGTGAAGGACATTAAAAATGACAGTGCAGCTCAGTTCAAAGCGAAAGAGTCAAAGTATGTGTTTGAAACCAAAACCAATTATCAGCACAACCAAATGCTGCCTACCCAAGAGATTATCTTTCATAAAAAAACAATGGCGCCTGCCAGTGTGAAAGTGCTGGATAGCGATAAAAAGCCAATGGTGAAAGTAGAATTCTCTCACTTTGAATTCAATAAATCCTTTGATAAAGATGCATTTGATGAGAAGAAAAACATGACACTCTCTCAAATGGATGTTGCCACAAGTGCAGACCCATCTGACAGCTTTGCGGTGAAAACACCAGTTGATATGCCAGAAGGCGTGAAGAAGATGGAAGAGAAAGAAATGACGACAGATGCTGGGAAGCGTTATGTGATGACATACGGTGGAAAGAAATCCTTCACACTCATTCAGGAAAAAGCGAGAGTGGCTGAAGCATCTACGCCTGTGACGATGAACGGTGAGCCAGTCGATCTTGGCATGACAGTAGGGGTTCTCACAGATCAATCCCTCTCATGGACATCTGATGGAGTTGACTACTTAATTTCCTCAAGTGATCTAACGAAGGAAGAGCTTTTGATGGTTGCAAAAAGTGTAGAAGGCCAGTCAGCTAAATAAATGGATCTCAGGCGAAAGCCTTAAAGATGAAGCATCAGCCCTGTGCAAGGGCTGATTTTCTTTGATTTGTTTCACATTATTCTTGATTTTTAGTATCATATGAGGGTATTGAATTATTCAATAGGGAAGTGTGACTGATGGACACAAATGCCTTTTATAGAGACACATGGGCAGAAATTAATTTAACAGCAATCAAAAATAATGTTTCACATATGAAAGATCATATCGGTCAAAAAGTGCAGCTAATGGCCGTTGTGAAAGCCAATGCATATGGACATGGAGATATAGAAGTGGCAAGAACTGCCCTTAAAGCAGGAGCAGATTTGTTAGCCGTCGCCTTTTTAGACGAGGCCATTTCTTTAAGAAATAAAGGCATCAAAGCACCGATTCTTATACTCGGCGCAGTACCGCCAGAGTATGTCAAAACCGCTGTTCGATACAACGTCATCATGACCGCTTACTCCATCGAGTGGCTGAGAGAAGTCGCCAGCATAATGAAAGGGCAAATGGGACAACCCATTCGTTTTCATTTGAAAATAGACAGCGGAATGAACCGTTTAGGTGTGAAAACGTTAGAGCAAGTCAGCGAAGTAAAGAAGCTTGTCAGCGAGCATTCTTATTTACAGCTGGAAGGTGTATTTACTCACTTTGCGACAGCAGATGAAAAGGATGAAGACTACTTTGAACGGCAGGTCGACACCTTTCAAACACTGCTTCAGCCGTTTCAAACGGACAAACTGCTCGTTCATTGCGCCAACAGTGCAGCGGGTTTAAGGTTTAAAGAAGTGTTGTTTAATATGGTTCGCTTCGGCATTAGTATGTACGGGCTGTCGCCGTCTGAGGAAATCAAAGATGAACTGCCTTTCAAGCTGGAAGAAGCCATGTCTCTTCATACTAAGCTAGCCCATGTGAAGCTCATTCAAAAGGGTGAGAGTGTCAGCTACGGAGCGACGTATACAGCCAATCATGATATGTGGATCGGTACAGTTCCAGTCGGCTATGCAGACGGGTGGATCAGGAAGCTGGCAGGAGCGGAAGTGCTTGTGGGTGGAAAGCGCCGGAAGATTGCCGGAAGGGTATGTATGGATCAATTTATGGTTGAACTGAAAGAGAATCTCCCAGTAGGAGAACCAGTCGTTTTGATTGGTGGACAAGGTGAAGAAATGGTATCGGTCGATGAAATTGCAAAAAGGCTTGAAACCATTAACTATGAGGTCACTTGCTCGATTGGCTACCGCGTCCCAAGAGTGTATCTAGAGGATGGCAAAAGGGTGCATGTACGGAATCCGCTGCTTCAAGGCGGGGCAAGCTTTTTCTAACAGCTTTTACAGGAACGGTGGTCAAACTGACATCGTTCTTTTTTATTCTACAAAGAAGAGGTAAACATTCTCCCTTTTTTAGAGATTTTGGAAATACCGTATGATTTTCGGAAAAAAGCGTATAATGGGAAAGAGGAACTCCATTATCATCTTGATTTACGGGTGGCGAGCCGCTTCATGTTCTAATAAGAAATCATGAAAAAACAGCTTTGCTTGTGCATTGAATAATGGTATGATTAGTCTTGGAATGGATCGATACGGTATCCGTAAGTTTTGTGGAGGTGTATGTTTTTTGTCTGAATCCAGCGCAACAAACGAAATGAAGATTCGACTACCGGAGGCTTTGATGTCTGAAATCGAACGAGTAGCAGAGCAGGATAAGGTAACAAGAAATGAATTGATCTACCGAGCGACAAAAACGTATATTCGTGAACGTAATATTCGACAAAATCGTGAATCGATGAGACGCGGCTACATGGAGATGGCGAAAATTAATCTGAATATCTCTTCAGAGGCACAATACGCAGAATTTGAGGCTGAGAATACAGTTGAGCGATTAGTCAGCGGGGGTTAAACATTTGATTGTTAAACGCGGTGATGTTTACTTTGCTGATTTATCTCCTGTTGTTGGCTCCGAGCAGGGCGGGGTTCGCCCAGTATTGGTGATTCAAAATGACATTGGAAATCGCTTCAGCCCGACTGCTATCGTTGCAGCCATAACAGCCCAAATACAAAAAGCGAAATTACCGACTCACGTCGAAATTGATGCAAAGCGCTACGGCTTTGAACGAGATTCTGTCATTCTTTTAGAGCAGATTCGTACAATCGATAAACAAAGATTGACAGATAAAATCACACATCTTGATGATGAGATGATGGAGAAGGTTGATGAAGCCTTACAAGTTAGTTTGGCTCTTATTGATTTTTAATATGGTGACATTTGGTTGCTCTCTTGGGAGCAACTTTTTTTTGTGTTCAATTTTTTTTAACGTTATAATGAAGAAAGATTAAAAGAAGTGCTGTTTATGTACGTAGGGGGTAAAACATGTCGAATCATATCGTGTTAGCTTTCGCAAGGGAGCATCGAGAGGAATTACAAAAAGAGTGGACGGACATTTTTAGACGACTCGGAGAAAAAGAAACGGACATGATGCTGAACGACAAAATGTATGAAACCATCTGTTCGGAATATGTTCAATTGATTATTACATCTCTTTCAGAAGGATATGCTGAAGATTTTGAAGAAAAAGTGCAAACTTTTGCTTTAAAAATCGTTCAAATGGGTATATCACTTAAGTTACTGGCAAATGGTCTAACGGAAATCCGTACACATTTATACCAAAAAATGAACGACGACAAAGATACAACAGAAGAAAGTCATGACCTCATCTGGCAAATCGACCGGTTCATCACACCTATTCATAACGAAATTTTAAACCAGTACTCCATCTCATGGGAGAAAACAGTCAACCTTCAAAAAATCGCGCTGCAGGAACTTTCTGCCCCGCTCATTCCGGTATTTGAGCATATCACCGTCATGCCGCTTGTTGGAACAATTGACACAGAACGTGCGAAAAAAATTATGGAGAACTTGCTGAATGGTGTCGTAAAACATCGTTCACAGGTCGTCTTGATTGATATAACGGGTGTCCCTGTCGTTGATACAATGGTAGCGCATCATATCATTCAAGCATCAGAGGCTGTGAGATTAGTAGGTGCGAAGTGCTTGCTTGTCGGTATTCGTCCAGAAATAGCCCAAACCATTGTGAACCTTGGAATTGATTTATCTCAAGTTACAACAAAGAATACCCTTCAAAAAGGAATTCAAACTGCTTTGGAAATGACAAATCGAAAAATTGTTTCATTGGAGGGATAAACCAGTGAGAAATCACCCGAAGATTCCAATCTTAAAATTATATAACTGTCTTCTGATTTCGATACAGTGGGAGCTTGATGACCAAACAGCTCTCCACTTTCAAGAAGACTTACTAAATAAAATTCATGAAACAGGAGCAAACGGTGTTGTCATTGACCTAACATCCGTCGATATGATTGATTCTTTTATCGCCAAGGTATTAGGTGATGTCATCACGATGTCCAAGCTCATGGGGGCAAAAGTTGTATTAACAGGAATACAGCCAGCAGTCGCTGTGACGCTCATTGAACTTGGTATATCGCTTGAAGAAATTCAGACAGCACTAGATCTTGAACAAGGGCTTGAGACACTGAAGCGGGAATTGGGGGAATAGATATGAAAGACCAATCCTGTGTAAAAATATTGACGGAATGGGACATAGTCGCAGCAAGACAATTGGGGCGCAATGTTGCAAAAGAACTTGGCTTTGGAACAGTTGACCAAGCAAGAATTACGACGGCCATTTCAGAATTAGCTCGAAACATTTATTTATATGCTGGTAAAGGTCAAATTTGTATAGAAGAAGTGATGGAGCGCGGAAAGCGTGGACTTAAAGTCATCGCAGCCGATGAGGGACCAGGTATCACGGATATACGTAAAGTAATGGAAGACGGATTTTCAACATCAGGCGGACTCGGAGCAGGTCTTCCGGGCGTCAGAAGGCTGATGGATGAATTTAAATTAGATTCTGCACCAGAACAAGGAACGGAGATACAAGCTGTTAAGTGGCTTCGCTAGGAGGGAAACCATGGATTTTAAGGAGGTAATGGAGCAGCGGTATCATCAGCTGCTCAGTCGTTATATCAGTGATTTAACTGAAACATCGCTTTATCAAGCTCAAAAATTTAGCCGTAAAACCATTGAGCATCAAATACCTCCTGAAGAAATAGTGAGTGTTCACCGAAAAGTGATTCAGGAGCTTTACCCTGATTTGCCGGAAGATGTTTTTCATTCACTCGACTTCTTAATTGAAGTCATGATTGGGTACGGACTTGCCTACCAGGAACATTTAACACTAAGAGGCATTCAGCAAGAAATTAAATCCGAAATTGAAATTGCTGCAAATGTTCAGCAAACCCTTCTGGAAACGAAAATTCCAGAAGGAGATACCTTTGATATTGGTGCAATTAGTGTACCGGCAAAACAGATGAGTGGAGATTATTACCATTTTGTCACTGATCACGATACGATTAATATCGCGATCGCAGATGTCATTGGAAAGGGAATTCCAGCTGCGCTCTGTATGTCGATGATCAAATATGCGATGGACTCCTTGCCTGAGTCAGGGAGCGGCCCCACAAAGGTGCTGAAAACCTTAAATCGAGTGGTCGAGCAAAACGTAGATCCAAGCATGTTTATTACGATGTTCTATGGCAGCTATAATACAGGAACACATGAATTTAAGTACGCATCGGCTGGTCATGAGCCGGGCTTTTTCTATTGCAAAAAAGAGAATACATTTTACGATTTAGACGCCAAAGGACTTGTCCTTGGGATCGCACCAGACTTTGACTACAGACAGTATGAGAAGCACTTGGACGTAGGAGACATGGTGATCTTATTCTCTGATGGTGTCACAGAATCTAAGTCAGAGGACGGTTTCTTAGAGCGGGAGGATATCAAAGCGCTCATATCAGAGCACCTATCCTATTCGGCTCAGGAAATGGTCGATGCCATCTACGCCAGCTTACTCAAACTGCAGGATTTTCAGCTGCACGATGACTTTACTTTACTTGTCCTCAAAAGAAAGGTTTAGAAAGTGAATATGCGGGTATATAAAACTTTAGGAAACAAGAATTTCGAGGTGAATGCATAATGAATATGTCTGTAAAAGAGCATCAAATAGATCATAAAACGAAAATCAGTGTCAGCGGAGAAATCGATGTGTACTCCGCTCCTCAGCTGCGAGAAACGCTTATGCCCAAAGCAGAGGCGGGAGAGCATCTTGACATCTGTCTGAAGGATGTTACGTACATGGATAGTACAGGTTTAGGTGTATTCGTTGGGCTGTTTAAAGCGGCTCAAAAAGCAGGTGGAACATTAAAGCTTGAGAACTTGTCAGAACGGCTTGTAAGGTTGTTTGAAATCACTGGATTAAAGGACATCATTGACATTTCTGCAAAGTCAGAGGGTGGGGTACAATGAACGAATCAGTAGATCTAATCGAGATGAAAATACCAGCGAAACCAGAATACGTAGGCATCATTCGTCTGACTCTTTCAGGCGTAGCGAGCCGAATGGGCTATGCCTACGAAGAGATTGAGGACTTGAAAATTGCCGTCAGTGAAGCCTGCACAAATGCAGTTCAGCATGCCTACAAAGGTGAAGACGGAGAAGATGGAGAGGTAGCTGTTCGCTTTCTAGTCTACGAGGATCGTCTAGAGATCGTTGTCGCTGATAAGGGCGGCAGCTTTGACTTTAAGCAAAAGCAGGAAGACCTGGGACCGTACACATCTGCTCATACGGTGGATCAATTGGCAGAAGGAGGTCTTGGTTTATACTTAATGCAAACATTGATGGATGAAGTCGAGGTGCAAGCAAACTCCGGAGTTACCGTGGCGATGACAAAGTTTTTAAACAGGGAGCGAGTTGACCATGACACAACCATCCAAAACTATGAAACTAACTAAAGATGAAGTAGATCGCCTTATCCAAAGCTATCAATCCAATCAAGACGAGCAGGCACAGCTCACGCTTGTCGAATGCTATACAAACTTGGTTGATATGCTGGCGAAAAAATATTCTAAAGGAAAAAGCTTTCATGAGGACCTCAGACAAGTTGGAATGATTGGTTTACTTGGCGCAATAAAACGATACGACCCGCTCGTCGGTAAATCATTTGAAGCCTTTGCCATCCCAACCATCATCGGGGAAATCAAACGCTTTTTACGAGATAAGACATGGAGTGTCCATGTACCAAGGCGGATCAAAGAACTTGGACCAAGAATCAAAATGGCAGTCGATCATTTGACAACGGAGACGCAGAAGTCACCTAAAGTCCAAGAAATTGCAGAATACCTAGATGTAACAGAAGAAGAAGTACTGGAAACAATGGAGATGGGCAAAAGCTATCAAGCACTGTCTGTTGACCAAGGCGTAGAGGCTGATTCTGAAGGAAGTACTGTCACAATTTTAGACGTTGTCGGCTCACAGGAAGAGGGCTACGAACGTGTAAACCAAAAAATGATGCTTGAGAGTGTGCTTCATGTGCTGACGGATAGAGAAAAAGAGATTATCAACCTGACTTATTTGCAAAATAAGAGTCAGAAAGAAACCGGCGATTTACTAGGCATATCCCAAATGCATGTATCGAGACTGCAGCGGAAGGCAGTCAAAAAACTGCGAGATGCATTATCAGAAGATGCGTCTATGGAGTTAGGGTAATGAAGCAGTTTGAACAGCATGAACATGTGAATGCCATTATCTATCAATCGAATAAAGAAGGAAAATCATGCTGCGGGGACAGTTTTTTTATTAAAGCAGATGATGAAGAACTAATTTGTGCTGTAGCAGACGGATTAGGCAGCGGCCAGTTCGCCAATGAATCATCTTCTTTAGTCAGCGAAATTGTCGATGAATATGGACATGAGGATGTGACGACCCTCATTGATAGATGCAATCAAGCCATGAAAAATAAACGCGGGGCTACCGCGGCGATTTTAAAGGTGAATTTTTCCCAGCAGCAATTTACCTATTGTTCGGTTGGTAATATTCGATTTATCTTGAATGCACCTTCTGGCGATTATATTTATCCACTTCCAACTTCCGGTTACTTATCAGGCAAACCTAGAAAATATAAAACATACACCTATTCCTACGAAAAAGGATCGACATTCATTATGTATTCAGACGGACTGAATGTGCCAAACATGAGAATGTGCTTAAAGCACGGAACATCAGTTGAAGACATAGCCAAACAGCTTGAAACATACACACAAGACAAAAAAGACGATCTCACCTATGTACTTGGTCAGCTTATGTAAAATAGCTGACCATTTTTCTGTTTTGCCGGTTTTTTTGATACACTAAAAGAGAAGACACAGTGAGAGGATGCAAAGAATGAAGACATCTGACTTTTTATTAAAACAAATTGCGACAGAATTAAAGCTTTCAACGAAACAAATTGAAAGTGTTATTAAGCTATTAGAGGATGGCAACACCGTCCCGTTTATTGCCCGTTACCGGAAAGAGCAGACAGGCTCACTGGACGAGGTGCAAATTCAAACCATTTCAGAGCGCTATACATATATCCAAAATGTCACGAACCGAAAAGAAGAAGTCATTCGCTTAATTGCTGAGCAAGACAAACTGACCGATGAATTAAAACAGAAAATCGAACAAGCGCATAAACTACAAGAGGTCGAAGATTTATACCGTCCATTCAAACAAAAGCGTAAAACCAAGGCGAATGTAGCCAAAGCAAAAGGGCTGGAGCCGCTGGCGGAATATGTACTCACGCTGCCAAACGATCAAATCGAGAAGAAGGCAGCTGCTTTTATCAACGAAGAAAAAGAAGTGACAAGTGTAGAAGAGGCACTTGAGGGCGCGCAGCACATCATTGCTGAACAGCTCGCAGATGATCCTGATTTGCGGAAATGGATTCGCAGTGAAACATACCAAAAGGGCAGTCTGGTCACATCGGGAAAAGACGTCGAAAGCGATGAAAAAAACGTCTATGAAATGTATTACGATTATCAAGAGCCAATCAAAAAGATTGTGCCTCACCGTGTACTAGCGGTCAACCGTGGAGAGAAAGAAGGCATTTTAAAGGCAGCCATCGAACCACCTGCTGAAAATATTCGCTTCTACCTCGACAAACAAGTGATAAAAGGCAAGCAGACGACGGCAAGACCGTTGATTGAAGAGGCAATTGATGATGCATATAAACGTCTCATCCAGCCTTCCATCGAAAGAGAAATACGAAAAGAGCTGACAGAAAAAGCAGAGGAACAAGCGATTCACATTTTTGCTGAAAACTTAAGAAAACTGCTCCTTCAGCCGCCGATGAAAGGGAAGCGTGTACTTGGAGTCGATCCTGCATTTCGTACAGGCTGTAAATTAGCCGTCGTGGATGATACGGGTAAAGTCCATCATATTGGCGTCATATACCCACATCCGCCTGTGCAGAAAAAAGCAGAAGCCAAACAAAAGGTCAAAGAGATCATTCAATCATCAAACATTGAAGTCATTGCGATTGGAAATGGAACGGCATCAAGAGAGACAGAACAATTCATTGCAGACTTGATTCAAGAGCTAGATCAGCCGGTGTCCTATTTGATCGTGAATGAAGCAGGAGCAAGTGTATACTCCGCTTCTGCGCTGGCGAGAGAAGAGTTTCCAGACCTGCAAGTTGAAGAACGAAGTGCCATTTCAATCGCTAGAAGATTACAAGATCCTTTAGCAGAGCTCGTGAAAATTGATCCGAAGTCTGTCGGGGTTGGCCAATACCAGCATGACGTGAGTCAAAAGCAATTAAACAGCTCGTTAACCTTCGTTGTAGAAACAGTTGTTAACCAAGTCGGTGTAAACGTCAATACAGCCTCACAGGCGCTTTTGCAATATGTATCAGGCCTTTCAAAAGCCGTTGCAGGAAATATCATCAAACGACGCGAAGAGATTGGACGATTCACAAGCAGAAAAGAGCTAAAGGATATCCCAAGGCTAGGCGCTAAAACATATGAACAGTGTATCGGCTTCCTGCGCATTGCAGACGGACAAGATCCGCTTGACCGGACAGGCATTCACCCGGAAAGCTATAAAGAAACAAAACAGTTTTTACGCATGATCAAGATGACACCAGACGATCTTGGCACAGAGCGGTTAAAAGAGAAAATTGCTGAAGTCAAACTGGACGAAGCAGCAGAGCAGCTTGAGATTGGTTCAATCACCCTTCACGATATTATTGATCAGCTCACAAGACCAGAGCGTGATCCGCGTGATGAAGTACCAAAGCCGCTGCTCAAAACAGATGTATTGAAATTGGAGGACTTAAAGCAAGGAATGGAGCTTCAAGGAACGGTGAGAAACGTTGTAGATTTCGGCGCATTTGTTGATATTGGCGTCAAGCAGGATGGCCTTGTCCATATTTCAAAGCTGAGCAATCGTTTTGTGAAGCATCCGCTTGATGTGGTATCAGTGGGTGACATTGTGACTGTATGGGTGGACTCCGTTGACCAGGCAAAAGGCCGCGTTGCCCTCTCCATGCTGAAACCAGAGTAAACAAAAAACGAGGCGCACCTTAGGATGGGGTGTGCCTTGATGTGACTGAATGTTTTTTTCTATAGAAGTACCAGCATTGATTGAGCAATTTGATTTGATAATGATTTTTCTCATAAAATGCCTTCTGCATCTGATTTTTCAGCCAGTTGGGCATCGCCCATTCCTCCTTTAATCGAAACAGTGGATGTACCTTCAATGTATGCAAAGGGGAAATTGTCCCGTTCGAGGTTTTTATAGAAAGGAACGATCTTGATTGAACGAAAGAGAGTTGCAGCAGTTAACAGAGCACATTTCCCAGCAGTTCTTCGGTAAGATATTCCGCCATCAGGCTGTTTTTAATGACCGGCTGAAAACAACAGGCGGGCGATATTTACTTGGAACACACAATATCGAACTGAACCGCCGATATTTAGAGGAACATGGACGAGAAGAATTAATCGGGATCATCAAGCATGAGCTATGTCATTATCATTTGCATCTTGAAGGAAAGGGCTATCAGCATCGTGACCGTGATTTTAAAGAGTTATTAAAACAAGTGGGAGCCCCGCGTTTTTGTACCCCGCTAAAGACCGTACAAAATAAGCGCCGTGTGCAAAAACGCCATGAATATGTTTGCACAGGATGCGGGCGGTCTTTTATAAGAAAAAGACGGTTTGATACCTCTCGTTATGTTTGCGGCGTCTGCAAAGGGAAATTAAAGTGGCAGCGTACCATTCATTCATTGTAAAAAGCATTCCTCTATAGGGATGCTTTTTTTTGTTCCGATAGATGTGTGGACATATTGAGACAAATAGAGACGCTTGTCTCATTTTGTCTCTTTTTTCATCGGTTTGAATCGTCCAACCCCCTAAGCTTCGTGTGTCACGATGTTGGCACGATTTTTGCTTGTATATAAGTGCAAGTAAAAAAGGATAGGAGGTTTTATCATATGGAAATGGCATTAACGAAAGAAAAAGCCGTTTGGATGTATCAAAAAATGCAGGAAATCCGCCAATTTGAAGATCAAGTACACACGCTTTTCTCGAAAGGGATTTTGCCGGGTTTTGTTCATCTTTATGCTGGTGAAGAAGCTGTTGCCGTAGGAGTCTGTGTTCATCTGAATGAAAAAGACAGTATTACAAGTACCCACCGCGGCCACGGCCATTGTATAGCCAAAGGCTGTGATCTAAAAGGAATGATGGCTGAAATCTATGGAAAAGCCACAGGTCTCTGTAAAGGCAAAGGCGGCTCCATGCACATTGCAGATTTTGATAAAGGAATGCTTGGAGCCAACGGAATTGTTGGAGGCGGCTTTCCTCTTGCGTGTGGGGCAGCGCTCACTGCTAAATATAAAAAGACAGAAAATGTAAGCGTTTGCTTTTTTGGGGATGGTGCAAACAATCAAGGGACTTTCCACGAAGGAATCAATCTTGCGGCCATCTGGAAACTGCCTGTCATTTTTATCGCAGAAAACAATGGCTACGGGGAAGCAACACCATTTTCCTATGCTTCAAGCTGCAAATCAATCGTGGATCGAGCCGCCGGTTATGGCATTCCGGGGATTCAAGTAGATGGAAAAGATGTGATGGCCGTTTATCAAGCCGCAGAACAAGCGATTGAACGAGCAAAAAATGGAGAAGGTCCGACATTGATTGAATGCTTGACATATCGCAATTATGGCCATTTTGAAGGAGACGCCCAGCGTTACAAAACAAATCAAGAAAAAGCAGAACACCAAGAAGAGAGAGATGCGATCGCTCTTTTTAAAAATGAATTGGTCAAGCAGCAGCTGCTTACGAATGGAGAGCTATCAAATATTGAAGCGGCTGTAGCAGAAGCGATAAATGAAGCCGTTAAATTCAGTGAAGAAAGTGAATATCCAGATCAAACCGAATTATTGACCGACGTGTATGTTTCGTATCAATAAATCAGAAAGGGGAGAGAAAAATGACAAGAGAAATCAGCATGTCTAGTGCATTAAATGAAGCGATTAAACTTGCCATGAGAAGAGACGAGGATGTCATTTTAATGGGAGAGGATGTTGCTGGAGGCGCTCAGGTTGATCATTTACAGGATGATGAAGCATGGGGCGGTGTTCTTGGTGTAACAAAAGGAATTGTTCAGGAGTTTGGACGTGAGCGTGTTCTTGACACACCGATTAGTGAAGCTGGCTATGTAGGTGCGGCCATGGCAGCTGCTTCCACAGGTCTAAGACCCATTGCGGAACTCATGTTTAATGATTTTATCGGTACCTGTCTGGACCAAGTGCTGAATCAAGGAGCAAAATTTCGATACATGTTTGGCGGAAAAGCAGAGGTGCCGATCACCATTAGAACGACACATGGTGCGGGCTTTAGAGCAGCTGCCCAGCATTCACAAAGTTTGTACGCGCTATTTACAAGCATCCCTGGGTTGAAAGTGGTGGTGCCTTCTTCACCATACGACGCCAAAGGTCTGCTGCTGGCAGCCATCGAGGATCAGGACCCAGTCATCTTTTTTGAAGACAAAACGCTTTACAATATCACTGGAGATGTTCCAGAGGGATATTACACACTGCCGCTTGGTAAAGCGGATGTGAAGAGAGAAGGCTCAGATGTGACCATTTTTGCAGTAGGCAAACAAGTTCATACAGCACTCGAAGCGGCAGAGCAATTAGCTGCTCAAGGAATTGAAGCAGAGGTGATTGATCCAAGAAGCTTGTCACCGCTTGATGAAGAGACCATTCTCACTTCAGTAGAAAAAACAAATCGACTTGTCATAGTGGATGAAGCAAATCCGAGGTGCGGAATTGCTGCAGATATTTCTTCTTTGGTTGCGGATAAAGGATTCGATTTACTTGACTCTCCAATCAAAAAAGTGACGGCTCCTCATACACCAGTTCCGTTTTCACCACCTCTTGAAGACATATATTTGCCGACACCTGATAAGGTTGTGAACACTGTCTTAGAGATGGTTGGCCAGCGTTATGACAAGATCTTGAACTAAAGAAAGGAGAGAGGGAGATGGCTGTCGAGGTTGTGATGCCGAAATTAGGCATGTCGATGAAAGAAGGAATGGTATCGGTTTGGAATAAAGAGGTTGGAGAGACCGTGAATAAAGGGGAAAGCATAGCAAGCATCCACTCTGAAAAAATAGAAATGGAGATCGAATCACCTGCTGAAGGGACGATATTGGATATAAAAGTGTCTGAGGGAGAAGGTGTACCGCCTGGCACGGTCATCTGCTATATCGGTGAAGGAAACGAACAGGTGGAGGAAAAGAAAGAAAAAGACATGCAACCAAAACCAAAGAAAGAGAGAAAGAAAATATCCCCTGTTGCACGTAAAATTGCTCAAAGCGCAAATTTGGACATTCATACACTTGTGGGAACAGGACCAGATGGGAGAATCACGAAAGCGGATGTGCTGCGGGCACTTCCTAATGAAAAAGAGAAACAACAAAATGAACCAAAGCATCAGCCGGTCAGCATGATGCGGAAAACCATTGCTTCGCGAATGATGGAAAGCCTGCAAACAAGCGCACAATTAACAATTACGATGAAAGCGGATGTAACGAAACTTACAGAATTGCAGTCTCAGCTGAACGAAACGGCCGCAGCACAACACGACACTAAATTAACCATAACCGATTTTGTAGCCAAAGCAGTGATTCTTTCCCTGCTAGAGCATCCTACAATGAACAGTCAATATCAACATGATCGAGTCCAAACTTTTGAGTATGTTCATCTTGGAATCGCTGCTGCTTTAGATCACGGGCTGGCAGTACCTGTTATTCGGCATGCGGAAAAGCTTTCACTTATTGAGCTGGCGAAGAGCATCAAATCGTATGGTAAGAAAGCACGTGAAGGCACACTTCTCCACGATGAAATTGAAGGCTCTACCTTTACAATTACAAACCTAGGTGCCTATGGTGTGGAGCATTTCACACCGATTTTGAATCCGCCGGAAGCAGGTATTCTTGGCGTTGGAAAAACGGATCACATGCCTGTTTATCATGGGGATGAACTATGTAAAGGGACGATCCTGCCACTCAGTCTGACATTTGACCACCGCGTGCTGGACGGGGCGCCGGCATCTGCATTCTTATCAACTGTCAAAGCCTATTTAGAAAAACCAGTATCCATTCTTTTATAGAAAGAAGGTGAAATGAACATGACGCTTGTCATTATAGGAGGAGGGCCAGCAGGATATGTGGCGGCAATAACAGCCGCCCGTTTTGGCAGGGAGGTTGTATTAATCGACCAAGGCCTGTTAGGAGGTACCTGCCTGAATGAAGGCTGTATTCCAACCAAAGCCCTTTTGCAAAGCGCCGATATGTACGAACATGTGAAATCAGCTGTGCATTTTGGAATTGAACTTTCAGAAAAGGAGCCTATCATCCATTGGGATGCTGTGCAAAAACGGAAACGGTCAGTCGTCAAGCAGCTGACTGATGGCGTTCGCTATTTAATGACTAAAAACAAAGTGACAGTGTTGAATGGGAAGGCATCATTTCTTTCTACACATGAGATTTTGGTAGAAAGTGAAGGGGGATCTGACATCATTCAAGTAAAACATATCATTATTGCTTCAGGATCAGCACCTGCTGCTTTACCTTTCGCGCCATTTGATAGGGAGTGGATCATTGACAGTAAGGACGCCATGTCGCTTTCTTCAATACCAGATACGCTTTGTATTATAGGTGGAGGGGTGATCGGTTGTGAATTTGCAAGCATCTTTAGCAGAATGGGATCAAATGTTGTCATGGTTGAGCAGGCAGAACACATTTTACCTGAAGAAGATCGCGATACGGCTAAGTGTCTTCACGATCAGCTTCAAAAAGCAGGTGTGGACATTTTGACATCGGCAGCAGTCAAACAGCTTGATTCAATCTCAAAAAAAGTGGTGGTTGAGAAGGAGCATGGGGAACGCTGTGAAATCCAGGCCGATCATTGTTTAGTCGCAATTGGCAGAAAGCCGAGGCTGGAGGAGCTGAATCTTGAGCAGATCGGCATTGAATTTGATAGAAACGGCATCTTCGTCAATGAGCATATGCAAACCAATCTCCCGCATATCTATGCGTGCGGTGATGTGACAGGTGGAGTTCAGCTTGCTCATGCTGCTTTTCATGAAGGAACGATTGCGGCATCACATGCATCAGGTGAAGATGTAAAGGTCAACGAACAAGTGATTCCAAGGTGCATCTACACATCTCCAGAAATCGCTAGTGTCGGTTTAAATGAAGAGAGTGCTAGACAACAATATGGGGAGATTAGAATAGGGACATTTGCCTTTTCTGCTAATGGAAAAGCATTAATTTTAAATCAACCATCGGGTCAAGTGAAGGTCATTGTAGAACCGCAATATCAAGAAATTTTAGGAGTATCCATCATCGGACCGAATGCAACAGAACTGATTGGACAAGCAGCGGTGATGATGCATACAGAGCTGACCGCTGATACATTAGAGCAGTTTATTGCGGCACATCCGACACTTTCTGAGGCGATACACGAAGCCTTGCTGCAAACAAATGGACGAGCGGTGCACTGCTGATAGAGAAACATTTTATCCGAATGAATTCCTGGGTCAGTCAATAATTGAAAGCGCTTTTATAATTATCTATAATGGATAAAAAGCCCCCAGAGGAGAGGATGGAATGAATCCGACGCCTTGTTATTTAAATACTTGGAAACGTTTTGTTCGTGAAGGTTTACTTGATAGGTCTCGTCTGGATAAGAGAGTGATGGAGTCATGGCACAGATGTAAACAGGCAAATGTGAATCCGTATTTAGATAAAGGACAGTCGGTTTTAGAAAAGGAATTATTCAGTGCTCAAAAAAAGAAGTACTCATTATTCCTAAATACCGCTCTTCCTTACTTAAATAAAATCAGTCAGCAATTAAAAGAATCTGACATGATGGCCTTACTCATCGATGCAGATGGTTATGTGCTAAGTTTGACGGGAAGCCAAAGGACGATGGTAGAGGCAAGAAAAATAAATTTTATGGAAGGCGCGCGCTGGACCGAAGCCGATGTGGGGACGAACGCTATTGGAACGGCACTTGTCATTGGGGAAGCTGTGGCGATCAACGGAACTGAGCATTTTTCAGTCGCTTCCCATCATTGGAGTTGTTCAGCGGCCCCTATTCGTGATGCAGACGGCACGATCATAGGAGTCATTGATATCTCCTGTATGGCGGATCACAGGCATCCTTTTATGCTTGGGATGGCTTCAACAGTTGCTTATGCTATAGAGAGAGAAATTCAGGTCGAGCAAAAAAGGAAAGAGATGGAGCTGATCAGTCATTGTCTCCAGCAGGTGGAGGCGGACGAGCCTTATGTTGTCTGTAATGAGAAAAGGCAGATTGTTTCTGCAAGCAAGCTGATTAGAGACCGATTTTCAGACTGGTACGGAATGGATGTTGAGGTGCTCATGGACGATATATTTGTTACACGGGACAAGCGGATCATTCAGTCAGAACAAGATGGAAAGCTGCTGGGGACGTCTCTTTCTCTTGAAGAAGCAGCAAAGCGAAAAATCACCGTTTCTTTTACTCAATTTCCGGGGGAATCAGGAACAAGTAAGGTCTTTCAACGGACGCTCAGTGAAATGAAACGAGCAGCACAAACAGATGCAAATGTATATATTTGGGGAGAAACAGGTACAGGGAAAGAACTGGCCGCTCAAGCGATTCACTTAGCTAGTGAAAGGCACAAAGGACCGTTTATTGCTGTGAATTGCGGAGCCATACCTGAAAGCCTGTTAGAAAGCGAATTATTTGGTTATGCCGAAGGAGCTTTTACAGGGGCAAAACGTCATGGAGCAAAGGGGAAATTTGAACAGGCGCATAAAGGAACGCTCTTTCTAGACGAAATTGGTGAAATCCCTTATGCGATGCAAGTGGCGCTTCTTAGAGTCATTGAAGAAAGGAAGGTCGTACCGCTCGGCGGGACACACGAAATCCCTTTGGATATGAGAATCATAACGGCGACACACCGGAATATGAACGAACTGCTGAAGGAAGGGAAGATACGAGAAGATTTGTATTACCGTCTTCATGTCTATCCAATCAACATCCCGCCGCTTAGAGAAAGAAAAGAAGACATTGTTGATTTATATCGCTATTACCAAAAGAAACACCACTGGAATGCGAACTTTCCTGAATCATTCTTTCGTAAGCTAGAAGCGTATCATTGGCCTGGAAACATACGAGAGCTTTTTAATGTGTTTGAACATATAAGGGTACTGTTTCCTAAAGGAGGCTGGATTGGTGAATCGCAATATGCCGAGGTACTAGAGACGATGGATCAGAAAAAGCAGAAGCTGCATCTACGAGAGTATACCGAGAATCCAAAAGAACTCACGCTTAGGGAATGCATTCAAAAGCAAACAGTGATAGAAGCACTGCACAAAACGAAAGGTCATGTGTCAGAAGCAGCGAGGTCAGCAGGGGTGCCGAGAAGCACGTTTTACAAGTGGATGCGGAAGTATAAGCTGTCATGAACTCATAGGGAGAGCAGTAGCAAGGAGACCTTGGTCTTTCAATTAGAGGTCGGGGTCTTTACATCATGTCTAAACAGAAAACAAAAAGGAAGGAAGAAAGGCTTGACTGTTATATTAGTATATGTTAAATTATAAAAGCCGTCGCAAATGGACCAGGAATGAAACACTTAAAAATTCTTGACACATTTTTCTGGCATAGATATAATGAAACATGTCTTATTATTCCGCAGTAGCTCAGTGGTAGAGCTATCGGCTGTTAACCGATCGGTCGTAGGTTCGAGTCCTACCTGCGGAGCCATAATGGAGAAGTACTCAAGTGGCTGAAGAGGCGCCCCTGCTAAGGGTGTAGGTCGCGCGAGCGGCGCGAGGGTTCAAATCCCTCCTTCTCCGCCATTATTGTATGGCCCGTTGGTCAAGCGGTTAAGACACCGCCCTTTCACGGCGGTAACACGGGTTCGAATCCCGTACGGGTCATGTTTTGTTTTTTGATTCGTTGGGCTATAGCCAAGCGGTAAGGCAACGGACTTTGACTCCGTCATGCGTTGGTTCGAATCCAGCTAGCCCAGCCATCTTTTATATATGTTTTTCTGCATAGCAGATGAGCCATTAGCTCAGTCGGTAGAGCATCTGACTTTTAATCAGAGGGTCGAAGGTTCGAGTCCTTCATGGCTCACCATTGTCACGCGGGTGTGGCGGAATTGGCAGACGCG
>NZ_LGYN01000027.1 GCF_001307105.1 Bacillus australimaris | reverse complement strand
AGAGATACCGTCTTGTGCGTTTTTAGAAGCCATTTCTAATCCGCGGATTTGTCCACGCATTTTTTCAGAGATTGCTAGACCTGCAGCGTCATCTCCTGCACGGTTGATTTTAAGACCAGAAGAAAGTTTCTCCATGTTCTTTTGGCTTGAAGCGTTGTTTGCAGACAAACGGTTTAATGTGTTAAGTGCTGCGATATTGTGGTTAATTCTCATTTCCTATTACCTCCATGTATGTGGGACCTGACAGACGTCCTTGTCTGAAAAAAGTCCTTTATTCTAGGGCTTATCAACCCTGACAATTCTATTATCGGATGTGGTTATAGGATGTTTAGCAGATTTTTTAAAAAATATCATATTTTTTTATGACGTTGATCCTAATTTTAACAATTCCTATCAAAATAAAAGCTGCTGATCTATTATCAGCAGCTTTACAATTAATGAATATTAGTATTGTTTGATATCAAACATTAATATATTTTGGTATACAACATAATCCTTCTTACTTGTGAAAGGACCTTTATTGTGTTCATCATTGATTTCATAGAAGTTCATACCAATTCCAAAGCTTCTTTCTTTATACCAGTTAAGAAAATCGTTGATTTCTTTCATTGAAAGCAAATAATCCTTTTGCAGCCCGTTGATCATGGTAATTGAAAGTATACCTTTTGTTGCCTCTTCATCAGGCTTTGTTCCGTCTTGATCTTTTGGTTCTTCTGTTGTACCATCACCAGGTTTTGTTCCGTCCTGATCTTTCGGTTCTTCCGTTGTTCCATCACCAGGTTTTGTTCCGTCCTGATCTTTCGGTTCTTCCGTTGTTCCATCATCAGGCTTTGTTCCGTCCTGATCTTTCGGTTCTTCCGTTGTTCCATCATCAGGCTTTGTTCCGTCCTGATCTTTCGGTTCTTCCGTTGTTCCATCACCAGGCTTTGTTTCACCTTCAGCAATTTGTAAGTCATTTAATGAGATAGAAATGACTGATTTGAAGTCGCTTTTAACCGCTTTGGAATTATAATATTCTTTAAAATTCCTCCCACCTATGATATATATCGTATCATCAAGTGTTACAGCACTTGATCCCACTCTAGCTTCAGGCAATTCGCTTATACTTTTTTTCACAGAATTAGAATTGACATCATAATATTGCGAATATGGTAATAATGGGCTGGATCTGTCAACGCTATGCTGACCGCCTACCATAAATAATTTTCCCTGATATGTTGTAAACGCTGCTCCTACTTGATAAAACTTCAACTTTGATTTTGTTTGTACCCACTGATTTGTTTCAATGTTATATTCATATATTTGAGTTTTTTGGGAACCTCTATATCCGCCTGTAGCATAAATTTTATTGTTAATGACTTCTGACATAGACATCCCAGTAATTTGCTGAGGAAACATTTTTAATTGTTGCCATTTATCCGTTTTTGTATCATAACTATAAAAATTATGTTCTTGATGAGGACTTTTACTCGTTGCAAGAATATAAATTTTATCGTTTTCTCCAGTCGCAATAATATCCCCACTTGTCACAGCAAAACTTGGTATTAGGATTGGATTTTCCGACCATTGATCGGATTCTGCATCATAAATATCAATCGTTTTTGTGCTATCTTGATATGCTCCTCCAATGACATATACTTTTTTACCTATCACCACTGCAGTGCTATCTGTTCTTTCTCTAGGCATGTCAGCTTTTGAGCTCCACTCATTTTTGCGAGGATCATACATGTAGGTATTTTTATTACTATATGACTTTTCACTACTTCCTCCAAAAACAAAAATCTTCCCATCTACTACTGCGGAACTAGGATGAAGTCTCTCTTCCGGTAAGTCTGCTCGCTTCGTCCACCCATTTGTCTCTGCTGCATGAGCTTTTAACGGATGAATTGTGACCATCATAAAAATAGTCAAAAGCACTAAAAATAAACCTTTTTTCATTATTTCATTCCTCCATATATTAAATATCCCTCCTTTTATCGACATATTTGTAATAAAATTTAAATTTTTATCATTGTTCCCAATCCTAAATTCAGGATGCACTTATTTCTATTAATATCTTTCTACATATATCAAATTTATCTGACATTACCTTTTCATAACCGGTTCTTCACCTTTCAGCTGCATCATGAGTGAGGATTGATTATATAATAAATTGATAATGCGGCGTGCCATTTCAGAGGGAGACGCATTGTAGTCATTTCTGATCCATTCAATGATAAAACCAAAGATGCCGTATGAACGATATTGGATAAAATAACTGTCGTTGATTTCTGCATACTGATCACTGACAAACGACATTCTACTTTGGAAGATATATTGTATTTTCTTGAGCAATTGTTCTTGTATTTGCGGAATGCGATCCTCCATAATTAATAAATCATAATAGTCGCGATTTTCGACGATATATTGAAATACATCGGTGCCCTCTGGTTTCATGTGAGTTAAATCTAACAGTGGATTTTCACGAGTCGGCTTACAAAATTCATATTCGAAATCTTCCATTTCCCGGTGAATAAAATCTGCTGCTAGTTCATCTTTACTTTCATAATGCACATAAAACGTCGTCCGATTATAGTTTGCATTTTCCACAATATCCTTTACTTTTACGTGCGAATATCCTTTTTCTTTTACTAGTATTTTAAATGTTTGCCGAAGTGTTTCTTTTGTTCGCTCAACACGGCGATCCTCTTTTTTCATCATCGGCCCCTCCTTTAGACACTTTTAAAAAAATGTTGATTAGAGATACATAAATTCCTGTGTGTTGAAAACCTATACAAAAAAGTTTTTTTGCTGATTGAAACGAAAAATCTTTCGTCCTACAATCAAATTAGTCATAAAGAAATGAATTTTTTGTGACATTTGATCTAACTTTATCGAATATTATACTATACAAAGTGAGGGCACATGATATGGAAATTCAAGCGATGGTCACAACAAATGAAAAAGATTTCGAGAAACAAACGTTATTACTAGATGACCCAAAAGCAGATGAAGTGCTTGTCAAAATCGTTGCATCTGGCGTCTGTCATACTGATGCGACAGTTTTAGATGGAACGCTTCCTGTCCCACGTCCTGCTTTATTAGGACATGAAGGCTCTGGCATTGTAGTCAAAGCAGGTTCTAATGTCACAACCGTTCAAGAAGGAGACCACGTTGTACTAGGCTTCGCTTATTGTGGTCATTGTCATAATTGTCTAGATGGGAACGCAGGTGGATGTGAAAACATGATTCCACTGAATTTTTCTGGTCGTAATAAGCATAATGAAACGCCTATCCATACACATGATCATCAAGATGTATCACAATTTTTTGGTCAATCTTCATTTGGAACATATGCAACGGTTGATGAAAAAAATGTGGTAAAAGTAGACAAAGAAACCGATTTGCGTTATTTAGGACCATTCGGATGCGGCTTAATGACTGGGAGCGGTACTGTCTTAAATTCACTTGCTCCAGCACCAGGTACAAGCTTTGTAGTGTTCGGTACAGGCGCTGTTGGTTTAAGTGGGTTAATGGCAGCAAAAATCGCTGGCTGTGATCCGATTATTGCCGTTGATATTCATGATAGCCGCCTTGAGTTAGCAAAAGAATTAGGTGCAACACATATCATCAACAGTAAGCATGAGAATCCAGCTGAAAAAATTAAGGAAATAACAGAAGGCAAAGGTGCACATTACTCATTTGAAACAACTGGTGTACCAGAAGTAACTCTATCTGCCCTTCATTGCCTGCGTGTCAAAGGGACTTGTGCAACAGTAGCAGTAGGGAAGCGCGATTTAACATTTAATGTAACAAATGATCTAATGCTCAATGCTCTCACATTAAAAGGTGTGATAGAAGGGGATGCCGTTCCACAACTATTTATTCCTAAACTAGTGAAGTTCTTTAAAAATGGACAATTCCCAGTTGAGAAACTAGCAAAATTCTACGAATTAGAAGATATTGAACAAGCCTTTGAAGATTCTAAAAATGGATCTACGATTAAACCAATTCTTATTTTAGATAAAGAGTATCGTGCTTAAGTCTTGAAAGTAGAACTTAAATTCGTTAGCCCCCTTGCCATGTAAAGGGGGCTAATCGCATTTTCATTTGCAGTCCAAAATTGAACTCACACATACATTACCGGTGTCGATATTTTAATAATCTTACCGCCTCGGCGATAAAATCTTGGAACGCGGCGGCTTAAGGTGGCGACAACCTCATAGTTAATCGTATTAAGCATTTCGGCGATTTCATCGACAGAAATTTCTCCACCCTTTTGACGGCCGTAAATGACAACTTCCTCACCTTGCTTTGCTTTCATTTCTCCTAAACTGATCATGGTCATATCCATAGTGACTCGGCCAGCAATCGGCATTCGTTTTCCTCGGAAAAGCATAAATCCTCGATTGGATAGAGCACGTGAGTACCCATCTGCATAACCGATTGGTATTGTTGCTATAACTTCATCAGGCTTTGCTACATAGGTTGCCCCATAGCTGACGGTCCTTGGCTTTGTCACCATTTCTTTCACGAACGCAATCCTTGCTTTTAAACTGAGAGCGGGCTCTAGCTTAACAGCGTCTAAACTCTCAATGTATTGCGAGGGGTACAGTCCATATAGCCCGATGCCGAGCCGAATCATATCTGCACTAAATTCAGGAAACGCGATGGCAGCTGCTGTATTGTTCATATGAACCGTGGGCAGTGTAATGCCTTGTTTTTTTAAGAAACGAAGAAAATCAATAAAAATGCTGTGCTGCAGCAGTGTGAAATCTGGGTCAGGCTCATCCGCAGTGGAGAAATGTGTAAAAATTCCATCCCACCTCAGGTTTTCACTCTTCTCAAGTGCCTCCACCACTGCTAACAGCTCTTCCTTCGTCCGTACACCTAATCGTCCCATCCCCGTATCGACATTGACATGAATCCCAAGCCGGGGCAGACTTTCTTCTTCTGCTAAAATCTCATTTGCTTGAACAATCCAATCTTCACGAAGGCCAGATAGGTCAATTCTCCATGTTGCAGCCCTTTTCACACAATCGAGCGGGGTAAATCCAAGGACCAGAATCGGTGCTTCAATTTTTGCTCTTCGCAATACAATACCTTCTTCCAAACTAGCAACAGCAAGCTCCGTCGCACCGCTTTCCAGTGCCTGCCGCGCTGCCTCCACTGAACCGTGTCCATAAGCATTCGCCTTCACCACAGCCATGATCTTACTTTTCTTTGGAATATGCGCTTGAATGGCTTCGATATTTCTTTTAATCGCGTCAAGATTGACCTCAATCCAGACTTCTCGGCAGAGTTTTTGCATGTATATTTCCTCCTCATCACATGAGTTATTTCGATATCAATGTTCGTTTTTGCGCCTAGTCTATCTTTATTCATTTTTGTACAAAACATTCAGCCACAATGACTGATCCAACTTTGTCTTCATTGACATAAAAAAAGAAACCACCTCAAACTGTGATTTCTTCTTTATGAACAGTTATTTAGTTAATCCGCAGATCTCATCATTGAATTCATTTCATGATAAATCTCCTCAAGATTTTCTCGTTCAGTCAAATATTCGGCAGTGGTCTTACGAACAGGCACATCAAATTTCAGAAAGGTAATTGTGATCGTTGATGATTCCTTATCATTCATAGTTAATTTCAATTCAAGTGTCGAGATCTCTTCATTATTATCTCTCTCGGTAGATTGTTCAATCGGTACACCATCTTCTAACATGTCAACTTGTTTCAACTCTTTCAGGGAAAGATCAGTGACCTCAAACCTGAATTTTCGAGATGAGCCGCCAGGTTGATGTGTAATAAAGCGCATTTTCTTTCGTTCATCATCAACCGCAAAGCCTTTATCAACACTCTGTGAAAAGATGTATGTTGAAGCCTGAAACCCGTCTTCGTGAAAAAGCATCATCATCTTATCTAATAATATGTTGGGATCATTTTTTTCTTTTTGTCTTTGTAATCTACCAGCTATAAATAAAATGACCATCCCCCCGATGATGCTGAGAGCCGTCCCTAATCCATTCCCTACATCCGCCAAAACAGTAAAACCTAAAATACCAATCATATAAGCTATGACAATACCTATGATGAATATCATACAATGCTCCTCCTATCATGACCCTTCATTCATAATTTAGTCATAGTATAGCATTTGAATCAAATGCTTTAACGGAAAGGTTTTATTGGTTTTTGAATGAAAAAATCCTACTATAAACTAAACAACTTTTATATCACTTCACTTTTTAAATAGAAAGGATTTTTATGATGGGCCTCTACACAACAGATGAAATCATTGATGCTCTTTTTAAAGCTTGGTCTTTTCAATCTAGTTCAAAATGGAGTAAAGACAACCCGGCAAACGGACAATGTGGTGTCACTGCTTTAGTCGTACATGATCTTTTAGGCGGAAAAATAAACAAGACCGTATTACCCAGCGGATGGCACTTTTACAACGTAGTGAATGGAACAAGAATCGACTTTACTTCTTCGCAATTCTCTGAAGAAATCTTTTATAGGGATGTACCTTCAAATCGAGAAGAGGCTTTTCAGGATACGAATGAGGAACAATATCGTTATTTAAAGGAACGAGTTCTAGATGATTTAAATTATATGCATGAAGAAAACAGACCATAAAAGGTCTGTTTTCATTGAAGTGATTAAAAGATAGGCAGTAAGAACTCACACACCTTATCTTCGCCTACTTCTTCTTTATATCGCTCTAAAATAGATGCCTGACGAATGTTCAATTGATTATTTTGGATCATTTGAGGCAATTGACTCCAAAACAAATTCACTTTTTCAGTTGTATGTGCCACCGTAAAAACAGCATACTTTCCCCCTTCAAAATAACCAGTCTGAACCATTTGATCTTTTGAGAAATCTTTATCTGTTATGAACATTAGGTCATATCTACAATTTTCAGGTGAAGTTCTTGCAGGATCATCTTGAGGAACACCGTATATGCCATATTGCTTTAACTCATCGTTTAAGAGATGTTGATTGATCCATTTTTTAAATGTCTTCATCATCTCTACTTTCTCTTCACTGCCATATGGTCCTATATTTCTCATATACACCATTTTCATTTTCGGTAACATTTCAATTTTGTAAATCATGATTTCCCTCCAACTTTTATTGGAAGACTGGCCAATCATTCCTTACATCCAACGGTAACATCCTTTAAAATATAATGCATCAGGTATTAAAAATAATTTGATTGTGTGATGGAAAATACATATCAAGGAGTCTCGTTTTGTCTTGATCAAGATTTTAATCGTTAAAACAAAAAAGAACGAACAATGTCCGCTCACTTTTTATTGATTTTCCTTTGAAGACTTAGCATTAAGAAAGGTGACAATCAAATAGATTATCGTTCCGAAAAACATACTGATTAACAACATATTACAAATCAGGGCAACATAATAAGACAATGGTGTTCCTGGGAATACAGCCATATTGAACAGGCTAATCATAAAGTTTAAAGCAAAAAGCCCTTAAAGGGCTTTTTACTAAGCAGAATAACCGATACTTGCAGTATGACCTCTCCTAGCTTCATCATGACTTGCTGTTACTTCAGATGTAAAATAACCGACAATACTTATGACACTGAGCATTACGAATACTACTGAAAATGTTTTAAATTTCATACTGACAGTCCCCCCGCTTCACTTGAGTTTGGAAATAAAGAATCTTTTCATAGAAATGCATCGCATTGTCTTTATCTCCCATCTCATTATAATATTTTGCAGCATCTTTTGCTAAATCTTCAAGATCAGGGTACATTGACTTTATTTCTAGCAATTCCATTATTTTTTCTAATTGCTCAAAATTGTTGTCAACGTATAGTGATCTTAAAAACTTGAATATCAATAACAAAACATGGTCTTTTAGCTTTTCAGATAGTTCTATGCCGTTATTTAAAGCATATGTACCTAGATCCTGTTCTTTCTTTTTGAAGTAGGATTTTGACAACATAATGAGTGGGTCTAAAATTCTATTCAAATGCTCATATCCCTGCTCTCTAAATGCTCGAATCGAGTCATTAAAATGAATAATTGCTTGTGCTATTTCTTTGTTATGAAAATAACTCAACCCTAAATTATATAGTGCTGATCCTTTTAATCGTTTTGTTGAGTTGTCGGCGGCTTTTTCTAGTGCGTGTTGAAAATGGGGTATTGCTTTTTCGGGGCAGCCCATATCTATGTAGTTTAATCCAATGACAAAAGAACATTGTATTTCTCTTACTGTGTATGTATCTTTTTCCCGATAACATTCTATCGCCTGTGCGATATGGTGCATGGACATGTGAGTTTGTTTCATGTGGTAATAGATTTCAGCCATCTTGTAATTGAACTCAGCCCGTTCAATATCGTCACTGACAAGAGACAGCTTTTTTTCTGCCCGTTTATAGAAGGTAATCGCATTTAGGTATTCATAGTTTTCAAACTCGTACATGCCGTAGAAAAAATTGAAGTAATACTCGAGCAATCCTGTTAATTTCTCTTGGTCCCTTTTGATCTTCATTGCGAGTTCCTTGAAGTTGGCCCGCTCTTTCCCATTTTCTAAAGGATTCAAGTAATCAAGCATTAATTTATGTCTGAACTCCATGAGTGAGAAATACAATAATAAATCTTGATTTTCTTCCATATGATCAAGCATTGATTTGATTTCCTCTTTATATGCTTCGGCGTCCGGTACGTTAAATCTTTGAATATGATAATACCATTCATTGATTTTCAAACCGACGTGAGAAGAAAGCACTTTCTCCATCAGCCCTTACCCCTTCCTCTATTTTCCCTATAATGACATATATTATCATTTCATGAATCATTCGACACCGAAAAGAAACCGCAAAAAGACCCAGTTGAGGGCCATGTGAATGATCAGATAAAATGATATCTATTCATAAGTAAGTACCCAGTATTTCGCTCCAGGTTCTCCTTCTTCTACAACAGCCTTCCAGCCCCTTTTTCGATAAAAAGACAAAGCTTTGTGATTTTCGGAGACACACTTTAATGTGACTGGTGTTCCCAGTACTTTAACAGCGTGTTTGAGCAGCAGATCGCCAGCCCCTTGACCAGCTGCATCTGGATGTACAAACAAAAGATGAATAAAACGATCTGGTACATATAGAGAGATGAATCCAAGAATTTGATTGTTCTCCTCAGCTAAGAAAATTTGCTCTTCCTGCGTATCCTGATCAAAATCTTGCAGAATGATTTCTTCTTGATTGAGCCAGTGAAAGCTCTGACGGCGGGATTCTAGATAAATTTGTCTTAATTTTGAATAGTCTTTGTTGCTTGCTTCTCTAATCAACATCACAACATCCCCTTTGCTGTTATTTGAATGTTACTTCGCCTCTAGAATGCCTTTTGCCTGTATTCTGCCTGCCAGTAACAATTGATCACTGAACTGCGAATCATTGACAGCACGTGCAAGAGCAATTGTACCAATCATGCTGCTTACTAGTGCGTAACTCTTAGAGAGATCTATATTTCCAGCATCAGCTATAAACTCCATAAACCTTTTCAATTCATCAGTATAAGCTTTCCGTACATCTAACGATAATTGAGAAATCTCCCCTGCCAGTGCAGGCAGTATACAGCCAACCTCCGTCTGATCACGGTGAACGGAGCTTAAATAGAATTCAATGATCATCTCAATTCGAGGCTGATCTGCTTTCTTGTCTGCAACACTTTGCAGCAGCTTGATCGTATCAGTGATAGCAAAATGAAAAGTCTCTATCACCAGCTGATCCTTGTTCTTAAAGTGAGCATAAAACCCTCCATGAGTTAGGCCTGCTCCTTTCATAATGAATGGCAAACTGATATTACGAACGCCATTTGTTCGAAATGCTCGTGCAGCACTTGTAATGATCTGTTCACGAACTTTTAACTTATGACCTGCCGGATAAGGCATCTCTTTTCGAACCTCCTTCTCTTTCACTCTTTCTAAGCGTGTTTATCAAAATATTATATTGATCATATTATCTTGTGTCAATTTGACTGAAATTCATATTTCCACACTCAGATGGGATTGACTTCACCAAAATATGATGACTATAATATATTATGATCATCATATTTTGAAGTTGGAGGTGCAAAAATGATTCATTTAGAAACAGTAGATACTTTAGTGATTGGATCAGGTCCGGGAGGCTACGTGGCCGCATTACGTTCAGCTCATCTCGGCATGAAGACAGCGATTGTAGAGCGTGATCAGTTAGGTGGAGTGTGCACCCATGTAGGCTGTATCCCTTCTAAGGCGCTAATAGCAGAAGCAGAGCGGTTCAAACTCCGCGCACAGTTGGGGGATTTTCAAGAAGGCGGCTCTTTCAAGGAAGCTCAAGCGTTCAAAAAAGCTGTTGTGGAAAAACAAGCGGGAGGCGTCCAGTTTTTGTTAAAGTCAGCTGGAGTTACTATTCTAGAAGGAGAGGCAAGCTTGATCGATCAGTATACAGCAGTCATTCAACATTCTGAAAAAGGTGAAAAGCGAATCAGCTTCAAACACCTTATACTAGCAACCGGCTCTCGTCCAATTGAAATTAAATCACTCCCTTTCGGAGGTCATATATTGTCTTCTACTGAAGCACTATCCCTTCCTGAGATTCCTAAAAGCCTTGTCGTAGTTGGGGGTGGTTATATTGGGGTTGAATTAGGGCAAATGTTTGCAAGATTTGGAACAAAAGTCACCATTTTGGAGGGAGGCAATCAAGTATTGCCTGGCTTTGAAAGTGAACTTGTCTCACCTGTCGTTCGTCAATTAAAAGGAGATAAAATCACGATTATTACAGGAGCAAACGTCACAGATGCCGAGCAGCATATAAGCGGAATTGATCTTCATTATGAAAAACAGAAAGAAAGCTACACGGTGAAAGCGGAATATGCATTGATTACTGTCGGAAGAAAACCGAATACAGACGGTACATTAGGTCTTGATTCTATCGGGTTGTCTATTCCCCCTCACGGACGTATTGAAATTGATGAACAATGCAGAACATCAATCCCGCACATATATGCCATTGGTGATATCACCGAAGGCCCTGCTCTGGCTCATAAAGCTTCCTATGAAGCGAAGGTTGCAGCAGAAGCAATCGCTGGTAAACCTTCGATGATAGATTATAAAGCGATCCCACTTGTTGTTTTTTCCAGCCCAGAATTGACGAGCGTTGGACTGAGCGAAACGGATTGCAAGCAACAATCCATTCCGACTGTCATTGGGAAATCAATGTTCTACATTAATGGTCGTGCGCTGGCATTAAAAGAACCAGAGGGTTTTGTAAAGGTTGTAGCACATGCTGAATCTGGCCTTATTTTAGGAGCACAAATCGTAGGGGCTGAAGCATCTACTCTTATATCAGAACTTTCTCTTTCTATTGAAATAGGTGCTACCGCAGAAGATTTAGCAATGACAATTCACCCTCATCCAACATTAGGTGAAATCATCATGGAGGCCGCAGAAATGGCTAGTCAGAAAGTTGAAAAGTATCTTGCACGATAAATGTTCAGGTGCAGCTTCTGAGCAAAATAATCGCCACAGCCTAATCTTAAAATAGGCTGTGGCGATTCAATTGAGCAATCATAATTAATTGACTTCTATTTCACGCTTTTTACCGAGATTCATGGATAACTGAACGCCAATCATCAGCATGACGATGACAAGCATTGCAACAATGGACGCATAAAAATGTCCGCTTAGATCGAAAACAAGGCCAATGAAAAACGGACCGAATCCACCCATGATATACCCGCCCATCTGCGACATCGCTGACCATGTTCCGGCTTCCTCCGGAGTGCGCGTCTCCATAATCGGGAGCATCAGTGCTAAAGGAAATAATCCACCTGCACCCATACCTAGGAAAATGACAGCTGGTAAGATCGGCATTGATAGAAGAAGAAAGATAAGTCCAATGAGTTCAGACACACTGCATAGGATGAGAAATAATTTCGGTTTTCCTAATCGAGTGACAACCGCTGGAACGAGTAGTGCCACCGGAATCTGAATAAGTGTAAAGATCGTCAGCATCGTGGCAGCATACTGCGGACTGTTTCCGAAGCTAAGAGCAATCGGTGAAATCCATGCTGTCAAAGAATAAAACATACTGGACATGAAACCAAAAAACAAGGTAAATTGAATGGCTTTTTTGTTTCGCAGCGGCAATTTTAGCGGCAAGGTGACATCATCACTCTGCTCATTTTTACGAGCTAAACCAATCCATAGAATAAGTGCAATAACCCCTAGAATAGCCCAGCAAGACAATGCAAACGTAAGGTGATGCTGACTGCGTAGATAAATTGGAATGGTGAAGCCAGAAGCGAGTGCTGCACCTATCGTCATCGAAATTGAATACACACTGACGATACCAGGATTTCTCGGGAAATACTTTTTAATAAAACTAGACAATAAAGGACCCGCGAAGCTAATCCCTACCCCTCCAGCAAACGCAGTCATGAGCAGGATAGCAACCGATTGGCTTGTACCACGCAGTGCGGTGGCAATCGTGATGAGAAGAATTGAGAAAAAAAGTGTTCTCTCTAATCCAAAACGCCGGCTGAGTGTCGTTGCAATGGGAGCAAATACACCCATACAAAGGACAGGCAAAGTGGTCAAAAGACTTGCTGTCAGTGCATTTACACCAAGCTCTGATTGGATCATGCTCATCATGGAAGCCACGGACGTAATAATCGGACGCAAGTTTAATGCGGCTAAAAATAAAGCGGCTAAATAATATATTTTTTTCATGAATACCCTTCTTTCTCTCTGCTTGTTGACGTTACTTTGAGTATAAGTCTGCAGCATTCATTGTTCAATACAATAATTTGTATTATGATGATAGTAAAATACTATCATAGATGAAAGGATGACAGATGGACACTAGACATATTACGTATTTTATGGCTGTATTCGATCATCTTCATTTCACTAAAGCTGCGGAGCATTTAGGCATTTCACAGCCTACACTTAGCCAGCAGATTCGACTGCTTGAAGCAGAAGTTGGGATGCCGCTCTTTGATCGAATCGGCAAAAAGGTCGTGGCGACCGAAGCTGGTTCACTGCTTTATCAATATGGCATGAAAATGCTTCAAGCTGAAAGAGATGCAAAAAATGCGATGAAAGAATTGTTATCTGAAAAACGTGGAACGGTTCGTCTCGCAGTACTCCCCTCCGATCTTGATTTTCAGCTAGTCCCACTTTTTGTAGAATTTAAAACACTTTATCCTGAAACAAATCTGAAGGCCTATTCAAATATCTTCGTTCGTGAAGAAGTCCTTTCACACAAAGTAGATCTCGGCATCGGACTGCGAGGGCCTGCAGATAAGCGTCTCGTTCAAATTCCACTTGGAAGTGAGCCATACGAATTATTTGTTCATTCAAAAAGTGATTTAGCACAAAAGAGTGAAGTGACATTGGAAGAGCTGACGCAGCATGCTTTGGTCATGTATCCGAGGGGGTATTTAGGAAGGGATTTAGTAGATGACGTCTGTAAAGAACAGGGTGTTGAACTGGACACTGTCATGGAGGTTGGATCCGCCTCTTCGTTATTACAGCTGGTTGAGGCTGGTGTTGGTGCAACCATACAGCCAAGAGGATTACTAAATCAACATTCGACGTGGCCCAATATTATTTCGATACCTATTGCTGAGCCAGCACCTGTTCGTCACTTGGAATTAATTTATTATGCAGATCGATTTGTCAGCAAAGCACAAGAACAGCTATCTGAATGGCTGATCGACTTTTTCAAATCAAGAACTAACTAAAAAGTGAGGTTAAGACATGAAAAATGCAAACAACATATTCACAAAGACAAACCGAGTGGTTATCCGCCAATTTGATAGGCAAGATATCGAACCGTTTTATCAGTACCGAGCAAATCCCTCTATTGCAAAATTTCAATCTTGGGAAAACTATACGTACGAAGAAGCTGAATCATTTGTTCAACATCAAATGACACAAAAACCTAATCAACCGGGGTCTTGGTTTCAATATGCGATTGCCTTATCTGAATCCAATCAGCTGATAGGAGATTGTGCCATTCATACACTTGACAGCGAGCCTAGAATCGTTGAAATAGGATTTACACTCGCGCCTGAATATCAAGGAATGGGCTATATTCACGAAGCTCTGAATTCAATCATTGAATATATTTTTATGACACTGAACAAACATAAAATCATTGCCTTTACAGATGTACGCAACGAAAAATCCATTCGAGTGCTGGAACGTTTAGGAATGAGACGCGAAGGACATTTGCTGCAAAATTATATGACCAAGGGACATTGGGTCGATGAATATCAATATGCCATTCTTCAATCTGAGTGGGCCGCTAAGCGTCATTAAACATTTATTTTCTATTCAAAATCCCTAAATAAGCGCTCCACGGGCCCACATCGGTTCGATATCGTTCCGCCATGACCCGAACAATCTGGGATATATGTGTGAAATCATGGACCACCCACGCAGAGAGTAATTCACGAACTTGCACTACCCCAAACTCCGGGTGGAGTCCCTTTTTCTCTACATCAAGGCCTGAATGTGTCATGCGCTGTATGTATGCCACATTCTCCTTTCTCACATGCTCAAACTCAGCTAGTGCTTGATCTATCTGTCTTTCAGATTGATTCAAATGAGAATAGCGGTCAAACGCAGGAAATGGGGTATTCTCTCCATCAGCAAGAATCACATTTAATCGAGGAATCCAGTTGAATTTCTCTGCTTCAATCAAATGTTCAATGACTTCCACTGGATTCCACGTCCCCTCCCCTTCACGGCTGTGAAGCCAATCCTTCGATAAACCCGACAAAAGACTTTCTAACGTGTGAGGAGTTCGACTCAACATATCCAACGCTTCATTTAAATTGAAATTCATATGGTTGCTCCTTTATCAGTTTTTCTTTATTTTAATGGATTTTGGATAGATTGTAACTTATGATAAAAAAATTCAAAACCGCTTATAATCAACCTTCTATATAAAAAAGAACTTTTCTATAATGCTCGAAATGCTTTCCGTAAGATTGGCTAATTGCATTACTTACAGACTGACTACAAGTACGATGATCACTGTAGCTAGGTAAGGAGAGTTCAAGATCATTAGATAATAAGTTTATCAACATATTCCATATTAATACATAATTGTCATCAATAATGTTATGATATAATCATTAATTTTTTTGACTTATGCAATTAAACTCAAAAACCACCGACATATAGGACAAGTCAGCATGAGTTTATTAGAGATATATTGAATGATTTAAGTAATCTAAAGGGAGAATTGATATGACTCATTTAGAATTCGCATTTGGCTTGCTTCCAATAAGTATTATCGTCGTTTCATTTATCGTCACATTGTTTGTACAAAAAGTTTATTTCATGCCAGTTTTGAGCTTTATGATATTGCTCATCCTGACATTTACACTTTTTAATGCCTCCTTTATAGGCTGGGCCTTTGTTTATGCTTTATTCTCATTCATTACTTCATTTATTGCATTATTCATCATCAACACTTTACATAAAAAGAAATCACAAACTAAAATCAAAAAGCCCTTTTAAGGGCTTTTCTTCTTTTACTACGGCTTTTTCACTGGATGAATGTCCTCTCCCAAAAGGACGGTAAGAGACTCTCCGCTATTCTCTAGAAACTCAGCAATTTCTTGCAGCTCTTTATTGATACGGTCATTCCTTGGCATATCTGGATTTAACAAAAGGATGGAGTGAATGGCAGCGGCTGTTTCATACAAAACATGTTGATCTTTTATCTGTTGAATGCATTGTTTCATACGAAAGAAAAACCATGCGATCTCTTCAATGTCTTCCATCGGATAATGTGCCATTTTAAAGAGATTCTGCTGACGAAGGTCTTGTCTCTCAAAAATTTGTTCAAGCTCATCTTTACTGATATACAAATCCGAGCATTCCTCATCAATCTCTACTACCTCGACCATCACATCTTCAGCTGTATATAACTGCTCAATAAATTCATCGAAACTATCTGCCAGCTTAAAATCTACTTCCAGCTCTAAATCGAAATAGTGAATAGGAGGATGTTCTTTCGTTTGTCGATAATCCATTGCGATCCATGTATCTTCTTCTCCGCTGATGAAAATAAGTCCCTGAGGCAGCTCCAATTCATCACTTAACTGAGGACTACTCATAATTCCATCCCCTTTGGCGATGCCTCTTAGATGGTCAAACTGAACATGATCATCTGCCCATGAATTCGGCTTTTCGGTTGGAAACGCATTACGAACTGTAAAACCACCGTTCCATTCTAAAATGAGCTGTTTGTATGTATCAGGTAAAGTGACACCAAGTGTTCCCTCTACTTCAAGAATTTTTTCCTCATCTATCTTTTGTAACGTGAAAGGACTCTCTTCTTCTTTCTCCCAGAATGGTTTCAACGTGGATGCCTCCTATTTCTAATGAGACCAGTATATCATTTACCATTTTAAAACCTCAAATTACAATCCCATTCAATTCCTTCCTTCAATAAGGAATTTATCAGTAGATATAAAAAAGTGCCAGCCAAGTACAAGGCACTTAAAGTACTCAATGCCAGCATCCGCAGGTTATTCCTTCTGAACAAAATATTTACGTTCGTTTTGTTTATCATACGATGATCCACATAGAAACAAGATCATCTTTTTCTCGGTTTGATGAACAATAGACACAAAAAACCTTGAAAGGCAATAGCCAATCAAGGTTCATTTTATTACTTCATTTTCACTGCTTCTTTCATTTCTTCTATTATTTTATTAAACCACTGTAAAGGGCTTAATGAGATCGCAGGAAAGTAGATTTCTGCATTATTTTCGATAAAACTTTCTTTTTCTTGTATTGTTAAAGGACTATTCAAAAAATCCTGACAATCCTTTATAGTAGACAGCAGACATTCCTTGCTAGCTTCATGAATAAACTCATTTATCGCTTCTTCTGGTGAATCGATATCCTGATGAAATGTGCCACCTAAAAAATCTTCTAACTCTTCTAAATAACTGTCACTCTCATTCATTTAATCATCCTTCTTTCTATTTAACAGGGTATCCTGTTAAAATAAAACCGCCATTCTCATCTTTTTTCAATATAATTTTCGCATTTGTAACATTCTCGACTACTTCTGAATTTCTCGAAACACTTCTGTTAAGTATACAATGAATCGCTTAACCACTCTTCACAATGTTCTATAAGCCATCTCAAATATTCCACATATTGACCGGTATGATAGCCGTCACAAACAGCATGATGTACTTGAATGGCGACGGGCAAGGTGATTTTTCCTTCTTCCACCTTGAATTTGCCTAACGTAAATATCGGCAGTAAATAAGTTTCATCTGTAGATAAATGAAGATGGAAAGAAGTGAAATCAATCCAAGGCAGGCTTGAAATATTGAACATATTTTCTGGCATATTAGGTTTAGGAAATAGTTTGTTATTTTCGCTATAAGTTTCAATATCCGTCATACAACTTTTATAAAACCGAGCAAAATTTTCGTCATAAGGCGTCCAAATACTTGAAAATGTCTTTGTTTCTTTATTTAGAATCGTATAACTAGGATGGAGAAGATCCCAGTGACCAAGTTCATCGTTCACTAAATCCATCCGAAACTCCGGTATTTTTTGCACAGCCCTTGCTAACAAATAAATTTGCACAGGATATACTTTTAGCTTTTTTTCTTTTAATATTGCATGCAATGTTGTGATGTCTAAATCGATAACCAGGCTATATGAGCACCGGGCTAACGTCATATAATGGTGAAAGTGCTCTTTTCTCGGATAATTTTCGTCTATTTGTTTAAACATTTTATCTCCTCCTGAATGTGATTTCATGTATTCAGGAGGAGACTTTATCTGTTTTCACCACCACAATCATCCTTTCAAGATATATGTTATGTTTCGTCTATCACTACTGCATGGCCTTCAGCAACTCTTCGTAAGTCATCCTCCCAAGCGTGAACTGTTCTAGTGCTATATATGTTTTCTCTGCTGAGGTATTCATTCTATTATGACATTCATTCACTAACTCTTTTTCATTTGTTAACGGCTCATGTACATGTTCTTTATTTCGAAATGCTTCATAATATCTTATGCCAAATATTCTCTGGGACATCGCATTGATGTGAATTCCGTCTGGGTTAGATGCAAGGCCCTTGGCAGTAACATAATAACGATTTTCATGATGATGTGCATATTTTTGTAGTTTCTCATTTATCAGTTGATATTTCATACATCCTGCGCCAAATGCTGTCTTTCCCAAGAAATCGCCCAAACCTCCTATCACAAGCGGTATGTTAGGTACAGATAATTCAGTTCTTAGTTCATCAAAAAATCTTTGTATTTCCCATCTTGGCTGTCACTTTCTCCTTGATGCCATAATATCCCGACCAATTCGCTATTTTCCTTTGCAAATTTAGCTTCACTTATAGCATGACGAAATCATGCTCCATCCAGCTACCGGCCTATCAAAATGAATAGGCTCAGTCATCATTTGCCATCTACCATTTCGCAGCATCATGATTCTTTCATTATAAATCGGAGGCACTCCATGTTTAAAGCCGCGCCCCGCCATATTTGATTGTCCAATTAGTAATAATGACTTCATTTCTTTCTCCTCCTCACTAAATATTTTATCAATTGTGTATTCACCAGAATGTTATCATTTTACCTTTCCTTTGTTTTTTCATATTTGTCTATTTTTGTCGAAAGGATAGTAAAAAGGCATTACTTATTGTAAGATCCTTATGCATCTATCAATCAGGAGGCTCTACTATGAAGAAATATTTTGTATTATTTTTTACATGTTTACTATTGTTAACAGCTTGTAGCAGTGCAGCATCTACTAAAAAACAGCTCACCGCAGACAACATCATTGAAGCTTTCAAAAGTGCTGGGCTTGAAGCAGAAAAACCAACTGATCTTAAACAAAAAGAGTTTGGAAATATAAGAGAAGAAGGAAAAAGGATTCTCATTCCTTCTTTAGGCGAAAATGCTGGTGGAAGGATTTTTAAATTTGGAAATGAAGCTGACCTTAACCAGGCCAAATCTTATTATGATGAATTAGGAAATGCTGGATCTATGTTCTTCTCTCACACATATTCAAAAGGGAACTTCCTGTTACAAATGAACGGAGAAATGAAGGATTCTGAGTTTGAAAAATATAAGAAAGTGATGGATGAGGAAATAAAATAATTTCTTATTTCTTTTCTACAAAGAAGTAAACAATGCCATACTGGCTACTGACAGTTTGCATTATATGAGTGTTTCTCTAATCTTCAAGAGAAAAATTGCACCTTTGCAGTTTGGATTTTCAGCTATTTTCATGCTCTTAAGTATTATCTATTGCTAATAAGGTTTTCTTATAGATATAGGAATAACTAGAAATCGGCACAATCAGTTGCAACAGCAGTGACTTTAATTATAACTAGCACCTTGAGTCATTGAATTAGTGAATAACATACGGGGCAACTTCTGCATAGAAGTTGCTCTATTTCAGGTGATGATTTTATATATAATTCCTAATCATCAATCTTGGTCATCGTTTTTTCTGGCAAATATCAGCTCGTCCTCATATAAAAATAGACCCTTAAGAGCTGTTTTTTTCTCTAAGAGTCTTTTTTACTTCCCCAAAAATTCATTACTTCTTTCTCGACTCATAAACATAGTTCAAACCAAAAGCAATCTCTTTTAATATATCAATGAAAATATGAATGGCTGCTCCTAGATGTTTGTCCTTCCTATAAACGATTCCTACACTTCTAATAAGATGAGCGTTCTTTATAGGAATAATCTTTAATTGAGGTTCGCTTAGATATTCAAGATAAGGGGTCGGTAAGACCGTTATCCCTATGCCATCTACCACCATATTAATTAATGACTGCATAGTTGTTACTTCAAAAATAGGATCCGGTACAAAACCGATATCCTTACAATTTTTGTTTATAAATTGTCTGATGAAAAATTGCTCAGGAAACAAAATTGAAGCGGTTTCCTTTAATACTTCTAGCCCCAACATTTCGTTTTGTGCTAGGGGGTGTTTAACAGGTACTGCAAAAGCCATATCTTCAGTGTATAGAGAGATTGTTTCAAATTCATCCCCTTTCATTGGTAAAAAGACAATCCCTAAGTCCACTTTATTTTCTATTAAGTGTTTTTGAATATCCCCAGTACGCAGACCTAGTACAGAAATTTTAACAGCTGGGTATTGCTGATGAAATTTAAATAATGCTGGTGGAATAAGATAATTCTCTACTGTTAGTAATGTCCCAATTGAGATTGATCCTCTTTGAAGTCCATTCAATTCATTGATCGATATTTTCGCCTGTTCAATTTCGTGAAAAATATTACGAGTATATTTTAACAGAAGCTTTCCAGATTCAGTAAGAGTCGTTTTCTTACCAATACGATCAAACAAAGGTGTTCCTATTTCATGCTCTAAAAGTTTGATTTGCTGACTTAAAGATGGTTGAGATATTCCAACCTTTTCTGCAGCTTTTGTAAAATGCAGTTCTTGACACATTGCATAAAAATACTCCAATTGTCTTAATTCCATTCTTTCGACTCCCAATGATAATTTTTATAAGAACAAACCTGACGATTTTTAAATATTGTCATCTAATATACATCATTATACAAATTATACCATAGTTAGAAACTATAGTTATTATATAAATAATTGAATTGTTCTATTAAAAAAAGTGTCCTAGACTATTACATGAAGGCCAGACTTAAATGCAAAATTCTTATACAAAGAAATCCTTCAGATCGTGTAAAGGAGGTCAGTAGATATAACAAGAACAAGTAACATTTTTTATAAGTTATAGAAATTTTATTGTAGGAGGTTAAATCAAGTGAAGAATTTAAATGTAGCAATTCCAACCCCGTTTCACGAAGATGAAAGTCTATACTTGGATGGATTTAAACCAATTGTTGAATATTTAGCTGAAAATGGTATTGACTCACTACTCGTATCTGCAACTACAGGTGAACAAAACTCAATGAGTATTGAAGAAAGGATACACATTATTGATTTTTTTAATCAGCAAGATTTTAAAAATGTTGAACTAATGTTTGGTGTATCAGCTACAACGACAAAAAATGCAATAACATTAATTGAACGTCTCGAGGATTCAGTTTTCGACTCCATTCTAATTCAATTTCCTCCTTATATTCAACCAACTCAGGAACAAGCAATGTCTTACATTAATGAATTATTAGAGCAAACCTCAAAAAACATTGTTCTTTATAACAATCCTTCTCGCACAGGGTTTGAATTGAGTGCTGACTCATTTCAGACTCTTATTAATCAAAAACACGCTACATTGGTTGGTATGAAAGAAGAGAGTGATGTTAGACGCCATAAAAATACAACTTTACCAGATGACTTTATCATGTTCGCTGGAGGAGATGTAAATATCACTGAAAAAATATTAAACGGATGTAATGGGCTTTCTAGTATGGTAGGAAATGTTTATCCAAAAGAGATTCAAAAATTTTTTACTGACTTAGTTGCAAAAAAGCCTGTGAACCTTCAAAAAATAAATAAATTAATCGATAAAGTTACACGTGGACACGCAGTTGTAAATATTAAAAATCATTACAATGCTTTAGGAATAAAAGTAGGTAGTTGTCGTTCTCCAATTCGATAGTTATTATTTCTTGCAAGCAGGTTCAAATCATTTAATCCTGCTTGTCCCAATTAACCATAAGAGATTTGGAGGGGGCCTTAGCTGCCATGAGAATTCCACAAATAGAGCAAGAGCAAAGATCAAGTATGCAGACAAAAAAGAGGATACTGACTGTTGTTGGTGTTATTCTAATTGCAGCAAATCTTAGGGCTCCAATTACAGCAGTTGGTCCAGTATTATCTTCCATTCGTGATAATCTTGAGATCTCTAACACATTAGCTGGTACAATTCCTACAGCCGTTTTATTCACATTCGCATTGTTTTCTCCTTTTGCCCCTAAGATCACTCGTCATTTCAGCATTGAATCAACACTGTTTATGGCAATAACATTATTATTAGTTGGAATTGGAATACGCTCTGTTGGTAGAGTGGACACGTTATTTTTAGGTACCATCATAATAGGTTCATCTATCGCGGTTTGTAATGTTTTATTACCTAGCTTCATTAAACATCAATTTGCAAAAAAATTAGGTTTGATGACTGGCGTATATGCAGTTTCTATGAATTTATTTGGAGCTATTGGTTCAGGGGTTAGCGTCCCTATTTCTTCATCATTAGGTTTCGAGTGGTCAGGCTCCCTGAGTTGTTGGGGATTCTTAACTCTTCTTACCATGATATTTTGGATACCACAATTAAAGAACAACCCAGAATCTGTGGATTTTTTTCAAAAAGAAAATAAGAAAAATTCTATCAGCCTTTGGCGTTCAAAGATGGCGTGGAATGTTACGTTGTTTATGGGGACTCAGTCCTTCATATTTTTCACAGTAATTTCATGGCTTCCTGAAATTCTTGAAACTAAAGGGCTAAATACTAATGAAGGTGGATGGATGCTTTCATTAATGCAACTTTCAATGCTTCCTGCTACATTTATTGTACCTATTTTAGCTGGACATTTTAGCAAGCAACAGATATTAGTATTGATTTCTTTTCTCTTGCTTGTTGTTGGTTTATTGGGAATTTTATTTGGAGTGTCTTTCTTTATACCTCTGTGGATTATAATGATTGGGATTGGCATTGGAATGGCCTTTAGCTTAGCCATGATGTTTTTTAGTTTACGCACCAAAAATATACAAGAAGCAGCAGAATTATCTGGTATGGCACAATCTTTAGGCTATCTATTAGCAGCTATAGGTCCTATTTTATTCGGTTGGTTACATGACGTTACTTATCATTGGACTGTGCCTCTGTTAATGCTAATCTTCATTTCAGTCATTATTTTAATTACTGGTGTGAATTCTGGTAAGAACGTATATGTTACTTCTGCTAAATAAATGGTAACATTCATTAAAATCCTTTATGATACTTGCATCAAATCCTTAACAAGTGATTCAATGATTCACCGCGCAATTTGAAATAACTGTATTATTGATTTAACATGTTATCGTCATTAAAATATGATTACAATATGTTTTCTGGAATGTTTATTTTAAGAATCAAAAAAAGGCCGCTTAGGCCTTTTTACATTTTTTTATTAGTGAATTTGCTCAATATCCTTATCCTCAGCAACCATATCCCCCTTTCCCCGCCTCCTGACAAGCGTCAAAGTCATACCTGCAAAGATCATTACGATGCCCAGTGTTTGATAGAGGTCTGGGCGGAAGCCTGTGAAGACGGTATCCAGCACGATCGCGACAGCCGGGTCTAGGAAGACAATGATTGAAATAAACTTCGTTGATAAAAATCGCAAACTATCAAAAAACAGCAAATACACAATACCTGTATGGATGATACCAGTAGATACCACCATGATCCAGTTTCCTTGAGACAGGTTGGTAAAAGCGTCGAAGTGAATAAACGGAATCAGGATAATAACCCCTAAACCAGTTTGCAGGAAGGTGGTCGTGTAAGGGCTGAGGTTTTGAATTCCTTTTCCCACTAAAGTTGTTAACGCATAAAACAGTGCAGCGAGAACTGCCCAAATGATGCCAGATCCCATCAGCTGTGTCAATGAAGTGCTGCCGTTAATCCCGGAAATCAGCACAGTTCCCAGAAAACAGATGATAATGGAACTGACGGAAATGACATTTAATCTCTCTCTGTAGATGATGCTACCTAGAAGAAGAACAAGCACCGGTGCAAGGTGATAAACCGAGATGGCGATCGTGACAGACGTTTCTTCAAAAGACTTAAATAAGAAGACCCAGTTGAATACGAGAAAGAAACCGCACGCCAATGTTTGCAGCACATCTCTCTTGCTCCACTTTTCGGTTTTATACTGTCCGGATGCCAGCCAGCAAAAGCTTAAAAATACCGTCGCGCAAAGGCAGCGGACAAAGACCAATTCAAATGACTGCAAATTAGTATGCTCTGAGAAAAAGCCGATGGAACCGAAAATCACCATGGAGATGACCATTTTCAGCACGGCTGTTGATTTTTGTTTTGGTGTGATTGAGAGATCTTGCTGCATCAAGCGTATTCTACCTCCAATTATGTATAGGGAAAAGCACCCCAGCTGTAAGGTGCTTTTCTCTTTATTATAGTTTCTTGCCGGCTGTCCAGCCGCCGTCTATGACAAAGTTTGAGCCTGTAATAAATTGTGCCTCATCCGAAGCTAAATACTTCATACAGGAAACGATATCATCCGGCTGCCCCCACGTATGAAGGGCGTGGTTATCTTTGATCAGCTGAACCATTTCATCGTTTTGAAAATACTCTTCCGTTAATTCTGTTCGGATCACGCCAGGTGAAATGCTATTCACCCTGATGCCCGTTGACCCGAATTCCATAGCGAGCTGCTTCGTCAGTCCGATGAGCGCATGCTTGGAAGACACATAGGCTGCCCGCGCAGGCTCTGCCATCAGCCCGGACACAGAGGCGATATTGATCATACAGCCTCGTTTCCCCAGCTTAGACCACAGCCTTGCCGTATCTCTAGAAAGAATAAAAACTGCCGTGAGATTAATGTCTATGACCTTTTTGAATGATTCTGCTGATAATTCAAGGACAGGGGTGATTTCCCTTATTCCTGCTGCATTGATTAAGATGTCCGGAATCAATTGGCGTTGTTCAAGCTGTGGCAACAACGATTCAGCCTGCTGAACATCAGACAAGTCAGCCTCAACCATATGAAAGTCATCATTTACTATAAATTCTGACATTTTATTTGTTTGAATATCCACTCCAACGACCCGAAAGCCGTCAGCTAGAAATTGCTTTACCGCCGCGAAGCCGATCCCGCTATTTGCCCCAGTGATCATTAAATTCTTTTTGTTCATCATTTTATATTCTGCCTTTTTTCATTTTGGTAATTTTCAATAATCTGAATACTACAGTTTGACAATATATTACAAATAATTTAGCATTGTCTTTACATCCTCTATTTTCCATGTTTGCTATTATACAGGAAATCACCAGAAAAATCATCTACTTTTTAAGGGGCGATCTATATGGTTCAAGTTTCAAAAACACAAAAAAATTCAACATCCGATATTGCTAACTATGCTTCTTATTTAAAGGAAAACGGTTATTCTTATATTCCAGCAGAGTTCTACCAGAAAAAAACTACAGACGACGAAGTGCGCGAATTACAGCTTACATATGATGCTTTGAAAGCTGATCCTAAAGGAGGAGGCCGTTACAGAGCGCATTCCCGCTATATTCTGGCTCCTGACTCTGACACCCTTGAATTAGACCCGGATAATGGATATTTCCAATCAAAAGAATATAATTATGATGATGGCGGTATTGTCAGGAAATTCGATAAAATATCAGATGAGTTTCTACAGCATCCTGTAACGCAGCAAATGATACATTCAAATGTAGAAATGGCCCGCCAAACCAATTTTGTAGATTGGGGGAAAGAAGTGATCGTCGGGCTCCACCAAGTCAGATATCAAGTGACACCTGACGCGCCTTCATACAGCTCACCCATTTGGCTGCATCGTGACGACGAACCGCTTGTCTTCGTCCATCTATTTCAGCTGAGCGAGGATGCGATCGGCGGGGATAACTTAATTGCTCCGTCTGTGAAGCAAATTGATAAAGTGCTGCGGCTGACAGACCCGCTTGAAACACTTGCTCTCGGGCAAAAGGTCTTTCATGCGGTAACACCGGTCGGCACTGCCAATGCAGATGGGGCACATCGAGATATCTTATTAGTTACCTTTTCTAACAGATAAAAAAAGCGCCCGAGGGCGCTTTTTTTACAAATCTATCGAACAATCAAAACCGGGCAAGGTGATAATTGCGACACTTTATGGCTGACACTTCCAAGCATCATTTCTTTCAGGCCGCTGATGCCCCGGCTTCCGACTACGATCAAGCTGATGCCTTTCTCTTTTGCATGATTTAATATCTCATGTGCCGGCTCACCATTCGCATAAATGATTTCAGCTTGAACACCATTCTCGGCTGCTTTTTCTTTTGCGTTCTCAAGGATTTTCAGGCCTTCTTTTTTAACCTGGTCCCTAATTTCATCAATAAAATGTTTGGGCACATAGACAATTCCCGTCAGAGAAGAAGTCGCGACGACGGCTTCTCTCCCCACATGAAGGATGCTTAGTTCGGCCTGCTGTTCTTTAGCCAAATGCACTGCGGCATCAAACGCTTTTTCACTCATGTCTGATCCATCAATCGCAACTAACATTTTGTTAAACATGCTCTTCCCGCCTTTCGGAATGTGGCTGGTTCATCTTTCTCTTTTATTGTCCGCCTGCTTCCGGTTATTGTCAATTGAAGTGCGTCAGTTTTCAAAAAGTTGTCAGAGACTCTCTCCGTTTGTGGCGATGACTAGCTGATATCAGTTGAAGCTTTTTTCTTGATGCGCTTTAACGTTCCGTTTCCTTCATTGTCCCGATCTACATAAATGAAGCCGTAGCGTTTTTTCATTTCCTCAGTGGATACGCTGACAAGGTCAATTGGTCCCCATGATATGTAGCCGATTAAGTCAACGCCGTCCGCAATGATGCCGTCCTTTTCAACTTTGTCTACAAACTGACCCTTGATACGCAAGGGTTTTAACGATAATTCCGACTGGGCTCGAACCAGCGACCTCTACCCTGTCAAGGTGAATGACTTCATCCGAAGCAAACAGACCTTCCCTGAACAAGACTGATTTAAATAAGGTTCTATGATAAGCCTTTCCGATAAAAAATGTGCATTTCTGAAGAAAACTGAAAGGGTTCGTCCCCTTTTTAAAATGTTGAGTTTGGATCAATCATCGTTGTGTTTCGATCTGCTTCAAAACTGTACATTCCTGCAGCTGAAATCACTGTAAGAGCGATCATCGTAAAATCCTTCTTAAAAATCATACAAACAATCCTCTCTCTAAATTTTGAGTTGTGTTTCTAATATCTTTTAATAAGCAGCTGTAGCTTCTTCAAATCGACCTTTTGAGATACTTTCATTTTCTTAGCTTGATTGCGATGAGCGGTACCCCATAAAGGTCCCTGATACATAATTGATGTTCTGCCATTTGTAGAAAACAATCCACTTAAACCATTTTAACAAGAAGACATATCTCGTCCATGTTGTCATTGGCTTATGTTGAGCTTGTGAAAAAATCATATTGATGTATAATACAATTGATGTATGATGCATGAATTGTAGGAGGGTGACCTTTTTGAAAAGAGAAGATGCCTTAAAACTAAGAACAGATATTAAGAAAATGATTATATTAACTGGGGTTTTCGAATCTCAAAATTTGCCGAATGGACCATTTGAAAAACCTCTACCAACTTCTCAAATGATGGCGTTAGAGGAACTAGAGATGGAAAAATTAACTGTTTGGCAACTATCCAATAAACTTAGATTAGAGACTTCAACTGTAAGTAGATTGGTAGATAAGTTAGTAAAGAAGGGGCTTGTTTATCGAGAAGTAAATGAAAAAAATAGAAGAGAACTTTTTCTGCACCTCACAGAAAATGGTCACATTACTGTTAATCGCTTAAGAGAACAATCCATTACATTTTATCAACGTATCCTCAATAATTTATCAGAATCAGAACAAAAAATAGTTGTGGATGGTTTTGAATTATTTATTGATTCTATTTCTAAGTCTTTTGATTAGAGTGAGGTAAATCATAACATTTGGAGGATAAAATGAGTTTGGATTTTGAACGTCCTATTATTGAACTAAAAGAGAAATTTAATGAATTAAAGAAAATGATGAAAGAAAATAATGTAGATTTATCGTCAGAAATTCATTTATTAGAAAAACGTTTAAATAAAATGCAAGATGAAGTTTATTCTAATCTTACAGCTTTTCAACGAGTTCAAATTGCAAGGCTACGTAACCGGCCCACGACATTGGATTATATACCTTTATTGTTTACAAACTTTTTCGAACTTCATGGTGATCGATTATATGGTGATGATAAAGCAATGATAGGTGGTATTGCAAAATTTAAAGGAATGCCAGTTACGGTTATTGGTCATCAAAGAGGTAGAAGTACAAAGGAAAATATAGAAAGAAATTTTGGAATGGCTCATCCAGAAGGATATAGAAAAGCGCTAAGACTTATGAAACAAGCTGATAAATTTAATCGCCCTATTATTACATTTATTGATACAATAGGCGCCTATCCAGGGAAAGGGTCTGAAGAACGTGGAATTTCTGAAGCGATAGCTCGAAATCTATTGGAAATGGCAACACTTAAAGTGCCAATTATTTGTATTGTAATTGGAGAGGCATCAAGTGGTGGCGCTCTTGGCATTAGTGTCGGTAACCATATCCATATGTTAGAGTATTCATGGTACTCGGTAATTTCGCCAGAAGGAGCAGCATCTATCCTCTGGAAGGACGCTAAGTATGCTCCAGAAGCTGCTGAACATATGAAAATTTCAGCAAAAGATTTAAAACATTTAGGAATTATTGATGAAATCATTCCTGAAATGAAAGGTGGAGCACAAAATGATATAAAATCACAGGCAAAAATGATTGAATCTGTAATCGAATCATCTCTAAAAAAATTGATACTATTATCCTCGGAAGAGCTTATACAACAGCGATATGAAAAGTATAGACAAATAGAGAATTATAAATGAAAATATTTAAAGTCCGTATTACATTTAGGAGGATTTTTACAAAAATTTCTAAATATTTTGTAAGTAATCTCTTAAACTGGATATGCTGATACTATTAAAAAATGTGTGATCGGTATGAAAAAGGATTTTCTTCCATCAATACTTTTTCTGAAGGTCCTCAAATCGTCCTCATAAAAAAACAGACCCTGGGTCTGTTTTCATTTTACCTATATGTTTTGAGATTCCCCATCTCTCAGTCGCCGAGCCATATCTAAAGCAAAATAAGTCAAAATGCCATCGCATCCGGCGCGTTTGAACGCCATTAATGATTCTTCAATTACAACATTTGAAGAAAGAATTTTGTCCATTCCTTCCCTAATTTCCATAAAAAACTTAATATTATATTTATTATCACATCCAAGGGTTTACAAAGCACCAAAAAGAAACTGAAAAAAGCTCCTGTAAAGAAGCCGTGTGATAGTGATTGATTTAATATGAAACTTGTTTATAAAAGTACATCATTGAAAATTATTTATAATTGTACTTAATGCTTTCTTTAGTACAACCTTATCATCATTTGACAAGTTTTGAAGCGCTGTCTTGTTCAACTCAATTGTTGCTGCTTCAACTTGATCTCTAATGACTAAAGATTTTTGAGTAGCCTCTACTAAAATATTTCTTCGATTGTTTGGATCTATTGTGCGTTCAATTAAGTCAGCTTTTTGCATTTTATCTAAAATTCCAGAAACTGTTGAGGCTTCTAAATAGACGAGTTCTCCAATTTGTTTAGGAGATAGCTGCCCCTCTCTCCACAGACAGTTCAACACACCATATTGAGCGGGTGTCAAATCACATTCCTCTAAAAGCTTACTAAAGTACTTGAACACTTTATTTTGACTAACACTTAGTAAAAAATTTATGCACTCTGATAATTCCATTTTATCTCCCCCACATTGACTTTACCTATAATATCATGGTAGTTTTTTAATTGAAATACTTTTGCACCAGAAATATTTTATTGCAATATATTTTTAGAGAGGAAGATAAATAGTGGATTCATTTAAAGCGATTCTAGTTACAGAAAAAAATGATCAAGTTAGTTATGATCTTCAAAATGTAAGTGTTAATGATTTATCTGAAGGAGAAGTATTAATTAAAGTAGCATATTCTTCAATCAATTATAAAGATATGCTGGCTGTTCAAAAAAATGGAGGTGTTATTCGTAACTATCCAATGATTCCTGGAATTGATCTAAGTGGGACTATCGTTCATACAACAGATAATCGTTTCGTAGAGGGTCAACAAGTGATTGTCACAGGTTTCGCTATGGGCATGAGCCACACTGGAGGTTTTTCTGAATATGCTAGAGTACCTGCGGATTGGATTGTTCCTTTGCCAAATAACTTGACTTTAAAAGAAGCAATGATTTTTGGAACAGCAGGCTTTACCGCTGCTCTTTCTATCATGGCTTTACAGGAAAATGGTATGAGTACGAAAAATCAACCTAATATACTCGTTACGGGGTCAACTGGTGGAGTTGGTAGCATTGCTATACAATTATTATCTAAAATTGGGTACAAAAATATTTTTGCTTTAGTGCGTAAAGATAATCAAGTTGATATAGCAAAATCTTTAGGAGCAACTAATATCATTTTTGCAAACGAATTAGGAGAGCTAAAAAAACCATTAAACAAGCAAAAATTTGACTTCGTCTTAGATACCGTAGGAGGAGATGTGGCTTCTGTGATCATTCCTCAAATTTCTTATGGTGGAAGCATGAGCATGTGCGGGAATGCAGGTGGAATTAAATTAACAACAACTGTGTTACCTTTTATTCTAAGAGGGATCAATCTTCTAGGGATCGATTCTGTAAATGTACCAATCAATAAACGCAAAGTAATTTGGAACGAGATAGCAAACGAATGGAATATCTCCCAAACGACTCTAGTCAATGAGATTACTCTCGATACGTTACCTGAAAAAATTGAAGCCATTAAAAATGGCCAACATTTAGGAAGAACCATTATTAAATATTAATATAAGGAAAAACCATTCCACCACTACTAATATTTGCACTTCTAAAAAGAATTCTCAAAAATTCAAGCTCAGCAACAGTACCATCATTAATTTCTAGTTGAATCGATCTTTCATTATATAATACAAAAGTTCTCAATATTCGTTTTTCATAGTCATTTAAATTATTAAGTCTATTAATCATTTCTTTGTTGCGTACTTTGTTTTCTATTTTAAATTTCAAAATGGAGTATAACCAATAAATAAAATGAGATATTAAGAAGCAACTCGACGCTAAAAAAACAATACCTAAATAAACTTTATATTCATCGATTGATTCTTTCAAAGATACTTGTATGTGAACGCTGTTCAAAAGGGTACAGTAGGCAAGAGAATAGCTAGGAGAGCCACAAATGACCACTTACATTCATGTGTAGGTGGTTTTTTGCACAAAAAAGAGCCGCATAAGCAGCTCAATTTATTTCAATATGTTTTTGGTTTCTGATGCACCAACAATCCTAATATTTTTATACGCTTGGAACAAAGCTTTAATTTCATCATTAGTCGGCTCTATCGTTCTAATTTCTTTAATTTTTTCTTTAGCTTCTTTAAATGTGGGTGATGCTTTTTCCATCTTCAGTCTAGCAATATAGCTACTGAATTCGTCTATCTCATCATTTCTCCATCCTTGTCTAAGATAGACAATATCAGTATTAATTTCATCTGGCGCAAGTTTATCGTATAGTTTGACGACTGCACTTGTTAATAAAGCTTGTTGTGCAATGATGTCATGAATATCATTTCCAGCCATTATTTATCTCTCCTTTTATGCAATCCATTTTAGTGCTTCAACTACCCAAAAAGAAATACTCTCAGATGTTGTTTCAGAAAGTTTTCCAGCTCTTAACGCTCTGTAAATTGCATCTTTAACAGACCTCCAAACGAGCTTATCCCATTTTAAAAGCTCCTTCAATCCTGGTTCAACATATTTATTCCATCTAATCTCTAGAGAACGAGCTGTTCTCTTATTACTGAAAATTTCAACGGTTTTAAATAACTTGTGCTTATTTTTAAGCGCATATCGAACGGCTTCTTTTATTACCTTAGTTTGACCAGCCTTTGTTTGAATATCGCCATCGAGCTTCTTAGTCACTCCTTGAAATTCAGGCATTGCAACTAGAAGCGTCAATTCAAGATCCTTTAAATCTTGCTTGTTCTCACCTGGATAATAACTAACACTAGATACTTCTTCTGCAAAAGTGTTAGATGGAAATACGCTAAGTAATAAAGCTAAGACTAATAATCTAATTAACCACCTTGTACAAAACTTCATCACTCATCCTCCTATGTAAACACATCACTACAAAGTATACATAGATATTTTTTACAGTAAATAGGGAAAAGTCATTGTTTTATTCAAAAGTACAAAGTAGTCAGTTTCCATCATTTACATATAGACGTCTCTCTCCTCTCTGGACATACTTGTTTATAGAGGTGATCAACATGAGCGAGCAGCAAGAAAACAGACCAAAGAGAAGAAAAGAAGCAATTGAGAACTATAACATTTCTACACAGGTAACACCAGAAGTGCAAAAATTCTTTAAAGAAGTTATGGCTTCAAAAGAGTTTTATGAATTCGCTTCACACCTAATGTACAAATATAAAAAAGGCTAAATAAACAAACCAGTCCTCTCGATCAATTCAAGAAGACTATTTATTTACTTCAATAATGATGTAAGATTTGCTCTAGTTTTATCACCATAGATTCCGTCAGGTACTAAACCATGCATAGACTGGAATCGTTTTACTGCATCAGCTGTTTTCGTTCCGTAGTATCCATCAATACCATTGTTTTTCTTTATCAGGGTAAAAATAGAGTGCAGCTAATGCTTCTTGAATTTGCTTTACAGCCGTTCCTTTCATCTTTGTTACCTATTCGTTTTTAGAAATACAAAAGCCATTCTCGATTATCTCAAGAATGGCTCTGTATCAACGTCTTTTTATATGATTCCGACTGGGCTCGAACCAGCGACCTCTACCCTGTCAAGGTAGCGCTCTCCCAGCTGAGCTACGGAATCGGGTTATGTATCAGTTCTGGGCTTTCTGTTACTGACAGTCTCTATTATATAACCATCATATTAATGCGTCAATGGTTTTGTTTAAAAAAGGTCAAAAAGCCGGCGGCGATGCCGGCTTTTTTCTCTCTTTTATGATTGGTTGACAAGGACGGGCTTTAGTTGATCGAGTGCTTGTTTGAAGTCGCGTTTAAGGTCTTCTCCGTTTTCGACTCCAACACTTAATCGAAGCAGCCCATCTGTAATTCCTCTTTTTTCTCTTTCTTCTTTCGGCATAGCGGCATGTGACATTTTGGCTGGATAGGACAAAATGGATTCGACGGCCCCGAGGCTGACGGCGAATACAGGTAATGTGACGGCATCCACCAATTCTTTGACAGCCGCTTGGTTTTCTAGTTCAAATGAAAGAACAGCCCCTGCTCCGCTTGCCTGCTTTCGCTGAATGTCTGCACCTGGATGGTCCTCTAAGCCTGGGTAGTATACTTTTTTCACCACAGGATGTTCTTTAAGAAATGAAGCCAGTTCGAATGCCGTTTGGCTTGCTTTTTCTAATCTGACTTGAAGGGTTTTTAACCCTCTTAACACAAGCCAGCAATCCTGCACGCCAAGGACTGCACCGAAGGAGTTTTGGAGCGAATAGAGTTCCTCTCCAAGCTTCTCATCTTTCACCACGGCTAAGCCTGACAGCACATCACTGTGGCCGCTTAAAAACTTCGTAGCACTGTGCAGGACAACGTCAACGCCAAGGTCCAGCGGACGCTGAAGCGCAGGTGTTAAGAACGTATTATCTAAGAAAGTCAGACAGTCATGCTCTTTCGCAAGCTGGACGACGCCCTCAATATCCGTAATACCTAGAGTAGGGTTTGACGGTGTTTCCATGTATATGACCTTCGTATTCGATTGAATGCCTTTTTTGACTTCACTTAAATCCGTCATATCCACAAAGGTATGCTCAATCCCAAATCTCGAAAGAACTTGAGTGATCATTCGAAATGTACCGCCGTACACATCTCTTGTCACAAGGACATGATCTCCCTTAGATAATAGAAGAAAAGCAGTCGAAATGGCTGCCATGCCTGATGCAAAGGCAAGCCCTCTCGTTCCTCCTTCCAGCGCCGCAATCGTATCCTCTAATGCTTGGCGTGTAGGAGTCCCTGATCTGGAGTAGTCATATTGACCAAACTCATCAAAGCTGCTTTGGTGAAACGTGGACGCATGCTGAATCGGTACACTGACTGCACCTGTGGAACGGTCTGTTTTAAACGCATTATGAACGAGTTGTGTTTCAAGGGTCCATTCGTGTGTGGTCATTTGGCGTGTACCTCCTCTTTCACTTGTGATAGTGCCTGTTTCAGATCTGCTTTCAGGTCATCGACATGCTCAATACCAACAGAGAAACGGAGCAGCTTGTTACACACGCCGTTTGCAATCCGAATCTCTTCTGGGATGTCCATGTGTGTTTGCGTCGCAGGATACGTAATAAAGCTTTCGACTCCGCCAAGGCTTTCAGCAAAACAAATTGTTTTCAGCTGCTTTAAAAATGGATTGACCCAATCCTCTTCGGCTACACGGAATGAGAGCATTCCTCCCTTTCCTGGGTAAAGCACATCTTGAATTTCTGGCTGCTCCTCTAAAAACTGTGCCAGTTCCTTCGCATTTGCCTCGTGCTGGCGCATTCTAAGAGCCAGCGTTTTCATTCCTCTCATTAAAAGCCATGAGTCAAATGGCGCTAAAACCGCTCCTATTGCGTTTTGATGCTGGAACATGTCTTCAGACAGCTGCTCTCCCTTTGTCACGACAAGCCCGGCAAGGACATCATTGTGTCCGCCCAAATATTTGGTTGCGCTATGAATGACAATGTCCGCACCAAGTGTAATCGGCTTTTGCAAAACTGGTGTGTAGAAGGTGTTATCAACAATGACCAAAGCGCCATATTCTTTTGCAATCTTCGCTATTTTTTGAATATCTGCTTCCTGCATCAGTGGATTTGTTGGCGTTTCAATAAAGACCGCTTTTGTGTTTGGCGTGATTTTAGAGCGTAAACAGTCTTCATCTGAGAAATCATCATAAAGAAAACGTAAGCCGTACTTTTTCCATTCGTTTTCAAACAAACGGTATGTACCGCCATATAGGTCTGATGAGACGATGAGTTCATCTCCACTTTCAAATAGAGCCATAATCGTTTGGATTGCAGCCATTCCCGAACTGAAGGCAAAACCGGCCGTCCCTTCTTCGAGTGAAGCAATTGCATCCTCTACAAGCTGTCTAGTTGGATTTTTCGTTCGAATGTAATCAAATCCTGTTGATTCTCCTATGCCCCTATGTCTATATGCTGTCGAAAGATAAATGGGCGGACTGACAGTGCCAGTCACCTCTTCACTACGGTTTCCAATTTGCGCTAATTTCGTTTCCACATGTTCTGTCATTTGACACCATCCTAATTAAAATCTGATTTCAAAACAGAAAACCCCTTCTTCATAAGAAGAAGGGGTTTAATCGCTTCCTCTTATCTTCCAAGCAAAAAAGCTGCTTGCTGGATTTAGCACCTTGGTACATCACATGAAGTGATGCATACCGGTTGCTGAGGTTTCAAAGGGCCAGTCCCTCCACCTCTCACGATAAGAATGTGTTGTCTGTCTGTTCTAATTCTTAATACTGTAACCCATTAAATCTCATTTTTCAAGGGGCAATGTCATGATTAATTAAAAATTTCTGTATTTTATACCAGATTCGATGTCAGACAGTGTGATTGCATGTTAGCATATAGGAACAACGCTGTTTTTCATGTTACAATGAATGGAAACGTTTCACTTTGTGATGAATTCGGTTAGCTGGAGGAATGGATTATGGTGAAGAAAACAGGAATCATTCAAGAAGAAACCATACAGTCAAAAGAACTTGGGGCGGACATGAACATTTTGATCTATTTGCCAGTCAATTACTCCCCCCTTTATACATATCATGTCATCATTGCCCAAGATGGTCATGATTATTTCCGCCTAGGCAGAATCGGCAGACAGGCAGAAGAATTGATGCAAAACAAAGAAATGGAACGCACGATTATCATTGGTGTCCCTTATGAAAATGTCACGGAAAGGCGGAACACGTATCATCCAGACGGCACAAAGTTTGAAGCGTATAAACGCTTTTTAGCAAATGAACTTGTCCCTTATATTGATGAACACTACCCAACCTATCAAATAGGATCAGGACGTACGTTTATTGGTGATTCGCTGGGTGCGACGATTTCCCTGATGACAGCCATTGACTATCCTTCTTTATTTGGCGGGCTGATTTTGCAGTCTCCTTACGTTGACGAGTCGGTCCTTGAAGCCGTCAAACAGTCGACAGCCCTTTCTCATTATGCCATTATCCATCAAATTGGGCTGGAAGAAACAGCTGTAAAAACAACAGATGGCCAAGTGCTTGATTTTGTTCAGCCGAACGAAGATTTAAAGGTCCTTCTTGAACAATCTGGGGCTGATTATTTATTTGAAACATTCGAAGGGGATCATAAATGGACGTTTTGGCAGCCGCTCATTGCGCCTTCGTTAAAAAGAATGCTCCCATATTCGTTAATCAACTGAATTTTGTTATAATAAACAATAATAAATACTTTCTTATTCAGGAGGGAACATGATGAAATACGGAGTTGTTTTATTTCCATCAAAAAAATTGCAAGATATTGCGAACTCTTATCGGAAGCGTTATGATCCGAACTATGCACTCATACCGCCGCATTTAACATTAAGAACACCTTTTGAATTAACGGATCTAGAAGCGGCTGAGGTCGTCTCAACATTAAGAGAGTATGCAAAAAATGCTTCTCCTATTACGTTACGTATTAAAAAATTCAGTTCATTCGCTCCTGTAAACAACGTCATTTATATGAAAGTAGAACCGAACAAGGACATCATGGCGCTCAATGAAAGATTGTACGCAGATCCACTTGCTGGTACCCCTGAATATGCCTTTGTTCCACATGTGACAGTGGCCCAAAAACTATCAGATGATGAGCATTCAGACGTACTTGGCACATTAAAGCTGAGAAAGATTGACCATGAAGAAACAGTGGATCGCTTCCACCTTTTATATCAATTAGAGAACGGATCTTGGACCGTCTATGAAACATTTATTTTAGGAGAAGAGGGTTAAAGACATTTGAAAACAGTCATCGTAACAGAACAAACACAACGAGAAGATGCATATTACGTTCGAAAAGAAGTATTTGTCAAAGAACAAGAAGTTCCAATGGAGATCGAAATAGATGAACTAGAAGACAAAGCCATCCACTTTGTTATCTATAATGATGACAAGAAACCTCAGGCAGCCGCTCGACTTCGGATCATTGAGGATTCAAAGGCAAAGCTGGAAAGAATTTGCGTGTTAAAAGAGGCGCGCTCTTTCGGCCTTGGCCACAAACTATTAGAAGCGCTAGAAAAAGAAGCGATAGTGAATGGAGCAAAAGAAGCGGTGATGCATGCACAAGTTCAGGCGCTTCCTTTCTACGAAAAGAAAGGCTACAAAGCCGTGTCTGAACCGTTTGAAGAAGCAGGAATCACACATGTCAAAATGACAAAAATGCTGTCTGTTTAACCAAAAGAAAAGCCAGAGCATTCAAGATGCCCTGGCTTTTTCTTTTTCATTATCGTTCGCCAATGGAAGAAAGCGCAATCATTTATACATACGTATTGATATGAACACCCTTTCCTTCCTCCATAAACATATCTCGTACAAAGCGTTCCCGCTTTTTTTGCTGTACTTTCGTTTCCGCTTCTGTCACTAAGTCCTCTTTTTTCTCCAGCTCTCTGTAAATCTTGTCATGAAAGGTGCGGGTAACCTTAGTTACTTTCGCATAGTCTTCTTTATCCTGAGGAGCTGGACGATTGATATACTGAAAATACAGATCCGGCTGAATCGGGGCTATATATCCCATCAAGAACGCCTCCTTTTGCTTCTCTCTTACTCTACTATTCCCTAATTATGACTGTTTGAAACACGCCTCATTTGATATGATTAGATGTGTTTCGATTTAAGATTGATTGACTATTGGAGGACTAGCTTTGAAATGCGCACGACGACATGATCGAACGATCTCATTACATACGTATTCGAGAGAACATTATCAATTCCTCCATGATGAGGGAAAAAAAGGACAACTAATCTGCCCATATTGCGGACAACCAGTCTTTTTTAGATTAAATATACATGAAGAACCTGCCTTTATCCATAAGGATATATCTCAGCAAATGCTCTGTGAAAAAGCTGAAGAACAAGCAGATCACAATAAAACGGCAGAACAAGAGGAAAGGGCTTCCTACAAAGAACTTGGCGGCTTCCGTTTTCCAACTGGGAAACAAATCATCTCGCAGACAAATGAATCGTACGACTGGCAGGAACCGAGATCCATTGAATTCAGTGATGCCTTACATTTAGAAGAGAACGAACAAGTACATACGATCGACCTCTTCCCGCATATCACCTTTAGCACACCGCAGCTTCAAGCTGTCACACATCAAGATGGTCCGATGCTTGTGCTGGCTGGTGCCGGGAGCGGGAAAACAAGAGTCCTAACGGCTAGAGCAGCTTATCTTATGTCACAACATCACATTCCTGCCCATCATATTTTACTTGTGACCTTCACGACCAAAGCGAGCAGTGAGATGAAAGAAAGACTCAGGAAGCAATACCAGCTTCATCCTTCACAAGCCAGCCAAGTGGTGACGGGCACCTTCCATAGTCTTTTTTATAAAATGCTGCTTCATGATGACGCGAGCAAATGGAACGGCCAGCATCTAATCAAGTTTGATTGGCAAAAGGAGCAATACATTCGGAAAGCCATTATAAATGAAGGACTTGATGAGAAAGACTACCCTACCGATCAAGTGCTGCAGTCGATCGGGTATTGGAAAAATGCCTTTTTACCAGGCGAACTACCTGAGCTGAAGGATGAAAAGGAAAAACACATATGGACGATCTATCAATCATATGAGCAGCAAAAACAAGATAATCAGCAATTTGACTTTGATGACATGGCGATTGCCTGCTTACATATGCTGACGGAACAGCCTGAACTGCTGAAACGATATCAAGAACGATTCCAGTATATTTTGGTGGATGAATTTCAGGATATTAATCCAGTTCAATATCAATTGATTCAGCTTTTAGCCGGAGAGTCCGAGCAACTATTTTGTGTAGGTGATGATGATCAAGCCATTTATGCCTTCAGAGGGAGCAATCCTGCTTTCATTCTTGAATTCAAACGAGATTATCCTTCGGCTCAAATCGTTCATTTACATGCAAATTACCGCTCTCACCATACGATTGTCGCAAGTGCAGATGCCATTATTAAGAAGAATCAGCATCGTTATGAGAAAACATTAAAAGCAGTTCGTGCGGAAAAAATTCCTCCAACGCTCTTTTATCCATATGACGAGGAAGAGGAAGCGACCATGATTGTCGCAGATATTCAAGAGAAAATTAAAAACGGCGCAAAACCGAATGACTTCTGCGTGCTGTTTCGAACCAATACAGGCGGCCGCGCAATTTATGAACGGCTTCACCAATCAGCAATTCCGTATGAGACAGATGCTGGTGTTAAAGCCTTCTACAGCAGACGAATTGTTCGGGTTCTCCTCGCCTTTCTTTCTCTCAGTCAAGATGCAGACGATGTGGCCGCCATGAAACAGCTGCTGCCCGTTTTCTTTTTAAAACAGCAAACCTTGAACACACTGAAGGCCCTGACCATCACAGAAGATTGTTCCATGATAGACGCGCTTGGAAAGCTAACAGATATTCAGCCGTTTCAGCGAAAAAAACTGCAATCGATCGTTCCTATGTTCCGAACGTTACGAACGTTAAAGCCATCTGACGCTGTGGCGTTTATTGAACAAAAGATGGGACTCGGTGATTACTTAAAAAAACGAGTGAACGATACGAATGTACTTGAAAAAGGGGCGGATGATGTACGTGATGTGAAAACCGCCGCAAAACGCTTTGAAACAATTGAAGCTTTTCTCGCACATGCAGAACATATGAAGTCTGCCGAAAAGGAAAAAACAGATGAACCAGGTGTTCAGCTCATGACGATCCACCGCGCAAAGGGACTTGAATTCCAAACCGTGTACATCACTTGTGTGGTTGACGGAGCACTGCCTCATGATTTTTCACTTGATGAACTCAGAAATGGTGATGAACAAGCCTTGGAAGAAGAGCGCCGTTTATTATACGTTGCCATGACTAGAGCTGAACAATCTCTTTATCTGTCTGTTCCATCATTTAGACGAGGAAAAACAGCTCATCGCTCTCGCTTTTTGTATCCTCTTCTCAAGAAAAATCGTGAATTATTCACGCAAAAACAACAGGCTCCCCTTTAAGCGGAGAGCCTGTTGTTTATTTTTTGTTGTTCATCATTTTAGCGATTGTATTGAAATCAAGCTTTTCTTTTCCACTTGTAATCGATTGAACGATTTTGTCTTCCATTTCTTTAGGTACGCGTTTGTTTGCAAGCTGCGCTACTTTTTTAATGACACCTCGAACGGTATCCTCATCTTTAAAGTTTGCATTTTGCAACGAACCAGCAAGCTTGAAGACATCATTCATATTCACACCGGTTTTGTTTTCTACACTTTTAAAGAATTTATTATCCATTCATTTGCCTCCTCTTTGTGGAGTAGTCACCTTACTATATGAAAATAGGCGGGATATGTGCCTATCCTAAAGCCTTCTTTGACCAAAGAGAAAGGAAAGCAAAAGGATCCCCCATTGCTTCCCTCACCTTCTTACTGTTTAGTAGTTAAAGAAAGAAGCACCAACGATGATTAGAAGGATGAACAACACGACAACAAGAACAAAAGTTGAACCATAACCGCCGCCGTAGCCGCCGCCATAACCTCCGCAATAACCGCCACCGTAACCGTAACTCATATTTAAGCACCTCCTCTTCTCCCTTACAAAGTATGAAAAACGAAAGAAATGGTTTGGACGATCACATAAAAAAGTGCGGAATTTTTATTTCTGCTGTTTAAAGACGTAATCTGCCTCTCCATGACGTATCATGAATGCTTCTGTTTCTTTCGCAAAAGCGTCCATCTTCACGCCAAAAGCTTTTAAGTGCTCCTCAAGATCATTCGCTTTATCCGCTAGATCCATTTCAGCCTTTTCGTGCGCTTGTTCTTTCCCATCATGGGGTTTTGTGAACAAGGAACCGATTAATTGTTCGAATGCATCCATTCTGGTCACCCCTTCTCTCTTACATATGCATCACTCAAAAAAAGGGCAACAAAAAAACCGGATAAATCCGGCTTTTGTTTTCTCTTCTATTGAGGTTTCTTTTTCTTTCCACATCCGCAGCCTGTTTTCTTGATTTTTTTCGTATAAACAGATTGTTGGTTTGACTGCGCTGGATAACCTTGAAGCGTATGTGCCGGCGTTTCATTTGGTTTCATCGCAACCCTTCCTTTCCTATTCCATGATAGTATATGCATTTTTTGAAAGCGTGTCTGATCAGAATGCCTGTTTATTTCACAAGCTTTGAGATGACCGCTTCAATAATGCCTGCTGCTGCGGCAATCGCTAAAAGTAAATTAAGCCACATACTGATAACAGGAAAAAGTATGTATATCAAAAGTAAAGCAGCAGTGCACCACATACCAGTACACCAATAACAGCTTAACAGCTCTCCAATCCAAGACCGCAGTCCTTTTCCTTTAATGATGATGTATGTTTCGACTTCACCTTGTTCGTTTACCTCTTCCTGTTCCTCATGAAATAAACGGCGGAAAGGGGCAGTAATCGTATCAAACACAATCAGCCTCGTCAGTCTAAAGGATGCGAGGGCAAACATGACAAATGACAAAGCACCGCTCAGAAGCCTCCACCTCCTTCTTTCTTCTTTTTCCGTCCTTTCTTTATATATGCAAGAAAAAAGACCGTCATGATGAATCGAGCGGAAATAAAATTGGGTTGTACTTTTTCACACTTTCCGATTCCAACTTGAGTCCTTGCTGCATTAAATAATGTATAGATAAGAAAGGAGTGAAAGTATTGTCTATTGAAGAAAGTGCTGAAATATTATATACACAACTGTTAAACGAATTAATCAGCAATTATGATGATTTCATTGAGATCAAAGATTCCGAAAATGTCACAATTCATAAAACAGATGTAACAGCTGCACTCTCCCTTCAAGCGACCGTAACGACAATCATTACTCTTTTAATCCAACTTCTTGTACCAGACGATGAATTAGCTGCTGACATCACAGATCAGCTTTTAGCTACACAACAAGTGACAGTTCAAAAGAAAACTGTGATTCAAATCATCAACTGCTATAACATTACGATTACATTATCAGATGCATCCATTATGAACTCCGTCCAAATTCTCACTCAAACATTGAATGTGCTCTTAGTTGAAGCCGGCATTCTTTGACCCTTTCTTTTTCTAACATGACGTATGAAAGAGGTGAAATCATCGTGGCTGAAGAGAACGAAAAAAAGGAGTTTCAAATCAATACTGATATTGATCCATTAACAAGTCTTCTTGTCAGTGATGTGTTAAACAAAAACAATATCACTGATGATCAGAAAGCAAATATCTCAGATGATCAAAGAAGAATGATCTTGAAATTAGTGGAGGACTTACAAAAGAAAGCAAATGATTTCGTAGAACAGCAGCAGGAGAAAAAAAGGCAGGCTGAGGCAGCAAAACATCAGGAACAAGTAGAACCTGAACCACAAGTACGTCCAAAACGAAATTCACTTCGAAATCGTATTCAGCAGCGCCGTGATGCGCAGCGTAATAACGATTAAATAAAAATGGGTTGCCTGCTAGGGTAAATGCCCGAGACAAAACCACGCATTCCAGCATTTAATAAAGTAAACGGAAGGAGGAATAGAAATGGATTCTAAACCATATTCTTGGGTCGCTCTAGATCGTAACTGTACACACCACGGACACCACAGACACCACGACGATTACAACTATGAAAGAAAAGCACTTTGTGACGATTATTATGATGATGATGTAAATGCCTTACAAGAATTAGATCAAGTAAGCTTCACAAAGCAGACATCTGAAGAAGTCATTATCGTAAGAGACTCTTGTGACATTAACGTATCTTCTGTTGATGCACAGGTCGCAGCATCTATCCAAGTAGCGATTCAAACAGCGATTATTACCATTACAAATATCTCGATCGCTGACGGTGATTTGGCAGACCGCGTCACGCAAGATCTCTTACAAGCCGCTACTCACAAACAAACAAACCGCCAAAAACTTGTTATCGAAAATTCAAGAAATGTTACAGTATCTACAATCGATGCGGACATCTCGATCGCCATCCAAACGCTTACACAAACACTTGTTGCGACAATCGTTGCAATCGGTATCCTCTAATGTACAAAAGCAGAGCGAAAAGCTCTGCTTTTCCTTTTATCAAAATACAACAAATATAAATGGTCATTTACCCACACCAACTAGAGGGCGCATACATATGTTGTTAAGGACTAAAGTCAAATACCTTGTTAAAGGAGCTGAAATCCATGAGCTGCGGAAAACACCATGGCCGACATGATGAAAACTGTGTATGCGATGCGGTTGATAAGATTTTAGCAGAGCAGGAAGCTGTAGAAGATAAATGTCCTACGAGCTGCTACAGTAATTTATTAAGCCCAACCGTTTCTGGAAAAGATACGATTCCGTTTTTACTTTTTGATAAAAAGGGCGGATTGTTCTCTACTTTCGGAAACATCGGAGGATTTGTTGACGATTGCCAATGCTTCGAATCCATTTTCTTCCGGGTTGAAAAATTACACGACTGCTGTGCTACGTTATCTGTATTAAGACCTGTTGATGTACACGGACATACGCTGAGCGTGTGTCACCCTTGTGATCCTGACTTCTTTGGTCTAGAAAAAACGGACTTTTGTATTGAGGTTGATCTAAACTGCTTCTGCGCAATCCAATGCTTAAACCCAGAGCTTGTCGACCGAGTCCTGCCATCAAAAGATAAAAAGCATCATCACCACGGCTAACTCAACAGGCCGCTCGTCTAACTTGTCATGAGTCAGAGCATCCCCTTCCTCACGAATGACAGTCAATCATGCGGAGCAGTCAGTGTAAAACAGCGGCTGCTTCCGCATTGATTGATAGTAGATGCATCAACCGGCTAAACGACAAAGACAGCTTGTAGATGATGACAGTGCTCAAACACTCAAACAAATTTCCTAGTATAGGAGGGTTGAATATGAGCCGCAAACATTCATGGAACTGTGTAGCAGAGGCTGTTGAAAACATTAACGACTTGCAAAATGCCGTCGAAGAAGATTGCCCGACCAGCTGTTACAGCAATCTCCTTTCTCCATCACATTCATTAGGTGACACTGTACCGTTTGTTCTCTTTACATCCAAATCAAAACCATTTGTCGCATTCGGTAACGTCGGAGAAGTAGATGCAGGCCCTTGCTTCAGCACTGCATTTTTCAGAGTCGAACACATCTCTGATCACTGCGCAACACTCAGCTTGCTTATCGCATTTGACAAAGACCGTCATCTTTTAGATTTTACAGATAAAGATTCCGTATGTGATGTGTTCCGATTAGAAAAATCGAAGTATTGCATTGAAGTAGACCTTGACTGCTTCTGCGCAATCGAGTGCCTAAATCCACGACTCATCAACCGTAACTGCTAACAAAAAAAGTCCCTATATGGGACTTTTTTCTTTTATTAAAAACCTAACGGGTGGATGGAAGTAATCTCAGCAATTGCTAACTCGACTGGATTTCCCCCACCTGCTGTACGAATGACCACTATATCATCTTTTCGATCCATGATGATTCCTCTATATGTTTTCCCATCAGCTTCAATCAGACAAAGAGCTCTTGGCATATTATGAGGCAGTCTTGTGAGAAAATCGACTTTTTCATCAATACTCATCTGACTTAAAGGCTTTTTCACTCGTTTTCTTTTAGGTTCTTCTTTTGTTTCATGAAAGACACCTTCTGGCTGGTTTCCCTCTTCTTGCTGAGGCTCTCGCTTTTGTATGAGCTCTGGTTCTTGTGTGATCTCTTGTTCCTGTGTACGCTCGGCTTCTTGCGTAATCTCTGGTTCTTTTATAAACTCAGCTTCTTGTGTGATATCTCTTTCTTGCTGAAGTGCAGGCGGCTCTGATTCTTTCTTCTGCTCTATTTCTTGAGCCGCAGGCTCATGCTGCGTACTTTCTTCGATCTCGTCTTTTGCATTGTGATCACTTTCTGGCTGTTTTTCTGATTTCTTTCGCTTTCTCACAATATGTTGCATAGCCGGCTTTGATTCGTGATAACTCGGCTGAACAATATACATCAGCGGCTTTTGATTCTCATCACCTTTATTTGACATACTAATCCCTCCCGAATGATTCATTCCTTATATATATGAACGGAAGCCTCAAATCAGAAGAAAAATAAAAAAACAGCATACCCTTCTCGGTATGCTGCAAGTCACGTATTCATTTAGCGGGCAATGATATGGAAGCCAGAATCAACGTGCAGAGTCTCACCTGTCATGCCGCGAGATAAATCACTGAATAAGAATAGAGCTGTATCGCCAACTTCTTCAGGAGTCGTTGTACGACGAAGCGGTGCACGCTCTTCAATATCCTTCAGAATTGTATTAAAGCCGCTGATGCCTTTTGCAGATAACGTACGAATTGGACCAGCAGAAATACTGTTCACACGGATGCCTTCTGCGCCTAAATCAGCTGCTAAATATTTCACACTTGCTTCAAGTGATGCTTTCGCTACACCCATTACGTTGTAGTTAGATACAACACGCTCTCCGCCTAGGTATGTAAGCGTCACAATGCTTCCACCCTCTGTCATCAATGGGCGTGCTGCTTTTGCTACGGCTGTTAAGGAGTATGCACTGATGTTGTGAGCCAACAGGAAACCTTCACGGTTCGTGTTCAAGTATTCACCGACAAGCTCTTCCTTGTTTGCAAATGCAATCGCATGCGCAACACCATGAATAACTTGTACTTCTTCTTTGATTGTAGCAAAACATTTTTCGATTTCTTCATCACTTGTCACATCACATGGAAGAATGATTGAATCATCACGTTCAAGTGTGCTTGCAAGCTCTTTTACAGATTCAGCAAGACGATCTCCAACATAAGTAAAAATCAAACGAGCTCCAGCTTCGTGAAGTGAGCGGGCAATTCCCCAAGCGATGCTTCGTTTATTGGCAACACCCATCACCACGATATTACGACCTTCTAAAGAAAAGTTCATATGTAATAAAGCCTCCTATTTTTTCAAGACATAGTATTAGTACCTGATCATAATATTATCACAGATCATAAGAGAATGACAATTTCCGCTTGAAAGAAAGTTTCTTTTTCATGAAAAAACCGCCCTCGCAAGTGAAGACGGTTCCATTTCCTTATCGTTTCATCCTGTTTTGCTGATAAGCAAAATGGTTAGTAGGCCCGTGGCCAGCTCCAATATGCAAAGGAAACTTAATGGCTTCATGGACAAAGGTTTCTGCTGTTTCAAAGGCTTCCTTCATGGAATATCCTTTCGCAATTTCGGCTGTTAATGCGGCTGCAAACGTGCAGCCTGTGCCATGTGTATGTGGTGTATCGATATGTTCATTTGTGACTTCAATAAAGCCTTTTCCATCATACAACAGGTCTGTAATCATACCATCAGATGGACCGTGACCGCCTTTAATTACGACATGTTTTGTGCCGAGCTCATAAAGACGTTCTGCGGCTAAGAAGCGGTCCTCTTTTGTCTGAATACGTATGCCTGTCAGTACTTCTGCCTCAGGAAGATTCGGTGTTACAGCATAGCTCACAGGCAGCAAATGTGTTTTCATCGCAGAGACCGCATCTTCATTTAATAAAGAAGCCCCTCCTTTTGCAATCATGACTGGATCTACAATCAACTTCATTTCATATTGCACCGTTTTTTCAGCTACTACCTTGATCATTTCTGCACTCCACAGCATCCCTGTTTTGACGGCATCTGGCCGTAAATCTTCTGCCACTGCATCTATTTGGCGCTCTAATGCCTCGATTGAAAGTGGATATATCCCGTGAACACCAAGTGTGTTTTGCGCTGTAATTGCTGTAATCGCAGACATTCCATATACACCGAGCTCCTGAAAAGTTTTCAAATCTGCCTGAATGCCAGCTCCGCCGCCTGAATCAGAACCCGCGATTGTGAATGCTTTTTTGATCGTCATTTCCTTTCACCTCTCATTAGCCAATCCATTGATGATAAATGGTTCTTGCTTTGGCAATATCATTTGTACCATGTACAAGCGCTCTGCCATCTTTAAATAAGACAAGCTTATACTCATTCTTTTGACAAGAAAGCAAATACGGATTTTCAAGTACATCCATCCCTGCTTTCTTTAACCGAAGAGCCACTTCATGTAAAGGCGGCGCCTCTGCTGCACTGCGGATTTGTACCGTATTACGGCCGCATAGTACATCTGCCTTCGCCCTCTTGTCATATGAGAGAAATGGATAAGTCTTCAGTCCACAGCTTGGACATTGCTTTTTCTGTAAAGACGCCACTGACCGAATGTCGGACCGTTCGTTTTTCCATAAATCGAACGATTTCAATATTGGTGTCACTTGATGTCCTGTTAAATATTTAAGTGCATCTGCCACTTGATATGCCGCCACCTGCTGTACAACCGGACTAATGATACCGGCTGTATCACAAGTCATGCCTTGTGCGGGTAAATGTTCAAGCAGACAGTGTAAACAAGGCGTTTCCCCAGGAATCACAGTAAATTGAATGCCATAGCTGGCGACACAGGCTCCATAAAGGAACGGAATTTGATGTTTGACAGCGGCATCATTTGCGATCATTCTCACCTCAAAATTATCCGCTGCATCCACAATGATCGAAGCCCCGCTGACAAGTTCATCAATATGTTGAGCCGTCACATCGATGACAATTCCCCTCACATTGACTTCACTGTTTACCTGTTTGAGTCTTTTTTCTGCAGCCACAGCCTTTGGCAGCCGCTCCTGCACGTCCTGCTCCGTGTAAAGCTGCTGCCGCTGAAGGTTGCTCCATTCAATATAGTCCCGATCTAAAATGGTGACAGATCCAACGCCGGCACGAACGAGCATTTCAGCACTAGCTGTTCCAAGTGCCCCCGCTCCAATAATGACAGCCTTTGCATTCTTTAGCCGCTTTTGCCCCTCTGTACCGATTGGCTGAAAAAGCTCTTGGCGTGAATAACGTGTGCTCAAAATGCTGGCATTCCTTCCTGCGGACTGCTCGCTGTCCCATAGTTTTTCAATGGAATACGTCCTGCCTCAAAGCCCAGCCTTCCTGATTCAATCGCCAGCTTCATTGCTCTTGCCATTTTCACAGGGTCCTTTGCACCAGACACAGCGGTGTTTAGTAATACAGCGTCAGCCCCTAGCTCCATCGCATAAGCTGCATCCTTTGGAGAGCCTACACCAGCATCAATGATCACCGGTACCTTCGCCTGCTCAATAATAAAGGAGAGATTCAGAGGATTTAGTAAGCCTTGGCCTGAACCAATGGGAGAAGCACCTGGCATGATGGCGTGGACACCGAGTTCTTCTAGTTTTCTTGCCAGCACCACATCATCAGATGTATATGGCAGCACAATGAAACCTTCTTCGAGTAGCATTTCAGATGCTTTTAACGTTTCGACTGGATCTGGCAGAAGAGATCTTGAACAGCCGATGACTTCTACTTTGATCATGTCACACAGTCCAGAGGCCTTTGCTAAACGGGCAATACGTACTGCCTCTTCCGCAGTGCTTGCACCAGCTGTATTCGGAAGCAATGTATATGCTGATAAATCAAGCTGCTCCAAAAAATTAGGCTGAGATGCTTCGAAAATGTTCATTCTTCTAACAGCAAAGGTTAAAATTTCTGCTTCTGAAACGTTCACCGCTTCTTTTTGAACCTCAAATGATGGATATTTCCCTGTTCCAAGTAATAGTCTTGATGTGAATGTTTTTCCGCCAATGTGCAACATTGGGTCATCCTCCTCCTACAAAATGAACGATTTCTATCGTGTCATTTGGTTGAATTTCTGTTTGTTGAAACGTTTCTTTATCAATGATTTCTTGGTTCTTTTCAACGATTACCACACGGTTTTCAAGCTGATAGGCTGATAGCAGGTCATAAATCGTTCCATTCTCTTGTTCGAAATCAACGATTCTGCCATTCAATTGAATTTTCATACAAATAGTGCCTCCTTTCGTCCAATACGAAATGCGTGAAGCCATTCCTCTTTGACTGGTTCGTCTAATATGAGGTCACGAATGATTTCTCCAGTAATCGGCGCAAGTAAAATACCATTCCTATAATGCCCTGCGGCAAAAAGAATACGCTTGTCTTCTGGATGTCTTCCGATATAGGGATGCCGGTCGCTTGTCGCCGGTCTGAGGCCTGCCCAGCACTCTTCAATCGGCATCTCCTTAATAGAAGGCATGAGCTGAGACGCCTTTTGAATCACAGCTTCCATACCGCCAAGCGTTGGAACAGCCTCCCACTCATTTGGTTTCATCGTTGCACCGATGACCAGCTTCCCGCTATCTCGTTGAACGATATAACAATGGTCATGGTAAATGGTGTGCGTAAGCGCTGGGCCGTTATTCCATACAGACACACATTCCCCTTTTACTGGATAAAGAGAATGAGATAATCCGAGCTCTTCAAAAAAGCGGCCAGACCATACACCACTCGCGACTGCCAGGTCATCACATGTGATTGTGCCCTTCGTTGTTCTCACAGTTAACGTTTCTTTATCCTGCTTCACTTCGATCACAGGTGTACACTCCTTCACATCGGCTCCGTACTGGACCGATGCCTGCCATAATGCCCTGCATACGGCATAAGGCTCTACATGAACATCCTCTTCAATCAAACCTGCTCCCAGCATGTGATCTGTGATTTGAGGCATGCATTTTTTTACGCTGCCAGCGTCAAGCCACTTAAATGTAGACAAATGCTGCATCCGGCAAAGGGCTTGTTTCTCTTCTGCTGTAAAGGCCACCTTCATGATACCGCCAGCTGATGTTCGAATATCAATGCCTGATTCATGCAAAAGATCGATTTTTAACTTCTTGTACAAAGCCTGGCTCGCTCTGCCTACTTGAAAGAAAATATCCTCATAACCCTCTCCTTCAGCATGAGCACCGAGCATCCCCGCAGCCGCACTTGTCGTTTGCTTCCCTATCTCATTCGCTTCAAATAAGACGACCTGCTTTCCTGCTTTTGCAAGATGATAGGCAATGGACATCCCTATGATTCCACCACCAATGATTGCAACGTCATAATGCTTCTTCATAAGGATTCTCCTTTACCTTTTTCGAAAATGCTTGTGCCATCATGCGCGGCTGATGATGAGTGAAAATACCAGACATGACAGCAATCCCTTTCACATTTGCGTGTTTCATTTCGGGAATTCGGTCAGGTGTCAATCCGCCAATGGCCACTACCGGAATGGACAATGCCGATGTCAGTTCTTTCAAAAGCTGTACACCTCTTGCCTTAAGTCCTGGTTTACATGAGGTGTCATATACGTGCCCAAACATGACATACTCTGCTCCATTTCTCTCTGCCGCTTTCGCTTCTTCTATCGAATGAACAGACACGCCCGCATGAAGGTGAGGGAATTTGTTCCGCAGCTCTTTTGGCGAAAAGCTGTGACCCGGAAGGTGTACCCGGTGAATATTGGTGAGCAGCGCAACGTCGACTCGATCATTGATCACGAGCTTTTCCTTCGGTACACCTTCTAAAAGAAGATTTTTCACGAGAGCAACAAGCTCACTTGCTGTTTTAGACCGTTCTCGGATATGAATAAATTCCACTTCAGATGCGATGGCTTTTATTTGTTGAATCAATTCATCTGCGGGAAGCGAATCATTTGTCACTGCGTGGAGTTCCATTTGCACCAACCCCATCTAAACATGCTGTTTGCCACATTTCTTTTTGATACGCCATCTCCCAAAAATGGTATTCGTAATAGCTTGAAATCACAAAATTTTCTTTCATATTCGCCCGTACATGGTCAGGTGCTTTTTCTGCGAGTTCATCAAAACGGTTGACTTGTTCAAAGACGAGTTCCTTAAACCAATCGCCTCCATATGTCAAAATCCATTCTTGATAAATCGGATGATCAGGTGTTGTTTGTTTCAGCTTTTCACCCACCTCATAATAGAGCCAGTAACACGGTAATAACGCAGCTAAAATCTCTTCGAACCGTCCGCTTTTTACAGATCGGTACATATGAGAGGTATACGCATAAGCAGTGGGAGAAGGCTTAAAGTTCTCAATGGCTTCATCAGAAATTTGCAGAAGCTCTGTAAATTTTCTATGCAATGACAGCTCTGCTTCATACGTGCCCTGGGCATGATATGCCATTCTGCCCGTCGTATGTAAGTCCTCACTAATCGCCGCTCCATATGATTGCACCTTTGCAAAATGAGTTAAATAATACGAATCCTGCATCACATAATAGGTGAAACGATCAAGTGAAAGTGTGCCATCTCCAATCCCTTTAACAAAAGGATGCGTAAAGCTTCCATTCCACCATGTTGCTGCTGCCTCTTTACATTCTATTGAAAACGTCATGTTCCTCTCCTCCTGTTTTTCCATATAAAAAAGCCACTTTCCGCATGGAAAGTGGCTTGGAATTTGTAAAAAGCATAGTCAAAAACCGCACCACTTCCCTACGCAGGTATGAACCTGTTCAGGTAATGAGGGTCTAAAAGTCAACACTTTTATCTCAGCCCTTTTAAAGGACTCCCCTAGTGGATCAAATATATGATGTTGTACCTCTATCTTAATCAGGAATTGTTCATTGGTCAAGGGTTCATTGTCACTCTAGTTGGGCTCTTAGTCCTGCCACATACTCCCGGGAGCCCGATACAAGCACACGGTCGCCGCTTCTAAGCGTCGTATCTCCATGCGGGACTAAACTGTCTATCCCTCTGAAAATACGGACAAATACCAAGTCACCCGTAAAAGGAAATTCTCGCAGCATGACATTATGATAACGATGATTATTCATTTGAATTTGATACAAAGAAGTATCCTCATTTGTTAACAAACGAATCGCATCAGGTGCTTCAATCAAAGCTCTTAGCACCGTTTTAGATGATAGGAAAGTAGAAAACGTATCAACGCCTGCTTCCTTCAATGTCAGCTCCGTTTCTGCTTTATTGACACTTGCAATGACTTGTTTCGCTCCTTCTTCTTTTGCAAATAAAGCAATTTCCTTATTTTTCGTCTCACTGCCTGTTGCTACAACGAGGACATCCTCTTGACCGATGCCTGCCTTCCTCAGCGTCTCATCATCGTATTGCTCAATTGATTCGACTTCAAAAATGGAATCTGCCAGCAGCGCTTCCTTATTTTCTTGAAAGACATGCAAAATTCGAATATCATATTCATCCTGATGCAAATCAAGTGTGACAGGTAAGGTCAGCTGATTTGCACCAATAAAAGTCACACGCTTCTTATGGCTTGCTGCTTGTTCTTTTTTAAACAGTGCTTTAAACCAAACAGGTGTTAAAATACTTGTTAACACAGCGACTAAAATGAGTGCTCCAGACATTTTGTGATCAATGACACCGAGCCGCTCACCAATTGTAGCAGCTGCAATAACGAGTGATAACGTTGAAGTTAATAAAAAGCCGGAGCCGATGACCTTTTTCATGTCATACCATTTTTTCAAATAAAGGATCGGAATGAGCTTACTAATAAGCAATGCAATAAACAAAAGCGGAATCATGATCATAATGGTTGGGTCTTTAAACAGTGCCCATATGTTCAGATCCACTCCGACCATCACGAAAAAGATCGGGATTAAAAATCCGTATCCAAAGGAGTCCAGCTGCTGGACAAGCTCTTTATTGGGCGAAAGAAGAGACACAAGGACGCCGGCTAAAAACGCCCCAAGAATATTTTCTGCCCCAAGTGATTCAGATAAGGCAACTAAGACTATAATGAGAGTAAAGATCGCCCTTGTCCCAATTTGCACGGTGCCTTTTGACATCGACTCAAAAATCGACTTTGTCTTAAATACGCGGCCAAATAAATAAAGAAGAATACCTGCAGCAAATAATAAGAGCAGGAGCCACATGTTTCCTGTCCCATCTCCATAAATAGAGGAAAATACAGCAAGTAAAATCATCGTGACCAAATCAGCAATGACCGCAACAAGCAGAATAATTTGACCGATATTCGTCTGCATCAACTTTTCCTCTTTTAAGGTGGGAACCACAACCCCTAATGAGATGGTAGATATAATGAGCGTCATTAAGAAGGCATTTTGGATAAACCCTGCGAGTACAAACGCATAGGACAAAATAAAAGAAATACAAAATACCCCAAGAAAAATAATGGTGGCTGCTTTAAACGTATTTGGTTCTTTTAAGCCATTTGGAAGTTCTCGTGCTTTCTTCTTTGATTCAAAAGAAGAAAAATCTATTTCAAGTCCACTTAAAAACATCAGAAAAATAAAACCGAGCATAGATAACGTATCTAACCACGCATCATGTTCGACAACCAGTTGAAGACCGCTTTTTCCAATGATGAGCCCCATGATGATTTCAGCTACAACGACCGGAATGGTCAGCTTAAATCGGTGCAATAAAATGGGGGTGAAAAAGGCGACAATAATTACGACAACGAGTGATGAAACAGATGTATGCTCCATTGGCAAAGCCTCCTAACATGTATGTTTAATATTTTAAGTCTTACGTTAAAGCATTGATTCTAACAATTGCCCAAGTGAAATGAAAGTCATTCGTTATATTTTCTAAAATTCAAACTTCTTTATATCCGATGAATGGATGAAAAAATCAGGAGGAAACCCTATGAAATTCGATATCATTGGCGATATCCACGGTTGCTACGAAGAGCTGCTTACCCTCATACACAAACTAGGATACGAACTCAAACATGGATTACCCGTCCATCCTGATAAGAGAACGCTTGCCCTTGTTGGTGATTTAACAGATCGAGGTCCTCAGTCAGTAGATGTCATGCGCTTTGTCATTCATGCCTATTCACACGGCGCAATCCGCTATGTACCCGGCAACCATTGCTTTAAGCTTTATCGCTATTTGAAAGGAAATCCCGTGAAATTGCTTCATGGCATTGAAACCACAGTGAACGAAATAAAAAAACTGCCCATTCATGAACAAAACAAATTGTCACATGAATTTAAGCAGTTATTTGAGAAGGCTCCGCTTTATGATGTACTGATTCCTGATGAGCTGATCATTGCACACGCAGCAATGAAGGAAAAGGATATTGGAAGAAAGCCGAATAAACAGATGCGGTCCTATCTATTATTTGGTGCCGTCACAGGAGAAACCTGGCCAGATGGACGGCCTGTTCGAAAAGACTGGGCAAAGGAGTATCATGGAAAACCGTGGATTGTGTACGGCCACACCCCAGTGAAAGAACCTCGATTCGTTGGCAGAACCGTTAATATTGATACAGGCTGCGTGTTTGGCAACCAGCTGTCTGCCCTCACATACCCAGAGCTTAAAACAGTCTCAGTTCCTTCCTCTATGCCTTATGACGAATCAAGGTTTCAGCATTTCACATCATAAAAAAACCCGGCTCTGCGCTGCAGCTGTCCGGGTTTCTCTATTTAAAGAAGCAATGATTTCATATCATCAGGGAGCGGAGCCGAAAATGTCATTTGCTCACCTGTCATCGGATGAGGAAACATAAGGGTCTCACTGTGCAGAGCCTGCCTGTCCATCCGCTCGGCCGTTCCTCCATACAACGTATCTCCGATGAGTGGATGGCCAAGATACTTCATATGAACACGAATTTGATGCGTTCTCCCGGTTTCAAGTGTAAGAGACACATCTGACATATTCAACTCAGCATCCACTGCTCGCACTGTATAATGCGTTACTGCCTCCTGCCCCGTATCATCAACCATCCGCTCGATGATACTATCCCCTTTTCGAGCAATTTTTGCAACGATGGTTCCATGCTTTTCTGTGATCACGCCATGTGTAAACGCTCTGTACGTTCGCTTGACCGCTCCACTTTTTTGCGCCTTTGATAAAAGGCTGTGGGCAAAGCGATGCTTCGCCACAAGCATGACGCCAGATGTATCACGATCAAGGCGGTTCACCAAATGAACCGTGAGGCGAACAGACTGCTTGGCATAATGGTGCAGTAATCCATTCGCAATACTGTGCTCAGGGTGCTCCCGAGAAGGAATCGATGGAATATATGGCTTTTTATTCAGCACAAGGACATGCTCGTCCTCAAATAAAATATCAAGCGGAATCGGTGCAGGCTTCAGCCCTTCACTGACCTTTTCCTCGGGAAATAAAATGGTGAGCCTGTCCCCCTCATGCAGCTCGCACTTCACAGTGACATGCTCTCCATTAATGAGAAGGTCACCGCCATCAAATTTAATATCCGTCAGCATTCTTTTCGAAATACCAAGATCAATTAAATACTCCTTTAAAAGCAGCCCTTCTTCTTTGGCTGTCATGGTTTTGTTTAACGTAAAGTATTCCAGCGAGAACAACCTCTTTCTTATTCGCCTTTTCCGATAAAGGAATCTTGTACCCTTTTCCAAAACGGAAATGGTCTAAACCTGGCAAAACGGACATTCTCGTCTGCCACCCGGCATTGAATAGACTTGACATCTTTATGAAGCAGCGTCAAATGATCAATGGTCACCTGAAAATCGACATCATTCATCGGTTTAATCACACAAGTATGGTGGTCTGGCAAAATAAGCGGCGAGCCGACCGTCCGAAACACTCTGTTGTTGATTGAAGCCATTTCTGCCAGCTGAATGGCTCTAATGGAAGGGTGAATAATGGCGCCACCAAGTGCCTTATTATAGGCCGTACTGCCAGATGGTGTAGACAGACAAAGGCCGTCTCCTCTAAATGTTTCAAAGAGCTGACCCCTAATTTCAACATCTGCCACAAGCGTTCCTTCCATACTTTTAATCGTACATTCATTCATCGCTAAATATTTCTCTTCTCTTCCGCCATCGTTGTATCTAACAATGACTTCTAAGATCGGATATTCCACTATATGATAAGGCGTTTTCGCAATGGCTAAAACGAGTTTTTCAATTTCACTCGGCACCCAGTCAGCATAAAAGCCAAGATGACCTGTGTGAACACCGACAAAAGCTGTCTCATTCAGGCGGTCGCTATAACGGTGAAAGGCATAGAGAAGGGTGCCGTCTCCACCGACTGTAATGACAAGGTCCGGTTCCTCTTCATTTAGTTCCATACCAAAATCCAATAAGTAGGTCTGAATTTTATTTTTGAGCGTGTCAGAAACAGAATTCCCTTTCGAAGAAACTGCAAATTTCATGAATTCTTCTCCTTTTCCAGCTTGCTGCTGTGGGAGGGCAGCATCATATTTGATCAAACAGGCTCAGCTGTCGTTTTTCTTTTTCCGGGAAAATGCGACTTGTGCTTCTTGAATTTCCCCTCTAATTTCGGACATTTCTTCATCGAGACGAGATGCTGCCTCAGATGCTCTTTGAAGGCGTAGCTTGACCTTCTCCGGGATATTTCCGCTATATTTATAATTCAGAGAATGCTCAATGGTCGCCCAAAAGTTCATCGCAAGCGTGCGAATTTGGATTTCGACAAGGAGCTGCTTCTCTCCGTTGATCGTTTGCAGCGGATATAACACAACAAGGTGGTACGAACGGTATCCGCTTTCTTTATGTTCTGCAATATAGTCGCGTTTATCTACAACCACAAAGTCTTTACGTGACTGGAGCATTTTCTTCACGACTTGTATATCTTCTACAAACTGGCACATAATGCGAAGCCCGGCAATATCCTGCATCGTTTCAATCTCATGCATCGGGATGTTTTTACGCTTTGCCTTTTCTAATATGCTGGCTACGGGTTTCACTCGGCCTGTGACAAACTCTACTGGTGAATGGTCATCCTCGAATTCATACAGCTTTCGAATGCCTTTTAGTTTCACTTTTAATTCTTCGACTGCTTGTTTATACGGTGCGAGGAATTGATCCCATTGTTTTTTGTCCATGAAACTTCCCCCAATTCCATATACCTAATTATTTCAGAGGAATGTGCTCTTCACTTTCTCTTCCATATCTCCGTAATTGGCATTGTCTTTAATATTGTCGATTAAATAATGTAATTCCTGTTGAAGCTGAATGAGTTCCAGCGAATGGTCATCCGATGCCAAATAGACAGGGATGTCACGATTCATTGCTTCTTTTAATGGAGCCCATGTATGTTCTCCTAGAATAAGATACGAAAAGGACTCCTCTGTTTCAAGTATGTAAACGAACGCAAAGTGATCAGAATCAACTAGCATTTGTCCTGATGCTTTTGCTTTTTGTATTTGCTCTTCTGACTGGATCGTCAAAATCAGCCTGTCTTCTTTTAAAGTTGCTTCTGTGATTTCAATTCTGTTTTGCATCATGATCTCCTTTACAACAAAGTACAGCTTTATTTTATCATATCAAGTTCAATATTGATAAACCGAACTTCTTGAGAAAATCCTGTTTTCCACTTTTATATGTTCCTTTCATATAATTCTCCATTCATTTTGGGACAAGTATAAAGAAAATATAGAGAATAAAACACTCTTTTACATGGTGAACATACTTCATGTACAATAATCATATTTCCTCTAAATGAAAGGTTGATATCAAAATGGCACAGGAAATTGAAATAGAACTAAAGCAATTATTAATGAAAGAAGAATTTGAACAGCTGAAGCAACATTTTGAATTGAACGATGCGGATTTCCACACGCAAACCAACTATTATTTTGATACACCTCAATTTGATATAAAATCTCAATTTGCTGCATTAAGAATGAGAGAAAAAGACGGTCATTGGGTTCTTACATTAAAGGAACCGCACGAAATAGGCTTGCTCGAAACCCATCAAACAATTGCTCCTCCTTCAAGATTTGACGATTTTGAGCTGCCAGAAGGTGAAGTAGCGGACAGGTTAGATCACCTGAACATTCAAAAGGATCAAATTGAGTACTTTGGTTCACTTGAAACGTCAAGAGCAGAAAAAATGATCCAAGAAGGCTTAATTGTTTTGGATCACAGCCGATATTTAACAGTAGAGGACTATGAACTTGAATTTGAAGTGAGCGACCTGGAAATCGGACAAGCCGCATTCTCCGCATTGCTCGACAAATTTCACATCCCTGTACGAAACACGAAAAACAAAGTGGTTCGTTTTTATGAAGAAAAAATGAAAACACAGAATAGATGAATTCCTTGAAGGAGGAACATGATGAACGTCAATCAACTTCAATCCTTTATGCAGCTTCAAGCGCTTAAAACGTTACAAACAGATCAAGCACAAACGCAAATGCCGGCAGGTCAAGAATCGAATGCACAAGCTTCCTTTCAGTCACTGCTGCAAGATTTTTTAGGCGGATCAGATTTATCACGTCTTCCGCTTTCCATCTCTGCTCTTATGGGCACGGACCCAGCAACAGATCCGAACACACAATATGCGCGTACAAACCCGTACTTAGCTGCCATGGCAGGCAGTGACCAGCTTCAGACTCAGCCATTATATTCAAATGACACTCAATTGAATACGGCAAATGGCATTGGAAATGTCTTAAACAACAGCTACACGCCGCCGCTTCAAAAGGCTGTCTCAAGCGGATCATCATCAAAAGAGATTAATCAAATCGTGTCACAAATGGCTCAAAAGCACGGTGTTCCAGAAAAGCTGATTCACGCAGTCATCAAGCAAGAATCAGGCTATCGCACGAATGCAGTCAGTCATGCAGGTGCACTTGGGCTCATGCAGCTCATGCCATCTACTGCTAAGTCACTTGGTGTGAATAATGCCTTTGATGCCGCCCAAAACATCGAAGGCGGAACGAAATATTTAAAACAAATGCTTCATAAATATAATGGAAATGTCTCACTCGCCTTAGCTGCCTATAATGCAGGTTCAGGAAATGTAGACAAATACGGAGGCATTCCTCCATTTAAAGAAACACAAAATTATGTAAAGAAAATCACAGCACAATATTTCGCTTAAACCGAAGAGAATAACCTCTTCGGTTTTTTGTATGTCGCTTTTCACCCTTTTTTGACTGAATGTGTTATGATATGGTCAATTGATCACGGAACCTGCCCCACTCTTTATTTCGAGCAGACCAAAGCGGTTTGTTTGTGGAATTGAGTTGAGGTTGTTAAAATAAGTTACAAGAATAGAAACAATAAAATAGAACAAACTGAATATCACTTTTTGAAATAAATGAAATTTGCAATAGGATGAGTCATTCATCCTATTAACTACAAGTAAAAGGAGTAGTCAACATGGTACAATCGTTTAACGCACCTTACGAAGCGGTTGGAGAGGAACTTCTATCGCAACTTGTTGATACTTTTTATGAAAATGTAAAGTGTCATCCTTTGCTTCATCCTATTTTCCCGGATGACTTAAAAGAAACAGCAAGAAAACAAAAACAGTTTTTAACGCAATATTTAGGCGGACCCCCGCTTTATACAGAGGAGCATGGCCACCCAATGCTGCGGGCGAGACATCTCCCTTTTCCGATTACTGAGGAGCGGGCTGACGCATGGCTTGAATGCATGGAGGATGCAATGGATCAAGTAGAACTAACCGGCGATATTCGTGACTTTTTATTTGAACGGCTTTCTCTGACGGCTCGTCATATGGTCAACCAAACACATGAAAAGGATGGACGATCTTGAGCTGCAATACGCACGATCAATATTTCGCACACTGTCACGGACATCCTCAAAAGCCGATTGAAATCTATGTATTCATTGATCCTCTAAGCCCGGACTGCTGGTTATTAGAGCCATCCATTAAAAAATTGAAAATGAAATTTGGCCGTTTTTTCACTTTACGAATGGTCACAAGTTCTAGTATTAATGCCTTGAACCGGAAAAGAAAAAAACATTTACTGACCGAAGCATGGGGGAAATTTGCCACCAAAACCCAGACCAAAAAAGAACAAATGCTGTCTGAACAAATTGTGACATCGCCCTATCTCGCTTCACTCGCACTAAAAGCGGCTGAGCTTCAAGGCAGAAAATGCGGAATGAAATTTCTGCGTCTCGTTCAGGAATCACTTTTTTGCCATCAGCAAGATGTCACGAGTGAACAGGTGCTCTTAGAAAATGCAAAAAATGCTGGACTGGACATCGAGGAATTCCAGCGCGATATTCATTCTCAAAGTGCTGTTAAAGCATTACAATGTGATATGAAAATTGCAGCTGAAATGGACGTATCTGAGCTTCCAACCTTCGCCTTTTTCAATACCGTAAACGGAGATGAAGGATTAAAAATATCAGGCGCGTACTCTTATGATGTATACGAGGAAATCCTTTTTGAAATGATTGGTGAAACCCCAACACCTTCAGAACGGCCTCCTATTGAATGGTTTATTGCTTACTTTCAATTTGCATCAGCAAAAGAGATTGCTGTTGTCTATGATCTGACGCTTGAAGAAGTTGAACGAGAAATGAAAAAGCTGGCCTTCGCTCAGAAGGTAGAACGTGTACAAGTGCATCAAGAAATGTTTTGGCGTCATAAAGAGAATGAGAGCCATACAGAGCTTGATGTCTATCGCTGTGAGAATGAACATGGGTGCTGACCCATGTTTTTTCTTTACCCCCAAACAGAACTAATGTTCTGTTTAAGAGCACGAAGAAACCGCGCCGGGATAAGCGCGGTTTCACTATGTCTTAACGACAACAAAGGGGATGGGAGAAATTTTTCACGGTCAAACAAAGGGGTAATGTTTGTATGTGATTAATTTCACATCTGTAGTATATCAAATTTTGTCGACTTATGACAACAGATATGCTAGATGTTCATATTTTTGTCACAAAACATAAGAGGGTTGTCACTTTCATATAGTGAAAGTAACAAAAAATGGGGGGATTTACATGCGCAGCACAACCATTGGACTTGTTGCCATTGGCTTATGTTTCTTTTTAAATATATTAGGCTTAATGAAAATGCTTCCTCTTTATGTGACGTCTCCGCTCTTATTTGCTTCGATTCTTTTTACTCTTTATCGAATGAATCACCGCAACACCTTTAGAGGATTTAAAGGTTAATGGTTGACAAGGAACGACCTCGACATGCGAAGAGGTCTTTTTTTATATGAAAAAAACTCCTGTCAAAAGATGAGCTGGCACTCACACGTCTGACAGAAGTCTTTTCATTACTCACCTGTTTTTGAGATGAGCTCTTCCATTTCTTTCAGTTTTTCTTCGAACAATTGACATGCTGCTTCGATTGGTTCTTTAGAAGCCATATCAACCCCTGCTTTTTTCAGCACATTGATTGGATAATCAGAGCTTCCTGCTTTAAGAAAATCTGTGTAGCGCTCTACCGCAGGTTTTCCTTCTTGTAATATTTGCTTGCTTAATGCTTGTGCGGCACTATAGCCTGTCGCGTATTGATACACATAATAGTTGTAATAGAAATGAGGGATTCTCGTCCATTCCAATCCGATTTCCTTATCAACCACCATACCATCACCAAAATACTTCTTATTCAGGTCGTAATAGAGGTTCGTCATAAATTCTGGCGTTAAAGCCTCTCCTTCTTGTGCTTTCACATGAATAAGATGCTCAAACTCAGCAAACATCGTTTGTCTGAATACCGTTCCTCTAAACCCTTCTAACAAGTGGTTTAACACATACAAGCGCTGCTTCTTATCATCTAAATGATTAAGCAGATATTCGCCTAGTAACGCTTCATTTGTAGTGGAAGCTACTTCAGCTACAAAAATACTATAGTTTCCATACGGATATGGCTGATGCTTTCTTGTATAGTAGCTGTGCACGGAGTGACCAAATTCATGAGCCAGTGTAAATAAATTATCGATATTATTTTGCCAGTTCATGAGGATATATGGATTTGTGCCATAGCTTCCAGATGAATAAGCACCGCTTCGTTTCCCTTTATTCTCATAAACGTCTACCCAGCGATTTTCTAGTCCTTCTTTTAACACGGACACATATTCGTCACCTAATGGCGCTAACCCTTTTAGCATATAATCTTTTGCTTCATCGTAGGTTAGCTTCATGCCAGCATCTTTCACAAGCGGTGTATACAAGTCATAATTGTGCACTTCATCAAGCTTTAATACCTTTTTACGTAGTTCAATATAGCGGTGTAGTAATGGTAAATATTGATGAACTGTATCAATTAGATTGTCATACACTTCTTCTGGAATACTGTTACGTGATAAGGCGGCTTCTCTTGCCGATTTGTAATTTCTCACTTTTGCATAAAAATTATCTTTCTTAATTGAACCGCTCAGTGTAGAAGCAAGTGTATTCTTATATTGATCATACGTTTTATACACAGCTTTAAAGGCATTCTTCCTCACTTCACGATCATCACTATTTAAAAATGTGATAAAGTTGCCGTGGGTAATTTTCTTTTCCTCCCCATTCTCATCCTTTACAGAAGGGAACGAAATATCGGCATTATTAAACATACTAAAAGTAGTGGATGAAGATGAGAGAGGTTCAGAGGCCTCAGCTAATAAAGCTTCTTGCTCCTCACTTAGAATATGTGGACGCTCTTTATTAATTTCTTCGAGAGCATGTGAGTACAGCTTTAATTCTTCCTTTTCCAGAATAAACTGCTGCAATTTATCTTCTTGAATTGATAGTATCTCTGGAACAATATAAGCAGATGTACTAGACAGCTGTGTAAATAAATTCGATGCCTTATCATTTAGCGCCTGAAATGATGAGTTCGTTGTATCTTCATCGTATTTCATGTGCGCATATGTATAAAGCTTGCCAAGCTTTTCAGAAAGGTGATCCTGAAAGGTTAGGGCTTCATACAGGACATCAGCAGAATGGGCCAGCTTGCCTTTAAATTGGGCCAGCTTCGGAATTTCTTTTTTGACCGCTTCGAATTCCTTGTTCCATGCCTCGACGCTTTCAAAAATATCTTCAAGACGCCATTTGTTTTCTTCTTTTACTTCGCTTCTGTCTGGTAAATGGTTGTTTTTGCTTTGTGAAGTCATATGAATCCCCCTTGCATGAGTTGTGTTGAACCAACCTTTCGGAAAGTGAAAGAAATTGGTGTTGTATTTATCTTCTTTGTTTTGAACTATATTTGTCAAATCATATGCAGAAATAAATACCAAACAGACTAAAAAAATGAGAAAAAAGCGTTTCTTTCGATTCAATAGCAGCACCACCTTTTTCTTATCATGATCAAAGTGGTCATGAAACATGCTAATGAAATAAGAAAGCATCACGTTTTAACACTTCATCTACTGTTCGGATCAGCATTTGATTCGATGCTATTTCATAATTACCCTCTTTCGTCATGTGTAAAAACCCTTGTCTCTCAAGCGCCTTTACATATGCGGTGACCACCTCTTTTATTTCTTCTCTTGAAACATCGCCATATCGGAGTTTCACTTCTTTCCTCTGTACACATCGATTGATTTCTTCCATCAACATTTGAATCGTCACTCGTCCGCTTCCTTTTTTTCTGATCATCCAATCATACAGATATCCCTGCCAAACATACACGGGACTAGTAAAGATATACGCTTCTTGCAGTGGAATAAACAATTCAGTTGGCAGAAAAGGGAAAGCTGTTTGATGATGCTCATAAAAAATGTCTCTCAAACGTTTACTTTCATTTGATAAAATGCGAGGAGGACGCATTCTAAAGTGCTGAATACATTTAAGCCATTGTTCGTTTACTTGACGCTTGCTAGGCGGCTGGGATAAAAGTGCCGGAAGTTCGCGGTATGCTGAAGGTGATCTGACAGTCATTTCGGCACATATTTTTGTTGGTTGGAACGCGAGGATTTGATCAAGATGAATGAATCTATTCTGAATTGGGCAGAAAAAAATCAGACGCCTTTTCTGAGATTCTCTTAATATTCCCCAATGAATGGAAGAGAAAGAAAAAAGCTGGGCAGATTTTCGTTTTAAACGATTTGCCCCTATCACCCATATTGGAAAGAGCTCTGCTTCACGGAGGCCTTCTGTTCTTTTGCGCAGCTCTTGCCGGGAAATATTTGCACATTGAAATTCGATGGCATATCTCACCTCTCCTGTAGAAACAGCCACATCAGGACGCTGATGAATCTTTGAGATATACTGTTCCAGCGCCGGTTTATATCCAAGCCGCTTCAGCCAATTCATCAAGGCTTCCTTCCCTGCCTGATGATAAACCGTTTCGCCTGCGGCTAACGGACATGCTGTCAGCTGTTTATGCGCAAAATGATAGACACGATGCTCCCCCAGCTTTAATTGCACCTCCTCCCTGCATTCTGGACAATAAAATTTGCACGTAGTTCTTACATGCTCCAACCGTCTTTTCGATAAATGATGTGTAATTCGGATAAGCTTACCGTTATCCATGATTGCTGCATTCATTCAGTTCGCCCCTCGCTCTTTGTTGACCGTATCATAGCTTGTTCGTCTATAAGGAGGCGAATAGGTAAAATGAACTTTTATCGTGTCAAAATATGATTTTACTGACCATTTCCATAGTAAAAATTAAAAATCCCCCTTATAAAAAGGGGGAAAATACAATCTTTATAAAAGCGGTGATAATAATCTTGCTGTTGATTCAAATAGTCTGACCCTCAAAGGTCTCTTTGCAAATTCTTCTGGAACAATTTCATGTGACCGCTCTAAATCACCTAAGAAGTCGTTGACGAGCTTCTCTGTGCTTTTCGTTTTATAGAGGAAGGCATTCACTTCAAAGTTCAAATGAAAGCTTCTCATATCCATATTTGCCGTTCCAATCGAAGCCAGCTCACTGTCCACTATAATAAATTTACTATGCATAAAGCCTTGATCATACTCGTACACCTTCGCCCCTGCTTCAAGAAGCTCCGGGAAGTATGAACGAGACGCATGGAAGACAATTCGCTTATCTGGATTCTTTGGAGCAATAATCCGTACATCTACTCCGCTCAATGCAGCAATTTTCAATGCGGACAAAATATCATCGTCCGGCACAAAATACGGTGAAGCGATCCAAATGGACTTTTTGGCGGAAATGATCATAGAGAAAAAGAGATTTTTAATGACCTCCCACTGTTTGTCAGGACCGCCAGCAATCATTTGTACACCTTCTGTTGTACTCTCCACATGGCTGAAATCTTTGAAATAGTCCACGCCTGAACATCTTTCATTCGTCATATAATACCAATCCTGCATGAAAATCTGCTGGAGGTCACGAACAGCTTCGCCCTTAATCATTAGATGCGTATCACGCCAGAATCCATATTGTCTGCTTCTGCCCATGTATTCGTCTCCAATGTTAAGTCCGCCGACAAATCCTACTTCTCCATCAATCACGACGATTTTCCGGTGATTTCGGAAGTTAATTTTATTATTTAACAAGGGTAGCCTTACTGGCAAAAACGGAACGATCTGAACGCCAGCCTTTTCTAGATCAGCAACATATTGACGAGAGAGCTTTAAGCTTCCTACATCGTCATATAAAAAACGGACAATCACGCCATTTTTCGCTTTTTCAATGAGAATATCCTTTAATTCTTGGCCAAGGTCATCGTGGCGGAGAATATAATATTCTAGGTGAATGTGATGTGTTGCTTTTTTAATCTCTTCAAAAATATGAGAGAAGGTTTCTTCACCATTGGTTAGGACTTTAGAGGACGTGCGATACGTAATAGGGGTATGTCCAAGTCTGTGGGCTAGCTTAAATAAAAGCTGCTGATGATCACCCATATGCGTCATTTTTTCAATCGTTTCTCTATGAACACGTTCATCTTCCTGGATTAACTGCTCGTCGAGTACCGCTTTCTTTTCGAACAGACGGCGCTTTTTAATATTGCGTCCAAAGAAAATATAGAACAAAAATCCGAATAACGGGAAGCTGCCAAGCAGGACAAGCCAAGTAATCGTTTGAGACGGATTTCGGTTCTCTAAGAAAATAACAAATCCGATGAAGATAATCGATAAAGTAAATAGAACACTGACAGAACTTAATACACTTACCGCTAAATCACCGGCAATTAATTGAATGATTAAATAAGCACCTATCGTAATGATAAGAAAAAATAGAACTTTGACTAAATTTCTCATTTCATTTTCTCCTTGCCGATCTCTTTATTTACCTATTCATTCAGATAAAAAAGCCGATTCCTCTTTAGAAATCGACTTTTTGCTAGTTACGAGAAGTGCTGTTGAATCGTTTCAAGGGCATTCCCTTCGATAATCAGCTGACCATATTCTTGCAGTCTGTAGATGCTGACCACAGATTCATGAGCATATTCAAGCAAAATGCTGAGCTTATTCTCCACCTGCTCATCTGACAAATCCTCGTGAAAGTCAACATATAGATAATAACGGTTTTCAAACGAATATAAACTTGTGGTAAAATCCTGCATATTTAATTGAGAAAGTGCAATCAAATCTTCAAAGTCATCCATTTTCAACACGAATTGGAGTTGAAGTTTTTTGTCCTTCTCATTATGGTCCTCTTGATCTTGCTCTTCTTTATGAAAATCATCAAGCAATGCGTCTAAGCTTTCTTCATCTGTTTGATCTTTTTTATCTTCTGGAATCGGCAATTCGAGCTTTTGTCCATCTTTAGAAAGTTGGGCTTTTGTCACGACAATTTCAAGACCTTTATCAAGTGCCTGTACTTGAATCCAAAGCGGTCCCTCTACTGCAAATTCTTCTTCTTCGTGCACTTCGTCCATTACTTCCCAAAACAGCTCTTCACTGCGCTCACGATTATACCAAATCTCTTCACGGTCAAATCCGCGATCTTCAATATCACCGTAGGAAATATAAAATTTGACTGTATGTTCATTAATTCTTTCAATTTCCATTTTGCCAACCTTCCCTTCTATATAAGATGTTGAAGGGACATACAAGCTCCCAATTAATAGTACTTTACTACACTTTACCCGTTCCGTCTACATGTTAACCGTTTAAAGAATTGAGGTATTGCTTCGTACTGTCTATTTTATGATAAAACATAAATAAAAGAAATAAAAACGCATTTTTTGCAGAGAAAACTTGCAGAAACATATATTTGAATTGTCCTCATATATTGGTTGTACGAGCTCTATTAGGACATGAGGTGAAATGGATGGAAACAGAGTGGATCGTATCCTTACTGATGATTATTGGCATAGACCTGATTTTAGGCGGAGATAATGCGTTAATCATTGCGATGGCCAGTCGAAGCTTATCTAATGAAAAACGCAATAAAGCCATTTGGATCGGCACACTTTTGGCCGTGCTGATGAGAATTACGATGACAGGTGCTGCAGTTTATTTATTGACCATTCCTTATTTGCAATTTATTGGCGGCCTTTTTCTCCTTTATATAGGATACAATTTGTTAATTGAACAAAAGAAAGAATCGATTCGGATTAAAAGCAGCGGCTCCCTTTGGCGTGCGGTACAAACCATTGTGATTGCAGACCTGTTTATGTCACTTGATAATGTGATCGCGGTTGCAGGTGCGGCAAAAGGCAATATGCTTCTGACCGCTTTTGGGCTCATGATTTCAGTACCGATTATTATTTGGGGAAGCAAACTGATTCATGCAGCTTTAACCAAATTTCCGTTTCTTTTATACGGCGGAAGTGCTCTTTTGGCTTATACTGGCGGTGAAATGATTGTCCGTGATGTGAAATTGAATGAATTTATGGCGCAGCATGCCACACTTGAATTAATGCTTCCATTTTTAACAGTCGCAACGGTCATATTAGCCAGCCTCTTTTACGAACAAACAGCTGAAAATAAATAAAAAAAGCTGCCAAATGATCGGCAGCTTTTTGTTTTTATATTAGTTAGCAAGTCGCTGAGCTTCTCTTAGTTGGAAAGTACGAACCGTTCTTGGAAGGAAACGTCTAATTTCATCTTCATTGTACCCAACTTGTAGTCTTTTTTCATCCAAGATAATTGGACGTCTTAAAAGACCTGGATGCTCATTGATTAGTTTATACAATTGTTGAAGCGGCATTGTCTCAACATTGACATTTAGTTTTTGGAATACTTTCGAACGTGTTGAGATAATTTCATCTGTACCGTCTTCTGTCATTCGAAGAATTTCTTTGATTTCATCGATTGAAAGAGGCTCAGAAAAAATGTTTCTCTCTTGATACGGAATATTGTGCTCTTCTAACCACGCTCTTGCTTTTCTACATGATGTACAGCTTGGTGATGTGTATAATGTTACCATAAATCTTCACTCCTCAATTTGTAGAATGAATATTGATCTGTATTCTCAAATTAAAATTGTTCTAAATAAGTAATCTTTATAGTGATTATACTATAAAAAAGTAAGTGTGAACAGTTTTTCTTGCAATTTTTGTGACAAAAACTAGACAATTTCATTCATTTTGTGGTGCTGTTTGATGTCTGAACATTCTCATTTAGTCGAGATGATCGAAAATATTTTTTTGTTTTCTATTTTCAATGACCTTCAATACATCATCAACATCCTCATACGATTGTCCATACCATTTTTCATCTTTATACGTATGGATTCGTTCGTAGGTCTCCCTCATGGCTTCCATGATCTCTTCCTCATGATTTGTAAGAGGCGACCAATAAAGAATTTCCATGCGGTTCACTTCATTTGTTGCAAGTGACCTTCGTTTATAACCGATTGATTCTGCATGCTTGAAGTGCTCTCTTTGGTAAAACTTTAGGCGTTTGGCAGTATCTGCATCATCTTCATCTACAGGCTCGACTTCAAGCAAGATCGGTTTCTTTTTTTCCTTCAGCTTATGGATCAGCTTTGATCCGAGGCCTTCACCTCTTGCATCTTTGGAAACAAATAAATAATCAATAAAGATGAAAGAATCAAATTCGGCGTACATCATCACATGATGAGGTCCTTCCTCCTTATGATAAACATCACTTCTTTCCTTTAATAAGGCTTCCATATGCTCTTTTGACTTCATTTCTTCTATCGGGAAGTATTCACTGAGCTTTTCATACCAATTCATGGATCTGCTCCTTATGCTATAGTTAAGAACCACTTCCTTAGATATTCCCGATTTCCTGCTATTTAAACGCCTGTACTAGTAAGACGCAGTAATGCCCTAGGTGGTTTCACTTTTTTTCAAGCGACGAAAAAAAGTTTTATAACGAACGGTTGATGACTAGTTGAAAAGTGACAAACAGGATGAGTGTCATCGCAATTTGAAACATGATGAAATAAAGATACCTCATGCGCCGTGCTTCTTGTTTCTGATGGCTTGTATGCCGGTTAAGCATATATTCCACCGAAAAAGACACAATGCCAATGAGCACCATAAATGCGAGCATCCACTGTCCTCCATTTGGTTTCCTCAAAAAAGACGTTGAAAAAAGCATCAATACGATGAAAAAATGAAGCAATGAATAACGAAAAGTTTTCCAATTCGGCATCTGACTTCCTCCGGTATCTGCTTGTACTCCACTAAAAATTACCACTCTTTTGCTTTTTTGTAAAATAAAAAAGAAGCACTGACTCAGCAGTGCTTCTTTCTATTTATGATTGTTTCGCCTGAAGCTCTTTGAATTCTTCCTCTGTGCAGCTCACAAAGTGACCTGGTTTCACTTCGCGGAACTCGGTGTTTGTTCCTTTGTGAACAGATGGATCATACTTGATACGTTTGCGGTTGCGCTCATAATCAGGATCTGGGAGCGGAATCGCAGATAGCAATGATTTTGTATAAGGATGAAGCGGGTTTTCGTATAATTCATTCGCTGGTGCCAGCTCAACCAATTTCCCGAAATACATCACGCCAATACGATCGCTGATGTATTTTACCATAGACAGGTCATGGGCAATGAATAAGTACGTTAAACCTTTTTCTTCTTGCAGTTCTTTCAATAAGTTGACGACCTGCGCTTGGATCGACACGTCTAATGCAGAGATTGGTTCATCAGCGATGATGAAATCTGGCTCTACTGCTAATGCACGGGCAATTCCGATACGCTGCCTTTGGCCACCTGAAAATTCATGCGGGTATCTGTTCGCATGCTCTTTGTTCAAGCCAACGGTTTCAAGCAATTGGAACACACGCTCTTTACGCGCTTGCTTTGTTTTCGCAAGGCCATGAATGTCAATACCCTCGGCAATGATGTCAAGCACTGTCATTCTTGGATTCAATGAAGCATATGGATCTTGAAAGATCATCTGCATTTGACGGTTGAACTCAAGCATTTTTTGTCTTGATTTCTTCCCGTGTACATTTTCTCCTTTATAAATAACCTCACCATCTGTTGCTTCATAAAGTCTAATGATGGAGCGCCCAGTAGTGGATTTACCACAACCAGACTCACCTACAAGACCAAGTGTTTCACCTTGATAAATATCAAATGAAACTCCGTCTACTGCTTTTACAGTTCCTCTTGCCGTATGGAAATGCTGCTTCAAATTTTTAATTTCTAACAGTTTTTCTGCCATGCTATTCACCCTCTTTTACTAATACAGGTTTTTCGTAGCTACCTTCTAGTTCACGCATTCTCGCCTTTACAGAAGCAGGCGGTTCAACTTTAGGTGCATTCGGATGAAGTAGCCATGATTTCACATAATGCGTATCTGATACTTTGAACATTGGTGGTTCTTGTTCGAAGTCAATTTTCATTGCATAATCGCTTCGGAGTGCAAATGCATCTCCTTTCGGCGGGTTTGTTAAATCTGGTGGTGTTCCTGGGATCGCAGTCAGCTTTCCTTCATCTCCGCCATCTGTGTCAAGGCTAGGCATTGATGCTAAAAGTCCCCATGTATACGGATGTTTCGGATTGTAGAAAATTTCATCAACCGTACCTGTCTCTACGATCTGGCCTGCATACATAACCGCTACACGATCAGCAACGTTGGCGACAACACCTAGATCATGTGTAATAAAGATAATTGACGTTTCTACCTTTTGCTGAATTTCTTTCATTAATTCTAAAATTTGTGCCTGAATCGTTACATCAAGAGCAGTTGTCGGCTCATCGGCAATCAATAGCTTTGGATCTGCTGCGAGTGCCATGGCGATAACAACCCTTTGTCTCATCCCGCCGCTGAATTCGTGCGGATATTGTTTGATTCTTTTTTCTGGCATTGGAATACCAACAAGCTCTAATAATTCAATGGCTCTTTTTTCAGCCGCTTCTTTTGAAATTTGTTCATGTTTGAACAGCACTTCTGTAATTTGTTTCCCGACTTTCATCGTTGGGTTCAAAGAAGTCATCGGATCTTGGAAGATCATTGAGATGTCTTTTCCTCGAATGGTTTGCATTTGTTTTTCGGTCTTCTTGACAATATCTTGTCCATCAAAGAGGATCTGTCCGCGCTTGAAATAACCCGGCGGCATCGGAATTAACCTCATGATGGCCTGTGATGTCACACTTTTACCAGAGCCAGATTCACCTACAATAGCAAGTGTCTCGCCTTTATTTAAGTGGAAGTTCACACCACGAATGGCTTGAACCTCTCCACCATATGTTTTAAATGAGATTGCAAGGTCTTTCACCTCTAGAATACGTTCACGTTCCATCCTAATCACTCCTTATTTACGCAACTTCGGATCTAAAGCGTCTCTTAGTCCGTCTCCAACCACGTTAAAACCAAACATTGTAATACAGATAAATGCGGCTGGGAACCATAATCTCCATGGGTAGTACGTCATCGCCGGAATTCCGTCAGACGCCATTGTTCCCCAACTTGCTAATGGAGCCGGTACACCAAGCCCTAGATAGCTTAGGAACGCCTCTGTGAAAATAGCAGAAGGAATTGTTAATGTCATTGTCACAAGAATCGGTCCCATTGAGTTTGGAATTAAGTGTTTAAATAAAAGTCTAGATGTTTTCGCACCTAATGTCTGTGCTGCAAGAACGTACTCTTGGCTCTTCAATTGTAAAACCTGTCCCCGAACAATACGTGCCATGTTAATCCAGCCTACGACTGTCATGGCGAGGATAATCGTTAATAATCCTTTAGGCAGAACAACCATCATTAAGATAACCATTAATAGTGTTGGAATTGCCCATAAAACGTCTGCAATACGCATCATCACTTCATCTGTACGTCCGCCTTTGAATGCAGCAATACTTCCCCAGATAATACCGATGATCACGTCAAGGAGCGCTGCAGCAAGACCGATGAAGATCGAAATTCTTGCCCCGACCCATGTACGTACAAACATGTCGCGTCCTAAGTCATCTGTACCAAACCAGTGATCTTTTGAAGGCGGCTGGTCAGCATTCAATAAATCAGTTGTAGAGTAATCGTATTTAGAAAAAATCGGAACAAAGATCGCCAGCATTACAATTATAAAAATGATTGTGAGTCCAACCATTGCAAGTTTATTTGCACGGAAGCGAAGCATAGCATCCTTCCATAAAGATAGACTAGGTTTAGAAATTTTTTCAGATTCTGCTGCGTCAGCTGTCGCAGGCACAAATAAATCTTTTCTCAACTCTTCCATGTGTTAGACCCCTTTCTTCGCCTTCGTCAGTTTAATTCTAGGATCGATAATACCGTAGAGAACGTCAACGACTAGAATACTGACTAATAGAATAATACTGTAGAAGACTGTAACACCCATGATGACGGTGTAATCACGGTTTGTAATGCTTGTGACAAAGTGAGAGCCTAATCCAGGAATACCAAAAATCTTCTCAACGACAAAACTACCTGTTAAAACAGAAGCAGCCATTGGTCCCATGTATGTGATAACAGGTAACAATGCGTTTCGAATCGCGTGTTTAATCGTCACAGCTGACTTTGTTAATCCTTTCGCTCTAGCCGTTCTAATGTAGTCACTGTTTAATACTTCAAGCATACTTGACCGTGCAAGTCTAGCGATAAATGCCATTGGCATGAAGGAAAGTGCAATAGAAGGTAGTACGGTGCTGGCCCAAGACTCCCATCCTGCAACTGGGAAGATCGCTATAGCGCTTGCCTCAGATGCAAATACATATTGCAATAGCGCTGCTAAAATGAAACTTGGAACTGAGATTCCAAAGATCGTTAAAATGGCAATCGTATAGTCTTGCCACTTGTTATGATAGAGCGCTGCAAGGACCCCAAACAATACACCAAATGCTAATGCGAGGAGAATTGCCTCAATTCCGAGGGTAAAGGAAACGGGGAATCCAGAACTAATTAAGTCATTTACGGTTTGTCCTTTATATTTAAAAGAGGGACCAAAATCTAATTTTGCAACTGAACCTAAGTAGCTTACATATTGAACAAATAAGGGCTTGTCCAACCCGTAATGCTCGTTTAGGTTTGCTTCAATTTCAGCAGGAAGTTTCTTCTCACCAGAGAATGGACCACCAGGTGCTGCCTGCATGAGAAAGAAAGTTGCAGTTACGATAACAAACAGTGTGATTAAAATATATATTAATCGCTTTCCGATATATTTAAGCAACGGAATTGCACCTCCATGATTTTACAACAATTTCTCTAATCAGCAAGAAAGGTATATGGAGAGACATCCTCCATATACCTTAAGATCCTTGCCGTAGATCTCTTACACTATAACTCTTACTTTTCGAAATGTGCCCATTTGTATTGAACATCACCTAGTCCAGATACAACTACACCTTTTAGTTTTGGATCTTGTACCCAAAGCTGAGTGTAGAAGTAAATTGGTGCTACAGGCATATCGTTGATGATGATTTCTTCTGCTTTTTTCAGCATTTCTTCACGCTTCGTTTTATCTGTTTCTTTAGCAGAATCATTCAACAATTGTTTGTACTCTTTATTTTCCCAGCCAGTGTCGTTGTTTCCACCGTCTTTATCTTTGTAAAGTTCAAGGAAGTTAACTGGATCGTTGAAGTCACCTAACCAGCCCATACGTCCGATTTGGTAGTCTCCACTGTGGATTTTGTCGATGTATACGTTCCACTCAGAGTTATCAAGTTCAACTTTCACACCTAAATCTTTTTTCCACATTTCTTGAATTGCTTGAGCAATCTTTTGGTGGCCTTCATCTGTGTTGTAAGAAAGTTTCAATGTTGGAAGATCAGAAACAGACTTATAACCTAATTCTTTCACACCTTTTTCAAGAAGCTCTTTAGCAGTTGCTACATCGTGGTCTTTGAAGTAGCCAGTTTTGTTATCAGTGAATCCTTGCATTGTTGGTGGAACGATTGCCATGGCTGGCACTTGCTCACCTTGCGTAATTTTGTCAACGATTGCTTGACGGTTGATTGAGTATGCAAGAGCCTTACGGATGTTTGCATTGTTTAAAGGTTTTACTTTTGTGTTGAATTTGTAGTTATAGATACCAGCGATCGTTTGGATTTTAAGACCGCCTTCTTTTTTCAATGTTTGTAAAGACTCAGTTGGTAGGCTTCCAGTTGGAGAACCAGCCCAGTCAAGCTCGCCTTTTTTGAACATGCTAAGCTCAGTGTTTGTATCTTTGATCATAGACATGTTGATCTTTTTCAATTTCACAGTATCTTTATCCCAGTATTCGTTGTTCTTTTCAAGCGTGATAGAGCCGCCGTGTTTCCATTGAGAAAGAACGAATGGTCCGTTAGATACGTAGTTTTCACCAGCGTTTGTATACCAGTTTTTATTCTTTTCAGCCACTTTTTGGTTGACTGGCATATACGTATAGAATGCAGTTAGTTCAGTAAAGAACGGTGTTGGGTTCTCTAGCTCAACTACAAGCGTTTTGTCGTCTTTAGCTTTAATGCCGACATCAGCAACTTTCGCTTTTCCTTTGTTTGCTGCTTCAGCACCTTTAATATAGTAAAGCTGGTAAGCATATTGAGATTCATTTTTAGGATCTAATGCCCATTTCCAAGCATATTCGAAATCTTTAGCTGTGACAGGGTCACCATTAGACCATTTTGCATCACGAAGTGTGAATGTGTAAGTTTTACCATCAGCACTTGTTTTGATATCAGAAGCCATTGCATTTTCTGGCTTTCCTTCAGCGTTAATTCGTGTTAATCCCTCAAAAGTCTGACGGATGACACTTCCTGAAGTTGAATCATTAGCCAATCCCGGATGTAGAGAAAAAGGCTCAGTGGAGATATTCACATTTAAAGTTGTTTTAGCCTCTCCAGAACTGCTCTTGCTGTCGCCTGATTTGTTTCCGCTGAAACCACAAGCGCTTAATACAAGTGTGAAAATAAGCATTAAAGTAACAACAGACCAACGCTTTTTCAACTGTATTCCCCCTTATAATATGTTTTTAGTTCAAAGGTCTCGATAGAAGATAAGATTCAGAGATGAGAAATAGAGTAAAAAAGTCCCTAAACAGGTTACTTTCTATTTCTTTTGTTTTTTCTGAATTTTCACTATGTAAAGAGCCTAGCACAAACGTGTGAACAAATTCATTATAATGAATAGAATAATTTATTGCAATATCAATTTCATATATTTTTTAAAAACGTAAATGGGGATAAAGAGGGATTTTTATAAACTAAAGTCTCAATCACTTCAACAAATTAAAGCGTAAATTGATTAAAACAATTTAACAAATTCAGCAGGAATAATGTTTTATACATATAATTAATCCTCCTATTTTAAAAAATTTTGACAGATATTTGTTATTTTATCTAAAATTTTAAGTGTCAAACGACATGCTAAGAAGGTCACATAAGGACCTCGTGACTTTTTTATGGTCATCCTATATAATAGACAGACATACTGTTGCGATGAAAAAGAAGAGTACATATATTCACCATTTACAGAGAGTCTGCGGCTGGTGTGAGCAGATAATGGCATGTATGGAATGGGCTTTGGAGCAGCTAACCGAACACTTTTGAAAAGTGAGTAGGCTTAGACGGAGCAGTCTCCGATATCAACGTCTTGAGTGATTTCTATTTGAAATAACAAGGGTGGTACCACGGTTCATTCGTCCCTTTTCTGTTGAAAAGTGACGAGTGGGCCTTTTTATATTGAAGAAAAGAGGTTTTAGTATGACAAAGAAGACAATTTTTTCAGGCATTCAGCCGAGCGGTTCTGTCACATTAGGCAACTATATTGGAGCAATGAAGCAATTTGTCGATTTGCAGCATGATTATCATGGCTATTTTTGTGTGGTGGATCAGCATGCCATTACAGTAAGCCAGGACCGCTTAGCCCTTCGCCAAAATATAAGAAGCTTGGCCGCTCTTTATTTGGCAGTTGGACTTGATCCAGAGAAGGCGACATTGTTTATCCAATCAGAGGTACCTGCACACGCCCAAGCAGGATGGATGCTGCAATGTGTTGCTTATATTGGGGAATTAGAAAGAATGACCCAATTTAAGGACAAATCCGCTGGTAAGGAAGCAGTTGTTTCTGGACTATTAACGTATCCCCCTTTAATGGCTGGCGACATCCTATTATACGGTACTGATCTAGTCCCTGTCGGAGAAGACCAAAAGCAGCACCTTGAATTGACTAGAACGCTTGCTGAACGTTTTAACCGAAAATACAATGACATCTTCACTGTACCAGAAGTGAAAATTCCAAAAGAAGGCGCTCGGATTATGTCTTTAACAGATCCAACGAAAAAGATGAGCAAATCCGATCCAAACCAAAAATCCTTCATTACCTTATTAGATGAACCAAAGCAGCTTGAAAAGAAAATTAAAAGTGCTGTGACGGATTCAGAAGGCATCGTCAAGTATGACAAAGAGAACAAGCCTGGAATTGCCAACTTGCTGACGATTTACTCTGTATTAGGTAACGTATCCATTTCTGAGCTTGAACAAAAATATGAAGGTAAAGGATATGGTGAGTTTAAAGGAGATCTTGCGAATGTCGTCGTTAATGCTTTAAAACCAATACAAGATCGATACTATGAACTCATTGAGTCAGACGAGCTTGACCGCATTTTAGACGAAGGTGCTGAAAAAGCAAACCGCACAGCAAACAAAATGCTCAAAAAAATGGAGAATGCAATGGGCCTTGGCAGAAAACGCAAATAAAAAAAGCTTGCAGCACTACTCGCTGCAAGCTTTTTTTCTAATTTACTTTTGATTCGTTTTCCATTTCCCATAGCTTTTCGAAAAATGGCTGTCCTTTAATCATTTTTTCACAGAAGGCTAGATGATTTTCTGACCACCCGTCAATGGTTTCATTGTAAAGCATGTTCCAAATCTCTTCGAATGACATTCGTTTGATTTGGTTGTACATGCGCGGATTCCATTCCGTATACCAATAGGCAATTTCCGCCCTGTTTTGGAGCCCTTTTAATTGATCAAGCGCCATAAACATCAGCTGCTTCAGCTGTCTTTCTTTTCTCGTTAATCCGCTGATATGCTGGGGTGGCAGTGATAAAATGTGATACTCCTTCGTCGATTCAAGGCTGCCCTTAGAGAATTCATATTCCTCCGCCTTCACATCTTTCACCATTTCGTACACCAATTGCTCCTGCCTTGGGATCAAGCGGCTTTTTCTCACAGGAATGGAGTACCCAATCGTATCCACAGCAATGATGCGAATGCCGTCCGTGACCACAAAGCAGTACTCTAATTTACGGCGTTCGTGATTTTTCCGAATATATGATTTCTCAAATACAGACTCTAGCAGTGCCTTCGGCAGCTCTGAAAGATCATTCTCTATGTAATCAAACAAAGGACTCTGCACCTTGAGTAAAGGCACCTGATCTAACAGCTCAACACTGTCCTCCTTGCGCCACTCATGAAAATGACACACATTGTAGCCATTTTCTTCCCCTTCAAACCAATTTACCCATACGTCATGAAGAAATAACATAACCAATCCCTCACTTTATAAAAACTGTTGTCCACAGTATGGGCAAGGGATAGAGAAATTATTCCAACTTTATTAAACTTCAAGCTGGGCGAATGATGGCAGGAAACGAAGAGTGTCTCGCAGAGTCCCTTTCATCTTGTTATAAAGGACAAACTTACTTTAGCTTCTTAGGATCAAGTGCATCTCTCAGCCCATCTCCTAAGAAATTAAAGCATAAGACCGTCAGCAAAATCAGCAAACCTGGGAAAAGCGGATACCACCATGCTTGCACCATAATCGAGAAATTTTGTGCATCTTGCAGCATGTTGCCCCAGCTTGCCGTTGGCGGCTGAATACCAAATCCAAGATAGCTGAGTGTTGATTCAGCTAAAATGACGGAGCCTACTTTTAATGTAGCTGACACGATAATAGGACCGATACAGTTCGGTAAAATATGCGAAAAGATGATGACATGGTTTTTCGTTCCAATGGTTCTCGCCGCGAGTACGAACTCTCTTGTTCGAAGTGATAAAAATTCACTGCGGATCAGTCTGGCGGTTGTTGTCCAGCCGGTCAGCGCAAAAATTAAAATCAATTTATCAATGCCGGGCTTGAAAATGGTGACAAGTGTAATTAATAGAAAAATGTCTGGAATCGACAACACGACATCCACAAACCTCATTAAAATGGAATCGACAAATCCTTTGAAGTATCCTGCTACCGCTCCAATCACGGTGCCAATGGTAATTGCACCAACAACCGAGACGAAACCGACTAACAAAGAGACCCGCGCGCCATAAAGCACCCTTGAGAAAATATCGCGACCAAACTTGTCAGTTCCCATAAAATGCTCGGCACTTGGTGGCTGAAGCCGCTTCAATAAATCTTGCTGCTCAGGTGCGTAAGGAGCGATCACAGGAGCGAAAATAGCTGAAAAGATAATGACCAATAAGATCACGGAACCGGCAACCGCTAATTTATTTTTAAAAAACTTCTCACAAAATAAACGCAGCATCGTCTCTGGCTTTGGCGGAAGGCCCTCTTTTAATTTGATGTCAACAGGAGGTGTTCCCATATTAGGCTGTGCCAATTGTGCTTCAGCTCCCTTCTAATATTCAATACGCGGATCAACGATCGCATATAGAATATCCGCTATTAAATTTCCAACCACCACGAGCACTGCAGAAATAACGGTCATTGCCATAATAACCGGATAATCTCGCGAAAAGGCAGAATCGATGAACAGCTTTCCAAGACCAGGCCATGTGAAGATTTGTTCCACCACGACTGCGCCGCCAATAAAGGATGGAATCATCAGTCCGAAAATCGTAATGACAGGCATAAGACCGTTTCTTAAACCATGCTTGAAAATGACTTTGTTTTCTCTAAAGCCTTTCGCTCTTGCGGTACGGATGTAATCCTGCCTCATGACATCAAGCATGCTCGACCTTGTGTACCGGGTAAGTCCTGCCATATCAGCAGTTGCTAAAACAAAGGCTGGTAAAATAATGTGATGGAGCCGGTCAAACACATTAAAATCGGCATTCAAGGTAGAGACTCCACCAGTTGGGAACCATCCTAAATTCACAGATAAAACCATAATAAGGATGAGACCAAACCAAAAGTTTGGAATAGCCAGTCCGATAAAAGATGTAACCGTAATGCCATAGTCTAGCTTTGTATACGGACGTTTTGCTGAAAGAACACCAAATGGGATGGCGATGATCAGGGCAACTAATGTAGAAAAGATCATGAGGATGAGGGTATTTGGCAGCCGAGCAAAAATCAAATCAGCCACGGGCGTTCCCTTTTTGACAATGGATGTGCCAAAGTCACCTTGAAGCATATTGCCAAGCCATTTCATATATTGCACATATTCAGGATCGTTCAAGCCGTACTTATCAATAAAGGCTTCCCGGTCTGCAGCACTAATAGTAGGGTCCATCATAAGTGACATCGGATCGCCTGGTGCTGCTTTCATAATGGCAAAGGACAAAATGGTAATCCCAAATAAGATGGGAATGGAGAGCAATGTCCTTCTAATAATATATGTAGTAACCATATGCACAACTCCTTTTTCATCGGATCGCCATTCTGTGAAAAAAAGGCTAAAATGATGTGATTTTAGCCTTTTGTCTTCTTTTCAGCGTGATATGAAAACCCTTAAAGTCTCATAGTGATGCAGAGCAATTGATCACCAGCGCAGAAAACTTGCAGCAAGGGTTTGTCTTCACACTGAAAGGGGAGACATCTCCCCCTTCTTCACTAACAGCCTACTGTTCAATCCACCATTTTTCGATTTTGTAATACTCATCTTTCGGGTGGTAAGAGTAGCCTTGGAGATTAGATGGCATAGCGCGATGTGAGTTGGCATAATAAAGGAACGTATATGGCTGATCTTCTGCGATCAGTTTATAAATTTTTTCATACGCCTTTGAATATTCTTTTCGATCACTTAATTTTTTAGCATCAACTAACAGCTTATCGACCTCTTCATTTTTATACCAAATGTTATTCAAGCCTTTTTCAGACTGACTTGAGTGGAAGATGCTGTATTGATCAGGGAAAGTGGCAAGGCTCCAGCCGAGCAGCAGTGCATCATAATCCCATTTAGGCGGTGTCGTCTGCTCAATGAGGGCACTGAACTCCACAATTTGCGGCTTCGCTTCTACACCAATTTCCTTAAGCTGCTGCTGAACAACGACAGCGATATCTTCACGAACTTTATTTCCTTGGTTGGTCTTGATGACAAAGGAGAATTTCTTGCCATCCTTATCAAGGTAGCCATCTCCATCTGTATCTTCCCAGCCCTCTTCTTTCAGCATCTTTTTCGCTTTTTCTTGATCAAATTCAAACACTGGAACATCTTCATTTTTAGGGTAATTCCATGACAGCGGACTTTCTGGGATGTTGGCTACTTTTCCGTCTCCATCTAACACTTGATCAACAATCGTTTGACGATCTATCGCATGTGTAAGCGCTTGGCGGACCTTTTTGCTTTTAAAGAGATCATTTTTTTGGTTCCAGCCAATGTATGAATAATTCAAGCCTAGATCAGATTCAATTTTAATGTTGCTCACTTTTTCAGCCGTTTGTAGCTCTGCTCCCGGTACAGCAAAGAAATCAATATCTCCTGCTGACAACTGGGCAATCGCTGCATTTTGATCAGGAATGGTTTTAATCGTGACGGTATCAAGGTATGGACGTCCATCCCAATAATCGTCAAAGGCTTCTAGTTTGACGTAGTCTCCTTCTTTCCACTCTGCAAATTTAAATGGACCTGAACCAATTGGTTTTTTCCGGTTAAATTCATTTTCACCAAGATCCTTTATAGGCACATCCCCTAAAATATGCTTAGGCAAAATGCCGTAGCTTCCTAGCGTGACATTGTAAAAATATGGGTCTTTTTTATTGAGCTTGAATTCGATTGAGTAATCCCCTGTCTTTTTAACAGAGTCTAATACTTCAAAGCCTGATCCACGCTCTCCATTGTAGTCCTTATGAATTGGAATGCTGTATGTAAACACAACATCATCAGCAGTCAGCTCTTTACCATCATGAAACTTTACGCCCTTTTTAATGGTGACATCAAACTGCTTGCCATCATCAGACTCTTTAATATCCTCTGCGAGCGATAGCTGAGGGTTCAGCTTTCCATCTGTTTGAAGTAAAAAGCTGTAGATTCTTTCCTCGATATCAGAGCTTGCAACATCAGTTGAATACAGCGAATTGAATAATGTTGGTTCTGCAATTGAACCGATGACAAGATCTCCGCCTTGTACCGGTTTTCCAGTCGATTTCTTTTCACTGTCACCAGAGGTTTTATTTCCACTAGAGCAAGCCGCCAGTACCAGTGTAAAAATCAGCATGAAACTGACTAAAATGGTTTGTTTGTTTTTCATTTTCATAAACGATTCCCCCTATTCTTTTTTAGAAATGACAACAGATGCAGCTTCATCCCCCCTCTCAAAGATGAGATCATACAAGCTGATTAAGCGTTGTAGAGATGGCAGGCAACAAAATGGTTTGTTTCTAATTCCTGAAATGCTGGTACTTTTTCTTTACAGATTTCTTTCGCATGCGGGCACCTTGTGTGAAATACGCAGCCCTTTGGCGGATTCGCAGGACTCGGCAGGTCGCCTTGCAGCATAATGCGTTCTCTTTTCACCTGCCCTTTTTTACGAGTGACGGGTACGGAAGAAAGCAGAGCCTGTGTATACGGATGGAGCGGTTCATCGTACAAACTGTGCTTATCGGCAAGCTCCATCATTTTTCCAAGATACATGACGCCGACTCTATCGCTAATATGCCTGACCACACTTAAATCGTGAGAGATAAATAGATAGGTAAGATCAAATTCCTCCTGAAGCTCCTCCATCAAATTAATGACCTGCGCCTGAATGGATACATCAAGTGCTGATACAGGCTCATCTGCGATGATCATTTCAGGGTTCATAGCAAGCGCCCGAGCAATGCCGATTCGCTGCCTCTGTCCGCCTGAAAATTCATGGGGGTAGCGATTCGCAAAGCTTGGATGAAGACCCACCTTTGATAAAAGCTGTTCTACTTTTTCATTTCTTTCTTTTAAGGAATATAAATGATGTGTTTTGTAGGGTTCTTTGATGATGCTGCGAAGTGTTTTTCTAGGGTTGAGTGATGCAAAGGGATCTTGAAAAACCATTTGGATGTTTTTTCGTGTAGATTGTCTTAGTTTTGATTCTGATACGCGCGTGATGTCTTGCCCTTTAAAAAAAATTTGACCGTCAGTTGGTTCGTATAAGCGGATCATGGTCCGTCCTAATGTGGATTTACCGCATCCTGACTCTCCAACTATGCCTAATGTTTCACCTTTATAAATCTTTAAGTCTATGCCGTCAACAGCTTTCACTGCTCCGACCTTCTTCTGAAAGACGCCCGCTTTAATTGGAAAATGTTTTCGAATCTGTTTCAGTTCAAGAATGGTTTCTTTCTCTGCAACATTCGTTATCTGTGGTTGATTTTGAGCAAGGGTCATATATGGTCTGCCTCCTCATATAAGAAGCATCTGACGCTTCTGCCATTTTCAAATGTTCTCAGCTCAGGCAGCTCTCCTAAACAGCGCTTCTTCACTTGCGGACACCTTGGAGCAAAACGGCAGCCCGCTGGGAGCTGATCCGGCGCAGGAACGTTTCCTTTTATCGCCGTTAATGGCTGAATTTCTCCGTCAATGACAGGAATCGATTCAAGCAGTCCTTCTGTGTAAGGATGCAGCGGCTGATCAAATAATTCTTCGACAGTTCCATTTTCTACAACCTGTCCGCAGTACATCACAATCACCCGGTCTGCCACCTCAGAGACGACACCTAAATCATGCGTGATGAGGAGAATTGATGTACCGAACGTCGAGCATAAATCCTTCATTAAGGTAAGCACCTGGGCCTGAATGGTTACATCTAGAGCGGTTGTCGGTTCATCTGCAATAAGAAGCTTCGGATCACAGCTTAGCGCAATGGCAATCATCACTCTTTGCCGCATGCCGCCTGATAAGCGGTGCGGATAATCTTTGATGATTTGTTCTGGACGGGAAAAACCAACAAGCTTCAGAAGATCAACCGCTTTTTTGGTCGCTTCTTTTTTTGAAAGTTTTTTGTGGTAGATGAGGATTTCTGTTATTTGTTCTCCGATGGTTAAGACGGGATTAAGTGAGGTCATCGGTTCCTGAAAGATCATTGATACATCATTACCGCGGATGCTGCATAATTCCTTTTCACTATATGTAACAAGGTCCTTTCCATCAAGCTTGATGGAACCGTTCATAATTTTCCCGCCAGTTCCATGAATCAGCCCCATAATGGATAAGGACGTAATGCTTTTGCCCGACCCAGACTCACCGACTAATGCGACCGTTTCTCCTCTATTGATGCTGAAATCAACGCCATCAACAGCAGGTATTGGTTCCTTTTTTCGAAAAAAATATGTTTTTAAGTTCTGCACTTCAAGCAGCGCGCTCATTCATTCGCCCCTTTCTCCATAGATCAATAGAATTCAACTTGAATATTCAGTCTTTTTAAAATAAAAAGAATTATTTGTATATTATTACATCGCTATGACGAAATCAAGAAGTATTTAGTAAATTTGTAATACATACCTTTTTATGTGAATGATTCACTTTATGATTCTAACACCTTTAGAAAGGTTTCTGATGGCTCTGCAATCATAGACTCCTCGCTGACTCGGTGCTCACTGAAATACTTTTTCACGATATAAAACCCAGTGGCGTAACCGAGCATTTTGGGGTAGTTTCCTTTTCCATAAAGGAGATTCTGTATCAGCCTTTCGTCTTCCTGAACTTTCTGATCAAGATGACTGGATACCCATTTCTTATACATGCGCTGAAGCTGAGCTTCGTCATATAAGCTGGTCCATTTTGCTGTATAGCTTTCTCCATATCTATGATACACAGCATATTCAGCGAGCCCCTCCATCATGATTGTATCAAGGAATGTAAAATCTTTTTCTTCTTTTGTGAGAAAATGTAATCTGCATACATGGTGATATTCATGTGTCAGCAATGTGCCGATACGCTCTTTCGGGGTATTTGGAGACAAAAAGAGAAAGACCTTGTCATCAAATGCCATGCCGGATTGATAATAAAATTGCTCTCTGATTTCTCTGCTGCTCTCATTGACAGGTAAAATCAACACAGGGATGTCAGGGCCTTTCCACTGCTTTTGAAGCGTTTGATATTCTTTCATGACAAGCTTGAAGTACCCTTTTTCCTTGAGCTTATCGATCATGTCTTTGCACGAGCTCCAAGACCGCACCATGCCGTGATGCTGCAGGTGGGAGAGAATAGGCGACCATTCTTTTTCCTCCGCTCCTTTAAAATAAGGAACAAAACGCGCCGTGAGCTCCTGAAATGATGATGATTGATGAATGAGATATTGTGTATTAACCAGACCCATACCGCTGAACACCTCCATTCCCATCATATGCAAAAAAGCGGCGATCTGTTTATGGATCGCCGCTTTCTCAGGAAGTATTACGCTTCGTATTTTTTGAAGATAATTGTCGCATTATGTCCGCCAAAACCAAGTGAGTTACTTAGAGCAATATTCACTTCTTTTGATCGTGCTTCATTTGCTACATAATCAAGATCACATTCTTCATCCGGTGTTTCAAGGTTAATCGTTGGAGGAATGACGCTATCTTTAATCGCAAGAACAGAGAAAATAGCTTCTACTCCGCCTGCTGCGCCAAGTAAGTGACCTGTCATTGATTTTGTCGAACTGATCGCAAGCTGATTCGCATGCTCTCCGAACACTTCTTTAATCGCCATTGTTTCAAATTTATCATTGTAAGGTGTGCTTGTTCCGTGGGCATTGATATAATCAATTTCTTCCACAGACAAACCTGCATCTCGAATCGCTTCTTTCATAGCGCGGACGCCGCCTTCTCCGTTTGGAGCTGGTGCTGTGATATGATATGCATCTCCAGTTGAACCATAACCAACGATTTCTGCATAAATAGTCGCACCACGTTTTAATGCATGCTCAAGTTCTTCAAGAACAATAATCCCTGCACCCTCACCCATCACAAATCCGTCACGATTTTTGTCAAATGGACGGCTCGCTGTATCTGGATCAGGATTTGTCGAAAGGGCTTTGTTCGCACAGAAACCTGCAAACGACATTTTTGTTAACGGCGCTTCCGTACCGCCTGTGATCATTGCATCTGCATCTCCGCGCTGAATGACTTTAAATGCATCACCAATTGAGTTTGTACCTGTTGCACATGCTGTCACTGTACAAGAGTTAACCCCTTTTGCGCCAAGTGCAATCGAAATTTGGCCTGTCGCCATATCTGGAATCATCATTGGAACAAAGAACGGACTTACGCGTCTTGCCCCTTTATTTGAATACACTTCGAATTGCTCTTCAAATGTTTCAAGTCCGCCAATACCAGATCCAACCCATACACCAACACGAGGTGCGATTTCATCTGTGATTTCAAGACGTGAATCTTCTAGCGCCTTTTGAGCTGCAACGACTGCATATTGCGTGAAGCGTGCCATTTTTCGCGCTTCTTTTTTCTCCATGTAATCTTCAATGTTAAAATCCTTTAGTTCTGCAGCTACTTTTGCGGTATATTCACTTGAATCGACACGTGTGATCGGTCCAACCCCAGATACACCCGCCAAAGCATTTTTCCATGTTGATTCTACATCGTTGCCAAGTGGTGTCAAAGCACCTAATCCTGTAACAACTACTCGTTTCTTATCCATTAATTTGTGCACCCCACTCTTTTATCGGCCCCATCGCATAGCGATTGCGCCCCACGTTAATCCGCCACCAAAACCAACCATTACAATCACATCGCCGTCATGAATTTTTCCGGCTTCGATTTCTTCACATAGTGAAATTGGAATGGATGCTGCTGACGTGTTTCCATATTTATGGACTGTTTTCGACATTTTTTCAACTGGCAGCTCTAAGCGTTCGCGTGCTGCTTCCATAATGCGAATGTTTGCTTGATGCGGAATCAAGAAGTCAACGTCTTCTTTTGATAGTCCAGCTTTTTCAATGACGTTTACGCTTGACTCGCCCATTTGTCTTACAGCAAATTTAAATACTTCTCTTCCATTCATGATTGTATGATCTTTTTCATCTAAGTACAAGTGCTTCCCGCCTCTTCCATCGGCTCCAAGCTCAAATGAAAGAATTCCTTTGCCTTCGCTGACAGATCCTAACACAGCAGCACCTGCTCCATCTCCAAACAGAACAGCTGTATTGCGGTCATCCCAGTCGGTAATGCGAGAAAGCTTTTCAACGCCAACGACAAGCACATGTTTGAACGTTCCTGATTCGATAAATTGTTTTCCAGTAACAAGCCCATACATAAAGCCAGCACACGCAGCGCTAATATCCATTGCACAAGCTTTATGTGCACCGAGCTGCTCTTGAATCATACAAGCAACTGTCGGAAATGCTTGATCTGGCGTGACTGTCGCCACAAGAATCATATCGATATCTTCTGCAGCCACATCTGCGTCAGCTAATGCTTTTTTTGCAGCAGCAAGCGCCATATGAGATGTATTGACATCATCAGATGCAATTCTTCTTTCTTCTATACCTGTTCTAGTACGAATCCACTCGTCAGAAGTTTCAACCATTTTTTCTAAATCATGATTTGTTAATACTTTTTCAGGTATATAGCGGCCAAGGCCAATAATTCCAGCATTCATTGAATAAGACTCCTTTTACTCATACGAGCATGTGATATTGTGATCTTATATTAGTATCTGGTACTAATTTTACCTTATTTTTTTCTCCTTGGCAATACAAACGTCTAACCTTTCCTCTCACTTTTTTCATAGATTAATGATATACCAATAATAGAAAGGAACATGTGATATGGCGCAAAAAGATATTTTCTCAACGATGATGTTTGGGCAGCCGCTTGAAAAGGAGAAAAAAAAGACAGAAGCCAAGGAGGAACGTGCGGAGACATCTTCAAGTGATGACTCAATTGACTACATGCATGTCATGAATCAAATTGGGAACATTATGAACTCCATTGATGAGTTGAAGCCTGTGTTTAAAGATGTTGGTCCTATGATCAGTGCCTTCAAGAAAAAATTATCATAAAAAAAAGCCACTATTCTGTGGCTTTTTCTGCATCTGCTTTTCCAAGCTCGTATGCTTCGTGCATAACAGATGTAAACAATGATAGAAGCGGCTGAAGAGCTTCAGGCTCAAGCTGAATGCCTGCTTTATCTAATTCTTCCTTCGCCTGCGGAAAATACTTCATAGCAATCTGTAAAAACTCCATCGATTTTTCGTGCTGCATGGTCGTCTCCTCACTTTTCATTCGGCAGTTTGCCTGTTTTTTTGTAAGACGCAATATCACTTTCAAGTTCTTTCACAAAAGTGCTGTCTATGGTGGAGCTAAATTTACCCATCTCGATCACTCCTTCTTTAAAGTCAAAGGAGTACTCACTTTGTTCATTTAGCTTACCTTCATTAAACTTTTTTGCAATGAGACTGTACGCTTTATCAACATGCTGTACAGTGCTTGTTAAGACCGTATGGCTGCCGAGGTTCGATTGATCGGTGACATACCCAATCGCTGATAAATTATCGGCTTTGATTTGTTCAATAACAGGGATATTATAACCATCACCTGCTGGATACACAACATCTACGCCCTGCTTTTTTAATTTTTGATAGAGCTCCACAGCTTTGTCAGCATCATCCCAGTTTTCAACAAATTCTGCTAACACTTGTACATGTTCGTCTTGATATTTTGCTCCTTTGATAAAGCCGTCTACTTCACTTTGCCAATCATATGTAGCAAGAATACCAATCTTTTTTGTTTTAGACATATGGGCAGCTGTCATGCCTCCGAAAAAGCCCATCGCTTCACCTTTAAACGTCACGTTTGTGACATTGTCTGCTTGAGGCTTGTTTCCATTGACCGTAATAAATTGTATATTTGGATAATCTTCACTGATCAAGTTAAAAATCTCGCTGTATTCATTGCCATGGCCAATAATTAAATTGACTCCTTTTTTATGGAATTCTTCAATGGCATCAACGATTTTCTCCTTGTCGACCATTCCTTCCTTATAATAAACATCTACACCGAATGTTGATTGGATACTTAATAAGCCTTTATAACCTTTCGTTCCCCAAACTTGATCATTAATCGTGTCGGGGACGAGTAAACCCACCTTCTCAATTTTTCCCTTTAAAGGCGCCTGCGAGCAGGCAGACAATAGAAGAAGGAACGAAAAGATCATGACAAGCCGTTGGTACTTCATGCCATGTTCAACTCCCTTTGACAACATGCAGGCATGAACCTGTATGTTAAATATAGGTTTATTTTATACTGAAAAAAGATAAGATGGAAGATCATTCTTGCTTTTTGTCGAAAATTGTTGAGTTTTGTCTTTTCCATTCTGCAATCAATTCTTCCACTTGTTTGTCATCTGTTTGGCTTTTCACCTTCAATTCATGCGTCATTTCCTTACTTTGATCGGTGTCCGAAGCCCATTTTAACAAGTCCTTTGCCACATCTTCTACAAAAAATGAATCATCATGCTTTGTTCTCTCTTCATTGAGTGTCCACGGTCCGAACATGCGAGGAAGAATAACAGACGGCACATTCTGTTCGGCTGATTCGCGCTCTGGTTTTTCGTAAAGAATGCGGTACATGCCATGCATTGCTTTGATGTCTTCCTGCCTTTTATGCCGTTCCTCTGATTGAATAAAAATGAGATCATACGTGTCTTTGCTATTCTGAAAGTCAATGACACGGATGAGATCATTTCTGCCAAGCCACATCATTCGCTCTTCTAACAGTAGCTTTTGTTCTTCTGTATGATCATGAGGGCGCGTGATATCCACTTGAATACCCTCTTTCATCATATATTCACAAAGTGTCAGGCCAAAAAACGCGTCAGCCCCTATGATCAGTCCTGTTTCCATGTTCATGTCCCCTTTTTTAATATCGAATAAAAAGAAGAGCCCTTTCCGTGAAGGGCTGTTATCATCCTATTCATTACAATTCTCTTTCATGCGATTTATAAAACTTGTGAATGGATTGAAAGATTCTTCTCGGATGATCAAACATATGCAGCGTAAGATCGACCTGACAATGTTCTGGATTCTTCATATGCTGATCAATAAAAGGTTTTGCATGAAGTTCGTATGCATACGGTGCGCCGTTTAGTCTTTGCCAAATATGGATCGGTACATGAGCAGAATGTACAGGGCAAGAAGGCAGTGGATACGTTTCAGCTTCCTTTTCAGAGCAGCCATAGCTCTGTGCTAACTCTTTGATCAGCTGCTTATAAAAGAATTTGTGTTCCTTTTCTCTTTCTCTTTGTGCACTCAGATGCAGGCATGGATTCACCATCGCAATGGACCTTAGCACTTCTGGCATCTCCTCAGCAAGGCTCATGGCAACAAGTGCGCCCATTCCCTCTGCGAGCACATGAATTTCTCGGTTTAATATTTCATGTTTTAATGTGTGATGCACGAGCTGCTTGGCACTAAAAACGGCATCTTCGCATCCCCAGTGATTCCCATGAAGATGGCTATTAAACAATGTATATCCTTCATCCTTTAAGGCAGTTAAGAGCTGGTTTCTTCCATAATGCTGAAGCCAGAATGATGTATTTTCCTGCACAAAGTGATTTCGGTCACCGAGGATCAGAATGCCAAAGCCATTTGGTTTTTGAGGAAGGTGAATGATGTTCCACTGGGAACCAAGCTGAAAAAAACGTTCGCTTACACCCATATGGCCAGCCTCCTTTCAGTGATTCTGCTTTCTATGATATGAACAACAACTCTTGTAGGAATAAGGAAATCCCCTAAAGACAGAAGAATTCTTTTTATTTTTATAGCAGAAGGTCTCAAAATGGTCACATAAAGGCGGAAAAACAGTCTTTTCCCTTCACTTGCATCTATGGTATGATAATCAATAGATTGTTACATAAAGGACGGTGGGATTATGCATTATATTATCACCCTCATTTGGACTTTTCTGCTGACACATATGGCTGGTTACATCGTTGCCTCTATGAATGGAGCTGCTTATGATTTTACTTTGACTTCCATTCTTGCAGTCGTGTTTACGGTTATTTTATTCATCTTTGCTGAAGTAAGTCCAATGAAAGAAACGGAAAGTTCAACAAAACACTCTTAATATGTAAGAAACAATGTTTGAAAAAGAGCTGAAATGATGTTTTAGCTCTTTTTCTTTTTTCAGCGTGATTGAAAAGCGCACGCTAAAACCCCCTGTCTTAACATACAGGGGGTTTTTATGGTTTACACCTCGACGGATTCGGACTTCTCTTTGTCTAGTGACAAATGGCTTTTCGCAAGCCCTGTAAACAGGAAGATTGCAATACCTGATAAAATTTCGAGAACCCCTCCTCCGGCAATGACAGGCCCCGCTCCAAATCTTTCTGCCAGGACGCCTGATACGACAGCTGCAAGCGGAAGGAAAACATTTGATGATGCATTGATCACGGCATATACTTGCGGCTGATCCTCTTGGTCAACAGATGTTTGAATGATGACCATTTCCGGTACATTGATCGCACTGACAGCAGCTCCAAAAATAAAGGAAGCAAGTAGAACAACTGGGAGCCATGTACTCATCCCTGTCATAAAAAACGCAGCCCCTTCAATCATGCCAGCGACAATAAAGAACAAACCAAATCTCTTAATTTTCACCTTCGCCAGAGCAAAGCCCATCATAAACGCACCAACTGCGGCAACGCCTCTTAATATGGAATACACCATAGAGTCACTTTGCAGCGCTTCTGCTACGTATACAGCCGATAGTGCCTGCCACGGAGCTGCTGCGACATTCATTAAGATACAATACAGCGTCAATGCAAATAAAATGTGATGGTTTTTGACAACGAGAAACCCTCTTTTTAAGTTATACAAATATGTATTCTTCGCTTGTTTGATGCCTGCTGTTTTTTCTTCATCGGTTTTCTTTAGTTTGACACCGATAATAAACAGACCAGAAATGATAAATAAGGCAGTTGTGATCAGCAGTGTATCTGCAGGTCCAATTAATTTAACCAAAAGACCAGCCACCATCACTGCTGCAAGTGCGACAATCTCAAAGGAAGATTGCAGGATCGCATTTGCTTTTTGAATCAGATGCTTCGGAACAATCTGCGGTAAGATGGCCACAGAAGCTGGATTATATGCTGCACCAGTTGCCGATTGAATAACCATTAATGAGATCAATAACCATAGAGGCAATAGATGCGAAAAGTGCAGGAGTGGAATAATCAGTACAATTGTTGCTCGAACAACGTCTGAAGCAAACATCCATTTTGGCAAATGGTGCTTTTTCATAAGAGGTCCTAGTATTGGGGCTAACAAAGATGAAGGAAGAACTGTTACTGCTAGAAGAAGTCCTGTACCAAGCGCTCCATCCCCTCTTAAAATCAATAGCCAAAGGACGGATGTAAAAGCAAAACTTTCCCCTGTGTTTTTAATGAGTCTTGATATGAATAATGAGGTGAAGCGTTTATTCCAAACACTTTCACTGAGATTCATCTTTTCCATCACACAAATCCTTTCAACAATATTTTCCAATTACTCATTTTAGCTAAATTTTTTCCATACTATTTATTTGAAAATTGGAACTTAATTGCTTTTTATTATATAGAAAAAAGAGGCATGACACATGCCTCTAAAGACTTATTCCTTATGACTCTTAGTCAATTACTTACGGCTTTCTTTGGTAGGTCCAAACTCGATTATGGTTCGAGTTATCAGGAAAGACATCGCCTGCTTTAAGCTTAATCTTTAAAGGATCTTTCACCATACTACCAGTTTCACCGATCTCGATATACACTCCATTATTGGGTGCTTTATTCCCTGATTTAAATTGATGCTGCTGACCCATTTTCATCCTCCTTTCTCGATTGATGTTATTATGTCCCGTCACTTGCCTCTCCAATCCTTTATGCAAAAAGTCCCTGCTCATACGAGTCAGGGACTTTTTGATTTATTTAGATGGTTGATACATGAGTTCTTTGATTAACGCTTTTTGCACATGCAGACGATTTTCTGCCTGTTGAAATACTTTTGAGTGAGGCCCGTCAATAATGTCTGCCGTCACCTCTTCTCCGCGATGTGCTGGGAGACAATGAAGGAAAATATAGTCCTTTGCTGCATGACTCATCAGTTCGTCATTGACTTGATATTCTTTAAATTCAGCAAGGCGTTTCTCTGTTTCTGCTTCCTGCCCCATGCTTGTAAACACATCGGAATAAATAACATCTGCATCTTGCACAGCTGCGATGGGATCTGTCGTAACGGTGACTTCTGCGCCTGATTGTTTTGCAAACTCACGGGCAGTGTCTGTTACTTCTTGAAGTGGTTCATAGCCTTTTGGAGATGCAACTGCAATGTCACAGCCGAGCTGCGCACAGCCAACCATTAAGGAGTGAGCCACGTTATTTCCGTCACCGATATAGGCGACTTTGATTCCTTTTAACGTCCCTTTTGTTTCTTTAATCGTTAATAAATCAGCAAGTGCCTGACATGGATGTGAGTAGTCAGTCAATCCATTAATGACAGGAATGGACGCGTATTGTGCAAGCTCTTCTACTTTCTCATGTTCAAAGGTCCGGATCATAATGCCGTCTACATAGCCAGACAGTACCTGCGCCGTATCACTAATGGTTTCTCCTCTGCCTATTTGCAAATCATTTGAGCTGAGAAAGAGCGCATGCCCTCCTAGCTGCGTCATTCCCGCTTCAAACGATACACGGGTTCTCGTGGAAGATTTTTCAAAAATCATCGCTAACGTTTTCCCTTTAAATAAATCTTGATATGGGTTTTGTTTCATTTCTTCTGCTTTTTCAATTAAATAAGTAATGTCATTGATAGAGAAATCTTTTAATGATAAAAAGTCTTTCCCGTATAATACTGGTTGCACGTCGACTTGACTCATGCCGTCACTTCCTTTTTATATAATTCATGGAGCGATACTGGTGACACATCTCCATGTTTCCCTTGCAGAAATGCTTGAACTGTTTCATATTCAGTGAGAACTTGGACGCCATGTGTGAGCGCTTTGACACGCTGCTCTTTTGCCACTTCGTCTTCCCCTAAATGAATATGAAGGGATTTATCTTCGTTCTGCAGCCAAGATTCAAAGCTGCCAGTCCAGACATCAAAGCCTGCATGTTTCGCTTCATTTATTAGTTGCTCGCTGCCTTGTATAAAGAGGCTTCCTTTTTTCTTCCAGATTGGTGCAAACACTTTTTTCAATGCGCTTTCGGCGTTCTTGCCTACACACATTCCTTCACCTGTTGCTTTCATTTCAGGTGTCAGCTTAAGATCAATATCTTGAATGGCATGTGATGAGAACACTGGGAATTTAACCGCTGTTCCCCCTTTGTTTTTCGTTGCAGGTTTCAGCTCTTCGAGGGTTGCACCAGCTAATAATTGAGTGGCCATCGGGATCATGTCAATGCCCATTACCTTACTGACGACTGGCACAGTACGGCTTGCCCGAGGGTTCACCTCTAAAACAAGCGCCTTATCACCTTTGATAACAAATTGGATATTCATAATGCCCTTGAACGCTAGTTTCTTCGCTATTTGCTCAGACGCGCAATGCACCTGCTCTTTAATAGCCTCACTGATCGAGATACTTGGTAAAATAGCAAAACTGTCACCTGAGTGCACGCCCGCTTTTTCAATATGCTCCACGATTGTTGGAATGAAGATCATTTTTCCGTCAGAAATAAGATCTACTTCAACTTCCTTTCCAGTAACGTACTCATCAATTAAGATTGGGTACGGCAAATGATCTGGCTGATCAAGCAGAGACGCTAAATGTGCTTCTGACTGAACAACGATCATTCCCATTCCGCCAATGACATACGATGGGCGAATTAATACAGGATAACCGATGCTTTTCGCATGTGCGAGTGCTTCTTCTTTTGAATGAGCGGTATCTCCTTTTGCATGAGGCAGGTTCAGTTCATCAAGAAGCTGATAGAACAAATCACGATCTTCAAGCGCATCCAATGTATCAAAGGACGTGCCTAACAATGTGACGCCGGCTTTTTCTAAGCCTTCTGCTACGTTGATCGCAGTCTGTCCGCCAAATTGGACGATGACGAAATCGATTTGTTCTGCTTCTACAACGTTTAAGATGTGCTCTAATGTAATCGGCTCAAAATATAAACGATCTGCAATCTCATAATCGGTACTGACCGTTTCTGGATTGTTGTTCATCATGATGGTTTCAAACCCAAGCTTTTGCAAAGTAAGAACGCCATGAACGGCACTATAATCAAACTCGACTCCCTGCCCAATTCGAATTGGACCAGACCCAATGATGAGTGCACGCTGCTTTGTTTTCTCCTGATGCTCACCATCACTTTTGCCAAAGTACGTGGAATAGAAGTAATTCGTTTTTGCATCAAATTCCGCCGCACATGTGTCAACGATTTTAAACGAAGCAGCAATGCCATATTCTTGACGAAGCTGTCTGATTGATTCTTCTGTTTGACCTGTAAGAAGAGCAATGGTTTCATCAAGGAAGCCCTTTTCCTTCACTTTTTTCAAAATGTCTTTCGAAAGCGTCCCCTTATGCTCCTTCAATTCTTGTTCGAGTGTGATCATATTTTGGAACACATGTAAGAAGAATCGATCCATTTTCGTCATTTGATGAATCGTTTCAACCGTTTCTTGTCTTGAAAGAAGCTCCATGACAGCGAAAAACCGTCGATCGTCTGGTGTTTTGATGAGTTCAAATAATTGTTCAGTCGATTGGTCTTTCAGTTCTGGCAGGTGGAAGCCTTTTGTTTTAATTTCAAGTGATGCAACTGCTTTTTGTATGGCTGATTCTAAATTACGATCAATCGCCATGACTTCGCCAGTAGCCTTCATTTTTGTGCCTAATTTACGGTCTGCCTGTTTAAATTTATCAAACGGCCAGCGCGGGAATTTTACGACAACATAATCAAGTGCCGGCTCAAAACTAGCATAGGTTGTTCCTGTGAGCGGGTTTTTCAATTCGTCTAGTGTATAGCCCACCGCAAGTTTTGCTGCCATTTTCGCAATCGGATAGCCTGTCGCTTTTGATGCAAGAGCCGAGGAACGGCTGACCCGAGGATTGACCTCAATGACAAAGTATTCTTTACTGAGTGGATCAAGAGCGAATTGGATATTGCAGCCGCCGACTACATCCAGCGCTGAAATGATTTTAAGGCTCGCTGAACGTAGCATTTGATAATCCTGATCCGTTAATGTTTGGGAAGGTGCAACAACAATCGAGTCTCCTGTATGCACACCAACTGGATCGATATTTTCCATGTTACATACCGTGATACACGTATTTTGACGGTCTCTCATGACCTCATATTCAACTTCTTTAAAGCCAGCTATGCTTTTTTCAACTAAACACTGGTGAATCGGGCTCGCTAGAAGAGCTCCTTCAATAAGCGGCATAAACGCTTCTTCAGTTAGAGCGATTCCGCCGCCTTTACCGCCAAGTGTGTATGCTGGTCTTAGGATGACTGGGAAGCCTACTTCTTTTGCAAATTGAAGGGCATCTTCTGCATTATCCACAATTTCACTATCTGGCACAGGTTCGTTCAAATGCTTCATGAGAGCACGGAATTTCTCTCGATCTTCACCGTTTTCAATTGTTTCAACTGACGTTCCGAGCAGGCTCACCCCATGCTTTTTCAGCACACCGGCTTTTTCTAATTCGACAGCAAGGTTTAAAGCGGTCTGTCCGCCAAGATTGGCTAAAAGACCATCTGGTTTTTCCTTTTCAATAATTCTTGTCACTGAATCAACTGAAAGCGGTTCAAAATAAATTTCATCAGCAAACGACTCGTCTGTCATAATGGTGGCCGGATTGTTATTCACTAAAATGACTTTGTAGCCCTCTTCTTTTAAGGCCATACAGCCTTGTGTTCCTGAGTAATCAAATTCTGCTGCCTGACCAATGATGATTGGACCAGACCCGATGACTAGAATGGTTTGTATGCTTTGATCTTTAGGCATGTGCGACTTCTCTCCTTGCTTGTTTCACTTTCTCAATAAAATCATCGAATACCCATTCACTTTCAGCAGGCCCTGGGTGCGCTTCTGGATGAAATTGTACTGACATAATCAGCTTTTCTTTATGAATAAATCCTTCTACAGATCCATCGTTCACATGAAGGAATTTCACGTCTACTTCTTTGTCATTCATGCTTTTTTCATTGACCACATAGCTATGGTTTTGACTTGTCATAAAGACACGTTTGGATTCTGTATCTTGAACAGGATGGTTCGCACCGCGGTGGCCAAATGGGAGCTTATACGTATCACCGCCAAGTGCAAGAGCGATTAACTGGTGGCCTAAGCAAATGCCAAGTGTTGGGAATGTCATCATGATGTCATGAATTGTTTTTAAATAGGGTGTCATTGTTTTTGGATCTCCAGGTCCGTTTGACAGGAGGATCGCATCTGGCTTGATATCAAATACCTTTTCCATTTGTTTATATGGAATGACGGTTACTTTACACCCGCGCGCTTCTAGCGAATCTGCAATTGATTTTTTAAAGCCAAAATCAATGAGCGCCACATGTTCTTCGCCGCTGCCTTGTGTGTAGATTTCGCTATCTGTGACCTGTGCGACCACATTGTCTTGTTTCATCGCAGGCGGTGTTTCGTTTTCGTCTACACTTAAAATAGCGTTCATCGTCCCGTTTGCCCGGATGTTTTGCACGACTGCGCGCGTGTCTGTATGTGTTAGAAGCGGAATATTCCACTTTTTTAAATAATCTTTTAAGCTGACCGCTGCCAGATGATGTGAAAAATGCTCTGCTGCCTCATAGACAACCACAGCTTTTACTTGAGGCTTTTTGCTCTCAAAGTCTTCATGATTGATGCCGTAATTTCCGATCAGCGGATAGGTGAAAACAATGATCTGACCTTTATAGGATGGATCTGTGAGTACCTCTTGATAACCTGTCATACCTGTAAAGAAGACCACTTCACCAGTGATGCCAGCTTCTCCTGTCAGATCTCCTTCAAAAGAGGCTCCATCTTCTAAATTTAAATAACCTTTCATGCTTATGTCACCCCAAAATTGAATAATTAATGATGTAAATGCATTTTTATACGTTCCGGTGCAAAAAAATTTATACTGTTACTGTTTCATTTGCTAATACTTGAATAATGGCTTCGATTGCCTGATCCAGCTCTGTTTTCTCCACATTCAGCGGAGGTAATAAACGAATGACATTCGGCCCAGCTGGAAGCACCAGCAACCCTTGTTCTCTTAGAGCTGTGATATAGTCGCCGACTGGCTGATAACATTCAATACCTGCCATCAATCCTTTTCCCCGCACTTCTTTTACGATATTCAGCTGTTTGACTTTTTGCAGTTTTTCTAACAGGTAATCGCCCTTTTCTTTCACTTCTGAAAGAAATTCTTCTTTGAAAATCACATCGAGTGTCGCGTTCACAGCGGCCATAGCAAGCATGTTGCCACCAAATGTTGTACCATGTGAACCTGGGGAGAATGCACTTCCTAATGCTTTTTTCCCTATGACTGCACCAACTGGAAAACCATTTCCTAACCCTTTTGCCGCAGAGATAATATCGGGGTCAAGACCCATCTCTTCATATGCAAATGCTGTTCCTGTACGACCAATGCCCGTTTGAATTTCATCTATAATCAGCAGTGCTTCATGCTTTTTACAAAATGCCTGAACTGCTTCTAAAAATTCTGCTGTTGCTGGATTTACTCCACCTTCACCTTGTACAACCTCTAGCATCACCGCTGCCACATCATCGACTTCACAAGCCGCCATAGCGTCAGGGTCATTAAACGGTACATAGTGAAAGCCTTCTAGCATAGGGCCAAAGCCAGTTTTGATTTTATCTTGACCCGTGGCAGCCATACCAGCATACGTGCGCCCATGGAAAGAGTGCAAAAATGTGACGATATTTGTTTTCCCTGTCGCCTTACGTGCTAATTTAATGGCACCTTCATTTGCCTCTGCTCCGCTATTACAGAAAAACACGAGATCACCTGAACTGTTTGCTGCCAGCTTTTCTGCTGCCTTTTCTTGCAGTCCATTTTCAAATAGATTCGATACATGCCAGACGTGATCAAGCTGATCCTTAATCGCTTGATTGACCTTTGGATGATTGTGGCCTAAATTTGTGACCGCAATGCCTTGTATAAAGTCTAAATATTTTTTCCCATTTGTATCGACTGCCCAAGAACCTGCTGCCTCTTTAATTTCAACATTCCACCGTCCATAGGTTTGAAAAAGATGACTCATAGGACCGCCTCCTTTTGTTTCACAATTCTTGTTCCTTTAAAGGTTTCTCCTGTAAAGATACTGCCTTTGCCGTTTACGATCATGACTTCCTCCACATCTCCTGATAAAGCACTCAAAGCGGATTGTACTTTTGGAATCATTCCCCCGGAAATAATACCTTGATCGATGAGTGAAAGGGCTTCTTGTTCAGTGACAACATCTAATAGCTCACCATTTTTTAAAATGCCTTCAACATCTGTGACAAACATGAGCTTATCAGCTTTCATCGCTCCGGCGACAGCTGATGCTGCTAAATCAGCATTTACATTTAAGGTTTGGCATTCTTCTGTCATTGACAGCGGCGCAATCACAGGAATGAATTGTTTTTCCATGAGTGCTTCTGCCATCTCTGGATGAACTTCTTTGATTTCGCCAACGTATCCGTAAACGTCTTGATCTAGAAAATCGGCGACAAGCATCTGTCCATCTTTACCGGATACACCGACAGATGATATATCATGCTTTGCAAGCTCTGACACAAAGTATTTATTGACCGTTCCCGATAGAACCATTTCAGCTACCTCTAACACCGGCTTCGTTGTTTTACGCTGCCCGTCAACAAATTCTGTTTTCACTTCTAATTTTTGCAGCATACTGGTGATTTCAGGTCCTCCGCCATGCACAATAGCCAGCTTAAATCCAGCCGCTTGAAGAGAGCGGACATTTTCATAAAAGGTATCTGAAAGTTCTCGAATGACACTGCCTCCACACTTGAACACGATCGTTTTATTCATGTCTATCTCCTTCTTTATGTGCGATAGCTCGCGTTAATTTTCACATAATCATAGGTAAGGTCACAGCCCCATGCTGCTGCTTCACCATTTCCCTCACTCATTTGAATCAAAATCGTAATCTCATCCTGCTCTAGATATGCTTTTGCTTCTTCTTCTGAGAATGGCTGCGGTTCATTGTGTTTAAACAGACATTGTCCGCCTAAATAGACTTCAACCTCTTCTGGTGTGACGGAAGCTGCACTATGACCAATGGCACCTACGATTCGGCCCCAGTTGGCATCCGTACCATATACGGCAGTTTTAACAAGACTTGAACCCACGATTTTCTTTGCGATGATGCCAGCTTCTAAGTTATTTTTAGCGCCAGTAACTTGCGCTTCAATTAATTTCGTTGCACCTTCTCCATCTCTCGCAATCTCTTTGGCTAAATCCTCACAAGCTAGTTTTAATCCTTCTTTAAACAATGGCCATTCTGGATGCTCTTCATTGAGTGCTTCATTTTCTGCCATGCCATTTGCCATTACGAGCACCATATCGTTTGTCGAAGTTTCTCCATCGACAGTAATTTGATTAAAGGTCACATCCGTAATGTCGCGAAGTGCTTGCTGTAAAGCTTCCTGTTCGACGTTCGCATCTGTTGTGACAAAGCCAAGCATTGTCGCCATGTTCGGGTGAATCATGCCAGAGCCTTTTGCTGCGCCTGAAATAAGGATTTCTTTACCGTCTATCGTAAGGGTGTATGTTGTGTTTTTAATGACAGTATCTGTCGTTAAGATCGCTTCTTCAAAATGACCTTTTTCAGGTTTTGCTTCTTTTAGCTCGGTGATGCCTTTTTTGATTTTATCCATATCCAGACATTCTCCAATGACACCAGTAGAAGAAACGGCAATGTAATCAGGTGCTACACCTAACATGTCTGCACAGGCTGCCTGCATGTCGTATGCATCTTTTAATCCCTGTTCACCAGTACATGCATTGGCGATGGCACTATTGACAATGACACCTTTTAATTGTCCTGTCTTTTTTAAGCTTTTTTGTGTGACCTGCAGAGGCGCAGCTTGAAAGTGACTTTGTGTGTAGACCGCTGCACTTGCTGCTGGTACTTCGCTGACGATCAGGCCAAGGTCTTTTTTTGAATAGCGCAGTCCAATGTGAATCCCCTTCGCTTCAAAGCCTTTTGGTGATGATACGTCACCGTCTATTTTGACAATGCTTCTTTCATTCAATTCGATCATGTTTGTTGTCTCCCCTGTTCTCTTATGGATAAAGAGGTGTCATTGTGAGGCCCGCCTCTTCATGTAAGCCTTTGATGATGTTGAAGTTTTGAACCGCTTGGCCGGCTGCGCCTTTCATAAGATTGTCTATGACCGACACGATTGTTAGTCTCCCTGTTCGCTCATCTAAATGAAAGCCGATGTCACAGAAGTTACTGCCGTATACTTCTTTCGTTTGTGGATAAACGCCGTGTTCTCTCACTCTGACAAAATAGGAATCTTCATAAAAGCCTTTCATTTGCTTCATCAATTCTTCTTTTGTGACATCTGATTTTAATTGTGTATACATCGTCGCCATAATCCCTCTTGTCATCGGGACAAGATGCGTTGAAAATGTGACGTTCGCCGTTTGTGGATTCCATTCTCTTAATATTTGCTCTATTTCAGGTGTATGCTGATGCTCATTCACCTTATAAATTTTAAAGTTATCGTTTAGTTCTGAAAAATGCGTTCCGAGTGAGGCAGATCGTCCGGCACCGGACACCCCTGTTTTCGCATCTATAATAATCATAGATTCATCTATTAAATTCTGTTTCATCAGCGGCGCTAAACCGAGAAGAACTGCGGTAGGAAAGCAGCCAGGATTGGCAATCACTTCAGCCTGCTGAATTTTGTCTCGATTCAGTTCGGATAAACCGTATACCGCTTGTTGAACAGATGCTTCATCCGCTGCCCTTCGTTTATACCAAGCTTCATAGGTTGCACCATCTTGAATGCGCAAATCTCCTGATAAATCAATGATCGGCACCCCTTGATTCATAAGCTTTGGCGTCAATTCACTTGATACGCCTGCTGGTGTCGCTAAAAACACTGCGTCTGTCTCTTGCACAATGGCTGCCGGGTCAATCGCTTTTAATGTTTGGTCAGTAATCGTTGTCAGATGCGGATAAGATTGACTGTATGATTGCCCCTCACCACTTGATGAATACAATATACATTCATCTACATGCGGGTGATACTTGAAGATACGAACCAATTCCGCACCACCGTACCCTGTAGCACCTATAATACCTATTTTCAACGTCAATACACCCTCTTGATCTTTGTGAAATTATTTAACATTATAACATGTATAAAAATTAATTCAATTGTATATTTAATATTTGTTTTCATTTTTTTTCAACAAAAAAACCGCATATCTTCATGAGACATGCGGATTTATCTTCCGTTTTTGATATAGAGGACCATGAGCGCACTGCATAAATATAATATGGAGCTTGCATAAAAAATGAAGTAAACGGTAAAGAAATCAGCAAACAGGCCGCCAAGCATAATGGCGATTGATGAAAAAAGAGCTGTCCAAAAATGATAGTGACCGACTTCTTTCATTCTTTTGTTTTCTGTCGTCAGGTCCGTGACGAGCAGTTTCTCTCCGTGCTTTTGAAAGCCTCCCAGCGCACCAAGTGCAAGCTGAATCATATACACTTGCCCCACTTCTGTTATATGCGGAAAAAGCAACAAAAGAAACGCCATACCAAACGAATGAATGATTAAAAAGAGCCGCCTGTCGGTAGTTTCGGGCAGTTTCCCTAAGAGTAAATGAATAAACGCCCCGCTTAAACCAAACAGGCCATAGGCAAGACCAAACTGTGAATAGCTTGACCCAACATTTTTAATAAAAAGAATGTAAAAAGGGAAAATCAAACTGCTGGCGAAAAACAGCAGGCTTTGTGAGTAGACGAACCATTTCATTGCTTTTGCATTCATTGTGTATTGTACCTCTCATAAAAGTAGTTGGTAAACAGGCCATCTGGATCTGCTTGCTTTTTCTTTTGGAAGAATATATCGGTTTTAGGATAGGCACGTTTCATTTGCGCCTTCGTTTGATAAGGCATATACGGTAAGTAATAGCTTCCATCGTGCTGCAGCGTGATATCTGTCATTTTTCGTATGATCCGCTCTGCTTCCGCCTTCTCTTCTTTTTCAAACCCGTAATTCACTAAAAGCACAAGTGCAAACATATCTTGTTTGGCATAGGAGAGATCCGCTTTTTCATTTTTTTGTACGTAACGGATTGTGATATTCATTAGATTCAAATCTTCCTGTTGTAAAAAAGATCTCATGTCATCGATATACGCACGAAAACGGTCAACTGGGACAAAATATTCCTGCAGTACATCTGTGTCTGACTCATTTTCATATTCTAAAAAGGCAGAATCAGAACGCATCACATTGTTTCTTGTAATCAGCTGATCATTTTGACTTAGGAAATACTTCTTCTGCAAATTCCAGAGCAAATCTTTTCCCATATCAAATCTTCTTGAAAGGCCAAGCATAAATTTCAAAGGCATGACGAGTTGATCTTCTTTCAGCTCTTGATATGATGAGATCCCTTGTTGTGAAGTGAGGGAATAATTCGTCACATACATCTCTTTCAAAAAGTTTGTTTTCGCTGTTGAGATTCTGGCAAGATGCATGCGTACTTCTTTATTGTGTTTGACATGCTTTTGAAAATAATCCGTATACTCATCGTAATTTAGAGAGGTTGTCTCCATTTTATATAGTTCATCTTTTGTTAAAGAAAGCTCAACATCTAAAATGACACCGAATAAGCCGTATCCCCCAATGACGGCAGTAAACAAATCATCGCCTGGCTTCACTGTGACGATCTCACCATCTGCTTTTAACAGCCTGAAGGAACGAACTGTGTCAATGAGTGACCCGTAACGAATGTCACGTCCATGTGCGTTGGCACTTAAAGATCCGCCAATCGTAAAGATATTTTGCGATTGCATCACCTTCACAGCGAGACCATAGGGGTTCACATATTTTTGTATATCATCCCATGTAGCGCCGCTTTGGACCCGAATGGTTTTCTTTTTTTGGTCAAATGCTAAAATCTGGCGGAATTCCGTCATATCAAGCACGATGCCATTCTCATAATATGTGTGGCCGCCCATGCTATGCTGTTTCCCAGCAATTGAAATCGGCAGGTGTTTTGCTTTCGCTTCTTTTAACACTTCTTTTAAAGTATCTATTTCTTTTCCTTGTACGACTTTTTTGATTTTGACAGGCATGAGATGACTGACATCTGTAAAAGCCTCAAGATCCTGTTTTTTGTGTGCCTCACCTTCGCGTATGGTGATTGATGCAAAAAATGCAGCAGCATATCCGATCAAAAGAACGATCCATAGCCATTTCCGTTTCATTATAGGTACTCCGTTCTATAAAATTACATTCATTATATCAAGACATTCTCTTCCTCCACCTTAATTTTTCATAAAAAAACCTGGTACGAGTTTAACTCATACCAGGCACCTTTCATATTGAGCTTATTGAATACCAAGCGCAATTTTTGCGTATCTTGACATTTTGTCTCGTGTCCAAGGCGGATTCCATACGATGTGAACTTCTGTTTCTTTCACTTCTGGAAGATCACTTAAAGCTTTTTTGACTTCATCCACGATAATTGGTGCAAGTGGACAGCCCATTGAAGTTAAGGTCATCGTGATATCCGCTTTTCCATTCTCATCAAGATCGACATCATAGACAAGCCCAAGGTTGACGATGTCGACATTAAGCTCAGGGTCAATCACCTGTTCTAGGGCGCCTAAAATATTTTCTTTCAATGCTTCATCCATGATATCCACTCCTTTTTTCATTAGTATAACGTACTTTTTCTTTTGACTAAACGTTTGTGCTTTTCAGATGTGTCACAAACCAGTCAATCGTTTCAAACATGGCTTGTCTTGAAACCTTATGGCCAGCTTGTCCATCTGTGACAAAACGAATCAGATGCGGGTCTTGTTTATATTGGGTTGCCGCTAGCTCGTCGTATAGGGATTTTGCGTGCCGGTAAGGAACAACTGGATCGTTTTCTGCATGCCAGAATAGCAGCGGTCTTTTGTTTAACCGATCCGTTTGCAGCGTTAAATCGTAAGGGCGCAGAGCATCTAATTGCTGATGAACCTCTTCGTCTGTCACGTCTTTCATGAGCCCTTTGTGACGCATGTCCATGATTTGTGCTTTTAAAAACGTCGTATAGTTCGGGCTTCCCATCAAGCTGACTGCTGCTTTGATCCAATCATGCTTGGCAAGTGCACCAAAGGTGGTAATGCCGCCCATGGATGTACCCGCAACACCTATCAGATCGGCTTCAATCAATTGTTTTTCTTGAAAGTATGTTTTGAGTATATCAATTTCATGAATTTCGTTCAGGACAATTTCCCAGAACTTTGATGCCAGTCCCTCTAAGCTGAGGTTTTCTGACCTTACACCATGATAAGCACAGTCAGGCAAAATGACTCTCATGCCTTTTTCCGCCAAATGAAAGGCGAAGTGTAAATTATGCTCGCGTGCACTTGTAAATCCGTGAATAAAAAATACAAGCGGCAGCGGTTTGTCTTTATTTTCAGCTTTTACGATATGTAAAAATGGAATATCGCGCGTAATTTGCTCATCAATGGTGATCACAGCCTATGAATCCTCCTTTATCATTCCCGTCTTTGTTTATTTTAACATGTAGACAACAAAGATGTGATAAAGATACACTATAGATAGAGGCGCTGCTTGGATTGCCTCCTATTACTTACAGATCAAAGGAGATTTTATGGAGACTAAACCTTATCTAATCGCACTTGACCTGGATGGCACATTATTAAAAGATGATAAAACCATTTCTGCGCATACACTTGACGTCATTCAAAAAGTGAAAGACAGCGGGCATCACGTCTGTATATCAACTGGCCGGCCATTTCGTTCCAGCTCTCCTTATTATCAGCAATTACAGCTCGACTCACCAATTGTGAATTTTAACGGAGCGTTTGTCCATCATCCTCTTGATGAAAAATGGGGCAGATTTCACACATCACTTGATCTTCAAGTAGTGAAACAGCTTGTGGACATAAGTGAAGAGTATAAAGTACACAATGTATTAGCTGAAGTGTTAGACGATTTGTATTTCCATTATCATGATGAAAAGCTCATTGATATATTTAATATGAATGCAAACAAAGTCACCGTTGGAGACCTTAGGGACAACCTTGGAGAGAATGTGACGAGCGTGTTAATTCATGCAAAAGAAGAGGACGTCGGAGCCATTCGAAACTATTTATCAGATGTTCATGCAGAAGTGATTGATCACCGGCGCTGGGCTGCCCCGTGGCACGTGATTGAAATCATTAAAACAGGGATGAACAAAGCCGTTGGACTGCAAAAGATCAGTGATTATTACGGCGTTCCCAAGGAACGGATTGTGGCATTCGGAGATGAAGACAATGATTTAGAAATGCTTGAATTTGCTGGATGCGGTGTAGCAATGGGCAACGGAATTGATGCCGTGAAGCGTGTCTCAAATGAAGTCACTGATACGAATGAACAAGATGGGATTGCAAAGTTTCTAACGAATTACTTCTCGCTTTAATTTTTCCATTCATACATAACTGGTGGAAGCGGGCATACTACCGTTAGACAGGTTGTCCTGTCAGCTTGTGTAAAGGGGCGGATCCGAATGGGTAAAAGAAGCAAATCGAAACGCTTTATACAACAAGGTAAAGATTCAGTCAGTCTGCATGACGCACGTTTTCCTTATCGTTCAACACTTGAAGAAGCGTCAGGCAGAGAAAATATGAAGACTGATGCTTCTGGTGGTTCATTGTGAGAAACGAACTTTTTGATCAAGCCAAATCATTTACTGAAGAAGCCCTTACTTCTTCATTTTCATCTGGGTTAGAGCGTCAACAAGCGGTCAAACGAGCTAAAAATGCCGTATCCTCTGCATTTGCCAATTCGACCGATGCAGAAAGAAACCAACTGCACACCTTTCAGGATCTACTTGATGATCTCTAACATAAAGAAAGCTGTCCAATCAATGGACAGCTTTTTCTGATTCCACACTTATTTGACTTGGAATGTTTTCTTTTCCGTGATTTGCTTCAGCCCTTCTGCTTTTCCTTTAAAGGTTACGACCGCTTCGTACGTTCCCGGCTTTACACCGTTTGACCATGTATCTTGAAAGTCATAGGCCTCGCCTTTTTTCAGTACAAAAGATTGGATGGCCTGTGTGAACATACGCTCTTTCGAATAGCGGTATTGTTCATTCCCGTTTTCGTCATACACACTAAGCTCGAATTTTTGGCTTGTGTTAAAGGTAAATTCAATATCTCGATCTGATTCATTTTTCAGTGACATGTTAAATTGAACTGAAGAACCTTTCTGGACGGGGTCTACTGTGAGTACAACCGTTTTTTCTCCCATTTGACCTGATACCTCCTTGTCTGGTTCATCCTTTTTTTGTTGTCCACAAGCGGCTAAGACCAATACAATGAGAAGAAGCACCAACCCTTTTTTCATCTGTTACCCACCTTTTAATCTCGTCTGAAAAATCCAAGAATATTGGTTGTTTGCACAATATTTGTAAAGGCTTTTGGATCGACTTCTTTAATAATTTGTTCAAGTTCATACAGTTCATACCTTGTAATGACGATCACCATCATTTCCTTTTGCTCGTTGGTAAATGCGCCTTTTGCAGGTACTGTCGTAATGCCTCTGACCATTTTTCCATAAATGGCTTCTTTGATTTCATCTGCTTTCTTCGTGACAATCATCGCGGTCAGCTTCTCATGTCTTGTATGGATGGCATCAATGACCCTTGTGGTCACATATAATGTGACAAGGGTATATAATGCTTTCTCCCAACCTTGTAATAATCCTGCTGTAAAAATGATGATTCCATTTAAAATGAAGAAATACGTACCGACTGGTTTATCCTTCCACTTCGCTAAGACCATGGCAACGATGTCGAGTCCGCCTGTTGATGCCCCGTATTTGAGCGTGATCCCAATTCCTACTGCGGATATGACACCGCCAAACACAGCATTTAATAAAATATCGTGGGAAACACTCGTTTCTGGTAAGATACCGAGGAAAATGGTCGTCAGTGCAACACTGATGATGCTGTACAACGTAAAGGAACGGCCAACTTTCATCCAGCCTAAAATGCCGACTGGAATGTTTAAAATAAATAATAGGACCCCTGTTGATACATAAAATGGCGCATATTGATCAATTAAGCTGGAAAGCAGCTGGGCTACCCCTGTAAAACCGCTCGCATATACGTCAGCTGGGATTAAGAATAAATTCAGTCCAATCGCATTGAGTAATGCACCAATAACGACGACAATGAGTTTTTTTGCTTCTCCAATGAACATGTTGTCATTCCTCCACTTACCATTCTCTCTATGGTTTTCCCTAAAATTTAGAATTTGAACACGAAAAGATGATTTCTATGATATAGTTAGGCTAAAAAGATGTAAAATATGGCTGATTTTTAGAAAGAAGGGATTTATATGACTGTTCATATCATAGCAGACAGTGCTGCTGATCTGCCTCTTTCTTATTATGATGAACAAAACATGACACTCATTCCGCTCCGTGTATTACTTGGCGAGCAGGAATTTGAGGATTTGATCACCATTGAACCAAAACAAGTATTTGATGCGATGAGACAAGGAGCCAGTCCAAAAACATCACAAGCTTCACCAAACCGAATCAAGGAAGCCTTTGTTTCTGCGGCACAAACCTATACATCTGCCATCTATGTCGCGTTTTCATCAGAGCTTTCAGGTACATACCAAACAGCTATGATGATGGCTAGTGAAGTGAAGGAAGAATACCCTGATTTTGATTTACGAATCATTGATTCTAAATGTGCTTCACTCGGCTATGGGCTTGCTGTCAAACACGCTCAATCACTTGCCATTGACGGAAATACAATACAAGAAATTGAAACGTCTGTAAAGCATTTTTGTGAATCTTTACAACATATTTTTACTGTAGACGATTTATCGTATTTAGCAAGAGGCGGAAGAATCAGTAAAGCGTCCGCATTTGTTGGCGGTTTGTTAAGCATTAAACCCATTTTACATGTCGAAGATGGAAAACTCATACCGCTAGAAAAAATACGCGGTCGTAAAAAACTGCTCAAACGTATTATTGAACTAATGAAAGAACGCGGGACGGATTGGTCGAACCAAACGGTTGGTATTAGTCATGGTGATGACCCTGCACTTGCAGAAGACATGAGACAGCTGATCGAAACCGAATTTCAACCAAAAGAAATTGATATTCACATCATCGGCGCCGCTGTTGGATCCCATTCAGGACCTAGCACACTGGCGATCTTTTTTACAGGTAAACGTTCATAAAAAGCACCCTTCCCTGACACAACACGGGAAGGGTGCTTTTCTTATGATAGTTTAAATCGACGGACAGTTTCATTTAACCTCGCCGTCATACTCATCAATTCTTCTACCTGTTTGTTCATTTGATGGAACGATTGCAGCTGTTCATTAGCCGAAGCAGAAATTTCTTCACTGCCTGCTGCTGTTTCTTCTACAACCGCACTAATATTTTCAATCGAGTGCAGCACTTGTCCGCCAAGCTCTGTTGATTGCAAAATTTGGTCATTTAAGACAGCCATTTCTTGTTTAATATGCTGCGCTTTTGTTTCTATATTTTCAAAGGAGTGTGAGGTTTTGTCCATCGCATCCTGCTGCTGAAGTGAAAGCTTGACTCCTTCTTGGACAGTTTGACTGATGGATTGAATGCCTCTTTCAATATGACTGACCATGTCAAAGATTTGTCTTGTTGCGTTAGACGATTCATCGGCAAGCTTCCGAATTTCGTCTGCTACAACGGCAAAGCCCTTTCCAGCTTCACCTGCTCTTGCCGCTTCAATCGCCGCGTTTAAAGAAAGCAGATTTGTTTGGTCCGCAATGTCAGAAACCGTTTTGGCCATGGCCGAGATTCCGCTGGCGTATTGCGTGAATTCCCCTGCTGACTCTTCGATTTGTCTCGTTGCATGTGTATTTTTTTCAATCGCTGTTTTTGTTTCTGTTAACGTGTGCTTTCCGCTTTCTACTGCTTCGATCGCATCCTCTGTACTTCGGATAACTGTTTGTGAGCGTTCAGAATTTTTATGTCCATGCTGGTCCATTCTCTCAATTAAGCTGACGCCATGCTGAAGATCTTCTGAAATGGCTTGTGATCCATTTGCCATTTCATCTGTTGAAACAGATACTTGATTCGCTGATTCCATCATTTTTTTATTTTCATCATCCAGATGGATCGAGAATGTCTCTATTCGAGTTGAAACCTGACTGATTTCTTTAATCAGACTAACCAGCTGATCTGTCATTTGATTAAAGGATTCATTCAGTCCGCCAATTTCATCCTTACGCTGAATATCCGTCCGCTCCACAGCAAGATTGCCTTCTGCGATCTGCTTTGCTCTGAAGGATAGTGATTTGATGGGGGTCACGATGGATCGCGTTAATCCAATATTCAAAAAGACGGCAATGACAATCAGTGTGAGAGCTGAGACGAGTGCACTTGTGATAATCCATTGCACATTGTCTTCTGCTTTCTGTAGATTTTGTTTATACGCTTCTTCCGCTCTTTTATTCAACGTATACACGTCATTTAAGACGCCATCAATTCTTGCTGCTACACGCCTTGCATCAGATGGGTTTTTTTCACCAATGGCGTTGTTCGCTTCCTTGGTCCACATGTCATATTTTGAATTTAATCTTGTTAATGCATCTTTGTTCATATTTCCTGCATGTTTGTTTAACGTTTGCAATTGTTTTTTTGCTGTAGAAATATCGTTTTGAACGATCTCTAGCTGTTCATCTGAAAGTGTCATCGAATAATTGGTCATGGCTTGTTCGACACTTTCAAAGCCTGCCTTCGTTTTTTGTACGTTTAATAACGTTTGGACATCTGACTCATTTGATGATTGGATCTTTGTCATGCTGACAATGATAAAGGCAATGACGCCAACTGCTAAAAGAAGTGAGGTAAGTGAGTTGAGTAAGATTTTAACGCGTAAGCTCATGATGCGCCTCCCTCTTCTTTCATAAGCGTCTGCTTCAGACTATTTATTTTTTGAGTTAATGTCTCAGCATTTTTCAGCACCCGGATTTTTGCCATATCGATTCCGTCATTGCTTAAGTCATAGACAACATGCCCGCTTTTCATTTGATTGCTCTTGACGAGCTGTTCACTGAATTGATAGACCACTTCATCGACTTTTTTCACCATGGACGAAATGACTGCTTTTTCAGCGGTATAGTATTGATCACTGTCCACACCAATGGCATATTTCCCCTGAGATTGCGCTTCTTTTAATACACCGACGCCTGAATAGCCCGCTGCGGCATATAAAACGTCTGCTTTCTTTTTAATCATGTCTTTGGCTATTTTACTGCCCTTGCCCGCATCACTAAACGTACCGGCATAGGTGGATAAGATCTTGATTTTCGGATTGACTGATTTGGCGCCTTTTTGAAAACCTTTTTCAAAACGATGGATGACATCTGCATCGACACCGCCAACAAACCCAATGACATCACTTTTCGTTGTCATCGCAGCAAGTGCACCCGCTAAATAGCTGCCTTCCTCTTCTTTAAATGTCACAGAAGTCACATTTTTCAGCTCAGATACGGCATCGATGAGCAAAAATTGCTTCTTCGGATATTTCTTTGCGACTTTTTCTAAGTCTGCCTGCATACTGAAGCCTACACCGATGATGAGATCATTACCTTCTTTTACGAGCTCTGTCAGCCCTTTTTCATATGTATCAGTTTCTGCAATCTCTCTATAATCAAATTCAATGCCAAGCTCATCACGCGCTTTTTCTAATCCTTTAAATGATGAATCATTAAATGATTGATCACCAAGACCATCATCTGTGAGCATAACGCCAATATGCTTCGCAGTTGATGCCGTTGATCCCTCCTGTTGATGACTGCATGCGGCAAGTACCATAAGCATAGCTGTCATCAGAAGCAATGAAATTTTTACTTTCATCCAAAAACACACTCCTTTTATCATCCTTACTCCTTTTTTATCGGATCTGCGAAGCGTTGTTTCAATGCTATATTGAAGGTTTTTCATTACTTTTTTCATAGAAAAAATCCATTATTTAAGAAAAAAATAAAAAAGTGAGCAAATGCTCACTTTTTCTCGTATGTCCAGCCTTCTTTTTGGTAAACTAGACCATTTTTCATCAGATGACCTAATGCTCGTTTAAAGGCTGCCTTGCTCATTTGAAATCTTTCGCGGATGTCCTCTGGATCACTTTTGTCCCCATAAGGCATGGCACCGTTTCTTGTTCTCATATAGGTCAAAATTTCTTCTGCATCGACAGATAACGCATCCTGTTTTCTCGGAAGAAGCGAAACGTTCACGGTTCCATCCTCTTTCACTGCGATGACACGCCCTGTAACAGTCGATCCTAATCTTGGCTCTTCTTTTCGTTCCGTGCGGTGGATAAACCCACGCACGCCTGTATCTGTCAGCATAAAAGAGCCTGTCGCAATTAAGCGATAAATCGTTCCTGTGATTTCTTTGTTCATTAAGGTTTCTGGCGCCTCAGTAAATAATTCACTGATGATATCTTCAGTGGCTGGCTTTGCGAACATTCTGCCGTAGCTTGTAACTTTCAGCATACAGTAGAGTTTGTCTCCTTTTTTCGGCCATGCTTCCTCAAAAGGCGGAAGGTGTTCTGTTGCAACAAGTGCATCCTTTGATAGTCCAACATCGACAAATGCGCCCATGTCTTCTACCACATCTACAACTTCTACCCAGCCATATGTATGCGCGTTAATTGTAGGGATTTTCATTGTGGCAGCGAGTCTTTCTTCATGATCTACATATAAATAGACCTCTACTTCATCTCGGTCATCAATATCCTCTGTCATCTCACTGCGGTGCAGAAGGACTGAATCTTCACCATCTGTTAAAAAGTAGCCGTATTCCATTTCATTCTCTATTTGCAAGGTCAGTTGCTCACCTGGTCTCATGTTCTCTTCCTTCCTATCTGCCCATAAAAGAGCGTTCGTTCATCTTTTGATTCACTCTATTCTACTATACTTCTCCCTGCATGAACATCTCTAGTTCTGTTAGCTAAAGTGGTCAAACTGGTCACGATTTATACCGCCGCCAGCTGTACTCTTTGATAAAGTTTTCTTCTTCACCTATTTGCATGATAAAATAGACGCAATATCTATACTTGGAGGTCATGTGCTATGGCAAAAGAAAGCTCATTTGACATTGTATCGAAGGTTGAACTGCCTGAGGTGCAAAACGCTGTTCAAGCAGCGCTGAAAGAAATTAAAAACCGTTATGATTTTAAAGGAAGTAAAAGTGACATTTCTCTCGAAAAAGAGGAGCTCGTTCTCATTTCTGATGATGACTTCAAGCTTGAGCAGCTAAAAGATGTCCTTGTGACAAAGCTGATCAAACGAAACGTTCCAACTAAAAACATCGACTACGGAAAAACGGAGCATGCCCTTGGCGGAACAGTGCGCCAGCGCGCGAAGCTGATCAGCGGAATTGATCAAGACAACGCTAAAAAAATCAACGCACTCATTAAGCAATCCGGAATCAAAGTGAAATCACAATTTCAGGATGACCAAGTGCGTGTGACAGGGAAAAATAAAGATGATTTACAAGAAATCATTTCTCTTATGCGCAAGGCTGATTTGCCGATTGAAGTCCAATTTATAAATTTTCGATAAATTTCAAATTTTCCATTGATTATTTCCGAATTTTTCGTTACAGTTGATGGAAGTTCAATTCATTGACATGTTCATATCGCTTTCTTATCAAGAGAGGCAGAGGGACTGGCCCTGTGAAGCCTCAGCAACCGGTGTAGTAGAAATGTATTTTCTATGACCAAGGTGCTAAATCCAGCAAGCAACTGCTTGGAAGATAAGGAGAAGAATAACGATACAGCCAAAAAGTCTTCTTCTTATCAGAAGGCTTTTTTTGTTACATAGAAATAAGGAGGAATACAATGGGCCTATTACAAGACTTACAAAACCGCGTACTGATTGCTGACGGAGCAATGGGAACACTTTTATATTCTTACGGCATTGACCGCTGCTTTGAAGAATTAAATTTATCGAAAGAAGATGAAGTGAAGCGCGTGCACGAGGCATATGTGCAGGCTGGTGCTGACATCATTCAAACGAACACATATGGTGCAAATTATATTAAACTATCACGCTACGGTTTAGAGGAAGATGCGAAACGCATCAATACAAAGGCTGTACAAATCGCAAAAGCAGCCGCAGGCTCCGCTTATGTACTCGGGACGATCGGCGGCATTCGAACGTTTAACAAAAATGCCTACTCTATAGAAGAGATCAAACGAAGCTTTAGAGAGCAGCTTTACATCCTATTAAATGAAGAGCCTGACGGATTATTACTTGAAACGTATTATGACATAGAAGAAGCGAAAGCGGTTCTTCAAATTGCACGCAAAGAAACGTCTCTTCCGATTGTCTTGAACGTCTCCATGCATGAACAAGGCGTTTTACAGGATGGCACCCCGCTGAAAGATGGTTTAACGGAATTATCCTCTCTCGGTGCAGATGTCGTCGGCATCAACTGCAGGCTGGGCCCATATCACATGATTCAGGCACTCGAAGGTGTTCCGATTTTAGAAAATTCATATTTATCTGTCTATCCGAACAGCAGTCTCCCCTCTCTTGAAGAAGGCAGACTCGTCTATGATACAGATAACGATTATTTCCGAAAAAGTGCACTTGAATTTAGAAATCAGGGCGCACGCATTATCGGTGGCTGCTGCGGAACAACACCTCAGCACATTAGCGCAATGGCTGAAGCGGTCAAAGATTTAGCACCGATCACTGAAAAAGAAGTGAAAGTGTTTAAAGAAGAAATCATTTCAATTCAAGACAAGCGCACTGAACCGGGTCTTGATGAGCTGGCTGTGAAAAAACGGTCAATTATCGTAGAGCTTGATCCGCCGAAGAAGCTGAATTTCGAAAAATTTCTCGTCGCTGCAAATGAATTAAAAAGTGCAGGCATTGATGCGTTGACGTTAGCCGATAATTCTCTTGCCACCCCGCGTATTAGTAATGTAGCTTGCGGCGCATTATTAAAGCAGCAGCTTGATATGCGTTCTCTTGTCCATATCACATGCCGTGATCGTAATTTGATAGGGCTTCAATCTCATTTGATGGGACTCGATACTCTTGGATTAACCGATATTTTAGCGATCACTGGCGATCCATCTAAAATTGGAGACTTCCCAGGTGCAACATCTGTATATGATTTAACCTCCTTTGATTTGATTCGTCTCATCAAACAGTTTAATGAAGGTCTTTCTTTCTCAGGAAAGCCCCTTGGCAAAAAGACTAATTTCTCAGTAGCTGGCGCGTTTAACCCGAATGTGCGCCATATTGATAAAGCGGTCAAACGTCTTGAGAAAAAGATCGAATATGGCGCTGATTATTTTATCTCCCAGCCTGTTTATTCTGAGGAACAGCTTGTGAAAATTCATGAGGAGAGCCGCCATTTGGATAAACCGATTTATATCGGCATTATGCCGTTAACAAGCAGTCGAAATGCAGAGTTTATTCATCATGAAATTCCAGGCATCAAATTATCTGATTCCATTCGTGACATTATGGCTAAAGCTGGCGAGGATAAAGAAAAGCAACGAGCAGAAGGCTTAGCGATTGCCCGCTCTTTATTAGATACAGCCTGCGAATTGTTTAATGGCATTTATTTAATTACTCCTTTCCTTCGATCAGATTTAACAGCAGAACTGACCACCTACATCCATCAGAAAGAAAAGGAGTCTAACGTCCATGTCAACTATCACTGAACAGCTCAAAAAACGCATCCTCGTCCTTGATGGTGCGATGGGCACAATGATTCAAAATGCCAATCTGACAGCAGAAGACTTTGGCGGAGAAGAATATGAGGGCTGTAACGAGTATTTGAATGTGACAGCCCCTCACATCATCCGCGCGATCCATAGGGAATACCTTGAGGCTAGTGCCGATCTCATTGAAACAAATACGTTTGGTGCTACAAAGCTCGTCCTTGATGAATACGGGCTTGGTCATCTTGCCTATGAACTCAATGTACGAGCTGCACAGCTGGCGAAGGCTGAAGCTGACCGTTTTTCCACACCGGAGCAGCCTCGTTTTGTTGTAGGCGCAATGGGTCCAACAACGAAAACATTATCTGTAACAGGCGGCACAACCTTCAGTGAGCTTGTCAGAAACTATGAAGAACAAGCCCGCGCTCTAATCGACGGACAATGTGATGCCCTTCTTTTAGAAACAAGCCAAGACATGCTGAATGTAAAAGCTGGATTTAAAGGTATTCAGGAAGCCTTTCAAACGACCGGCATTCAATTACCACTTATGGTATCAGGTACCATTGAACCGATGGGTACAACCCTTGCCGGTCAGGATATTGAAGCCTTTTATATCTCTCTTGAGCATATGAAGCCAATTAGTGTTGGCCTGAACTGTGCGACAGGTCCAGAATTTATGACAGACCATATCCGCACGCTCTCCTCCATCGCAAAGTCAGCGGTTAGCTGCTATCCGAATGCTGGTCTTCCAGATGAAGAAGGCCACTATCATGAATCCCCTGCTTCTCTTGCTAAAAAAATTGCTGCCTTCGCTAAGGAAGGCTGGTTAAATATCGTCGGTGGCTGCTGCGGAACGACACCCGCACATATTCAAGCATTGTCAGATGAAGTACGCACGCTTCAGCCGCGTCATATCACTCGCGAATCGTCGCAGCATACCGTATCAGGAATTGAGCCTCTTATCTATGAAGATTCGATGCGTCCTCTTTTTGTAGGCGAACGGACCAATGTCATTGGTTCTCGCAAATTCAAACGGCTCATTGCGGAACAAAAGTTTGAAGAAGCAGCAGAAATCGCTCGTGCCCAGGTGAAAAATGGCGCTCACGTTATTGATGTGTGTCTAGCCGATCCAGACCGTGATGAGGCAGCAGACATGGAAGGCTTTTTACAAGAAGCTATGAAAAAGGTCAAAGCCCCTTTTGTCATTGATTCAACGGATAAACACGTCATTGAAAAGGCACTCACGTATTCCCAAGGGAAAGCCATCATCAATTCCATCAACCTTGAGGATGGCTTGGAACGCTTTGAAGAGATTCTCCCACTTGTGAAGCTATATGGCGGTGCAATTGTTGTTGGTACGATTGACGAAATAGGAATGGCCGTGACAGCGGAACGAAAGCTAGAGATTGCTGTACGTTCTCACGATCTGTTAACAAAGAAGTATGGAATTCCGGCAAGTGACATCATTTTTGATCCGCTTGTCTTTCCAGTAGGCACAGGAGACGAGCAATATATTGGCGCCGCAGAAGAAACAATTAAAGGCATCAAAATGATCAAGGAAACCCTGCCTGAGTGCCTCACTATTTTAGGTATTAGCAACGTGTCTTTCGGACTTCCGCCTGTTGGCAGAGAAATCTTAAACGCCGTCTATTTGTATCACTGCGTCCAAGCAGGACTTGACTACGCCATCGTGAATACAGAAAAGCTTGAGCGCTTCGCATCCATTCCAAAGGATGAAATCAAACTAGCTGAAACCTTGCTTTATGAAACAAATGACCAAGCCCTTGCTGAATTCACCCAATTTTACCGCGGCAAAAAGAAAACGGAGAAAAAACCAAAAGTCTCCTTATCACTTGATGAAAGGCTGGCGCTCTACGTCGTCGAAGGAACGAAAGAAGGTCTCATCGATGATCTAGCTATTGCTTTAGAACAATTTGAATCGCCGCTTCACATCATCAATGGTCCGTTAATGCAGGGAATGGCTGAGGTTGGACGCCTTTTTAATCAAAATGAACTGATAGTCGCCGAAGTGCTTCAATCGGCAGAGGTCATGAAAGCATCTGTTTCGTACCTTGAGCAATATATGGAAAAGCAGCATGCAAGCGGAAAAGGGAAAATTCTACTTGCGACCGTAAAAGGAGATGTTCATGATATCGGGAAAAACCTTGTCGACATCATTTTGAGCAATAATGGCTTTCAAGTGGTCGATCTCGGCATTAAAGTGACACCTCAAACATTGATCGAAGCTGTGCAAAAAGAAAAACCAGATATGATTGGGTTATCAGGCTTACTAGTGAAGTCCGCACAGCAAATGGTATTAACCGCTCAGGATTTACAAAAAGCCAATATTTCCGTTCCTATTTTGGTTGGTGGTGCTGCCCTTTCTCGTAAATTTACGAACATGAAAATTTCGCCTCATTACGATGGACCTGTTCTTTATGCCAAAGATGCCATGGACGGTCTGTCATTAGCCAATGAGTTAAAAGCAAACCCTCTTCAATTTCAAACAAAGCCGCTAGAGGAGCCGGCAGCAGCTTTCAAGGAGAAGGAAGTGAAGCAGCCGAAAGCTGTCATTGAATTACTAGAAAAACGTGCGGCACTTCCGCAGGCGCCAATATTTACACCAGAAAATACAGCACGCCATTATGTAAAAGACATTGATTTGCATCATATTATGCCTTATGTAAATGAGCAAATGCTGATTGGCCATCATCTCGGCTTAAAAGGAAAGGTCAAAAAGCTATTGGCCGAACAGCATCCAAAAGCATTGGAATTAAAACAGCTTGTCACAGACCTTCTTCAGGAAGGCAGAGAGAAGGACTGGTTTGCGCCTGCATTTGTGTATCAATTCTTTCCTGCCAGTTCACACGGAAATGATTTGCATATTTATGATCCCGAAGCATCTAACCGCATCATAGAAACGTTCCAATTTCCAAGACAAGAAAAGCTTCCATACCGCTCCATTTCTGATTATGTGCGGAAGAGTGACGAAAAGGAAAAAGATTATATTGCCTTATTTGCTGTCACAGCGGGCGCACGTATTCGTGAAGTCGCGCAGCAATTCAAGCAAGAAGGTGATTACTTAAAAATGCATGCTGTCCAAGCTCTTGCACTTGAGCTTGCAGAAGGATTAGCTGAAAGAACCCACCAAGTAATCCGTGACAAATGGGGCTTCCCTGACCCAGTCGATTTCACAATGGAAAAACGATTCCAGGCGAAATATCAAGGGCAGCGCTATTCCTTTGGTTATCCAGCGTGTCCAAATCTTGAAGACCAAGAAAAGCTGTTCAAGCTGCTTCAGCCTGAAAAAATCGGCATCCATCTGACAGAAGGATTCATGATGGAACCTGAAGCATCTGTTTCAGCAATCGTTGTTTCTCACCCTGAAGCTAGATATTTTAATGTTCATTAAAACTAGAACCTCCGTGATTGGAGGTTCTTTTTCAATAGAAAAATGGAATATATATCAATATTTACAATTATTAACCGATAATATGAATGAAAACAAATGACTGATAAGGAGATGTTTGTTATGTTCAAAAAGAAAATCGGGATTTTACTGCTCACCACCGGTCTCTTCATTGCCACCCCTCTCTTTCAATCACCTGCACAAGCAAGTGAAGCATCTACGAAACAAACGAAAAACTATACAGAGGAATTGGAGCACCTTTATCCAGACAGTGATTATGCCAACAATGATACGATGGAAAAAGCTCAGCTCATAGAACCTTCTCTTTATCTGAATAAATCTTATTTATATCATGAGGGAAGTATTTCTTCTATGAATGATATCGATTTTCACCATTTTACCAACTCTAAATTTTTTGGAGCTGATGGCCGCTTTTCTATTAAACTCGTGAATGTGAAATCGGGAAATGATTTTGATCTCTATCTTTATGATAAGAACGGGACCCTTGTATCTTCCTCTGTGCGGACATACAATGAAAACGAAATCATTCATATGCCAAAAATCGCTGCCAGTACGGATTACTACTTAGCTGTAAAACCTAAACAATTATTAAATGAAGAAGATAAAAAGTACCGCATTGTGTTTAACAAAAGTATTGAAAAAGAAACCCTAAAACGATACGGATCGCCTCCCACACTCAATAGTTTAAATGAAGCCGGTTCTCCAAATTCTAATTTTGATTTAAGCAGCTTACCTCAGGATGCTGTCGTGACTGGACTTTCATTAGAGGCTGATAAAGGCGTTACAAACGCACACAGTTATGTCTTCACCGTTTCTTCCTTAAAAGGCGGGACAGTAAATGTACCTTGGAAAGGACAAAAGGTCGACATCTCTTCCTATAAAACAAGTCAGGTACCGGCCAAAGACCGCTTTTTTGTTTCTTTCAACGCGATAGAGTTTCCTCAGTTTATCGGTGGACGATTAATTAAAGTAGGCGTCGTGTCGATTAAAAACTTGCGGCTTACCTTTGAATATGAATACAACCGTGACCTCAATTATTAAACAATATAAAAGGAAAAGGATCTCCCTTTTCCTTTTTCTTATGCATTCTTATGGTACGATACATATAGAGAAATCAGCTAAGAAGGAGTTGCGTGAATTGGCAGACGTTATTCAACGATCTTTAACACTTGATGACATACCAGACCTTATGGCTTTGTCAAAAGAGGTCAATTGGCCTGATTACAATGCGGAAGAGCTCACATCTCTTTTAACGAATGGGTCTTTTACAGGTTTTACAACAGCTACTGGACAAGTTATCTCGTGTGCTGGAATTTTCCAATATGACAAAGTGGCTTCAATTGGTGCAGTTATTGTTTCTGAAACACATCGCGGTTTAGGTCTTGCACGTAAAATGATTGACACCTTGCTCCGTCAAAGTGATCAAAGTGCCCCAGTCGTTTTAACGGCTACTGTTCAAGGACGGCCCGTTTATGAAAAGATCGGCTTTCACACTATAGGCTTCATTCATACATACAAAGCACAAAAAACAAATCCTTTAGCGCTTCAAATGTCAGATAAGATTCATCTTTCTCCCGCTGATGAAACTCATCTTCCGTCTATTGAAGCACTTGACGAAAAAGGCGCAGGGACCAATCGATCGAGCTTTTTAAAAAAGCGAATGGAACGAGCCTCGTTCCGGCTGATTGCACAGAATGAGCATCATGAAACAATCGGTTTTGCCTTTGGCGTCGAAACCCCAGCTAATCTACTGATTGGACCGCTTGCAGCAAACGATGAACAAACGGCGCTCGCGCTCATTCAATCACTTATCTCGTCTTATCCAGGTGCGATTCGTTTAGATATGCAGGAAGAAACGGCTGAACGTCTTCACACATCACTGATAGAAGCAGGATTTACGAAAACAAACGCAGCGCATTTTATGATGATTCGTGGAAACGAAAAACAAAATGATCCTGCGCTTCTCTATTTTTTGGCCTCACAGGCATTTTCTTAAAAAACCAAAAAGCTGTAGACAATATGAGTCTACAGCTTTTCCTTTTTACTTTTCGCCTACAGATGAGAGAACTTGTGCAAGTGCATTCGTGACCTTTCCATGCTCTGATGCATGCGGGCGGTCATCTCCATCTCCATAACCATAATCAATCATGCGATTACGGTTTAAGCAAAGCTTCGTCAGCTGAGGCTGGAATAAATCAAATAAAGCAAAACGATCTTTCAGCTGTGGAAATTGATTTTGATACTGCTGAATTTCTTCAGCAAGCAAACGCCAAAGTGTCGTTTCATCTAACAGATCGTGATTGTCTAACACGTTGGATACATAACGCAGGTTGCAAATAAACAGTCCTGTAAAGATAAATTGCACTAAACCTTCTGGCGGCTCACTGCGCAGCACTTCTTTTAAATCTTCTTCTAGTGAAGCTAATTCAGGCAGCGGCTGATCACTTATATTTACATCATCAACGAAATCTTTTATCGCCAATCGATGCGGCTGATGATTTTTTAATACAAGAATCGTATTTTGCCCATGTGGTGAAAAGACTGTGCCATATTGATACATAAAGTGCAGCAGCGGCGGCATCACGACATGGAAAAATGTCGCCATCCATTCTTTTGCTGAGAGACCTGACTTTTCAATCAGCTGTTTGATATACGGCTCACCTTCATGATCCTCATAAGTAAGTGCCGCAAGTGTAACAGGGCTCTCCCCTTCATCTAAGTACGTATAAATGCTTTCTCTAAAAATAACACCGAGCATCTCTAGATATTGATACGGTGCACCAGGCAGCTTGCTGTAGTATGGATGATCGACATTGATACTTGCATTCTCCCCTGGTAAAATGACGCGGCAGACATCAGATAAAAATGGGTCTTGATCTGCAATCCCTTTAATATGCGCTGTAATGCGCGGGGCAATCACTGTACGTTCTGATGGAAGCCCACGGTACACAAGCGTATTTAAAATACTCATTGGCAGTTTAATATGGTGCTTGCCTTTACTTGAAATGTTCGTAAAGGTTCTAATGGATTGCTGCGGAATATATTGATCCAGCCCCTCTCCCAAATACACAATCCGGCGCAGGGCCAAATCTTCAGGGAAATGCTGTATGATCATATGTGTCCACTGCCATTTATGAACAGGCATCATATAATAATCAGCCGCATTCAATCCTTCATCCTTTAACACGCGCTGAAATTGACGAATCGTGACTTCATCTAATTCTTTGGCGATCACCTGCTCATAGTTTTCATGGTCGACTGCATGGAATGTCGCAAGCTCCCTGTGTACAGCTATCCAAGACAGCTGCACACATTCTTGCCGTTCTGGTGCATAGGCTAAGTAATCATCATAGCTGAATCCTATGCGCCCTTTGTTATACACAATCCAAGGATGGCCTGTCATTTCTCCTTCAATCCATGCATAATCAGTATCTGTTAGTTCGTCCGCACGAAGTGCTTTTTTCGACAGCAAATGGACATCTGCTAACAAAGTATGATGAAGCTCTTTGATGAGATGGCCTGTTGTCTCAGAAGACATTGGAATGATTGGCTGAATGTCTAGTAAAAACACTATGGCACTGATATCCTTTGACCATTTTCCATCTTGGCAGCACTCGATTGATTCAGCGATTGTATCAAAACTATCAAACAACCGGGGTTTTGCAAGATAGCGATATTTCTTATGTTCGTGAATGATTAATTCATACTGAGCAATGCCATCCTTACTATCCAGTTCTACAGGATGAAGCATGTCCTCATACATGTATTCAGACAGCATTTTTGCCACCATTCGCTGATTTGCCTTTTTCCAAGCAGCAGGATTCACCGCTTTTTTTAATTCATCTTGTACATTCATCGCTTCATCCTCCTTAACCTTTGATTTCTTCAAATGTGTGTGCATTCTTGTGTGTACCAAATGTCTGGAAGACGTGTTTTTGATAAAGTGGATACACGGTTTGACGAGCAAGTTCATTGATGATCACACTGTTTCGATAAGCCCCTAGTCCCAAATCTGGCGCGCCGACCCCATGTGTATGAAGCTCTGCATTTTGAACGAAAATATCATTTTCACCCATTGTGTTTGTTTTCAAACGATACTCACGCTCGACCTGGAAACGTCCTTGATCATCCCATTGAATGTGATGAGAAATTGGGTTGATAAATGGCGGCAGTACCGATTGGTAGCCAGTCGCCAAAACGACAATATCCGTCTCATGGGTAAAGGATTCTTCCTTGACCCATTGCGTGCATGAAAGTGACAAGCCGCTCGCTGTTTCCTCAATCAAGTTAACTTCTGTCATGGCTTGAAGCACTGTGTTCAGCTGCTTTCCGCAGGCAGAACGTTCATAAAGCAAATGATAAATATCACGAATCATCGCAGAACTGATGCCTTTATACAGCAAGTCTTGCTGTTTTAGCAGCGTATCCTTTTTTGTTTGCGGAAGCTCATAAAAGAAATCAATATAGTCTGGAGAGAAATACTCAAGTCCAAGATTTGAATATTCCATTGGGAAAAACCCTTTAGACCGCGTAAACCAATGAATATCCTTTGCCTCATCATCTGATAAAATGTCATAAAACACTTCTGCCGCACTTTGACCAGAACCAATGACTGTCACAGATTTTCCTTTAAAACAGCCTTCTTTCTTTCGTTTTAAATAATCTGCCGAATGAAAGACTTTCTCTCCTAATGCCGGCTGAAGCGATGCTGGTATCGCCGGCTGCGTACCAATGCCTAGAACGAGATGCTTGCTTTCAAACACCTCTACGGCTTGATCCCCCACATGACGGACATGCACTTCATATCGCTTTTCCCCTGCCTTTTCGATCAATGAGACAGATTCGACGTTCATGCCAAATCGGCAAGAGTCTAACTGGTCAGCGACCCAGCGGCAATAATGACTGTATTCCTTTCGCGGAATATGGAAGTCCTCTAGAAAGTAAAATGAATACAAACGGTTTTGCTCCTGCAAATAGTTGAGAAAGCTATATTTGCTTTTCACATCTGCCATGCTGACAAGGTCCGCTAAAAATGGGACTTGCAGTGTCGTCCCTTCAATAAGCATACCTGGATGCCAGTGAAAGGCTTCACTTCTTTCAAAAAACAAAGCGTCGATTTCATTTACCTCTTCAGATAATGCGGCAAGCCCTAGGTTAAACGGGCCAATGCCGATCCCAATTACATCCACTACATTATTTTGCTTGTTGAACCGCGTCATGGTTATACTTCCTTTCGAATCGTTCTCGATCACAAAACATCAAAAGACCTGTTTTATCCGGTAAAATGACTGGTTTTACACGTTCGAAACCGCATTTTTCAAATACATGAATCATTTTTTCATTGCGAATATCTGGCTCAGCAACGATTTTTTCTGTTCGTTTGTTCTGCTCAAATTGAAATGCTGTCATTGCCTGAAGGAGCGGAGCAGCAAATCCTTTTCCCACATAATCCGGCTCACCTATTAACAGATGGACTCCTTGATCGTGCGGAGAAGGCTCATAGTAGGATTCAATGACATCTCCTTTGACGTTGTACGCCTCAAAATAACTCATTGGCGTCCCGTCAATCGTTCCTAAATAAAGAGTTTGATGCGGATCATGTATGGCCTGATAAAAATGTTTTTCAAAAGCGGGAAACGGAATATTCAAATGCCAAAATGGGTGAACGTACTCTTCCTGCATCCACTTATGGACAAGCTGGACGTCCCTTTCATATTCAGCACGAATAAAGCTAATACGATGCCTCATCCAATCAGCGCCTCCTTATGTAAAAAGAGCGGATTCAAGACAGCCGTATAACGAGATTGTGTTTCCAGTGACCCTGTCAGCTCATCCATATCTTCAAAACGTGTCAGTAAATTCGCTTTTGAAGGCAGCTCCTTTGAGCGGAGAAGGCTGTTTGTCAGATCAGATGCTCCATATGTCTCCTCATGAACGAGCAATGTATCTCTCACAAGCGCCAGCAAATCTTCTTCCTTTGCTAGTCCTTCTGTGCCAAAACCGTTAATTAGACCGAATAAATGATTAAAGAAGAAATAATAACGAAGTCTCTCAACGGCTACATCATCCGCACAGATGGTTTCACTTCTCACGCTTAAGTTTTGGACAAGGTTGGCCAGCTTATTCTTTTTCGATTCACTATAATAGTAGCCTTGGTTGTCACGATAATAGAAGGTGTCTGGATAACCATCCTTCATTTGCACGACCGCATTTTGCTGATGGGCCTCCAGTGCAAGGCCATACGTTTCAAACAGCCAGAGCATCGGTTCTAACGAAATGGATAAATATCGTTTAAACCAATCTTGGCTGACCGCTTCTGTTGACCGGCCTTCTGCGTCTGCAAGCTCATGAATAATGCCTGCTAATCTTGATTTTCCTCCGTACGCATGATCCTGACATAAGCCAGCAATTAAACTTGCGCCTTTTTCACGATGCAAAAATGGATTTTGACGAATCACCACTTCAAATCCAGATTCCGCCTCAACTCCTTGAATGGATAGATATGCAGGATCTTCAATCACACGGAATCCAGAGAATTGATCGTATAAAGAAACGCCTAATTCTGTTTTTAAGATGCGGGACATCTCAACTCCGCGATCCAGTTCCTTTTGTTTATTGATGCGTAAAGAGTTCGTAATTTTCACAGGAACAGAGAATTTGAGCATGTAAGCAGAATCTTTTTGATAGACCGTTCTAAAGGATGAGGTCGCTGTATATTCAGCTCCCATCGGTCCTAAATAAGTTAGTTTCCCCTCCTCTATATAACGCTTCACGAACGCCTTCTCCATGACCACTTTGACTTGCAGTGGATGAATCGGAATGAGCACATATTGTCCGTTTTCTGTTAAAGTATTCAGCCTCTCTGTTTCTTCAGGTAACTGAAGCGAAAGCTCTTCTAACATCAAGCTTGCCGCCGACTGTGAAATAGATGAATCCTGAAGCACAATCGAATGGTGTGCTTTAAAGTAATGAAGCTGGAAAGCCCCTTTCAGCTCAGGAGAATAGACGGCTTCCTCCTCTTCTGTCATCCCTTGTCTACTTTTTGGTGTAGGATGCGTTAAATGTCCAAGGAGAAGTGACTGCTCAGCCTCGATATACTCAAAATCAGCTTGAGATAGAGCTGCTCGATCACTTTCTCTCTCCTTTAAGAATCTTTCAATATTACGGCAGCTTAAAATGATGCGAAGCATGAATTCATCCTCTGCATCTGTGCGGCCATATTCAATGAGAAGCTCCTTTGAACATAAAGCAACAAGTGTCATGTAATCAACGATCGTTCCCTCTTGTTCACTGCCGCCGGGACGAAAGCGAATCGGAAAATCAAAGAGATGACGGCCTACAGATGAAAAATATCGAATCGGAATCACAAGCTCAAGATCTTGCTTTGCTAGTTTTGCCACGAATACAAGCGAACCGTCTGCTTTTGTCTCTTTTTTTGCAGATCGATCGATTCCTGTTTCACGTAAAAAACAGTTTAAAAAGCTTTGCATAGTTGCATTTTCAGCCATTTGTTTATATTGACTCAACGTAGTACCCTCCCGGATTGAATATGAGCGATCCCGATATCAACGATGTCAGAAAGGATTTCCTTAATATGTGCCATTGTCGTTCTCGGATTTAACAAAGTGAATTTTAAGCATGTATGACCATCTACCATTGTTTTCGCAATGACAGCAGTTCCTGATTTGAATAACGTTCGATGGATGATTTTATTGATGTCATCTGCTTGATGATCATCCTTAAATCGAAACACAACTGCATTGATTTCTGGCTCAGGATTGATTACTTCAAGGTGATCATTTCTATCAATCAGCGCAGCTACATTCTTTGCAAATTGAATGGTGTGGTCAATGATCTCACCGAACCCTTCTTCTCCAATCATCCGAAGGGACAGAAGCAATTTCAGTGCATCAAATCGACGCGTCGTTTGGACAGATTTATTGACGAGATGTAGTATTCCATCCAGTTCATCTTCTTTTGGATTGAGATAATCTGCATGATAATTGATCAAGCCAAAATGTCTTTTATCCTTCAGCAAAAATGCCCCGCAAGAGATCGGCTGATAAAATTGTTTATGAAAGTCGATCGTGATTGAATCAGCAAGCTCAACACCATCTAATTTATCTCGGTAGGTTTCACTTAATACAAGCGCTCCACCATAGGCAGCATCTGCATGAATCCATAGACCGTATGGTTTGACGATGTCATATACATCTCGAACTGGGTCAATACTGCCAAAATCAGTTGTCCCGCAAGTCGCCACTATCGCAAATGGCAGAAGATCCTGCTCCTTTAACTCAACAAGCTTCTTCTGCAAATCCTTGAGGTCCATTCGGTGATGCTCATCCGTCTCTACTAGAACGACTGCCTGCTCCCCTAAGCCTAGCTGGGATGCAGACTTTTTCACAGTGAAGTGGGCATTTTTAGAACAAAGAATTCTCATGCGGTGAGCTTCACTTGGTAAGCCTTTCTGCTGAACATTCCATTGCCATTTATTTTCACAAAATGCATCTCTCGCAAGAAGCAGCCCCATATAGTTAGATTGGGTTCCACCGCTCGTAAATGTCCCATCTGCCAGGTCTCCATAAGAAAACTTTGCACACAGCCACTTTAGGATTTCCTCCTCAACCAAAGAAGCAATACCACTTTGATCGAAGGAATCCATTGATTGGTTAAATGAGCTCACCATCACTTCTGCAGCAAGTGCAGGAATGAGCGGCGGGCAATGCAAATGTGCCAAGCATTTAGGGTGCGATACATCAACCAAATGCGGTAAAAGGTGCTGTTTAATATCTTGAAAGACAGATTCAATTGATTCTCCAGATGGTTGAAACTGAAATAACGATTCGACACTATCCGTTAATTTCCCAGGCAATATTCCACTGTATGGGCCTTTGTCTTTTTGCCACTGATCCAGTAAGCTGTCGATAGATGTATGAAGAGCCGCTTGGAAGGACTCTCTTCCAAGCTGGCTTTGATTGATAAATAATGAATCAACAGAAGACTTAGTTGATTGCATCGTAAACGGCCTCTTTAAAAATAGCGATAACTTGTTCAAGCTGCTCCTCCGTCATGATCAATGGCGGTAAGAATCGAACCACGCTTCCGAAACGGCCTCCTGTCTCTACAATTAAGCCTTTATCGAAGCAATTCTTTTGAATGAGACTGGCTAGCTCTGGATTGGCTGGATAGCTGCCATCCACATCCTGCTTCTCATTTGGATCGACGATTTCAACACCAATCATTAATCCTCTTCCTCGAACATCACCGATAGCTGGTACGTGTTTTTGAATGTCTTTTAGATAAGCCTGCATGCGATCACCTAACTGATCTACATGATCAAGCAAATTGGTTTCTTTTATAAATTTAAGCGTAGCGGTTCCTGCAGCCATCGCCATTTGATTTCCTCTGAATGTACCAATGTGTGCACCAGGATTCCATTGATCCAAGTCTTGATCATAAATGACAACTGAGAGCGGAAGGCTTCCACCAATTGCTTTTGATAATACAATGACGTCTGGCACAATTCCCGCATGTTCAAAGGCAAACATCTTACCTGTTCGGCCAATGCCTGATTGAACCTCATCGATAATAAGCGGAATGCCTTTTTCTTTTGTGATTCTTCTCATTTCTTGTATCCATTCAATAGATGCTGGAATTGAGCCTCCCTCACCTTGCACTGCTTCAAAGATCATAGCTGCTGGCGGAAGAATACCACTTTCAGGATCATTTAATACACGCTCGATATAAGAACTGGAAATGCGGTGTGAATTTTTACCGCCAATTCCGAATGGGCAGCGATATTCATATGGATAAGGCAGGAAATGCACATCTGGTATTAACCCTTGCACTCTTTCCTTTGGAGATAAATTACCGCTTAATGACATCGTGCCATGTGTCGCCCCGTGATAGGCACCGTGGAAGGAAAGAATGGAACGATTTCCTGTCGCTGTCTTGACTAATTTAATAGCTGCTTCTATGGCATCACCGCCAGTTGGTCCACAAAATTGAATTTTTGCTCTCTTTGCAAACTCTTCGGGCAGGTGTGAAAAAATCTCACTCACAAATTCTTCTTTTATTTCTGAGGTTATGTCCAACGTATGCAATGGTCTTTTTTCATGAAGCATACGTTCAATAGCTTCTATAACAACCGGATGATTGTGACCAAGTGCAAGTGTTCCTGCACCTGCCAGACAGTCATAAAACTCTCTGCCATCTGCATCTGTCACGATCATACCCTCGGCTTTTTGCATGGCTAATGGGAACCGTCTCGGGTAAGACCTTGCATTAGATTCTCTTTGACTTTGCTGCTCTAAAAATTGCTGATTTTTAGAAACGGTTTTGATGGACATAATAAAACACTCCTCCAATTGATAAAGATTATCATTTTCATTTATTAGCCTAGAGGATGTGGGATAGGAAAGTCAATTGGATTCAAAAAGATGATTCTAATAGCATATGAATACAATATTCTCTTTTTAATGAGTATTTTCGAGTAATTTTTACAAACACCTACTGCCATAAAGAGATCGAACGCATGCGCCCTTTTGATATTGAAAAAAATTACAAATCAATCTTCCTGGTTCTTTTGTTCTACTCGACATAAAGAGCTTATTTTATATAGAAATTTAGATGAAACGAAGGTAAAAAGTTGAAAAAATCACACCATTCTTATTGATATAAATGGTTTTAATGGTATAATTTCTCTAAAACGAACAGGAATGGAGGGAGATCTGTTGATTTTAACGAAGCATGACCTTCACCACTACTTGGCGCAGGATAAAAAAGCATTGGCGATCACACGCAGAAGGCCAAAGTGGTTTGGGGACGATATATGGAAATATCAAAGGTATTTACGAAAATATGAATACTATTCTCATAGCGGTGCTGCATTGCGAAAATGGTTTTATCGCTATTTACATAAAAAGAAAGGCATGCAGCTTGGCTTTGATATCCCGATTGGCGTCTTTGGCCCCGGCCTTAGAATCAATCATACTGGTCTGTTAATTGTAAACAAGCACGCTAAAATTGGGGCATTTTGTGATATTCATCAAGGGGTGAATATTGGCCAAAACCATCATGAAAAGGATGTACCAACCATTGGCGATCACGTATGGATTGGCCCTGGAGCTAAGCTGTTTGGAGACATTTATATTGCGAATCATATTTCAATCGGAGCTAATGCCGTGGTGAATCGTTCCTTTCATGAAGAGCAAATCGTCATTGCAGGTGTCCCGGCTCAAAAGATCAAACAAAAAAGCCCTTCTTCATGAAGGACCCATCTGATAAAAAGAATGATATCGATCAAAATAGAGATGAGCAGCATGAGATCAAACAAGATGCTAAAAATATGAAGTCCAGTTCAGCCCCTTCCTATCTGCCTTGTTCAATTCAATACCGATTATGGTGGTACTAAATTGCAAGCCTAAGATGGCTCACAGCCATTGGTCTTTGTTATGCTTTGGCACATCAAACCATAAATAGATAACACAGCAGTGAAACGAATAGTCCCATGATTCTCTAGAGTAAAACCCCCTTTATATCAATCTTCTTCGTTTATTCAAATATTACGATACTTTTGTCCTAATATGATGATTGTTCAGAGGAATGGCGCGGAAGACTTCGCCATTCTTCTCTCAGCATTCCATAGCGCATCGAATCAAAATACTCTCCTTGATAGTACCGAACCTTTCTCAATCTTCCCTCAAGGACAAATCCACATTTCTCTGCACAGCGCATCATCCGTTCATTCCCTGACCATGTTGTAAGACCAATTCGAGGGATATCAATGTGCGAAAATAGTACATCAATCCATAGGTTTAACGCCTTTGTCCCTATGCCCCCGCTCCAAAAGCGTGAGTCATAAATGATTATGCCGCATTCAAGCCATCGTGTACGTTCGTTCTCCCAATAATAAGACACAGTGCCTTTGATGTCTCCATCTATTTCAATGCCATACAGCTTCGGCGGAATGGATTCATCCTGCAAGTATCGTTTCTTAAATGCAGAAAGCGGGATCTCGTGTTCTTCAAAATAAGGGGCATTCCACTTTCGATAGGACTGATCTGGTGCTTTAAATTTTAAATGCCACACCTCTTCTAAATCAGTTTCGTTTAATGGTCGTATATTCACAAGCTCTTCTTTTTCCCTTTTCATCTATTCACGCTCCTTTACTTTGTTGTTCTTTTGACTAAATGACGGTACTCGATCGGCGTCATGCCTTCGTTTTGCCGAAACAGCTTCGAAAAATAAGTAGGATCGTCAATGCCTACATACTCTGCAATGGCTGCAATTTTTTCATTCGTTGAGGCCAGCATGCTTTTGGCTTTTTCGATTTTGAGACGATGACTGTATTGGTTTGGTGTCAATCCATATACTGTCTTCATACATCTTGTCATGTAATCAGGATGATAGTGCAGCTTTTCTGCAAGCTGCTCCATGTGTAATTTCTTCATAAAGTGGCGCTCAAGATAGTGAACCACTTCTGATGCAACGGTCTCCTTTGCACTTGGCATATGGAATGCTTCTTTTTGTAAATGGATGACTAGTTCCTCAAATAGAAGCTGTTTTTTCAGTGGAAGTTCAGATGCATCATGATTTAGTGCTCTCATTGCTGAAAGATGCTTTTCTAACACACTTCGTCCTTTCACTTGTCCTAAACGGGGCAGGCTGAATTCATATGTTGCCGGCTTTTCGAAGGTGGCTTGATTTTGTTTCATATCAATCCAGTGTTCTCTCGGCCGGTTCGACAGCTCAAATGGATCAATTGAGAAATGTAGCCACTCATAGTGGGTGTCCTCTTCACATGGCAAATGTCCACCATGAGATAAGCCCGGTGAAAGAATGATATATTCACCTTCTTTTACGTGATAAGCCCTCTCATCCTCTGTTATCCATAGTTCACCCTTTGTGACATAGAGAAGATCAAATACAGTGAAGGTTCTAGAGATATGTCTTTCTCCTTGATGAAAAACACCTTTGCCTGAAGCAATATAAATAGGAAACGGCGGTACTGTAAATGTAATAAATCGATCCATATTCATCTCCTTACGAAGTCGGATTTCTCCAATAAGTTTCGGTTTCATCTCTTCTTATTATAGTCGATGCAAGGTACACTATAAATCGGATTTATACGAAAGGGGGGCTACGTGATGAAATCGCAAACCCTGTCTTATCAAAAGGTTCAAGCCAAAAATGAGAGAAACCACCCTTCATTATTTGCATTAACTTGGCCTATTTTTATTGAAATCTCTTTATATATGCTCATGGGGAGCGCAGATACACTCATGCTCAGCCAATATTCTGATAACAGTGTGGCCGCAGTAGGTGTCAGTAACCAGCTGCTGAATTTATTAATTGTCATGTTCAGCTTCATTACAACAGGTACGACCATTGTGATTGCGCAGCTCTTAGGAGCTAACCGCAAGCAGGAAGCAACTCAAGTCGCCTATGTCTCACTCGGTACCAACTTCTTGATTAGCTTTGTCATTAGTCTCCTCATGTTTGTATTAGCTGTTCCAATCCTGCACATGATGGGCTTATCAAGTGAGCTCATGCCGGATGCGGCGGTATTTTTACAAATTGTCGGGCTGCTTTCCTTTATTCAAGCACTTATTATGACGTATAGTGCTATTTTAAAAAGCTATGGATACACGAGAGACACGATGTATGTCACCATCGGAATGAACTTGCTCAACGTTGCCGGCAATTATTTGGTCATTTTTGGTCCGTTTGGCTTTCCAGTTTTGGGTGTCATGGGAGTCGCCTTTTCAACCTCACTAGCTCGATTGATCGGATTAATAGCGATGATCCTCATTGTCCGCCGCCGAATTGGATTACGCTTTTCGCTGAAGAACATGTTTCACATCCAGCGGACGCATTTAAAAAAGCTGCTAAAAATCGGCATTCCTTCTGCTGGAGAACAGCTTTCTTATAACGGCTCTCAAATGATCATCACACTGTTTATTACATTTATGGGGACGCAGGCTTTAGCAGCAAAAGTCTATACTCAAAATTTGATGATGTTCATTATGTTGTTTGGTGCAGCGATTAGCCAAGGGACACAAATTTTAATCGGGCGCCATATTGGGGCGAAAGAATTCGATGCTGCCTATCGCAGATGCATGAAAAGCTTATACTGGGCCATTGCGATCTCTCTTCTTTCTTCCACTGTATTATCTTTATCATCGGCGCATTTGCTTGCATTTTTCACTAGCAATCGCGAGATCATTCAAATCGCCGCCACACTCCTCCTATTGACGATCATTTTAGAACCGGGGCGTTCATTTAATATGGTCATTATCAATTCATTGCGGGCTGCTGGCGACGCGAAGTTTCCAGTGTATATGGCGATGATTTCAATGTGGGGAATTGGGCTTCCGATCGCTTACTTGTTAGGCATTCAGCTTGAAATGGGTCTCGTCGGAGTTTGGATTTCTTTTATCGTGGATGAATGGGTAAGAGGCATTTTCATGTATAGACGCTGGCGTTCAAGGGTTTGGACGGAGTATCGTTTTTCATCCACATAAAAAGGACTGCGTGTGCAGTCCTTTTTCTTCTTTATCAGCATCTTTTTTACATAATATCCTCTAAAATAAGTGCTTTTTCCTGTTTTGAAATAAATGACCGCTCTGTAAAGACCCGGTATTCGTTTTCTCTTGTTTTATCTAAAATGGCTTTATAAAAGTGGGCAGCTGCTTTCACCGGTATACGTGAATAAAGCGGGAATTCATGAAGATAGTCAAAAAACTCTTCGTAGTATGCCTCTGCCTCAAAAGCAATGTACTCCCACACATGCTGGAAGGCCTGATTGACAACCCCTTCCTGCAATTCTTTCTCTGTGTACCCGAATTGATCCATCACTTGCTTTGGCAAATAAATGCGGCCTCTTTCAGCCTGATCCTCGCCAATGTCACGAAGGATATTGGTCAGTTGCATACCAATACCTAACGAAATGGCTGCTTCTTTTAGCTGCTCTTTTTTACGCGGTGCAATAATTGGAAGCAGCATGAGTCCAACGGTACTAGCAACATGATAGGAATAGATGAGCAGTTCATCTAACGTTTCGTATCGATGCTGTTCTAAATCCATCTCCTGTCCATGCAGCAAATCACGGAACGGGGACTCATCCATCCGAAACTCTTGAAATGTATGCTCTAACGCCACCCACATCGGATCATTTCGGTCTACCTCGCCGTGTAAAAATCGATCAAACGTCTCCCTAAAGGATGCAAGATCCTCTTTTGGAGAAGGGGACTCATCGACAATATCATCTGCTCTCCTGCAAAAAGAATACACAGCCCAGACTGCCTGCCTCTTCTTTTTAGGCAGCATGGAAAAGGCGCGGTAAAACGTTTTTGAATGAGTTTGTATGGTCTCTTCACACACTTTCATTGCTGTTTGTACATCAACCACTTAGCTTCACTTCCTTTCTATCATTCAAATTTTTTAGTAGAACAGAAGCCATGAGCTTCGCACTTTGCATCACGATCGGCACTCCACCTCCAGGATGGATGGAAGCACCTGCCGCATAAAGGTTGTCGGTCTCTCTGACCTTCACTTGCGGGCGAAAGACACCTGATTGAAACAAATTAGGCGCAAGACCAAAGCTGCCGCCTTCAAATAATCCTTCTCGCAAGGAATCATTTGGTGTTCTGATCTTTTTCCAGACAATCGATTCTCGCAATCTCGGAAAGCCTCTTTCCTCAAGACGATCGATCATTTTTTCTACAAAATCTGTCTTCTCTTCCCAGTTGATATGATTTCCTGAAGGAACAGGAATCAGCATGTATAGAACGCTGCAGCCATCTGGAGCAAGAGATGGATCAATGATCGATGGATTAAAGGTATAAAAAGATGGATCTTGAGGAATCGTTTTCGTTTGAAAAACCTCTTTCATGTGCAGCTCAAAGTGTTCTCCCATAAAAAATTGATGAACAGGCGCATGATGATATATGTTGTTTAATCCGAGATACACCATCACACAGCCGGAGGACGGCACGTATTTTCGGCGGTCTTGCTCGTCATCTAAACCAAGCTGTTTTAATGCTGCTGGATAATCTCCATTGATCACAAATGCATCAGCGGCTATATGTTCATCATTGACTTTTGCTTTGACTGCCCGTTTTCCCTCAAACACCAATTGCGTGACTTCTTCATTTTTTCTGATATGCACGCCCAATTTGATAAGCTGTCCTTCCAATATATTTACTAAACTTGCATAGCCGCCCTTTAAATAGTAGATTCCATGTGCGTGCTCACTATATGAAACGAGCGAATAAATAGCAGATGCTTCATACGGGTTTCCTCCAACATAGAGGGTTTGCAGTGCATATGCATCTCGCAGGCGTTCGTCTGAGAAATATTTTTTTAGAGCGCTTTGTACCGTTCGATACGCTTTTAATTTCATTAAAATTTTCATATTTGCTTTTGTAAAAAATGTACGTTTTTCATGGAATGATTTTTCTAAAAAGGCTTGCTGCCCTTCTTGAAACCGGTCCGTCATTTCTTCCATAAACTTTAGGAACCCTTGATCTTCCTTTGGAAATACACGTCTGATCTCATCTAGCTGACGAAGTGCATCAGAGTATTTCGTATAGGAGGTGCCATCTTGATATTGAATCGTGTACAGCGGATCAAGCTGCAGCAGATCAAGAGACGATTCGTCAATTCCTACCTCGTGTAAAATGCCTTTTAACATGTCAGGAAGTAGGACAATGGTCGGACCTTCATCTACTTTATATCCTTTCTCACGTACAAAAGCAAGTCTCCCGCCAAGCTGTTCATTTTTTTCGACAAGAGTGACATCATGTCCCGCTTTTTTTAAATAAAGCGCTGAGATCATCCCGCCAATACCGCCACCTGCAATCAATATATGCTTTTTCATGAGGCGCTCCCCTTTTCTTGATGCGGTATCGTTTTGTGTGTATGTTTCTCTTTTGAGAGAATCGCATTTGTCGTGATACGTGCTGATTCTAAAATGGTTGGCAGACCACTTCCTGGATGCGTTCCTCCCCCAACAAGCCAGCAGTGCTTTAATTCATCAAATTCATTGTGCGGCCTGAGGACCATCATCTGCGTCAGCTGGTGGCCAAGATTAAATGTAGCTCCTTCATATACGTAAAGATCTTCCTCCCATTGCTTCGGTGTAATCATCCGCTCGACTTCTATATGCTGTCTCACATTCTGAAAGCCCGTTTTCCGCTCCAATGTATCCAGCACAAGCTCTCTAAATTCATCTTGATGCTTTTCCCAGTCAATGCCGCTTTGATTATTCGCAACCGGTGCCAGCACATAAAGAGCTGATTTTCCTTTTGGCGCAAGCGTATCATCTGTCACACTTGCATTTTGAATATAAATAGACGGATCATCTGGCAGCTCAAATGTTTTTGTAATACCTTTGACGAATTTAGCATAATTATCGGAAAAAACGATGGTATGGTGAGGCTCATCATATATCGTATCTAATCCTAAATACAGCATAAAGGTGGAGCACGAGAATTTTTTCTTTTTCAATTTTTTCTCGCTGTATTTCTTTAAGAGACCTGGCTCGACAAGCTTTGTCATCACGTGAGCAAAATCTCCATTGATGACGACCTCATCCGCCTGTATTTCTTCTCCTGTTTCTAAGCGAACGCCTTTCACTTTCCTGCCTTCCGTGAGCAGCTTTTCAACGCCAGATGACAGGTGAATATTTGCGCCAGATTCAACCGCCGCCTTTGCCATCGCTTCTGACAGTTGATTAACACCGCCCTTCGGATGGAAAACACCAGTATCATGCTCCATAAACGAAAGAATCGAAAATGCTCCAGGACATTCCCATGGGGACATCCCTAAATATTTTGATTGAAATGTAAAGGCATATTTCACTGATTCATTTGAGAAATAGTCAGACAGCACATCATATAAACTTTTATTTAGTGAAAGCTGTGGAAGTGCTTTGATCACCTTCGGGCGCAAATAATGATGAAACCGATCCATTTTGCTTTGTAAAATTGGCGTCAGACGATCCATTTTGCGCTTTGTATCGTTCATAAATCGTAAATACCCTTCGCCCTCACCAGGTGCAAAGGCTTCTAATCGTTTATACATTTCATCACGATCTCGAATCATATCCAGCTGGTCGTCTTGAAATATTAATCTATACATATCTTTTAATTCAATTACATCGATATAGTCATAAAGATTTTTACCAGAAAAGGTGAACAGCTCCTCTGCAATATGAATCATGCTGAGAAAGGTAGGACCTGTATCAAACGTGAAATCACCAAGTTGAAACTTAGCGTTACGTCCGCCAACAAAGGGCTGCTTTTCATATACATGAACATCATGTCCTTTGCTTTGAAGCATCATAGCTGCCGCAAGTCCCCCTGGTCCCGCTCCAATCACAATGATTTTCATTATCCTTTTTCCTCCAAATTAATTCACTTTAAGTTAATTATACAATTGAGAAAGCTTAGATCAACTTTTGATGTGTTCTAAAAGTCTCATGGTTATGTATGAAAAAAGCCGGCTTCCTTTCAATCAGTGCAAGAAAGCCGACCCTTAATTACGCTTCTATATCAATTCGATATGTTTCAAACCAATGATGAATCTGTGCTAGATGGGCAATCAACTGCGGTCCCTTCATGAGCTGGCCATACCAAGGCACTTGGAAGGAAGCTCCTTCCGTTTCAATCAACTGCTTTAATTGATGCGAATCTAAAAATTCGTGAAGGACAGAATCTTTTTGCGCGAGACAATCTGTCAACATCTCTTTCACAGCCTGAGTATAGGCCGGATGATGTGTTTTCGGGTAAGGGCTTTTCTTTCGATAAAGCACTTCATCCGGTAAAATTCCCTCTAATGCTTTCCGTAAAACCCCTTTTTCACGATTTCCATGCATTTTCATTTCCCAAGGAATATTCCACACATATTCGACAAGACGATGATCTGCAAATGGCACACGCACCTCAAGACTTGCTCCCATACTCATTCGATCTTTTCGATCAAGCAGCGTTGTCATAAACCAGATCATATTTAAGTAAAAAAGTTCTCTCCGGGCTTTATCTATTCCAGTTTCTCCATCTAAAAGAGGCGTTTCTGCCACGGTTTCTTCATATTTGCTTTGTGCGTATTCCTTAAGTGACAGCTTCTTCTGCCACGAATCTTGCAATAGCTGCGTTCTTGCTTCAGTCGAGCGCATCCAAGGAAAACCATTCGTTTCATTTGCCATGTGAAACCAAGGATAGCCGCCAAAGATCTCATCAGCACACTCACCTGACAAACCGACAACGAAATCCTGTTTAATTTCTCGGCAGAACCAAAGTAAAGACGAATCAATATCTGCCATACCCGGTAAGTCTCGAACTTCAACTGCTTCCTTCAAATAAGAAGCCAGCTGTTTTTGTCCGATGATACTGCTGTGATGATTCGTTTGAAACGCTTTGGTCATACGATCAATCCAAGGGCCGTCAGCATTCGGCTGGAATTGACTTGCTTCAAAGAATTGATCATTTCCTTCATAGTCAATGGAATACGTGTGAAGCGGTGCTTTCCCTATTTTCTCAAAGTGTTTAGCGGCAATGGCCGTAATGGCACTAGAATCGACGCCCCCAGATAAAAAGGTACATACAGGCACATCAGAAACGAGCTGTCTTGTGACGGCATCTGTAAAAAGATGCTTGACGTGCTGTGCGGTGTCATCAAGTGAGTCTGTATGCTCCTTACTTTTGACATTCCAGTATCTCCACACGCGGAGACCGTCTTTTGAAAAGGTCAAGGCATGGGCAGGTCTCAGCTCTTTTACCCCTTTAAACACTCCTTGCCCAGGTGTTCTAGATGGTCCTAAGCCAAAGATCTCCGATAGCCCTTCGTGATCGACTTTTGCTTTTATATCAGGGTGCGCAAGAAGCGCTTTGATCTCTGAACCAAATAAAAAGGAATGATGCCGTTCTGTATAGAAAAATGGCTTAACGCCGAGCCGGTCTCTACCTGCAAATAATAATTCACGTTCACTATCCCAGATCACAAAAGCAAAAATGCCATTAAAATGAGACACGCACTCTTCCTTCCATTCTGTATAGGCATGCAGTAGAACTTCAGTATCAGAATGCCCAAGAAAGCGGTGCCCCCTTTTTAACAATTCTTTTCTTATATCCTCCGTGTTATAGAGCTCTCCATTGTATACAAGCGTATAAGCATGGTTTTGATGTGTATATGTCATCGGCTGCTTTCCGCCTTCTACATCTACAACCGCTAACCGTTTATGCCCGAAAAGAACGTGCTCACTTTTCCACGTATTTGTATCATCTGGCCCTCTTTTAGATAATGTATCTGTCATTTGATTGATTACATGATCCTGTTGGATGAGCTGCTTTTTAAAGTCTGCCCAGCCTGTTATTCCACACATCATCATCAGCTCCCATCCGTTTTTCCTCAAGTGTTCTCATTCAGCCTTTCTTAGTTTATGCATCGTCTCCTTGATAGTTGATTTGTCCTTTTTTCCCGGCGTATAGGACAAGCTTGTTTTGGTAAAAAAAGAAAGAGGAAAGGAGCTTTTGCAAATGGAACATCGAATGAAGAAGCTTGAACAATGCAGCCGAAGATGGTGTAACGGATATTTACTCATTGAAAACGGGCATTGTCTCATTGAAGATGAAGAAGGAGAGATCATGCTGCCAGAAAGTCTTCAAAGCACGATGATCTGGTTGAAGGAAAATGACCGATGGATAAAAGGAGAATTGCTCGGGGCGATGATTCTTCATGAAAACGGGCAGCTCATGGACATACAAGGAGGAGAAATGATTCAATATACTGCATCCCTTGCTAAAGGATGGCTTGATCTTCTCATGATCGTACCGGAGAACGTCTTTGATCACATCATTGAACAGGTAGAGCAGCTTGGCTTTTCCGTCTACGATTGTGTTTTCTCTTCCTTTCATTCTTGGCAACGCGTCTCTTTCTTTCAATTTTCGGCAGATACGCAGTCACTTGCCCTTCAATGTCACCATGACCCTGCCTCAGATCAAATTCGATTTGAATGGACCACCTCTGATGGACACCGGACGGTTTCACTATTTGATGCCACATAAAAAGGACACTGCTTCGTATAAGCAATGCCCTTTTTGTGTTAAAAAATATGGAAACCGATCGGCAGACGTAAACCGAGAAGAATGGTCACAATCGCAACCACGATAAAACCAACGAACACACCGGTGACCGATTTTCCTTTTTTCTTGCGTACAAGGACCATTTCCATGAACCCGATCACTAGAATACCGAAGATCATTTTTCCAATATACTCGCCTCCGAAACCTGGAATTTTCATTCCTGTTCGAACATACAGCTCGACGCCGGTTGCGATAATGAGCAAGTAGAATAAGCGAACGATCATGTGAACAATTTTAGCACCTTTATCATTTTTACCTGATAGAGCAAAAGCTACGAAGAATAAGATAATCCCCAGCACCCATGCTGTGATATGTAAATGTGTTCCCATTTGTTATTTCCCCCTTTATCAGAACAAGTACCTTCTCATCGTATCACGAAATATGTCGAACACAAAGCGACAATCCTGTGTCATCATGCGCTTTATTTGACGTGATTCGTTAGCGTCCCAATCGGTTCAATCGTGATGTCAATTCGATCTCCTGAAGCTAAAAACTTAGGCGGTTCAAAGCCTTTTCCAACCCCAGAAGGTGTACCCGTGGCAATAATGTCACCTGCTTCAAGTGTCATCCCTTTTGAAAGAGTGGAGACAATGTCCTCAATAGTGAAGATCATTAATTCCGTACTGGCTGACTGACGGACCTCTCCGTTTACCTTTGTTTCCACATGGAGTGCGCTGTGATCCTCAATTACTGACTTGTGAACGATATAAGGTCCTACAGGGCAGGTGGTATCTAAGCTTTTACCGATGAAAAATTGTTTATGTTTTTTCTGCAGATCTCTTGCTGTTACATCATTTAAAATAGTGTAACCAAATATATAATCTTGAACCTCTTCAGGTGCAATGTTCTTCCCTGATTTGCCCATCACGATAGCAAGCTCTCCTTCATAATCCAGTTCACTTGTCACATCTTCATGAAGAAGAATATCCGCTTCGTGTCCAATGACTGATGTAGGTGCCTTAGTAAAAATCATCACGTCTTTAGGAATATCTGCCGCACTTCCCATCTCCATGACATGATCTTGATAATTCTTGCCGACACACATAATGTTTTTAGATGGCTTTGGAATCGGCGCATGAAGTTTCACGTCCGAAAGCGGATATACATAAGAACCACGGTCTTCTTCTTTTTTCTTAGCCCAATCAAGAAGCTGCCCTACATGTTCAACAAACTTGTCCCCCATGTTGATACACTCAGCTAAAGAGTTTGGCAGTGTCTCAAGCTCAAATAATTTGGCTTCTGCCTTTTTGACGTCCATCACCCATTCATCATCAATAACTACCCCAATAAACATGCTGCTATGTATCTCACCTGTAAAAAACTTCATGTCTTCCCCTCACAATCTTCATTTCGCTAAGTTATGATGTCTCATTTTATTTCTCTATGAAATAAAAAAAACCCTTTTTTATCATACTCTCTTTTAAAAAGGGTTTCAAAAATGATGATTTCATGTTTAGCGATAGCGGCGATACTCCCACATGTTCCCTTGCTCCCATTTACGATCAACATTTCCTCTATTTCGGGAACGATGCTTTTTCTTTCCACATCTATGGCAAGAGCGGCTGCGTTTATGGTGATGAGAACGTTTAGATCGATGGCTGCGATGTGACTTACGGCTCTTCTTATGGTGTGATCTGTGCTTGCTGCGGTGTGACTTGCGGCAGCTCTTCTTATGATGGGATCTGCGCTTGCTGCGATGTGACTTGCGGCAGCTCTTCTTATGAGATCTGCGCTTACTGCGATGTGACTTACGGCTCTTCTTATCGTGTGATCTCTGTTTGCTGCGGTGTGATTTTTTCGGTTCGCTCTTTTTGCTTCTGTAAGATTTTTTGCTTTTACATGATTTTTTACTCTTCTTGCTTTTCTTTGAGCGGTAACTTTTCTTCGAACGATAGCTTTTCTTTGAGCGATAACTTCTGTAGCTTTTTTTACTACGGCGTGACTTACGACGTCCGCCACCTCCAAAGAACCAATGACCGCGACTTGATTGACGAGAACGCGCTGATTTGTGCGAACGTTTCGATTCTGGTTCACGATCTAAGTGATGATCACGTCCCTCACTTCGAAGTGAAGCCACTGCATGTTCAATGTGTGAATGATCAAATGTACTCACGAACAATTCCCCTCCCAGTCTATGCTTCGACAAAACAAACAGACAAAGCTGTTTATCTTCTCTGCTTTATGTTACGAGACTCGGTAGACAAGTGTTCGTGACGAATGCCTCTTTCCTTTAAAACTCCATGAACACCTACCAGCCGGTACAGGACATTCCTTCATTTTCATATCGTAAAGAAGAGCATATAGGAGGCTGATGAACGTATGAGCACTGAACCTTTAAAACAACTTGATATGTGGATTCATCCAAAGGACCTGATTGAATTAAAAAAAGACATTTGGAACGATGAACCTGTAGAGGCGATTCTGAAAACTGGTCAATCCAAATCACATATTTATGCTTCATACCGCGGGTCACACATTAGAAAGCTTAAGAAAAAATCCTATCAAATTGAATATCGAAAGCCAAAACAAAGACAAGGCGAATCCACCTTTCATTTAAATGCAGAGTACAATGATCCTTCATTTATCCGAAACAGGCTGTCCTTTTATTTCTTCGAGCAGATGGGAGTGCTAAGCCCTGCTGCTTCTCATGTGTTTCTCACCATAAACGGAAGAAAAGAAGGCATTTATTTAAAAATAGAATCTGTCGATGAGTTCTTTCTTCAAAAACGACAGCTTTCAGGAGGCGGCATTTATTATGCAGTTGATGATGACGCGAACTTCTCCCTTTTAAGTTCTTTTGATAAAAAACCAAAAAAGCACCTTCTTCTCGGATACGAGAAAAAAACGGGGACTGCTCAACATGATCACCTTTTAAGCGAGTTTATTTACTTTCTCAACACAGCAAGAAATGACACATTCGCAGAAAAAATTGAGCAATACCTAGATGTGACACAATATTTCCACTGGCTCATTGGTGTGGTCTGCACTCAAAACTTTGATGGGTTTGTCCACAACTACGCTCTTTATGTGAATGAACAAGGAAGGTTTCAAGTACTTCCTTGGGATTATGATGCGACATGGGGCCGGGACATTCATGGAGAAGAAATGGCGTTTGATTATATCCCAGTAAACGGATTTAATACATTAACTGCTAGATTACTAGATATTCCGTCGTTTAAGAGAGACTACTACACACTTTTCCAGCATGTACTCGATACTCATTTTTTAGAAGATCGACTCTGTCCAATCATTGAGAAATGGCATGAATCGATTGAGTACCGAATTGGAGATGATCCATATACAAAAGATCGAAAAGACATCCTCCAGTCTGAACGAGACGTAATCCGTCAGTATATCAACAAAAGACGACGCTATTTACAAGCTGAGATAAGAAAAGAGATATTTGGCACGTAAGAACACTTTCGAATTTTGTCACTTTATTACTCATATTGACGAAACAGCTTTTTTTATAGAAAAATAGGGTATACTAACCATATCCTTCTATTTGATAAAAAATGTGAGAGTTGGCGTCCGTTATGATCAATTATGAAATTGAACAAAAAAGATTACATTTAATTGAGACTGCAAAAAAATTCGGGATGAATGCCGAAGAAACGATCAGGTGCAGTCAAGAGCTTGACATGCTCTTAAATAAAGGCATCAAATCCACCTCTAAAGATTGCTCAAACAAAGGGTAAGCCATACATCTAATTCCTCTCATGAAAAGCTTTCAAAAAGACAATCACACATTAAAAGACCTATCATAAGCTATGGTGAAACGCCCAAAACGAAGTGCCCTAATTTTATAAAGGATGTGCACCGCTATGCCGGCTATTGTGGGAGCCTTTAAAGTAAATGCCGTCGGAACGAGCGGAGTCGTTCATGTTGGAGACTGTATCACCATTTCTCCAAATAGTCAGGTTAAAACGTTTGCTGGCGCAGGCAGTTTTAATACAGGTGATCAATTGCAAATTAGCAACTACAAAAGTGTGACAAATACGTACGACAGTGATGTCATTGATCAACCGCTTGTTGGTAACTTGTAAGGAGTGAGAATCCGTTGAACTTCTATATTAATCAAGCGATACAAATTAATTATTTACGTGTCGAGTCTGTGAGTAACTCCTCTGTTCTGCAAATCGGGAGTGCTGGATCAATCAAAGCCCTTTCCAACCTGTATAACACGGGCAGCTACGTAGAAGCAGCACCTGCCGCAGCAGGTACACAAGGAATTGAAGAATCTCAGGGCGCAAGCACAGCACCTTTTGTACCGCTTCAGTCACCAACAGCTTAAGTTCATCTGCAATCCCCGGAGGTGTATGTAAATGTATGATTATCAAAGCAACGCTTCACAAGTGTATGGCATCATTCAAAAACACACACAACAAATCATGATGCTTGAAAAAAGGCTTAACGAGCTTCAGCAGGAAATACAAACGATCAAAGATAAACCGACAACGAATATTGAACGGATAGATTATCAATTTGATCAACTGAAAATCGAACGGCTGGAAGGAACGCTGAATATCGGCCTCAATCCATCTGATCCAAACAGTGTTCAAAACTTTGAAGTGGGCCAAACAACAACCCCGGGAATTGGAATGATGCAGCAAGAAATGGCTGGTCAATTTTTCAATCAAACACGGCAGCTTGTCGATGCATTTTTAAATGAAGAAGCTCCAGAACTTCTTGAAGAACTAGAGCAGCGATATGAAGGATCACTCGATGAAAGCAACAAACACCATATCATTGAGGACATTCGCAAACAAATTGACAGCAGGATCAAATACTATGCGGGACAGCTGCCACCCCGGGAAGATATGACCCCGCTGCAGCGTTCAGAGCAGATTGCTGAATATGTAAAGCATGATGTAAAACGGGCGATTGAGCACTTTTTAGCCCATATTCCAAGTGAAACGAAAGGAGAGGAAAACGGATGAATTTCACAGTCGTCAACCGCAATATCGAGACTGGAAGCATTAAAGTAGTCGGGGTATCGTCCTCTTCCCTATTTATCATCGGGGACACAGACCATGTACAATTATCCTCCATTTTCGATACACCGCCTGAATCTCTGATCATTGGCCCGTTTGTTCCTCTAGCACCTCGATAATGATTAAGCGCACATCTCAAGTGAAGTTCACAAAGGTGAATTCTGTCGGGATTTCGAGTGTAGTTCAAATCGGTGATACACAGGAGCTATGCCCGAAGGTCAAGGTGTTAGCTGTCCAACGAACCGTTAGTTTGTTTTATGGTTATGAAGCAGAAAATTTAGATGCGAAAGAATTTGAAGTGTATTATGAGCCCATTCCATTGATGCTGCCAGAACGATCAGTTAGAACGGCATTTTACCATGAAAAGCCTGTGATTAAAGTATCTTCAATACATGTAGAAGGGGTATCATCGTCCTCTGTCTATCAAATCGGCTCTACTTGCACTATGAATGGCATTGCGCGAGTGAAGCATATCAGGGAGCTATTTAGCAACGATGAAAGTCCGCCAAACTCACAAATGGACCTACCTGCGCATATGATGGTGATATGACTTCGAATAAAGGATGTCGATTATGCCAGCAATTGTCGGACCCATTTACATTAACTCTATTTCTGGAGGCGTCGTCAACGTCGGTGACTCATTCTACCTGTCGCCTAAAAGTTCGTCAAAATCTGCTTTAGGCTCTGGAGCGGGGAATACCGGAGATTTCTTGATATTAAATAACGGCATTAGCGCCACCAACTATGTGGATCCTGACTTAAATGATCAGAATATGGTAGGCAATGCATAAAGCAGCTCCTCTACATCCATTTCAACTAGAGGAGTGCTTTTTTATGCTTATTTCTTTCTGCGTTGTCTTGATTTTTTTGTTTTGACCAGCTTGCTTGCCGGCTGTTTTCGAATCCATTTGATGTACGATGCAAGCTTTTCATTCTGCCTCAGCGCATCAAGTGTGTTCAAACATGCGGCAAGCTCCTGGTTTGTAAAGAGGGCATGTACTTGTTTATGACAAGGGATGCACAGGAAGGCAGTCGGTAAAAATGCCCCACCTTCTTCTCTTGGCGTTAGGTGGTGTTCTGTGAGCAAGACATCTTGTCTTCCACATAGCTCGCATAATCCAATTGTTTGCTTTGCCATCCTGTCATCACCTCAACATTACATTAATTCCATTGAGACTGTTGTCCCTTTTCCGCTTGGATCTGCTGGATGGACAATCAGTTTCTTCGGCAACCGCATTTTCAATTCTTCCACGTGGCTGATGACACCAACAGCTAAGTTTTGAGATTGTAACTTCTCTAATGCGGTAATCACTGTATCAAGTAAGTCTTGATCAAGGGTACCGAATCCCTCATCAAGGAAAAAGAATTGCAGCGGGAACTCACCTCGCAGCTGAATCTGCGCTGAAAGAGCAAGGGCAAGCGCCAATGACGTCAGGAAGGTTTCCCCGCCGGACAAGCTGGACACTGGACGCCTGACACCGCCATTCGCATCATCGCGCATGACAAAGCCGCCTTCTGAATCAACCTCAATTGCATATCTTTGTCTTGTCAAAATACCAAGACGGTGAGAGGCATCACGACTGACACTTTCCAGCTGTTCTTCTGCCAAAAACTCAACAAATGTATTTCCTTTAAAAACGGTTTGCAGCTTATCAAGCCGATCAATTTCTTGCTGCAATTCTGCCAATCGTTCATGAATACTTGCAAAGCGCTGGTGATTTTCTTCTATCACACGCAGGTGTTCATTTGCAGAGCCGCTCATCACCGTTGCTTCTTCCAATGCCTTTTCTGCCGCTTCTTTTCTAAGTTGCACGTCAGTCCACTGTTTTTCATTAAGCGACTCATCTTTAAGCAGTTCAGAAATTCGCTTTAAGTTTGCGGCACATTGCTTTCTTTTATCCTCAAATTCGTCAATTTCTTGCTTAACCGATTGACGTGCTGCCTGATTCATGAAAGCAGATTCAATCTCTTGAGGCTTATCAAAAGAAGAGGACGCTGCTTCTTTTTCCCATGCAGCCTCTGCTTCTTGGTTTCGCCGGCCAGCCTCTTGAAGTTGACGCTCACTGCTTGAAAAATGGCTTTGTGCTTCACTAAACAACTGCTGAGCGTGCTGTAATTGCTTGTACGATTGCTGTTCCATTTCATTGAGGCGAGCAAGCGTGCGTTCGACCTCCATAAGTTCATCAGAAATAGAGACAGCTTTTAATGGATACCGCCCTAAATCTGTTTCATATTGACGGATGAGCTGCTGCTGACTTTCTAACTGATGCGCCAGTTTGTCAAGCTCCTTCTCTACATCATATATGGCTGTTTGAAGCTGTTCTTTTGCTTGTTGTTTTTCTTCCAAAAATGAAATACTTTTCTCAATACGCTCTTTATAGCCTTCCGCTTGTTTGTCCTTTTCATCTATTTGCTTTTGCATCTCTTGTACTTGATGCAATGTAAGGTGTGGGAAAGCCTGTTCAAATTGAGCCGTTAGCTGCGAAAGCTCAGATTGAAGCTCCTTGAGCAGGCTCTCTAATTCATCGATGCGCTGCTGTTCAAAGGTCATTTGTTCTTTCATCTTGCTGATCTCTGCAGCTTGATCATGCGTTTCATCCATTAAACGAGCTCGTTTACGTTCAACTTCTTGTATATCTTGTTTCATGCCTTTCCATTCTTGCATCACATACTGTAAGGACTCTGGCTTTTGCATCGCTTCTACTGCTGCTGCTACTTCCGAACCGGGAGCTTTCTGAGATAAAAAGGCAAACTGCTTCACTAATTGATTGGCATGTGTTTCCAGCAGCTGCTTTGCAGCATACATGTCTCTTGCATACTCCTCCGCCAGCTTGAGCTCTTTGTCCATCCTTTGAATCACTTCATCGATTTGTGACACTGTTTCTTCATGGTCATTGTTTTCCAAAGCCTTTAGATCATGATGAATCGATCCACAAACAGGACATGGCTCACCATCCACGAGCTCTGCCGCTAATTCTTTTCTTAATTCTGCAGCCCTAACCGCATCACGCTGTTTTAATTTTTCAAGCTTCTGATTTTGTTCTCTTTTACTCCATTCTGACAGAGCCCGTTCGAATTCACATACATAGAAATAAAGCTGTTCAATCGCTTGAAACGATTGATCTATTTTTTCATGATGGTCTTTTTGCTGTTTTTGAAGCTTTTCATATGCTGCTGCGGTCTGTGATGATCGCTTTTTAAGCTCCTCAATCCTTTGTTCTTCCTTTTGTATGCTCTGATGTATTCTTTGAACATTTTCGCTTAAACGCAAAGCATCCTGCACACTTTTCCGCTCTTTTACAGAGACTTGTAATGGCTCCAGTTCACGCTTCAGCTGTGTTTGTTTCGCCAGTGCCCGTTCTAATAGAGATTGGAGATTGTCTGCTTCTGCTTTTTTGTGTAATAATCTCTGCGCTGTTTCATTTTTTTGCTGTTCGATTCTCGTCTTTTCCTGAAGAGCCGCTTCTTTTTTTCGTTCAATTTCCTTTAGCTGAATGAGCTGCTCTTTCTTTTGGAGAAGTTCCGGTTCCATCTCTATTTTCTTTTGCCGGGCTTGCTCATACTCCTGCGTCATTTGATCATAGATCGTTCGTTGATGCAGTAGCTGTTTTTCTGCTTCCTGCTTCTCTTTCAAAGCTTGAGAAAGCTGATTTTCAGCTTTTGTTAATGCATCCGCATAAGGCTTTAATGCCTCTGCCTGCTCAGCGATGTTGAGCTTGGCTTTTTTCTCTTCCATTGATGGTGCCAGTTGGTTCAGGTTGTTTCGTTCTGTCTCATAAGCTTCTTGTTCCTTTTGATACTGCCAAATTGTTTGCGCCTTCGTAAAAGCAGTGAATGCTTCATCTCGTGCTTGTTTTTTCTCTTGAAAAACAGCCTTTGCCTGCTCAGCCGCTTCCTTTGCTTTCGCAAGCGCCTCTGGGCCAGCTTCTCCTAAACCATTGAGTTCAGCCAGCAGTTCATTTTTTTGTCCATACTGATTCTGCGCCTTTGCGCGTAAACGTTTGACGAGCTGATCCCCATACTTTTCAAGATTAAACAACCGCTGAAGCATTTGACGCCTGTCGGCTCCTTTTAGTGAAAGGAATTCTGCAAACTTCCCTTGAGGCAAAACAACCGCTCGCGTGAAATCATCAATGGTTAACCCGAGTAATTCTTCTATTTTACGATTGACCTCACTCGCTTTATCTGCAAGAACTGTCTGCGTCTCACCAATTTCAATCAGGCGGCATAATGTCGTTCTGACTTTCATTTCATCTGCCCGCTTGAAAGCACGTTCGACTTTATAAGAAATGTGGTGTTCCTTTTGCAAAGCAAACGTAAAGGAAACCGACAGTTTTTCTTCCGCTTGGTTCAAAATACCATGCGTATTATTTAATGCACGTTCAACTTTTCCATAGAGTGCAAGGGTCATGGCATCTAATATGGACGATTTACCACTTCCTGTCGGACCAAAAATGCCAAACACCCCTGCGTCACATAATGAGCTAAAGTCAATTGTTTGTTCTTCTCTGAAGCTATGAAGTCCTTTAATGGTTAGCGTGATCGGCTTCAAGTCGCTTCCTCCTCTTGCATTTCATTAGCGAGCTCTAAAAACAGCTTGACTGTTTTTTCATCAGGAAGACCGCCGCCTGTCTGGCGCTCATAAAATTTTACGAACCGCTCTTCGATCGAGAGCTTTTCCACTTGTTTTTGTTCTTCCATTTGCTGTAGTTCTTTAAACTTTGGTCTAATGTGAACAAACCCGCTATGCTGCTTTCGGAGCTGATGGATCTCTTCAATAGATAGCTGATCTGTTAAATGAATCTCTAAATCAATCCATGCCTGAAGATCCCGTTTTTCATCCAGCCACTCGTGCACTTGACTCAGTCCCTCAGTCGCCTTCCATTTTACAAGTGGTTTACCGCTTGATAAAAACACTTCTTTCCAGCTTGCTTTTTCATTAGGTTTTGCCTCTACAATCGTCACTGATTTCGCATAGCCTGATTCAGAAAAGCTGTAAGCAAGAGGGGACCCCGAATAGCGAGCAATCGTTTTGGCACGTTTGATGGTTTGCGGGCGGTGCAAATGACCAAGGGCAACATAGCAGGCTGCTTCTGGCAGACTTTCAGCCGCTACGGTATAGGCGCCACCTACTTCAATAGGTCTTTCTGAATCTGTTTGACTTCCTCCTGCCACATAAATATGGCTTGTTGCGATATTAACCGTATCCGCTTTAAATTGGGTGCTTAAATGTTGAAATGCTTGCTGTATTTTTAAATTGTAATGATCACGAAGCAATTTCTCTTCAAATGTTTCAGCCAGCACCTCGTTTAGTCTCGCTTCTGACGGATAAGCAAGTGCTGCAATAGATAAACGTTCACTCGAAGACGGGACATCGACGCGGATGATGTCATTTGTCGGGTATCCAATTAAATGAATGCCCTGATCATTTGTTAAAGGAGATGCGGCTGATAAGCGATCCGGATTATCATGGTTGCCTGAGATGACCACTACTTGACGTTTTCCTTTATCAGATAAGGCAGATAGACTTTCATAAAAAAGCTGCTCTGCTCTAGCAGGCGGATTCACTGTATCAAAGGCGTCTCCAGCCATCACAATGACATCAATGTGTTCGTCTTTGACGATTTGATACAACTCATCTAAAAATTGAGCTTGCTCGTCAAGCCGGCTTCGGCCTTCAAGCGTTTTCCCTAAATGCCAATCCGCCGTATGCAGAATCCTCATATGATTCACCTCTCATTCCGTTACATTTATAAAGAAATTTCTAAATTCCCATCAAAGAAATAGAGAATTTTCTCCTCCAATGTTCTGTTTGTTAAACGTTCTACCGCTTTTGCATATAATGCGATTTGCGTTTCATAGCGCTTTTTCAAGATAGGTTCAGCAGCTTCAAGTCCGCCTGTATATCTACCTTGCACTCTATCTGTTTTATAATCTAGTAAATATAGCTTTCCATCCGTTTCAAATAAACAGTCAATCATTCCTTGAATAAGGACAGGCTCCCCCTCTGCATCAATATGGCTGTATACCTCTTTAACAGGTAACACCATACTAAATGACACTTCTCTCTTCACCCAGTCCGCATTTCGCAGCTTTTGACCAATCGAAGTAGAGAAGAAAGCAGCAATCCCTTCTTGATCAATTGACTGGACTTGCTCATCTGTTAGTAAATCTCGCTGCTGTAAGGAATGAAGCAGGTGCTCTATTTGTGATTTATCATAGGGCTGCTCAGACGGAAGCGGGATATGCTGCATGACTGTATGCATTGCAGTACCTTGTTCTGCGGCAGTAAGTGTTTTTTTCTTCATGAAAGCCGGCCGGTCATATAACGTCGCACGAGCTTTTCGAAGGGAAGAGGGAACACTATACTCATCCTGTATTTCTTTCATTCTTTTTATCTCGGAAACAGATTGTTTTGTGCCTACTTGTGAGGCCGCTAGATATGGGTATCTCCACGAAAGTCTCTCTGCTACCTTCTCATCAGCATCACCATAGCCTTCAACAGGCAGACCTTCCATCAACGCTTGTACCACCTCGTCTTGCTGCTTTCTTTCAAGTGACATATCTTCTTTTAGAAGATCGGTAGCTTGAGTAAATGAGATCGAGAATGTTGATGGATGCGAAAGAATAACTTCACCTGTTTCTTCTAAAATAGATGACATCGATTGATGACGGATGAGAGCCGGACCAATAAAATCTAAGTATGTTTTCGATTGATAACGTTCGAAATCAGGGATCAGCCACTCTTCTCCGGCTGCTGCATTTTGCCATTTGCTCAATGCTTTCACCTGGTTTTTAACGGAGCCAACTAAAAATAATTTTTCCTTAGCCCTTGTGAGCGCAACATATAGAACCCTCAGCTCTTCAGATAATAGCTCTTTTCTCATCTTTTTTTTCATCGCTACAAGCGGTAATGTCGCATAGCTAATTCTCAGCTCAGGATGAATATATTTGCTTCCAAAGCCTAGCTCTTTATCAAGTAAGTAGGACTGATTTAAGTCCATCATATTAAAGTTCCTGCCGAGTCCGGCGGTAAAGACGACTGGAAATTCTAATCCTTTACTGCTATGAATCGTCATCATACGGACAACGTCCTCGGTTTCACTGAACGTTTTTGCCGCACCAAGATCATCTCCACGCTCCTGCATTCTTTCGATAAAACGAAGAAAACGGAACAGTCCTCTAAAGGCCGCTTTTTCATACTGCTTCGCTCGATCATAAAGAGCACGAAGATTCGCCTGCCTCTGCTTGCCTCCAGGCATCCCGCCAACATAATCGAGATACTGCGTATCGCGGTATACTTCCCAAATCAATTCTGCTACCGAATGATTCATGGAGAAATCACGCCACTTACGAAGCAGGCCGAAAAACCGTTCTAGTTTTTTACAGGTAGGGTGATCAGAATGAGTCACACTCATGAATGCCTTCACAGCATCATAATAAGTGCCTTTTTTATCACTCGTGCGGATTAGTGCCATTTCATTTTCGTCTAAATGAACAATTGGTGATCTCAATACAGCTGCAAGTGGGATATCCTGATATGGATTATCGACGACTTTTAACAGAGAAAGAGTGACAGACACCTCTGTTGCCTCAAAATAACCAGAGGAAAGATTCGCATACACAGGGATTCCCTGCTTTTTCAATTCCTCCATCATTTGCGGAGCCCATGGCATGGAGCGAAGCAAAATCACAATGTCCCGATACTGCAAGTTACGGGTCATTTGCTGTTTTGCATCGTACACTTGAAATGGCTGCTCCACCAATTCTCTTATTTTTTTAGCAATGACTCTCGCCTCAAATTGTACGGTCTCGAGCTCCTCCCGCTCTTCGTCGCTTTCCGCTTCCTGTTGATCTAAATGAACAAGAAGCATTTCTGTCGTTGTATCTTCGCTTTCTGGATAACTCGCTCCAAGCTTTAATTCAGCTTGTTCATCATATTCAATTTCTCCAACTGTTTCCCCCATCAGCTGTTTAAACAAAAAGTTCGTACTGTCTAACACATCTGAACGGCTGCGGAAGTTTTTATTTAAATCAATTCTCTTCCCTGTTTCTTTCCCGTCTGGTTTAAATTGTTTATATTTGTTTAAAAAGAGCATGGGTTCAGCCAATCTAAAACGATAAATGGACTGCTTCACATCACCAACCATAAACAGGTTGCCTTCAGAAGGCTGTTCTCCTTTAGAGACAAGCTTTAAAATCGTTTCTTGTACAAGGTTTGTATCTTGATATTCATCAACGAGCACTTCTTCAAACTGCTGTTGATAGTACTTGGCCGCTTCGGTTTCAATCAAATTTCCTTCCACGTCCTGCTCCGCTAAAATGCGTAAGCAATAATGCTCTAAATCCGAAAAGTCCACAATTGATTTTTCTTGCTTTGCTCTTTCGAAACGCTCTCCGAATCGGATGACAAGCTCCACAAGTGTTTCCACAATGGGTTTCATTTCAGCTAAGCTTTTTAAGTGCTGGGCGGGACTGCGCATAAAGTATTCATCTTTGAGCTTTTCTAATTGTTTTTTTGCTTGATTTCGTGCATCTGTCGCTTTTTCTAACAGCACAGGATCATATTCGTCACCTTTACATGTTTTGAGCCTTTTAAAATTGATGTTCGGCAAAAGCTCGTAAAGCTTCTCAAAATCATCCTGGTGACTAATTAATTCATTGACTTGCTCAATATCATCTATAAAATTCTCTGCTCTCGGTGCTGGACCGCCCGGCTCTTTTGATAGCATAAGAGCTCGTTCCAGCAGCTCTTGGCAGCTTCGAAAAACGAGAGAAAGATCCTCTTTGATATATGGAAAAAACGGCAGTTCTTCTACTTTTGTTTGAGCATCTACATCATAAAGAGAAAGAAATGCCCTCATCCATTGCTCAGGAGAAGGATGAGATCTGGAAAACTCATAAATTTTCTTCACAAGCCATTGCAAGTCTAAATCATGGCGGTCAGAAGTGTACCGATCAACTAGTTCAAAGAACGATGGCTTTCCAGCCTTATATTCATCCTCAAACAGATCATCTAACACTTCATCTCCTAATAATTCTCCTTCTGTTTGATCGGCTAAACGAAAGCCTGGATCAAGGTCAATCTCATAGTAAAAGGTGCGCAGAACCTGCAAGCAAAAGGAGTGCAAGGTAGAAATATTGGCACGATTCATGAGTGACAGCTGTCTCCTCATATGAAGAGACCCTGGGTTTTTGGCTAGTTCCTTTTCAAGTGCTTCTGTGATTCGGTGCTTCATTTCTGCCGCAGATGCATTTGTGAATGTCACAACGAGCAGACGATCCACATCAACTGGATCTTCTGGCCGGGTCATTTTACGAATCAGCCGTTCAACCAAAACAGCTGTTTTACCTGACCCTGCTGCCGCCGCAACAAGGATATCTTGCCCTTCAGAAACGATGGCTTCCCACTGATCATCCGTCCAAGTACTGTTATTCGGTTTTGGTATTTTCATACTGATCCCCTTCTTTTTTGATCCGGTCTATCACGACATCATCCTTTTCAGACGAAAGCACTCTAAATTCATTATCCTCTATCGATTCGTCAAATTGGCAAATAGACTTAAATGAACAAAAGCGGCATGGTGTTTGATCCTTCAGCTTATATGGATTAATTGCGACCTCTCCATTTGTAATTCTTTCGCCTGCCTCTTCAAACGTGCGCCGAACGTGTTGTGTGAGTATGCGGAAATGATCCTCACTTAAAACAGCAGAATCCGAACGGAAGGACCCATCCTTTTTCAAGCCGGCTTGAATCACTTGTGATCTTCCTGATTCAAGCGTTTGATCCATTAGCTTGACCGCTTCTATATCTTCTAGCAATAGACCTTTCATTTTAAATTTCTTGAAAATTTCCTGCTCAATTTCATCCTCTGCAAGCGGGATAGGTGCTTGAATGAGCGGATCATGAATATGGAAATATAATATGCCAGCTGGCGTTGCTTCTACGCCAAGCCACTCTTTCGAATACGTAATGGTCAAGTCTAAGTAAGTGAGCATTTGCAAGGCCAGACCATAATATACTTCTGCAAGATCAAGACCTTTTTCACTGGATTTATAGTCGACGATTCTCAAAAGCAGCCCTTTTGAACCTTCTGCTTTATCCACCCGGTCAATTCTACCGACAAGCTCCATCGTGCAGCCATTTTTCAATTGAAAAGTAAACGGCGGCAGAGGCCCTTGACCTCCAAAACCTAACTCAAGCCCTACTGGAGAAAAACCACTCACTTTGGCATGTTCACTTAAGATAGAAGAAACTCGAATTAAAATTTTCTGGAGCTTTTCTTTAATATAAGCATGCCGATTAGAGCTTAATAGAATTTCCTTTTGAAGACGCGGAGCAAGCTGTTCGATCGCATGTCTTGAATAGGTGACACACTCTTCCTTCGTTAGGTTTTTCCAATCCTTTTTCTGTTCAACTAGCGTATCTGAAATATGCTTTAAAGCGGAGTGAAACAGTTGGCCGATATCGGGTGCTTCCAATTTATAAAATTGTCGATCCTTTAGTTTTAACCCGTGGGAAGCAAAGTGAGAAAACGCACACGCATTAAATTTTTCCATTCTTGAAACACTGCCTTGAATGTGATCACCGTAAAGTTCTTTTGTGACGTTTGGTTTTAAGCGCTTCGCTCGATTTGTAAAAAACAAACTCGACAAGATGTTTTTTGATACATCCCGATGAGATGACGCCATCAAATAATGATAGACACTCCACCATACACCGCTGATGGGATATTGGTTGAGCCATTGCTGCAGCTGTGAGACGGTATAAGATAACGAAACATGCTCATTCGCTACAAATTTTAATTGCTCCTCGTCACTCAGCTGTTCCGGGTCTAATACATAAAGAGCATGCTGATGGTTCGGCATAAGCTCCTGACAATACTTAATAAGAGTCGAAGGCAACAGAGAACGTCCCTCTTCATCTGAAACCGAATAGGATAGATACAAATGACGGGATGGGCTCGACAACGCTTGGTAAATTAAAAATTGCTCATCGAGCAGCCTTTCCTTTCCTGTCTCTGCCAGCTCTGCTCCTGCTCGCTTTAACCATTCCCGATCATCCTCAGACAACACACTTTCGTCAGAAGGACGTGCGGGAATAACGCCATCATTTACACCAATGATAAATGTACACTTCACTTGATACATTCTTGATAGGTCCATACTTCCAATAAATACTTGGTCGAGTGAAGGAGGGATCAATGCGAACTTTAGAGAGGCTAATCCTGTATCCATCATTTGTTGGAATAAAGGAAATGAGAGCTCCTCCTCACCGAGCATTTCAACAAATTCATCCATTAATTGAATAACAGCATCCCATACTTGTCCATGCTGCATTGCTTCAGCTATTCTACCTGCTTCTTCAGCTTCAATCCTCGCCTTTTCAAGTTTATCCGGCACTTTTATTTCCTCTAAAAAGACATAGACTGCCTCCACCATGTCTCTTACCTTTTGCGCTTTTTTCAGCCTTTTTTGCAATTGGTAAAGCGGGGGTGCGATCCATTCTTTTACATCATTCAGCATCTGTTCCATTTCAATTTCTTGGTCTGTTTGTCCAAAATCTTCATCTAAGGATTGAAATCGCCTGTAATGAAAACGGGAGCCATTTGTCCAGCGCTCTCCTTTTACACCATAAGCAATACAGTAGTTTTCAAGCTGATCTGCCTGTTCTCTCGCTTTGTTTTTGGCGAGTTCGAGCGGAAATAAGAACTCTGTTTTCACACATCGAAACACCGCCTCATACCGCCAGTTTCCTTTTATGACATCCAAGCTCGAACGAATCAATTCAATGAGCGGATGATACTGCATCGATTCATTTCCATCAATAAAGAAAGGAATATCGTAATCTCGAAAAACCTCTTTCAACGTCTCTTTATAGTCGTCAACATGCCGTGCCACAATTGAAATATCTCGCAGCCTGAGTCCTTTTTCTCTCACTAAATCAAGAATTTCTCTCGCTACTCCCTCCATTTCAGCTCGTTTGTTTGCACTTTTAGACACTGTGAGATGCGAGGTTTCTTCCTGATATGGCTGCACCGGTCTCTGCTCATATTGATGTTCTAAATAAGCAAGATCTGGTGTATGAAGATGCCGTTTATTTCTCTCCAATATTTGCTCAGTAATGGCCGCTCCGCACTCTCTGGCAAGCTGATAGAGCTGGTAATACGTTTTCCCTGTCATACGAAATAAATCCAGTTCATTTGGCAGCTTATCATGATAGGAACGATCCACTGTAAAAGCAGCGGTTATTTTTGCTGCATGCAGCAGAAGCTGTTCAATAACGAGGAGCTGCTGAGGTGTAAATTGATAAAAACCATCTATATAAATATGTGCTCCTTTTATTTCTTCAGATAAAGGAATTTGCTGCGCGAGAAGTGTCAAATAGTCTTCTGAGTGCACATATTCATCTTGTAAATGCTGCTCCATCTGCTGATAAAGCACATGCAGATCATGCAATTTTTCGGCTGCCCGTCTTTCTTCTGTATACTCTGAATGCATGCTCGATACTGAAATTTTTTCAATATCCTCTGGCAACATACAGTACCTTTTGAATTCAGCCATCGTCTTTTCGATTTGTTCCACAAACCCAGGCTTATCACTCGCTTTTTTGAACACCTTAAACTTTTCTTTCTGCTCTTCAATCACTTTTCTTAAAAGCATTTGAATCCCTGTGCTTGTCACAAATTGCCGGTTTGCTCCGCCAGTCTGCTGTAAAATAGACCAAGCGAGACGTGTGAAACTAAATACTTTGGCTCTGATCATACCGCCAGCTTCAGACGTTTTTGCAAGCTCATATTCCATTAAAAATGTCATTTGATCCGGGACTAAAAAAATGATTGGCGGACCCAACGGATCAAGCCGAAGCTGTTCTTTGATTTCCTCTAAGATTGCAGTCGTTTTTCCACTCCCCGATCTGCCTGCTAAAAACTGAATTTCCACGTTCCACAACACCTTTCTTATGTACTCATATTCTAGCGAAAATGAAGGTAAATAGCTATTTTCCTATCACGTCACCTTTCTCATTTTAAAAATGAACATAGGCACCTTTCCTCACTCTTTACATATCATAAACCATCGTGAACTCAAAGGAGGCTGGCAATATCATGTATTACGGTTATTATGACTACTCGCCATATGACATGCGCCAAAACACAAGGATCATTTCAGACCTTGAGAAGGCGATCAATGGTGAATATTCCGCGATCCAATGCTACGAAAAACTTGCTCAAAAAGCAAAAAGTCCTGAGGCGAAAAAAATCATTCAAGAAATACGCCAGGACGAAGTCAGACACTATCAGCTATTTTCAAAGCTCTATTATTCTTTAACAGGTAAAAACCACAAACCAAGTGTAACAGAACCTTGTCCAGATCAATTCAGAGAAGGACTTGTTTTCGCGTTTAAAGATGAACAAAGAACGGTCGATTTTTACTTAACAGTATCGGACTATGTCCATGATCAAGGAACAAAAGAGCTCATGAAACGTATCGCACAAGATGAACAGCAGCATGCTGTATGGTTTTTATATCTTTTAACGCACCATGTATCTTAGATAGTCCTATTTTAATAGGAGATCGTATGTTCCGTCAAAAAATGAAATCGTCTTTTTGTTCATTCAATTGAAACAATATTGTACGACTCCCAGTAAACCTCTCACCTCTTTCACTTTTTCAATCGCGAAAACGACAATTTGCTAAATAAAAAAACTCCTCTGCCACAAATAGCAGAAGGAGTTTTTTCATGATCATTTAATGAAATTTTGCTTCATTGCTTTGCTGCTGATGTTTCAGCATCCCATCAATAGATAGAAACTTACTGCCGCTAAGTGTTAAATAAAGCGCCATGACGAGCAGTGAGAGTTCAAATTCATAACCGCCAACAAATCCTTTAGAAAATCCAACAGTGATAATCGCCACAGCCATAATTGGTACAAATAATGCTGCGAAAATACGTGTTCCTAGACCTAAAATTAAAGCAATACCCCCGACCAGTTCAATTGTTTTTACAATATAGGCCATGAATTCTGGTATACCGATTTGTCCAAAGAATGCCGCTGTTCCTCCCAGACCTCCTTGATATGCCTGAAGTCCGTGTAAAAAGAAAATAGCACCTAAAATAACACGTACAAAAAGTGTTCCTATTTCTTGATTCGTTTTCATATAGTGATTTCCTCCTATTTTTACACTACATAATGTAATGTTAATTAGTAAAAAAAAATTAGTAATTTAGGTTAAGCATAATCATTAAGACCACCATGAGGATGGCTGATGTCACGATTGGAATGATTGGTACATTGAAAGGAATATTGTATGTTGGATTTAAGATTTTCTGTATTCTTAAATTCAATGCCCGATCTCCAAAGGATACCGCGAACTTCGTTTGTTTTTGAAACTGAGTTCTCTTTTTAATGAGTTTCAAGAGAGCTTGACCCACTCCAAGCTCAGTGCCTGTCTGCCGAATAGCATAGTCATCTGCAATCACTTCACGAAAAACGGAATAGCTTTGTCTCATATGCTTTAACACCGGAATGTACCAAATGACTTTTGTGAGCATTGAAAATGTGAAGGCCTTTAAAGGGTCATAGCTATATTTGTGGTGCAATTCATGATGAACAACAGCATCAATCTCTCCATCATCCAGCATCTCCATTAGAGACGTTGATAAGTAGACCTTTGGATGAAACATCCCCATCGCAAAAGCAAGTGGTTCATGCCAATGGAACACGATGATGTCATTTGCATATTTCTTTGAGAGAAATTCGGTCAGCTGTTGATCGGCTGCCATCATCAGATGTCGTTTGAATTGCATATACTTTCTCATTTGCTTCGTCATATAGAAAATCGCAAATCCCAAAGTATAGAGGACTAAAGCATCCAGAAAATATTTTAAAGGAGTGAATCCGTAGAATTCGAGAACAGACTGGCATACATGAATCAGATTATATGCTTGATTCCAGCCAAAAAAGCTTGAAAGCACGTAATACCCCATCTGATAAAAAATTGTTAAACCAATCAAAATACCGCCTAAAAACAGCAGACTCGACTTCATTTTATTCATTTTGCTGCTCCTCTTTTTTAGACGCTAGCCTTGCTTCAAGTACTTTGAGCAACTCAGGGTCAGCACTTTCAATCGCATCCACCATATGATTCACTGCCAGTGGGCCGAAATCATCCATGAGCCCTTGCGTGATCCATTTTGTCTGCTCATTTAGAAATTCTTCTTTTGTTAAAATGGGATTATAAATAGATGAACGCCCTTTTGTTTTCTTCTCCACTATTCCCTTATCGGTTAAACGGTTCAGCACAGTCATCACCGTGTTGAAATTAATCGGCTTTTCATCTGACAGCTTTTGCTGCACTTCTTTAATCGGCATATCCTCACCTTGATAAAGGATCTCCATAATTCTCCCCTCTAAAGGACCGAAAAAACGATTCAATCCCTTTTCATTATATTTAAAAGAAGGAATTTTCATGTTATCACCTCACACTAAGCATTGTAGTGCAATCAAAAATGATAGTCAACAGATAACAAAAATAAGGGAAAATCGTTGTATATTACCTTTCTTTTTGGTAAAAATTATATTCCTATTTACTATAAATAAGCGGTTAGATTCTTGATAAGATAATCTTATGAAAATGGTAAAAAAATTCGTATTTTATTTATAGAGCCTTTTGTATTATAGTGAAGATAATAACATTTCACTTACTGAACGAATTTATAGGAAGAAGGTTTACATGTGATGAAACAAGGAAACAGCCTTCGAACCGATCTCATCCTGATCGCAATAAGCGGTTTAGGTGGATTTCTTTTGTCTTTAACAGGAATGTCTATCGGCTGGATGATCGGTACATTAGTCACAGCTGCATTTATATCTATGCGCCGGCCCGCCCTGTTTCAGCGTAAAGAAAACCACACCTTACGTATACACAACAGATGGCTACTCCTTGGTCACTTCATTCTCGGAATCGAACTCGGGCAGAAAATGAACATGAGAGTCCTTCATATTTTCGCTGAGAATTGGCTCCCTGTGAGTTTCATGCTCGTTTTTTCTATTCTACTAGCAATGCTCTCTGGTTTTGCCTTATGGAAGCTGAGTAAAACTGATATGCTGACCAGCTTTGTCGGAACTGCGCCTGGCGGTTTATCTGCTATGCCGGGGATTGCCCAAGAGGTTGGAGCCAATACAGCCGTTGTCAGTCTCGTACAAACAACACGTGTATTAATGGTTGTACTCACCATCCCATTTACGGTGTTCTATTTAAATACAAAAAACCAAGCGGATGCGGCAGTAGCCACGCAAACGAGCGCCTTCTCATCTGGCATTTTCACCCTGTCAAACATCTCGTGGACCGCTGCACTGATTTTAGGTGCCTGGCTTATGTCACGCCTGGCGGTTCGTCTTCATTTCCCTGCCCCTTGGCTGATTGGCAGCATGTTGGGGGTCGCAGCACTTCAAGTAGGTGCAGGTGCGCTTATAGGTCATGATTTGATTCCTTATTGGCCAGCACAAGCAAATATTGCATCACAAGTATTTCTAGGTGCAACCATCGGGTCAAAAATGACTAAACAGATGTTTGTCGGACTGAAAAACACTATCATTGTAGCTGTCGTCAGCTCAGCTGGACTGATTGCTGCAACGGTTCTCAGTTCAATTGCCATTGCAGAGGTCACAGGCATTTCTGCCATTACAGCCATTCTTGCCTTTTCGCCTGGCGGTATTGCAGAAATGGCAACGACAGCAGTCACACTCCATGAGGACTCAACCTTCGTAGTGGCTGTACAAGTCGTTAGAATCACCCTTGTCATTGCCATGCTGCCACCATTTTTTCGATTTTTACATCACGTCTGGGCAAAAAAACATCCTAATTATAAAGCCGCAAAATAAAAAAGAGACGCTTTGCATATGCAGAGCGCCTCTTTTCTTTATTCATCTTGATTTCTTTTGACACCCACTACCTGATCTTTTGAAATCGTCCCAAAATGCCGACTGTCAAAGCTATGTATACGGTTATCTCCGATCACGAAGTAATGGTTGTTTTTGATTTTATCGTGTCCCGTGATGGCTTTCAGCTGAAAATCTCCTGTCAGGACATTCCCCATTTTATGTTTTTTCTGCTCTTTTAAATAGGGTTCTTTCCATTTTTCACCATCGACAAATAACTGATCATTTTCATACTTGATCGTTTCTCCCGGGAGGCCAATGACCCGTTTAATTAAGATTTGATTTTTCGGTCCGTGAAATAACACATAATCAAACCGACTGATTTTCGTGAGTTTTGGCGAGAACTTGTTGATTAATAATTCTGTTCCATCTGTAAATGTCGGGTCCATACTAACCCCTTCTACTTTGTACGTGACAAACATGAAATTCTTTACTTGGAACAATAAGACGATGAATGTAATAATCATCAACCATAGCAATGGCTTCTTTTTCATTAAGAGCCTCCTTTGTCCTCACGCTTGCTCATTCGAATGTTCAACCTATTTTCTACTCTCTTTCCAACATACCATAATAAAGCGATAACTAGAACCGCAAATACACTTCTTAACGGATTCTTTACTAAAGCAGAAAGATCATAACCAATAAAACTAATGATAAAGAGCATGACACACTTACCAGCCAATGCGGCTAACGAGAATTGCCACACGCTAATTCTTGATAAGCCTGCTACCACATTGACGGCAGCAGAAGGTGTAAAAGGAAAGCAAAGTAAAATAAATAACGGACCAAATCCCCGCTTCTCTACCCAAAGCATCAATTTCTTAATGGAAGGGTGTCTGCTGATAAAGTTTAGCATTCTCATCTGTCCAAATTTTCTGATCAGCAAAAAAACAAGTAAAGACCCTGCACTTGCACCGATCCAGGTTAATAAAAAACCTTCCCATAGGCCAAACGCATTTGCATTTGCCACCGCAAACGCCACAAGGGGTAAAAACGGAAGGAAGGCTTCTATCAGTGGAAGCAATATGGCGACAATTGGCCCAAATTCCTTATAACTTTCAAAAAATGCTGTGATATTTTCATGAGTAAATATAGAAAGAAATGATGTCAACTTGATTGACTCCTTCAAGGTTTGTCTACATTTCATTTTACATGGAAAACATAAAAATATACAAATGTCTTACACTCGACCCTTGAGATTGTTTGACGCATCCGATATAATAAATAAGAACATACGTTCTATTCATAAAGAAAGCAGGCATGGATATGACAAGACTATCAAGAATACAGCTTCAGATGATGGAACAGGCCATCTTTCTTCCAATGGTCATCTCCATCCTCAATCGTGATTTGGCTCACTTAAACCAACACCAACCATTTAAACTAAATGACCCATACATTCAGCTTATGACCTCTGCGTTAAAGGAAGCACAAAAAGCCCTTTACGAACTGAAGCAGCATTTACGTAAAGAAAAAATGAAGGTACAGCAAATTGAACACGATGAAGGATTCACAACGTATTTATTTATCATAAATGGCTATGAAGAAAAGCATAAATACTTTAATCCTCGTATACGTCATCGAGTAGAGGAACTGCTGACTCGGTATTTTCTCCATGAGGAAAAATAAAATGGATATTTTTCACAAAACAAAATGAGTTCTCTCATTTTTGGCGAATAAATCAATATACCAAAATTCAGGAGGTATATTGATGATCAAAAAATTAGCAGCACTTACTCTAGCAGCTGGCCTACTTGTCCCTAGCACCGTTTCTGCAGCAGAGCCACTACAAGCATCAAAACAGGAACCCTCAGCCCCATCACAATTAACAAGCGTAGCCTATACGACGGTTTTTCTCTATGGACATCAAGTGTATTTTGAAGTAAAGGCACTTGATAATTATTTCAACTCAAATTATTATCAGCGCATTGCTTGGACGAGTAATGATAAGGAACCGAGTGTGCTCAATAATAATATTTTATCTGTCATTGTGGCTAAAAAAACCGGAGAGTCTTATCAAGTCAATTCATATGAACCGTTCAATTCAGTTAAGGATAAAATTGAATCTGGTCAAAAAGTGTATGGCTGGGCACTTGCTCTAAACGGCGTGTGGTACCCAACAATGCCTGCAACCCTTTACTATTAAAAGAAAAAAGCCTGCCTCAGCGGCAGGCTCCTTCATATTAATCATAATTCAAGCTGTTCTCTCAGCTCTGTTCTGATTTCGTCTAATCCTGGTCCATCTAACTCAAAGTAATACACATTCCCCGGCTGATAATCATGCCCTTTTAGCTGAATCGTATCCACAGATTTCAGTGAGCTCAGTAAAGGAAAAAGACCGATAAACTGCTTCATTGACAGATTGGTTGAAACATTATCACCAAGCGTATCAATTATGTTGTCATATGACGGAATCGAAGAAATAGATTTAGATTTTTCAAAGATGGCTTGAAGTGCTTCCATTTGGCGCTTTCCGCGCATGAGGTCGCTGTCTGCTTTTCTTGTTCTCACAAAGGCTAATGCTTCTTCGCCATTCAGTGTGTGAGTGCCTGTCTGCACTTGAACTTTCCCCTTTGAATCCTTTTCTATTTGTTTTGCGATGCCTTCATCTTCAATCGTTACGTCAATTCCATTTAACTCATCCACTATGTCTTGAAACGCCATAAAGTTCCCTGAAATCACATAATCTACTGGAATGTTCAACAAGTTTTCGACCGTTTTGACCGACAAATCTGCACTCCCAAACGCATGGGCGTGGGCAATTTTATCATAGCCTCTTCCCGGTATATCGACATAAGAATCACGAGGAATACTGAGGAGCTTAATGGTTTTCTCTGTTCGGTTCACTGCCGCCAGTAAGACTGCATCACTTCTTGCTTCGTCTACCGTTTCACCTGGACGGCTGTCAATCCCCAAGAGCAGCACCGAAAAGCTATCCTTCCCTGGATCAAAAGCTTTTACACGCTTTTGAGAGGTGTCTCCTCTTTCTAATGAAACTTGCGCCTTATTCGACGCTTTTGAAATTTTATAGTATGCATATCCTGTTACGGATACCGCCATCACCATGACAAATGCCATGATCAACAGCACGGCTTTCACCCAAGGTCTCAGTCTTCTCTTTGATCTCGTTTTTTTCTTCATCCTTTCCGAACCCTCACTCTATCTTAGTCTATCAATGTAGGTTCCAATATAACATATCTCGATAAAAGTTTCCTGCACGCAACATATTTTTATGAACCCACAATAAAAAATCAAACAAATGTAGTGAAGCATTCAAGAACCAAAAATCAAAAAACAGCCTGCGGTAGCGGCTGCTTTTTATCATAATTGAATGTTCAATTGAAATTGTCCCTTCAGTTCTTCTTCCGCTTCTTGAAACAACTGACGCAAGCTCTCTGCATAATCGCCAAGAGCTTCTTTGCTTGCTTGAAAATTCGTCCATGTCAGTTCTACTGGAAGATTCACTTCTCCTGTCAAACAGTCCCAAAGGGCATCAAGGTTTTTCCCGTAATAGTCAGGAAGGTGTAAAACTGTTTTCAACTGTTCATGAAGCTCTTCTTGCGACCTGCACACCGCGCCATCCAGCTGTACTTTTTTCATTTTCATCTTCCCCTCTCATGCCTATATTCTAAACGAATTGGAGAAAAAAGAGAAAGATGGACCTCTCACCTTTCTTTCCGCCTGACACCTGAGATCAACAGGATGAGGCAGGCAGATATCACGAGAAAGAAAAAGAAGATTAACACCCTTTGAGTCCCGTAAATATCAGCGAAGAGTCCAACAAAAACACTCGGGATACCAAGACCTAAATAAGCAAACAAGTAATACCCTGCAACAGCTCTAGCCGCCTCCTTTTTCCCCCTCTCAACAATGAGCTGAAGTCCGCCTAAATACGTAAATCCATAGCAAGCAGTACCCGCCAGCATTGTTCCGGCAAGCACAAGGTAGATAGACCCGCTGTTTGCACCGTATAGCAAGAGGCCATATCCGCACGGAAGACAGATAAACCCCACAAGGAGCGCTGTGCTGCTTTTCATTTTGCGCACAAAGGGCTGCATGAGGACACCTGTCATATTAATCAAAAAAAGCGCCGGCCCTACCCATAATTCATAACCATTTAATTTAAGCTGTGCTGGCAAAATCGAAATGACGAGGCCGCATACCGACCACGCGATAGCAATGGCTGCATTTGCAGGCATGGTCCCTTTTGGAAATCTAGGCATATTCATGAGTGGTTTTCCTGCATCTCCTTGAACAGGAGGTACAAAAAAGAAGACCCCCACAATAGTTAGCATCAGAAAGCCCAGCACAATCCAATAGCTAAGCGGCGTGAGTGACACATGCTGAAAAGAAAGAAGCGCCGTAAAAAGAGCACCACCTCCAAATCCAACCGAACTGCATAGTGCAATAAATGTTGGAATCCAGCCTGATTTCTCTGGATATAAAGCAATTAAATAAGCGGTGCATGTTCCTACACTTAATCCAAGCCCTACACCTTGCAGCAGGCGGGCAGCAAAGAGCATCTGGATGGTAGGTTGCACAATCATCAACAAGGTGGCACTTAACGAAAAGCTTAGCGCAACCAATAAAATCGGTTTGCGTCCAGCTCGGTCAGAAATGCCGCCAAGAAAAAGCAAAACTGGAATCAGTCCGAAAACATACGCGGCAAATACTAGTGCTGTTGCCGCCCTTCCGTACCCTGCTTGTTCTGCATATGCCGTATAAAGGGGCACTTGCAGATTCACAGCGATCGTAATCATAAAAAGACCAAATAAAACGAAAATAAACGGGACGATGGATAGGTGTGCCGTTTCCTCTTTAGATGCTGGGATCATTTGACTCTCTCCTCTATGTCATTGCATATGAGAACAGTGTACACACCAATTGGATTACTTCCCATATCCAAAAATAGCACTATTGACCAGTCCATAACTCCGTGTCATCATCATGTTATGACATCACAATGAGAGAAGGTGCACGATGTATATTCATTTAGACCGTTCAAGTCCTACACCGCTCTGGCAGCAAATCGTAGCTGGGACCATTCAAAAAATTCATTCACAACAACTGCTTCCTGACGATCAGTTAACACCGACAAGAGTGCTTGCACAGGAGCTTAATGTATCAAGATCAACCGTACAGCTCGCCTACGATGAGCTGCTGGCAAGAGGCTATGTCAGCACATCGAGAAGAGGCGGTACAAAGGTCATTTCAAGTGATCAATATACAGCTTCTACGCCCCGCCAAAGTGAACCGCCATTCTCACTTCCAGTAAGACATCACTTTGTAGAGGCCGAAAAACAAATGGATCATTGGCTGTCAGCCAATCAATTTCATGAGAAGCTTGAAATTGATTTTCGTCACCAGGAGCCAGCGATCGATGACCACTTTCAAAACATATGGAAACGTTCGCTGATGAAAGCATTACAGCGATTAGATATAAAGGATTGGGGTTATTCTTCTCCGCATGGATTATGGGAAGTACGTTCAGAAATACGCCAATACTTATCTGTTGAACGAGGGATCGATGTAGAAGAAGATCAAATGGTGTTAACAGGCGGCACACAGCAAGCCATTGATTTGATTTCGCAGGTTTTGCTAAAAAAAGGTGATACAGTGGCTGTTGAAGATCCAGGTTTTCCCGGCGCAAGGCTGTCGTTTATGCACCGTGAAATGAACATTCATCCCGCAGCAGTAGATGAAGAAGGAATGATGGTGAACACATTGCCACAGCGAACAAAGCTGATTGCTGTGACGCCCTCCCATCAGCGACCAACCGGTGTATGTATGAGTGTAAACAGAAGGCAGCAGCTGCTGAAGTTTGCTGTCAGCCATCAGTCTTACATATTAGAGGATGATTTTGATGGAGATTATCGTTATCATGGCGGACCGCTTCCTTCCCTATTTTCAGAAGCACCCGATCATGTAATTTACATCTTAAGCTTCTCAAAGGTGCTGGCACCCGGCATCCGTCTTGCTGCCATTATCGGCTCAAAAGCAGTGATGAAAGAAATCGCCGCCCTGCAATCACTCATTCAAAGACAGCTGCCCATTATGGAACAAATCACACTCGCTTCTTTTTTCAGAGAAGGAGAGTTCACGCGCTATGTCCGGCGAATGAGACAGTTGTATAAAAAGAGACAGGCAGCCATGATGGAAGCCCTTTTGACGAATCAATTTGATAAACACTTCCATATCAATGGAACCGATACGGGTCTTCATGTGTTTTTAGAAGGCGCACCTGACTTTGATGAAAAAGGGAGTATTGAGGCAGCAAAAGCGGCTGGTGTTGGGATTTATCCATTAAGTCCTTACTGTTTTAAAAGCAATCGAAAGGGATTACTGCTCGGATTTGCCTGTACAGATGAAAACATGATACAAGAAGGCATACACCGTTTAAAGAAAATACTTCACATCTAAAAAAAGCCTGGAAGTGAATCTTCCAAGCTTTTTTATGATGACTGCTGAACCTGACCTACCTTTTCAATAAATGCAGCTGTCTGCTGCAATCCATCCTGAAAATGATGAGTAGCGGAAATAAACAGCTTTTCTTGATCGGGATGCTTTAAAAGCTGCTCTACCTGATTGATCCCTTTTTCAAATGAAGCAAGTCCTGTCTTTAATTGTTGATCGGCCTTTTGATAAGCGGCTGGAACTTCTTGATGATCAAGTCCTTTTTGAATCACACGATCAAATGTTTTCGTCGCTTCTGTCAATTTTTTATTTGTTTGAATTTTTCCATGACCATCTGAGATAAATTGATCGGTCATGTTTTCATATGCTTCATTTAACTCATCCATATAAGACTGAACCCATTGTTCATACGCAGCTTCTTTTTTGTCTTGTTTTGAAGGCGGCTGACCTGCTTGCTGACAGGCTGCTAGTAAAGTCACAGCTGCGATAAATAGCAGCACCAAATGCGATTGTTTTTTCATACAGAGCCTCCATTTCTTCATCCCATTCGTTCTTATCGGACAAATATGAGCATCCTTTATCATATAAGAATACTTCGCAAGAAATAATTTCTTTTATTGTAACAGACGGATCGTGACACTTCTGTGATTTATATGAAAATACGTCTAAGGATCCACATTTCCCTGTCATTTCATTGGCTTCCTACCGATACAACCAATAGATAGACGACGCAACATATGTATTTGGTTTCAATGAATTCATCTTCATGATGTATTCTAAAATAAAAAGACCCCTTTCGGCGCCTTTTTGCGTTGCATGATTTACATATAAGGAGAGATCAACTTGTGTTCCATCTTTGGATTTAAACAGCTTTTAAGCCTGCCCCGCATAGCGGCAGCACAATCCGTTCTTGTGCAGTTTTCTGATGCTTCAAATAAGCAGCATAATTGGCAGCTGTTGTTGGTTCAACATAAAACCCTTTTTCCGCAAGTGCTGCGTGTGCCTTCTTGATCTCTTGCTCCTTCGCTGTCACGATGTATCCGCCAGTCTGCTTGATGGCGTGAAGGATTTGTTTTGCTCGTGCAGGCGCTGCGATCGCAATGCCCTCAGCGATTGTTCCTTTATTTTGTACTGACTTTATATCGAGACGCTGCTCATGAAAAGCCTGTGCAAGCGGCGCACAGTTTTCGGCTTGTACGGCAACGATTTTTGGCAAAGACGTCACGAGCCCCTCCGCTAAGAGTTCACAGAATCCTTGGTAAACACCTAATAAAAGTGTACCATTCCCTACAGGAATGATCACAGTATCCGGCGCGCCGCTAAGCTGCTCCCATATTTCATAAGCATACGTTTTTGTTCCTTCATAAAAATACGGATTAAATACGTGACTCGCATAAAACGTGCCCTCTTGCTGAACTGCGAGCTGCGCTGCCTGTGCTACTTCCTCTCTTGTTCCATCTACCATACGGATATTCGCTCCATGAGCGCTGATTTGAGCGATTTTTTTCGGTGACGTGCCTGTTCCTAGGAAAATATCACATTCCATTTGCGTACGCTTTGCATAGGCAGCAAAAGATGTTCCTGCATTTCCACTGCTGTCCGCAATGATCTTTTTGACACCCCATTCCTTCGCCTTTGCGATCAAGACAGCTGCACCTCGATCTTTAAAAGAAAGCGTAGGCATCATGTAATCTACTTTCACAAATGTGTGCGGGTCTTCTTCAGATAACGGCACAAGCGGCGTCGCTCCTTCTCCCATGGTCGTATCTTTCCACACACTGCTTTCAGAGTGAAAAGGCAGTGCGCTCGCATAACGCCACATGCCAGGTAGCCCGCTTTGAATCTGTTCCTTTGAAAAGGCTGGTCTTTCCCATTCTATATTCAATAATCCGCCGCACTTACATTTCCAAATATAAGGTGTACTTGGATAAACTGCGTGACAGGAAGCACAAATATAGGTTTCTTTTAACATAGCCATCCCCCTAATAAATTCAATGCTTTATACTGTTTCCTCTGATTCTTTCATTTTTTTCAATTCGTCTAAATAGCTGTAAACCGTTACCTTTGATATCCCTAAGCGCTCTGCTACTTTGTCCACAGAGCCTTTCATAAGGAAGATTCCTTTTTCATCCATAAAACGAATGAGTTCAATTTTTTCTTGCCGTTTTTTTAATGACCCTTTTTGATGAGAAATGATTTGGTCGATCAGACGATCAGCAATTTCATCGACACTTTGCATTGAATCCTTGTCTTCATTTCGCTGCTTTGCCGGCATCTCATTAGATAAGCCAGGAATAAGCTCACCGATCAATTTTTTTACATGACTGACTGCACTCATGTCGTAATTAATACACAGCGCACCAATGACCTGATCCTTTTCATCACGAAGCAGTGTAGTAGAAGCTTTAATGGTTCTTCCATCCTCAGTTTTGATTTCGTAGCCTGCTAAGTAATCTTCATCAAACTCATCTGACAAAAGAACCTGCTTGACCAAATGATCAAATGACTGACCAATTTCTCTCCCCGTTACATGATTGTTGATCGTAAACATAACGGATGATTGCGGCTGGGTCAGGTCATGAATCACTACTTCACAAGAATGGCCAAACATTTGCGCAATTGTTTTGGCGATCGGTATATAATGCTGTAATTGATGTTTCACTTCTGACATGTTCCTTCACTCCATTGTTCTTTTCAGTTGTTTTATTGAAGTTTACCTTTACAAGCAACCTCAAGCTCTTTTACTACTTCACCATCTTGAAAGAGATATGCTTTTTCATGAATATTGACAGCGGGACAAATAGACTTGGGAATGATTTGTATCTCCACTTTCACTGCCTTAAACCATATAAAAATTTATAATTCATAATTAAATTATATAATTTTTTATATGAATTTCAATATTTTTTCTTCGGGAATGAAAGGATGACTTACTAAACCCGTGCTAGATAAGGAATCCAGCGGCTGCTTTTACCGCTGGATTTTGACTAATATCTGTTGCGAAGCTCCCTTAATATAAAATCGTATACAAGGTTGAGCTGCTGCTCCTTTGGATACAGCATAAACTCTTGTTTCTTAGGAAGACCTCCATCTAGGCGATCTTGAAATTTCGTTAGGAGATATGCTGTCCGGTGCACCTGGCTCTCAAATGATTTATATGAGACATCAAGTTTAACGGTTTGCTCATTTGTAAAGATGACCACCGTATCTCCGAGGGATGATTCCTGGAAAGTATGAATGTATTTGTGGGAGATCCAGCCGCACTGAGGACGGTTGGATGAATAAGTTGGGAAGAAATACAGATGATTGGATGAGTCAATCACAATGGGAGGCTTGTGGGAAATTCCTGTTACTTCGTATGTTCCCGCTTTTCTGCCTGCATAGCTAGAGCCGAAAAATCTGCAGCTGCGTTCAATAATTTGCATCGGCTTTAATTCAACGTAAAAGCTTGTCTCTCTTTCTATGACTTTTGAATATACTCGTTTTCCTTCTTCAACTGGAAGGACCGCCATTGTTGTTTGGTTAATGACGTATGAATCTAAAGGTGTTTCACTAATTCCTGACACTTTATTTCCTCTTGTGTTAATTTTTGGTTATTAAAGATACTATTAATCTATCACCAACATATAAGAAACGACAGGATTTTTTCAAATTTTATTAAAATTTATCTTTTTATCATATTTTTTAGTTCATTCGATCTATCGAAAAGACTTTTTTAAAAGAAATATCACATCCTGTCGATTGGACAAGAGGTGTCGATTCTGCTCAAAAATAAATTGTCTAAAAATTATAAATTCTTGTTGATTTTTTCTCCGCCAATCCATATACTATAAAAAAGGCATCGGGGGGATTCTTTATGAAAGAGAAAAAAACGTATGCTGAGCTCATGAAGTCCCGCAACACCCAAAAAACCGAAGAAAACGGCGTCACTATTTTAGACATCTATATTCAAATGGTTTTAGATGAAGCGCTTTATAAACAGCGCTTAACCTTCCTTAGAGAAGAGATTGATAAGGCACTGGATCAGCGTGATGAAAAACGCTTCAATGACCTGTCAGCTCAATATGCAGAACACTGCTTACATCAATCATGATGATTTTACTTGCGGCAGAGAGACAGCAACTCGTCTCTTTACCGCAAGTTTTTTGTTATCCATTTAAAATAGTTCCGCCATTTACATGCAGCATTTGTCCATTCATATAAGAGGAGTCTTCACTCGCTAAAAATAAATAACTCGGCGCAAGCTCTACTGGCTCACCAGGACGTTCCATTGGGACATCTCCGCCGAATTCAGAAACTTCTTTTTCCGAAAAGGTTGATGGAATCAGCGGTGTCCAAATAGGGCCCGGAGCTACCCCGTTCACTCTAATCCCTTGCTTAATGAGCGATAAGGATAATGATCTCGTAAATGTGACAACTGCCCCTTTTGTGGATGAATAATCGATTAACGTTTCATGTCCTTTATAGGCAGTGACAGATGCTGTATTAATGATGCTGCTTCCCTTTTTTAAATGAGGAAGAACAGCTTTTGTTAAGTAAAACATGGCAAAAATATTCGTTTGAAACGTCCGAAGAAGCTGATGTGAGGTAATCTGTTCTATGCTTTTTTGCGGATGCTGTTCTCCAGCGTTGTTCACCAAAATATCAATAGAACCGAAAGCATCTTTTGTTTTTTTGACGACCTCATTTGAAAAAGCCTCATCCCCTAAGTCACCTGAAATTAAAATGACAGAGCCTCCCGCCTTCTCAATATAGTCCTTTGTCTCCTCTGCATCTCGATGTTCATTTAAGTAAACAATGGCGACATTGGCTCCTTCCTTCGCAAATAAGACAGAGACTGCTCTGCCGATTCCGCTGTCTCCACCTGTCACAATGGCCGTTTTTCCTGCTAATTTTTTATCCGGCACCTCTCGATCAAAAACAGGTCTAGGATTCATTTTATATTCAAGGCCAGGTCGTTCATTTTGGTGCTGAGGCGGCAATGTTTTCTTCGGCTGTTTTGTTGACACAACAGTCCACTCCTTCCTTTTTATCTTGTTTATTTTTATGTGTTGGCTGTTTTTTTATGTATGCATGCTTGTTTCCTTTCAGATGTATGATTTTCAGCAATGTGGAAAAATTATACACAACAAGTCATTGGAGGGGACAATATGGAACAAGAACATAAAGGAATGGAACAAGCAAAATCGTTATGGCTAGCAGACAGTCAGAAGCATTCTTTTCCTGCTGTCAGTGAGGATCTCACAGCAGATGTCATTATAGTCGGCGGCGGTATTACCGGTATCGCTGTGGCGTTTGAAATGATAGAACGCGGGCTGGATGTGATCATCATTGATGCCGATCAATTGCTACAAGGTACGACCGGACATACGACAGCTAAAATCACCTCACAGCACGATGTGTACTATCATGAGCTGATACAGCAGATAGGCATGCCAAAAGCCCGTTTGTATGTAGAAGCAAATGAGAAAGCAAAAGAGCTCATTCAAACACGTGTCAAAGAGTACAACATCGATTGTCAGCTAGAGGTAAAAGATGCTTACCTTTATACAAAGGAAGAAAGCGGCGTAAAAAAGTTAAAGAAAGAATTAGATGCCTACAAACAGCTCGGGATAGATAGAGAATGGAAAACAAAACTTCCTTTTGACGCTGACATCAAAGCAGCCCTTGCGATGACAAAACAGGCACAGTTTCACCCCCTTCATTATCTCAATGCGCTAATCGACAAGCTCCTAGAGCGAGGCGTACGTATTTTTGAACACACAACCGCTGTTGATGTAAACGAAGGGAATCGGCCTTCCGTCATAACCAAAAGCGGACATCATCTGACCGGGCGTTATATCATTTCATGTTCACACTTTCCTTTTTATGATGGGAAAGGACTTTATTTCACCCGAATGCATCCAGAGCAGTCTTATGTCGTTGCAGCCAAAACGACGAAGCCTCTCCCAGACGGGATGTACCTAGGAATTGATAAGCCTGCTCACTCATTAAGAACGGCAGAACTGCACGGCGAGGAAGTCATCCTCATCGGAGGAGAAGGCCATAAAACAGGACAAGGCGGAGATGAATCCGCTCACTATGAAGGACTAGAAACATTTGGAGATACGGTACTTGGAATTGAAGAGGTGCTGTATCGCTGGTCGACACACGATATGGTGACAATGGACAACATCCCTTACATTGGCCGCTTGACCAAACACCAACAGAATATCTTTGTAGCGACTGGCTTTAGAAAATGGGGCATGACCACAAGCCACGCGGCAGCCACTCTTATCGGTGATTTAATTGAAGGAAAATCAAATCCATACGAATCGATTTTTACACCATCAAGACTTGTTTCTGACTCATTCGTTAAAGATTTTATAAAAGAAAATACAAATGTCGCCGCTAAGCTGATCAGTGGTAAATTAAAACGGACTGATCAAACAATCGATGATTTAAAACCTGGCGAAGGCGGCATTGTATCGTATGAACATAAAAAATGCGGCGCCTTTAAATCAGAAGATGGCAAGGTCTTTCTTGTCGATACAACGTGTACTCACTTAGGCTGTGAAGTCGCTTGGAACAATAGTGACCGCACTTGGGACTGCCCGTGTCACGGCTCACGTTTTTCTATTACTGGAGAAGTAGTAGAAGGTCCAGCTAAGAAACCACTAAAAATGACATATAAAGAACTGTAAAATTTCACCCTTTTCCCTTTAAAAAATCCATTATTATCCGATAAAAAACATAAAGTCTGATATTTGTGATGATTACGGGGGGACAAACACATTGTTATTTAAAAAAGAGACGAAAAACAAAAACGCTGCTTTTTTCACACAGCAGGATGACGGGATAAAACGAATCAACTTTTCGGATAATACGGACATCGCCAAACAAATTAAAATGATAGACCTGACGCAGCAGGATTTATTTATACTCAAGCAGCTCAATTCAATTGTTCAGGATGATATTGCACATATTGTTGATAAATTTTATAAAAATTTAGAGGTTGAATCTTCCTTGATGCATATCATTCAAGACAATAGTTCAGTCGATCGTTTGAAGAAAACACTCCGTATTCATATTAGCGAAATGTTTGCAGGTGTGGTTGACGAAGCCTATGTGGCAAAACGAATTAAAATCGCACAAGTTCATTTACGGATTGGACTTCAGCCTAAATGGTATATGGCAGCATTCCAAGACCTTCTGCTATCGATTATGGATTTATTTGCCCAGCATATCCAAGATTTCAAAGAATATCAGTCAGCAGTCAAAGCGACGACGAAAATCTTAAATTTAGAGCAGCAGCTTGTCCTGGATACATTTCAAAATGAATATTCTAAAATTCGTGATGAAGCAGAAGAGCAACAGAAGGAGCTACATATAAAAATTACAGAGACTTCAAATTCACTTGCCTCTCTCTTCTCAAACACAACAAGTGCAGTAGACAAGCTTGTATCAAAATCTGATGAGATGGCGGACATGTCACAAGCTGGAACACAAATTTCAGCACAGGTCGAAGAAAAATCGATCGGCGGTAAAAAAGAATTAGAAATTCAACAAACACAAATGAACCAAATTGATGGCAGCATGACAAAGATTGAAACAGAAATTAAGCGTTTAGAAGAAATCGCCAAACAAATTGAACAAATCTTTGGGATTGTCACAGGCATTGCAGAACAGACGAACTTGTTATCTTTAAATGCCTCAATCGAATCTGCACGAGCAGGTGAACATGGGAAAGGCTTCGCAGTCGTTGCCAACGAGGTTCGCAAATTATCAGAGGACACAAAGAAAACGGTTTCAACCGTATCTGAACTCGTCAACAATACCAATTCACAAATTGCCATTGTGTCACAGCACATTGCGGACGTGAATTTACTTGTGACAGACAGTAAAGAAAAAATGACTCAAATCAATTCACTCTTCGATGATATCGTAAGCAGCATGAATTTAAGTAAAAATCAAAACGGAAAAATTGAAATTGACCTTCAAACCTTCCTTAACGAGTTGAAGGAAGTCAAACAAACGGTATCTCAAGTCGCCAGCTCAGTCGAATCCTTAACAAGCCTAACAAATCGCTAATCCAGTCTTTTTTCTTCTGCTTTAGTATAATAGAAGAAAAGATAGAAAAGGCGGGATTTGATTGACAAAAATTTGCCTAGTTAGACACGGGGAAACAGATTGGAATGCAGCGAAACGAATTCAAGGACGAACAGATATCCCTTTAAACGACACTGGTAAATGGCAGGCTGAACAAGCTGGACTTTATTTAAAGGATGTCCATTGGGACGTTGTCATTTCCAGCCCACTAACAAGGGCAAAAGAAACAGCTCACTTGATTTTAAAACATGTTCATGCCCCTCTTGTCATCATGGATGATTTCATTGAACGTGATTTCGGTGATGCTGAAGGCATGTCGCTTGAAGAGCGTCAAAAGCTGTTTCCAGATAAACAGTATCCGAATATGGAACCACTTGAGACAATTCAAGATCGAATGCTAGAAGGGATTGAGAAAGTCAGAGCTGCCTATCCAGATCAACGTGTTCTGATCGTGGCTCACGGTGCTGCTATTCATGCTTTACTCACCACTTTAGCTGATGAACAGATGGATCTACAGAATACGAGACTAGTCAATGCTTGCTTAAATAATGTGGAATGGACAGATGGTACATGGAAGGTCCGTGATTACAACGTGGTCAGCCATTTAACTCAAACCTCCCCTTCTTAAAGAACCTGTTATCTTAGCAGGTTCTTTTTTCATGATAGAAACAATGATAAAATAATATTTTTTTATATCGAAATTCGAAATACAGACTAGACGATTATACCTATTTTATGGCCTTTCGGGTCTCGAAAATTTATCTAGAAACGGATCATGAGAAAAAAAGCACACTTCCTTTTTAATAGACTACCGCTAAAATAATAGAATAAACATAATTTACCATCATTTCCAAGTGACTTAATTCCCCAATTTTCGCTAGGACTTTCACAAAAATTCGGGTCTACTCTTATTTGCCTACTTCCCTTAAACTGAATATACAGAATAATCAAATGGTCATTCTTATAGACTATGGATGATTATTCTGAAATAAGAAAAAGGGATGTGGAATGTGCGTGAAAAAGAAAAATGTGATGACAAGTGTTTTATTGGCTGTCCCTCTTCTGTTTTCAGCAGGGTTTGGAGGCTCCATGGCAAATGCCGAGATGACCTCAAAGTCAGATAGTGAAAAGAGCTATATTGTTGGCTTTAAAGCCTCTGCCACTACAAACAGCTCTAAGAAGCAAGCGGTGACTCAAAATGGCGGAAAACTAGAAAAACAATATCGTCTCATTAATGCCGCACAAGTGAAAATGTCTGAACAAGCCGCAAAAAAACTTGAACATGACCCTAGCATTGCTTACGTAGAAGAAGACCACAAAGCAGAAGCATATGCACAAACCGTCCCTTATGGAATCCCTCAAATCAAAGCTCCAGCTGTACACACTCAAGGCTATAAAGGTGCTAATGTCAAAGTAGCTGTCCTTGATACTGGAATCCACGCTGCACACCCTGACTTAAATGTCGCAGGCGGTGCCAGCTTCGTCCCTTCAGAGCCAAATGCTACCCAAGACTATCAATCACATGGAACTCACGTAGCAGGAACCATTGCTGCCCTCGATAACACAATTGGTGTTCTTGGTGTCGCCCCAAGTGCTTCACTATATGCTGTGAAAGTATTAGACCGCTATGGCGATGGACAATACAGCTGGATTATTAGCGGTATTGAATGGGCTGTAGCCAATAATATGGATGTCATCAACATGAGCTTAGGTGGTCCAAGCGGTTCAACAGCACTGAAAAACGCTGTTGATACAGCAAACAGCCGCGGCATCGTTGTTGTAGCAGCAGCTGGTAATTCAGGTTCCACTGGTTCTACAAGTACAGTTGGCTATCCAGCAAAATATGATTCTGTGCTAGCTGTTGCCAATGTGAACAGCAACAATGTCAGAAACTCATCTTCTAGCGCAGGTCCTGAATTAGATGTTTCTGCACCTGGTACTTCTATTTTAAGTACAGTGCCAAGCAGCGGATACACTTCTTATACTGGAACATCTATGGCTTCTCCTCATGTAGCAGGAGCAGCAGCGCTTATTCTGTCTAAAAACCCGAACCTAACAAATTCACAGGTTCGCCAGCGCTTAGAAAACACAGCAACACCGCTTGGCAGCTCTTTCTATTATGGAAAAGGGTTAATCAACGTTCAAGCGGCTTCTAACTAAGTGTGAAAAAATCCGGCTGATCCAGCCGGATTTTATTTATTTACTCCTTTTTCGACGTTTTCTCTTTTTTCGCTGCTTTTTCCATATCCATGATTCTCTCCATCATGGTCGGGTGTCCATAACGGAAAATCTTGACTAGAAACGGTGGATTCACCTGGGACAGCCCTGATTTTGCAAGTTTTTGAAAAGACGTTACCCCTGCCTCACCGTCTTTTGTCATATTCACCGCATATTCGTCAGCTGCCCGCTCTTGATGCCTTGAAACTGCATTTGTCAAAGGTAAAGCTGCAAACGACAGCATGGATACAATAAGCAAAAGGAGCGGAAGAGCAGCGATGTCGTGTGACACCTTCAACCGAAATGAGGCTGCTCCTTTTTGATAAAGATAAAAATAAAGTCGATCAATCACAAAAAAGCCGGCCAGTGACAGCACTAAATATCCTGCTAATCCTATATAGACATGTTTCATGACGTAATGTCCCATTTCATGCGCCATGATAAATAAAATTTCGCGGTCTTTCAGCTTTTGCAGTGTTGTGTCCCATAAAACTATGCGCTTATTTTCACCAATTCCTGTGACATAAGCATTCATCGTGTTCGTTTTCTCAGACATATTGACCTCATATACATGATCTGCCGGAATATGCGCTTTGTCTGCCAGCGTTAATATCTTCTTCTCAAGAGCTTGATTCTTTAATGGATAAAAATTGTTATATAACGGATCAATGACGACCGGCTGTATAAAAAAGAGAAACAGCGTGACTGGGACCGTCAAACACCACGCATACAGCCACCATCGCTTTCTTCTCTTTTGAATCAGCCAAAAGAACACAAGAGCACATAGGGCAAGGAGCGGATATTGAATCCAAAAATCCAGTGTTTGATCTTTAAACCAGCTTGCAGTACTTTGAGCAGATACTCCGTAGTGTAAAGACAGCTGATAGCCAATCCACTTAATGGGCAATGAAATCAGCATTGTTAGAATCGAAAGCACAAGCACATATACCAGCTTACTTAAAAACGTGAAACGAGCTGCTACCTGGCTCCAGTCTGCTAATTTCCGTGAGAATCCTGAAATGAGCAAAAGGAAAAAGACATACCAATCTAATGGAATTGTGATGAAATACAGCAGGTTACGTATGTTTGAGAAATTCTCGCTAATCACAAGCTCATGGCTTGTCATAAAGGTATGCGGATCTGCACTTGTCCCTTTCACACTTTCAGGAAGCGATGAATCCCCCATTAAAAACAAATAAGAATAAATAAAAAGACCGTACAATATGTATGCTACCGTTGCAAGAGCTACCCATTTACGTACTCGCACAGGTCAGCCTCCTTTCTATCCCTCTCTCTATTCTAATCACGCATTTTTTCGTTTAGAACCTGTCTCATGTGGCTCCATCATAGCATGCCACATCTGAAAAAGCTTTCGCAAAAAAAATGATTATGCTATTCAAAAATCGGAGAAGCTACATGTAAAACAGTGAGTTGGAGGATCAAAATGAAGAAAATCCTTGCAGGAGTTGTGATTTTTGGACTTTTATTAATAACCTTCTTTTATGTGTTCAGCCGAACGAGCGAGATTTTTGATGAGAATCGAGCAGAAAAGCTGCTGCTCACACCGGCGAAGGAGTCCATTTCATATGAAATAGATGAAAAGGACACAGTTGAAGATTTAATTGAAGAATTGAACAAAGGCAAACAAACTACCAATCACCTCAAGAAAAATGTAAAAAAGCCCGATTATCTCGCCAAAGTGATGTTCGGACGAACAAATGGCACCGTCTTTCAGCTCTGGACCAACCGATCACAGGTCGTTTTTTTAGTAGATGGCACGTATTATGAACTGAACCAAAAACAGTCGAAATCTTTTCAGAAACAGTTAAAAGAAGCCATTCAAAAGGGAGCCTCCTCATAAGAGACTCCCTTTTTTTATTTACTTTCTTCTGCTTGATACTTGTCCTTTAGCGCTCTTCTTAAAATTTTACCTGTTGTGTTTTTTGGAATATCATCTATGAAATGGATCGTTTGGGGCTGCTTATATTTCGCTAAATAGCGTGAACAATGTGTGATGATGTCTTCTTGATTAATGTGAGCGTGTTTCTTAGGGGAAATATAACAGACGACAGCCTCTCCTGTATTTGGATCTGGCACACCAATGACGACGGCTTCTGCTACAGCTTCATGTTGATAAAGCACTTCTTCAACTTCTCTTGGATACACATTATAACCACCAACGAGAATCATATCCTTTTTTCGATCGACAATATAAATATATCCTTCTTCATCTCTTCTCGCCAGATCACCAGTATACAGCCAGCCGCCTCTCAGTGCAGCTTCCGTATCTTCTGGCATTTGATAATAGCCTTTCATGATGTTTGGCCCTTTCGCTATCAGCTCTCCGACTTCATTTGGACCGACTTCTTCTCCAAGTTCATTCACAATCTTATTCTTCACATTCATAATATCGGTCCCGACAGAACCCGGTTTTCTTTTCCCGTCAAGAGGATTAAATGCAGTTACTGGAGATGCCTCTGATAACCCGTAGCCCTCCAGTACCGTGACGTTAAACTTTTTCTCAAAGCCGTGAAGTAAGGAAACAGGCATGGCGGCACCGCCTGATATACAGATCCTCACTGATGCCATCGCTTCATCATGCCCCTCCTGATGGTACAAATAGTTATACATAGTAGGAACACCAACAAATAGGGTTGGCTTCTCTTTTTCCATCATACGCAAAAGCTCAGATGGACTGAAATGCGGCAAGACATATATCGTCGCGCCATGAATGAGCGGCGCATTCATACAGACAGTTAAACAAAATACATGGAACATCGGCAATGCGGCAATGACCTTGTCCTTTTCATCAATCGATAAATACTCAGCGGTGTCTCTGGCATTCGAATAAAGGTTGAGATGAGTGAGCATTGCACCTTTTGGTTTTCCTGTCGTGCCAGATGTAAATAAAATAACGGCGGTATCGTCTGGCTGAATAGGGGGGTGTACGTTTTCATCCGCATCACCTGACACAACCTTTCCAAAGAAAACAAGTCGATCAGATACTTCCTTAAAGCTTGATCTGCATGCCGATTCATTTTCCGCACAAATAATGACTCGTTCAATAGACGGAAGCTGTTCATACACCTGCTCATACACTGGCAGAAGCTGCTCTGGCGCAACAATTCCTTTCACATCCCCTGTGATGAGCATATAGCCAATTTCACTAGGTGTGTATGTTGGATTAATAGGTACAACGATAAGCCCTGCCTTTAATGCACCAAAAAAAGAAATGACAAAATGCGGTGAATTTCCTAAAATAAGCGCGATATGATCTCCAGCGTGAAATCCCTCGTTGACTAATCCATCTGCAAAACGCTCAATACTTGTCATCAGCTCTCGATAGGTCCACTTCTTGCCTTCAAAGATCAGTGCAATATGATCCCCCTTCGTCATCGCCGTCTGCTCTAGATTTTTGATCAAATCCATTCTCCCACCCCTTACGTGTCATCAATGAATGAATGACCATTCATTTTATAGCCAAACATTCCTCCTTTCTATTATAATAGACAATCGAAAAAATCCACAAGATCAAATGTAAATCGCTTTCATTTCTTTCAATTAAAAAAGCACCGCTATCTCTAGCCGTGCTTTTCCGCGATTAATAAATCAAATCAAGAAAATCTTCTTTTGATACGTTGCCGAAATAGTGGCGCATATCCATATCTTCTAAAACGTCACTGATCGTTTTACGATCATATTGCTGGCCAATCAGTTTCTTTTCAATATCGGCAATATCCCCTACGCCAAAGAAATCACCAAAGATTTTGCAATCCTGTATCATCCCTTTTTTCACTTCTAATCGCAGATCAATGGAGCCTGCAGGGAATCTCTTAGAATGCTGCAAATTAAATTTTGGTGAACGGCCGTAGTTCCATTCCCATTTTTGATATCGATCTCGGGAAATCTCGTGAATCTTTTCCCAATCCTTTTCAGTCAGGTGATACTGAGGCACGTCCCCATTTGTATCAAAAATGTAGCTTAAAAGAATTTTTCTGAACTCTTCTGTTGTCATTTTTTGATCCATCAGTTCACTAATGTTAGCGACCCTGCTTCTAATCGATTTAATACCTTTTGATTCAATCTTTTCTTTTTTCACATTTAAAGCTGAAACAACATGTTCAATTTCTGAATCAAATAGCAGCGTGCCGTGGCTGAAAATACGGCCTCTTGTTGCGAATTGGGCATTTCCAGAAATTTTTCGTCCGTCTGCCATGATGTCATTTCTACCGCTTAATTCAGCTTTGACGCCTAGCTTTTCAAGTGCTTTAATGACTGGCTCCGTGAACTTTTTAAAGTTATGGAAGCTGTCGCCGTCATCTTTCGTGATAAAGCTGAAGTTTAAGTTTCCTTTGTCATGGTAAACTGCACCACCGCCGGATAAGCGACGAACGACTTTGATTCCATTGTCTTCCACATACTTCGTGTTGATTTCTTCTATTGTATTTTGGTTTTTGCCAATAATAATGGATGGCTGATTGATGTAAAACAGCAAATACGTTTCTTCTGGATCTAAATATTTCAAGCAATATTCTTCAATTGCCAAATTAATCATTGGATCATAATGTTGTTCGTTATCGATAAACAGCATCTCTATCTTCCTTCCTTGTTCCATCTAAGCCCTGAATGGGCAAGCTGTATATTGCCAGTATATAACGCCTGTGCTTCATTGACTAGGTCTTTATGACGACCAAAGTGGGGCAGATGGGTCATGATGAGCTCCCCAACATTTGCTTCATTTGCGATCTTCCCCACTTCTGTACTGTTCATATGTCCAGCACCTGATCCGTCCTGTCCAGCGTAAAAATTACTTTCGGCAATGAGTAGATCGGCACCACTGCTAAAAGGGATAAATGCCTCCTGATAGCTTGAATCTGCTGTATACACCACCACAGCACCGTTTGCCTGAATTCTCATAGCATAGCATTCTGCCGGATGAACCGTTTTCAAAAAATCAATGTGAAATGGCCCCAGCTGCAAGCCTTCTTCCGGCTGATAAGGCTTTGCTTTTGTATGTACATCATCAGAAAGGCGTCCAAATGCCTCTTGATCACCAGTATGTCCATAGATCGGAAGCGGACCGCTGCTTTTTCCTAAATGATATCCCACTAGCTTCGCATATTGGAGTGGTCCGATATCTGCAATATGATCGTGGTGATAATGAGAAAGGAGAACAGCATCTAGTTCTTCTATATCAATGTATTGCTGCAGCTTCGAAAGAACACCGCTTCCGCAGTCTATAAGAAGACGAAAGCCGTCTGATTCAAAAAGGTACCCTGATGTTGCTTCACCAGCTGCTGGAAACCCTCCATAGCATCCAATCACGGTTAGTTTCATCGTTATTTTTCCCTCCTTTTCTAAAAATCCCCTTCTTACAATATACCCATTTTTCATGGAAAAAGCATTCTTCTTGCCTATTGTTACAAAACAGATTGACAATTATCAATCTGTTATAATACAATAATAGCAACAAAACGTATTGGAGGATGACAAATGCTAGGAAAAATCACAGAGTTTTTTAGAAATTTGCCTTCAAAGAAATGCACAAAATGTGGAAATGAATTAATGGAACAGCACGAGTGTTACGGTAATGAATGTGAGGAATGCTCACAAGTAAGTTATCTTAAATAAGGAAATAAATTGAATAAAAAAGCACTTTTTCCCTCCATCGTCAGTTGGAGTCAAAAGTGCTTTTTATTTTTTCTGAAAAATAGGTAAAAAGGTAAAACCCCTGTCACAAAAGGGTTTTTTAGTATTTTAATATGATGAGTTTTAGTTCCGAAGACACTTTTTATTGACTCGAAACAATGAAGGAGGTTCTAAATATCTATTTTTTCTAACAATTTTGTATTTTCTTAATATAATTTTATCGTGGACGAACCTCTTTAATTTTAGTTATACTTTAATTCATATATTAAAACTTAATATGATGGGAATATTCCTTTAATGAATATGTTAGGGAGGAAATCTATGAAAAAATTAAAATTTGGATTGGCTACTCAAATCCTAATCGGTCTTATTCTCGGTGTCGTTGTTGGGGCAATCTTTTTCGGTAACCCAGGAGTCGAGACATACTTAAAACCAATCGGAGACTTCTTCTTAAGACTTATTAAGATGATTGTCATACCAATTGTCGTATCCAGCTTAATTTTAGGTGTTGCAGGTGCTGGTGATGGTAAAAAAGTAGGGAAACTTGGTTTTAGAACCATTCTTTATTTTGAAATTATCACAACATTTGCGATTATCCTTGGTCTTGTGCTTGCAAACTTTGTACAACCTGGTGCTGGCGTTGACTTTGGAAATACGGAAAAACAAGATATTAGCCAGTATGTTGAAACGGAAAAAGAGCAAAGCAGCAAATCAGTTGCTGATACGTTCCTTCATATCGTTCCAACGAACTTCTTCCAATCGTTGGCTGAAGGTGATTTGCTTGCAATTATTTTCTTCACTGTGCTGTTTGCACTTGGTGTTTCAGCCATTGGTGAACGCGGCAAACCGGTGCTCGCCTTCTTCGAAGGTGTGTCACACGCCATGTTCCATGTCGTCAATGTTGTGATGAAAGCTGCACCATTTGGTGTTTTCGCACTCATTGGTGTGACCGTCTCTAAATTTGGTCTTGAATCCCTTATTTCATTAGGTAAGCTTGTAGGTCTTGTTTATTTTGCGCTTGCTCTCTTCCTTATCGTTGTATTCGGAATTATCGGAAAGATGATTGGCGTCAATATTTTCAGATTTCTTGCTTACATGAAAGATGAAATGCTGCTTGCTTTTAGTACATCCAGCTCTGAAACAGTTTTACCAAGAGTCATGGATAAAATGGAGCGCATTGGATGTCCAAAGGGTATAGTATCTTTCGTTATCCCAATTGGTTATACGTTTAACCTGGACGGCTCGGTGTTGTATCAAGCCATCGCTGCGCTTTTCCTTGCACAGGTATATGGCATTGACCTCACGATCGTCCAGCAGCTCACACTTGTTCTTGTTCTGATGGTGACATCGAAAGGAATGGCTGCCGTTCCTGGTACCTCCTTTGTTGTATTACTCGCGACATTAGGAACGATTGGTGTACCTGCTGAAGGTCTTGCATTTATTGCAGGTGTGGACCGTATCATGGATATGGCGCGAACAGTTGTTAACTTAACAGGAAATGCTCTTGCAGCTGTTGTGATGTCTAAGTGGGAAGGGCAATATGACCCTGAAAAAGGACATCGCGTGATGACAGGACAAGAAGTACCTGAGCCAACACAGCTGTCAAGCTAATGAAAAAGAACCCCAATAGCTGGGGTTCTTTTTTTTATGCAGTGATCAACTTGGATTGAACATAGTGGTACAGAAGGCTTGCTGTATGAACAAGTGAATCCTCATGGGTTCTTTCAAAGGCATGTGACGAGTCAATGCCAGGTCCAATCAGTCCATGAATGATATCATGTCCTGCTCTAATCGCTGCTGACGCATCAGAGCCATAATAAGGGTAAATATCAAGACGGTAATCAATGTTGTTCTCTTCTGCTAATGCCGCTAAATGCTTACGTAATCCATAGTGATAAGGGCCGCTTGAATCCTTTACACAAATCGATACACTGTATTCATCTGTTGATTGACCGTCGCCGATAGCACCCATATCGACAGCTAGATATTCTACCGTTTCTTCTGGAATATTGGAGTTTCCACCGTAGCCTATCTCTTCATTATTGGAAATTAAGAAGTGCGTCGTATGCGGCAATGTGATGTTTTCCTTTTGAATCTGGTGAATGAGCCGCAAAAGCAGCGCCACACTTGCCTTGTCATCTAGATGTCTTGATTTAATAAAACCTGAAGGCGTCACTTCGACTCTCGGATCAAATGAGATAAAGTCCCCTACTTGAATGCCCAGCGCTTTGACATCGTCTTCATTTTTGACCTTTTCATCGAGACGGATCTCCATATTTTCTTGGTTTCGCTTCGCTTTTCCAGCATCTGCATAGACGTGAACGGACGTTTGATGCATAAGAATGGTTCCAGTGTATGTATGACCTGCGGCTGTTTCAATTTCACAATATTCGCCTTCAATTGAGTTATATTGAAAGCCTCCAATGAGTGCAAGACGAAGCCTTCCATTTGATTTAATTTCTTTGACCATCGCACCGAGTGTATCGACATGTGCTGTCAGCATGCGGTGTTCCTTGTCATCTGTTCCTTTGATTGTAGCGATTAATCCGCCTTTTCGATTTCGTTTTGTCTCAATATTCAAATCTTGTAAAAAACGTTCAACAAAGCCGATTACCTTTTCTGTATTTCCTGATGGACTTGGGATCGATACGAGCTTTTGAATCAGCTGAACGGTTTCGTTCACTTCAGTTGTCATTCGGCATTTCCTCCTTTGTCTAAAAAACAATTCCTTCCACGTATGCCTTTTTCAGCATCTCTTCTTAAAATATATCGCTTCGGGTTCGAGAAGTCTAATGTCAAATCAAAAATCCTTCCTCAATAAAGAGAAAGGATTCATTGATTAAGCTTCGTCCTGTTTCATTTTTCTTACGTTCCAAGCGAAGTAAGCTGTTGTTGCTGCCATCATGATGATCGCAACTGTTCCTAGAATCGCTGCTTGGTGCCATAAATAGCTGTCATCACCGCTTGCAATGATCGTTCTAAATCCATTGATTGTATACGTCATTGGAAGCAGACTATGAATGATTTGGAAGAATTTCGGCACAAGCTCAAGCGGGAATGTACCCGCACTTGCTGCGAGCTGTAGAACCAAGATAATAACAGCAATGAAGCGTCCTGGGTTCCCCATTGTTGTCGCCAGCAGCTGAATAATCGCTAAGAACGTCAGACTGACGATGATCGCAAAGAGATAGAAGCGCCAGAGGCTTTCCACCTCAAGACCAAGCCCAAAGATGAGCAGGGAGCTTGCAATAACTGCTTGCAGGATACCAACAAAAAAGAGCACACTATATTTGCTGAAAAACCATTCAAATGCATTTCTAGGACGTCCAGCAGGGTCTTTCATTGGGAATACAACGGTAAGCATGAGAGCCCCTACAAAGAGTCCCATGGATAAAATATAAGGTGTGAGCCCTGTTCCATAGTTATCAATTTTTTTCGCTGTATCATTTTCTGTTTTGACTGGACTCGCAATCATATTGTAATTGTCTTGCCCCGCATCAATTTCTCCTGTTTCATCAGCGGCACTTTTTAACTTATCGGATAGTTTCCCTGTACCGCTCTTTAAATCTCCCAATCCTTTATCGAGTGATTTTGAGCCTTCAGCAAGCTTAGATGTATTGCTTTGAATACTAGTTGAACCACTTTCCAGCTTATTTAACGCTGCGCTCAGCTGGCTTGAACCATTCGCAAGCTTATCCGTACCGCTTTTTGCTGTATCAAGCTTTCCATTTGCTGTTTGCAGGCCATCCTGCAACTTGCCTTGACCTGATTGAAGCTTCAGTGCACCTTGATACAATTTATTCGTACCAGATGTCATTTGATCAATTGCATTTTGTATGGCGACTGTAGAAGTATAAAGCTGTTCAGTTTTCTTTGGCAGCTGTTTGACTTGCTGCAGCTGAGCTTTTGCAGAAGCAACCGCAGATTGAACCTCACTTGCATCAGGCAGTTCCTGCAAGGCAGCTAAGCTTTGCTCGAGTCCAGATAGATCAGGCAGTTCGATTTTAGGCAGACTGTTAAGCTGATCCATTGCTGCCTTTTTCTCTTCATCTGTCATTGAGCTGTTTTGGATGATGCTTTTTACTTGAGCATCTCGATTCGATAGCGCTTCTTTTAATGAAGCAAGTTTTGTACTGAACGTTTTCGCGTCTTTTTTCACCTGATCGAGTTTAGGCGCCATCTTTTCAAGATTCGCTAATTCTGGTGACGACAAGACTTTTTCTACTGCTTCAATTTTTTCTGAAAAAGATTGTGCTTTGTTATTAAGCTGCTCAATGCCTGCTGTGAATTGCGGCATTTTAGAAGCGAGCTGCTGATGTCCTTCACGGCTTGTGTTTAACCCTTCGGTCAATGTATCAATTCCTGTACCAAGCTCACCAAATTTCTGATCGATGGTTTGATAGCCTGTTAAGAGCTGACCAAGTCCGCTGTCAAGAGACTGTATCCCAGTGTTCAGTTCACCCATTTTACCGGCAAATTGATGAACACCTTCGCTATAGGTTAGCGTTCCCTCAGCCAATTTTGCTAAATTGTCTTTTAGCTTTTGACTGCCATCTTTAGCACTCTTTGTTCCGTCATTAATTTTCTTCGCACCATCGCTTGCTTGATCAAATCCTTTTGCAATCGTTTTGAAGTTATCAAAAATGACCTCTGCATAATTTTTTGTGACTTCCTTTGAAACCGAATCTTTTAATTTGATGATGGCATTATTCGCAATTTGTGACGCGGCATAGTTGGCGCCTGGATTCGTATAATATTTCAGATTCGATTTTTTTGGATGTTTATCTAGCACTGTACTTGCATTTTTAGAGAAATCCTTTGGAATTTCCACTACGAGGTAATAATCCTCTTGATTTAAGCCCTTTACGGCCTTTTCTTCACTATCGACAAAGTTCCATTTGAAATTATCGTCTTTCTTTAATTCCTTCACTAAATCATCGCCGACATGCAGTGTTTTCCCGTCATAGTGGCTGCCTTCATCCAGATTGACCACTGCTACAGGCAATTGGTCAACTGTACCATATGGATCCCAGTACGCTTTTAAAAATACGCCACTGTAAATCAGCGGAATAAATAAGACAGCGAAAATCGGGATCAGCAGTTTTTTGCTCGTCACAATCTCTTTCCATTGATTCCGAATTAAATTCATTGCTGTTTTCCTCCCATAGATGAATGACTAAATTAAGAATTTGGTCATTTGAACTCAAAAAAAAATTACCTTGTTGCTGAAAGCCCTTTGAGTATATAAAGCTCTAGGGATTCGGCCACCTCTTCTTTTGTTAAAGGCTCGTATCGCTTTTCCCAATCAAAAATAAGTGCAATATATAGTTTCACCATCACAAAAGCAGTCAATTCAGGATCACAAGGCTTAATGTCTCCTTTATCAATCGCTTCTTTTACTTTCAATTTAATATAGCGAATGATCATTTGCTCCATCTTCTCAATCATTTCCTTGACGGCTGACGTGCCTAGCTCTGCATTTTCCTGAAAGATTTTAATTGTGAGCTGGTGGTTTTTTCGAAATTCCAATATTGCAAAGAGTGCTAAGTGAAGGTTTTCAGAGAAACTATTTTTCTCATCAATTGCCTCATCCGCAATTTCCCTCATCTCCACTAAAAGAGAGGTGAAAATTTCATCAAACAGCTCTTCTTTGTTTTTGAAAAAGGTATAAATGGTGCCTTTTCCAACGTTGGCAAGCTTCGCCACAAGGTCCATTGTGGTCGCTTTATACCCGAATTGAGTAAATGCCTTCGTGGCCCCATCTAAAATCATTTGTCTCCTATCAACACTCATGATCTCACTCCCAAAATGACTATTTGAACGTTTTGGTCATTAAGTACAGAAAGTAATATACCACATCCTTTTCCCCGGATGCAACAACTTTGTTCACTTTTATGATTCACAACTCTTTTTGTATTATTCGAACACGAAAAACTCCCTTTCCATGACAGAAAAGGGAGTTTGTTTTTATGAAAATAGATATGATACAGCTTCTGATATTGCGGCTTTTCCTTGATCAATACAATCAGGAATTCCGACACCTTCAAAAGCAGCACCTGTGATATAAATACCGGGGTATGATTGCTTAAACGTTTCTCGCATGTTCGAAATGGCTTTTTGATGACCAACGTGATATTGCGGCATACTCGTCTTCCAGCGAGTCACTGTCGTCATTTCTGGATCTGCTTTAATATCCATGATTTTCTTCAAATCCTCCAGCACAATACTGACGATTTGATGATCTGACTGCTCGACAATTGATTCGTCGCCAGCTTTCCCTACATACGCACGCAAAAGCGTTTTTCCTTTAGGAGCTGTATGCGGCCATTTTTTATTCGTCCACGTACAGGCTGTAATAGAGAAATCACTGTTTCTTGAGATGACAAAACCAGTGCCGTCATATTCATTATGAACATCTTCTTCTTTAAAACCGAGTGCAACCGTTGCAACAGAAGTAGATGTCATGTCATGCAAGTACTCAAGACCTGCTTCTTTTGGAAACATAGAATAGATTGATTGATGCGGAGTTGTCACGATGGCTGAATCGGCAAAAAGCGTTTGACCACTGTCTAATTGCACGCCATAGCCCCCATCTGTTTTTTCAATCTGCTTCACTTTTGTCCCTTTATATACCTTTGTCAGCTTGAGTTTACTTTCTACTGCTTCAACAAGCGCTTGGAGTCCTTGATCGATCGTTTGGAACTGTCCTTGTTTTTTCGCTGTCACTTGCTGCGCTTTCGCATGCTGCTGTGATTTTTTCATCCCAAGAATCAAACTGCGATGCTGCTGTTCTGTTTGATAAAACTGCGGGAAGGTGGACATTAAGCTCAGGCGGTCAATGTCTCCTGCATAAATGCCTGATAGAAGTGGCTCGATTAAATTCTCAACAACCTCATCGCCTACGCGTCTTCTAAAAAATTCACCGAGAGACTGATCTTCTGTCTGCTTGCTTTTTGGCAAGACGAAATCCATTGCCGCTCTCGCTTTTCCTGCAACTGAAAAAAGACCGGTTGTGATGAATGGGCTGATTTGAGTTGGGATACCCATGACAGCGCCTTTTGGCATCGGATGAAGGGTTTCATTGACTAGTACATACGCTTGCCCAGTTTCATTATTGACGAGCTGACCGGCGAGACCAACATCCTTCGCCAGCTGCGGTCCACTGACCTTTCTTTCTAAAAATGAATCAGGTCCACGTTCAATGATGTAGCCGTCTTTATATAAAGTTTGTATTTTTCCACCTAGCCTAGGGCTTGCTTCAATAAGAGATATTTGAATGGGAAGACCTTTTTCTTCGACTTCCTTTTCCAAATAGAAGGCGGCGGCTAAACCAGTGATGCCACCGCCAATGATGACAAGGTGTTTTTGATTGTCATGCATAGGATCGCCTTCTTTTATATGATTACTTGCTTTCGTCAAGTTTCTTTAATACAACTGTTGCCAGAGCATCAATAAATGCAGGTTTCGCATTTGGCATTTCTGGACGATAGTAGGCTGCACCAATTTCATCTGTCACGACTTTACATTCATAATCGTTGTCGTATAACACTTCAAGATGATCAGCGACAAACCCAACAGGCACATATACGAACGTTTTATAGCCTTTTTGTTCGAATAAGTCACGTGTTAAGTCTTGCACGTCTGGTCCAAGCCATGGATCAGGCGTGTTGCCTTCACTTTGCCAGCCAATTTCATAATGTTCAATTCCAGCACCGCTTGCAATCATTTTGGCAGATTGTGCGAGCTGATCAGGATATGGATCTCCTGCTGCAATAATTTTTTCAGGAAGGCTGTGTGCAGATACAATAAGTACCGCTGATTCTCTTTCCTCCTGACTCATCGATGCATACGTATCCTTCACTTGTTTCACCCAATAGTCCACAAACTTCGGCTCATCGTACCAGCTTTCAACAGACGTAATCTTCAAATGACCAAGCTTGTCTGCCTCATCTTGTGCACGTTTGTTATATGATTTCACACTAAAGGTTGAGAAATGCGGTGCAAGGACGATACTTACCGCTTCTGTGATGCCATCCTGATGCATTTTAGCAACTGCATCCTCAATGAACGGCTCGATATGTTTTAAACCAATGTAGACATGAAATTCAATCTGGTCTTGGATTTCATTTAAGTGATCACACAACCCATTTGCCTGCTGTTCTGTAATTTTTGATAAAGGAGAAATGCCGCCAATCGCCTTGTAGCGGTCCTTTAAATCTTGCAGCATCTCTGGCTCTGGCTTTCTGCCCCTACGAATATGTGTATAATAACGCTCAATGTCTTCTTCTTTATATGGCGTTCCATATGCCATGACAAGAAGCCCCATTTTCTTTTTCTCCACAACCAACACTCCTTCAGATCATATGAAATAGTTTAAATGGATGATTTTTTATGTTTTGCTGAATAGTCGTGAATAAAATCTGTCAGCCTCTTTAACGTATCTGGTGAAACATCAGGAAATACCCCATGACCTAAGTTAAAGATGAAGTGATCTGATTTCATCCCTTGATCTAAAATATCTTTTGCTCTTCCTTCAATCACTTCCCAAGGAGCAAGTAAAATGGTTGGATCAAGATTCCCTTGTAACGTTTTTGTGAGCCCTTCTTTTCTCGCTTCGTCTACACTCATACGCCAATCGAGTCCAACGACATCAAGCGGCAGGTCATGCCAATCTTTCGCTAAATGGCTTGCACCAACTCCGTACATGATCATTGGTACGTTTTCAGACTTAAGCTCTGTGAAAATTCGCTGCATGACAGGCTTAATAAACGTCCGGTAATCTGCTGCATTTAAAGCGCCAACCCATGAGTCGAAGATTTGAAATGCACTGACTCCTGCTTTTACCTGTGCGCGTATGTACGTAATCGTCATATCAGCTAATTTGTTCATCAGCAGCATCCATGCTTCAGGATCACTGTACATCAGCGCTTTTGTTTTATGATAATTTTTAGATGGGCCGCCTTCAATCATATAGCTTGCCATCGTAAATGGTGCACCAGCAAACCCGATAAGCGGTACATTCAGCTGCTCCTTCGTTAAAAGTTGAATCGTATCAAGCACATATGGCAGGTCTTCTTCAGGATGAAGCTCTCCAAGACGTTCGATATCTGCCTTTGTGCGAATCGGTGAATCAATCACGGGTCCAATTCCATTTTTAATTTCAACGTCCACTCCAATAGCCGGAAGCGGAGTCATAATATCTTTATATAAAATAGCGGCATCTACACCATATTGTTCTACAGGAAGTCTTGTTACATAAGCACATAATTCTGGCTGATGCGTAATTTCAAAAAGCCCGTATTTTTCTTTAAGGGCACGATATTCAGGCTGTGAGCGTCCTGCCTGTCTCATATACCAAACTGGTACATGGTCTGTTTTTTCCCCTTTACACGCCTTTAAGAACGTGTCATTAAAAACCTTCGTTTTTCCCATTACCTTTCATTCCACCTTTCGCCTTATACTCTCTTTTTGTACAAGGCTCAAACCTGCTTTTACTATACCGCTTTTTCAAGGCACGGTATACTAAAGCGGCTCAATGTTCAAAAAATCGCCGAATATTAACGTCCAAAAGCCTCTGGCTTGACATACGCACTGCCTTCGCCTTCTTCTTGCGTTTGGGTATTATATGGAACAACCTTATACTCCGCATCTGAAAACACATTGGCATACGGCATCGTGTAGCTGTTTGTGCCTGTTACTGAGTCGATCAGCGTCTCGCTTCCGTTCCTCTTTTCATAAACGCGATATTCAACTCGTTTGTCCTCCTGGTCATCCCAAGACAGCTCTAATGTAAACAAACCTTTGATTTTAAACGCATAACGTGCTTCAAACCCTGATAATCCTTCTAAATGAATCGGCGATTGAAGTTCTTTAATTCCATCCGGCTTTTCAAACGTTTCATTGGAGATTTGGGCTGCCATTAAAATATCTTTAAACAGCTGCACTGGGTATTGACTGCCGCCAGTTAAATAGTGGCTGTTATCGGTTTTGTCATACCCCATCCAAATCGCACCGGTTGTACTTGGCGTATAGCCGGCAAACCAAGCATCTTTTGTAGCACCTTTCACACCAGAATAAGTGGTTGTACCTGTCTTACCTGCTAAATCTCCAGCATATGAACCGCTCTGGGCTGTTCCACCTTTGACGACTTGCTGGAGCATTCTTGTCATATTCCAAGCATTCTGCACGCTAAACACTCGTTCTTGCCTACTGCGATTTTTCTCGACAGTTTTCCCTTCATCATTGGTTATTTTCTGAATGAAGAAAGGCTTTTTATATACGCCTTCATTCGCAAATGTATGGAAGGCTCCAGCGATTTGTAATGGAGAAACCCCTTTTTCTAAACCGCCAAGCGCTATGGCTAGCCCTTTATCCGAAATATCTATGTCCATTTTCTCTAGATATGATTTCGACGTATCAATGCCCAGCTGACTTAACGTCCATACCGCAGCAGTATTTTTACTTTTCATGAGGGCTTCTACCATTGTGACCCTGCCTTCATACTGCCCATCGTAATTTTTTGGTGAATAGCCATCATAGCTCTTCTCCTTATCTTCCAGCAGTGAATAAGGTCTGAATTTTTTCTCCTGCATTGCCGGACCGTAAACAGCTATTGGCTTGAAGACAGAACCGGGCTGTCTAACAGCTGTGACCCTGTTATAACCTCTTGCCTGATAATCTCGTCCGCCTATCGCCGCTTTTACTCCACCAGTTACGTTGTCAATAAACACAGCACTGCTTTCAGGAGAACCGCTTTTTCCCGGGAAATAACGGTTGTTCTTCATCGCATCATAAGCAACTTTTTGCAGATTCATATCGATTGGAACTGTAATGGTATAGCCGCCTTGAAGCAACTGTTCATGTGAAATGGCATATACTGATTCTGCTTCTTTAATAATGAGATCGACATAGCTGTCCACCCAAGGCGTTTCTGATTTCTTTTTCAAATGAATGCCAAGTGTTCTCCCTTTTGCTTCTACTGTTTCTGTTGAAGACAAGTATCCTTGTTCATTCATTAAATTTAGGATGGTGTCACGCCTTTGTTTATTTTTATCAGGATGTAAAACAGGCGAGTAAGAAGACGGTGCCTTTGGCATCGCAGCGAGTGTAGCACCTTCGCTGACCGTTAAATCTTTGACATCTTTACTAAAATAATAATTGGCTGCTGCCTGAATACCATAAACACCGTGGCCGAAGTAAAGCTGATTCAAATACATCTCAAGCAGCTTATCTTTTGAATAATCTCTTTCTAAATTAATGGCAATAATGACTTCTTTTGTTTTTCGGAGAAAGGTTTTATCATTTGTGAGGAAAATATTTTTTGCGAGCTGCTGAGTAATTGTACTGCCGCCCTCTACCTTTCCTCCTGCTAATATATCTCGATAAACCGCCCTTGAAATAGACTGTACATCAATTCCATGGTGCTCATAAAAACGCTTATCCTCGACAGCGACAAACGCTTTCGCTACTTTATCTGGTACCTCTTTTAATGACACAGGGTCCCGATTTTCTGAATACATGCTTGTGAGTTCTTTTCCATTCTGATCAATGATTTTGGAGGAAGCGTGAAAAACAAGCTTCTTTTCATCTATGACATAATGTCCTAAAAATAAAATGGTCAGATAGCCAATAAATGAAAGTACGATTGTACTTCCTGCAATGACTAATGGAATGATTATCTTCTTTTTCTTCAAATTAGGTCACCTCATTCCTTTATACGGATAGTATGGGATGTATTGCTTCATAATATGTTTTATGGATTGACTACCAAAGAATTATATATCATTCTTTTGTTATACTATCAAGCAGGAGGCGGTTTAGATGAATTTCTATATTACATATGGAACAGCAGATTTTTTGCATAAAATTGCAAAGAAGCATCATTTGGAGAGTCTGCTTTATATGGTCGGGAAAGAACAAGCAGCTCTTTTTCATGAAACGGAGGGTGAGACAGTATTTAAAGCTCCTCATGCCTATGATGTGATTTATGCGAAAGGTGAGCTTGTCCAATCTGGTTTCGTCACCTTGAATCATATTCCTGTTAAGCTTGAAAGCAGAGCACTTTTTGAATCAACCTTTCAAAAGAAGACGAACCTCTCAGAACATCAGCGGGGCTTTCAGGCTCTTCGTGTTTTAAGACCTCAAAAAGATGAAGAAGTTTATTTGATTTTGACACTTTGGGAATCAGAGGACTTATTTCAAGACTTTCAAGAATCCGAAGCATTCTTTCAGCCTAACGAGGATACAGGCTCCATCTTCTCACGTCCTGCTTATCTCACATCCTACCATGCTGTCACAGACAATTAAGGAAGTGCTTATTTCAGCACTTCTTTTTTTCATCAAAAAAAGCCCAATAGCTGGGCTTTTCATGTTATCGGCTTCTTTTCAGCTCGTACCGATGAATCATCGGTTGAAGCACATAGAAATTCAGTAATATCCATCCTAATAAGATTGGCCACTTCAACATCGGTGAAGCACCTTTCAATTGAATGAGCAGCACCAATAACGGAATCAAGCAGATCATGAAAAAAATCATTTTTGAGACAAATGTTTCTTTGATTTGATGCCGACAGCTTGGACATATCATCATTCTCGTATGTGATAAATGAATTTTTTCAATGAAAGAAAATGCTTTTGCACAATTTGGACAACTTCCCAAACACTACTCCTCCCTTTTCCCTGCTTTATATCAACTTCGACTTTTAAGTAAAATGACCTTTTGATATTGACCACGAAATCCTCTTCTGTTGAAAGATTCTAACAATTACAATACAATCAGTAAAAGAGCATGAAGGAGGTTTTCGAATCAATGACAATATCCACTTTACAAAAAAGCATCAATGAACGTCTTGATGAACATTATGAGGAAATGGTTGAAATTAGACGCCATCTCCATATGAATCCTGAACTTTCTTTTCAGGAAGAAGAAACAGCCGCTTTCATCGCCAGCTATTACGATACATTACATATACCAACACGTACTCAAGTGGGCGGTCATGGTGTACTCGCTTTTATTGAAGGTGCTTCTCCGGGGCCAACCATTGCCCTTAGAGCTGATTTTGATGCACTTCCTATCCAAGATGAAAAGGATGTGCCTTACAAATCAACAAAGCCTGGTGTGATGCATGCGTGCGGTCACGATGGGCATACAGCGACACTTCTTGTATTAGCAAAAATCCTGCATACGCATCGTGATCAATTAAAAGGGAAAATCGTCCTCATTCACCAGCACGCGGAAGAATATGCTCCCGGCGGTGCAAAACCAATGATTGAAGATGGCTGCTTAGACGGTGTTGATGTCATATTTGGTACGCACCTTTGGTCTTCAGAGCCATGTGGTACCGTTCTTTATAAAAGCGGGAACTTCATGGCAGCCGCCGATCGTTTCTCTATTCGAGTCCAAGGAAAAGGCGGACATGGCGCCCAGCCTCACTTAACGAAAGATGCCGTACTCATCGGTTCACAAATCGTCGCAAACTTGCAGCAGGTCGTTGCCCGTAAAGTTAATCCAGTTGATTCTGCTGTAGTGTCTGTTGGAGGTTTTGTCGCAGAGAATGCTTTTAACGTCATTGCAGATTCAGCTGTTTTAACTGGTACTGCACGTTCCTTTGAAGAAAGTGCACGACATATCATCGAACAGGAAATTGAACAGGTGGTAAAAGGGGTGTGCCAGATGCATGATGCTTCCTACACATATGAATATGTGAGAGGATATCCAGCAGTCAAAAACCACCCGAAGCCGACTGAATATATTGCTGACGTCGCAAAACAGACAGAGGGTGTAACAGAAGTAAAAGAAGCCGAAACCCAAATGGGTGGAGAAGATTTTGCTTACTACCTTCAGCATGTCCCTGGCACCTTCTTCTACACAGGCGCCATGCCAGAAAACAGCCAAGACGTGTATCCACATCATCATCCGAAGTTCGATATCAACGAAAAAGCAATGCCTGTCGCAGCAAAGGTACTCGCTAATGCCGTTCTTTCCTACAACGAATAAAAAAAGCCGCTGGTTACAGCGGCTTTTCTATTTCATATCTTTCAATATCCGTAAATGAAACACATGGCGTGCGACATCTCCCAGCTGCCCTGTCAGCTGATGATTCGCCACCCCTCCAACAGCCGCTCCGACGACCGGCATTAATTGAAACAGCTTCACAAGGTCTATGTAATCCCGATACTCCTGCTGAAAACTGTACCAATCCATTTCCTCACGGCTCGTTTCCCAATCATTTATGATCTTCATCATTTTTTGACGATGTGCACTGCCGGAAAAGGCGCATTGAAATATACAAAGCAAAAAGAGTCTTTCCTCTTTTTTAGATAAATCAAAACCATAAATACAAGCCAGCTCATAAAGACATTTCATCTTAATGCTAAGCAGCAGCGGAAAGTCTGCCATGCCAAGAAATAAACCACCTGCACCTGTTCCAATCCCTTCGATAGCAGCCGCTTTTTGATAATACTTCACTTTTTCCTTTGCCAGTTCATTTCGCTCTACAATAGATAATTGTTCATTAATCACTGAAAATGAAGTGAAGTGTGATCCTGATACAGTGGATTCTACCATTGTTTTGACCGCATTCGTGATGACTTGATGAAACCTGGCAGGAATTCGGCGGTTCACCTGCTGCTGAACTCCTTTTGAAAACCGTTCGATCTTTGATGGTTTTCTTAAAAAACGTGTTTGAAAAAGAATGGCTTCTTCATACAACTTTCGTTCAGCTGCATTCATCCTGTCCCCTCCTTGATGTCATCATACGCTCGCAGTAAAAAACATATCTCCACTTATCTCATCTTTTTTAATCGGCTTTGTACGTAAGGCTTGAATAGGACAAGCACAAATGCCAAGGAAATGAGCAGGGCAATTCCGCTTCCCTGCCACCCTCCTGCTGGAAGTACCGCGCAGCTCAGCAATATCGATTGGATGATAAGCACATTCCGAACGAGCACAAAAAAGCTACGATCCTTTTCTTTTTGAGAAACTGGATAAAGTGCCTGTAATGAAAGATGAGCAAAGTGCTTCGTTAACGGCACAAGCTGTACACCTGTGATAAATACTGTGAACAAGACAAGTAGTGCTCCCACCCAGCCTGCTGCACCTGTATACAAAATAATCAGCACAAATACGGCCGTCAATCTAAACACAAGACCAAAATAGTCATTTGAGCGCAAAAACGCCCTCACATACATGTAAGAAAACGTTTTACGCTGGTCGTAAGGAACGAATTGCAAGAGCCAGTCCATGTATGCTCTTCTTTTCACCTGTTTCTTTAAATGGGGCACATCTGTAAATAAGTTTGCTAAGCGATAAAAACGCTGTTTCCGTTTTAACTCATCAGAAATATGCAATTCCCATTGAAAAGGCTGTTTTTTCACTGCATTTGTTAAGTAAACGAGATAAACACCATAGATAAGATAAAAAACGATGGCAATCGCATAGGCTGCTTGTAAGACGGTGTAGATCAACATCATATTCAATAGAAAACGAAAGGCTGCATCAATCCACCTGACGTGTTTTCCTTGGAAATAAGTGATTCTCCATTGAATTGCTGTATTCAAGCCCTTTATCAAAATCATTTGCGCCAATATCAGCACATACACCGTAATGTCTCCTGAAGACACTGCCGAATAAAGCGGAAGGGCGACAATGGATACAGCAATCAAAGGAAACAACTGAGAAATAAAGCTAAAGTTAAAAGCTTGTTTTAAATAAGGCTCCATCTTCCCTTCTAAAGGAAGCAAAAACACGAGATCAGCTTCTTTGATCAACGTACGCACGTAAGAGCTTGTCAGCACCAAGGAGAAAACAACGGCCATCACCCAATAGGACGGGAAATGAGCCGGAATATGTTTGAGCCAACTGCTATACCAGCTCGCTCCGCCAGCAAGGAAAAAAATGAGCACGATGACAAGATGATCATTGAACATGTATTTTAAGTATTTTCTTGTTTCTTGTACGTGTTCCTCTAATCTTGATTTCCAAATGGTTTGTGTTGTTTTACTCATAGCTTTCTTCCTTTGTTAATTCCAAATAAAGATCATCGAGTGTCGCATCTCTCATATTGAACTGTTCTCTCAGCTCTGCCAGTGTTCCTTTCGCTCTGATTTCCCCTTCGTGCAAAATAATAAAGGAATCACAATAACGTTCAGCTGTCGCCAGAATATGTGTTGACATTAGGACACTAGCGCCGTTGTTCTTTGCAGCATTCATTCTTTCTAGCAGTGCATTAATCGCAAGAGGGTCAAGCCCTAAAAACGGTTCATCAATGATATACAGCTCTGGTTCAACAAGGAAGGCACACATAATCATGACCTTCTGCTTCATTCCTTTTGAAAAATGAGCAGGGAACCATTTCAGCCGTTTCTCCATCCGAAATTCTTTCAGTAACGATGGTAGTCGTTCGTCTAATTGTTCCTTTGACAGACCATAAGCCATCGCTGTCAGCTCTAAATGCTCTTTTAAGGTTAATTCTTCATATAAAACAGGTGTTTCTGGAATAAACGTAAATTGCGAACGATACGCCTCTTGATCGTCTTGAAGGGTTCGTCCATTCAATTCAATAACACCTTTATGCGGTTTCATGAGCCCGATGATATGACGGATCGTTGTACTTTTCCCCGCCCCGTTTAAGCCAATGAGACCGACGATTTGATTTCTTTCTAATTCAAATGAAATATTTTTCAGAACGGGATTCTTCGTATATCCACCCGTTACATCTTTTACAGTGAGAAGGGACATAAATTCGTTCCTTTCTTTCTTTTTACCTTTATAGTAACAAAAACGAAAGGTAATTTGAAATGTTTACCTATAGATGAGTCATGAATAAAAAATAGGCAGCTTGGTCATCATAATGTATGTAGAAGAAATGAACTTGATGACCAATAAGTAAATGAGGTGTTTGTTAAAGGCAAAGAACCGCATGACAAGTTGGTTTTTCATCTAAAAACCTTAGCTTCTGTTTTGCTTCACTGATTCTTGATTTTTGTGTCCTATACAATATGTATACGACAAACCAAAACGTCAAATGAGGTGTTTACGGCAGAAATAGCAGGCATATGAATTCTTTATTTCTGTAAATAGAGAATTCAAAAGGCATATCGAATGAAAGCATCAGCATTTCTTCTGCAGGAGCAGGATGAGCGACCAAAGGAGTTCGCTTGTCCTGTTTTCTTTTTTGCTTCTTTTTGTGATACGATAAAGGAAAAATAATGAGGAGTGACATGGCGTGAGCGACTGCATTTTTTGCAAGATCATTGATGGAGACATTCCATGTGCAAAAGTATATGAAGACGAGCATGTATTGGCTTTTCTTGATATTAGCCAAGTAACGAAAGGACATACCCTTGTAATCCCGAAAATACATAAAGAAAACATCTATGAGATGACACCAGAAGTGTCTAACCACTACTTCCAAGCGATTCCGAAAATTGCACGGGCAATTAAACAGGAATTTGAACCAATTGGGTTAAACCTCCTGAACAACAACGGCGAGAAAGCTGGACAATCTGTGTTCCATTACCATATGCATATCATTCCGCGCTACGGCAAAGGCGATGGCTTTGGTGCCGTATGGAAATCACATCAAGATCAATATACGGCAGAGGATTTAAAAGACATTTCTTCTGCTATCCACACACGGCTTACCTCATCTTAACAGATGAGGTTCAGCATGTAGACAAACCCTCGCATTCGTTGTCAGGTCTGCGTGCCGGTGCTCACGAATGTCAAATTCGCTCCGCTCCGGTACTCGTCCTTCCTAGACTTCAAAGGTTTTCTATCACGCTGAAAAGAAGACAAAGGGCTAAAATAAAGATCATTTTAGCCCTTTGTCAACAATCTGTACCTCATCTTAACAGATGAGGTTTTTCTTATTTTTGCCCCTTTTCATTGCTTTTACTTTTAATAGTAAGATATTTTGAACGATTCAATTTTTGTGTCCAAATGCTTCAAATTTGTGATAGGATGGTTTTATCTTTTGATCCATTAACGCGAGAAATAGGGAGAGATTGTGATGAAGCGAACGACGAATTTTAATGCTGGTCCGGCGGCACTGCCGCTAGAAGTGCTTCAAAAAGCACAGGAAGAACTTGTTGATTTTAAACAAACTGGAATGTCTGTGATGGAGCTATCTCATCGCAGCGGTGAATATGAAGAGGTCCACAATAAAGCAAAAGCGCTTTTGGTGGAACTGATGGACATTCCAGAGGATTATGAAGTCCTCTTTTTACAAGGCGGAGCTAGTCTTCAATTTGCGATGATTCCAATGAACTTCTTACAGGAAGGCGAAACAGCTCATTTCATTCAAACAGGCGCTTGGTCAGAAAAAGCATTGTCAGAAGCAAAAGGGTTTGGTCAGACATCTGTGCTTGCTTCAAGTAAAGACGACAACTACTCGTATATTCCCGAAGTAGATGCTTCTGGTTTAACAGATGGCGCTTACTTACACATCACATCAAACAATACGATTTTCGGCACACAGTGGAAAACGTTCCCACAAACGTCATTGCCGCTCATTGCGGATATGTCCAGTGATATTCTCAGCAAAAAAATAGACGTTTCTTCATTTGATCTCATTTATGCCGGGGCACAAAAAAACCTAGGGCCTTCTGGCATCACGATTGTGATCGCACGTAAACGTTTATTAGAGAAAGAGAAAAGCAGCACGCCGAACATATTAAAATATTCAACACACGCAAAAACCAACTCTCTTTATCACACACCACCGACTTTTGCGATTTATATGCTGTCGCTTGTCCTTGAGCATGTTAAACAAGCTGGCGGTGTAGAAGCAGCGGAAAAACGCAACGAACAAAAAGCAGGCATTCTCTATGATACAATTGATCAAAGCGGCGGTTTTTATAAAGGACATGCACGTGCTGACAGCCGTTCGCATATGAATGTCACCTTTACCCTTCGCGATGACGCACTTACTTCATCCTTTGTAGAGAAAGCAAAGCAGGAGCAAATGGTTGGACTTGCCGGCCACCGTTCTGTCGGTGGATGCAGAGCATCTATTTACAATGCGGTATCAATTGAAGACTGCCAAAAGCTTGCGGACTTTATGAAAAAGTTCCAGCAAGAAAATGAGTAAAAAGGCTTTTCTATAAGGAAATAAATTTGTTATAATAACGAGAAATATATAAGGTCATGACTCTTGCAATAAATGATGAGCCATATTATTGGAGAGTCCTATAAGAGCTTAGCAGAGGAGAGCATAGAAATGAAAACAAAAGAATTAGTGATTATGTCATTGCTTGCAGCAATGGGAGCTGTTTTGCATACGATTTTCCCGCCCATCTTTTTCGGAATGAAACCTGATATGATGCTGGTCATGATGTTTTTAAGCATCATCCTTTTCCCAAAGGTTCAGCACGTCATCGTGATTGCACTAGTGACTGGTGTCATTTCTGCTTTAACAACAGGATTTCCAGGCGGACAAATTCCGAATATGATTGATAAACCAGTGACAGCCTTTATCTTCCTGGCCCTTTTCTTATCCTGCATGAAGATAAAGAACAAAGTTGTGCTGACCGCTGTGTTAACGGCGATTGGAACCATCGTATCCGGCGTGATTTTCTTAACTGCCGCTTTACTGATTACTGGACTGCCAGCTGCATTACCAGCACTTCTTGTAGGCGTTGTCCTGCCAGCAGCCGTGATTAATACCATTGCCATGGTATTTGTCTTCCCAATTGCTCAGTCGATTCTGAGACGTGCAAGAATGATAGAAGTTGCTTAACGAATAACCGAACCTCTTCATAATAGATGAAGAGGTTTTTTTCATGCTTTTATAAAAGAAAAAGGGTCAGCAGCAAAATGAGGAGCGAAATCCCTGCACCTGCCGCACACACAAGTGCTTTTTGTTTTAATACATGTTTTGGTGGATAAGACCCTGCATACCCAAGCTGTCTTGCATAATGAATAGAACCACCTGTAAAAACGACACCGATACACGTAAAAACGAACAGAAAGACAGACAACCTTCTCCCCTCCCTTTTCTTCAAAAGTATGCTAAAATAAAGCAAGCTATGTATGGAAGTTCAATGAAGCTGATCGTCAGCTCAGAGAGAACATGCGAATGTGTAAAATTTGACTAGAGGTGATTTGAATGGCTAGTGGACGTTCTTTATTAACAGGATTATTTGTAGGCGGTCTCCTCGGAGGTGCGGCAGTGCTCCTGACGACTCCCTCTTCTGGCAGAGATGTGCGCGGAAAGATGAAAGACGGCTATGACAAATTCGAAGATACGCTGACAAAATTAAAACGAGATGGACAAGCTTTAAAAGAGCAAATTGTGGAAACAGCAAAAGAAAGCGCAGAGGTCATTAAAGAAGTCGGATCTGAATTACAAACATCTATTCAGCAATGGCGAGAAGAAATCAAACCTCATCAGCAGGACTTACAAAAGGAAATTCAGGAAATTGAGGAAAAGCTCAAACAACTGGAGAAAACCTTACAAAACTAATATACTCACAAAAAAATATTCGTTTACAAAAGTGTGCGGGGTGCGTATCCCGCACTTTTTTTGTTGAAAAAAGGTTATTTTGTCAATGTTTTTCATGACTTTTAAAAATTCTTGAATTTTCAGCTTTATTAATCTTTATTTTATTGGCATAATAGAATTACAAGAAAAAGAGAAGTAGGTGAAATGGATGAATCATTCGGAACAGCCTTTCGATGTAAAAGAAGCACTTTTATTCAGTCAAAGAATGGCCCAATTGAGCAAAGCTCTTTGGAAATCCATTGAAAAGGACTGGCAGCAGTGGATCAAACCGTATAACCTAAATATCAATGAACATCATATTTTATGGATTGCGTATCAATTAAAAGGAGCTTCAATATCAGAAATTGCAAAGTTTGGCGTCATGCATGTATCAACGGCGTTTAACTTCTCCAAGAAACTGGAGGAACGAGGATTTTTAAAATTTTCTAAAAAGTTAAACGATAAACGCAATACGTATATTGAGCTAACGCCAAAAGGCGAAGAGACATTCCATAAACTACTCGAAGATTATGACCCGGCACGAACTGGTATTGTCAAAGGCGCACAGCCGCTTCATGACATTTACGGAAAATTCCCTGAGATTTTAGAAATGATGTGTATCATCCGAAACATTTATGGTGAGGATTTCATGGAGATTTTTGAGAAATCGTTTTCAAACATTGAGAAGGACTTTTTGAATGAGCGAGGAAAAGTCACGAAAAAGCCTGAGGAACTTGAAAACTCAGCTGAGGCAGCAGAAAAAGCGGCTAAAACAAATCAAATTGTTTAATGATCTTTATAAATTCATTCATTAATGGCTGAAACAGTCCTTGATCATGCAAAGCAAATATGGTCTCATGAACATCCAGCTTTTCAATTAATTGTCCCGCAAAAAGCGCAAGGAGATCGTCAAACATGACGTAGCCTTGTGCTTTTTGCTTATCCATTTCCTCAGAAAGCTCAGCACAAATACGCTCAATATCCTCTGCCTCTTCTTTTGATACTCGCTGCCTGATCAATAACGCATAATATGGATAACGGCTCATATCGGTTGCCGTCAATAGAAGTTCCATATAATATTCGAGCTGGCTCATTCGTTCCTCAATACTCATGTACGTTCCCTCTTTCTCTTAGTCCTTCTATTTTAGCCGAAATTACTCATTGACGAAAGAGACGAACCTCCCCCTTCTGTCTTTTTTTCTTGAAAAATCCAAAGTTTCCTCTCTTTATTCCATATGAAGGCAACATTTTATTTTTTTTCACCAAAACCATTGATTTTTATCCTCAGGAAGAGTAAATTATCTTGAGATATTCAATTCGATTTGTAGATTGGAAGGATGGAAATGAATTGTTGGAAGACCATTAATCTTGAAAAGGATTATGGTTATACGAGAATGATGATTTCAGCCATAAGTCTTGCTATACTTTTTTTCATTATGGCATTTTTATGTTTTCAGCTGACTCATCCTGAAACGAGGCTAAGTAGCCATAACGCACCGCTTTTTGCTGTGCTTTTACTTATGACATTGCTTGTCCACCGTGTAGTTCACTTGATCCCAGTGATGAAAAATAAGAAAAAAATGACGCTTTTTATAAAACGAAATTGCTGGCAGCGCGTGCCTAAGAAAGTGATGCTTTATTCACTTCTCAGCCCATTTTGTGTCATCTCACCAGTTTACTTTGTGCTAGGCGTGGTGTTCCCAATGTACGCCCATTATTTTATCATCATCGCAAGTATTCATGCAGGCTATTGTTTGCCTGACTTTTTATTTGCTTGGAAGCTGCTAAAAGCACCTAAATCCTGTATCATCGATCAAGCTCAAGACGAGTTTGATATTTTAGTTGACCAAACTTCCTCATCATGAGGTTTTTAAAGCCAACTTCTATCTTTTTCATAAAAAATTTGGTAATGTAGTATGGGAATAGCATAGAGAGGGGGGATCTCCGATAGTTTTATTTTACTTCATCGTCTTTGCCGCGTTTATTGTCTATTCAATAAACAGGCTTACTAATACATTATGCCTTGTCAGAGAGATTCCTGAAGAACGGCAAGATAAGGTGTTTCGCTTTATCAATGTATCGATACTGATTTTACTTATCTCATCATTTGTTGAAATTACCATTTCTATTTAAGATCAAAGCAAAAGCTGCCAGGTTGAGGGCAGCTTTTTGTGTATAATCAATGATTAGCAAATCCAAGATGCACCGATGATAATCAATAAAATAAATAACACGACGACTAGTGCAAAACCGCCAGCAAAGACTTCTCCTCCCATGTGAAAACACCTCCTGCCAGGTCTTCCTCTGTTCTAAGCTCAGTGTATGCAAAAATATTAAAAACGTTTAGGCACCTGTCATCGTTTGAAAAAAGAACCGCCCGCACGCACGGCAGGACGGCTCCCCTCTGTCACAGCGATTTAATTAATAAAGATATGCTGCACCAACGATGATCAGCAAAATGAATAGCACGACCAATAAAGCAAACCCATTAGAATATCCTGCTCCCATATAATTCAGCCTCCTTTTTGTGATCACTATATGTGTATGTCGCACGCAATTTTTTGACTAGACGAATGCCCTTCCATTTGCATTTCTTTTTACAGCATGTCACAATATGTTATGATACAAGCAATGATAAATAAATTGGAAAGATTAGGAGTGTTTTTTGAATGAAAAAAATGGCTTTAGCAGCTGTAACAGCAGTAAGTGTTTTAACTCTTGGCGCATGCAGTAGCGGTGATAAAGAAGTTATTGCAACAACAAAATCAGGAGATGTCACAAAAGAAGAACTTTATACAACTCTTAAGAAGCAAGCAGGTGGAGATGCATTAAACCTACTTGTTCAACAAAAGGTTCTTGCTGACAAATACAAAGTATCCGATAAAGAGATCGATAAGAAATTGGAAGAATATAAAAAGTCACTTGGTGAAGATCGTTTAAAACAGCTTCAAGATGAATTCGGTAAAGATTACATCAAAGATCAAGTGAAATATGAGCTGCTGACTCAAAAGGCTGCCAAAGCTAACATCAAAATCACTGATAAAGAAGTAAAAGCATATTACGATGACCTAAAAGGGAAAATCCGTGCAAGCCACATTTTAGTAGCTGATAAGAAAACAGCGGACGAAGTGGAAAAGAAATTAGATAAAGGCGAAAAATGGGATGCCCTTGTATCTGAATATTCAACTGATACCGCTTCAGCAGCACAAGGCGGCGATGTAGGCTGGTTCGCTAAAGAAGGCCAAATGGACGAGAACTTCAGCAAAGCTGCTTTCAAACTAAAAGTAAATGAAATCAGCAAACCAGTGAAATCACAATTCGGCTACCATATCATCAAAAAGACCGAAGAACGCGGTAAATACGATGACATGAAAGCAGACTTGAAAAAAGAATTACTTGACCAAAAACAAGCTGACACAAATGAAATCCAAACCATCTTAAACAAATTGGTGAAAGATGCTGATGTGAAAGTAAAAGATAAAGAGCTTGAAAACACGTTCAAAGAAAAATCTCAACAACCGGCACAACAAACTCAACAAGGCCAATAATCAAAAAACCCCCTCTGCAGTGAACGTGCAGAGGGGGTTTTTGTATGACTAGATTTAAGCAATCGAGTGATCTTCATGTGACGCGGTATCCTGTGATCTTTTCACTTGCTGATCCTGACGTCTGCGCTCTCTTTCTTGTTCCATTCTCTCGATAAAAATTTCTCCTTCCTTTTCAATAAAGGATTGATCAATCTCTTGCTCCTCTTTGGCTGTTGTCATTAATTTATATGCACAGAAAATAATGCCAATGATACACGCATACACCCACCACGGAAAAAACAACATTTTTTCATCGCCTCCTTTTCTCAGGACATTCCTCTCTTCCTTTGTGTTACATGCTTATGCGAAAAGAAGACAAGTTATGAAAAAAAACGCCCGCATAAACGGACGTTTTCACATAATTATTCTTGATGGAAGGTTGGTTTATAAAACGAGCGATTCTCAAGTGCAAAAATACGTTCTGTATATTCTCCTGGCTTCACATGCTCAAGCGCACGATCCATCATGTTCATCTTCGCATCTAAATTATCAATATAGTGAAGAATTTCAGCTTCCTTCACCATTGGTGGTTTCGGGCTGCCCCATTCCCCTTTTCCGTGATGACTCAGAACTAAGTGCTGTAAAATCAGAATTTCTTCTGAATCAATGCTAAGCTCTTCTGCAGCTTTCGCAATTTCTGTCACCATAATGGAAATATGGCCGATTAAATTCCCTTCCACTGTATATGTGGTGGAGACTGGACCCGAGAGCTCTTTGACTTTCCCTAAATCATGAAGAATGATGCCTGAATATAAAAGATCTCGATCTAGTGAAGGATACAGGTCTACAATGGATTTTGCCAAATGCAGCATGGACACCACGTGATAGGCGAGTCCAGAGACAAATTCGTGATGATTTTTGGTCGCTGCTGGATAATCAGCGAATTCCTGTCCATATTTCTTCAGCAAATGTCTTGTGACACGCTGAATATTAGGGTTTTTCATATCAAAGATATATTGCATAATCGTATCCATCATATCGTGTTTTGGAATAGGAGCTGTTTCGAGAAAGTCATCAATACGAATTTGCTCGTTCTCAGCAACAGGGCGTATATTCCTAAGTTTTAGTTGATTCCTCCCGCGATAATGATGAATGTCGCCTACTACCTTCACGATGGTTTGCGCAGCATAGGTGATTTCATCATTTTGCTTTGCATCCCATAGTTTCGCCTCAATATCTCCACTTTGATCTTGAAGAATGAGCGTTAAAAATGGTTTGCCATTACTCGCAATTCCTTTAGTAGATGATTTAATTAATAAATGCAGGTCAACTTGTTCGCCGACATCATAGGTCATGATCCCTTTAGCCATTCAATAAAAGCTCCTTCCATGTTTCTGCTCATATAAGTATAACATAAGTCATTATTTGTCAATCAACTGCTAAACTCGTAATCTGTCCATCTTCTGCTGCTTGTGTCATATGCTGATGACAGGTGAAATAGAACAGCTGTGTTTCAAATCTTGTAAGCTCATTCATCAACTCCAGCACTCTTCCTAGACGAACATGATCAAAATGAACGAAGCTGTCATCCATCATAAACGGAAGCTGACAATCCTTCTGATGAGACAAAGCGAGTGCAAAACGAATCGCCAGATAGATTTGTTCACATGTTGCCTGTGATAGCTCCTCTGGCCGGAATATTCGTCCATCCACTCTTTTCACCATCAATCGATCATCTTCGGTTGAAAATAAAATGGCTTCATATCGGTCATTCGTTAACGGCTGAATAAAGCTGGAAGCTGTTTGCAGCAGTGCTGGCAGCCTTGTTTCTTTATGCTCATTCAATTTTTCTTGAATGACGGAGCGGACTAGCTGAATTGCCGCCCATTTTTTCGCAAGGTGCTTTGCATGCTCCTGCTCAGCAGCAAGCTGATGAGTCAAATCAGACACCGTACCTGAAGCTTCTATTTGCCGGATTTCAACTGCTAGTTCTGCCAAGCGTTTTTCCATATCCGCCGCATTCAATTGCATGTTTTGCAGGTGCTGCTCCGCTTCTTGGCACTCCTCTTCAAGAAGGCGCAACCCTTTGCGAACAATCCTTTCCTCCTCATTGAAACAGCCGCTTCTATGCAGCTCTTGATTCAGCTGCTGCAATTGGGAAAGCCGTTCTCGATATTCTTTTGATAAATGAGAAAGGACTTGGTAATCTTCTTTGGACGCTGCTTCTACTTGACGAAAAAGCGCGCCAGTTTGTTTTTCGTAGTATTGAATTTCCCCTTCAAGCGTTGTGAGCTGCTGCTTCACATGTTGAATGGATACATCCAATGTCTGACGTTCTTTTTCTCTTTTCGCCTCATCTTTCAATATCTCTTGAAAGGCCGAGATGTTGTCTTGAATGGTTTCTTCCTCTTTGTGAAGATGACTGCTTAACACGGATACCTTGTGTTCATAGATGGATTGCTGACCAGTAAGCTCGTCTATTTCCCGTCTAAGCCCCTCATATACCGCTGTATCCGTTTTTAATTGCTTCAAGATAAGGAAGGCTTCTACAAGAAAAGAAAGCTCTGAGGACAAGCCCAGCTGTCTTTTCTTTTCCTCTACTTGCTGCTGAACAGGTTCCAGCTCCAGCTCCCAGTCTTCATATTGCCGGATGATTCTTTCATACAAAAGCTCCTTTTGCCTCACAAGCGTTTCAGCTGAAGCTGCCTGCACTTGGAAAGAATCGAATGTTTCTCCGCCGCTTCTCTGTTTCGCCTGTGTCAATTTTAAAAATGGATAAATGGCAAAGAGAACAAAAACAGAAAATCCTGCAAATAAGAAAGTGACCCACCATTCTGTTAAAAAGAATAGAACAAGCAAAAATGCAGCATCAAACATCACCATGACAGGAAATAACCACGCCCGGGAATGAGCCTGTTTCTCTTTTGCTCTTATTCCTCCGGCTTCCACTGTACCATGCGGGCTGGTTTGCTGTTCCTTTAATCCTTTTAAAGCAGTTTCCGCTTCTTCCAGCTCATGTCTTGCATGATCAAACCGATCATCCAGCTGCGCCTTTCTGTCCATTAAACGAACGTATTGGCCCACAGCCTCCTTTAATTCCCATTCAAATTCAAGTGAGTCGTCAATCTGATCAAGCCTGATTGAACCCTGCCACTTCAGCTTTGCTGCCGCTTCGTCTATTTTTTGTTTCAATGAATCACTGTCTGCTTTACATTCGGCTAAGCGATTTTTGACACGTTCAGCATTAGACGCTTCATCAACGACACGTTTCATCTCCAGTAACGCCTCCTTGTCATGAAGCGGTTGAACTTGTGTCAGCGAGGTTTGCAAATGATCTAATTTTTGCTTTAGTGCAGTCATTTGAGCCATTTTCGGATGAAGATGTGATTCTAATTTATCCAATTCATGCTCTGTTTCTACTCTAAAGCGTTTGACTCGTTCTGGATAACGGGCTAATTCCTTTTTTAACTCCACCTTGTTCTCTATCATGGGATAAAGTCGAATGTATTCAGTTAATTGCTGAATCTGTTCTTCTGTCTGCTTCATGTCATTTTGAAGCGTTTCGGCCGCCTCTGTTAATTCAGCATGCTCCCGTTTTTTGTCGGTATAACGGCCTTCTACCAATCTAGCTTGTTTCAGCTGACCAGTTAGCTCTTTTAAACGATCAAGCTGCTTGTTTAATTCCGGCTTGCGTCCATTTGGTTTAAACAGCTGCTCCTGCTGCTTAAGCAGCCTGCTATCCATCTTAGAGGCAGCATCTGAGCCAAATAAACTTGAGAAAAGTAGAAATTCACCGATTTGATCTTGGTTTAGGGCTTGGACATTTTGCAAGCCAAATACATCAAATGAATAGATGGATTGAAATAATCTGCGATCCGTTCCCTTTAAAAGAGTTTGTAGAAATGCTTCGTCTTTTACTTCACCATTTGATAAAAACACCTGTGCTTGACCGCCTCGGTCGGACGTTCTCTCAATATGAATGTCGCCTAGCTCCTCATCTAAACAAGTGAGGGAGCCGCCATAGAAAGTTCCTTGTTTCGGCTTGTACGTCTTATTTTTAGAAAAACCAAATAACATCGACTCAATAAACGCCTTCAATGTCGTTTTCCCCGATTCATTTAAGCCGTAAACTAGCTGAAAACCGTCATCAGAAAAGTGAAAGGTTCGATTTGAAAATTTCCCGAAATTGATTATATGGAGTGATCGTATTTTCATCATGCCTCTCCTTTTCTCATCATTGTTTCAGCTGTTCAGTCAGCAGCCTTTGTGCTTCTTCTTTTATATCCAATTCATCTTCTTTGGTGAGCGATTTTCCTGACTTCCTATAGACTGGGTGACGCTTGATCGGTGAGAGCAGCTCTTCATATGCCTCAAACTGTGCGATTTCTGCAGTTAGTTCCTTCAAAAAAGAGTCTTGCGGATAGATCACATTCTCGTTTGTTCGGCAGTCAATCGACATCACCCAAACGAACACGTCTTCCTCTTCTTCCTGTTCATGAAGAACAGTCATCAGCTCCTCGAGGACCTCAAGCTGCGTGCGCTCAAAGTAAGGAGGGGCATCACCTGTCAATTCAATCTTCACAAAATGAGGAATGCCTTCCTCTTTTAATTCACCGATTTTACTTTCCACAAGCGTCACAAGATCCGTCATATGACTTGTTTCTGTGATGTCTATAGCCAGCGTCTCAAAGATGACATCTGCACAGCTTATAAATTCTGCTGTCTCAGAATTTTCGGAGAGGTGAACAAAATAACAGCCCTTTTCACCCGTTTCTTTTATATGCCTGCCCTGTACATTGCCAGGATAAATAATCAGTGGGTCTTCATGCAAAAAGGCTCTCTTATGGATATGTCCAAGCGCCCAATAATTGAAATCCCGCGAAAGAAGCTGCTGAAGCTGAAATGGTGCATACGCATCATGTCCTTCTTGACCGGCTAATGTGCCGTGAAGCATCCCAATGTGATAAGCCGCATTTGTCGTTTTTTCATAATGAGATGTCATATTTTCATAGACAGCCCGCTCTTTGTAGCTAAATCCATAAATACTCGCGACAAGCTGATTCTCTCTATAATAGGATTGCTCACTTGGTGTACTGCTTGAAAAAACATGTACATTCTTGGGCCACTCAATCGGTGTCCATTCACCGCCTAAATGATCATGATTCCCATAAATAATAAAAACTTCAATCCCGTGTGTTTGCAGTCTTAAAAACTGATTTCTTAAAAACAGCTGTGCTTTCAGACTGCGATTGGATTCATCAAATAAATCTCCGCTCAGCAGCACAAAGTCTACAGCCCGCGCAATGGCGTGATCAAACATGTTCTTAGCACTTTGAAATGTACTTTCTTTGAGCCGCTTAAAAATGGAATCAGGGATATTCGACATCCCTGCAAATGGACTGTCTAAATGTAGATCTGCGGCATGAATAAAGGTGAGCTTAGTCAAACTTCTATCTCCTTGTCCGATACTGTCATTGTCCATATTTTATCACGCCATTTTTACGAATGCACGTTCTATCACTCTCATTCTAAAAAACACATTTTAAAGGGCTAAAAAAGAGGTTTTGTTATATTCCTTGTTTAATTACATTAAAAAACAGAGGAAAGGAAGATGTGGAATGGAGAAGACATACTATTTAACCGTATTTGACCGGTCAGGTGAGGCTTTACTAAATGAAAAAGTCACAGCAGACAGTGACGAAAAGGCAAAGGAATTAGGGCGTCATCGCTTAATGGAACAGAAATACACGAAGCATTCACATCGACTCGTTGATGATGCAGGCAAACTTCTTTTATTTGAACGTTAAAAAAGCCGGCATTCGCCGGCCTCATGTTCATCTATGCTTTTTGAAACACAGGTCGTCTTTTTTCTAAAAAGGCCTGTATGCCTTCCTTGTGATCATGGCTTTCTCTCAGTCTTGCCTGTGCGGCTCTCTCTTTTTGAAGAACTGCTAAGAGCTTTGATTCTGACTGCTGGAAATAGATCATCTTTGTTTCAATAAATGCTTGAAGCGGCATGTTCATGAACGGCTTCACACACACCTTTTGATACGTATCGACCTCATCCTGAAACACCCCGTCTGCAAGGCGCAGCTTTAACGCTTCATCAGCTGGAAGCTTTTGGCCGCTCCAAATCAATTGTTTGGCAGTTTGCTCACTGACTCTTTTTGTAAGGAAAAAATGCCCCCCGCCATCTGGGATTAATCCTACTCCATTAAAATTCATGGCGAGCTTTGCATCCTGATGCATAAACAAGTAGTCACAGCTTAGGGCAAAGCTAAAAGCAAGGCCTGCTGCTGATCCGTGGACAAGCGCAATCGTCACTTTTTTCATACCAGCTAGAGAAAGTGTAATTCCCTCGATCAAATCCATCACACGATGGAAATCCTCTTCATTTTCCTGCTTAAGCATCATCCCAATATCTCCGCCAGCTGAAAACCCTTTCCCCGCTCCCTTGATTACAACGACTTTTGCAGGGCTTTCCTCCGCTGCATCACATGCCTCTTTGAATTCAGCAAACATGTCCACATGAAATGAATTATAAGCTTCCGGTCTGTTGAAAACGATTTCAAAAACATCCCCGTCTAACTGACAATTGATATAAGTCATCATCCATCCCCCTTTTCAATTAAAAGCTCATGACTTACTTCCATTTCCATCAAATAAAACCTTTTTCTCTAAATAAAAAATTTCAAGATCAATTGATACTAAAACAAGCATAATGATTGAAACAAGAAATATATTTTTATATAGTAAAATAAGAAAGAAAATAATGTTGAAAGGAGGATGATGTTCGATAAGATGTTCCATTATAATGTTGGTTAGCTTCATCGTCATGTTTTCTCCTTTTTCAAATAGCGTTTTTGCTTCACAAGCAGAAGCGAGCACACTTGGCCTTATTTCTCCATCCATCTATGATGAAGAAATAAACGCTGTGAAGACACCTCCATTTACCAAAAAACATGCCTCAACTATTCTGTTGAAAGACAAACTATCAATGGCTGATGCAAAGACCTTTCTTACAAGGGCTGCTTCATCACCTGCGTTATCCATTGATCTATGTTTTTTGGAAATGAAATGTGCGATCCCCATTATGTATCAATCAAATTACCTCTACTCATTCATTTTATTTCATCCGTATTCACTATATGAGAAACACAACCTATCATATTCGGAGGGATAAAATGAACATTAAAGAAAATGATCTTCCTGGGATCGGAAAGAAATTTGAAATTGAAACGAGAAATAGAGAAAAGATGACGATTGTGATTCATGATGATGGCAGACGAGAGATTTATCGTTTTGACGATGATGATCCAGATGAAGTGCTGTCCACCATTTCTCTCGATGATGCTGAATCTCGGCAAATCGCTGCTATTATCGGCGGCATGGTGTATAAACCGCAGGCACTAGAAACCATTGAAATGGCCTTTAACGATTTGATCATTGAATGGTTTAAGGTGGAAAAAGGGGCAAAAGCGGTTGGACATACACTCGGTGATTTAGATGTGAGACAAAATTATGAAGTCACCGTGATTGCGATCATTAAACATTCAAATGAAAAATTACTCAACCCTGGTGCCGATTCGATTATTCAAGCGAATGATACGATGATTATTTCAGGCGAAAGAAAACACTTGAAGCGATTGGTACGTGATTTTCTTTCTAGAGGGGGAGAGTGATGAATGGATCATTTAGTCTTTGAGGTTGGGACGGCGCTTATTCTCATCGCCATCGCCAGCTTAATTGCCAACAAAATTAAATTTTCTATCATCCCTTTTCTCATAGTGCTCGGAATGATTGTTGGGCCGCATGCACCAACCATCGGGATCATTGATTTGAAATTTATCGAAAGCACAGAAATTATCTCGTTTTTTGGCAGAATGGGCGTCTTGTTCCTCCTCTTCTATCTTGGACTTGAGTTCTCTGTCGGAAAACTGATTAAATCAGGCAAATCCATTGCAGTCGGCGGATCTATTTATATTTTGATCAACTTCAGCTTAGGGCTGCTTTATGGTTTTATCACAGGATTTGGATTCCTTGAGGTTCTCATTATGGCAGGGGTTATCACCATTTCATCCAGTGCCATTGTCGCCAAAGTCCTTGTCGATTTGAAACGAACAGCGAATCCTGAAACAGAGTTAATTCTAGGGATTATTATGTTTGAGGATATTTTTCTCGCCGTTTACTTATCGGTCGTATCAGGTCTTGTCCTTGGAGATGCCACTACTGTTGGCGGTGCCTTATTATCCATTTTAATTGCTTTTGGTTATATGATGCTTTTCTTTATCATTGCGCGCAAGCTGCCAAAACTATTAAACAAGTTGTTTGATATCCGTTCGAACGAAGTGTTCATCATTGTGATTTTTGCTGCTCTGTTCTTTGTCGCTGGTTTCTCAGAAACGATCCACGTAGCAGAGGCTATTGGGGCACTCTTACTTGGTCTTGTTTTCTCAGAAACAGAGCACTCTGACCGCATCGAGCATCTCGTGGTTCCATTTAGAGATTTCTTTGGGGCAATGTTTTTCTTCAGCTTTGGTCTCAGTATTGATCCATTTACATTAGGTGACGCTTTCTGGCTTGCGATCGGCGCTGTGATTCTCACCTTAATCGGGAACTTCACTGCCGGAATGTTCGCTGGACGGAGAGCTGGATTTTCTCATAAAGCCTCTTCTAATATTGGATTAACGATCGTATCAAGGGGAGAGTTTTCAATCATTGTAGCCGAGCTTGGCATTGCGGGCGGACTTGCCGCTACATTGAAACCATTTGCTGCATTGTATGTCTTAATCCTAGCGATTTTAGGACCGCTGGTCACGAAAGAATCTAAGCGGATCTATCAAATCCTAAACAAAATTTTCAAATGGAAACCTGAAAAACCAAAAGTAAAAAAAGAAACGACGATCCCATAAAAAAGGGCCCTATGCTTGGGCCCTTTTTATGTCTTATTCAAATTGCTGAAAGGCTGTTTCTTGCTTGGATGGCGCTTCCTTTACCCCGCGAATGGTTTGAATCACTTTCTGGTTGCGGTAGATCGACAGCTTTAAATTCGTCGCCGCTGTTCCATGAGAGTGATCAAGATTCGTGAATGTAAAGAAATGATAGGGGCGCTTGTCTTTGAAGACAAGTCTGAAGTCGTCTGTCACTTTAAAATGATCATCACTTTCCCATTCAATGAAAGGTTCATATGCGTGAAACCATTCAGGAATATTCGGCGTGTACCCTGTAGCCAATACGACATGATCTGCTGTTATGCTCTTTTCTTTCTTCAGCTGCCACTGCCTAAGGTGCAGCTCCAAAGGCTGATATTCGCCTATTTGAATGGATTCAAGCTCGGTCATTGGCTGAATGATCACAGATGGCTCATCACCTGAAACAGAACGATGGTACAGTTCCTGATAAATGCGTGAGAGCGTTGATGCATCTATGCCATTTCTTAATCCTGTCAGCCTCGGCAATGTGTTCATCCGTTCTTCATAAGGGAGAGAATGAAAATACTCGACATATTTTGGTGTAAATAGCTCTTGACCAAGCTCTGCTGTCTCCAGCTCTCTAAATTCACTTGAACGTGTAAACCACGAAAGCTGCTGTCCTTTCTTTTGATGCAAAAGCAGGTCTAAGAAGATTTCAGCTGCACTCTGTCCTGAGCCGATCACCGACACCGAATCAGCTTCGTGAAGTGCTTCCTGCTGATCTACATAACGGCTGCTATGGGTCACATATGGGTATGCTGCTTCAGGCACATCGACCGGTATCATCGGTTTGCTTCCTGTTCCAAGCACGACATGCTTTGCACGATACTCAGATAACGAACCATCTTTCAATCGTCTGACTTTCACAAGGTAGCCTTCTTGGCAGTCCGTCACTTCTTCTACCTTCATCCCAAACTGACAGCTATCTAACTCTCCTGCAACCCATGATAAATACTCATTGAATTCTCTTCGCGGGATATCAAACTGTTCAAATGTATAGAACCGGTGAAGTCTATTTGATTCATGTAAATAATTTAAAAATGTATACCTGCTTCTTGGATTCGCCATTGTCACAAGGTCTGCTAAAAAGGAAACTTGTAAATCCGTTCCTTTTATCAGCATACCTGGATGCCAGGCAAAGTCGGACTCCTGTTCAAAAAAACAGCATGAGACATCCTCATACTCCTCTAACAACGCTGCCAATCCTAAATTGGCAGGCCCAATCCCAATTCCGATCACATCAATCATATGTACACCCGCTTTAACTTTTTATCCCTTATATACCCTTTTGTATATGAAAAAAACACTGCGTCACCGCAGTGTTTAAACGTGAGAAACGAACAATGACTCTAGGAATTGAATTTTCTCTTCTGTATAGTGTTCATAACGATCATTATACGACTTTGGATCTTTTGGATTGGCATACTGCGTAATTTTTCCTGACCGCGGATCAATGAATTTACTCGCTGCCCCGCAGCCAATACCAATGATTGTCTGCACTTCTTCCATGATGATGATATTATACAAGCTTTCCTGCCCATCTAATGAATACCCGACATTTTCGAGATTTCCCAAAATATTTTTTTGTCTATATAAATAATATGGGTAATATTGATGTGCTTTCGTCCAATTGACCGCTTCATCCATCATACGTGTGATTTCTTCTCGGTCTGCCACTTGATATTTCTCCTTATTGCGGGTCATTTCAGATGCTCTTTTAAAGGAGAGCGTATGCACGGTTAAAGATTCAGGCTTGAGCTCTTCTGTCTGCTGCAAGGAGTTCTGAAATTCTTTGATCCCTTCTCCCGGTAAACCGATGATTAAATCCATATTAATATTATTCATCCCGTACTGTCTTGATAAATGATACTTCTCAATCGTTTCTTCCACACTATGGTGCCGTCCGATGGCCTTTAGTGTTTCATTCTCATACGATTGCGGGTTGATACTAATCCGGTCAATATTGTAGCGGTTTAACACCTCTAGCTTATCAGGCGAAATCGTATCAGGTCGCCCTGCTTCTACTGTAATTTCTCGAATATGCTTCACATCAGGGAACGAACGGTACATTTCTTCATACAGCAAATCCATTTCTTCCGCTGTAATGCTCGTTGGCGTGCCTCCGCCAAAGTATACGGTCGTCACTTTGATGCCATGTTCCTTTAACCATGCGCCCATTTTTTGCATTTCATAATGCAGACCAAACAAAAACGTTCCCACTCTTCCAGCTTGTCCTTTAATCGCGTAAGCAGGGAACGTACAATAAGCACATTTTGTTGGGCAGAAAGGAATGCCGATATAAATACTCACTTCCTGCTGAAGATCATACAGATCTGGAATCGCTTGAAGCTGACGGTCGACAATCTCCTGCATCAAATCGATTTTTTCATCATGAATCAAGTAATCCCGTTTTAACGCCGCATGTGCGTCTTCCTTTGTCATGCCTTCTCTCAGCATTTTATGAAGCAATTTCGTAGGACGTATTCCTGTGAGAATCCCCCACTTTTGTGTCATTCCTGTATGCTCCTGAAGCAGGTGTAAATAAACAGACAGCACTGTGTTCTTGATTTGCTTCCAGCGCTCCTTATCGTTCAAGCCCTCCGGGACATCTCGTGTAAAATGGCTGGTGATGTCAGATCCAGCGATATGGCCTGATGCTTCCACCATGCCATTTTCATCTTTCCAACTAAATACCATGACCAAACCATCATCCAATTCACTTGGATCAAATATCACTTCACTATCTTCTTCAAATAAATTGGCTATATTGACAAGCGGGCGATGAAATCGTTCATCTGACAGCCCTTTAATTAAAATTCGCATCGTATCACCTTTATCTTCAAACTTGTTTCATTTTACAAAATTCATGTAGGAAAAGCAATGAAGGGAACAGATGAAGACCCTGTCATTTCTTGATTGACAGGGTCTTCACTGTATTATCGTTTAATATCAAATTGATGTAAAAACCCTTCTCTTTGCTGCATTCTAAAGTATTCCTTGATCATATAAGCGACCCCCTGCTCATCATGAGAACGTGTCACCCAATCGGCTTTACGCTTGACATCAAGGGGTGCATTTCCCATCGCAACACCTAAACCAGCCAGTTCAAGCATTGGAATATCATCTGTTCCATGTCCAATGACGACCGTATCTTCTAAAGTAAAACCGAGTGCAGAGGTTAAAAGAGAAAGTCCCGCTTCTTTCGAAACCCCTTTGCTTACAATATTCATTTTCTCATCACTGATCCTAATAAGATCTACAGATGGAAATGCTTGTTGAATGGTCCGGTGAATCTCAGGCTGAAGCTCCGCGGTCGAATAGACTTCAATCACTGGTGTACTAACCGGTTCATCCATCAGCATATCACTTAACGATTCAACAAATTGGACGGGATAGAAAATAGGATCAGACGGATGAATTAACGTCTTTCCCATGAGCTGAGACTGCGTTTTTTTCCGATTGCCGATCGAGAATTTTTCATGCAGCAAGCGGACATTACAATCAAAACTTTCAAGGATTTGCACAAGATTAAATGTTTTTTCTTCCGTTAATTTCTTCACATGAAGCGGCTCATCGAGTTTATCGGCGATAAATGCACCACTATGCGTCACAAGAGTTGAAGCTGGAATCTTCAACGCCTTGGCAATTTTTTGTGCAGAACGAAAATGCCGGTTGGTGACAATCGTCACGTAAACCCCTTTTTTCTTTACATATTCAATAGCTTCTTTTGTAGCGGAATGGATTTTTCCATTGGAACGCAGTAACGTCCCATCTATATTGAGTGCAAGTAGTTTTTTTGACACTGAGGCATCCCCCTTCTTGATGACTGTACTTACGATGAGGATATGCCCTAGCTTTGTACTTTAGAACATGCAGTTGTAAGAGCCCAGATTTATGAATAATTAATAAATAAAAAAAGCCTACCCCTAGGCTTTTTTTTATGTATGGTTTGGATGCGTAACAATGGAGTGGTGAAGCTCCCCATGATCCCCTTATCTTTCACACACCAAAGCATTGCTTATATCAGATCCCCTTATGCTTTGCGTTTCTCCCAGAAGCGCTTCTCTCTCGTTTGGCTCACCGCCACAAATCCCAAGTGAAACGCACCCAATTGCCCCTTGAGAGCGCCCTTTTGAAAGCACTTTCAATATATGTATTATCGCAAAATTTATGAGCTTCGACAACCTTTTTTTAAAAGATATTCATGGGAAATATGAAACAAAAAAAGGGCGAATTTCATCGCCCTTTCAATTAATTTTCTTCTGGATTCCCATAAAGCTCTTCAAGAGGCTTCATGATAATTTTATTTAATTCACCGATCAGAACACTCACACGTTGTTCTGCTTCCATCAACTGAGAGATTTTATCGTGCTGTTGAACAAGTGCAACTGTTTTTTGAGCTTGCTCCACTTCTTCTTGAGTGATCTCTTGACCAGTCATTTGTTTTTGTTGAAGGTTTACTTGAATGTCACGGAAGTTCTCAAACATTTTTTTAGAGGACTCATCCGCGTTTACCTCATCATAAAGATTTCTTAAAGTTGAATATTCTTCGCTATGACGCAATGCTTTCTCAAGGTCATATGCAACATCATAAAGATTTACAGACATGTTATGTCTCCTTTCTATCCGTTATCACCGATATGATCGGCGGACACCACTCCACTATAACAAACTATGGCTTTCGTTTCACATATATACAATGAATTCAATAAAATTTCTCTAGCTTATCTTAGAATAGCACAACAAAAACAGCCTGGATTGCACCAATTATTCCGCCTAAAAAACCGCCTAGAAATGTAATCATCTTCAGCTCTTTACTGGAGATGCTGACCACAAGTTCCTCCATTTTTTCAAGCGGGAAAAGTTCAATTTGTTCACGAATGATGTCTTCAAATTGCAGCTTTTCAAGCAGCCCCTCTAAAGCAGTTGATGCCGCTGCGACTCCTTTATGAATCAATACTGGTGCAAAGTGTGTTTTAAGGTCATCAGCTACAGCACCGACATATGTTCCAACTGGTTTGTCTAATATCAGCTTTGTAGAGAAATGAGAAAGCAATTGGTTTTTCACACTAAAAATAAGCTCCTTCACATTCCATTTTTCATCAAGCTCATGAAGAGAAAACTGCTTCACCTTGTCCCATTCTTGAACAAGCAAATCTGATAAAAATCTTTTTGTTTCTGCGTTTCTTAAAAACTTAATGATTTCAGGATGTACACGATCAATTAAGCTTGAATTTCCTAAAAACATTTGGACCATACTGCCAAGCATCCCACGCTCTTTTAAGAAATCATCAATCATATTGCCAAGCCTTGCCTTGCCTTCATCACTTTCAAAATAATGAATGCCTCTCTTTAATATATAATCTGCAGCATCTGGAATTTTCGACGTTATTTTGCTTTCCACTTCCAGCGGGAGCAATTCAAATAAAGTTTGCTCATTATATGTTTCAAGCAATGAACCGAGCTTCTGATCAGACCACTGATGGAGCCATTCATCTGCTTTGACGTCAGCCTGTGAAAAGCCGAATTTTTCTAGCAGAGAGAGCACGGTTATCTCCATACTTGCACCTTTGTCAATATAACGATGGACTGTATGCAGTATCTCTTGCTTTGCCTCCGAGGTTTCAAATCGTTTTTGAATACCTTCTGGCGTAAGTAAATGCTCCATCACCATGACACCAACCTGCTTGGCTACTTCATCTCTTCTTTTAGGAATGAGTCCTGGAGTAAATGGAAGCTGTTTCCCAAATAAGTAATATGGCTTATAAGGCCGAAAAAGCATTTTAATTGCAAGATGATTTGTCGCTGCTCCTATGACTGCTCCTATAACAATCATAAAGATAAACGTTGTGAATATATTCAAAGTCGTCATCTACCTTTCAAACAACACCCGATGTTTATTGTTTTGATCTATACGTATTATAGTGGTTGTCAAGATCCCAAGCAAATGAAGCACGCAGCGAGAGACATATGATCAAGCAATCTGTCGTAATGATAAAGGAGCGCAGGCATTATGTAAAATCATGAAAAAGTGTTTTTCTGATAGTAAAAAAGAAGTTGAAAAGAAGGTGCTTTTTAATGACATCAACATTAGGTATTGTAACCCTTTCTCCGCAATATGAAGAGATATTTACACGTCAGCTCGCCAAAGCTGCCCCTGCTTATCGTTTAAAGGTTGTTCGTTTTACACCACTTGATTTAAAGCCGGCTTCTAATTTGATTCAAGGTCAAATATATACGAGTAGCAAAGGGTTTACCGACGCAGAATTTCCGATCCCTGACTTGATTTACGACCGCTGTCTTTACCAGCATGACGCACAATCTAAAAAAGCAAAACCAATCATGGAATGGCTAAAAAAGTATCCAAAAACAGATTTTTTGAATACCGGCATTTCAAATAAAATGGTCCTATACGAGCAGCTCCGTCTTCTCCCTTCTTTACAGCCATATTTACCAGTCTGCTCATTACTAAAGGAGCCCTCAGATCTGATCAATTTGGCAAGGAAAGGCGGCGGTTATTGTAAGATGCAGCCTCTCTCTCAGCAGCATGGAGCATCTACTTACTTCATTTCCTTTGATGGCACATCAACGTTCACCGTTCAGCTAAGTCCCAAGCAAATTATTACATTTTCTCGAGCGTCAGAGATGGAGCGCTGGTGCAAAAAATATATCGGGAGGTATTTCCTTCAATTTTTTAACACGAGTAATCAAAAAAAGTTTTTCATCAATGAAATCAGGATTTTTCTTATGAAAGATTCAAAAAATCAATGGAATCGTATGGGGATTCACACAAAATCACCTGCGGAAAATAGCCTTTTTAATCTTACACAAAAATCAGCTGCTGTGATAAGCTTTGAACACTATTTAAACACATTGCAGTCACACATCAAGGAGCTCCTTTTAGATGATATTGAATCCATTCAAGCATCACTCCCAGCTTTTATAGATAAAACCCTTTCCCCTTGCTTTGAATTTGCGGTAGATTTACTTCATACAAGTGAAGGCAGACTTTTCATATCAAATATAAAATCAAAGCCAGGACGCTCCGCTTTTTTAAAAGCTTTCCCTGAAAAGGAAAATCAATTGGTTCGTACCATTCTTGAACACGCACACTCAATGAAGTCTCAACGGAAGGAGGTTTCTCATGAACAAAAATCGCTGCATCATCGCCCCACATCCCACAAGTGAAAAAACAATTCATTTTCCCGTCCATTTTAAACAGAAGGATGCCATTTATTCTCTTGCTCTAGGGTCTCGTTTAGTAGACGACTTCAACATTTCCTATCATCAACATCCAAATAAAATTTTATTATCGGAAGATCTATATAGAGATTTACTGATTCCTTATCCATCAAAAGCTGATGTGATTACCATTGATCATACACTTTTTATCGGACCGTTGATTGGCATTTTCACGGCAGGTTTTAAGCAAGGCACGCAGCCATTAAGAAAGAGATCAGACTTTTTCATCAAACTTTTGCACTCTTTCAATCGGCATGCTGGCTTTGCCTATCTTTTTGGTACACATTCTATTGATTGGGAAAAAGGAATAGTTGAAGGACTGTTTTACCAACAACAATCATGGGTTAAAAAACAGATGCCCTTGCCGTCAGTTATTTATGACCGGCTTCCAAATAGAAAAGCTGCTCAATCAGCTTTCATTCAAGAAACGAAGCGAAAACTCACTCAAGACTATGATATCCCTTGGTTCAATCCTTACTTTTTTAATAAATGGGAGATTCATGAACAGCTATTAGCAGATGAAAAAACATGCCCCTTTCTTCCACATTCCGAAAAATTAGATCCAGTGGACGCTCTAAGGAAAATAGAAACACTTCTCCATCTGCATCATGTTATCTACTTAAAACCGATAAACGGAAGTCATGGAGACGGTATTTATCAATTAAAAAAGGAAGACCACGGAGTCACTGTATCCTCAAATCTTGGATGGGCTATTCCATATCGCTCAATAGAACATTTCGTTCAAGGGCTGCGAAAGGATTACGCCATTCATGATTTTATTGCTCAACAAGGCATTGAGCTTCTTCAAATAGATAATCAACCGACGGATTTCAGAGTTCATACGAATAAAAATAAGCGCGGTCATTGGACAGTCACGGCAGTAGCAGCAAAGGTTTCTGGAGGTCAAACTATTACGACTCATCAGTTACATGGGGGAGCTGTGAAAACACTTTATGATGTGTTTCCAGAAGAGAAGGAGCGATTGCAGATTTTACAGCAGCTTTCTCATACCGCCATTACTCTTAGCCAGGTGATAGATGAAAAAATGGCCGGACATATTGGTGAAATCGGTTTGGATTTAGGCATTGATCTGACAGGCGCAATCTGGATGTTTGAAGCCAATTCCCGCCCAGGACGAGAGATTTTCCAGCATGCCTCTTTGAAAAACTCAGAATGGCTAATCGGAAAAAGAATTACGGAATACGCATCTTATCTTTCAAAAACCTCACTCTCAACTACAGACCACGCGAACGTATAATGATTGCTTCCTTGTCACATTACGGTGTTCTGAAATCTTTGCTTTTCCTATGCTCTTTTCATTAGATGAGATACAATAAAAGCAAGTTCAAGGCTGTTTCCGGATTGTCGTGTTTGTTTATTGTTTCATCAATAAAAGCAAGGAGGCAATGATGATATGATTTCTCATTTTCAATGGAAACCCCTTTTTAAGAAAGCACAATTGCCAGGCTGGAAAATATCCTTTTTTCACAATGGTGCACACTATGAAGGCATTTACCACAAAACAGGTGATATTGAATGGGGCTCCCAGCTTCCGCCTCATGAAGTTGAACCAAACTTAAAAGAAGAAATCCACGAATTAATGCTATTCCATATCTATGATTAAACTGTTTAAGGAGCCTCGCCATGTTAGAAAAATTAAAGCTTGTTTACGGAGACCATATCATCAGCTCACCTACTCATGACAAACAAATCCTTTGGTATCAAACAGAAGAAGGCGAAATTTTTGGAGTAGATGAATCGGCACTTACAGCAAGAGAAACACGTCTTCTTAATTCTCTTCTTACACCGATTGATCTATCTCATACAGCTCAGACGGAAGATGAACAAAAATGGTCCAGCTTTCTTTTTGATAACAAACCACTAACCGTCCAACTTCCCGTCCGTGTTTATTATTTTAAAATGGTCCATCAAGCAGAACAAAGACAGCAAATTAAAGAGGCTGTGAATAACAGCCTCGAACATACTCATTATTTCATATGGACAGGCACTGAAACAGCCATGCTAATTCAACCAAACGCGACCTCAGAAAATAGTCAATTAGATCAGCTAAAGGATTTGTCTCTGGCCATTACAAGTGATTTTTTAACCGACTCCGTCTTTATACAAGGACAGCTGCATTTGCCAAATGACCATTTGAAGATGAGATTATTAAATGAACAACAGCTCTTCTTGTACCATATGCAGCGAGACAAGCTTAGATCAGGGGTTTCCACATTTTATCAATGCCTGCCATCGTTTCTTTGTTATGATGCATCCGCCCTCTCTGAGGCTATTTCGGATGCCTTTAAAGAAGCGGTCATGGACCGGGACGTTTACCGCACTCTCATGACCTATATGCAATGTAACTTAAACGCATCCAAGGCAGCAAAAGCGTTATATGTTCACAGAAACAGCCTTCAATATCGAATTGATAAATTTATTGAACGTACTGGGCTAGATATACGACATTTTTCAGAAGCATCAGCCGCTTATTTTATGATGACTCTTCTTGATCTTTCATAAGCATCCTGCCCAAAAATAAAAATAAGATGTTGTGCACGTTGTCCATTTACAGACCATTCCCCATTTTATACACTTTATTTACGAGTAAAGCGCTTTCAAAAAAAAGAAAAGGGGAGGTTGTCATCAATGGCTGAAATGATGCTTAATCAAATTTATAAAGTATACGATAACAAGGTAACAGCAGTAGACAACTTTAATCTACATATAGAAGATAAGGAATTTATTGTGTTTGTTGGCCCATCAGGCTGTGGAAAATCAACAACCCTTCGCATGATTGCGGGTCTAGAAGAAATTTCACAAGGAGACTTTCTGTTAGATGGAAAACGAATGAATGATGTAGCACCGAAAGACCGGGATATCGCAATGGTTTTCCAAAACTATGCGTTGTACCCTCATATGAATGTGTACGATAATATGGCGTTTGGATTAAAGCTGCGGAAATTCCCAAAAGCCGAAATTGATGAACGGGTTCGAAATGCCGCCAAAATATTAGGACTCGAGCAATATTTAGATAGGAAACCAAAAGCGCTATCTGGCGGTCAAAGACAGCGTGTGGCACTTGGCAGAGCGATTGTACGTGATGCAAAGGTCTTTCTTTTGGATGAGCCGCTCTCTAATTTAGATGCAAAACTTCGTGTTCAGATGCGTGCAGAAATTTCTAAACTTCATCAGCGTCTGCAAACGACATTTATCTATGTCACACATGATCAAACTGAAGCCATGACAATGGCAACCCGCCTTGTTGTCATGAAAGATGGTTTTATTCAGCAAGTTGGGGCGCCAAAAGATGTATATGAAAACCCAGAGAATGTATTTGTAGGTGGATTCATCGGCTCACCTGCGATGAACTTTTTTACAGGAAAGCTCTCTGAAGGTGCCATTGCGGTTGGGAAAACGCATATTCGTGTACCAGAAGGCAAGATGAAAGTATTACGCAGCCAAGGCTATATTGGAAAAGAAGTCATTCTTGGCATTAGACCAGAAGATTTTCACGATGAGCCAGTATTTATAGAGGCGTCTGAAGGCACAAAAATTGATGCTAACGTAGAAGTCGCTGAATTAATGGGAGCAGAAACGATGCTTTATTCTTCTCTCGATGGTCAATCGTTTATTGCACGTGTTGATTCTCGTACGGATGTACAGGCCGGACAGTCTATACCTCTTGCGATTGATATGAACAAAGCACACTTCTTTGATTCGGATACGGAGCTGCGCATTCGCACAGCTGAATAAAGGGATGTAGAGCTACGCCATCACTCAATATTGAGTGATGGTTTTTTGTATGCTGACACAACATTTACCATGTTCTTTTCTCGTATGTTTTTTTCGGAAATAACCATAATACTTAGTACAAAGCAGTTACTGCATTGGGTTTCGCCAAGTGGCAAATGACTTGATCATTTCGCTGGTGCGATACCAGCAAACCCAACCAAAAAAATCATATACAAAAAGGAGAATCATCATGGCAAATTCTAATAGTTCAAATCAATTACTAGTTCCTGGAGCAGAGCAAGCAATCGATCAAATGAAATACGAAATCGCTTCTGAATTTGGTGTAAACCTTGGAGCAGAAACAACAGCTCGTGCTAACGGTTCAGTTGGTGGAGAAATCACAAAACGTCTTGTGTCTTACGCTCAACAAAACCTTGGTGGAACAAAAGCTTAATTTCATATTTGGATCATAGAAGGCACCTCTTACGGTGTCTTCTTTTTTTGTTTTTATCCTTCACCAATCACCTTTCTAGCTCATATCATGTAGTAGAAAGGAGCGGATCTTGATGGACATTATTTCCGGTATGAACTTTGAACTTCTACAATTTGTAGGGATCTCTCTATTATGTGAATATGCTCATAGTATTCGGTCCTTTCACCTTTATAAAAAAAGCATCACATAAAAGTTGTACCATTTTAGGTTCTTTTCACTTATAGTATGTAGTGGAGGGATCGAACAGATGAAAATAGCTCTTTTCGGTGCTCATGGACGTGTAGGACAAGCATTTCTTCGTTTCGTTCAAGTAGATGATCGTTACATGGTTCGTTCATTGATTCGAACAAACCGAGAAGAAATGCTTGCGGGTATGTTTCAAGTCACCGGCAATTCAAGAAATCGAGAAGATGTGCTTGAGACAATGAAAGGAGCAGATATTGTTGTGAGCTGTCTATCAACTGATGGCGATGATACACTATCTGTTTCCATGGAGAATATCGTACAAGCCATGAAGCAAACAAATACATCAAGAATAATTACCATTGGTACGGCAGGGATTTTAAAAGCAAGGCAGCAGCCGGAGCTTTACCGTTTTGAAACAAATGAATCAAGGCGGACCACTTCCCGAGCAGCTAAAGAGCACGCCAAAGCGTTTGAAATCCTTCAATCGACTGATCTAGATTGGACCATTATTTGTCCAACCTATTTACCAGATGGAGAAGTGACACGGTCATATCGCTACGAGAAAGATTTTCTCCCTATAGATGGAAAGAAAATTTCAGTTGAAGATACCGCCCACTTTTTATATCAGCAGTTAAATTCGAAGGAATTTTTGCATCAACGCGTCGGTATCGCTTATTGATGATGCAGCCTATCCAAACAATATAATCAGTAAAGGGTCGAGGGCAGAATCCACGACTTTTTCAAGCAAGCGAAAAGAGCCTCATTCAATTTCGAAGAGGCTCTTTTTTGTAATCATTATCAGCTGTTTGCAACAGCACCCTTTTGCAGTTCATACATTTGCGCATACAGTCCTTCTTGCTCCATGAGTTGTTCATGACTGCCCCGCTCGACAATTTCACCTTTTTCTAACACCAAGATCATATCGGCTTTCTTAATGGTGGATAATCGATGTGCAATGACAAAAGTCGTCCGCCCTTCTTTGACGACATCAAGCGCCCTTTGAATAATCGCTTCTGTTTCTGTATCAATGTTGGCGGTTGCTTCATCTAAAATTAAAATCGCTGGATCGTATGCCAATGCGCGTGCGAATGAAATCAACTGACGTTCCCCTGAGGAAAGGGTGCTTCCCTTTTCAACGACTGGTTCATCAAAGCCTTGCGGCAGGTGCTTCAATAACTCTACTGCACCTACTTGCTTTAATGAAGATTCAATCGTTTCTCTTTTGATGTCGTCATTTCCTAAGCTGACATTGGATGCAATCGTACCAGAAAATAAATACGGGTCTTGAAGCACAATGCCCATTTGTTTACGCAGCGTTTGGCGCGATTGATCATAAATGCTTTTGCCATCTATGAGAATGTCTCCTTGCTGAATGTCATAAAAACGCAGAAGCAAGTTCATAATCGAGCTTTTTCCAGAACCGGTATGACCCACAAGTGCCACCGTTTGGCCTTTCTTTGCCTCAAACGTAATGTTCTTTAAGACATTTTTCCCTTCATTATAAGCAAAGGTGACATCCTTGAACTGAACGTGTCCCTCTATCTTCTCCTGAACAGGTTCTTCCACTTCTGTTCCTGGCTCATCTAATAATCGGAACACCCTTTCCGATGAAACTCTTGCTAATTCCAGCCGCGAAAATTGATTCACAATGCCTGTGATTGGCTGAAACAATCGATTCAAATAATCGACAAACGCATAGAGCACACCAATAGACACGATGCCGGTCGCACTTAATGACGCACCGCCAAAATACCATATGAGTGCCACATACGCTAAGTTTCGAAGCAAGTTAACTAAGTTATGTGAAAGAAGTGAATTTAAATGCAGCATCTTTCGCTGATATCGAAAGTGATTGTTATTTAACTCATCAAATTCCTCTTTCGTCGCTTTCTCATGACGAAATGCTTGAATAATGGTCATTCCTTGTATGGCTTCATTTAACTTGGCATTGATTTCACTGATAATTGAACGAATGCGGTGATTGTACACGGATGCAAACTTTCTGTAAGTCATCGACCATAAGAAAATAATCGGCACTGCCACCAAACAAATGAGTGCCAGCTTTACATTTAATAAAAACATGGCAATATAAATCCCAATCATGTAAATGGCACTCGTTACGAAATTAGCTAGGACTGTTACATATAAATCACGAATGGTTTCTGTGTCATTGGTGATCCTCGCTACAACCTTTCCAGCCGGTAAATTATCAAAATATCGGATCGGCAGCGTTTGGATGTGCTCAAATACGTCTATCCTCATTTTTTGAATAATGCGATTTGCAATCCTCTGGAGCAAATAATGCTGACCATACTGAAAGAAAATCGCTATGATGAGCAGCCCTAGATAAAATAAAACAAGCTGCAGCAAACCACTGATTTCCGGCTGATAAAAAGCGAAAATTTCCTCTTTTGATAAGCGCTGTACTTGATAGGTCGCATGCTCGTTCCCATTTTCAATGGTGAGCTGATCTCCTGAAATCTTTCTGTTTCCATCAAATCGAATCGGCTCATTTACAAAATAGTAACCGAATCCGACTTGCACCACATTGATTTGCTTCCCAGATTCGACTCCATTGTTTAATCGATCGCTTCGTAAATAGTTATTTCCCTGGTAATAAACGGTTTTGTCTGTTTTTTCATTGACCTCGACATACGGTTTTTCTACACCTAGAATATGATCATCAATCATTTTCTTCCCAATAAATGGTCCTGTCAGCTCAGCACCAACTGCAATAATGAGAAAAATTAAGGCAACAGACAATACTTTCTTATATAGGAGTGCGTAGGCAAGGAGTCTTCTTCCTGTTGTCATGCCTCATCCCCTCCTTCCAGCTGATTTGTCAGCTGCTGACGCAGAAATTGTTCTTTGTACCACCCATCTTGCTGGATGAGTTCGTTGTGGGTGCCCTTTTGGACAATACGTCCTTCTTCCATGACAAGAACGAGATCCGCATGCTCAACAGCTGAAAGACGATGAGTCGTAATAAATGTTGTTTTGCCATGACGATTTTGTCTTAAATTTTCTAAAATAGCGGTTTCTGTTTTTGCATCTACCGCAGAAAGTGAGTCATCGAGAATTAAAATGTCAGGATCAATTAATAAAGCACGTGCGATGGATATTCGCTGTTTTTGTCCGCCTGACAGCGCCACACCTTTTTCCCCAACCATGGTTTCAAGGCCCTCTGGCAGCAGTCGTAAATCCTTTTCAAAATAAGCATCTTTAATGGCTTGCGTCAGCTCATCTTGCTTCGCGTCCCGATGACCAAAACGCATATTCTGTTCAACACTTTTCGAGAAAAGAATATGATCCTGCGGTACGTATCCGATCCATTGAAATAGTTGATCCATTTCAATGTCTTGGATCGGAACACCTGATAGCAAGATTTGCCCATCACCTGTTGGATACTGGCGCAGAAGCTGTTTCACGATGGTCGTTTTGCCGCTTCCCGTTTTGCCTGTAATTCCAATCGTCTGCCCTTTTCGAACCGTAAAGGACACATCAATGAGATTATTTTTAGATGAAGTTGGATACCTGAATGTCACATGATCAAATTGAATATCTCCCGGCTCTTGTAACGTTTTTGGCTGAGCAGCATCTGTTACATCCGGCTTGTAGCTGAGTGTATCATTCAATCGATCTAATGACGCATTTCCTCTTTGCATAATATTAATCAATTCGCCAATCGCAAACATTGGCCAGATCATCATTCCAAGGTAGACGTTAAAGGCGACAAGCTCCCCAATGGTTAAATCACTTTGAAACACGAGATAGGCTCCGTAGCCGATTCCAATTAAGTAGCTGATCCCCACAAGTAATTTCACTGTCGGCTCAAACAATGAATCAATGATCGCCACTCGCATATTTTTTTTGAATACATCATCTGTCATTTCGCGAAAGCGTTCGACATCTTGTTTCTCCTGTACAAAAGACCGAATGACGCGAACACCTGCTACTGATTCAAGGACACGATCGTTCATATCACCAAATGCATCTTGAGCGACTGTAAAGCGATCATGAATCTTGCTGCCATAAAATGCAATTAAGAGCGCCATGAGTGGCATAGGGATAATCGCCATCAAAGTTAATTTCCAGCTAATCGTCATCCCCATCGTAAAAAAGATCATCAGCATATAGGCAGTGGAATCAACTAAGGTCAGAACGCCAAAACCCGTCGTTAAGGCAACTGCATTTAAATCGTTTGTTCCTAATGCCATTAAGTTGCCGGTTTTTTTCTTTTCATAAAAGGTCGGTGTCATTTTCAGCAAGTGTCGCATCAGTTTCCCGCGCATCACACGCTCCATGACATTTGCGCCGCCAAACAATTGATACATCCAAAAATATGTAAGTGTATAAACGACGACACCTAGTAAACAAAAAATAGTCACATAAAACAAAATACTGGATGTTGTAAATTGACCAGAACGAATGTCATCAACTGCCTGACCAAGATATTTTGGCGGCAGCATTTCAAATACATTCACAATGAGCAGGAGCGTAATAGCAATCGTATAACGCCTCCACTCTTGTTTAAAGAACCAGCCTAATTTCGCAAATACTGAAAACATGTTTGTCTCTCCTTTTCAAGCTAGCCGCTTTCTAAATTTTCCTGCAAGTCACCTTGTTTCATTCTTTGAGCTTTTGTCATTTGTCTTGATTTTGGCATGTTCACATGCTTTCACTCCTCTTCATTTACTTGTTGTTTTCCATTCCTTTATTTCGAAATCCGAAATGAATCCAACAAAAAAAGAGGCCACCAGCTGGCTGGTACGCCTCTTTTCATCATAAAAAAAGGCGCATGTTGACAAATACGCAACATACGCCTTGATTCATCCGATCAATTGGAACATACGTGTTCCTTTTCAATGACCAATGAAGGTGTAATTGTCACGTGAATCAACCCAATCATGAAGTTTGATTTCATTCTTCCAAGTTTGCACATGACATTTCCTCCTTTTGGCTCTTGAATCCTTTTTTATCTTATAGTGGCTGTCACCATTTTGTCAATAAATATTTTTCAATAAATGAAATTTTCTAACAAAAAGTCGGTTCCCTTTATGTGTATCTTTTTCTCATAACGGGTATACCATGTGTGTAAAGACTCCTTTTGAAAGGAATGAGGACATTGTTTCAAGCTGATCGGATGGTCGTTGCGTTTGATGGACATGAAGACAGTAAGAAAGCATTAAAAAAGGCAATCGCTTTAGCCAAAACCTTGCATGCTCAGCTGACCGTTGCCTATGCACATGATGGCAAATCTAGCAGACAGGTATTTGATGCCCCGCGCCCAATGACTGGCGGAGCTTATATCGGCGGCGGTACGGCAGATCTTCAAACACCTCCTGTGTATGTACCTCATGATGAACAGCAAAGTCCCTTGATTTTTGAAGACCATACTGAAGAGGTCGTTGCGGAAGCAAGAATGCTTTTAAATGAGGAACAGTTTGAGGCTGCCATTGAAATTGTTGAGGGAGAACCAGCAGAAGCGATTATCGAATATGCTGAAGAAATATCAGCAGACCTCATCGTTATGGGAGCACGTGACCAAAGCAGATTAAAAAAGATGCTATTTGGCAGTGTAAGTGAAAAGCTATCAGCAAAATCAGATATCCCTGTGCTTATTGTGAAATAAATGCATCACAAAAGGCTGTAAACTAATGTTTACAGCCTTTTTTATTTATGAAGAAATGGATGCTTCACTTTCATGTTTAATTTTTTGCTGGAAGCCTTCCTGTACATGCTTTGTCAGCTCTCCTGGAACGCCTTCCCCTACTGGCTCGCCATCTATTTCAACAATCGGAATGACTTCAGCTGTCGTGGAGCTGATGAAAATTTCCTGCGCGCGCAGCAGTTCTTCTTTACTTATACGAGTCTCTTCAACACTATACCCTTCTTCCTCACATACTTCTAACAGCTTTCTACGGGTAATGCCGTTTAAAATGAGATTGGTGGCTGGATGAGTGCGAATCACGCCGTCAATAACGGCATATACATTCGAGGAGGTTCCCTCTGTCACAAAACCTTCTCTAATGAGTATTGCTTCAAACGCACCTGCTTCAGATGCTTTCTGCTTTTCCATGACATTATATAAAAGATTTAAGCTTTTGATATCACATCTTAACCAGCGAAGATCCTCAGATAATATAGCCTTTGCACCAGCTGTCTGCTCTTGAACAGGCTTTTTCACTTGGAACGTATATGCCGTGATTTGAGGAGTAAGAGAATCGCTATATTGATGTTTACGAGGTGCGACTCCCCGCGTGACTTGAATATACACACCACCATCTGTTAATTGATTGTGAGCGACGAGCTGTTTTAACTTTTCTTCCATATCAGATACTGTACCTTGCAGATGAATGCCGATTTCCTTTGCACTCTTGAACAGACGCTCTGTATGTTCCTTTAATGTAAACAAAGTACCATTGTATACACGGATGACCTCATAGACTCCGTCACCAAATTGATAGCCTCTGTCCTCAATATCAACATGTGCATCCTTTTTTTCAACGATCTCTCCATTGTACAAGACTTTCATATGGAATCTCCCCTTCGCTTTGCAATAATGGTTGAATCTGATGCTATCTTAGCGGATAAATGGGTATGTTTCAATGATTATTCAGAATTATTTCACATCATCTAAAATGGATAACTCCTTATTGTAACAAATATAGATTCATAACCAAAAAGATTCCAATTTTTTAGCATCTTCTATATTCATAGGCTCTTTTTTCCTGTATACTGACTCCATATGAACACGACAAAAAACATCGAAAAAAGACAGAATCCACTACATAGTTACACAAATTTTTGATTTATTGGAGAGATTGTCATGCAACGGGTTACGAAAAAAAAGACACCTTCAAACACCATGCTGCTTACAAAGGCGATTGGTTTAGTCATTCTGACACTAATCCTCTTTTTTATTTGGGATATGTCCAAAACCAATATGCAAGCAGCAGATCAGCCGGCGAAATTGTCTGCGAGCAGTCAATTTAGAGACACGAGCACTAGTTTGAAAGCAAAAGATGATTCTAGAAAAACATTAGATGCACATTTTAAAATTAATTCAAATAAACATATAACAGATCAAACGATCTTTTTAACCTTTGATGATGGTCCATCAGCAACATCTAATCAGCTGTTAGATGTGCTAAAAGCGCATCAAGTGAAAGCCACATTCTTTATGCTTGGACCGCAGATAAAAGAACACCCGGCAGCTGTGAAAAGACTTCATCAAGAGGGGCACCAGTTAGGGCTTCATGGCATCACGCATGATGTGAAACGCTTTTATCAAAAAAGTGATTCTCCCGTGAACGAGATGAAAGAAGATCAGCGCATTTTAGCTTCTGTCACAGGTGAATACACACATCTTGTGAGAACACCTTATGGCAGCGTCCCAAATTTAACTGATCAGCAAAAAACACGGTTAAAACAAAAAGGCTTTATATACTGGGACTGGACCATTGACAGTCTTGACTGGAAATATAAAAGCGCCAAATACGTACCAGAAGTATTAAATCAGCTGCAAGTGCTGGAGACAAAGTATCCAAAAGAACCAAAAATCATTTTAATGCACGATCAACCTGCGACCGCAAAATACTTGGGCAGCCTAATTACGCAGCTAAAAGCGAAGGGCTATACATTTGAAGTTCTTGATGAAACAATGAAGCCACTGCAGCAATAAAGAAAACCCCGCATCCTAAAGTGCGGGGTTTTTTAATCCTTTATAAAGCTTTCACGAGATCGCCAATTCGTTCATGAAAGACAAGATCAAAAAGCGGATCGAATTCTGTTTCACTCAGATTCATCATCACCATAAAGATGGAAGGATGATGAGCTGCATCTTCTGGAATATATCTTGCTGGCGCTACTTCTAGGGAAGTTCCCATGACGAGCAGCATGTCCGTTTTCTGAAGTGATGACTCTACTTGATCAAAATGCTTTACCCTGTCTCCAAAAAGGACAACATCTGTTTTCAGCACACGTCCACACGTACTGCCATCTGAGGAAATCCTTTGACAGACTGGCACCTCTTCTTTTAATAAATAAGGAAGATCATACACCGCCTGACACGATGGACAAGCAGCTGTTTGAATGGAGCCATGGAGTTCATATACATGCTGGCTTCCCGCCTTTTTATGCAGGCCGTCGATATTTTGGGTGAAAATATCCACATGCTTTCCTTGTTTCTCAAGGCTGGCTAAAAAGGTGTGCCCGCTATTTGGCTCGTACTGTCCGCTCATTTTCATCTGAAACAATTCCTTGAATTTCGGCCAGAATTGATGAGGGTTTGATAAAAAGTAGGACCGGCTCATCGCCTCCATGCGAGCAGTATCTTCTGTCCACAGACCACCTGTTGATCTAAAATCAGGAATACCCGATTCTGTGCTCATACCCGCACCTGAAAGGACTGTAATATGTGAAGCCTGCGATATTCTCTCTCTTAGCGCTTCCACCTTTGTTTGATCCACTCACCATTCCTCCTTTATTGGCCTACCTGCTTTTCACCTTTTTGTTTCATATAAATGGTCTGTCCAGGGAAAGCAAATTCTACACCTTCTTCGTGGAAAATATCCATGATGCGATAGTTAATATCTTGCTTAATATCGAGGTTTTCAGACCAAGCTGTCGTGTTTGTATAAAAGTTGAAAAACAAGTTCAAATAACTGTCTGCCAATACGTCCAGATTCACCATAATCGTTTCCTTATGCACACCATCATGCTCGTGAAGCATTTGTTTGAGACGCTTAATACACTGGTCAATGTTTTCCTTTGGTGTATTGTAGGAAACACGAACAGAGAACGTAATTTGACGTTTATTCATTCTAGTCCAGTTTGTGATCGGCTCCTTAGAAAGCGTAGAATTCGGAACCGTCACAACTGCCTCAGCAGGTGTTCGAAACTTTGTGCTTCGAAATGTAATGTCCTCGACAGTCCCAAGAACACTTGGCGTCTCAACAAAGTCACCCATCGTAAAAGGCTTCTCTGTAATGATGACAATCCCTCCAAAAAAGTTAGCCACTGTATCCTGCGCAGCGAGCGCAAAAGCTAGGCCGCCTAGACCAAGACCTGCCACAAGTCCATTGACATCATAATTAAATTCTTGTGCAATGATACTAATACTTAGTGCGATAATAATGAAGCGAAGTACCTTTGATAAAAACGGTGCTAAAATATCATCCATTTCTAATTCAAATTTCGAATTTACCTTTTGAAATAAGAAGGAAGATGCTGCGGTTAAATTACAAAGTCCCCACGTCAGCATCAAAATAATGGAGGATCTATACAATTTAATGATGACATCCATATGATGCTCAAAGTATGGTGCCTGCCTTAACGCAAAATATAAACCAAGTGCTACAAAAAACAGTCTAGCTGGTTTTTCAAATGCCACAACAATTTGGTTAATGACCTCCGTTTTAGACCGATTCGTCAGCCTAAAAAGAAGTTGAAATAAATACTTCGTAAATACTTTCCGAAGCAATAAAAAAAGCAATAAAATACAAAGGCTAATACCTATTTGGATCGCGATATCTACTGTGAAATATGTATCCATCCATTTTTGTGTAAACATATCTGTCTCTCTCCTTTAAAACAATCCTCTCTAGTTTATAATATAACCTTCGTTCATGTCCTCTCTTAAATGTCTGACCTCTACATAAAAAGCCTCGGGACCGGCCCCGAGGCATGATGTTCAAATATGAAATTTTGGCTAGAGACATATCGACGGGCAGCAAACTACTTTTTCTTCTGAGCCTGATCAAGGAGAGTCGCTTTAAACATTTCAGCATCCGTTTCGGCCTTAATACGTTCTTCCACTCTAATTCTCCCTTTACCCAATCATCTCGCCTCCTTTTCATCATTATAAAACATCAGAATTTTCAGTCAACATGACGAAAGCACTAATATTTTGACGAACGCTGACGATTTGGACAAAATTGATCGAAGAAAAAATGATGTAGTTCAGATTTACTCAATAATAGCTTGGGATATTCCTGCCATTTTTCATATAACAAGCTTTCTCAGCACATCCCATTCATCATTACATACAGCTCTCCTACGCTCCATATAGTAAAGAAGGAAAAGCAGCAAAAATTTGATATGATAAGACCAGAACTTATGTCAGGAGCTGGAGCATGTGTATATTATCGCGCATAGAGGGTCATCAAGCGCTGCCCCAGAAAACACCCTCGCCGCATTTGATTTAGCTGTTCAGCAAGGTGCGGATTATATTGAGTTAGATGTACAGCTGACAATGGATCAGCAAGTAGCTGTCATTCATGATGATACCGTTGATCGAACGACAAACGGAAGCGGACTCGTGAAAAGTTATACAATGGATCAGTTGAAGAAACTGGATGCAGGAAGCTGGTTTGATCAACAGTACACCAACGAACGAATTCCTACATTACAAGAAATTCTTGAGAGATACAGCCAGCGTATCGGGATACTGATTGAGATCAAGCATCCAAAACGGCAGATTGGGATTGAAAAGGCAGTTGTCGACATCATCAACCGGTTTGCCTATTCCCGTCACATCATGATTCAATCTTTTGATGACGCTTCACTTCAAAGAGTCAAAGCTTATGCTCCTTCTCTTCGAACAGCTTTTATTATAAAACCCTCTGCCTTCAAGTTGACGAAAAGAAACTTAGCGGAGTACAGTTTATTTGCGGATTGTCTTAATATGAAGAAAACAATGATCAACAGATGGTGGATTGATCGCATCCATTCATTCGGGATGGATGTCTTTATATGGACAGTGAAAGACCAAAAAACAGCCGACCGGATCAAAACATACCCCATTGATGGGGTTGTGACAGATCATCCTCTATTTTTTCTAAAGGAGAAATGATGTAAATGAAAGCATATCTCGCCGTATTTATCGGTGGACTGGTTGGTACACTTTGCAGATATGAACTAAGCCAGTCCGTTATCAGCCAGACGTTCCCCTATGCAACGATGATCGAAAACGTAACAGGCAGTCTGCTTCTTGGTTTTTCAACAGGATACTTTATATTCAAAAAGGGAAAAAAGTATCTTGCCGCTTTGATTGGAACAGGGTTTTGCGGTGGTTTTACGACAATGTCCACTTTTTCTAAAGAAACGGTCCTCTTATTACAGAATGGTCAGTTCACATCAAGTGTGATGTACATTCTGCTCTCTGTGATTGCCGGAGTGGGCGCTGCCTTATGTGGTCTGATCATCGCTCAGCGCCTTTTTCATCAACATGAACAGCAGAAAGGAAGCAGATAAATGATTGTATTTTATACAGCTGTTGCTGGCGGGATTGGCAGTGCCCTTCGTTTTTTCATCAGCACATCAATTCAGAAAACCAGATCTCATGCTCGTTTTCCATATAGCATCATTCTCATCAACTTACTCGGCGCAGCCGGGTTAGGTTTACTGACAGGTACAGTGACTGACAATGATCCACTGCTTATGATTATTGGAACCGGTTTTTTCGGTGGCTTTACAACATTCTCCACATTTAGTGTAGAAGCTGCAACTATGCTGCATGAACGGCAAATTGGACAACTTGCTGTCTACTTATTAGTCACAATCGTAGGTTCTTTATGCCTCTTTGCGGCATTTTTTCAAATAGGACAACGTCTCTTTTAAATATTGGTGATCGCAGCTAAGCTGATGAGCAATTGATCCATTAGCTGGCGCTTCATTAAAAAGAGTGTTTTTTCACTATAGCCGATTTCCATTGCACATTTTGCCATTCGCCAATCTCGAAAATATTTGTTATCGATGAGCTGCTGCTCAATTTCATCCAACTCTTTTAGTGCTGTTTCAATACAAGCAACGATGAGTTCATACTGACTTTTTTGCTCCTCTAACTTTTTCCGTGTCATGTGGTTCAGATGATGCGGGCTTCTTTTTTCAAGCTGCCTTTCGATATTTAAGATCGCAGCTTGATAATTTTTGAAATTTTTTAAATGAAACTCAATTCGTTTCATTGAGCTTTTTTTCTCTGTGATACTTACAGTTTCATACCAAAGCATGTTCATCCCCCTTAACGAACGTTTGTTCTCATTATATACGAACGCACATTCGTTAAAAAGAGACTAAATACCTAAAAAAACCTTGAGCTTATTTTTCGCTCAAGGTCATTTCATTTACTAGTAAAGGCTCCTTTATATCAAGCCCAGAGTGTGTTTCTGACGATGTGACGCCTTTCTTCAAGTCGATCTTCTTAACGTAGCGTCCATCCATTTCCAGCACTTTCATCCGAATATCAGCAAGATAGATGGATTGCCCTTCTCGGATATCAATATTCTCATTTAAGATTAATCCGCCTATTGTATCAATTTCTTCATCATCATAAGAGATTTCAATCAAATCTTGAACTTCATCTAATCTCACTTTGCCATCTATAACATAATGATGATCGGCTCTTTTTTGAATAACCGGCTGCTCATCTTCATCGAATTCATCTCGAATATCTCCAACAATCTCTTCTAAAATGTCTTCCGTTGTAACAAGACCAGACGTTCCGCCATATTCGTCAGTTAAGATCGCAAGGTGCATTCGATCGCGCTGCATCTTAACGAGAAGCTCCTGAATCGGAATCGTGTCAATGACCTCAATCACTGGATAAATATAATCTTGAATCTTCAGTTGATCTTTTTCTTCTTGATACACAATATCTGCAAAAAGCTGCTTTTTGTTCAGCATGCCGATGACATGGTCTTTATCCCCTGAGAACACAGGGAAACGGGTATACTTTTCCTGCGTCATGATGGCAAGGATATCATCTAATGGCATATCTTCTGGAATCGCACAAATTTCTCTCCGCGGTATCATGATCTCTCTGGCAATTCGATTATCAAAATCGAAAATTTTGTTCATATAATTATATTCTGATGGGTTGATTTCCCCGTTTTTTAAGCTCTCAGATAATAAAATCTTCAATTCCTCTTCAGAATGGGAATGCTCTTTTTCAGACCCCATATCGATGCCCATCATTTTGGTTAACAAACGGGCTGACCCGTTTAACACATAAATGAAAGGGAACATAAGGATATAAAATGCATGCAGCGGTCCTGACAGCCATAATGTCATTTTTTCCGCCTTTTGAATCGCAAGTGTTTTTGGTGCAAGCTCACCAACGACTACATGTAAAAAGGTAATGATAGAGAACGCAAGTGTTGCTGAGATCAGGCTGATTGCTGAATCAGGAATGTTTGTCAAACCAAAACCTCGAACCAAAAGTTCTTTTACCGCCGGCTTACCAATCCACCCTAAACCAAGGGATGTCACTGTAATACCGAGCTGACAGGCTGACAAATATTCATCTAACCTTGTTGTCACCTTTTTCGCCATGATGGCCTTTTTGGACCCTTCGGCAACAAGCTGATTAATTCTTGAACTTCTCACCTTTACAATGGCAAATTCAGATGCAACAAAGAAAGCGGTCAACGCAATCAAAACACCGACTATACTCAGATTAACAATATCGTCCATTTAACCTTGCTCTTTCTTAGAAGAACAAGGAGTCACCTCCTGATTGATGTCATGTTTTGTAAAACGGTTAACTGATTAAATAAGACGACTTTGAGGGCCCCACTTAACCACCTCCGGTTCACATTAAAATTCCGCCTCTCTACATATATATGAAACGGTATTCATTTTATCTTACCATAAATAATCTGAAAATTCCTGTATCGTCATGTTATTTTTGACATGACTGACTAAATTGAGGGAAATCCTCCTCTGTTTCTTCTTATTGGCAGGAAATATGAACAATTAACTTGTATTTCAGCCTAGAATTATATTAAACTATTTTCATAAACTATAACGTGACGGTTAGGAGGAGATGTTCAGATGGGGCTGAGAAAAAGTATCGTATTGGTGAACTAGCACAGATTGCACAGGTGACGAAACGAACTGTAGATTATTATACAAACCTAGGTTTGCTTGCGCCTGTTAGATCTTGCTCAAATTATCGTTATTACGATGAACATGCTTTAAAACGATTACAATTAATCGTTCTTTGCAAACAGCAGAGATTGGCTCTTTCTGACATCAAATCCAGATTAGATGAACAATTCCCTTCTCAAAAGGAAGATCATGATGAACTTGTCCATTTAACCTCTGATATCGATCGGATGAATGAGCATATGGACCGCATTTTGACACGTTGTAAGCAGCTTCAGCCAGAACAACGTGAAAAACTAAAAGAGCAGCTTACTCCTGAAAAAATGACGGCTGTCCAATCATTTTTACTGCTGTTAAGTTAAAATTTTTACTAAACAGGAGGTGTTACCTTCGTTCTCAAAGTCAGAACGAAGGCCTTAATTGGACATAGTTAATTTACTCATAGTTGCTTTACTTATAGCTTTAACCGCGTTTTTCGTTGCATCAGAGTTTGCGATCATTCGTTTAAGAAGCTCAAGAATTGATCAATTAATCGCAGAAGGTAATAAAACAGCAGTTGCTGTCAAGCATGTAACGACTCACCTTGATGAGTACCTATCAGCCTGTCAGCTTGGTATTACCATTACCGCCCTTGGTATTGGTTGGTTAGGGGAAGAAACAATTGCGCATATGCTTGCTCCACTATTTGTAGAGCTGTCGATTCCTCAATCAGCTAGTTCTATTGTCACTTTTATTATTGCGTTTAGTATCATGACGTTTTTACACGTTGTTGTTGGAGAGCTTGCACCAAAAACACTCGCCATTCAAAAGGCGGAGCAAGTATCCCTTCTATTTGCTAGACCACTGATGATCTTCTACAAAGTGATGTTCCCGTTCATTTGGGTATTAAATGGATCTGCTCGTTTGTTAACGAAAGCGTTTGGTCTTCAGCAAGTATCTGAGCATGATATGGCGCACTCTGAAGAAGAATTGCGGATTATTTTATCAGAAAGCTATAAAAGCGGCGAAATTAACCAGTCTGAATTCAAATATGTAAATAAAATTTTTGAATTTGATGACCGTCTGGCGAAAGAAATTATGATTCCTCGTACCGAAGTTGTCAGCTTCCCTCATGATATTACTATTGAGGAAATGCTGAAGGTGACAAAGGTAGAGAAATATACACGTTATCCAATTGAAGATGGCGATAAAGACAACATTATTGGTGTTCTAAACATTAAAGAGGTTCTCACTGCCTGCATTAGCGGTGAGTGTTCTACAAGTGATACGATCGAAAAGTTTGTGAATCCGATTATTCATGTGATTGAAACGATTCCTGTTCATGATCTATTGCTCAAAATGCAGCGTGAACGTGTACACATGGCCATTTTATCAGATGAATATGGCGGTACAGCTGGACTTGTGACTGTTGAAGACATCCTTGAAGAAATCGTCGGTGAAATTCGTGATGAGTTCGACATTGATGAAATCAACGAAGTGCGTAAACTTGGAGAAGACCATTACATCTTTGATGGCAAGGTCCTTGTTGATCAAGTCAATCTGCTATTAGGTACACAGCTTGATAATGAAGAGGTCGACACGATCGGCGGCTGGTTCCTTACTCAGAAATATGAAGTAGAGAAAAATGACGCCATTCGTGAACAAGGATATGAATTTATCATTAATGAAGTCGATGGCCACCATGTGGCATACATCGAAGTAAAAAAATTAAATGAGCAATTATTAGAAGCAGCTGAAGAAGGCGCTTCGTAAGAAAAAAACGACCCTTGCCTAAGCAAGTGGTCGTTTTTCTTATGCCTTTTCCATTAATTGAGCTTCAAGCTCTTTGATTCTCGTGTTTAATACTTCCGTCATGGCACCTAATCTTTCTTTTGGCGGCAGATGGTCAAATTCAGACAGCTCAATCGGTTCACCGATGATTAAACGCATTTTCCCTTTTTTGAAAAGACTTTTCGCATTTGAAGGCCCTTTATATGCAGCTGGAACAATTGGCGCTTTACCGAGCTGCGCAATGGTCACTGCTCCTCTTTTTAAAGGAACATCCTCTGTTGTACGTGTTCCGCTTGGAAAAATCCCAACGATCTTTCCCTCTTTTAATAATTTAATGGGCGTTTTAATACTGCTTGGCCCAGGATTCTCTCGATCAACTGGAAAGGCATGAATCTTTTTTAAAAATCCACCGATCCATTTATTTGCAAACAATTCTTTTTTCGCCATGTAGTGGATCTCAAACGGAAGAATTCCTGCGCCTAATGCAAGAACATCCACAAAACCCTCATGTGTACAAGCAATGACAAAACCCCGATCAGTTGGCAGATTCTCTTTTTGATATACTTTGATTCCACCTCGGAGACCAAATAATACTTTGACGGTATAGCCTGAAAATTTATACATAGTGCACTTCCTTTGTTTGAAGAATGAAGGATTTGTCTCTATTATAACAAATTTTTTATTACCTGGTACTAAAAATTTCTAAGCAGGCAGATGCCTCATCTCATTTTTCGTTTAAAATGAACGATCTGTCTGTATTCATACGCAAGGTTTTAGGAGAGAATAGAATAGGAATTATGTCCAATTTTGTCGTTTTACGATGATTTTTCCTGATTTGTTCTATTGAAAATGCTTTATAAATGACGCAAATTTCGCTATGATAAGGAGAAATGATTTTGATTCAGCGAAAGAAATGAGTAATGTACGGTAATGACAAGTTTCGTGCAACTTTATGCCTTTCTTATGCGTGTATAACATAGAGGGGAGAAAAATCAGTGACGATCGATGAAATTTATCAAATGTATATGAACGATGTTTACAGGTTTCTGCTCTCCATGACAAAAGACAAACATTTGGCAGAAGACTTATTGCAGGAAACCTTTATGCGTGCTTATATACATATTCATTCCTACGACCATAGCAAAGTGAAACCTTGGTTATTTCAGGTGGCACGAAATGCTTTTATTGATTATGTCAGGAAACATAAAAAAGAAGTGACCATATCGGATGATCTCATTGGCGGTCTTTTACAAACGTCTGTACAAAGCCCTGCTGAACAGGTTGAGATAAAAGAAGTCCTCAACATGTATTTGGAGCAGCTTCCAGATAACTACAAGGAAGCGTTGACATTGTATTATTTAAAAGAACTGAATTATAAGGAAGCATCCACGGTCATGAATATTACTGAAGCAAATTTTAAAAGTGTTTTATTTCGTGCAAGGCAGCGCCTAAAAGCACTTTACAACAGAGGTGTTAATGATGAATGAAGAGTTTAACAAGCGATGGGAACAATATAATAATGGTGAGATGAATGAGGATGAAATGATAGCGTTTGAAGAAGAGCTTGAAGAAAACGAAAAGCGCTTAAGTCAGGAACTGAACGACTCGGATTGGACAGACTTTTCCATCAGTCCTGAAAAACAAAAAGCCATTTTACAATACGGAAAAAGAAAGTCATATTTACGTATTTCCGTACTTGCTGTCATATCGACACTCATTATTTTACCGCTTTGTACATTAGGAAGCTATCTATACTACGGTGTTGGCGGAGCTGAGAGCAAAGGCAATCATTTCATGGAAACAGCTGCTGTAACAGTCGCTTTGACAAAACCAAACGTGGCCATTGATATGAAGGATTTAAAGGGTCAGGTCAAGCTTTTTGGGATGAACACCGAATTGAAGCTGCAAAAACAAATTGGCAATAAAACAGAAGCCATTGGCAGTGAACAAATCGAGATGTTTTTCGATAAATTAAAGCAGCCTACTATCTCTTATTATGGGGACAGCGCACGCGAAACAGAGGATTTCTTTACCCACCCTTCGGCGCAGGCAGATACCTCCAAAAAACAAACACTCACTACTTTAGACAAGCTTCCTGAAGGAACAGTGAGTGAAGTGTATGTATCCTATGACAAAGCTTACACACCTAAAGACGTGTATTCTTTTGCTAAAAAATACGATATGAAAGTACTCTGGAATGCGATGAAAACAGAGGATTCTTTAAGTGGCAACCAGCGGCCGATCGGCTTCCCTGGAAGAGACTCTGAATTTTTAAAAGAGCTCCAACACACATCAAAAACAGAGGTAGATCAATTCAAAGATGCCCTTGCTTATGTTAATCAGCATCCGACCTGGGCAAAAACGATTTCTGGCAGACCTGAGCTTGATCTGTCTAACCGAATTCGCTATATCAATCAAAATGGCGTCATGATTTATGGCTCTGTGATCACAGGTCCTTCTAAAGAAATTGAGAAATTTGTGAAAACAAAACGCATTAAAACGGCAAAAGTGAGCGAGGTGGAATTATGGAATTGGTAAGAATTTTTAAAGAGCATAATGTATTCGGCTGGATTTCTGTCGGCACAGCGATATTATCCTTGCTCATGCTGAACCTCGCGATTATCAGTAACGTGACATTTTATTCTTTTCAAATGCTTCCTTTTGCAATGGCCGCAGTTCCATTTGGCATTATTGAATTGTTCATTAAAAAAGGCCGTACGGGCCCAGGTTTCCTTGGTGTCGTACTGAATATCTTTGTCATTGTTTGTGTCTATGCCATCGTATCAATCGATGTCGATCTTCAACTAGGTTTTTAATCAGTACCCAAAATGGAAAGCCCGTCTTACTTGACTGCACCAAGTAGGCACGGGCTTTTTTTGATTCATTTATTTTTTATTTAATTCCGAGTGCTTTCTTGAATATAAGAAATATACGACTAACCCAATAGCAAGCCAGATTAAGAAACGAACAAAAGTAATGGCACCAAGCTTATAAATGAGCAATCCGCAAGATAGAATAGCTAAAATAGGGATAAGCGGAACTGCTGGACATTTGAATGCTCTCGGTAAGTCCGGCTGTGTTTTTCTCATCACAATGACCGCCACTGAAATCAAAATGAATGCTGATAGTGTTCCGATGTTTACTAGACTTGCCAGTTCATCAAGTGGAATAAAGCCACCCATTAATGCTGACAATGTACCAAAGAACAGTGTATTAATATAAGGTGTTTTATACTTTGGGTGAACCTTTGAAAGTACCTTTGGCACCAAGCCGTCGCGTGACATAGCAAACATAACACGTGTTTGGCCGTACAGCATGACTAGCATAACAGTTGTCATTCCTAGAATTGCTCCGACATCTACAATACCAGCCACCCAATTTTGTCCGGCTACTTGTAAAACTAGAGACACTGGATGGGATACTCCCTCAAAATTCATGAAAGGAACGATGCCCGTCATAATCGCACTAACAATGACATAAAGCAGAGTACAAATTAATAAGGAAGTGATGATCCCTCTAGGCAGGTTGCGTGATGGATTTTTTGTCTCCTCTGCCGCAGAAGCAACTGCATCAAACCCGATAAAGGCAAAGAATACAAGGGCTGCTGCACTTAAGACACCTGATGTCCCAAATGGCACGAAGGGTGTCCAATTTTCAGGTTTGACATATTTCACAGCCACTAGAATAAAGAGCAGGATGACCGCAATTTTCATAATCACCATGACGTTATTGACACGTTTTGATTCTTTAATACCAAAATACAGCAGGAAAGTGATGATCATTAAAATAATAAATGCTGGAAGATTAAAATATGTCACTTGCCCCTTTAAACCACCTGGTGCTGCTGTTAACTCCACTGGTATATGAATTCCGATCCCATTTAAAAATGATACAAAATAGCCTGACCAGCCTGCTGAAACAGCACTTGCGGCTAGCATATACTCTAAAATTAAATCCCAGCCAATGATGAACGCTAAAAATTCTCCCATTGATGCGTACGTAAATGTATACACAGATCCTGATACAGGCACAGTGGAAGCAAATTCCGCATAAGAGAGTGCTGCAAACAAACAAGCGAGACCTGCGATGACAAACGATAGAACGAGTCCTGGTCCTGCAGTGACGGCCCCTGTACCTGTCAGAACAAATATCCCTGTTCCGATAATGGCTCCAATGCCAAGCATGGTTAAGTCAAATGAACCCAATTCCTTTTTTAACGCTTTTTCCCCTTGTGTTGCCGCAATGAGCTCTGAAATGCTCTTTTTTCTAAACAACGAATTGCTCATACTATCACTCCCAAAACTTAGTATCAGTCTAAAGACGCCACAATTATATCATTCACAATATTTTCTGAATATTTAGATTAATTTTAGCGCAATAAATTGATGGCGTAAAATTATTATATATGAAAATTAAAAAATGAAAACACTTTTTTTAAAAAAAGTGTGAAAATTCTTATATATCAAAGGATTCATCTGTCAATCAGTCTGTTAGATTTTCTCCATTCCTTATTCATTTAATAACTTGTCCCTCTCAATTTATTATCCAACATTGAAAATTATATTTTATTAGTAAACTTATTATTCAACGAAAAAATAAGACCCCTTTTTCAAGCGAGTCCACACTTATGTTATTTTAAAGGCTATAGACCGATAATACTCTATGAGAAAAGGCCAATTCTGCACCCTAAATGATATATGAAAAAAGAGACTGCTTCATCGCAGTCTCTTAAAATAAATTAGTTCACAAATGTTTTTGCTCCAAGATAAATCGGCTTCCAATAGCTTGAAGTCATATCACTGATCGTTACACCATCAGAACCAGCATGGATGAACTTGTTGTTTCCAATGTAGACACCCATGTGAGATGGGCCCGATTTATACGTTGTAAAGAAGACAAAATCTCCAACTTTTGGTGTTGATACACTTTTCATCGATCCCCAGAAACCTTCAGTTGTCTGTCTTGAAATCTTTTTTTGTTTGTTAATGATATACCACATAAATCCACTGCAATCAAAGCCATTCGGTGTTGTTCCACCCCACTTATACGGTGTACCAGTCTGCGCTTTAGCATCCGATATAAGCTTAGACGTGTTTAAGGAAGAAGTAGAGACCGTTTTTTCTTTGACAGGTGTTGTCTTCACTTTAGATGTCTTTTTCACCTTTAGCTTTTGCCCAACTTTAATGACGTCTGATTTGAGTTTATTTAACGATTTTAGTTGTTTCACAGTCATTCCGTACTTTTTGCCAATCTTAGATAATGTATCACCTTTGACAACTTTATAAGTGGCTGTTGATGAAGCCGCTTTTACTTTTGTTGTTGTTTTTGATGCTTTTTTCAAGGCAGTGCCATTCACTTTTAAGGTTTGTCCAACATAAATCACGTTAGATTTCAGCTTGTTGTCTGATTTAATCTTGCTGACGGTTGTTTTGTATCTTTTCGCTAAAACAGAAAGAGAGTCACCTTTTTGAACCTTTACTGATTGTGCTGAGGCAGCTCCAGCAAATAATGTCGTCCCAAGTAGAACTGCACTTGCAGCTGTGATCAATTGTTTTTTCATCTGTTCCTCCTGTATGTATCAATCGTGATCCGAATTTTTATCTACTTACTATTATAAGGATCGAATACCAGAAGAAATAGTCTTGACTTCCTACGACATTATGCTTATTAATTCGGCAAAATTTATTTTTTTTTAGGGTTCTTTTTATTTCATTTTTATTACACAATCATGACAAAAAATCGCATCTTGTCATGGATAAATGATACATTCATTTCTCTTTTTGGTTCATTCTATGTAAAGTGGACCTTTACAATTTTAAAGTGAACTTTACGGTCCTGTAAAAAGGAATCCACAATTCTGCTCTACCATTGTAAACGTAAGAGCGATACATAAACAATGAGGAGGCAAAATGAATGAGTGTGTTGAAAAGCTCGAAAACGAAAATCGCTGCAGTAGCAGCAGCATCTGTGCTATCAATTGGCATTTTTTCAGGGATTGAATTTGGGCAAGCTGACAAGGCTGAGGCTAAAAAGAAGCCAAAAAATGACGTGCAAAATGTGATCGTGCTGATTGGAGATGGCATGGGAACACCTTATCTTTCAACTTACCGCTCATTTAAACACAACGGTGACCTTTCAAAGCAAACAGTGTTTGATCCTTACCTCACTGGCATGCATAAAACATACCCTGACGACTCTAAAAATAACATCACCGATTCAGCAGCGGCTGGTACAGCCATGGCGACTGGTAAAAAGACATACAACAATGCAATCGGCGTAAATAAAAACGGCAAAAAATTAAAAACCGTTTTAGAAGAAGCCAAACGCAAAGGAAAGTCTACGGGTCTTGTCGTGACATCTGAATTAACAAATGCCACGCCTGCTGCGTATGCCGCACACGATGTGTCTAGGAAAAACACCGCAGCCATCGCTGATGATTTCTTCGATGAGAAAATCGGAAAACAGCATACAGTCGATGTCATGCTTGGCGGAGGGCTCGTCGATTTTGTCCGGAAGGATCGTGATCTGACGAAGGAATTCAAGCAAGCAGGTTATGATTATGTCACCAATAAAGACGCTTTACAAAAAAACAAAAATCAAAAGGTGCTGGGCATTTTTGCGGATGGAGGTCTCGATAAAGCCATTGATCGTGATAAAACGACACCTTCCCTGCAAGACATGACATCTTCAGCTATCAAGCAGCTGTCTAAAAACAAAAAGGGATTTTTCCTGATGGTCGAAGGTAGTCAAATTGACTGGGCTGGACATGATCATGATATTGTCAGTGCGATGAGCGAAATGAAGGATTTTGAGAAAGCATTTGAAGAAGCGATTCGTTTTGCGAAAAAGGATAAAAATACGTTAGTCATCACTACTGCTGATCATTCAACTGGCGGACTTTCCTTCGGAGCAGATGGTTCAGGCAGCTGGGATTATCAGCCTGTCAAAGCAGCAAAAAAGACACCTGATTTTATTGCAAATAAAATAGCAGGCGGCATGACGGTTGAAACTGCGCTCAAACAATACATCGACCTTGATTTCACAAAAGAGGAAATCGCTTCGATTCAAAAAGCAGCTGAAACAAAAGATCCTGTTCAAATTGATGATTCAATTGAAAAAATCATCAACACGAGATCACATACAGGCTGGACCACATCTGGTCATACAGGTGATGAAGTACCATTCTTTGCATATGGACCAACAAGCCAGCAGCTAAAAGGTCTCATGGAAAACACAGATCAAGCGAAACATATTTTTAAGCTGCTGAAAAACCAATAAAACGGGCAAAAAAGATGTCTGCTAAGAGACATCTTTTTTGGTCTTTTTTAAGCCAGATACTTCCTATGAACGCCTTTTCCATCATACGAAAACATCACTTCTTTTCCTTCAAGAACTGACTCGATGTGTACACTTCTCCCCCACAGCTGAAACAAATATGGAAGCACTTTTTCTAAGTATTTGAGATCGAGCTCAATGCCTTCATACCAATGTTTAATATAGAGTTCATTATTTTTTAAATAGTCGCCGTCGATGACCGTCAAATACGGAAAGCCGCCATTGACCCTCATGCTGACTAGCTGGTCACGAACAGCCTTCCATTCTTTATCAATGACTTTATAATCTCTCCCCTGCTTCTGAAACAAGTACAAATCTTCTCTCATGACAAGATCTTTCGTTAAGTAGTTTCGAATAAAGGAAATATCTGATTCAATTTCTCTGACTTCAAACATTTTGCTGCGGCCAGATCCCTCTGTGACCCCTGCTTTTTTTAATTCTTCACAAGGGTTGTCATAGCGCTCTTCGATATCTTCAAAAATCTTCAAGCCTAAATAATAAGGATTGATCCCTGTTTTAGATGGCTGCACCACACCTGCATTTAATTTTGCAAATTCAATTGATTCACTTGAATCCAAATCAAGCTCTCGCATAATCCGCTGATGCCAATACGATGCCCAGCCTTCATTCATAATCTTTGTTTCCAGCTGCGGCCAAAAATAGAGCATTTCTTCTCTCAGCATGGTGAGGACATCCCGCTGCCACGGCTCTAGCTCCCTGGAATGCGCCTCAATAAAGAGTAAAATATCTTTTTCCGGCTTTGGCGGGAATTGCTTGACGGTTTTCTTTTTCTCACGCGTCTTTGGCTCATCCATTCCCCACAAATCATCATACGGCGTTTGACGTTTTGGTTTATCTTCTTCATATTCTTCTTCATCGTCCATATTCCAGCTTAATTTTGAGCGAACAAGAGACGGATCAATATGCTCTTGAAGAGCCAATACAGCGTCTAAAAAGGATTCCACTTCTTTTGTTCCATGGATATGCTCATATTCTTTGATCCGCTCTGCCGCCGCTGACATGCTTTCGACCATATCTCGTTTTGTGTTTTGGAAACGGCAATTATTTTTGAAGAAATCACAGTGTGCCAATACATGAGCCACAATTAATTTATTTTGAACAAGCGAATTGTTATCAAGTAGAAAGGCATAGCAAGGATTTGAATTGATCACCAGCTCATAAATTTTGCTTAATCCTAAATCATAATGAAGCTTCATTTTATGAAATTGCTTTCCAAAGCTCCAGTGGCTGAATCGCGTTGGCATTCCGTATGCACCGAACGTATAAATAATTTCCGCGGGACAGATTTCATACCTCATCGGATAAAAATCTAGACCAAATCCTTCTGCAATTTCTGTAATTTCATCAATGGCTCTTTGTAAAAGACGTTTTTCAGATACGCTCAAGGAAACCATCCCTCCTCATCGGACTTATCCCTACTATATGAGCGTATGTAAAAAAACATGATGTTCCGCCAATCGTTTAGACGACTTCCATTTCTTTCGTAGATTGCCCGCCGAATGCTTCGAAATGAATATTCTGTGCTGGAATTCCCAGCTCTTTTAAAATATGAATGATCTCCTTTGTAAACACCGGGGAACCGCATAAATAAAATTGGCCTTTCCCTTCTCCGATCATCGATTGAAGGAATGGAAGATCAATGCGGGAAGCTGCCTTTTCAACAAGCTCACCTTTACCTGGCTGTGCTAATTGTTCGTTACATAGGATTATGCGCCCATGAGAAGCTGCTGTTAGAACGCTTTCAAACTCCTTTTCAAAAGCGGTCACATCCTCTATTCGATCTGCATGAATCATTGTAAATGGAAGGCTGTTTTGAGCTGCTGTTTTCATTAAACCGATCATTGGTGTAACACCAGACCCAGCACTGATGAAATAAACAGGCTCATTTGTGTTTTTTTGTAAACAGAACATCCCCTGCGGCATACTCACTTGAAGAACGTCCCCTTCTTCCATTTCATCATGCAAAAAAGTGGACACATGACCATCGCGCTTAACCGTAATGCGGTAATAAGATGGATGATGCTGATCTGATAAACTGTATTGTCTGCTGCACATATATGCTTCACCCGGCATATCTGCCTGAACCGTAATATATTGGCCTGCTTCATACATCGGCAGCTCTGATTCATCTTCTGGTACTAAATAAAAGGAGATAAGCGATGGAGATTCTTGTAACTTTTTCTTTATCACAAACGGTTTCACATCTGCCCATCCGCCTGTTTCTTTCACATTTTTATCCATCATGTCTGCTTCTATGGTGATGAAAATATTCGCAATGATGTCATATGCAGATTTCCAAGCTAATAAGGTGTCATCTTCTTCTGTTAAACCAAATACGTCTTTCATAGCTTCAATCAGATGATATCCCACAATTGGATACTGCTCTTTTTTGACCATGACACTCACATGCTTATGGGCAATTTGTTTAACCGCAGGAAGCAATTCCTCTAATCGATCGATATGCAATGCAGCTTGATATAGTGTGGCAGCAAGTGCCTCTGGCTGACTTCCGTTCATAAGATTTGTTTTATTAAATTGATTGAGTAGCTCTGGATGCTGGCGAATCATATTTTGATAAAAAACAGTCACAAGTTTGGTTCCCTCGGCTTTTAGTAAAGGGGCTGATTTTTTAATCGCATTCAATTGGTCTTTAGATAACATCGTTATTCCTTCTTTCAAAAGAAGTATTTTAAATACATCTTTATCGTAATGGAAGACAGTCTCTAAAAGCAATATTTACAATACATGTTTTAAATGTTGTCACATTTCACACTTTATCGAACAGTTTTTGTCTAAAATGTGTTACGATGATACAAAACTCTATTAGGTTTAGAGGTTGTCAAAATGAAACTTACGAATTATACAGATTTCTCATTAAGGGTACTCATTTATTTAGCGTCAAGAGAAAACAATGAACTGTCAAATATTCAGCAGATCGCCGATGTATATCGCATTTCAAAAAATCATCTGACGAAGGTGATTTATCATCTTGGAAAACGTGGATATGTGGAAACGATCCGTGGAAGAAATGGCGGGATTAGGCTTGGGAAAAGCCCAGAAAGCATTAATATTGGCGAGGTTGTCCGTTATACAGAGGATGATTTAGTCATGGTTGAATGCTTTGATCCTAAGAAAAACAGCTGCATCATCTCCCCGATTTGTTCATTAAAGCATGTACTTCATGAAGCACTCACTGCTTATTTAGGCGTTCTTGACCAATACACACTAAAAGATTTAACACAAAACAAAGATGCTCTCAGAGAGCTCCTGCTTTAAGACGAAAGAATATGATTCTTTCGTCTTTTTCTTTACCTTCTTGTAATAATAATTTATTTAAAATTATTATAAATAAATATTGACTATCATGTTTGATTCAATATAATTAGGGTATATAGATTGCTAGAAAACACTTTTTTGTTTACAGGAGGAGAAAAGAATGACAAATTCAAATCATAAAAATTTGACAACGAACCAAGGTGTGCCTGTTGGCGATAACCAAAACTCAAGAACAGCTGGTCACCGTGGACCTTCCTTTCTTGATGATTACCATTTGATTGAAAAACTTGCACACTTTGATCGTGAACGTATTCCAGAACGTGTCGTTCATGCAAGAGGCGCCGGCGCTTACGGTGTGTTTGAAGTAGAAAATAGCATGGAGAAGCATACAAAAGCAGCCTTCTTAAGTGAAGCAGGGAAACAAACAGACGTTTTTGTTCGCTTCTCAACGGTTATTCATCCTAAAGGTTCACCTGAAACATTGCGTGACCCGCGCGGCTTTGCTGTCAAATTTTATACAGAAGAAGGCAACTATGATCTAGTTGGTAACAACCTGCCGATCTTCTTTATTCGTGATGCATTGAAATTCCCTGATATGGTTCACTCTCTCAAACCAGATCCTGTAACCAATATTCAAGATCCTGACCGTTATTGGGATTTTATGACCTTAACACCTGAATCCACTCATATGCTCACATGGCTCTTCTCTGACGAAGGAATCCCTGCGAACTACGCTGAAATGCGCGGTTCTGGTGTGCATACATTTAGATGGGTCAACAAATACGGCGAAACAAAATATGTGAAATATCACTGGAGACCATCAGAAGGTATTCGCAATTTATCGATGGAAGAAGCAGCTGAAATTCAAGCAAATGATTTCCAGCATGCGACTAGAGATTTATATGACCGTATTGAAAAAGGCAACTACCCAGCATGGGACTTATATGTTCAGATTATGCCGCTTAGCGACTATGATGAACTTGATTATGATCCATGTGATCCAACAAAGACGTGGAGCGAAGAAGATTACCCGCTTCAAAAAGTAGGACGTATGACACTCAACCGCAATCCTGAAAATTTCTTTGCTGAAACAGAACAATCTGCTTTCACACCAAGTGCACTTGTTCCAGGAATTGAAGCATCTGAAGATAAACTGCTTCAAGGTCGTCTGTTCTCATATCCTGATACACAGCGCCACCGTCTTGGTGCGAACTACATGCGCATTCCGGTGAACTGCCCTTATGCACCTGTACACAATAACCAGCAGGATGGCTTTATGACAACGACTCGCCCAAGCGGTCATATTAACTATGAACCAAACCGTTATGACGATCAGCCAAAAGAAAACCCTCACTACAAAGAAAGTGAGCCAGTTCTTCACGGCGACCGTATCGTGAGACAAAAAATTGAAAAACCGAACGATTTCAAACAAGCTGGGGAAAGATATCGAAGCTACTCTGAGGAAGAGAAACAAGCATTGATTAAAAACCTAACAGCTGATCTGAAAGATGTAAATGACAAAACAAAATTACTTGCAATCTGCAACTTCTATCGTGCTGATGAAGATTACGGACAACGTTTGGCGGATTCACTTGGTGTGGATATTCGCGCTTATCTTCAAGGAAGCATGAAGTAATTTTATCGTAATGAACGTTTCTAATTAAAATGTTGGACAAAGGGCTAAAATGATCTTGATTTTAGCCCTTTTTTTGTTTTCAGCTTAAGTACTTGAGTGTTTTTTATAGCCGGAACACGTTAATACTAATCAAATGACCGGTCACCGGATGAAAATAAATTTCTGCATGTGCAGCAAAGTGAGTTGAGCCTTCTTTTACGGTCACGCGAAACACATCTTTTGTCTGCTCATCATTCACTTGTGTACGGCCGATGTAATGATAATCGTTTAAAGCGGCACCTTCATATTCATCTTGCAAGGCAGTGTATGCAAGTCTTTCCCAATTTTCAAGCGGCTGCCCCGCTGCCTTTGATGCAGGATGGTTCATCAAACTGCCAAGCAAAACCATTCCTGCTGTAAAAAGCATCCACAATTTCGGCTGCATGATATCACTGATCTCACTTTCATCTATATTTTGTTTAGGTTTTGCTGGCCAGTCCTTTTTCATACATGAAGCATTTATTCAGCCTATAATTCCCGGTACACGATTGATGCAGGCACCAACATTTCCCCTGAAAAAGTCGATATGATCCGAGCAAACTAATGAGGACTTCTCAAGGGAAAGGAGAAGGTTTAATGAATGTGGCGGATTATGATAAAGCACTTTATTATACGCATCGCTCGCAATGGGATAATTTACTTATTCTTATGGTACGTACGCAAGATGACTTGCTCTCGAAACGTATTGAGCATTTCTTACATGCGTATCAATTTAACCGGAACGATGCAGATGTTGAAAAATGTTTATATGGACTCCTGCAGTACATTGACCACGCCTCTGAAGCTGCTGCTGCTGAAGTTTATTCACAACCGATGTACACATAAAGAAAAAGGCTGATTTTCAGCCTTTTTACATACCTTTAACAGTGCGCTGTGATTGGAAACATAAAGTGGCCTAATGCCCAATCTTTTTTTGTGTAAATAAACAGTGCATCCTCGTCATTTGGTGTCGTGACCGCGTGTAAGCCATCAATTGACGTATCAGGCGTAAAATAGAAAATCACTTTTTCTGTCGTTTCCTTCACAATGCTTGCTACAACTTCTTCTACATTTGGCGTTTGAAGCGAGATCATATCAAACACATGCATCGTTTCATTTTCTTCATTCATCAGCACAATGGTATCTAGCGTTTCAATATAAAAAATGGCATCTGGCCATACTAATGTAAAATAAAACATCAATAAGCTGCCATGATCCTCAGCGTTCAGCGTCATTGAGCCCGTTTGACGTTTTTCTGCGAACTGTTCAAGGATTGGCAGGTCTTGCTCCAATGTCAGCTGTTTGAGTTGTACATCTTTTTTCATTTGAATGGTACTTTTATTGATATCTAAGCAAAATTCACTTTCGTGATAACGAGTAAAGCCAAATCTCGGATAAAAATTCAGCACGGAATCGTTGGCAAAAAGAAAGATCATATCACAATCATTTTCGTATTGATCCATAATATGCTGTATTAACTTTGTCGCTAATCCTTTATGACGATAGGCTTGATCTGTCATTACCGTACCGATTTGAACAGCCCGATACGTTTGACCATCAATGATCACAGACATGAGATAGACGGAAGCGTTTGAAACCACTTTTCCATGATGAACAAAGGAATAAGGAATATATTTTTCATCCCAGTACCCTCTTTTGTACCAGTCACTAAAATCCAAATCAAATGTATTGATCGCAAGCTGATTAAAGCTCTCTTTCAATTTGTGATCATGACGATAATCACTTACTAATTCATATGTCTCCACTTTGTTTTCCTCCTATTTTAGTTTTCGTTTTCCCTGTGATTGACCGGCTCATCACCTCCTCCAAAATAAAAAAGACTTGATGAGCATATCTCATCAAGTCTTTTATGGTATCTTAATTAGAAATTAGACTGTTCATGCTTCTCTTTTCACGCAAAAGGGCACGACAAATAAACCAACATCTGTGCTCTTTTTTATTCAATTCATTGAATTGAATGTGCGCTTAAAAGTTTTAGCATAGCGGTAAAATTCCTCTCTGTCATAGCAGCTCTTTTGGCTGATTTTTTTGATAATCGACTGCATATAGAGCCGCTTGGGTTCGATCTGCCAGCTCTAACTTTGATAATACATGAGATACGTGCGTTTTGACAGTCTTTTCAGAAATAAACAGCGATGAGGCAATTTCTTTGTTGCTTTTGCCCTTTGCAATTTCAAATAGGACATCTTGCTCTCGATTGGTCAGCTCTTTCATCAATGCCCATTTCTGTTCTTTTGGTTCTGTCAAATGCTGCACAAGAAAGGTCGTGATATAACCATCTAACTGATAGGTGCCATTTTGTACTTCTATCATTGTTGTGAGCAGCTTTTCAGGTGCAACGTCCTTTAACTGATAGGCTTTCGCCCCTGCTTGAATGGCAGGAATGACATAATCCTTATCCGCATAGCTTGTCAGGATCACAATGCGGGTGTCCGGCATTTCCAGCGTCATTTTTTTCGTTGCCTCAATACCATTCATCACGGGCATAGACAAATCCATTAAGACAATATCAGGCTGTGTTTGTCTAACAACTTCTAAAGCCTCTTCCCCATTAGATGCCTCACCAACGATGTCCACATCAGGCTGTGTTTGCAAGAAAAACACCAGCCCTTTTCTCACAATATGATGATCATCTGCAATAACGACTCTCATGACGATCCCTTCCTCTCTTGTGAAAATGGCACTTTTACATGAATCATGGTTCCTTTACCTAATTCAGAATTGATACAAAACGTACCACCGGCTCTTCGGATGCGGTCAGACATCCCTTTCAGTCCAAGGGAAGGAAGGCTCATCTGCTCGTCATACTGAAATCCTTTTCCGTTATCAATGATTTTCATTTCAAATGTGTCTTTTGATTGATTAAGTTTGACCTCAACTTCCTCTACTCCCGCATGTTTTTGACAATTATTCAGCGCTTCTTGACATACCCGAAACAACATTTCATGTTGCGAATGGTCCATCTCCATACAACCTGATAAAGATAATCTGCAGCGCAATCCTAACAGCTTTGCATACTCTTCAATGCCTGTCGTAAACCCTTTTTCAATTCCTCTTGGTCTAAGCTGCCAAATGAGTGAACGCATTTCAATCAGTGCATCTTGTGACAAATGCTGAATAAAATCAATCATTTCCCCTAAATTCTGATCATTTGTCATTTGACGGGCAGCCTTAGCGGTCAGACTGACTGAGAACAGCATTTGGTTGACAGAATCATGTAAGTCCTGTGCCAGTCGGTTTCTTTCTTGTAAAAGGGCGTGCTGCTGTTCATTTTGCACAAGCTTCATTCGCTGTATAGCTGTGCCAATTTGAAGTGCAATGCTTTCAAGCAAATTCAGCTCTTCTTGTGAAAATGTGACTTTTCCCTTTGCCGCCACATTTAATAAGCCGAACGTACGCTTACATGCTTGTAGCGGCACCGTCGCATGATGTGTAATCCCTTCTGTATCCCCAAGCCTTTGTTCAATTGCCGTTTCAATCCGTTTGCAGTTCATAATATTGGTGGCTGATTGAAGTGAGCCTTTCGTGTATCGGTTGATACAATAACAATCATTTTGACACATGAGCTGCTGTCGATTCTTCGAGAGAGCTTCAGGTAAGGAAACCTCTGCCATCAATTCATATGATCCGTCTTGTTCTATAAAATAAATCCATGCTGAATGAAAGCCTGTAACATCCATCAGCATCTGAAGCACTTCATGAAGCGTATCTTTCATTTCCATGCCTTCATTTAGCTTTTCAGCAATTTCTTTTAACGTTTTTAATGTTTCAACCTTTTCTTGGTATTCTCCCATGCTGTTTACCCCCGGCATGCTGCCTTCTCTTATCATTACGCTTATTATACCATGAGCACCCTGCTGGCTCTTTCTCCAAAAGAATGATTTCTTCTCATTCTTTTGGCTGAGAAAAAAGCCATCATGCATTCTTGCAAGATGGCATCGTCTTTCTTTATTTAGCTGTTTCTTCTACAATATCATAAACCACTTTCATCACTTCTTCTGACAGAAGCCTCAGTTTTTCTTCGCTGTCTGTTAAAGACGTGCCTTTGACTGCAATATAAAATTTCACTTTAGGCTCAGTGCCGGAAGGTCTTAAGCAGAACCACGAGCCATCCTCAAGGAAATACTTCAACACATTTGATGCTGGCAGGTGAATGGTTTCTTCTTTCTTTTCATCCACAAGATGTCTTTCACTTGATTGGTAATCCTCAATCACTGTGATCCGCTGTCCTGCGATGGCAGCTGGCGGATTTGTTCTAAAAGTATGAAGGATGGCTGCAATCTGCTCTGCTCCTTCTTTTCCTTTTAAGGTTAACGATTTTAATCCTTCTCTGTAAAAACCAAACTCCTTGAAAATATCGACAAGCGCGTCATACAAGGACTTACCTTGTTTTTTATAAAACGCAGCGACTTCAACCGCTAACAGTGCTGCTTGCACGGCATCTTTATCTCGTGCAAAATCACCGATCAAATAGCCATAGCTTTCTTCATAACCGAATTGAAATGTGTATTCTCCGCTCTTTTCAAATTGCTTAATTTTTTCGCCAATAAATTTAAAGCCAGTGAGTGTGTCTATCGTGTCGGCACCAAAGGCTGATGCAACAGCACGGCCAAGCTCACTTGTGACAATGGTTTTCATGACGACGGGACGAGGCGGCAGCTGACCCAGTTTTTGTTTTTCAGACAATAAATAATGAAGCAGTAAGGCTCCTGTTTGATTGCCTGTTAAAACGGTAAATTCTCCATCGTGATTTCTAACCGCAATACCTAACCTGTCAGCATCTGGGTCTGTTGCAATAAGAATATCAGCATTTTGCTTTTCGCCGAGCTTAATGGCATACTCAAATGCTGCATGCTCCTCTGGATTCGGCGAGGTCACTGTTGAGAATTGTGGATCTGGTTTTTCCTGCTCAGGTACAACAGTGACATGCTGGTAGCCAAGAGCTTGAAGTCCGTTTCTGACAGGGTGATTGGCTGTACCATGAAGCGGAGTAAATACGACTTTGACATCGACCTCATTTCCCAGCTCAGGATGCACACTTATGGTTTTTAATTTTTCAATATAGGCATGATCAATTTTTTCTCCGATCATCTTGATCAGCCCTTGCTGTTTTAACGTTTCCTCAGAATCAACTGAAATCGACAGTTCATTTTCAATTGCATCTACTTCTTGAATGACTTGATCGGCTTCAAATAGGGGCAGCTGTCCGCCATCTTCCCCATACACTTTATAGCCATTATATTCTGGCGGATTATGACTTGCTGTCACGACGATTCCGGCAAATGCATGCAGCTCACGAACAGCAAAGGAGAGCTCTGGTGTCGGACGCAGTTCATCAAATACATATGTTTGAATGCCTTGTGAAGCAAGCGTTTTGGCTGCTTCCATTGCAAATTCAGGCGATTTATGGCGTGAATCGTATGCAATGGCGACGCCTCTTTTTTTTGCATCCTCTCCATGTTTCGCAATATACGCAGCAAGACCTGCTGATGCTTTACGAACAGTGTAAACATTCATTCGGTTCGTGCCTGCACCAATCTCACCACGCATTCCTCCAGTGCCGAACTCAAGGTTTTTATAGAAACAGTCTTCCAATGCTTGATGATCATGTTGATGCGCTTCCAGCCATTCCCTTAGCTCAGTATCCAGGTGCTTCTCATTGATCCATCGCTCATAATTCGTCTTCCAATTCATGGTCGTCCTCCCCAGCTCTTATCATCAATAAAATACATCTACTGTTATTTTATATGGAATCAGCCTTTATGTCATGCTATATCATTAGCAGCTTGAGAAAATGCTGAACAAATAAAAAAAGCCGATACATGATCGGCTTTCACATTGTTGACAAAGGGCTAAAATGATCTTGATTTTAGCCCTTTGTCTTCTTTTCAGCATGATAGAAAACCTTTGCAGTCTAGGAAGGGCGAGCAGCGGAGCGAATTTGACATTCGTGAGCACCGGAGCGCAGACCTGACACCGAATGCGAGGGTTTGCCTACATGCTGAAAAGCCGATACATGATCGGCTTTTCCTTTTATTCAGCATCAAGCGGTACGACTGCTTCATGGAATAATTGATCTAATTCTGTTTGATGTTTCTCTTTTACTGCTTCATCCCAGCCAAAACGCTCTGCCATATAATCTACAACCGGCTGTGCGTATTTTTTTGCCCAGTTGATGTTAAATAATAGGCTGCCTGTTCTTCTTAAGAAGAAATCAACAGGTGTAACAGCTAGTTCTTCTTCAATCGCATAGACAAGCACTGCTAGCACATATGCCGGAATGTTTCGTTTGTCTGCTTCACCTTGAAGCTGCTCTACTCGCTTGTAGACACTGCTAACGTTTGAACCATATTTTTCAGCTAGTTTTTGTGCAATCGGTTCTGTTAAACCAACAGACGCTCCTTCTGCTGTTTTCGCTTGAACAAAGGCTTCCATATTTTTAGAACCGCCTACATGACCGCCTGAGATTGGCATATGCTTTGTTTTACATGGTCCGTAATCTTTACCTGTTTCTTCTTTCAGTCCTTCACGTACAAGATTCACAATGTGCTCAGCCATTTTGCGGTAACCTGTTAATTTACCACCAGCAATGGTGATTAAGCCTGAAGATGATGTCCATACTTCATCCTTACGAGAAATTTCTGAAGGATCTTTGCCCTCTTCATGAATCAGTGGACGAAGACCTGCCCAGTTGGATTCTACATCTTTTTCTGTAATATTAAGATCAGGGAACATGTACTGAATTGCTTGGATGACATAGTCGCGATCGGCTTTTGTCATACGCGGATGCTCCAGCTGTTTTTTGTATACTGTATCTGTTGTGCCAACGTACGTTTTACCTTCTCTTGGAATCGCAAAGACCATACGTTTGTCTGGCGTGTCAAAGTAAATCGCTTGTTTCAATGGGAATACAGATTGGTCAAATACTAAGTGAATTCCTTTTGTATGCTGTAAGTGTTTCCCTTGTTTTGAGTGGTCTTTGTCTCTAAGCAGGTCTACCCATGGACCTGTCGCATTGACGATCTTTTTCGCATACACATCGTATGTTTTCTTCGTCATGACATCTTCAATGACAACACCAACCACTTTGCCTTTATCATAAATAAATTCTTTTACTTTCGCATAGTTGACCGCTTCTGCTCCGAATTTCACAGCCTCTTTCATGACTTCGATTGTGAGGCGTGCATCATCTGTACGGTATTCAACATAGTAGCCGCCGCCTTTTAAGCCGTCCTTTTTGACAAGCGGTTCTTTTGCAAGTGTTTCTTTCGCACTTAGCATACTTCTGCGTTCGCTATGCTTTACACCCGCTAAAAAGTCATACACTCTAAGCCCAATAGATGTTGAAAACTTACCAAAAGTCCCGCCTTTATGCATCGGAAGAAGCATCCATTCTGGCGTTGTAACATGAGGACCATTTTCGTATACAATGGCACGCTCTTTACCGACCTCTGCGACCATCTTCACTTCAAATTGTTTTAAATAACGAAGTCCCCCGTGCACTAGCTTCGTTGAGCGGCTAGACGTACCTGCTGCGAAATCCTGCATTTCCGCAAGACCGACACGCATTCCGCGTGAAGCCGCGTCAAGTGCTGTACCAGCGCCTGTAATACCCCCACCAATGATAAACACATCATATGGTTTTTTTGTCATTTCCTGAAGCATTTGTTCTCTTTCTAAGCTAGAAAAAGTCATCTCTTGTTCCTCCCATGTTGTACGGTAAAGAAAAAGAGACCGCAAACACCCAAAGCGTATTTCTACACTTCGGTGCCTGCGGTCTCTCCAGTTCTCCAACCGTTCTATTAACTTACTTGAAGTATATCATACTTTTGGTTTATTTGAAAGCTTGAGCTGCTTTTACAGCCTTTTTCCACCCGCTGTATAACGAGTCGCGGCTGTCCTCTTCCATTTTAGGATCAAAGCGCTTGTCAAGGTTCCATTGTTTTGCAATGTCTGAACGGTCGTTCCAGAAGCCAACTGCTATTCCCGCAAGATAGGCCGCACCGAGTGCCGTCGTTTCATTAATTTCTGGACGCTCTACTGGTACATCCAGCAAATCACTTTGGAAGCCCATTAAGAAATCATTCTTTACAGCTCCGCCATCAACTCGCAAAGTTTTTAATGAGATGTTTGAATCCTTTTCCATCGCATCTAAAACATCCTTTGTTTGATAAGCAAGTGATTCTAACGTTGCACGGACAAAGTGCTCTTTAGAAGTACCGCGTGTTAATCCGAATACAGCGCCTCTGACATCACTGTCCCAGTATGGTGTGCCTAGACCAACGAATGCTGGAACGACATATACGCCATCTGTTGACTCAACGCGCTCTGCATAGGCTTCACTGTCTTTCGAGTCTTTAAACATTCTCAGTCCATCGCGCAGCCACTGAATTGCTGAACCAGCAACGAATATACTTCCTTCTAAAGCATATTCAACTTTACCGTCAATGCCCCATGCAATCGTCGTTAATAAACCATGATCCGACTTAATTGCTTTTTCCCCTGTATTCATCAACATGAAACATCCTGTACCATATGTGTTCTTCGCCATTCCTTCTTCAAAGCAAGCCTGACCGAATAGAGCAGACTGCTGGTCTCCCGCCGCTCCTGCAATCGGGATATTTTTGCCGAAGAAATGATAGTCTGTTGTTTCACCATAAATATGTGAAGATGGTTTCACCTCTGGAAGCATAGAAGCAGGTACGCCAAGGATCTCAAGTAATTCTTCATCCCATTTCAGATCGTAAATGTTGAACATTAATGTTCTTGACGCGTTGGAATAATCTGTAACGTGTGATTGACCGCCTGTCATCTTCCAAATGAGCCATGTATCGATTGTGCCAAACAGTAAGTCGCCATTTTCAGCTTTCTCACGAGCACCTTCTACATTGTCTAAAATCCATTTTACTTTTGTGCCTGAGAAATAAGCATCAATGAGAAGACCTGTTTTATTTCTAAACGTTTCATCGTGTCCTTGTGCTTTTAACTCTTCACAAATACCAGACGTTTGTCTAGACTGCCAAACAATTGCATTATATACTGGCGCGCCTGTATGTTTATCCCAAACAACAGCTGTCTCACGCTGGTTCGTAATACCGATACCAGCGATTTGATCTGCTTCAATTCCTGATTCGATTAAAGCAGTTGAAATGACGGATAGAATAGAGCTCCAAATTTCATTTGCATTATGTTCTACCCAGCCTGGGTTCGGAAAATATTGATTGAATTCCTTCTGAGCTGTATGTGCAATTTTGCCCTCTTGATCAAATAAGATCGCTCTTGAGCTTGTTGTCCCTTGATCTAATGCGAGAATATATTTTTCTTTTGCCATGGTGTTTTCCTCCCCTTACATACTTTCATTAACAGCATTTGTTTGGTTTTTCGTAGAAACATAGAGTCCTAACAATACCACAACTAAAATAACGCTTACAATCCAAAAGGCTGGTGTGACGTTCGCTTTAAAGGCTGCATTGTAGAAAACACCGCCAAATGCGCCGCCTAAAATTGGACCAACAACAGGTACCCACGCATATTTCCAATTCGATGGACCTTTACCTGGAATCGGTAGAATCGCATGTGCAATTCTCGGACCTAAATCACGTGCAGGGTTGATTGCATAACCAGTTGTACCACCTAAAGAAAGACCAATTGCGACAATTAAGAAACCAACAATCAGCGGATTCACTCCGTCTGCAAATTTATTTGCACCAATCGCTAAGATTCCTAGAACCAATACAAATGTACCGATGACTTCACTGAGTACGTTTGCAAAAGTATGCGGAATCGCAGGACCAGTTGAGAATACACCTAGCTTTGCACCTGGATCGTCTGTCGCTTTCCAGTGCGGTAAGTAATGTAAAAAGACAATAATAGCTCCTAGTAATGCACCAAGCATTTGACCGGCAATATACATTGGAACATCAGCCCAAGGAAAACTTCCTTCTAAGGCAAGACCAATTGTGAGTGCTGGATTCAAATGCGCTCCGCTGATTCCACCAGTTGCATATGCTGCAATGGCTACTGCAAACCCCCATCCGAAAGCGATTACAATCCAGCCGGACTGATATGCTAGCGATTTCTTTAAATTAACTGCCGCACACACACCGCCTCCAAAAATAATGAGCAGCATTGTACCTACGACTTCACCCCAAAATGGTGTCATGAAAATTCCTCCTCTGGTTCAGTTGCCATCCCCTATAAATGTGTAGAAAAGATGATAAAGAAAAAAGATCCACAACAAACATACTTTACGTCAGGGTCATTTGTCACCTAGTAAAGCGCTGTTGTGGATCTCCGTTTCTCCATCACATGATATTAACTTAGTGCTATAGTATCAGAGGATGAAAACGTTGTCAATCAATTTTCACATTTTATCTTTTTCACTTTTGGAATGCTTTCCACAGCGCTGTATTCGATGTGGTTACAGCTGTCGCACCTGCTTCAAGCGCTCTTTCTACATCTTCTTTTGTTCGGATAAATCCGCCTGCAAATATTGGTATTCCAGCTCTTTCGCGCACTTCTGTAATTAAATCCGGCACAACCCCTGGCAATACTTCAATAAAATCTGGACGATGTTTCCCTACGAATTCCATGCTTTTTTCCATAGCACTTGTATCAAGTAAAAACATTCTCTGAATAGCATATACCTTCTTTTGCTTTGCTTTTACTATGACAGAAGACCTAGTAGAAATAATCCCTGCCGGCTTCATTTCCTGACAAATAAATTCCGTTCCATACTCATCATGTTTAATCCCGTGAATGAGATCGACATGGACAAACATTTTTTTATGATGGGCATTTGCCTCATTCATAATGCCCTTTAACCGGCCTAAATGGACATCAAGTAAGACTCCATATGTAAATGGACTTTTTAAAAATTCCTCAAATTGCTTCATATTGCGAACAGCAGGTAGAATGGGTTGATCATGAAAACTCATATGCCGTCTCCTTCTAAAGTGTATTGGTTCAGCCTTCTCCTAACAGTAATAGAATCTCTGCTATTTTTCAATACACCTAGTGTGTCCAATGCCGATTTCACGAAGCAGCTTATCGAAAACATCCTTCATAGAAAAAAGCAGAGATGTCTCTCTGCTATAACTGCGCTATACTTTCTTTTAATGTGTTTATGATAAATGAGGCGTCTTCGTCTGTTATATTTAGCGGCGGTGCAAGCTGAGCCACATTATTATAGCCGGCAACCGTATCACCATTTTTCCCAATGATGAGTCCGCGTTTTTTACATTCTGAAATCAATTGCCCGACAACCTGTTGGTCAGCTGGTTTTTTGGACTGTTGATCCTGGACAAGCTCAATTCCAAACAGCAGGCCTTTTCCTCTAACATCACCGACAAATGGATGCGCCTTTAACTCTTGCAAACGTTCAAGCATATCTCGGCCAAGTGCGTCAGACCGTTCCACTAGTTGCTCGTTTTCCATGATCTCTAGGTTGGCAAGGGCCACCGCACAGGAAGCAGGATGACCGCCAAATGTATTCACATGACGGAGCCGGTCATACGTATCTTCGCCAGCGTAGGCTTCATAGATTTCTCGTTTGACGCACGTTGCAGAAAGCGGTAAATAGCCGCTTGTGATCCCTTTTGCCATTGTGATGATGTCTGGTTTTACTTCCTCATGCATAAAACCAAACCGTTTCCCTGTCCGGCCAAAACCGCAAATCACTTCATCCACAATCAGAAGCGCTCCATGAGTCTCACAGATGTCTTTGACCTTCTTCAAATACCCTTTTGGCGGCATTAAGATACCGCCGCCTGTAATAATCGGTTCCATAATGACCCCAGCAATGGTCTCGCTTAGTTCCCACGTCATAGCTTGATCAATTGCCGCTGCACTTGCCAAATTCTCTTGATCCTCAGGGTGACGATACACATCAGGCGGTGCGACATGAATAAAACCTTGACCTAATGGTTCATATTTATATTTACGCTGCGCCTGCCCTGTTGCGGCAAGAGCTGCTGCTGTATTGCCGTGATAGGACCGATATCTGGAGATGAACTTTGTTCTTGCACTCTCTCCTTTTTGCGCATGATATTGTTTGGCGATCTTAAATGCGGCTTCATTGGCTTCAGAACCACTGTTAGAAAAAAAGATAACATAGTCCCCGCCAAGCCATTCATTTAGCTTTTCAGCCAGCTGAATTGCAGGCACATGGCTTTGTGTCAGCGGATAGTAAGGCATTGTACTTAATTGCTTATATGCCGCCTCAGCAAGCTCTTTTCGGCCATATCCGGCATTTACACACCATAGGCCTGACATCCCGTCTAAATATCGATTTCCATAAATATCTGTCACCCATGCGCCCTCTGCCTCGTGAATGACCATACTTTCGTTTTCCTTGTTTGTCCCTTTCATATGATGCCAGATCAACTGATCATCTTTCGCCTGAAGATTTTGAGCCTGCTCATGTATTTTCATTTTCCCGCCCCCATGTATCCGTTTTCATCATCAAAGAAGCTTAGACCGGTTCAGCAGCACATTGCCCCTCCTTTCATTATATGGATGAAAAGGGAGGCATATGAAACTGAAACTTGGCCGCCCGTAAGAGTGAACCAATGGTTACTTTCATTATAAAAAAGGGGCCGGGCCGATTACATTAGACAGATCGTCAACTGATTGAAAAGAACCATAAGACACTCCACTTGATGTCTGAGCAAATCTAACACACCTTTTTAGCGGAGATCTCCTTGCAGGAATTCATACGCAAGAATTGCAAATTCAAGTGCCTGACGTTTGGGCGCCTGCATCATATCCTCACCAAGCAAGGCATGCAGTTTATCTAGTCTATGATAAAGGGTCTGCCTGACAATATAAAGCTGGCTTGCGGTTTCTTTTTTAGAACCGTTTGTCTGTAAAAAGATATTCAGCGTTTGATAGAGTCTTCCGTTATTTTGCTTATCATATAAAATCACAGGCTCCAAATACTCTTTCACCATACATTCAAGGAGTCCGCTTTCCTTCATAACAGGCATAAGACGGAGCATATGTAAATCTTGATAAAATGGACTTTCCACCCGCTCAGGGATGGCTTTCTTTAAATGCAGCACTTCTTTGGCTGCTTGAAAGCTTTTTCTCATCTGCTGAAACTGTTCACAATATGAACCGATGCCAAAATTGATCACGGTCCCGCGGGGCCCCTCCCGATCATACAATTGTTTAATGTCACTGGCCGCCTTCTCTGCACGCTCTTTCCAGTCCTCTTTCTTTCTTGTGTTTAATAAAATAAACAAGGTTTGTCCTTGATGCTCATACGCAATAAGATGGAAACCCGCACGCTGAAAGATAGAGCGGCAAGATACGAGAAAATAAAGATTTCCTGTGATTTCTTCGATTTGATGATGCTTTTGAAAGAGCATCACCACACAGCCGGTTGGCTTTTTCAATCCTTCTGTTTCTTCAAGATGCTCTAAAATTTCTCTTTCTGTATGTTCTTCTTGGAACCATTTTTGCAGCCATTCGTTCTCTTTTGTCTTCTTCAGCTCTTCTGTATATAGCTCTCTTAACGTTTGCTGAGCAAGAGCATTCGCACCTTTATCCATTACGAGCATTTCGAATTCTGAGAGCGTGTTCGTTTGATGAATGAGCACAAGGTCTGCAAATGTCTGCTTGAGTGCGAGCACTTGTTTTTGGGTCACTTCGTATCCTTTTGGCAAGGAAGCGAACTTCAAGTAATTCATGACCAGCTCTTCGGTTTGTTTGGAAGAATCACATAAAATAATCGGCTCCCCCTGAACGGGTATGAGTAAAAGAATTCCCCTTACGTGCTGATACACTTGATCCAAAATGTCCATCTGTGGATGCGGGGTCAGTAAAAGCTCATTAAGCTTTGATGATAAAGCTTCTAAATCAGCCATCATTTGATACTGTCGCTCAATCATCATCGTATGAAGATGCTGTGTAATGTTGACGAATTTCACTTCTTTTGTAAATAGAATGAGGGGAAAATCTCTTTCTTCTGCATACGCAATAAGTTCTTCCGGCACATCGAATCTAAGTGGAACAAATTCAATACACAAGCCAGCCGCACCAGAATCGATCAGCTGCTTTAAAAATGCTTGAAACACACCCAATTGATCGTGAAAGCCAGCGGCCGTTGTTAAAATGAGCTCGCCCCCGTTTAGTAAATCTTCTACTGCAGGCACTTCTAGCACATGGACCCATTTGACCTGCCGAAACAATCCCTTTTCCCCAGCTAACACTTTCGCATGGGCAAAATACTTCGTTTTCAACACATCACTCACTTGAAAATGAACATCTGTATTCATTGGTATGTCCCCCTTTGTTTGCCGACCTGACCCTATCCTAGAGGGTGCATAGATAAAATCCATAATAAAACAGGTAAAGTCACGATACTTAAAATGGTACTAAGAAAGGTCGTGCTTGAGACAAACTCAGGCTTCGTTCGAAATTGTACAGCCATCAGTGTAGTATTTGCTGCTGTCGGCATTGCGGCAACTAAGATCATAATTTGTTTCACCAAATCATCTACAGGTAAAATAAGCGTAAAACCGAATGCGATCATTGGTGAAAGAAATAGCTTCAGCAGGACCGCATAAGAAATATTGCGATAATCGACTTGCTTAAAAGAAATGACGGCAAGCTGCATGCCTAAAATAAGCATAATCGTCGGTATGGCCGCATCTCCCACAAGCTGAACACCCGTCATCAGCTCTTTAGGTAAATGAAGGTCAATCAGCTGAAATAATAGACCGATGAGTGCCCCATAGGCAACCGGCATACGCAGCACTTTTTTTAGCACAACCTTTAAATCTCCTGCATCCTCTCCGCCCTTTGCTGCATAATACATTCCGATTGTACTCATGACGAGCTGCTGCAGGACCATTAAAACGATGGCAATATCTAAACCAGCTGCTCCGAAAACAAGCAGAACAACAGGCGTACCGTAATTCCCATTATTCATAAATGCAGACGACAGAATCATGGCACAATACGTTTCATTCGAATAACCATAAATACGAGATAAAATAAAGACACATAAAACAAGTGAAAGACAAAGTCCGACAACAAAAATAGATAAGTACACATAGTCCATCGACACTTTGTTTTGATAAAAGGTTTCAAACGCAAGAAATGGTGACATTAAATATAAAGACATCGATGAGAGCGTATGTATGTCAAAACCAATAGCCTTCTGCCCGATATACCCAATCAGAAAGATACCGAACACTGGCAGTAAGACAAGTAAAAACTCCATGCTGCACCTACTTTTCTCTAGATGAATTCCTAATTTTTTCTTCCTCTTTATCATACCATTGTTAAACAATAAAAAAGAAGCGCCCTTATGAAAGGGCACTTCTGATTGTTGGCAAAGGGCTAAAATGATCTTTATTTTAGCCCTTTGTCTTCTTCTCAGCGTGATAGAAAACCATTGCAGTCTAGGAAGGACGAGCAGCGGAGCGGAGCGAATTTGACATTCGTGAGCACCGGAGCGCAGACCTGACAACGAATGCGAGGGTTTGTCTACTCGCTGAAGCGCCCTTATGAAAGGCCGCTTCTCTCCTCATCCAAATAAAACACTTCCCACAAATGACCATCAAGGTCTTGAAAGCTCCAACCATACATGAACCCATGATCCTGCTTTTCCTTAAATGGTGCCCCCCCTGCTGCTATCGCCTGCTCCACCAGCTCATCGACCTCTTTTCGTGAATCAACACGCATAGAGATGATCACCTCTGATGCCTCCCTTGCATCCACCAATTGTTTCTCTGAGATGGTTTGAAAATGCTTATGGGATAGCAACATGACATTGATGGTGTCATCAATGACTAAGCAAGCCGCCTGAGAATTCGTAAATCGTTCTTGGAATTCAAATCCAAGCTGCTCAAAAAAAACCTTTGATTCCTTGACATGCTTTACCGGCAAATTGATATACAAATGTTTAGATTGTCGTCCCATGTTCCTCTCCTTTTTAAACACATGATCTCCTTTCAGTATATTCGGCTTTTGCTCGGGCATCCCTTAGTCACATGAAAAAATAAGCGCTATGCCTCATTTACCTTATTTTTACAATAAATTATGATGAATCGTGAACAGAAAAATTACAATCATTAGGAGGTTTTCACATTGAAAACAATTGTAAAATCATTGATCTTCTCCACTTCTGTCGTTTTATTTGCTTCTCCCTTTACCCAAACAGCAAATGCTGCACCTGCCTATCATGAACAGGTGACAGCGCAAGGTGATTTTCAACTTCCCTCTGTAACCGATACGATTAAACGCAACATTGAACTTTCATTCGAGAAACAAGAAAAATGGCTGCTACATCTTGAGCTGCTTGCGGGACCAGAAAAACGCGAACAAGTCGAGCCGTATTTCAAGGAGTTTATACGCCCTGCATTACAAAAGCTTTTAGAAGAGTCTTCTCTGACATGGAACCAAGTAAACCAAACGATTTACCAGTCTCTTATCCAATCAGGTATCCCGGTCTTAGCTGCGAAAGCTTTAGCTCATTCAGGTACTTTATCTCTTAAAAAAATGTAATCAAAAAGAAGCGCCTATGACGAGGCGCTTCCTTTCATTATTTCTTATATTCAATATGGTACACATCTCTTCTTCTATCTTTCAGCTGACGTACCGTTCCATCTTGCCGTTGTCTTCTTAAAATTTCTAAATCGACATCGCCAACAACAACCATTTCTATATTTGGATTACACTCTCCTACAATCCCATCCCTTGCAAATTCAAAGTCAGATGGGGCAAAAATGGCCGATTGTGCATATTGAACATCCATATTTTCGGTTTGCGGAAGGTTTCCGACAGTTCCCGAGATGACCGTATAAATTTGGTTTTCAACCGCTCTAGCCTGTGCACAGTAACGCACTCTTAAATAGCCTTGGCGGTCTTCTGTACAGAACGGTGTAAAAATAATCTTTGCCCCTTTATCAGCTGCAATCCGAGCAAGCTCAGGGAACTCAATATCGTAGCAAATTTGGATCGCAATTTTGCCGCAGTCCGTATCAAATACCCGAACCTGATCACCTGCTGAAATCCCCCACCATTTTCTTTCATTCGGCGTAATATGGAGCTTATATTGCTTTTCAATCGTTCCATCACGTCTAAATAAATAGGCGATATTGTAGATTTTCCCTTCCTCTTCAACAAAATGTGACCCGCCGATGATATTAATGTTGTACTTTACAGAAAGGTCTGTGAACAAATTAATGTAGTCCTCGGTATATTCTGTGATCCGCTGGACGGCAAGACTTGGTGATCGCTCTTCTAAATAGGACATGAGCTGCGTTGTGAAAATTTCTGGGAATACAGCAAAGTCAGCTGACGCATCTGATGCGACATCAACATAATACTCCACCTGATTCATAAATTCCTCAAAGGAATGAATTTGTTTCATCGCATATTGAATCACGCAAATGCGAACTGGGAACGCCGATTTATAATATCTTTTTGATTGCGGGCGATAATCGACGTTGTTCCATTCCATTAACGTTGCATATGTGCTGGATGCCTTATCATCTGGCAAGTAATTCGGATTGATCCGCATGAGACTGAATTCATTTAATAGCTGAAATGATAAAACAGGATCATAAATTTGGTGAAGCATTACCTGCTCTACATATTGGCGGGGCGTCATTTCCTCTTGGTATTTATGATAATTCGGGATGCGTCCGCCAATGATGATGCTTTTTAAATTTAATCTTCTCGCTAAGTCTTTTCTTGCTTCATACAAACGATGACCAATTTTCATGCGGCGGTACTCAGGGCTCACCATGACTTCAATTCCGTACATATTCATCCCATCTGGGTTATGGTTTGTGATGTACCCATCATCTGTAATGTCCTGCCAAGTATGGCGGTCATCGTATTCATCAAAGTTAATTAATAAACTTGAACAGGAACCAATGATTTCCCCCTCGAATTCAGCACAAAACTGACCTTCTGGAAAATGCTCAAGATGGCTTTCAAGGTGCTCTCGTTTCCATGGATCCATGCCTGGAAAGCAGATCTCCTGCAAGGCAATGATTCGGTCAATATCTTCTTCCCGGATATTACGGATCACCATTCTTTTTTCAAACCGTGTTAAATCGAGTTTTTCTGCCATGATGTTTTTGCCCCCTTACTGATCCTCTTTTTCAAGCTGATGGAATAGCTGGAGCAATTCAATTTCAGCCATTGATTCTAATCTGACATCATATTCTTCAAATTGCAGCGTGCTCGTCACTTTGTTTGGGACGATAACGCATTTCATGCCTGCCCGTTTGGCGGCAACTGAACCATTCACAGAATCCTCAAATGCAACACAATCCTTAGGCTCTACACCTAAGCAGCTTGCGGTTTGCAAATAAAGCTCTGGATTTGGTTTCACTTCTTCCACATCATCTGACGTGCGGATACATTCAAAGTAATCGAAAAGACCAATCTGCTTCAGGTGATCTGACACCCATTTATAGTCTGAGCTGGAAGCAAGTCCAATCTTGATTCCAAGCTCCTTTGCTGCCTCTAAATAAGCTTGTACGCCAGGTCTTGCTGATTCGTCCTTCATTCTCTTTTGAAAACGAGAACGCCGGTCTTTTGTAAGTGCCTCATGATCCAGCGTCTTGCCTAGCTGCTTTTCCAAGTATTCAAATGGCTTAAAGCCTGCCTGCGTTCCAATGACATTGCCCCATACTGAAAGAGGCAGCTCCGACTCATGCTCCGCAAACATTTCTTGTAAAACCTCATATTCATGTGTTTCTGTATCTAAAATTAATCCGTCAAAATCAAATATAATCGCCTTTACCAACGAGGCCACTCCTTTTTTTACGAAAGTCTTAAACATGATACTCAATGCTATCATATCGTGAATAAAATTGACTTTCAAAGATGAATGTCTGCTAAAATGATTATGTATAAAAGGAGCCTGTCCCATTTTGTCAGGCTCCTATCCGTGTCAGGTTCATTCTGCAAGAGATCCAAGCGCTCCGATTCGTGGAGAAATAGGCAATGTTGAAAAAGAGCGGGTTTGGTATTACAGATCTTAAAGGTTTCTCCATTCCCTTAAAAATAGTATGTGCGGCGAACTTGTAAGTTAACAAGGAAGTTCACACCAACTTTTACGCATTTTGAAGGTGTCGGCTGACAAAATCGTCCAAATCAAACGGAAATGAAAAGCCGCATGCATTGACCTGCTCACGGTTTCGCTCGAATAGCTCACGATCATGTTTTGTAATATGGCGTTTAGGTTTGACAATAATGGTATGTAATAGCTGAAGTCCCGATAAAATACGAAAAGCATCATCCATCGTCCCGTTATATACCCCATCAATAAAAGTAAGCGGGCGCTCTTGTTGACGCACGGTGAGCTGTTCTCCATTGACAGCATGGGATAGAAGCTCTTCAACATCCTTTGATATTTCTTCAATTGCCTGCTCCTGTAGGTCTGTAGCAGCTTTCATTAATCTCACGTGACATCTACCTCTCTGTCGTTATTTCTCCATTCAGAATAGCACAGAAAAAAAGGCGTTCGCCAAGGTAAGTGTTTCCTATATATACCCAAAGAGAGGAACGATATCATGATCATGAAAGGACACACGCTCTCACTAAAAGTAGGTGAGCAGCAGCATGACACTTCACTGAGTCATTTTTTAAAAACAGCCGTGTCTGCCTCAAAGCCAATTATCCATTTTTGGATGGAGAATCAAAAAATACGTTTAAATCAAAAGCCTGCCCATCACGCAGCCAAAGTCAGTACAGGCGATCAAGTCCTGATTGATTTATTTGAAACGGAAGAAAGTGATGTGACACCAGAATACGGTGAATTAGAGGTGCTTTTTGAGGACGAGCACTTATTAATTGTGCAAAAACCTGCTGGACGACCAACGCATCCGAATGAAGAGGGACAAACGGGCACACTGGCTAACCTTGTGGCCTTCCATTTTCAAGCAAATGGAGAGGAAAAGCGGGTAAGACATATCCATAGGCTGGATCAAGACACAAGCGGCACTGTCATTTTTGCTAAACACAGATTAGCGCATGCAGTGCTTGATCAAATGCTTTCTAAAAAAACGATCAGACGAACATACATTGCCATCGCAGACGGACTTTTCAAGAAAAAGAAAGGCGTTATCAATGCGGCGATCGGCCGTGACAAGCACCATGCGGTCAGACGGAGAATCTCCCCTAATGGACAACATGCTGTGACTCATTTTCAGGTCATGGATATGAATAAACGTCTGCAAATGACAGCCGTCCAGCTGCAATTAGAGACTGGAAGAACGCATCAAATTCGCGTTCACCTTAGCAGTCTCGGTCATCCTTTAGCCGGAGATACATTATATGGCGGTGTTCGTGAATATATCAACAGATGTGCCCTTCATGCCAAACAAGTAGACATGAAGCATCCTTTTACAGGTGAGCACCTGAGCATAGAAGCACCGCTTCCAGCGGATATGGCTCAGCTCATGGACATGATCATCCATTAAAAAAGAGAGCCTGCTGTTCATGCAGGCTCTCAGATTATTGAAAAAGGGTTAAAATGATCTTTATTTTAGCCCTTTTTCTTCTTTTCAGCGTAATAGAAAACCTTTGCAGTCTAGGAAGGACGAGTACTGGAGGAGAGCGAATGTGAGATTCGTGAGCACCGGCACGCAGGACTGACACCGAATGCGAGGGTTTGTCTACACGCTGAGAGCCTGCTGTGCATGCAGGCTCTTTTTTCTTTAGACAGATGCTCTTTTTGCATAAATAATGTACCGCTCTGGTGCATTGCCAACGAAATGAAATGGATAGCATGTGGTTAACACCAGCTCTTCCTTTTCATTCTGCAAAGTGATAATGGATGTATCATGCTGATCGACGATTTTCGTATGCGTGATTTCATAAACAAACTCACCATACGGTACAGTGATTTTCAGCTGATCCCCAATATCCAGCTCACCTGTCCGGCGAAACACCGTGTCTCGGTGGCCAGATAGGACGATTTGTCCTTTCTGATCAGGGTAATAACTGTCTTTGTAATGCCCGACTCCCTTTGCAAGATCATCGGCATCTGTCCCTTCGACAATGGGAAAGTCAGCCTTTAATTTTGGAATTGTCAGGATGCCTGAGGCTTTCCCCATTTCAGGAGCAAACTTCTTCTTTGACATCCCTTGATCAACAGCCACCGCCTTCTTCGCTTCTTCTAATGATTGTGCCGTTTGAAGGTGAGTAGAGGCGATTTGCCAAATTCCCCAGCCGAGCAGAACAATTCCTGCTGTCATCACAGTAAGTGCAAGCCACTTTTTCATGCTTAAACTCCTTTGCCTGTTACATTTCTCTTAGATGATACGATTTCAGCTTGCTGCTTTTTCTTCTTGTTTTGCTTGTTGAATTCGTCCCTCTTTTTGATACACAATGGAAGCTCCCCCAAAGCTTTTCACAAAATCGACCGTGGCTTCTAAATCTTCGGGGCCTGTTTCAGGATTTTTCCCAAGCCTGCCTATCGGCGCATATTTACTACCAGTTGCAGTTGCCATGAAGTTATTCACGGTGAGTGTATACGATTGATCGAAAGCAACGGCTGAACCATCCGGCAGCTTCAGGTCGACTACTTTATATGTTACCGGATCATAGGAATATGAAAAGCCCGAAATACTATAATCTGGTCCAAATTGAGGTGAAATTTGCGCTTCAATGATTTCAACTAAGTCTTTTCCTTTAATCTCTAGTTTGACTAAAACGTTGCCGAATGGCTGAATATTAAACAGATCTCCCCACGTTATCGGCCCTTTTTCGAGATTTTGCCTAATGCCGCCCCCATTCATCATAGCAAAGTCACTTTTCATTGAATATCTCATCCCATCGGCAATCAGGTTGCCAAGCGGCGTGTCTCCATCATTTGAATAGCCGCCTTCCATTTTGACACCAGCTTCTCCAACAACCTCACTAATAATCGGCTCAACTTCTTTCCCATAATGAGCCAAAATGCCGGCTGCTTCCTTGTCTTTTTCAATACCAGATTGGTCTACATACTGGATATTTGCACTCTTTTTGACTATATCCTTCGTTTTGCGGTCAAGTGTAACATTGACTTCACCAATGGCTTTCCCATATTCAAAGGCTTGAACAATTAATTTTCCATTGACCTCTCCGTTTACCACTTCATGATTATGCCCTGCAAAGATGACATCAATTTCATCGTCGCCTTCTTTGGCAAGCTTCGCACTCTCTCCTGTGATGGTATCTCCATTTTGGGAGGCAGTCATATGAGCTAATACTGCGATGGCCTTGACCCCTTTTTGTTTTAATTCCTTCGTGGCTTCATTTACGGCTTTGACTTCATCTGTAAACTGAATGTCTTTAATCCCTTCTGGCATCACCATTCCTGCGGCTGATTTAGTCACAACACCGATAAATGCAACTGGGATTCCTTCTACATCCATGATTTCATAAGCAGGTAAAAGCGGTTTGCCTGTATCTTTGTATTCACAGTTTGCACAAACGAGCGGAAAGTTCTGTCCGTCATATCCCTTTGTGCCTTTAGGATGTTCTCCGCCATTTATGATACGTAATAGCTCGTCCACCCCTTCATCAAATTCATGGTTGCCGACCGTACCAACATCAAAGCCAATGTTCTCCATGAGTTCTACCGTTGGTTCATCCTGTAGAAGAGAAGAGATTGGAGAGCTCCCGCCAATCATATCTCCGGCATGAACCGTGATTGTATTTTTGTATGCCGCTTGTTTTTGTTTCATATAAGCCGCGACGTAATCCATCCGTCCGTATGTCCCTTTATTGCCATCACCTTTTAGATCCAGCTCGTATTCTTGATCAATTTTACCGTGTAAATCATTCATACTTAAAATCGTTAATGGGACATCGCCCGCGTCCTCTGCAGGCTGATAACCAGCCTTTTCTGCTTCTTCTTTGGAAGCAAAAAAGATACGTTTATCCACAGCGATTTCTTTCCAGCTGTCAGGCGATACGTAGGTTTTTGCAGATGAATCACCAACATAGCGTGTCAGTCCTTTTTTCTGCTCACGTGCTCTAAATTCAAACGGCTGTTCCAGCAAGGGGTCCGCTTCATTCCAAATGCCCAGCCCTTTTTCTTTCGCTTCTTTGACAGCTTTTTGGAACGTTTGATAGTCTTTTTCATCTCCAACTGGCCATATGAAGTACGTAGGGGCATATCCTTTTTTCACAAGCTCTAAATTCGTATTGATCCCTTTTTTGGTTCTGACTTGAGCTAAAAGACGTCCGTAGCCATCCTTCGCTTCAGGACCAATCTTTAATGTGACTGTATCGCCGCTTGAAAGAAGTGTTTTCAAATAGTCTGCCGCCTGCTGTCCAAAACGCAGCTGGTTTTGATCTAATTCATTTTTTGGCTGATGGTACGTTTCCGGCGTGTCCATATTGACAAAGCGCACCTTTGTTGTACCAAGCACAGGCTTCTTTAAATGAATCGTATCTCCATCCACCACCCGGTCTACTGTTGCCTTGTATTCTTTCTTGATTTTTGGCGGCTTTGGCTGGTGTTTCAACAGATTGACATCATCCTTATGTCTTGGAAGCAACTGCAGCGTATCATACCTGCTTAACAGCCCTGTGAACTCATACCATTTCCCTGCCTTTACTTCATCAATGGCACTTGTATCCACCATCACTCTAAGAATGGTACTATGATACTTTTTATCAATGATCACTACATTGTATCCACCGCCAGCCGGCTGCTCTGGTTTTGATTCAACATAGCCTTTGACCTTCACAAGTTTGCCTTCATGTTTACGTGCCTGATCCGTTTCTAGTTGTTTCACGGAAACTCGCTTTGGCTTTGGCAAGGTTTGATTGACAGCATCTACCTTCAGGGCGTCTTGATTCGGCACAATTTCGATCAGTCCTTTATAAGTCGTGATCTTCCCCGTTACTGTCACCTTCATACCTGCTTTTAGTTCTGGAAAGTTGTCCGGCTGTGCTGAATAAATATTGATTCCAGCAGATTTGTCTTGAATGTAAGTTGACAGTTTCCCATTGCCTATAGCAGCTTGATCTGCTGTCACAATTCCACTCACCGTCACCGTCTCTCCGATCAACTGACGGGCTTTCTTGATGTTCATTGGCTTCTTTTGTTTCCATACCATTTCCTTCTTTTCAGACGCACTGATTTGATCAGCTGAGATCATGCCAGGCAGTAAGGATTGCAGACTAAAGATCACCAAAACTAAACAACACATCATGCGAATGGACCGAACACGTTTCATTAGACTTCTCTCCTTCCGAGCTTCATCTCTCATAGTGTACTAAGTAAATATTGACGGTGGATGGATTTCTTGTAAAACTTATCTCTTTCAACTCACTGGAAACGTAATAATCACTCGTGTTCCCTCAAAGCTTTTGCTTTCAAAACGAATACTGCCGCCGTGGCTTTCAATGATTTTAATCGTCATCATTAATCCAAGTCCTGTTCCTTTTTCTTTCGTTGTATAAAAAGGCTCACCCAGTTTTCCTATTTCGTCTTCTGGTATGCCCTTTCCTTGATCTTCAAAGATCAGCATTATTTGGTCATGTTCCAATACTGATGTGACATGAATAACACCTGTCACACCATCCATCGCTTCAATTCCATTTTTAAGGATGTTTAAGAAGACTTGTTTCAATTCATTCGGTATACCTTGAATGTTTGGCAGAGACGGAGACAAATTCTTCTGAATGGACACACCTTTTAAAACCGCCTGTGATTCAACAACCATGATGACCTCTTCGAGCAGCAGATTGACATGCACCGGCTCAAATTTCACTGATTTGCTTCTAGAAAGCACGAGGAATTCGTTAATAATGGCCTCAAGCCGATTAAACTCAGACATCATCACATCTGCATAATCCTTCTGATATTTCTTGCTTTGAATCATCAGCTGTAAAAATCCCTTTAACGACGTCAGCGGGTTTCTTATCTCATGAGCGATGCCGGCTGCAAGCTGACCAACTGCGGACAGCATTTCTGACTTCATCAGCATCTTCTCTGACTGCTTTTGATTGGTAATATCCTCTGAAATACGCATCACGGTCGATTGCATTTTGTCAGGATCATCAATTCGATGTAAAGAGACTCTCTCCCATCGTTCACGGCCTGATACATCCTGAAAGTACATCTCACCTGTCCAGCTGCCTTCTCGTAAACAAACGTCCCATTGCTCCGCTAAATCATCGCATTGACATAACGAATGATAGACAGAAAAAATATCTTTGCCGATCAGGTCATACTCATGCTGCTGTACAAACTGGCAAAAACGCTGATTCACACATTGGATGGTCCCTTCCTCAGTTGCAACCACAATGTGAATATGGCTGTTATCCAGTGCTGTGACCGCCAGATGGAGCGACTGTTTGATTTTCATCATTTCCGTCATTTTAACCCATGTCATCACCGCTCCCTCTTGATCCTGATCAAAGATAGGTGTGATATGGACGGTGAATTGCTCTCCTTCATTCGTTTCAATTTCTCGTTCGATGACACGTCTGTCTGAAATGACGGCTTGTATATCATGATAGAGCGTTTCCTCTGTAAGCTTCTTAGCCATCAACTGGAAGGATTGCTGGTGCCTTATTTGAGCTGAAGTAAATAAAGTAGAGGCTGCGGGAGTGTAATAACGAATGTTCATATCCCGATCCACAAACAACGTCGCAAGCTCTGGCTTGACTGAAGGTCTGTACAGTTCTTCTCTTGTCACCTTTAAGTTGTTTATGATATTAATAAAATGTTCGTGTTTTTTCTCAAGCTCCGCTATTTGTGTGTTTTTCGCTTTTAATTGCGCCCTTGCCTCCTGCTCCTTTTGTTTGACTTCATTGAGTTCATTTTCTAAATCGACAATACGCTGCTGATAGACTGAATTCTGATCTGACATCCCTTTGCCCCTGCCGTTCTTTTGATTTTTTCCTCTCTCATTCATTCGAATGAGAATGACGTATACTCCTTTAAAACGGCGATCAAAACTCTTTACGGTAAAATCCGCATACTGCTTTTTGCCTTTTTCCGAAATGAGGACATGCTGAAACACAACCTCTGTCTCGTCTGTCCACACCTTTTGAAAGGTTTGACTCAACATCTCTTTCATATAATCAGGTGTCACATATTCACATGACTGATCTGACACTTCTGTATGATCTAAGAAAGAATAGGCCCCATTTGATATCGCCAGGATCTTGTCACAATCATTGATCACCATGCATGCGTCATAACCCTCGCTCACTTCTTGCATATATTGTGCGGCTCGCTCTTTTAACTCTGCATCACGAGTGTCTCGTGCCCAATGGACATTGTTTTTAGGAACACTGGAATGGGTGTAAATGTTCCACTTTTCATTGAACAATTGAAACAAACGAGGGATATTGGGAATCGTTTCATTAGGCCCTAATATCAACATTCCTTGATCTTTTAAAGCATATTGGAATCGGGATAATACTCGTTTTTGTACTTCTGGCTGAAAGTACATCAGAACATTTCGGCAACTGATAAAATCGAGGTGGATAAAAGGTGAATCTATCAATAAATTGTGAGGAGCAAAAACAATATGTTTTCTAAGCGACTGCTTCACAATAAAAGCGTCACCTTTTTTGTCGAAATATCGCGCACGCCATTTTTCCGGCATGCTTGCCATAGACTCTCTCGAGTAAAGACCTTTACTAGCTATTTGAATGGCTTTTCGGTTGATATCTGTCGCAAAGACTTGAAGTTCAATGGACACATCTCTTCGCTTCATTTCTTCTAAAAATAAAATCGTAAAAGAATAGGCTTCTTCTCCAGTGGAGCATCCCGCAATCCAAACACGGCATCGAGATTTCCCGTTTTCCATTGAATGTTCAATAATTGACGGTATGATCTTATGTTCACATACACGAAATGCCTCCATATCTCTAAAAAATGAAGTCGTGCCGCTTAGAAGATGGACGTGCAGACGATCAAGCTCATCTGGTTCTCTTTCTAATAAACGATCGTACTCTGATAATAATGACATTGGTTGCTTTGCACTTCGCATTCGTTTTTGAATGACAGATAGCATCCTTTTCTTTTCATAGGCTGAAAAGGCAATACCTTTATACATTTCAAGACGTTCAATGATTCTTAGTAAAACTGGATCTGTCTCATCAATATGCGGGATATTGATGAGATTGGCGATATACGCCGCAAGGGTGGATGGATCTTTGAATGTGTGATGATACATGCTGTCAAAACCACTCTCTATCTCGCTGCACGATAAGGCGGTACCACCTTGCTCAACCAACTGAAGCAAGCCACTCCCCACACAATGACCTTTTTGAAAAAAGATCGCAAACGCCTCTTCCTTTTGAACGCTGGCAAGCGACTGAAAAAGCGAGTTGACAGAGCATGCCTTGTTTGGTGGTAGCGGCTCTGAGACATGTAGCCGATAATCTTCTGTTAACGTCACAAACGCATGCTGCGGACAAAAATAGATCGTCTTCTTCATGACTTTCTCACCATGTTTAATCGTTTTTGCCCGGTAGCCAATCGGTAAAACAAGTGCTTCAAAATCTGTTATACAATCGCCTGTCACATGATTTTGCACAACAATAAAAGAGGCATTTAAATCATGTGGAAACGATTGAAAAAAAGCCTCAAGATGATGCTGTTCAAACGGCGAAACACCGATGCCAATCACTGGTGCCTGCACATGTTCGTCTTCTATCAAACGATTAATGATTTTGTCCTGCATCTGGTACCCCCATGTTCATTCGTCTGATACTTTTTTTCGACAAAAAGGAAGAAAACCCTCTAATTGTAAATAATGTTTTTTGCATAAAAAAAGGAAAATATCCTCACATTAAAACAGATTGTATAAATAGAAGGAGGACTCTTCAATGCAAAACGATCAGCAACCATTGTTTCAAGGAAGCGCTCCGCAGCCTGAGCTCAACCATGGCGGGCATGAGTTATTCGATTTACATGAAATTTTAGCCGGCACGATTAATATTTTGGATCAATATATGATTTTGCGGCAATTTATTCAAGACCCTGCATTATCCGACATCCTGGATCGACAATATCAATTCGTTTTGTCTCAGTACAATGTCACTGTAGATTGTTTTTCTACTGGACAAAAGCCTAGTGAAGAAACAGCTACTTATATGATGAAAGAACACACACAAGTGACATACGGAATCAAACCTTCTCAGCCTAAAAAGCCGAACCAGTCACTACAGGATGTAAAAGACTTAGGCATCACAGGACATATGCTCAGCCTAGTCAAATCACACGCTGGGTTACTTTCTATGTCCGCATTAGAAGTTACAAATCCTGTTGTCAGACGTGTACTTGCTGCGCAAATTCCGAACTTTATTGAAATGGCGTATGAAATTTTCTTGTATCAAAACAAACATAGCTACTATCAAGTTCCTCAGCTTTCCAAACAAGATATGACAGCCATGACGTCAGCTTTCGCACCGCTTCAAGGGCAAGTTCAAATGCCGCCAAGCAAGTCCGATCAACAAAAGCCTCTTCATTAAAAAAACGGCTGACCTCCTTCTCTGGTCAGCCGTTTTTTCTTTGATACACCCTGTTAAACTGTTCTTCAAAATCTGAGAGCTGCTCCCCCGTCGCCTGCTCAAAGCCACTAGCAAATTGACCCGTTTTCGCTGTTTCCTCCATGATCTCATGGATGATGTCTCGTCCGTAAAGCTGCACCAGCTCATAGATCATATAATAGCTTTGCAAATAAACATCTGTCTCATACGTCATCCGAGATTCCTGCCAGTCTTGATCAGAATGAAGTGATTGAAACGGGACGACGTCGAACCGTTCAGACGTCGCATTTAATACGTCATAGGCCGTCCATTCTGCTGTGCCTTCATGGAACCAAAGAGGAAAGATGACCGGAGACACCTCGTATGAATGAACTTTTTCATAGAAAATAAAATGAGTATACTCATGAATGAATAATGTGTTGAAAAAGTATAAAGGCAGTGTCTCTTTCTGCAATAAAGCTTCCCGTTTATCTGGATATAACCCAATCATTTGATCATGATCAGAGTAGAAACCCGTAATATGCTTGATTCCAGCAAATTGTTCGATCGTCTTTTTATCATCAAAATAAATAATGTCTAAAGGTTTGTCAGTTTCAAACTGAAACACTGACGTTGTCCTTTTTTCTGCCTGTTTCACGGCCTCAATTGTCAGATCAACAAAAGGTTCCTCTTCCTCTGCATAGTAAATTCTAATATGTTCATAGACTTGCTTATTGAGTCCCTCCGTTAAAACGGTTTTAGGAGAAGACTGCTGCTCTAAATATTGTCCTGTCAGCTGAAACGCAACATAAATCAAGTACGCGGTGAAAGCATAAAAAATCAGACCTGCTGCAATCATTCCGCCTACAAGCTTTTTATGAATCAATGACGGCTTGGCTTTCATTTGCTCCCCACCTGAATTCATCCTGTAACCTCTTTCTCTGAAGAAACAAAGATCAACAAGAGGTGATATATTTTTTACTTTATGCAGTCAGGTGCGCGAGGTGCGGTTCCAAACAAAAAAGCCGCATATGACATACGGCTTTTGTCGCAGCTATTTTGATTCAGGGAATACACGTCTAACCGTTTCAGTAAATTCATCGAAAAATCCTGAAATGGGCTCTCCGCTTCTAATACGTTTTCCGTACCCTTGCATACGATCGACAAAGTCTGGATTAGCAGATACATACACGTTGTCGATTTGTTGATCCGTTGATTTCACTTTGTCTGAAATTTTCTTTTTCAGATCATCGGTCACATCACCGCTTTTATTGCCTTCAAGCACAACAGCAACAAATGCATTTTTTCCTGTGACAAGCACGTTCGCTGTTTTCACTTCAGGCATGTTGGCTACAAGCTCTGACGCCTTATCTGCCACTTTGACCTTCCGAGGTGTTTGAACATCTGGTTGATCCTGTCTCATGTGGTCATTCTTATATGTGACATTTTCATACTGTCGTTTCATTGTTCCTCTACGTTCTTCGCCTTGGTTGTTCATTCCACACCCTGTGGTGATTAATGTTGGAACGAGCAGTAAAGATAGCATCCATTTCTTATTCATTATTATTCCCTCCTTTTGCTCATAGGTTTTTCATCCAGATGGCTTTTTATGCACACATCCCTTCTTTCCGCAAAAAGAGTTCATAATTCAACTTTGTTTGGTCATCCTAAACATGATGAAGTATCATCACGATCAAATGGAGGGATTCGTTTGTTTAAAAAAAGAAAAGGCATGAGCACTGGCGCAATGATCGCAGCATCAACAGCCATCATTGCATTATTCTCCCCGGTATTAAGAAGAAGGCTAAAAAGTATGACGCAAATGAATATGTCTTCAATGATGAAAGGCAGCAGCCACCAGCACCAAGACTCGTCTCGCCATGAGTCACACTTACACAAAGAATCAAAAGGATCAGCTGAAGTTGGGCAAATGATCAAGCAAGCATTCACAGCGGTTCAGCCAAATCAAACGAACCAGCACCAATCATCATCTAGAGCCCAGCAGCCAAGAGAGTCTTATGCACAATCTCTTCACATTGATGAAAGTGTGATGAATGTGATGGATGATGAATCAATCCAGCAAGTCATCAATGAAATCGAGCACAAATAATAAAACAGGAGCCCTTCATAAAAAGAGGCTCCTGTTTATTCTCCTGAAAAATGTTCTTTGACCATCAGACAAAAGGATGGTAAAAAAGTGATTTCGATCGTTGTAATGAACCGGTCATGATGATCTATTATGAGCAGCAGCTCTTTTTCTCCCTTTCGATCTTTTTTTATCTCTACATGCTGCACTGTTTTAAAATCATATATTCCTAAAACAGCTTCGGTCTTCTTTCGTACAACCTTTAATGTAAACTCCTGCATAGCGAGCGACATGCTGACAACAAATCGCTCCTCCTGATTCTCGAATCGAAACGTCAAATCTTGATATTCAACCGGCATGTCTTTTTCAAAGCCGCCATGTGGCATTTTTTCAAAAAAAGAAAGCCAGTCCGTTTTATCTGGGAAGCGTTTTCCTCGCATTTTCTTCAATCCTTCATCATTAAAATTTTTTATTAATTATCCTTTTCCCTCTTTTCTTTTGCAACAAATTTTAGTAATTTTAAAAAGGTGATTCTATTTTGCTAAAAGACCTCTTTATTAATTTAACAATTCTTGTCACTTTCCATTATTTATTTATGCTTGTGTTTAAAGAGAATTTTCTGAAGAAAGAAGATACCTTGCTCAGACAACTATGCAAAGGCATGCTTTCTGGATTACTCGGTGTCCTCTTAATGTTCTTCTCTATTAAAACAGGACCAGCTATCATCGATTTAAGACATATTCCCCTTATTTTAACGGCCTTTTATGGAGGCATTGCTCAAACAATGATTGCAGCCTTTGTAGTCATTATTGGCCGATTATTAATTGAAGCTAACGTCGCTTCTTCCGTCAATATTTTTTCCATGATGTTTATCGCAGCCTCTTCATTTTTGATTGCAGAGCGTCATATGAATCATGTTGTGAAAATGCTGTTATCCATTACGATTGGTAATGTGATGGCCACAAGCCTGTTTATCATGGTCGTGCATGAGACATCATTTCAACTGCATTTTAGTTATTGGATTTTCTCATATATTGCTGGATTGTTTAACTTTTATGTCATTGAGCATCAAACAAAAGCATATCAGCTTTTAAACCTGTATAAATTCCAAGCTCATTATGACTTTTTAACAGGTGTTTTAAACAAACGGAAGTTCGATGAAGTATTAAGTGATGCTTTTACTATGAAATTGAAGCAACCTATCCATCAAATGTCCCTTATTTACCTAGACATCGATTACTTCAAAACCATCAATGATCAATATGGGCATCATGAGGGAGATATCGTTTTAAAAGAAATCGGAAACAGGCTGATCAAAAACACAAGAAGCTCTGATTATATTGGGCGGATTGGCGGTGAGGAATTCGCTGTCCTTCTACCAAATTGTACAATTGAAAAAACTTGGCAGATTGCAGAACGTTTACGAAAAAAAATTGCAGATCAGCCGATGTATTTACAAAACGGCAAGTCCATTCACATTACGGTATCACTTGGGTGTGCTTATTCCCACGGAACAAGTGCAGACATCAAGCAACTACCAATTATAGCTGACCAAGAGCTCTATAAAGCAAAGGAGTCAGGACGAAATCAAGTGAGCTTTTCAGAAAGAAAAAGAGACCATTTGACATAGGCTATTTCCTCAATTTGTTAGCGCTAATTATTTTTAAAAAAGTTTTCGGATAACAGTTGTTTTTTCCCGCAAACACTGGTAAAGTAAAGGTAATTATTTTTGTTCGTATCATCTTTAAGAAGAAAGTTTTGAAAGAGTTTTCGTCTTTGAAGTTTGTGTAAGAGCAAGAATAGTGAATTTAAGCGTTATGATCGCTTTAGGAGGAAATTTCATGTTAGAAGGTAAAGTAAAATGGTTCAACTCTGAAAAAGGTTTCGGATTCATCGAAGTAGAAGGTCAAGACGATGTATTCGTTCACTTCTCTGCTATCCAAGGCGAAGGCTTCAAAACTTTAGAAGAAGGTCAATCAGTTTCTTTCGAAATCGTTGAAGGTAACCGTGGACCACAAGCTGCTAACGTTAACAAAGCGTAATTTAAGAGCATCTGCTCTTTTAGCACTTTATAGAGTGAAGGAAAACCGCTCGGCTTCTGCCGGCGGTTTTTTGTGTCATAAAAAAAGAGAACCTGATGAGAGGTTCTCTTTTTTTATTTGTCCTTCTGCTTTAGCTTCTGCAAAGCAGAACGATACATATCATCATTCATTTTTGTTTCTGGTTCTTTCTCTTTGACAGGTGGTTCTGGCTGCTTAAACTTTTGAAGCGCCTGTCTATAGAAATCGTCGCCAGACGCAGCATCATCCGTTTGAGAAGGCTCTGACGCTTTTTCTTCAACTTCAGGCTCTACAGGTCTCGCCGCAGCTTCTGGCTCGCTGTGCGGCACGTCAGGCTGATTGGAGACATCTTCTTTAATCTCTTCCTTATCGGCCGATGCGTGTCTGACATTGAACGCTACTAATCCAATAATGACTAGAACAGCAGCTACTAACGCTACAATAATCGTCGCCAAAAGAACCCTCTCCTTATCGCTTAAATGATGCAGTGACTGATGCTACACGTCTTCCTAATGCTTTCCCGAGTTCAATGCCTTCTGTAGAAATTAATTCATCAGAATCAATGGGACATGTGACGCCAGCTCCATAGTAAGAGCCGTATAAAGCATTCTCTGGAACATTTCCAGGAAGGCCAACAACAAGCATCCCTTGATGGAACATCGGTGTAATCAAATTGTGCATCGTCATTTCTAAACCGCCGTGTGTTGTAGCAGTTGTACAGAAAACAGCTCCGACTTTATCGATCAGTTTTCCTTCTGCCCATAAGTAGCCAAGGCGGTCAATCCATGTCTTTAACCCAGAACTAATGGTACCAAAGTGACCAGGACAGCCCCAAATGATCGCATCCATTTGATCGAGTTTCCGAATGTCCGCATCTTTCACGTGATCAATGAATACTTCAGCTTGCTCTGTTTCACCTGCGCCTCTTGCAATCGCTTCTGCAAGTGCTTTTGTATGGTCACCTTCACTATCGTATACGACATAAATTTTCATGTACGGTCCCTCCACACTTATCTAGCATCTTGGTTTGCTTCCTTAGGTGCTGGAAGCAGTGTTATTTCTTGTTTCTTATCTTGCTGCTCTTTTCGCTTTTTATCCTTACGTACATCTCGCAGGAACAAGCTGAGAATGACACCAGCCGCACAGAATAATGTCACCCACATGTAAGCATCATTGATGCCCATCACGTTTGAATCAATCTGTGCTTTCGTAAAGAGCTGGGTGGATACATATTTTTGAGCAGCTGCAGCTGTCATGCCCATATGATGCATCACATTTGACACAGCCGCCTGGAATGAATTCATAAAGAACGGGTCCGCTGTATTTGTTTGATCCGCCATATTGGAATAATGGAAAGTCGTCCGATTCGTATAAATCGTTGTGATCAAACTCGTACCGATGGAACCGCTGATTTGTCTTAATGTATTAGACATCGCTGTACCATGGCTGTTTAAGTGCTGTGGTAATTGGTTCATCCCTGCGGTCATTACCGGCATCATAAGGAGTGACATACCAAATGCACGTACTGCATACATGAGTACAATGTGACTATAAGAAGTATCGATGGTCAGCTTTGTAAACTCATATGTGGTGACAACGGTAATGAGCATACCCACAATGGCAAGCGGACGAGGTCCAAATTTATCAAACAAGATCCCTGAAATCGGGGACATAATCAGCATCGCAAGTGCCCCTGGAAGCATTAATAGCCCAGATTGCAATGCAGTAAACCCAACGAGGTTTTGCAGATAAATCGGAAGTAAGAACATTCCCGTATATAAAGCAACCGTAATAATGATGTTAATAACACTTGATAATGAGAAAATACTGTATTTAAACACTCGGAAATCAAGCATCGGATTATCAACTTTCAACTGTTGGAAAATAAAGAGAATGATCGCAATCGCACCAATAATAATCGTAGATAAGACGATCGGATCTGTCCAACCATCGCTTCCTGCTTCACTCACTCCGTATAGAAGAGAAGCAAAACCAACGATTGAAAGAATCGCACCAAGACTGTCCAGCTTGATTTTTTTCGGCTCTACAATATTTCTAAACATAAAGAAAGCCGCAATAATGACAATCGCACCGATTGGTACAAGTCCATAAAACATAATACGCCAAGAGTAATGCTCAATAATGTAACCAGATAATGTTGGTCCTACTGCAGGAGCAAACATCATCGCAAGACCAAAAATCCCCATTCCTTTCCCTCTGTTTTCCGGAGGGAAAATAAAAAGGATTGTTGTCATGACGAGCGGCTGTAAGATACCACCGCCGACAGCCTGAATCAAACGGCCAATAAGCATCGTTGAAAAGTTTGGCGCAATACCGCAAATAAATGTTCCTAGTGTAAACGAAATCATAGCCACTAGGAATAAGCTGCGCTGTCCAAAACGTGTGATTAAAAACGCAGACAACGGAATCAGTACACCGTTGACAAGCATGTAGCCTGTTGTCAGCCACTGAATCGTCGTTGCGCTCACATTAAATTCAGTCATTAAATGGGGCATAGCTACGTTCAAAAGCGTTTGGTTTAAAATCGCCACGAACAAACCGGCCATTAAAATGATCAGTAAAGACAAGGAGCCTGCTCCCTGTTTTGTCGCTGCAGGTTGATTTGCCATCTCAGACAACCTCCTTTCATTTTTTAATAACAATCATCATTAAGATGAGATTTTGACAGAAGCATTCATACCAGGAAGTACTTTGTCTGATGGATTTTTAATTGAAATTTTTACTGCTACTTTTTGCGTTACTTTTGTATAGTTACCACTAGAATTTGTTGCTGGAAGCATATTGAATGTTGAGTTTGTCGCATAACCAATTTGTTCAACTGTACCTTCAAATGTTGTATCAGGATCTCCATCTACAACGATGTCGACTTTATCGCCTTTTTCAATGTCTTTAATATCTGTTTCTTTAATATTTGCTGTGATATAAAGCTTGCTTAAATCAATTGTTTCACCAAGAACTGTACCAGGCTGCACTTGTTGGTTGTTTTGGATTTCTTTTTTGACTAATGTGCCATCAGCCACTGCTTTAATGTTTGTTTTTGTTTGTCCTTCAACTTTTGCAACTGTGCTGTCTTTTTCCACTTCGTCACCTTCGTTGATATCCCAGCCTTTGATTTGTCCAGCTGCTGGTGCTGTGATTTGATACATGTCACCTGTCACTTTTGCCTCGTCTGTTTTAACAAAGTTTGTGCTTTCGTAATAGTAATAAGCACCTCCGGCAATAATGGCAAGAATCACAATTAGGCCAATAATGTTCGTTAGCAATAAACGCCCTCTGTTCATGTTTTGTTTCTCCTTTCATGTATAAAAATTTAGTGTCATCTGCTTTAGCAAACTTAGAATGCCCATCATCTGACAGAATATGAAACAAGCTCAACAATCTGTCCTTATCCCTTCATCTACTCCCGCCCAAAACATGGTGTGCAGCCCATTTATAGTTATTGTTCACTTATGAGCAAGGAGCAGAAAAAGAAGAAAAGACGATCGGCATCTTTTTTGAAAAACTTATATTTAACAAGATTAAATATTAATAAATGAAAATTGAAATGTCAAAGAGAAAGTTTTACTTTTTTTCTGGTGATCGCTTCCTTCTCCACAAAAAAAACCTTTCAGCCCTTATGCTGAAAGGTTTTTTCAAATGTGCTCTTTATGAATGAACTTCTTCCTGCTGAAAAAATTTTTTTAGTGCGAGAAAAACGTCTGATTTTTGCTTCAAAATATAATGCTTAAATTTCTCATCCTGAATATGCTTATATGCTGACATTAACGTAGAATGCCGGTTGTATTGATTCACTTCACCATAGCAGAATAAATTGGCTTTTTTCATGATCTCAGTCACAAGTTTCACGCACCGGGCATTGTCTGAAGTTAAATTGTCACCATCAGAAAAATGAAAAGGATAAATGTTATATCGCGACGGCGGATATCGTTCGTCTATGAGCTCTAGTGCCTTTCGATAGACAGACGAGCAAATGGTTCCTCCACTCTCACCCCGCGAGAAGAAATGTTCTTCGTCTACAACCTTCGCCTCTGTATGGTGGGCAATAAATTCAATATCGACCGTCTCATACTTTGTCCGTAAGAAACGTGTCATCCAAAAGAAAAAGCTTCTCGCCATATATTTTTCCCAAAGTCCCATACTTCCGCTCGTATCCATCATGGCCAAAACGACAGCCTTCGACTCTGGTTTGGTCACTTCATTCCACGTTTTATACTTAATATCCTCTGGATAGATTGGATAAAAGGAAGGACTGCCTGTCATCGCATTTCGTTTAAATGCCGACAGCATCGTTCGTTTTTTGTGAATATTGCCTGTTAACCCTGTTTTACGAATATCGTTAAACTCAATTTGTTCGACAATGATGTCGTCAAGCTCCTTTTGTTTGAGGTTTGGCAGCTCCAGCTCACGAAACAGCGCTTCCTCGAGATCCATTAATGAGACTTCTGCTTCGTAATAATCTTCACCAGCTTGATCTCCAGCGCCCTGCCCCTTTCCTTGCCCTTGCTTACTGTCTGAGCCATCGCGCGCAACAACATCGCCAACCTCGCTGTCTCCATCCCCTTGACCCACATGCTTATTTTTGTCGTAATTATACCGAATTTTATATTCATCTAACGAACGGATCGGAATTTTGACAACATCTTTTCCGTTAGACATGATAATGCTTTCTTCTGTGACAAGATCCGGCAAATTGTTTTTAATCGCCTCTTTGACTTTTTTCTGATGACGCTGCTGGTCGTCATAGCCTTTTCGATGGAGGGACCAGTCTTCCTGAGACACAATAAACTGACTTTTTTCTTGCCGGGACATTCATCCCCCTCCTCACCTGTTTGCAAACCATCAATTTCTTTATCCTATGCTGCTCGTCACCCAAGTTGACGAGCATTTCTAAAAAAGACATTACCGGTGCTAATACACCAATAATGCCTCCTTCATTTATTAACGATTCAGAAGACTGCCTACATATTTTAAAAGTTCATTTGCACTTGTTGAATTATAACCATGCTCATCAATTAACCTCGCCACTACTTCATTGACCTTTTTCAGCTGCTGTTCATCTGGTGTCTTCGTCGATGTCGTAATTTTCACCACATCTTTTAGATCAGCAAACAGCTTCTTCTGAATGGCCTCCCGCAATCTCTCGTGAGAATTATAATCGAAGCGTTTGCCCTTTCTCGCATAAGCTGAAATACGAATGAGAATTTCTTCTCTGAAAGCTTTTTTGGCGTTTTCAGAAATACCGATCTGCTCTTCAATAGAACGCATGAGCTTTTCATCCGGATTCATTTCTTCACCCGTTAACGGATCACGCAGCTTGTTTTTATTGCAGTAAGCCTCGACATTATCTAAGTAATTATCCATCAGTGTTTTCGCAGACTCCTCATAGGAATACACGAATGCCTTTTGAACTTCCTTCTTCGCAATATCGTCGTATTCTTTTCGTGCGACAGAAATGAAATTCAAATAACGCTCCCGGTCCTCGCTAGAAATAGACGGATGCTGGTCAAGCCCTTCTTTTAAGGAGCGAAGAACATCCAGTGCATTGATCGATTCCATATTCTTGCGAATGATAGTCGAGGAAATTCGGTTGATCACATACCGCGGATCAATCCCGCTCATCCCTTCATCATGAAATTCCTTTTTCATCTCATCAATGTCAACCGATTGGAAACCTTCGACACTTTCTCCGTCATACAGACGCATTTTTTTCACCAAATCAATATCAGAACGCTTCGGCTCTTTAAGTCTCGTCAAAATCGAGAACATCGCAGCTACCTTCAGCGTATGCGGGGCAATATGCACATCTGCGACATCACTTTCTGAAATCATCTTATGATAAATGCGTTCTTCCTCAGTCACCTTTAAGTTATAAGATATTGGCATCACAATAATTCTTGAATGTAAAGCCTCGTTCTTTTTATTTGAAATAAACGACCGGTACTCAGTTTCGTTCGTATGAGCGACGATCAATTCATCTGCACTAATTAAAGCGAAACGACCTGCCTTAAAATTCCCTTCCTGCGTTAATGACAGAAGGTGCCATAAAAATTTCTCATCACACTTTAACATCTCCTGAAACTCCATCATCCCTCGATTTGCTTTATTGAGCTCTCCATCAAAGCGGTAGGCACGGGGATCTGACTCCGATCCAAATTCAGCAATGGTTGAAAAATCGATACTGCCTGTTAAATCCGCAATATCCTGAGATTTCGGATCAGACGGACTAAAGGTACCAATGCCGGTCCGTTTATCCTCTGAGAAAAAGATCCGCTCGATTCTTACATCTTCAATTCTGCCGCCATATTCCTCTTCCAGTCTCATCATATTCAGAGGCGACAAATTCCCCTGCACACGAATGCCATATTCTCTATAGAAATCCTCCCGCAGATTTTGCGGAATGAGATGAAGCGGGTCCTCATGCATGGGGCAGCCTTTGATCGCATACACCGCGCCATGATCTGTCAGTGAATATTCTTCAAGTCCTCTTTTCAGCCTAGTGACAAGCGTAGATTTCCCGCCGCTTACGGGTCCCATCAATAATAAAATACGCTTCCTGACATCTAGCCGCTTTGCAGCAGGGTGAAAGTATTCCTCTACTAATCTTTCGAGTGATTCCTCTAATCCAAAAAGCTCCTGATCAAAAAATTTGTAGGTTCTGACCCCATTCTCCTCTTCAATCCCGCTGTCTTTAATCATATGATAAACGCGAGAATGAGCAGATTGAGCGACAAGTGGATTTTCCTTAATAATATCTAAATAATCGCTAAATGTGCCTTCCCATTTGAGACGCTGCTCTTCTTCTCTGTGCTGTTCAATTTTCTTTAAAATATCCATATGAACCTCCTCTTTCAAGATTGAAGCTAGAAATCAGATACTGTTTTACAATCTATGCGGAGGCGTCCTATTACATGCTTTCGTTCTTCAAAATGACGAATTGGCAAACTGAATTGACAACCATCCGCAAGACCCTTCATAATAAAGGAAAAATAGGAGAAAAATGATCTTCTTCTCCTGCTTTTCAAGGCGAACTTCACACCATATGAAACAGGCAGCGATCGGAACAAAGGGATAAGGGGGAGCTTATATGAGAACGGTCATTATGATGGGCGTCATCATTACGTTTTTAGTATCCATTTTCACAGCTGGCTACGAAGGCAAGCCTGGTAAATGAAAAAAAGGATGTTCCATTAGCGGAACATCCTTTTTCATTTAGTTCGTTGTCTTCAACACTTGAATATTACTGTATTCCCTCATTCGAACAGTACTTTCATGTCAAAAATATTTCTTACCTCAAATAAAAAAGCCGAGATCGATATCTCGGCTTTTAACAAGATCTTATATGAGGTCTCGATATTGCTGCTGGCGAAGTGCCTCATATACAAGAATGGCTGCCGTATTCGACAGATTCAAGGAGCGAACATGTTCTGTCATCGGTAAACGAAGACAGCGGTCCATATTTTGTTCAATCAAATCTTTTGGCAATCCACTTGTTTCTCTACCAAAGACGAAGAAATAGTCTTCATCCACTTGAGAGTAATCAAATGTCGTATGCGGCTGTTGACCAAATTTTGTGATATAGAAGAATTGCCCCTTCGGATGAGCCTCAAACAATTCATCGAGCGAATCATGATAGACCACATTGGCAAATTTCCAATAATCGAGCCCTGCACGCTTCAGCATTTTGTCATCTGTCGAAAAACCAAGCGGACGAATCAGATGAAGGGTTGTATTTGTTGCTGCACATGTACGCGCAATATTTCCAGTATTAGCTGGAATCTCTGGTTGATATAAAACGACATGAAGTCCCAAAAAAGTTCACCTCTAATTTTCTTTTCCGCTCAACATTATACCACTAACTATCCTTCGCGGCATCGTCCAAAATGTGAAAAAACGTATAACGAATCGCAGGTGTATAGGCAGTCGAATCCTCATATGACCAATAACGCATGCGGCAGTCATACGTCTGTGCATTCACAAGAGGCATGCCGCCTTTGTCATGATCGACGACAATGGTTGTATGATTATACCTTCCATCACCCTCAAAATCGTAGCAAATGACATCACCAATTTGGAGCTCTCTCGCTTCTTTAAGCTTCTTTGCTCTTAAACCCGCTTTCGAATTCGCTAAATAATTTTTCATCGAATGAGCGACCGTCCAGCTATAGCTCCACGTATGCGGGCGCACCCACCAGCCAGACCCTCGGTTCGGATACCCTCTTGTTGGCGCGTTCCCTGCTTTCAAACATTGTGAAATAAAATTTGTACAGTTATCTTCAAAATTTTTATAGGCTGGATTCCGTTTATTCCAATACGTCTCCGCATACTGCACGGCTGCCCGCCGGTCATAATGAAAGGCTCTCCCAAATTGTTCTTCGGTCTGAAAGCGCTCATCCATATGCTTTTCCCTTTGCCGCTCTTCTAATGTCATACGATCTTTTACAAGCATATTGTGATAAAGAAAAGCTTCCCTTTTTTCCACCTGTTCCTCTAAATAAAAAGAATCGTCTATATCCTTGCATACATAAGTGAGATGAGCAAGATACTGCACATGCTGAGCCCCATCATCCTGAATAGCTGAATCAAGAAGTGTTGCTTTTGCTTTCGCCTTTACAATCTCAACCTGTCTTCTAGCAAAAAGTTCTTTTTTCCGCTCTACCGCTTCCACATCAGACATAAGCTGCGGCTGTTTGATTGCACGGCCATTGATTAAATACGCCAGCCTGTCTTCTAACGCTTGCTCTAATAGTTGTTTCACACAGACACCACCAAACTTTTTTTAAAAACTCTGTTTGGTTCATTCTATGTTCATAGGGATGTTATTTAGTATTTAAAGGTGTCTGCAAGAGCTCAATCCCTTTTTCAATCTCTTGTTTCGCTTCATCATCACTTTCCCGTTCAAGGGCTTTTTCCAGCTCTGGGAGCTGCTGATTGTCGCCAATTTTGCCAATCGCCCAAGCGGCTGTTCCCCGAATGACCGGTCTTGGATCCTTGTGCATCAACTCAACCAACACCGGTAAGGCAGATGCGTCTTTAAAGTGAGCAAGTGCTAAAATCGCATTCCGCTGAATAGGCTTTTTCCCGCGCCATGATCCTGAAACATGACCGTATTTTTCCTTAAATTCACGATTACTGATCGTAAGAAGCGGCTTTAACAGCGGCTTCGCAATTTCAGGGTCCGGCTCCATTTCTGGATGCAAATGAAAGTCTTTTCCTTTATTAATCGGACAAACGATTTGGCACGTATCGCACCCATACAATCGATTTCCAATTTTCGAACGAAATTCATCAGGTAAAAATCCTTTTGTCTGAGTTAAAAACGAAATGCATCGCTGTGAATTAAGCTGACCCGGATTCACTAGCGCACCCGTTGGACACGAATCCACACATTTATTGCATGTTCCGCACTGGTCTTCAATTTTCTCATCCGGTTCAAACGGGACATTTGTAATCATTTCAGCCAAATACACATAAGACCCAAACTCTGGTGTGATAATCATACAGTTTTTTGCACTAAAACCAATGCCAGCACGCTCTGCTACAGCGCGATCAGACAGTTCTCCTGTATCCACCATTGACTTTGTCCGTATATCGACATGTTTGCTTCGCAAAAATTCCTCGAGCATATCGAGCTTTTTTTTCAGCACGACATGATAATCCGTTCCCCATGAAGCCCTGCAAAAGATTCCTCTTCTCGCATCCTTTGTGCTTCGCGGAGCATCTTTCATTTTGGAAGGATACGCGAGCGCTATCGCCACAATTGATTTAGCCTTCGGAAGCAGCAAAGAAGGGTTTGTCCGTTTTTCGATATCAGGCTCTTCAAAGCCTGACAAATACCCTAACGATTCATGTAAGATGAGACGGTCTTTTAATGAATCAAATGTATCAGCGCTGGCAAATCGAATTTTATCGACACCAATTTCTTTCGCATATTGAATCAACTCTTCTTTTAATTCTCCAACATGAATCACCTTGCAAACCTCCTTTCTTTGTTTCTTCTGTTGTTTTCAGTATAATACGAGTGTATCATGACCGATTGGAGTGAGTCACTGTGAAGATACATATGGAAATATCTCATCCTCAAAACCCGTCTATCCATGTTGGACAGATTGAATATTCGCATATTGAAGTTGGTACATCACCTCAAATGTTAAAAGGCCGCTTACGTCTGTTTCAAGAATCTTTATTTTTTGAATACGAAGATAAAGTATTAGAAGACGTACCAGCCATCAAAGAATGGATGGATCTTTTAAAAGATGTTCCTTTCCTTCCACTTCTTTCTGATATCCAAAAGGAACAATTTATTGACTCGACCAATTCCGTACAGGATTTGTCGATATTTTTCTCATTAAAATATTTCTTACCCATCCTGACATTAGATGCCGATCGTATCAAAGAGCCGCTTTCACTGGCAAAACATGAGGCTGGTCACATCGAATGGCAGGACGACGCAGGACTGAATGGATTATTTTCTCAAGCAAGTAAAGCACAAATTTCTCAAGACACAAAGAACATTGTTCAACTCATCCTTTTCCCGCCGTCTATTTCCCGGGAAAAGAGTGAAGCTCTTATTCAATCCTTGACGAAGATGTTTGTACAAATACATGGCGGAGAAAGCAAATACGAACTCATTGAAAAAGCACTGTAGCCTGACAGTGCTTTTTCACATTATACTGACATAATAAAAAACGCAACACTTCGTTTATCTATGAAACGAAATACTGCGTTATTAACAAAATTATGTATTGGAGCGGGTGATGAGAATCGAACTCACGACATCAGCTTGGAAGGCTGAGGTTTTACCACTAAACTACACCCGCATCAATCTTTTAAAAGCAACGTCATCGCGTTGACTTTTCTTATGTTACAACTTTCTTAACAATTCGTCAAGAGAATATGAAGATTTTTCGTCAAAAAACTTCATATTCTCCGTATATATTACGATAGTTATTTATCTAACTGAATATAAAATAAGTACGCATGTGACTTATTCTTCAATGCTTCCTTTGGATTCTTCTCAATTTCGTCAAGTGTTGGTGAATTCCCGTCTTTCCCCATTGCTGCTGTATACGCAATCAGTGCCTTTCCCCCTGAAGCAACTTTGACAGATTCAGATTGTGCAGAAAAAACATAGTCATTTACTTTGAAAGGAAAGCTTGATGTCGCTTTCGTCAACCCATCATTCTTTTTGTCTGACCAAATACTAAATTGTGATTCATATACATCTTTCTCATGATGTAATTGAAAGAGCACATTCATCGTTTGGTCGGCTCCATCCTGATGTAAAGTAAAGGTAGAAGATGATGCTTCCTTTTTCACTAATCGGCCATTTTTGTAATGACTCCCGATAAACGTAATACTCTTGTCCTTCTTCGTTAACCCTTTCAGTGTCAAAGCCACCATTTCATTAGTGGTTGATGCCTCTAACAAGGTTTTTTCTTTTTTTGTCAGTTTCATTTGTTCGATAGTTACTTGCTGCTTAGATACAGGATCTGTTTCTATTGTAGAAACCTTCTTCTCTGTCGTCGTGGTTTCTGCGGCCTTCTCACCGCACCCTGCTAATAGAAAAACAGTGAATAAAAGAATGCTCCATTTTTTCAACATTGTGATCCCCTTTGATGTTTTTTCTCATTATACTAAAATTTGGTTTATTATACAAAAAAAAGATTAGGAGAATTCTCCTAACCTTTTGCTTTTTTCTGTTTTATAGCTGATAGAAATGCCACAATGAGAAAACTCGCAGCAAAGATCACGATCATATAAATAAAAAAGTTTGGCTTGATCTGAAAAGTAAACGCAGACGAGCCTTCCATTTCAAAAGCGAGACTGTTAAATAATAATGCATCATTCGTTTTTGACTGAAATAAATGATAGAATAGTACGCCGATTGTCAGCATCGGAAAGCCTAAAAATCCTAGAAAGCCACCAACTATAGCACCTTGTTTCATCGCCTGTACATTCATGATCGTTGTCCTCCTATTCCCCCAAGCAATAGCTGCTTCATAATGGACTTACCATCCCCCATAAACGGAAGAAGATAGAGTAATTGAATAAAATATGTGATTGAAAAAATGAAGAAACCAGTCGAAATCGGGTTTTCTTTTAGAAATAAAACGGTCACAATGATTCCTGCAGCCCCAATCACACCGGGAACGAGTGGTCCAAGCAGCGTAATCCATATCTGCTTTTTCTGAAACGGATCTAGTACGGGTCTCACAAATTTCACCGACATCATATCACTCGCAAAAAAGCCTTGAGGACCATCTCGTCCCGCAAATTTTCGATGCGCATATCCATGGGCTGCCTCATGTAAGGCGGTCCCGGTAATCAATCCAAAATAAATAATTGTAAAATAAATCGCAATAGCCGCAATCGACGGGTCAGGAATAAATACAAAAGCGATTCCTGCCATGACCATGAAAAGCAGCCAGAAAAAGATGATTTTACGCGTCACCATAAGCAAAGCTGTCCCCAATATATGAAGGAATGAATGCCCAGTACAATCGAATCGTTCCTTCATTTTTAGTTGATACTGCTTGAAAAATTGGTAGCAGGCTGTGACGATCCGGTATGGTGATTGATAATGAATCGACAGCAAGTGATGCTGATTCAATCCCATCATCAGCTGATAAAAGTCTCGAGCAATCACAGACTCATCGACCTGAAATAAATCGGCGAGCTCTGCCGCAATACTCGCTTCTGACCTTTTCCCATCCACTTTCGTTAACATATGATACGCACTTTCATTAATCGGGAGTGTGCTCCCATACTGCGTATCAGAGAGATGCCTCTTTTGTAAGGTCACATACGGCGCTAGTGCCGGTACCCGCTCAATCTTTAGCTTACTGTTAAGAAGTTGAATCATGTGAATACCTCCATGAAAAACCTTTGTATATGGCAAAGATGAGCAGACCCTCAAATGCAGCCATAAGCAGCCACTGGAGCGTTTGATTCGACGCCCCTATGACATAGTTTCCAATAAAAACAATCGGAATCATGAGTAAAATCAGCGCCCCAAATGAAAAAATACCTGTGTAGGGATTGTTTCGATCAAGAGGAAGTAAAATACCTACCACATAAAAGAGCGCAGTGGCATTGCATAAAACAGCAGCACCAATGACCACGTCCCAAATCTGATCAGGAATCGTCAGTGTTGTCAGCATGAATAAGACAATTTGCAGCACACCAACGAGCAGAAGGCCGATAAACTTATACAAAGCCACTTCCCACGATCTTAGGCCAAATGTTTTATACATCCCCAGCATTCGTTTATCATTGCCAAACGAATTAAAGGCTGTTAATCCAGCAAGAGCACATAGAACAAAAAACGCTTCTTCTTCAAAGCGGAATCCAAATTGATAACGGACGAATAAGATCACAATGAGAAGAATAAGAAAGTTTAAAATGTTTTCTTCATTCCGTACCTGTGACTTCACTTCCTTTACAATAAGTGACCACTTCTTCGAAGAAGAGAACGGCAGCTTGTGTAAAAAGGTTAACGCTTTTTTCTCTGCCATAATTGGCATCATAGCAAGAGAAAGAAATGCGCCGCCTGCCGATAAGAGGATGAACAGAATCAAGATGGCATAATTCACCCCTTCAGGAGACATTCCTTGTGCCGCTAAGAAAAATGGTGCTGTAAAATACATCAAATGATAATCAAACTGTAGATATGATTGCTGAATTTGGCTAATATCAAAATGCGTCAATCCATACGCCACAACGAGTGCCAATAAAACAAATATCGCTGCAAATTTTTGCAACGGCAATTTTAATTTCAGAACGAGTAAATAGGTGATGTTGTAAATAAACTGCAGCAGCATTAAAACAAAAAGCGATTGCAAAAGCACCATCAAAAAGAAAGTGAAGATAAAGAAAACACCGATTCCTTGAGCAATAAAATTAGGTAAAAGCAAGATGCTGATGAAAAATAAAACAAGCCCTGCCACCACTGTCACCATTGGAATGAAGTATCCAAGACTTTTCTGAAAGGTAGAGAGCGGAAACCAGCTGAGCTGCATAGAAAACCGGTCTTGTTCAGGCGTTCTGACTTTGATCAATACGAATAACAGGCTTGTAAAAATAGAAGCATTGATCGCCATTGACACAACGAGTAATCCAAGTGACCGTTCATCTCCATTTAAGAAAGCCTTCATAAAGACACCCGTAAAGCTGTATCCGATAATAGCCCCCATTGTGACGGCAAACAAAAAGAATAAGACCGCAATGATCCGCTTCGTTTGAGTATCAAAGAGCTTATACATTTCCTGCTGCCACATTTTAAGCATCATTTTAGAAATGATTAATGATTTCATCAAAATGTGCACCCCTATCACTTAACATTGAAGCTTTCAGAAACACCTGTTCCAGTGTGCTTGATTGATACTTCTCCTTTAAGGCTGAGACCGTTCCTTCATCCATTTTATTTCCCTTAGAAATAATGGCGATTTTTTGGCACAGCTCTTCCGCTGAAAGCATATCATGCGTTGAAAGCAAGATCGCACCATGGTGCTCGGCATAACGCTTCATCAGTTTTTTTGTGTTTATAACCGCTTCAATATCAAGTCCTCTAAAGGGCTCATCCATGATCACCAATTGACTATCAAGCATAAAGGCAGCAATCAGCTGTGTCTTTTTTTTCATACCATGTGAATAGGTTTCGATCGGTCTTGATAAAGCCGAGTCCATATCAAACAGTTCAATTAGTTGATTTCTTCTGTGAATTGTTTTACATTCATACATAGAAGAAACAAAATCTAAATATTCAGCACCAGTCAATGCTTCAGGGAGCAGCAGATCATCTGGAACATAGGCTACTTGCTTTTTAAAGGATGGTTCATCATTGGTGACGTCCTGCAAATGAATCGTTCCTTCTGTATGCTTAATGATGCCGAGTATACAGTTAATCATCGTTGTTTTACCCGAACCATTCGGTCCAGCAACAGCAACGATTTGATGAGGGTCGATTTTTAAATGAAAATCATTGACAGCAGTCACGTTATTTTTATACGTCTTGGTTAAATTCTCGATCGTAAACATATAACCTCCAAGTGTCTGCATATTCTTTATAAACAGATCAGGCTAAACCGCCCGCCACAGACGGTTTAGCCCAGGTGTCTTATCCTAGAAGTAAAAAGATGAATCCTAAGTATAGCTACTTACATTCAATTTGGACTTTCAAGCCACTTTCCCACTGAACGGCTCCCGTAAAGCTACCCTTGCCGTTTGCTAAACACCAAACTGCTGCTCCTAGAACTACTGTTGCTCCCAAACCAAGAAGGACAGCAACAAATACTAAGAACCAAGCTTGGTCCATAATAGCAGGTTCCATAGTGGAATAGTCAACTTGCGGCGCTGCATAAGTCATACTTTTCACCTCCCAGCTTATGATGATCGTATCATAGGCTTCATCCTCCAAACATCTACAGAACATCCCATTTTCGACCGAACATACATTTGAGTAAAACATGACTTTTTATTCAATTATTCATTTTCAACCACTTAAACTCTCTCTTATTTACTAGATTTTGGTACCCCTTAAGAACTACAAGAACCATTTAATGTCAATTAAACCATCTTTTTTCTTCCTTTTTGGAAATAGTCCATATTGATCATCCGATATTTATCTTCTTTCTTTTTTCTGAGATAGAAAGAATTCCCCCGTTATATCAGATATAAAAGTCCTGATTATATGTCGCAGCAACGCCAATTATGAAATATTTACTGATCATTCCGATAAAAGAGTGAGTATATTTTCCTTCTTCTCTTGGCTCTTAAAATATGTATATACAAGAAAATCGATTGGGAAAAAAGCCCTTACTTTGTTCAGTAGTACACAACATATGACTCGCTCCCTTTCTATAAAAAAAGCAAAGCAGTCATCGCAGACTGCTTTGCTTTTTCATATTTATGAGGAACTCGCTGCAGAGGCTGCATCTGGGAAATGATTGTTTCCAATAATTTCACCAGCTGGCACATGAAGTTCTGCTTCCCCCTGTTTATTGAATGGAAGGAGCGGGAAAACAAGCTCTGCTAAATAATAAGCTTCTTCCAGGTGCGGGTATCCAGAAAATATAAATGTATCAATGCCTAGAGACTTATATTCTAATATACGCTCTGCCACTGTTTGCGGGTCTCCGACGAGGGCTGTTCCTGCACCGCCGCGTACTAAACCAATGCCTGCCCAAAGATTTGGGCTGATTTCAAGTTTATTTTTATCCCCTTGATGCAATTCCACCATTCGTCTTTGACCTACTGAGTCCATGCCCTGTAGAACTTTTTGTGCCTTATCAATTGTTTCTTGATCTAGATGACGAATCAGATGTTCCGCTGCCTGCCATGCCTCCTCTTCTGTTTCTCTCACAATCACATGAAGACGAATGCCAAACTTCACCGTTCTTCCTTCCTTTTCAGCCTGTTTCTTCACCTGTTCAATTTTCTCTTTTACTTGTAATGGCGGTTCGCCCCAAGTTAAATAGACATCTGTATGCTTGGCGGCTGTTTGAATCCCCGCTGCCGATGATCCGCCAAAAAAGACTGGTGGATGGGGTGTTTGAGCTGGCGGGAATAACAGCCGGCCATTTTCTGACTGTAGATGTTTTCCTTGAAACTGTACATTTTCTCCTTTCAATAACCGCTTCCAAATCGTCAAAAACTCTTCTGTTGCCTCATAACGTTCATCATGAGAAATAAATAACCCATCTCCTTCAAGCTCCTCTTTACTTCCCCCTGCTACAACATTAATCAGCAGCCTCCCGCCTGAAAGACGATCTAATGTAGAAGTCATTCTAGCAGCAACAGACGGCTGCATCAGACCTGGTCTAAGAGCCACGAGGAACTTTAAATGCGTTGTTTCTGCAGCTAAAGCGGACGCCGTCAGCCATGGATCTTCACAGGATCTCCCAGTCGGCAGCAAGACCCCTGTATAACCAAGCTGGTCGGCAGCTTGAGCAATCTGTTTAAAATATGGATAGTCTGCCTTTCTTGCACCTTTTGTTGATCCTAAATAACGGCCGTCTCCATGCGTTGGAATAAACCATAGAATATTCATCACATCGCCCCCTATTATTATTCACCTTGATAACTAGTGCGCCACTTAAGCAGACGCTTTTCTAACAGTCGTACCAATGAATCTGTCAGCTTACCTACTACTGCAAAAATGATAATTCCTACAAACACCTTATCTGTTTGAGAAAATTGCCTTGCATCCATAATCATATAACCGACGCCGCTGCTTGAACCCATCAATTCAGCTACCACTAGACCAAGCCAAGCAATTCCTAATGACAGCCTCACGCCAAGAAGAATATGAGGAAGAGCAGCCGGTAAAATCAACTTTGTGATGCTTTGATACAAATTAAATTCTAAGGCGCGAGCCACATCAAACAGCTTATTATCCACACTGCGAATCCCTAGAAAAGTATTGATATAAATCGGGAAAAAAGCTCCAAGTGCAATCAATAAAATTTTCGCTGTCTCATCAAAGCCAAACCAGAGGATGAATAAAGGAGTGACAGCTAAATGTGGGACTGTTCTCAGCATTTGAAGGGACGGATCCACATACTGCTCTGTTCTTTTGGAGAACCCTACGCATATGCCCAGGATAAGACCTAAACCTCCTCCAAGTAGAAACCCACATATCGCTCGATACAGGCTGATGTATAAATGACCAAACAGTTCACCAGAACGTATCAACTCTCGAAAGGATTCTGTGATCAAGACGGGCGAAGGCAATACAGTGGAAGAAACAATTTGAGAACCAGCTATGACCTGCCAAACCACAATTAATAAAATGGGTAATACCAGCCCCTTTAATTTATACAAAGAAGAAGTTTTTCTCCTTTTTTTCTTTGTCCGCTCACTTTTAGACGCTATAGCCGGGTTAGAAATAGCTTTCATCCTTCCTTCTCCTCTTTCAACATTTTTTCAATAAACGAATTGTCTACCACGTGATTCACATCAATTTTCCGCTGGATAGCCTTTGTTTTATATTGAAAATCAGCGGTATGCTGCTGAGCATCGATGATTTTCTTCGAGATGGGCTTATTGAGTGGTTCCGTATTATTTAATACTTGTGTTACGACCTTCTTATCTAAATTTTTCAAACGCGCATATAGAGTAACAGCTTCTTCTTGATGTGCTTTCTGCCATTTCACCGCACGATCATATACCTTTAAGAATTTCACCACTAGTTCAGGATGCTGTTCAGCAAACTGTGTTCTAACAAGTGTGAAACCTGGAGAATATAAATCTGATGCTTCCCCATTCACTAGAAGCTTTGCTCCCTTCTCTATCGTTTCCAGTGATAGGAACGGCTCCCAGATCGACCAAGCATCAACGGACCCATTTTCAAATGCAGATATCGCTTCATCTGGCTGAAGCTGAATGATTTGAACATCCTTTGCAGATAAACCTGCCTGATCTAATACTTTGTATAAAAAGTCAAAGCCACTGCTCCCTTTAGCAACAGCAATTTTTTTCCCTTTTAAGTCTTCTACTTTTTGAATCTCACTGTTCTTATTCACTAAAATACCGTTCGCTTTCAGCCCATCCTGAGATAAACCAATTTCCTTAAAATCAATACCTGCTGCCTGGCCCGCTATGACTGGTGAGTTCCCAACCTGTGAAAAATCTAATTGATTTGCCGCAAGTCCTTCAAATTGGGGAGGACCACTTTGAAACTCCACCCACTTTATCTTCACTCCTTCTTTTTCAAATGCTTGTTCAAACCATCCCTTTTCCTTTGCTAAAAGAAGCGGGCTCAAACTTTGCTGAATCCCAATCCGAATCTCTTTCACCTTGTTTTCTGAGCCGTCTGCTGCTTGATCACACCCTGCTAAAACAAGTAAAAGACTCAAAAAGAAAATGATCATTTGTTTCTTTTTCATGCGATTGTCCTCCTTAAATTCCTGATCCATCCGTTAGTAACAGTTCATCTGTTTTCTCAAATTCTGAAAGCACCTTTTGTCTTAAGTTTTGAAAATCAGTTGACGTTCTATCACGCGGAAAAGGTAAGTTCACGGGAAGAATTTTATGAATTCGGCCAGGCCTTGCTTGTAAGAGCACAATTTCATTTCCTAAATAAATAGATTCATCAATATCATGAGTCACGAGCACCATCGTTGTTCTTTTCTCCTGCCATATGTCCAGCAGCACATCCTGCAAGTGTTTTCGTGTGAATGCATCCAGCGCACCAAATGGTTCATCAAGCAATAAGATCTCCGGATCACGCAGGAGTGCTCTCGCAATGGCAACCCGCTGTGACATCCCTCCTGAGAGCTCATGTGGATAAGCATGTTCAAACCCTTTTAATCGAACAATTTCAATCAATTCATCCACTTTGCGGCGTACATCCGATTGTTTTAAATTGAAATTGGCTGCTATGTTTTCTTCGACTGTCAGCCATGGAAACAAGCGGTGTTCCTGAAAGATAAATCCCTGTTTCATTCCTGGTTCTGTGATCTGTCTGTTCCCTATCGAGATGTGCCCATCATACTCTGTATCGAGCCCGCCAATGATCTTTAGCAATGTACTTTTCCCGCATCCGCTCGGACCAATCACCGTCACAAATTCACCGGGGACGATGGTCAATCTCATGTCTTCTAGCACTCGAATGGTCTGTTTGTCTTTCCAAAAGGACTTATCCACAATATCAATTGAAATCGTCATTGAAACCTCCACTCCCCTTGCCATCAGATAGATACACAGAAAGGCCCTTATCCCAAAAGAGAGATAAGAGCCTTCGTGTTGTCCGATCAGCTATTCATATTGATTTGTTAGCACCATCCTAAATCATACTAATCCTATAAATCAACTTAATTTTATAAAATAGTTATTTTGTCCTTGTATGCTTTTCATCAATTCGATCGTAAATCGCTTCTATTCGTTCCTTGTTGCTGTATATCTCATATTTGTTCCGCTCAATTAATATATCTAATGTGATATCCATGTGTTTTCTGTATTTTCTTCGCTTTTTCTTTTTTTCCATCTTCATCATCCTTTCTTATTCAAATAAAAAAAGGCTCTTCACTCATGCTTGAGTGATAGAGCCTTCGGTTGACCGATCAGCCATTCTTGTTTGTGTTTTCAGTATGCTCATGTTAATACATACTATTCCGACCTGTCAACTTTATTTATTGTTTTTTCAGATTTATCTAAAAAATGATTGACCGGGCAGGGAACAAGATTTATAGTCTTATTAAATATTTCTTATCAAAACAGTTGGTTTTATCTAACAAAAGGAGGATATACACATGTCAGAGGAACGTTCATTTCGTTTAGAAACAAAAGCCATTCACGCAGGTCAGGAGCTTGATTCAGCGACCTATTCAAGAGCCGTACCGATTTACCAAACAAGCTCATTTGGTTTTAGAGATAGTGAGCATGCAGCAAATTTATTCGGCCTTCAGGAGCCTGGCAATATTTATTCGCGTATTATGAACCCTACAAATGACGTCTTTGAAAAACGAATTGCTGAGCTTGAAGGTGGAATTGGTGCACTTGCTGTTTCTTCTGGACAAGCAGCTACGACTTATTCTATTTTAAACATCGCAGGAGCAGGGGATGAAATCGTTTCCTCAAGCAGCCTATATGGAGGCACCTACAATTTATTTGCCCATACGCTCAAAAAACTCGGAATTACAGTAAAATTTGTCGATTCATCTAACCTTGAAGAACTCGAAGCAGCGATTACAGACAAAACAAAGGCAGTGTATGCAGAGAGCATTGGGAATCCAAAAGGCGACATTTTACATATTGAAGCCATCTCAGCGATTGCACACAAGCACCATATTCCACTTATTGTAGACAACACGCTCGCCAGTCCCTATTTATTAAGACCTATCGAGTTCGGTGCAGACATTGTCGTCCACTCAGCTACGAAATTTATTGGCGGTCATGGTACATCAATTGGCGGTGTCATCGTTGATAGCGGCAAATTCCCTTGGGCTGACAGCGATAAATTCAAAGGGCTGACTGAACCAGATCCAAGTTATCATGGCCTGACATATACAGAAGCGATTGGTGAAGCAGCTTATATCACCAAAGCACGAGTACAGCTCTTACGTGATTTAGGGGCTGCCCTGTCGCCATTCAACTCATTTTTACTTTTGCAAGGCTTAGAAACATTACACCTTCGTCTTGAGCGGCATAGTGAAAATGCGTTAAAAACTGCACAATTCTTACAGGATCACCCTCTTGTCGATTGGGTAAGCTATCCTGGTCTTGAAAGTCACGAATCGTTTGAGCTTGCTCAAACATATTTACCAAAAGGACAAGGTGCAATCCTCACATTCGGTATTAAAGGCGGGCGAGAAGCAGGTAAAAAACTCATTGATTCCGTGCAGCTTTTCTCCCATCTCGCAAACGTGGGCGATTCTAAATCCTTAATCATTCATCCTGCCAGCACAACGCATCAGCAATTAAGTGAAGCTGAACAAAAAGCGACAGGTGTCACACCAGAACTCATTCGTTTATCGGTTGGAACAGAAGCAATTGAAGACATCCTTGCAGATCTTGAACAAGCCATAACAAAAAGCCAGTCTGAATGAAATAAAAAAAAGCACACGCTGTGTGCTTTTTTTCTTATTTGTTGAGTAATCGAATATCTTGGAATGGATAAAATACAAATGAGGTAGTTCCTTGAATATCACGTTTTGTAAAAAGTCCTAAGCCGTTGCGGCTGTCCATTGAATTTTGGCGGTTGTCACCCATCACAAAATACTTTCCTTTTGGAACAGTAAGAGGACCAAAATCAGGTGTCAGCAATGTACCGTCTGCAGCTGCTTTCTTTTTATTTGACGCTAAGTAAGGCTCCGCCACTTTTTGACCATTGACGTATAGCTGGTCATTTTTCATTTCAATCTTATCACCAGGTAAACCAATCAAGCGTTTGACATAATGGGTGCTGCGGTCTTCCCCATCAAGAACAATGATCTGTCCTCGTTTATAATCATCGAAATAATCAACTGTTTTATTCACAAACACCCGCTCTGTATCATGCAATGTCGGGTACATAGAAGAACCTTTGACAATGTATGGCGCGAATAAAAAGTTCCGAATGATAAAAACAGCAATGAATGCGATTAAGATGGCTTTGATCCAGCCCCATAATTCTGATTTCTTTTTTTGTGTTTTTGTATTTGTTGTCATAAACTCCTCCTGAATTCCCCTAGGACGAAATGTGTTTCACCAGCTGTCTGCCAGCGTCACGCTTGTTTCTCCCTAAATATAAACATATTTTGCCAACAAATCAAGCAATGAGAGAAAAAAGGCAAGCACCTTTCTGTGCTTGCCCAAAACTCAGTTAGTTAGCAGAAGATCCTGCATCTTTTTCTTCGTTTGTTTTACCATAGAAATAATCCGATGGATTCACTGGTTTGAAATCAGATAATTTATGGAATCGAAGAAGATCCCTGTAGAGCACTTTATCTGAAAGACTTAACTGATTATCAACACGGGCTTTAATCGCCTCTGTCTGTTTATTTTGTTTCACCACTTTACCTGTCTTCGTATCATAGACAGTATTATCGACAAGTGTGTATTTCGGTGTCACATAGTTTCCATTACGGAAGGCAACGGTCTGATCATGCTTTTTAGAGAATAAATCTGTTCCAAAATTCACGAATTCATTTGAATCGATACCTTGTAAGTGAAGAAGCGTTGGCATTACGTCTACTTCACCACCATACGTATGGTTCACGCCGCCCTGCTTACCAGGAATACGAATCATAAGCGGAACACGCTGGTTTTGTGCATTTTGGTAAGGCGTAATTTCTTTTCCTTGAATTTCACTCATTGCACGGTTATGGTTCTCAGAAATACCGTTATGGTCACCATATAACAAAATAACTGAGTCTTTATATAGACCTGATTTTTTCAAGTCCTTAAAGAATTGCTCTAATGACTCATCTAAATATCGTGCTGTCTGGAAATAGTTATCCACTGTTTTATCGCCAGTTGTTGCTTTAGCGATTGTCGCATCTTTTTCATCCAAATTAAATGGATAGTGATTTGTCAGTGTCATTAAGTGTGCATAAAATGGCTTTTTCATTGATTCTAACATTGGAATGGATTCTTTGAAGAACGGTTTATCCTTCAGACCCATATTCACAAGGTTTTCTTCGTCCATGTTGTAATGGGAAGCATCGAAGAATTGATCAATTCCCATATGTTTATAAATCGTGTCACGGTTCCAGAAAGATTTATAGTCTCCGTGAAGCACTGCACTCGTATAGCCTGCTTTTTGATCTAAGATGGCAGGAAGTGATTGGAAGGTATTTTCACCCTTTGTCACAAACGCCGCTCCCTCTGGCAAACCAAACATACTATTGTCCATCATCAGCTCAGCATCAGAAGTTTTACCTTGCCCAGTCTGATGGAAGAAGTTATCAAAATACGTAAAGTCGTCTTTTCCATGAGCGAGTTTGTTTAAAAATGGTGTCACTTCTTCTCCATTTAACTTGTAGTCAATTAAAAATGACTGGAAGCTCTCTAAATGGATTTTAATAATGTTTTTCCCTTTTGCTTTACCAAAATATTCTGCATTTGGCTTTGCATAGTGAGACGTCGTATAGTTCACAACATCCGTTAAATCATCACTGCTCGCATTAGCTACCTGCGTCGCATTTTGCGCTGTTTGAACACCGTCATAAATCGCGTAGTTATACACGCCTAAATATTTGACAATATACTTATGATCGAATGTTCTCGTTAATAATTCTGGACGATCCTTTTCTGCTAAATGAAGGTTAACAAAGAACAGACCTACACCAGCAGCCACAATCAGCAGTGCAAATGTCTTTTTCATTTGGAACTTCTTCACTTCTGGTCTCCAAATGACAATCGCAATCAAGATAATGATATCAAGGAAGTACAAAAGGTCATGCGGCTTAATACTTGCTAACACACCGCCTGTCATACCTCCTCCCAGATTTCCTGCTTGCTTCATTGTTGGGAAGGTCAAGAAATCATCAAAGAAACGATAATACGCTACATTGGCATATAAAAGTGCGGTCATAATAAAATCAATTACAATTAAAACAATGGCAGATTTACGCCCCTTAAAAAAGAGAGCAAGTCCTAAAAACACAATGGCTGAACTGAATGGATTTAATAAGAGAAGACCCTCTTGAAAAGATCCCTTCACTCCTAAATTAAAGTCCATTTTGTAGGCTGTGTACGATTTTGCCCAAAATAAAAGAACAGCCAAAACAAAAAAGCTATATTTGTTCGCAAATATTTTTTTCATAAAACCTCTTCTTTCTTATTTTCGATCTGATATAAGTGAAATCATAAAAAATTTACATTCATTTTGCAAATGTAAATCTTCTGCACCAGGCATTCGAATGCTCTGTCAATGCCGGTACCATGTACTCCTTTAATATAACGAATGAGAAGCATCATAAGTTTCAAAAAAATACGAGTAAATAAAAGGAAAAATATCCATTTACATTTAATTTACTCACACTTCAAACTTCATTGAATGATGAAGGCTTTGTAAATCACTCAGTATTACTTTACTTTTTTCATCTGATCGTGTCAAAGTAATTATAAAGAAAGGGAAGAATAACCTAGGCTTTTCGACTCACTTACCCAAATTTATACAAAATTCGATCCCTGCTTCCTTTATTGTGACTTAACCTTCAAGAATCCATGTATCCACCTAAAAAAACAGTTTTAAACAAAAAAAGCTTGATTTCTTCTACTAATATGCGGTGTGATAAAGATATAGATTTTGATCATATCATCCTTCTGTTCATGACAAAAAACTCAATCTGGAGGACATCACATGAAGATTAACAAACAAATAAACACATTTGAAGAAAGATTTTCAGAAGATATTGTCAGCATCATAGCTGTCACAGGACCTTCTGGCGTAGGCGCAGGGAAGGCAGGACAGCAGTCTCTTTGGACTGCCTCTATTCCACTGATTGCCTGGAAGGAAAATGGCCACATCACAACCGAAACAATAAGGCTCTGCTGGTTAACAGATGACGAAGGATTAAGGGAAAAGCAGGCACAATTACATAAAGAATCAATCGTCTCACTTCAAGTTCGAAAAGGTGAAAGTGAATTCATGCTTGTATCATTGATTGATATAGATACAAAGGATCAAGAGCTTCAAGAGATTTTAGAAGAAGCCCAAAAACCTGTCTTTTATCATGATGACACACTTGGCAGCTTTGAATTAGTGAAGGGACTAGACTTATTTGAAAAGATGATCCAATGGAACAATCAAGAATGCCTCCTCTACTTCAACCTTGAAGAAGAGGAAAAAATAAATGATTCTCTACAGACAGCAAGCAAACTCATGGAGAAGCAGACCAAATGGGATTCTTCTATTAAATCGTTTGCCGCAAATCAGCTGATCGATCTAGCAAAAGACTGGCAGGAACAAGACGAATCTGCTGAAGAACAAGAAGAACTTACACTGGATCAATTTATAGACCGCATGTCATTTGAAAGCCTGCATGTTTACCCTGATGGAGAGTTTGAAGTCTACTGTCATGACGGTGATTTATTTTGGGGACATGTCATTATTGTCACAGGAAATATAAATGGTACATTTCAAGATGCACACATTGCAGGCTAAAGGCTGGAGGGACTATCAATGGAGATCAAAGCTTTTCAAGAATTAAATCAAATTGGGAAAACGCCCGTCATCGCCAAAATTGGCGGCTTCCGTCCTGATCCAGCTGTACACAGCTGGTTTGCCGGTCATTTTTTCATCCATCCTAATCATGGCTGGCCGACAGATCAAGATGGGGCCATGGTTCCGATTTTACAAATTTATTTACCTGAAGTACCAGGAGGAATAAACGGCTTCAATCAATGTAAGATGATTCAAATTTTTCTCAATCAGAAAGAACTTCCGATTGATATCACCAAAAACGGTGAAGGATGGAAGCTCATTGAATATTCGACAATCGAAGGTTTAGAATTAGCTGAGACTCCTGAAGAAGTGAGAGGGCTCAAACCCTTTCAAATCCAATGGAACGAAAGTGAGCAAAAGGACTTCCCTTGCTGGGAAGAAGCCTGGTCATATGTAGATTTATCAGAAGTAAACGAAAGTGTAGAAGCGACAGACCACTTCTTTAACCAATACACAAATTACTCGTTCACAAAAATCGGTGGATATGGGGCTTATATTCAATCTCCACCCCATCAACAATCAGGCGATTTCATGCTGCAAATCGCCTCAGAAGAAAAACCTCGTTTTATGATTGGCGATAACGGCACGATGTATTTCTATTACGACAAAGAAATCAACGAATGGTTTATGCATTGGGATTGTTTTTAATTGTATGTCAACTTAGGGTACGAACGTAAATTACTACAAGCATTACAACGTGCCATGTAAACTGAAAAAAGAGCCACACTTTCCTGTGGCTCTTTTTATATCAATTGAATATTCCTTTTGAAGAAAACAATTGACGCCAGGACAACTCACCCCGTATATTATGTATAAATCCATCTTTCTCAAAGAAAAGGGGGCCTCACATGCGCTTGTTTAAGAACTGGAGAAAAAAGCAGCCTGCACAGCAGTTCACTACAGAAAAGCAAGAAGACAGCATCCCAATCAACTTCTCCACACTTCCCTTTGGCACAGACACCTTAGATGATTTTCTGTTCAACCTAGACCTGACCTCCAAGCTCACAGATCCCTATAAAGAAACAGATACGAACAAACTAACCTAGACCTTCCGAAAATTCTCATCCAATTCTGGATGATTTTTTTATACTCAATGAAAGGTGTATTCAAATGAAAACATATTATATCGTCAGACACTGTCAAGCAGATGGACAAGCGAAAGATGCCGCTTTAACGCCAAAAGGCATCGCTCAATCTCATGAATTGGCACAGTTTTTTTCCAACATTCATCTCAATCAGATTATCTCAAGTCCTTATAGACGAGCGATTCAAACCACTGAGCCCCTTGCTCATGCAAAACAGCTAGAGATAAAAATCGATGAGCGCCTCTCTGAACGTGTGTTAAGCAGCAAACCAATGGACAATTGGTATGAGAAACTAAAGCTCAGTTTTACGGACTTACATATGACCTGTGAAGGCGGAGAATCTAGCCAACAAGCCATGAATCGTATTGTAGAAGTGCTCCACGAACAAATAAAACTAGAAAAAGATCATACCCTATTCGTCACACATGGCAATATCATGAGCCTGCTTCTGAAACACGCCGATTCAACGATTGGATTCGAGGAGTGGGAAAAACTAAGCAATCCAGATGTCTATATCCTGAGATATTTTAGTCCAGATCATATAGAAACAAAGCGAATATGGCATTAAAATACGGCAGAATGAATTCTGCCGTTTTCTCATCTATTGCTGATAATAAAAGGCCTCTACCCACTCATACGGCTTCTTTCGCTCCGCACACCATTTCATAAAACCTCTTGTCTCCGTCTTCTGAAATGCCATCCAGTCTGTTAAAAGCTGACCATAATAAGCTGCTTGTTTTTGAACATTGGTACGAGTCCTTACATCTTGGATCATCATCATCACATCTTCAATACCTTGAATTCTCTCTTGATCCTTCTCATAGGTACTTAAATAAAGATCTTCATGTATATGATGAAACGAATACCACAAGGCCGATAAATAGGTTTCACAAATTTGAACAATCACACGCTGCTCCTTGCTGCCCCCAAGCTCTAATGCCTTCAATAAATAGGGCATCCCTTCTCCCTGATGCACAAACAAACCTCGCCAGCGATATGGTCTCACATCCAATGGATCAACATTTTCCCACGTTTGAAAAACAGGCTGGATCACCCCATTCACCAACGGATACACAAGTAGATGATGACCATCCTCAAATCGTTCAATCCACTCAAACAGCCAAGTAACAAATACACGCTGCACTTCAAAATCATTCTCCTTCATCTCTTCAATAAAGGACTGAAGAACTTTTAGCGCATCTTTACGCAAGCCCTGTTCTTTTCTCATACAGTACTGTCTAAAAAGTGGATAATCCTTTGAGCCCTCGTCTTGAATGATGGTCTGTAATATCGTCTTTGTTTGCAACATAACAACGCCGCCTCTTTACATTCATTCTCTGTATTTGATATAGCCAATTGTAACATTTACCGTATGAAGGTAAGCTACTCATTTTGATTTCTATTGTCTTTCTAATTTAAAGGTAAGCAGTTTACATCCATTCTTTTCTGTGGTCATGAATAAATTGAATGTCTTTTTGATAATGTATGAGATGTCCTTCATGAATCATGTTTTGAAAAGCGATATCCCCCTCACTCGCTTTTCGTTTCATGTACTGACATAATCCTTCTAAACGCAGCAACACCATATCCAAATAATCTTCTGCTATTTCCTCACCATATGATTCAAAAAACAGTTTCACTCTATGCTTTATATGGTCTGCATGTTCTGATGAATCATAGTTCACGATATCTCCTGTTTTGGTGCGAAAAAATCTACTGATAGGTACACATGTATACAGTGTATATGCGATATCCCAAAGTCTTGGACCAGGAGCAGCTACATCAAAATCAATGATTCCTACTGGTTTTTCATTATTGAAAATGATATTGTACATAGCAAAATCATTATGGCATACAACCTCTATGGTGTTCGGCGTATTGTCCATTCGTTCCCAATCGTCTGAAATGGGGAAATCCCGAACAGCATCATGATAAAGTCTTAGCATTTTGGCTATTTCTTTTAAGACATCTTGAGAACACATATATTCTTTTAAGGGGTTATGACCGGCCACACCTTCAATGAAGGACAAGATCTCTCTACCTTTTTCATCAACCCCTAAAAACTTTGGAGCATAGGAGAAATTCTTTTCTTCTAAATGCTTTAGCAGCTTTTGTATATTGATATTGTCTGACTTTACTTCTCGACGAACCGTATCTCCCGAACGATATACGTTCGAGACATTGCCACCTGTCAATAACTCTTCATGATCATTTTGTTTTTTCATAAATTCTCCCCTCAAATTGGGTCACAATAATGATATCAGCTAAAGATGTGTATTGATCTATATATTCATTTAGTTACACAAAGGTTAGTACACTGTTTTATGTGAATGTGCTACCCTATTTTGTTTCCTTACATGGTTAAATGTATCTTAATCCAATGTTGCAAATCACTTAAGATTATTCTGCTAATAGAAGTACATCCTCATTATTTTCTAATAGGTTTCTATTTTTATCCAAATAACTCATTTAAACCACAAAAAAACGATCATGAAACTTTTAATAGATACCGGTGGCCAGTGAACCGGCACTCCTTGATAAATTATTCCTAAAAGGCAAGGTATACCCTCTTAAAGTAAAGCACCCGTTAATGAAATAAGAATTAAAGTTCTTCTTGAAATATTTTTGATTTTATCGGCTTTAAACTCAAAGGTATTTTAAACTCATGAATACTTTCAATTTGATTAAAAAAATGATCTATATCGTCATAATCCATTGACCATTCTTCTACCACCTTTAACTTTTTTAACTCGGTTGTTGGTTTAAATAAAAATTCACAGTGTAGTTGTTCCATGTGAGAATAATCATCTTCTTCATAAACTGTAAACTGACGTACAAAGTCTAAATGAAATAGTTCCTCTCCTGTAAAATCATAGACACCACACTGAAATAAAATTTCTTTATCTTCTTCGCCCTCGACTGTCTCCTTTGAAAAAGCCTTAAATGTTTCCCAAACCTTTTTTATATCATCGGTATCTTCACCAATGCTATCTTTAAGAAAACTTTCAGCATTTTTAACCGTAATCATTACAACACCTCCTACGTACAATTTAACCAATCCTGTCCCTTTAGTTTAATAATAAAGGTAACATCAATAAAGTAAAAGTTAATCTCCTTTTTCACCAGTGAACAAGATTTGAAATAATTTTGTCGTGTGAAAAATCAGCTAAAAAACAAATAAAAAACGCCCTCCTACAATTTGTAGAAAGACGTTTTTAACGTTGATATTCCTTAATTCTTTTGTAATTGATGATAATAAAGAATATCTAAAACTAGATACCGGTGGCCGGGGTCGAACCGGCACTCCGTGAGGAACACGATTTTGAGTCGTGCGCGTCTGCCAATTCCGCCACACCGGCATGATCATTAAAGAGCGCAACTTATAATAAAAAACATGGTGCCGAGGGCCGGACTTGAACCGGCACGGTAGTCACCTACCGCAGGATTTTAAGTCCTGTGTGTCTGCCAATTCCACCACCCCGGCAATCTTTTCAAAAAGGCGACACCCGGATTTGAACCGGGGATAAAGGTTTTGCAGACCTCTGCCTTACCACTTGGCTATGCCGCCATTATTGGAGCGGAAGACGGGATTCGAACCCGCGACCCCCACCTTGGCAAGGTGGTGTTCTACCACTGAACTACTTCCGCACATCAACTGGGCTAGCTGGATTCGAACCAACGCATGACGGAGTCAAAGTCCGTTGCCTTACCGCTTGGCTATAGCCCAATAATAAAATGGGGCGATTGATGGGAATCGAACCCACGAGTGCCAGAGCCACAATCTGGTGCGTTAACCACTTCGCCACAACCGCCATAGATGTAATGAATTATAAAGTATAATTGGCAGGGGCAGTAGGAATCGAACCCACACCGGAGGTTTTGGAGACCTCTGTTCTACCGTTAAACTATGCCCCTATGAAAATAAAAATGGTGGAGGGGGGCGGATTCGA
>NZ_LGYN01000026.1 GCF_001307105.1 Bacillus australimaris | reverse complement strand
CCACAATATCGCAGCACTTAACACATTGAACCGTTTGTCTGCCAACAATGGTGCAGGGCAAAAGAACATGGAGAAGCTTTCTTCTGGTCTTCGAATCAACCGTGCAGGAGATGACGCAGCAGGTCTTGCCATCTCTGAGAAAATGCGTGGTCAAATCCGCGGATTAGAAATGGCGTCTAAAAACGCACAAGACGGTATCTCTCTTATTCAAACAGCTGAGGGTGCATTAACTGAAACACATGCGATTCTTCAACGTATGCGTGAATTGACAGTTCAAGCGGGTAACGTTGGTACTCAACAAACAGAAGATTTAACAGCTATTCAAGAAGAACTCACTGCTTTGGTGGATGAAATTGATGGTATTTCTCAGCGTACAGCATTTAACGGAAAGAATCTGTTGGATGGTAGCGTTGAGGAAGGATTCCAATTCCAAATTGGAGCGAACATTACGCAAAATATCAACGTAAAGATCGGCAAAATGGACGCTGAAACATTGACTGTCAAAGATATTTCAGTAAATGAAGATGGTTTTGACTTTGACGTCGAAGTAGCGAAAATTGATGAAGCAATCGGCGCTGTATCTAAACAGCGTTCAGCTCTTGGTGCAGTCCAAAACCGTCTAGAGCACACAATTAACAACCTTGGTGCTTCTGCTGAAAACTTAACAGCTGCTGAGTCTCGTATTCGTGACGTTGACATGGCGAAAGAAATGAGTGAGTTCACAAAGAACAACATTCTTTCTCAAGCATCTCAAGCGATGTTAGCTCAAGCAAACCAACAGCCGCAAAACGTACTTCAATTATTACGTTAATAAAAAAGCCCCTTTGATGAGGGGCTTTTTTTATTTCAATCGAATGACAGCAAGTGCTGTAAACGAAAGTCAGGAACAGCTTCATGGAAAAATGCTCGATTGTGTTCATCGTTCTTTTGATCCCATTGACTCCACCATTCAGCGGTTTCTCCTGAGTCATCAGCTTGAATCATATCGTGCAACTGTTCTAAATTGATGATTTCTCTCGGCTCTGTTAAGAAAGAGTGCATACGATGATACGCCTCAAGACGTTCAGGCTGTTTTGTTACAATGGCATATTGTACGTAGCGATTCAAAAATTCCTGCACGAACTTCAAATGAGGGATAGTTGTATCTCCTTTTAATTCCACACCTTCCCATGCCATATCAGCAATCGCACATAGCCACCAGCCAAGTTCATTGACGCGCTGCATTTGTTGTAACGTGTCCTTTTCAAAAGAGAGCAGCTCCTTTTTTTGTGCTTGTTTGAGCATACGGTCAAGTGTTTGTGCTTCGAGGGCTGCCTTTGTCATGCCCTGCCCATGAATGGGATCTAACGTGCACAAGGAGTCGCCCATTACCAATAATCCACTTGGCCAATCCTGCAGTTGTTCATAGTGATGTCTCACGCAAGAAGGAACTCTAAATCCTTTTGGGTTTGTATAGGGCGTTAAATGCGTGATGGCTTCTGCTATCGCTGGATGGGTAAGTGCAGCAGTTTCTGCATCAAATTGATCAGCATCCGTCGTTGGATAATGTGATCCGCCGGCTGCAGAGAGCAGAACAGCTACTAAATCATGATCTACCCGTTCAAACAGCCCTGTTGGGATTTTTTGATGAGGCTGGCCAACTATGACCATCGATTGCATGTGTGGCGCCTCTTTGGGTATTCGGTAGTATCTTGTGCTGTAGCCTAGAAATACATTTAACTCATCAGTCTGTGGTAAGGTCAATCCGGCATCTTTTAGCCATTTTGGCAATTTAGACATTCTTCCAGATGTATCGATCACTAGGTCTGCTTTCATTTCATGAATGCTTCCAGGCTTTACTTGCCTGTTCTTCACGATCAGACCAATAACTTGATTTGTTCCCTCTTTAAACTGAAGCGAGATGGCTTCATGTTTTTCTAAAAACTGCACACGTTCCTCCTCATTTACCATTCTTTGCATCAGCACCCACTCTAGCATGGCGCGTCTTGTGACGGCAGTTTCTTCTTTATCAGTGAATGTTAATTCGCCATCTTTTGTAATAAAACGAGAGGTTTGATGCCTCGTATTAAATCCGCCCATCGCCAGTAACTCTTTTGTATATCCAGGAAATAGACGTTCAACGATTTGCTTGCCAAGTGGCAGCATTCTATGTGGATGAAAGGCTTGAGGAGTGCCGAGGCGATTCTCAGGAGAGTCTGGCCGTTCATCCTTTTCAATAATCAAGACTTGATGATAAAACGTTGATAAAACTTTTGCAGCGAGCATCCCGGTGATACCTCCGCCAATGACGATCGCCCGCTCAAATTTCATGGGTTGTGTCACAACATGCGCCTCCAATAAATATCTAAAATGGTTACATGACCATTTCATCATATGTTGATTTATTAATTATAGCAAATTTATGTTTGAATATAGAAAGGAAATGTCCTACTTTTTACTCGTAAATATGAAGAATTTCTTCAAACATCATCATTATTTTTAAGAAACAACTACTAATTTAAGAAGAACGACCGATAAACTTAATAAGGGGGTAGAGAAATTGGATATACTACAGAGCATTGTAACAGCAGCACCTTATATCATGCAGATTTTAAAAAATGAAGTGACGTTGGGTGTCACTGATCGAGAGAAGTTTTTGCTTTATTTGCCATCGAAAGATCTTGATTTTCAAATTCGGGCTGGTGAATTCATTAAACCAGATGATCTGAATTTGAAAAAAGCGCTGAGAGGTGAGACATCAAATATATCTTTGCCTGAATCGGTGTATGGAACGCCATTAAATTCAATGTGTATGCCTATCTTAGATGAAAATCAACAAGCAATTGGTGCACTCGCTTTAGGTTTTCCACTTAAAAATCAATTAGAGCTTGAAGCGTACATGGAGTCATTAAGTGACATCATTCAAAGTATTCAAGAAAAGGTGCATGTGGTAGCGGCGCATTCAGAGGAGCTTTCAGCGACGAGTGAGGAAATGACCTTACAAACGCAGCAAACACTTGAAAGCTCGAAAAAAACATCCGATATTACAAAAATGATTAAAGGGATTTCGAAACAAACGAGTTTGCTAGGATTGAATGCGTCAATTGAAGCAGCCAGAGCAGGAAAAGAGGGAGCTGGCTTTAGTGTTGTAGCAAATGAGGTTCAAAAGCTTTCAAGTGAAACCTCACGTGCTACAGAAAACATTGAAAACTCATTACAAGGGATTTCGTCCAATATACATACATTACTTGAGAGTATGGATCATATGAAAGGTTCATCATCAGAACAGGCTTTACTTGTCACAGAGTTTAGCGAAATTGTGGAGCGGTTAACTACGGTGAGTAAAGAAATGAAAGAATTTATGCAACATGTGATGTCAACGTAAAAAACGAATCCTTAAGGGATTCGTTTTTTTGATACGCTATTTTCTTTTGTTCTGATCAAAGCGATAATCGTATGTTTCTCCCTTTACCACATTTAAAAACTCATGGCCAATTTGTACAAGCTGTCCATTTTTCCATTTGATGAGGGGGTCTTTATCAGGGTATTTCCAGTAAATCGTTTTCTTTTTGTGGGTCAGTTTGTTTTCAATTTCTGCTCTGACTGCGTTCTTCTTTAGTTTGCCTCCGCTATGCCGATAGGTGTTGATGATATATGTTCCGTCAGGTGATGTCATCGAGCGGATGAATGTTCCATGAGATACGCCTTGCAGAGAAAAACATTTCCAATAAATGATGCAAGCGAAGCTAAGGAATAAGATGATAAGGGTGATGGCGACTTTCTTTTTTAACATGAATTCCTCCAGATGTAGACCACAATATTTCTAATTTATGAGAGAAAATGCAAAAAGATTCATATAGTCCAAAAGTTCTATTCATTTCAATTATCGGTCATTTTTTCTCAAAATACAACAGATAGCCGTAAAGATAAGGAAAATTTAAGGATGTTTTCATGTAGATAGATCATTTGAACCCCTTTACAAAAGAATTTGGGATCAGTAGACTTATGCTCATATAGAGAAATGGGGAAGATGGAATGAAGCAAATCATTGATACGTATCAAAATTATGAAGAGCTTTCCGCTCATGAAAGAGAAGGAATCGACTATCAAATTCTCCATGAGCGAAAAGGTGACCAGCTTTTGGTTTTGTCTCCTCATGCCGGAGGAATTGAACCTGGCGTGAGTGAGCTCATTCATGAAATCGCAAGTGATGAATCTATGTATTTATTTGAAGGCCTTAAAGTGAAAGGCAATCATGTGCTTCACATTACAAGCACACGTTTCGATGAGCCGATTTGCATTTCCCTAGTGCATACCCATCATTATACGTTTGCGCTCCATGGCTACGAGGAAACCGAGGTGCTTCAAACATTAGTGGGGGGGACAGACAGAGAAAAAGCGGCAGAAACAGTGAAACGTTTAACACTTAATGGCTTCCAAGCATTGCTTTTATCTGAATCTGATCGCTTTTCTGGAACACATCCTCACAATATTAATAATCAATGTCTGACAGGAAAAAGTGTACAGCTTGAAATCAGTCAAGCGCAAAGAAGAGCATTCTTTCAAGACTTCAGACGGCGTTATCGCCGTGATACACAAAATGAGCAATTTTATCGGTACACAAATGTACTCAAGCAAGTATTAAACCTTTATGAATAAACTTTTTTCGTCTTATGTGCAGAGGCTTACGTTTGATAAACGGCTTCTTTTTCCGCAACCTTTTCCGCTTTCATTAAATAAGAAGTAAATTCTTGCTGGAAGCGAATACCTGCTTTCCGCTGTTCGAATAAGGCAAGCCGTTTTTCTGCAAAAGCCAAGGTAACGTGAAACGTTTGGGCAATATACAAAATGGCTTGCTGCCGAAGGTTAGGAAGCTTCATTTTCATCAGCATAAAGGTCGGTACACAAAAGTGATACATGAATTGTTTTGCCTGAAACTCCTGCAGTTCTCGAAATAGCTTGTGCATCTTGAAATGATTGCCTGTATGCTTCAGCACATGACAAAGCTCGTGGGCAAAATCCTGCCATTGTTCTTCTGGCGATAGAGATCTGTTTAAAATAATACTGTAAAGACCTTGATGCTTGATCATCATGCTGCCAGTATCCTCGTAGTGGACCCATACATGAAATTCAGAAGCGATCCTTTGCATCTCTCTATAAGCAGGACCGCTTATTTGTAATTGTGCATATAACCGTTTAATCTCTTCTTCTAAATGGGTTAAAAAACCAGTCATTTAAAAACCTCCATACAAACGTATGTTCTATTTTTGACGTAAAAGAAAAGTCCATATAGGACTAAATAGCTAAGTAAGCTACTGCTTACTTTTAATATCGGCTTATTTTTAACAATTTTAACATAAAATCAAGAAAAAATGGGATTAATTCCTGTTTTTTTCTTCATTTTTACCTTTTCCACTACTAAAAAGAGTGGATTATTCAAATTTTACCATAGTTTTATGGCTAAAACAAACAAATCTTGTCTTACGAATGCCACTGATTGATGACAATTCAATTTAGTAAAAGGGAGTGCATAACATGGTAGAAATTTATCAAGATTTTATTCCAGTTGGAAATGGGAACCGTCCAGGATATGCGATGACACCGTTATATGTGACAGTGCATAACACAGCAAACACGTCAAAGGGAGCGGATGCGAAAAGTCATGCGGCATATGTGAAACGCCCAACGACAGAGGTAAGCTGGCACTTTACAGTGGATGATCATGAAATCTTTCAGCATCTGCCGCTAAATGAAAATGGCTGGCATGCAGGGGATGGACAAGGCAATGGTAATCGAAAGTCGATCGGAATTGAAATTTGTGAGAATGAAGATGGGAACTTTCAGCAAGCGATCAAACATGCACAATGGTTGATCCAAAAGCTTTTAAAAGAACATAACATTCCACTTGCAAATGTGGTCACACATCAGCATTGGTCTGGAAAAGCATGTCCACGCCTGCTTCTTGCCACATGGGATGAATTTAAAAAAGGAATTGAAACGGCAGGAGATCCGGAGACGGTCATGACGTATGTCGTCAAAAGCGGGGATACGTTAACAAGTATTGCCAAAGCTCATGGCGTCACAGTTCAAGAATTACAAAAGTGGAATAACATTAGCGACCCGAACAAGATTCAAATTGGACAGGTTCTCAAAATTTATCAGAACGATGGAAAAATAATGTATGAGCTTCCAGATGGGGTTTTAAAGGTGACGTCTCCTCTGACAAAGGGAGAGCACGTACGCCAAGTTCAAAAAGCGCTTGCTGCTGTTTATTTCTATCCTGATAAAACAGCTGCAGATAAAGGGATCGATGGAGTTTACGGGGAAAAAACGGCGAATGCCGTGGCACGTTTTCAGCTGGTGAACGGACTGACAAGTGATGGGGTATACGGCCCTAAAACGAAGGAAAAGCTGCTTGAACTGTTAAATAAGTGAATGTTTCTGTTTGTATGATTGGATGACTGTTTCACTTTTTTCAATTAATCGACGAGTATATGGGGATGGTTGATATTCGGCAAATTGAACATATCTTAGTTGTTTGATTTTCTTTTTCATTTTGGCACCTCAATCGTTGCAGCGTATCGTTTATTGTATGCAAGTTTTTGTGAAAATGGAATCAGGACGCGGGTTTCGTTCCGCGTCCTTTATCCTTTAGTGTGATCAAGCCTTTTTATTTTTATACTCATCCAGAAACTGTTCATTCTTTTTAAAAATTCGCTCTGTATGGGGACTTACTTTGTAATCGGCCATACTGATATGGCGTTTCTTCTTTAAAATTTTAAAAGGGTTTTTCTTGCGATTGTTATTATCCCCTTGAAGTGCGTGGTCCATCTTCATCACCTTCCTCTTCGTCAGGCAAGATTAGATCATAAATTGTTGTAAGTGATGTCATTAATAAGTAGTCAAACTCTGTGACAATCTCATCAGAGGTGAGCTTAATGACAAAATGAGCATCTGCTACAGAAAACGGGATGAGCACCAGATGACCGAAATCATCATAATATACTTCCTGCCTGTCAAGCTTTGCCTGAATAAGAGCTCGCTGGTCAAGTGTCCGCAGCAAGTCATCTTTTTGTTCCTGCGTATCATATGGACATAGTACCGCTTGAATATTCATCTTGTCGGCAAAAGAATAGATCAGCCGCTCAATGCCCTCTATATATGCCTCTATACTTCCATAATATACATGGATCGGTTCGTTTTTCAATAGGTATTGGTACGTTTTTAGTTTATTGAGGTAAGAATGAAGTAGATCGTTATTTTGTTCAAGGAGTTGATGGGTGTCGGTTTCCAGTTCATGATTTCCGAGTTTTTTAATATAAGAGCTGAGAAAAATGAAAGCATCGGTCAATGCGAAAAAAACGGCAATGATCAAGTAATGCATCCAATCGGTGAAGATCGAAGAAGGGTCATTTGTCCAGTACACAACAGCACCAGCTACATAAATCCAATACCACGTTTTACGAATGGCAAACATCTTTTCTTTTACTTTTTGTTCAAAGCGCCATACCGCAAATACATACACAGCAAGAGCACCTAGCAATAACCATACGGTCAATTGAAAAAATAATAGCATGTTCTTCTCTCCTATAGACAGATGAATACTTGTTTATTTCTATGGATATGATTGGAAACCCTGCTTCATGAAAAAATGGACTTTAAGAAAAATGAGTTTAAATCGGCAGACAAATAAAAAAAGACCTGTCAGACAGGTCTTTGATATTAGAGGATCGCGTTTAACACAAAGTATATAAGAGCTCCTAGTGTTCCCGAAATCGGTAATGTGATCACCCAAGTGACAAGCATACGTTTTGCCGTACCCCAGTTTACACCTTTCACTCTGTGTGCAGAACCTACACCTAGAATAGAAGATGAGATCACGTGAGTGGTACTAACAGGTAAGTGAATAAATGTTGCACCGAAGATAATAGCTGCACCCGTTAAGTCGGCAGATACTCCGTTTACTGGACGAATTTTCATAATTTTACCGCCGACTGTTTTGATAATCTTCCAGCCGCCAATAGAAGTACCTAGTCCCATTGCAAGTGCACAAGAGAATTGTACCCAGAAAGGAATGTCGTCTGTTGTATGCAAATTACCTGCAATTAAAGCCATCGTAATAATTCCCATCGCTTTTTGCGCATCGTTTGTTCCATGGGTATACGATTGCAACGCAGCCGTTAAAATTTGAACACGTCGGAATTGTTTATTTGTTTTTGCGAGATTATTGTTTCTGAAAAGCAATTTGATAATGGTGTACACGATATATCCCAATACGAAAGCTAGGATAGGTGAAAGCAAAAGTGCTTGAATGATTTTAATGAATCCCGAATAGTTTAAAGCGCCAAAACCAGCAGAGGCAATAACCGCTCCTGCAATAGATCCGATGAGTGCATGTGAAGAACTACTCGGAATCCCGTAATACCAAGTAAGCAAGTTCCACGTGATGGCGGCAATTAAAGCAGCCAAGATGACAACAGAACCGTTTTGAAGTGTAAAAGGATCTGCGATGTCTTTTGTGATGGATTTTGCCACACCTGTAAATGTCATTGCTCCTAAGAAGTTCATGAACGCTGCCATGATAATCGCATGTCTAGGCTTTAAAGCCTTCGTTGAAACTGAAGTTGCAATGGCATTTGCTGTATCGTGGAACCCGTTAATGAAATCAAAAGCAAGTGCACAAATGACAATAAGTATGGTAAGGATGAGTAATGTGTCCATGTTTAACTAACCCCGTTACGCATTCTTCATAATGATTGTTTCTAAATTGTTGGCAACACTTTGACAGGAATCAGCGATTTCTTCAAGTGTTTCGTAAATTTCTTTGTATTGAATCACTTTAATTGGATCTGTTTCTTTTCCAAACAAGTTCTTTAATGATTTACGATGAAGATTGTCACAATTATGCTCAATCTCTTTAATCTTGATTGCGTGCGGATGAATATCTTTCAAGCGATTGTCAGCCAGTAATTCAATTGTGATTAAAATTTCTTTCGCGCACTCTCTGATGTAGTGGCTGAATTTGTCGATATGTTCGTCAGAGCTTGTGATTGAATAAATTTCCAATGTTGCTGAAAAATGTTCAATTCCATCTAAAACATCATCGAGGCTATTCGTCAATTGAAGAATGTCTTCACGTTCAATCGGTGTAATAAAGGCTTTGTTCAGCTCTTTAATCATGGTATGAACATGATTATCACCTTTTGTCTCATATTCCTTCAATGTGTCAGAAAATTCTTTCAGAGTGGTTTGATTTGTTACTTTATAGCTAACAAAATACTCAGCAGTTTCATCTAAATTTTTAGCAATTTCCGTTAACAAGACGGAAAACTTGTCTTTTTTCCTTTTTAACATGTAAAAACCCTCCATTGTATAAATGAGACAATGCACACATCAAATAATTATATATTCTTTTGTCGAAAAAAAACAGGTGTAGTCGAAAATTTCTTCACTTTTTCTATTTGATCTTATTCTGACCTAAAGATGTGATCTCAACACACCTTTTTCGGAAAGGGGAAAAGAAACGAAAAAAGCGGTCCATCTTTGGCACCGCTGAAAGGCTAAGAAGCTGAATGAATCAGCGTAAATCGTTCACAAACAAGAAGCATATCTTCTTTGAAATCTAAACCGTATGATTGGAGTGCTTCTGTGAAAAATTCTTTATGAGCTCTGTACCAATAGTCATAAGATAGGTCGCCTTCACCTTCTGCTTGTGCAAATGATTCTGGAACTTCATTCATTGGCATGATATCTACTTGGGTAATTTCAATAATGGCTTTTGGCTCTTCCTGGCTGTCCAAAATGACCGCGTATTGTCCGGCCATTGGAAGCGGCTCCTGTTCCTTTTCGTAAAACAAGTGTCCAGAACAAGTGGCTGTTTTCTTTCCTTGTTTTACAAGATCAAGCAAATGATCTGGATCTGATCCGAATGCCCATGCCGAAACAAACGCATCAGCAGGTGCTTGTTCTGATGTCTCTCTCCAATAGTCTTCCCAAAATAATCTGCTTTTGTTGTTCACCGTTTTTCCCCCTTTTTGCTGTGTTTATTATACCCTTGAAGCCGAATAGTTGGAAATATTGTGTCTTTATTCCTAATGAATAGATATGTCATATGTTTTGGAAATTAACATTAAATTTGGATGATGTAGGATGATAGGATGAAAATTTTAGAAATTTTTGAATAATCTATTGTGTTCTGGTCAAGAAGTCGGTAAGGTCAAAGTAAGAATATGGAAGGGGTGTTGTTCATGAAACGCATTTCTCTAACTGTTTTGTCCATATGTCTGTTAGTTTTCTCGTTTTTTCTGCCTGTCAGCCAAGTCAATGCGAACGAATCTTATGGGAGTAAAGTAGCTGTTGGGAAAGATGGCATGGTGGCTACTGCTCATCCGCTGGCATCAGAAGTGGGTGCGGATGTATTGAAGAAAGGTGGAAACGCAGTAGATGCTGCTGTTGCTATCCAGTACGCATTGAATGTCACAGAGCCAATGATGTCTGGAATTGGCGGCGGAGGATTTATGATGGTTTATGATGGGAAGACAAAAGAAACATCCATCATCAATAGTAGAGAACGAGCACCACAGGGCGCAACACCTGACATGTTTTTAACGAATGATGGGAAAGTCATCCCATTCGCTGAGCGATCCACACACGGTAATGCTGTTGGAGTTCCAGGGACTGTAAAAGGCCTCGAGGCAGCATTAGATAAGTGGGGAACCCGATCGATGAAAGAATTGATTGAGCCTTCCATTCAGCTCGCAGAGGATGGATTTGAAATCGATTCTGTTCTGGCAAAAGCCATTGATGACCATCAAGAAAAACTGAAAAAAACGGCCGCAGGACCAATCTTTCTTCCAGATGATCAACCGCTCAAAGAAGGCGATCTGCTTGTACAGCCAGGTCTTGCGAAAACATTTAAGCTCATTGCGAAAAAAGGAAGCAAAGCATTTTATGAAGGAAAAGTAGCAAAGGCACTTGCAAATACAGTCCAAGATTTTGGCGGAACGATGACAACTGATGACATTGGTCATTATGAGGTCCAGACTGACAAGCCTATCTGGGGAGACTATAAAGGATACCAGCTTGCAAGTATGCCTCCACCAAGCTCGGGCGGTGTGTTTATGCTGCAAATACTCAAAATACTAGATCACTTTAACCTATCTCAATATGACCCCAAATCATTCGAAAAATATCAGCTGCTTGCTGAAACGATGCATCTCTCCTATGCTGACCGTGCTGCATATGCCGGTGACCCCGAATTCGTAGATGTTCCACTAAAAGGACTATTAGACGATGATTACATTTCAGAAAGAGCCTCTCTTATTCAATTAGATCAAATGATTAAGAATCCGAAAGAAGGAGATCCATGGGCGTATGAGGATGAAAAAAATCCATCCCCTATTGTCCCGCAGCCAGAAGATAAGACCATTGGTGAGACCACTCATTTTACAGTTGCCGATCAGTGGGGAAATGTCGTGTCATTCACAACAACCATTGAACAATTATTTGGTACAGGGATTCTCGTCCCGGAATATGGATTTTTCTTAAACAATGAACTAACAGATTTTGACGCAAGGCCAGGTGGAGCAAATGAAGTCCAGCCGAATAAGCGTCCATTATCCAGTATGACCCCAACCATTATTTTCAAAGATAACGAGCCGGTTATGACTGTTGGCTCACCTGGCGGAACGACCATCATTGCTTCTGTTTCACAAACCATACTGAATTTGCTTGAATATGACATGGAGCTTCAAGATGCGGTGGAAGAGCCACGGATTTATACAAACAGTACAACTTCTTATCGCTACGAAGTAGGTGTTCCCCTTGATGTGAGAACGAAGCTAAATGATATGGGTCACCGTTTTGGCAGTTCACCTATTGATATAGGAAACGTGCAGGCTTTACTCATTGACCGAAAAGCAGGGACATTTACTGGCGTAGCGGACTCCTCAAGAAATGGAACCGCTGTTGGTGTCAATTTAAAGCTATCTGCCGATTAAGACCATTTCCCGGAAAAGAAGCGCCTCTTTAAGTTGGCGTTTCTTTTTTAGTTTAAATGAAAAAACACAGTTGACACCTGTGAATAGTTTGAATAATATATAGACTAACATCAATCATACATAGCTGATCGGACAACCGAAGGCTCTTGGCAATTTGAAGTACAGGACTGTGATGTATTTCAGGTGGCTAAGGGTCTTTTTTGCGTATTATGAAATGGCAAGGTTGGTGTCACTATTATTTGATAACAGGGGAGCGGGATATCATGAAAAAGTGGAAATTGATCTCGATTGTGACCATCTTAGTGGTCTTGGCTGTGACGAGTGCTGCATGCTCAAACGCAAACGAAGCCTCAAATCAAAAGGGGAAGGTTGAGCTTTTAAATGTTTCGTATGATCCTACGCGTGAATTATATCAGGAATACAATCAAGCCTTTCAGACGTATTGGAAAGACAAAACTGGTGAGGATGTCACCATTAAACAGTCTCACGGTGGATCAGGAAAGCAAGGAAGATCGATTATTGATGGACTTGAGGCAGATGTGGCCACACTGGCTCTAGGCTATGACATTGATGCGATTGCAGATCGCGGACTGCTTTCGAAAGATTGGCAAAAGAAGTTTCCAAACCAATCAACACCGTATACATCGACCATTGTGTTTCTTGTGAAGGAAGGAAATCCAAAAAATATTAAAGACTGGGATGACTTGATTAAACCAGGTGTGTCCATCATTACGCCGAATCCTAAAACGTCCGGTGGTGCGAGATGGAATTACTTAGCTGCGTGGGCATATGCGGATAAAACATTTCATGGAAATGAACAAAAAACAAAGGATTTTGTCAAAAAGTTATATGAGCATGTCGAAGTCCTTGATTCAGGAGCTCGTGGAGCCACAACGACTTTTGTTGAACGCGGTCTTGGGGATGTGTTAATTGCTTGGGAAAATGAAGCCTATTTGACACAGCATGAACTAGGCAAAGATAAATTTGAGATTGTCACTCCATCGATTAGTATTCTAGCGGAGCCGCCAGTTGCTGTCGTCGATCAAAATGTGAAACGAAAAGGAACAGAGAAAGTAGCAAAGGCGTATTTGGATTACTTATATTCTAAAAAAGGGCAGGAAATTGCGGCGGAAAACTATTATCGCCCTAGAAATCAAGAAGTCTTAAACAAATATAAAGATCAATTTCAAAAGATTGATATGGTGACAATTGATCAAGCGTTTGGCGGGTGGAGAAAGGCCCAAAAAAGATTTTTTGATGATGGCGGATTATTTGATCAAATATATAGCGGACAAAAATAGGGGGCGATGTGATGAAGAAAGCGCAGGCCGCCAATAAAAGAACACGTATACTGCCTGGATTTGGGCTGAGTCTTGGGGTGACGCTCGTTTATGTGAGTGCGATTGTTGTCATTCCTTTATCGATGGTATTTATTTGGACGGCTTCATTAGGAGTAGAGGGGATTTGGAAGGTGTTTACTGATACAAGGGTATTGAAATCGCTTCAGCTGACCGTGACGACTTCCTTTGCAGCTGCTCTCATCAATGCAGGATTTGGTGTATTGATTGCCTGGGTTCTGGCTAGGTACTCATTTCCAGGAAAGAAAATCTTGGATGCTCTCATCGATTTGCCTTTTGCTCTTCCGACGGCTGTTGCGGGTATTGCCCTCACCACCCTTTATTCTCCAAATGGATGGATTGGTCAATTTCTGCATATGAAGGTGGCGTACACGCCGATTGGCATTATTTTAGCACTTATTTTTATTGGTATTCCATTCGTCATTCGAACCGTTCAGCCTGTTATAGAAGGACTGCAGCAGGAAGTGGAAGAGGCTGCGGCGATTCTTGGTGCGACAAGGAGACAGACCTTTTTTCACGTACTGCTGCCTGCCTTGTTTCCGGCGGTGATGACTGGATTTTCACTTGCGTTTGCAAGAGCGCTGGGTGAATATGGCTCTGTTGTATTTATTGCTGGAAATATTCCGTTTAAAACAGAGATTACACCGCTGATGATCATGTCTAAGCTTGAGCAGTATGATTATCATGGTGCAGCAGCGATTGCTTGTTTGATGCTGCTACTTTCGTTTTTCATCCTGTTATTGATTCACGGGATTCAGTGGTATGTTGAGCGGAAAAAACAAGTATATGTGAGGTGAAACCATTGGAGAGAGAACTTAATCATCGGCACCATGCCCAGTATAAGAGTCCTGTAACGGAATCTAAAGTGGTGAAAATTCTACTGATTACGATGGTGTATGCTTTTTTGATTTTATTTTTACTCATGCCGCTGATCGCCGTGTTTTCAAAGGCATTTGAGAAAGGGTGGAGTTCATACCTTTTGGCCATCTCACATCCAGATACATTATCGGCAATTAAATTGACCGTCTTTATTGTCGTCGTCACCTTGCCGCTGCAAATGATTTTTGGGGTCAGTGCTGCATGGCTTATCACAAAGTTTAACTTCCGCGGAAAACGCTTGCTAACGACTGTGATTGACCTCCCGTTTGCCGTTTCACCTGTGATTGCTGGACTTGTATTTGTCCTTTTATTTGGTTCAAACGGGCTTTTAGGACCTTGGCTTATCGCGAATGGCTGGAAGGTCATCTATTCTGTACCAGGCATGATCCTAGCTACTATATTCGTCACATTTCCGTTTATTGCAAGAGAATTAATTCCGTTTATGCAGCATGAAGGTATTCATGAGGAGGAAGCATCGCTCACGCTTGGAGCAAATGGATGGAAGACGTTTTTTCTTGTGACACTGCCAAATATCAAATGGGCTCTTTTTTATGGTGTTATTTTAGCCGGGGCAAGAGCGATTGGTGAATTTGGTGCCGTTTCGGTTGTATCAGGTCATATTCGAGGGATGACCAATACGATGCCGCTTCATATCGAAATTTTATACAATGAGTACCAATTCCAAGCTGCTTTTGCTGTGGCATCTCTCATGGCGTTTGTGGCAGTCATTACTTTAATTATCAAGCAAATCATTCAGCAAAGAGATCATCGGCTTGGCAAGCGGTCAACATAAATGGAGGGATCGGTCTTGGGGATTACAGCAAAACAAATATCAAAACAATTTGGTCAGACGAAGGTTCTGCAAAACGTGGATTTATCGATAAGAAACGGTGAATTGATCTCTTTACTAGGACCGTCTGGCTCTGGGAAAACGACTTTATTAAGAATCATTGCAGGACTTGATTTTGCAAATAACGGGCAGATTTTATTTGGAGATCAGGATTACACGCACATTCCAGTACGAAAGCGGCAGATCGGCTTTGTGTTTCAGCAATACGCTCTTTTTCGAAATATGACTGTTTTTGATAATGTTGCATATGGGCTGAAAATTAAACCTAGAGGAGAAAGACTGTCTAAAAAAGACATCAAAGAGCGGGTGCATGAGCTTTTAGAAGTTGTTCAGTTAACGCAGTATGAACAGCGTTATCCAGAGCAGCTGTCAGGCGGACAAAAGCAGCGTGTAGCACTAGCGCGCGCACTTGCTGTTCAGCCGAAGGCACTTTTATTAGATGAACCTTTTGGTGCGCTTGACACAAAGGTGAGGAAAGAATTAAGGCATTGGCTGAAAAAAGTCCATCGTGATTTTCAGATGACCACCATTTTTGTGACACATGATCAAGAAGAAGCGTTTGATATTGCTGATCGTGTCGTGGTGATGAATGAAGGAAGAATCGAAAAAATTGGTACAAAAGAAGAAATGGCAGAGCAAACTGACAATCTATTTGTATCTGAATTTTTAGATATAGGAAGCCATATTTAACAAGAATATAGAAGATGAGATGGGAAAGATGCAGCGGTCGCTGCGTCTTTTTTTTTATAAAAATTCTCTTAGGAACATTGACTTATAATTTCGAATATTATAATATCTTTACAAAGGTAACAATATAGAACATTTTTAATAAATTGATATTGTAAGCGCTTTATAAAAGGTTCTATTCTAAAATGTTCTTTCTTTTTGTTACATGTGTTCATATTTATACCAAATGAAAGGGGTGGTTGTTTGAATAACTTGTTTGAGTTAAATGAACAACTGATTACGCTGCAGTTCGAAGCATCTTCGAGAGAGGAGGTGACGACATATTTAGCAGAGAGGTTAGAAGCTGGAGGGTACATTAAATCGAGCTATTTACCTGCAGTGCTTGAAAGAGAAAAAACATATCCTACAGGCCTCCCGCTTGCAACTTTGGGGGTAGCGATTCCGCATACAGATCCTGAACATGTGAACAAACCGGCGATTAGTGTAGCTACTTTAAAGGAACCTGTCGTTTTTCATAAGATGGGGAGCCCTGATGAAACAGTGCAAGCCAAAATTGTGTTTGTCCTAGCAATCTCTGAGCCTAGCAAGCAGCTTGTGATGCTCGAGAAGCTCATGACACTTTTTAGAAAAGAAGAAGTGATGACGAAGCTGTCTCACATGACCTCTTATGAAGAAGCGACACACGTGCTTCAACAAGAGCTAAACCAATAATTATTCATGAAATAATGTAAGCGCTTTATCTGAAAAATTCAGGAGGTGGATGTATGATCAAGCAAGCCGTCGATTTTATATTAGACCTTGGACCAACTATTATGCTTCCGATTATTATGACGCTTTTCGGTATGATTTTAAGGCAAGGCTTTAAGAAATCCTTCCGAGCCGGTATTACGATCGGAATTGGATTTGTCGGTGTCAATCTTGTCATTAATTTGCTCGTGAGCGGCCTTGGACCAGCAGCAAAAGCTATGGTTAATTCCCTTGGGCTAAAGCTCGACATTTTGGATGTTGGATGGCCGATTGGCGCTGCCATATCCTTTGGTACACCTGTTGCCCCGCTCATGATTCCTCTTGTGCTTTTGTTAAATGTGATTTTATTGTCCGTAAACTTCACGAAAACACTGAATGTGGATATTTGGAACTTCTGGCATTTAATTTTTGCAGCCTCTGTTACTTACTACGCTTATCATAATATGTTCTTGGCTCTTGCTGTTGGATTGATCGTTTCTGCGATCACGCTTAAACTAGCCGATTGGACGGCGCCGACAATCGAACATCATTTCGGATTAAAAGGCGTATCGATGGCTCATGCTGAAACGGTCAACTTCGCACCGCTTATGTATGCGTCCAACCGCATCATTGATAAAATCCCTGGCTTAAACAGAATTCATGCTGATCCAGAAACATTGAAGAAACGCTTTGGCATTTTTGGCGAACCGCTTGTGATGGGTCTCATACTTGGTATCATTATTGGTCTTCTCGGCGGCTATGATGCAAAAGGCGTAATGACGCTTGGTATTCAAATGGCAGCAGTTCTTGTCTTAATGCCGAGAATGGTTGCGTTATTAATGGAAGGTCTGATTCCAATTTCTGAGGGCGCTCGTTCATATATTCAAAAGCGTTTCCCAGGAAAAAATGTTTATATTGGTTTAGATACAGCGATTGTTATTGGTCATCCAGCGAATATGGCGGTAGCCCTTTTAATGGTGCCGATTACGATTTTGCTCGCTGTTGTGCTGCCTTACAATGGCATGCTCCCGTTTGCTGACTTATCGGTTCTGCCATTTACAGTTGTCTGGGCAGTAGCAGCTGCTCGTGGGAATATTATTCGCGGTCTTATTAACAGTATTTTCACATTAATGATCGTTTTCTTTATCGCAACAAATCTTGCACCGCTTGCGACAACAATGGGGAAAGCAGTCGGCTTTGATTTCCCTGAAGGGGCAAACATGATTTCAGGTATTGACCTTGGTTCTCACGTCATTCCTTGGATCATGGTGAGACTTCTTGATCCGGGCAACCCTTACTTTATTGCAGCGATTATCTGTGCTTTGGCTTATGCGCTTCTATGGTACTGGGTGCGAAACGATATTAAAAAGCAATATGCGAAAGAAATGGGCTTAGATCAGAAAGAACAATAAACGTGCTGGAGGGATTATCATGGCAAAAAAAATATTAGTATCGTGCGGAACAGCAGTTGCAACATCAACGGTTGTGGCAAAAAAGGTAGAAGAGACGTTAAAGGAAAAAGGGTATGATGTCGTGGTCGAACAGTGTAAGGCTTCTGAAGTACCGCAAAAAGCAGAGGGCGCTGATTTAATTGTGACAACAACGCCTGTGAGTGATACAAAAGGGACACCTGTGATTCAAACCTTATCCTTTTTAACCGGTTTTGGCATTGAAGATGATATCGAAAAAATCATAGATCATATTAAGTAGAGGGCTATTACGTGGAGGGGCTATTGCGGCTCCTTCCATGTGACCTGAAAGGGGGAAGTCTCATGCAGTATCATGCTTATAGCCGAACATCTGCATTGTTGTCTATTTTTCTACCGGCCGCGCTCATCTGTCTGTTTTTTCTCTGGTCTCTTTATACATTATTATCAGCAGGACCTGAGCCGCTTGCTGTATTAGGTGTATATACACTGCCGATTCTCATACTTTCTAGTATCACAGGACTGAACCAGCCGACACATGTCATCATTAGTGAAGATAAATTGAAGATAGGGGCTTTTGGCAGATGGCACACATATGCAGTGTCTGATATTAAAGGAAAGCTTTTTTTAAAGCCATATCCTCATATCGGGAAAGTCTATGTCAGGGTGGGGCCAGCCCGGATATTCGGAGGTCGTTACTGGATATCAAGTGAGATGAGTGAGTACAAGCAGCTTGTTCAAACGTTACAGGATTTTGCGAAGGGTGATGAAAAGGAGGATGCAACTACATGAAATCAGCTGTCTTTTATTCTTCAGAGGACATTCGGTATGAGGAGAGGAGCCTGCCAGTCATCGGTGATGATGAAGTTCTGTTAAAACTGCGTGCCTGCGGCTTATGCGGAACGGATATTTACAAAGCAACGCATGAGACAGTCCCTCCTGGAACGGTGCTAGGACATGAAATCGCTGGTGATATTGTCAAGACCGGCAAGCATGTGACACATGTCCAAACGGGGGACAGGGTATATGTGGCGCATCATGTGCCTTGTTTCACCTGTGACTTTTGTCAAAAGGGGTTCTATACGATGTGTCCGCAGTTTGCAGCCACAAATGTAGAGCCGGGTGGATTTTCAGAATATATCCGTGTACCTGCCTTGCATGTCAAGCACACGATGGGCAAGCTTCCGAAAGACGTATCGTATGAGCAAGGAGCGATGGTTGAACCGGTTGCCTGCTGCCTGCACGGATTTGAACGAGCACCTGTTCATCCGGGAGATTCAGTCTTGATCCTTGGCGCAGGGCAAATTGGCTGTATTCAATTACAGCTCGCCAAATATTATTTGGCTGGGAAAGTGATGATAACAGATGTGAATGAAAACAGACTTCTGAAAGCGAGGAGTTTAGGTGCAAACGCCGCTTTTCATCCAGCATCTGAGCCGGTGGAAAATCGGGTGATGAAAGAAACAGATGGAAAGGGAGCGGATCTTGTCATTATTTCTGTTGGGAGCAGTGCGCTTTTAAAACAGGCGTTTCAGGCTGTAGCGCGAGGCGGCACGATTTTGGTATTTGCTCATTTTCCAAAGGGGGATGTGGGCATTCCTGCTGAACGATTTTTCAATGATGAAGTGAAGGTAGTAGGAGCGTATTCCTCGCATCCATATCACTATCGCGAAGCCCTTGAGCTTCTGAAAGCAAAAGTGGTCGACACTGAAAAGATGGTGACGCACCGTTATCCGTTAAGTGGGCTGCTTCAGGCGATTGAATGCGCGAGGCATCCTGAGGGTGAGAGTGTCAAAATCATGATGTATCCAGATGAATGAGGCGCACGAGATTGAAAGAGAAAGAGAAGTTCTTTGGAAAAGGGCTTTGCCTTTCTCTTTTTTCTGATAAAAAATGAGAACGCTTAAAAATGAGAGAGAAATGCTTGACTTCAATTACACTTAAACGTATGATAATTACAAATGTAACATATAAGAACAAATGTAAAGGGGAGAGAAGAAATGCAAAAACAAATCACTTTGCCTGAACAGATTAGTCATGAGAAATTAGCAGATTTATATAAACAAATGTGGTTAGTGAGATATTTTGATGAAAAGGTCGATCAATTTTTTGCAAAAGGACTTATCCATGGAACCACTCATTTGTGTGTTGGACAGGAAGCGTCAGCTGTTGGATCGATTGCTGTGTTAAAGGATAAGGATAAAATTGTCAGCACACACCGTGGACATGGTCACTGTATTGCAAAAGGGGCCGAGGTCAATAAAATGATGGCTGAATTATTTGGACGTGAAACCGGCTATTGCAAAGGTAAAGGCGGCTCAATGCATATCGCGGACTTAGAAAAAGGAAATCTTGGGGCAAATGGAATCGTTGGCGGAGGTATCCCGCTGGCAACAGGTGCGGCGCTCACATCTAAGATGAAGCAGGAAGGCTTTGTTGTTCTTTGTTTCTTCGGAGATGGTGCGACAAATGAAGGCAGCTTCCATGAAGCATTAAACCTTGCCTCCATTTGGGATTTGCCAGTTGTGTTTATTTGTGAAAACAACCAGTACGGCATGTCTGGCCCTGTGAAAGAAATGATCAACATTGAAGACATTTCAACAAGAGCAGAAAGCTACGGAATGCCAGGAAAAACGGTTGATGGTAATGACATGGTCGAAATTATGAACACAGTAGATGAAGCAGTTAGCCGTGCAAGAGCTGGAGAAGGTCCATCTCTTATTGAAATGAAAACGTATCGCTGGAAGGGCCACTCTAAGAGTGACGCGAAAAAATACCGTACACGTGAAGAAGAGACAGAGTGGAGACAAAAAGATGGAATCAAACGCTTTAAGTCTCTCTTAATTGAACTGAATGTTTTGACAGAAGAGCAGGCAGCAGGCTTACAGGAAGAAGCGAAGCAGGAAATTGAAGCGTCTGTAGAATTCGCCAAAAACAGTAAAGAACCGTCAATCGACACACTATTAGAGGATGTATACGCCTAATTAGGAGGGGAATCACGTGACAAAAACAACAGTGAGAGAGATTTCATATTTAGAAGCCGTTCGAGAGGCTATGAGTCAGGAAATGAGAGAAAACCAAGATGTATTCATTTTAGGTGAGGATATCGGCGTATATGGAGGTGCTTTTGGGGTTACGCGCGGCATGATTGAAGAATTTGGTCCAGAGCGCGTACGCAATACACCCATCTCAGAAGCTGCCATCGCAGGAGGCGCAGTTGGAGCGGCTTTAACCGGCATGCGTCCGATTTTAGAACTTCAATTCTCTGACTTTATTACAATCGCAATGGATCAGCTTGTGAACCAGGCAGCCAAAACACGATACATGTTTGGCGGAAAAGGAAAGGTGCCGCTTGTTGTCAGAACACCAGCAGGATCAGGAACGGGTGCAGCGGCGCAGCACTCACAAAGTTTAGAAGCGTGGATGGCGCATATTCCGGGATTAAAAGTGGTTCAGCCTTCAACAGCCTATGATGCAAAAGGACTTTTAAAAGCGGCAATGGATGATGACAACCCTGTCATTTTCTATGAGCATAAGCTTTTATATAAAACCATTGGAGAAGTGCCTGAAGAGCAATATTCGATTCCTCTAGGGAAAGCAGATGTGAAGAGAAGCGGGAAGGATGTCACGATTGTAGCAACAGCCATTATGGTACACAAAGCGTTAGAAGCGGCGAAGGAATTAGAAGCAGAGGGAATCGATGTCGAAATCATTGACCCAAGAACGCTCGTCCCATTAGATGAAGAAACCATTATCGAATCTGTAAAGAAAACAGGCAAATGTATCGTGGTTCATGAAGCGGTAAAACGAGGCGGCTACGGCGGAGAGATTGCAAGTATGATAGCGGAAAGTGACGCCTTTGATTACTTAGATGCTCCAATTAAACGACTTGGCGGTCTTGCGGTACCAATACCATACAACCCGACACTGGAAAAAGCGGTCATTCCACAAGTGCCAGATATTATTGAAGCAGCAAAAGAGCTTGTACGCTCTTAAATAAAGGGGAGAAGATCATGCCAAAAGAGATATTTATGCCGAAGCTAAGCAGTACGATGGAGATCGGAACCTTGCTTCAATGGTTTAAAGAAGAAGGAGATTCGGTTGAAATCGGTGAGCCTCTTTTTGAAATTATGACAGACAAGATCAATATTGAAGTGGAAGCCTATGATGATGGCATTTTTCTAAAGAAATATTATGAAGCCGATGATCAAATTCCAGTCAATGCTGTCATTGGCTACATCGGCGAGGCAAATGAACAGGTGCCAAGCGAACCGCCAGCACAGGCAGATGGAGAATCTTCTGAAGACAGCGGAACATCATCACCATCTGAATCAGCTGTATCTGCTGAAGTGGAAACGACATCAGGTGAAAAAGTACGTGCCACGCCTGCGGCTAGAAAAACGGCAAAGGATCATCATGTGGCGATTCATGAGGTAACTGGCACAGGACCAAAAGGTAGAGTTCAAAAGCGGGACGTCGAGGCGGCAGTCCATTCGGGTGAGACAGATCAACGCGTGTCACCGCTTGCAGAAAAAGTCGCTGCTCGTGAAGGAATCGATTTAGCGAATGTTACTGGATCAGGCGCTCACGGAAAAATCATGAAGAGTGATGTGACGGCAGCAACTGCACAAACAGCAGGCACTGCTCCAGTGAAAACACAAAAACTAGCTGGCATGAGAAAAGTGATCGCTGATCGCATGTCACAAAGTGCCTTTACAGCACCGCACGTTACATTAACAAGTGAAATCGATATGACAAAAGCGAAAGAAGTGCGCAAACAGCTATTGCCAGCGATTGAAAAAGAGACAGGCTACAGACTGTCGTTTACAGAAATTATTATTCATGCGGTCAGCAACGTACTCACGCGCCACCCGCACATCAATATGACATTTGAACAAAATGAGCTCCATTTCCATGACGATGTACACATTGGCCTCGCTGTTGCTGTGAAAGACGGCTTAATGGTTCCAGTCATCTCTCATGCGAATGAAAAAGGATTAAAACAGCTGACAAAAGAGGCAAAAGAAATTGGCCGAAATGCACGTGACCAAAAGCTGCTGCCAGACCAGCTGAAAGGGTCCACTTTTACCATTAGTAACTTAGGTATGTATGCCATTGATACCTTTACCCCAATTATTAATCAGCCAGAAGTGGCGATCTTAGGGGTTGGGCGCATTCAAGAAAAACCTGTTGTGGTAGATGGAGAAATTCAGGTGCGGCCAATGATGGGTGTGAGTTTATCGTTTGATCACCGAGTGGTAGATGGCGCACCAGCGGCTGCCTTTTTAACAGACCTTAAAAAAGTGCTTGAACAACCATTTGAATTGCTAATGTAGGAGATGAATCGGATGACGAAAACGTATGATCTGACAGTCATTGGCGGAGGGCCTGGCGGGTATACTGCCGCCCTTCAAGCAGCTGAGCGTGGACGGAAGGTCGCATTGATTGAAGAGGATTTTCTTGGCGGTACTTGTTTAAATCGGGGCTGCATTCCTTCGAAGACACTGCTCAAACATGCAGAAGTCATTGAATCAATTGAAAAGGCGAAAAGCTGGGGAATCGAAACAGGTGACATGATCCTTTCCTTCGATAAAATGAGAAAGCGCAAAGATGACGTCATTGAAAAGCTCAGGGGCGGAATTGCCTTTTTATTAAAGCAAGGAAAGATTGATGTATATAACGGCAGAGGTACTGCTGTAACAAAGCACCGGATTGAGATTGAAAAACAAGAAGGTTCAGAATCAATTGAAACGAAAGAGCTTATCATTGCCACTGGATCTTCACCTGCCATTCCGCCAATACCGGGGCTTAAAGACATTCAATTTGATACAAGTGATACGATCTTTGACATTCCAGATATTCCTGCTTCTGTCGTCATCATTGGCGGCGGTGTCATTGGACTTGAGCTGGCTTGTATTTTCCAAAGTCTTCAATCAAAAGTCACCATTATTGAAGCGGCTCCATCGATTATTCCGCAAGAGGACGAGGAAGCATCTAAGCTCTTAGAAAGAGAATTAAAGAAAAAAGGCATCCATATCGCGAAGAAAACCACTGTGACCGAGGTGACAGAAAGCGAAGGAGTCAAAGCGGTTCATGCAACAGACGATAAAGGAGAAACGCACATCTTTACGGCGGAAAGATTGCTTGTTTGTGTAGGAAGAAAACCGAATGTATCAGCTGTCAGCGAGCTTGACCTTCAGCTGGATGGTCCGTTTATCAAGGTGAACGATCAGATGCAGACAAGTGCGGAAGGTGTTTATGCAGTTGGCGATGTTGCCGGCGGTTATCAGCTGGCTCATGCGGCAATGGCAGAGGCAGCTGTTGCGGTCAGTAACATTTGCGGTGTATCTGAAAAAATGAATGCTGATGTCATGCCTAGATGTATTTATACATTACCAGAGGTAGCAAGTGTCGGTCTGACTGAGAAAGAGGCAAAAGCCAAAGGACTTAACGTACGGGCGGAACGATTTGATTTAGCGGCAAGCGGTAAAGCACTAGCGGCAGGTGATCAAACAGGCTTTATTAAATTGGTATACGATACAGCTTATGGTGAAGTGATTGGTGCGACGATGGTTGGTCCGCACGTTACAGAAATGATTTCAGAAGCTTCCTCATTTATGTATTTAGAAGGAACAGCAGAAGAGATGGCGAAAATGATTCATCCTCATCCGACCATCTCAGAAGGTTTTTATGAAGCAGCTCTTGATATCGTGAGCAAGCTGAGAAAATAAACGCCAAACAAGGGATAGGGAGGAGATGCATGTGCACGTCCAGCTTCATCAGAAAGCGGCACTTGTGACAGGTAGCACAGATGGGTTTGGAGAAGCCATCTGCCTGGCTTTAGCCCGGGCAGGTGCACATGTTTTTTTGCACACATTTCATGACGAATCAAAGGCTAAAACCATTCGTGAAGACATTCAAAAAATGGGCGGTCAAGCAAGTATCATCAAGAACCCGCTAGAAACACCGCGCGATGCCACGCAGATGCTAAGGCAAGTCATTGATACATGCGGTAAACTAGATATTTTGGTCAATCAAGCAGAGCAAGGAGCAGGCGCACAGCTTGATGACGATAGTCCCAATGAGTGGGTGGAAGAAGTGGAATCGGTTGTGAATACAGTCTTTCTTTCCAGTCAAGCCGCCGTATGGCATATGGTTGATCAGAAGCAAGGCTGCATCATTAACATATCGTCTTCAGGCAGTATAACAGGAGATGGCGGAATTTCACATGCTACATCGAACTCTATGCTAAATGCCATGACAAAAGGGTTAGCAAGAGAATTTAAAGACAAAGGTATCCGGGTGCTTGCGCTGTTGCCGCCGCCTCTCGATTTGGTTCCTGATACAGAGCAAATCAAGGAGACTGTGGCCCATATGACGGTGTTCCTAAGTACATCGTATGGCGCATTTACAGATGGCGCAGCGATTATGCTTGATGGGGGTGAGAGCGCTGGCTAATAATCAAAAACCAGTTCTCATCGTTGGCGGAGCCCAAGGGATCGGAAAAGAAATTGCTGAGCGTTTTTTAAAAGAAGGGCACCCGGTCGCCGTGTCAGATATAAATAAAGAAGGACTTTTGCTTTTAAAGAAACAGCATCCTCAGCTGCTGACGTTTCAAGCTGACGTTTCATCGTGGGAAAGTGTTCAGCAGATGATATCAGCAGCTGAAAGGGAGCTGGGGGGCATTGCTCACCTTGTGTATTCAGCAGGGATGACAAAATCACTTCCTTTTTTAGAAGTCGATTTTTCACTTTGGAAAAAGACACTGGCTGTGAACTTATATGGTCTTTATTATTGCATTAAAGCGTTGGCACCCTATATATGTGAGCGGCAAGAAGGGAGTATTGTCATCATTGGATCGGGATCTGCAATTACTGGCTCAGGCGGCGGTATTCAGTATTATGCATCAAAAGCAGGTGCTTTTGGTCTGATGCGTTCACTCGTAAAGGAACTAGGCTCGCATCATATCCGCATCAATGTGATTGCCCCGCGCGTGATTGAATCTCAAATGCTTGATACGCTATATCCTACTGAAGAGAGGAAACAGCAGCTGCAATCACTTATTCCCATCGGCAGATTAGGAAAGCCTGGGGATATCGCAGGACTGACTTTATTTCTCACACGTGACGAGGGAAGTTATGTGCACGGGCAAATTATCCTGTTAGACGGCGGGAGAACGTATCAGCCGAAATATACTGAGGGAAAAAGAGCGGAGAATTAATCGCTCTTTTTGTCATTTTCATAACAATTGTTCCAATTGGAAACGAATGTTTGGTATACTGGTAATCATAGTATATTAAAAGGATGATGTCACATGCTGAATTGGGAAGAAAGACGGCAGCTCGTCAAAGTTGCTCATCTTTATTATACAGACGGGTGGACGCAGCAGGAAATTGCAAAAAAGCTCAATGTCTCAAGACCAGTCATTTCAAAGCTCTTACAAAAAGCAAAAGATGTGGGAATCGTTGAAGTGTACATTAAAGACGAAAGTATTCATACGGTGGAGCTGGAAAAGCAGCTAGAAACAACCTTTCAATTAACAGATGCGGTCGTTGTCCCAAGTGTTGGAACGATGTCTGAGATGGTGAAACGGGCAGTCGGTCAAGCAGGTGCTTACTATCTCTCTAAAAACATGAAAGATGCTGAGAAAATCGGCATTTCATGGGGGACGACGCTTGCTGAGCTTGTAAAGGAATACCCGTTTGAACGAAGAAACGATGTGAAGGTCATTCCATTAGAGGGCGGAATGGGCAGACAGGCCGTCGACATTCATGCGAATCAGCTGGCATATGAGCTGGCAAAGAAGATGAATGGTACATGTTCCTATTTGTATGCCCCTGCGATTTTAGAAACAGAAGAATTAAAAGAGCGGCTTATGGCGATGCAGGACATTGAAGCTGTGCTTGAAGAAGGCAAAAATGTGGATATTGCCCTCATCGGAATAGGCAACCCGCATAAAGGCTCAACTTTAAAAACAGTCGGTTATTTAAAAGAAGAGGATTTATCTGGTTTAAGGCAATCAGGGGCTGTCGGTGATATTGGTTTTCGTTTCTTTGACGGAGAAGGAAAACCCGTCCAAGATGAACTGAACCAAAAGGTCATTGGATTATCACTGGAACAATTAAAGAGCGTCAAAACGGTCATTGCGGTTGTAGAAGGAACCCATAAAGCTGAAAGTATTTTAGGGGCATTGAATGGCGGCTTTATCCAAGTCTTGGTGACAGACGAACTGACAGCGGCAGCTATTTTAAAGGAAGCATCTGTCCAATAAACGACAGGCAGCGATCGAATGGTATAGAAAAGAGCAACATCAAACGAGAAAGGAGCTGTGTATCTTGAAGAAAACCGAAATGGAAGCAAACCTACACTGTACTCGGTGCCAAGAAGAGACCCTCCACAGCATCGTTTATGTGAATGATCAGATGAAAAGCGTTGAGTGTACAGAATGCCATCAGAAGATCAGTGTGCAAGTCGACATCATGAAGGAATTTTACAAAGAGGTATATGAAAAAATAGCAACAAAGCCGAAGCGGATGACGCAGGAATATAAGGCGAATTTGAATGGATTTATCTCAAGACTCCCAATCCGCGTGCTGAGTAAGCCATACCGTCTCATGAGATATTTAAACGAATCATACAAAGTGATCAAGCAATATAAAAAGTAAAGCAGAGCAAGGTTTAGCGCTCTGCTTTTTTTTGTGTGTTTTTCATATAATAATAAATTGGCAGTCCAGCCAACCCGATCAGTATAGAGATGAGGCAGCTTTTCCAATCGGTGATCATGGTGCTGATTAAGACGAATAAAGAGCCGATAATCGCAATGATCGGTGTCAGCGGGTAAAGTGGCACACTATAAGCACGCTCCATTCCACTATTTTGTTTTCTCAGCTTAAAGACGGCGAAAAAGGCCATGACATAAAAGATGTAGATCATGAAAATTGACACCTCAGACAGCTTCTCTGGATTACTGACGATCATAAACACAATGGCGATTAGAATTTGCACAAATACAGCGATCCAAGGTGTTTTGAAAGTAGGGTGAATACGTGAAATCGCATTGGCAAATGGAATTTGTTTTCGTTCTGCCATTGCAAAAATCACCCGAGGGAATGAAAGAACCTTTCCGTTCAAACAACCAAAGATACTAATGATGATCCCAATACTAATGATTTTACCGCCAATTGGCCCAAAGAGCATTGTAGCGGCGGTGCTTGTCGCATTTTCACCGAGCTGGACGATTTGATCAGCTGGCAAGACGTGTAAAAGTGCGACATTAATAAAGAGGTAACAAGCCGTCACAATTAAAATCCCGCCTGCCATCGCACGAGGAAGCAGTTTCTCTGGGTTTTTCATTTCACCGCCAAGCGCAGCAAGTAAAATCCAGCCATCATAGGCAAACAACGTAGCTAAAATCGCTGCACCGAAGTTCATTTGAGCAATACTATCGTTGACAGCCATAAAGATGTTTTCGTTTCCTTTCCATAAGCCAAACACAATAATAGCGGCAATCGGGACAAGCTTTCCAATGGTGGTCAGCCCTTGCACAAATCCACCGTATTTCGTTCCCATCACGTTGATGACACATAAAAATAAAACGGTCATAATGCCAATCGTTGTAGACCATAAAGAAGAAAGAGAAAATAAATTGGCTAATAATGAACCAAAATAAAGACCAAGCGCACCAATGATGGCAGGCCCGTAAATAATAATCTGCACCCAGCCGCATAAGTAGCCCCAAAATTCACCGTACACCTCTTCAAGATAGGCGTACAATCCGCCGGTTCGCGGGATTTGTGTACCAATTTCAGCAACAGTCAGTCCGCCTGCAAGGGTTAAGATTCCACCTAACAGCCAAGCGAATAATGCGATGTCTGAGCTTCCAGAATAGGAAAGGACGTTGCCTGGCTTCATAAAGACGCCGGACCCAATAATGGTTCCGATGACAAGAGATAGGGCAAAAAATAAGCCGATGTCTTGTTTTAACGCGGGTTGTTCTTTGTTCATTCCACACGACCTCCTGCATCACTTTCGTACGTTACTGTGACATGTATTTTGTTCATTGTAATACGATTTTAGGAAAACAAGAATTAAAAAAATTTTCTGATTTTCGTATTTGTATTTAAAAGTGTTCGTTTATTGGAGATATTAGGGTGAAAGGTATTTAAAAGACGAACGATAGTAGATTATTTTTGGTCTAATGTTAATTTAATCGCTAGAAACCGAACATCTCATAAACGTGCAGTCAAAAGGTTGACTTTTCTTGAAAAATGACCTATTTTATTCATAAGGATATTATCTTGAATTCGAGATATTTTGAAATAGGAGTGAAAATAATGAAAATCAATGGGATTCACCACGTATCAGCATTAACAGCCAATGCTCAAAAAAATGTAGATTTCTACCGCCAAATCCTTGGCTTGAAACTTGTAAAGAAAACAGTTAATCAGGATGACCCATCAATGTATCATTTATTTTATGGAGATGAGGTTGCTTCACCAGGAACAGAGCTTACATTCTTTGAAATTCCAATGCTTGCCCGCCGTTTGGAAGGGACAAATGCGATCACACGCACAGGTCTTCTTGTTTCATCTGAAGAGGCACTTTCTTTTTGGGAAAAGCGCTTTGAAGAAAAAGGCGTGCAGCAAGAAATAGCTTCCTTGAGAGGCGGGAGACCTGCCTTGCGCTTTAAAGATCCAGAAGGGCAGCAGCTATTTTTAACAGTAGAACCGAATGCACAAGAGGCAGGCTCACCGCCAGTGCATGGCGATATTCCGGCAGAGTTTGCAATTAGAGGTCTGGGGCCAGTTGAATTAACCGTTGCAGAAGCGGACAAAACGATCCGTGTTTTAACAGACATCCTTGGCTTCACCGAAAGAGCGCGTGAACAATCGAATGATGGTGAGATCGTGACTATTTTTGAGTCAGGAAATGGCGGGGCTGGAACAGAAATTCATGTGATTGAAAAAGCAGAGGGACCTTCTGAGCGTTCCGGCAGAGGCAGTGTGCATCACGTCGCCTTTCGCGTAGAGGATGCAGAGGAGCTGGAAAAATGGTATGACAAAATATCAAAAGCAGGCTTCACGAACTCTGGTGTTGTGGAACGCTTCTACTTTAAAGCCCTTTACTTTAGAGAGCCGAATGGTATTTTATTTGAAATTTCAACAGATGGTCCTGGGTTTACAGTCGATGAAGGGGTGGATGAACTTGGCGATCAATTAGCCCTTCCGCCATTCTTAGAGCATAAACGAGCAGAAATTGAACAAAGATTAACGCCAATTCAGTCTTCATAACAAAAAGCAGCTCACTGAGCTGCTTTCAGCATGTAGACAAATCCTCGCATTCGTTGTCAGGTCTGCGTTCCAGTGCTCACGAATGTCAAATTCGCTCCGCACCGGTGCTCGCCCTTCCTAGACTGCAAAGGTTTTCTATCATGCTGAAAAGAAGACAAAGGGCTAAAATAAAGATCATTTTAGCCCTTTGTCAACAATTTGAAAGCAGCTCATTGAGCTGCTTTTTTTATTAGGAACTGACCTGCTTAGATTCAGATTGTGTTAATGTGACCCTTTTTGTTTCTTCTTTTCCGTTTCGAATGAGGGTGATGTTCACGGTGTCTCCTACTTTTGCATTCGTGTAAAGCTCATGACGTAATTCACTTCCGGTTTTGATTTGTTTCCCATTGATGGCAGTAATGACATCCTCTGACTTTAAGCCAGCTTTGGCGGCAGGTGAGCCTGCAGCGATTTCTTTGACGTACACGCCTTGATCGAGCTGACTGCTTTTGAGTCCGAGTGTTTCTTTCTGATACACATCTGGGACTTGTTCAAGGTCCAGCATGCTGATACCGATATATGGCCGCTCAATTTTCCCTTTTGCAAGAAGCTGTTCAGCGATTGGTTTGACATCATTGATTGGGAGCGCAAATCCAATGCCTTCAACACCTGTTTCGGAAATTTTCATGCTTGTGATCCCCACAACCTTTCCGTCTGTTGTAAGAAGCGGGCCGCCGCTGTTCCCTGGGTTAATGGCTGCATCTGTTTGAATGACATTAATGCTGCTTTCACCTGCTGATGTGTCCATAGAGACTGTTCGATCGACCCCGCTGACAATTCCTTGTGTCACCGTTCTTGATAGGTCTTCACCAAGCGGGTTTCCGATTGCAATGACAGTTTCCCCGGCACGAAGTGAGGAGGAATTACCTAATGTCGCAACCTTCGTCACATGACTGCTGCTAATTTCTACAACGGCTAGATCAGTGAGCGGATCAGCTCCAACTAGTTTTCCTTCAATGGTTTGACCATCGTGTAAGGAAACGGTTAATTTATTTGCTCCTTCAATGACGTGGTTGTTTGTTAATACATAAGCTTTACTGCCGGACTTTTTGAAAATGACCCCTGAGCCTGTACCGGTCTTTTCCTCTTGACTGCTTTTGTTTTGCTGGGATTCATCAAAGGGTGTATTGAAATCGCCAAAGCTTGTATCTGTTTGACTTTGTGCTTGATAGTTTGTAATACCGACAATAGCGGGTGAGACATTTTCGACCATGCTGGAAATGCTGCTGGATGAATTTGATGTTTGGACAGCTGTTGTTTTTGATGAATTGTCACTTGTGTTATTTGTCGATACGGCTGCTGTTTTCGTTGACGAATCATTTGCTGTATTGTTTAATGGGTGCTGGGCATATGGCGAAAGAACGTAGACCCCTAACGCTAATGTCCCGCCCACAACGCCGCTGACAAATGGCTTAAACCAGCCGCTTCGTTTCTTCTTGTGTGTTTGCGGCTGTTCCATTGTTTGCTGTTCATGAGACGTTTGTTTTTCATCATTGTGATGTGTCATTCGAATCACTCTCTTTCATTTATTTTTCATGTGTGTGTTTAAGGTGTTGTACTGTATGTGATGGATACTAACTTGATGGTAAGAAAAAAGTGTGGGATAAAAATGAAAACATTGTGGGAAATTGTTAAAATAAGTAGTGAATTTAAGCAAAATAGAGGAGATTAAACTGTGGAGATAATCGGAATTATTGGATATGGAAGCATGGCTGATATGATGGTACAAAAGTGGCTGGAAAAAGGAGTGCTAGATGCCCGTCAAATAATGATTCATACAAGAAGTGAAACGGAGAGGCTGCAACAGCTCAAAGAAAAATATCAAGAAATACACATCTGTTCATTAGAGGAACTATCTGCGTCATGTGATGTATTGTTTGTGTGCGTGCCACCACTTGCTGTACTTGATGTTCTGGATCAGCTGCCTTCTGTAGCGAGAGCGGTACATATTGTGTCAGTAGCAGCAGCTGTGACATTAGAAAAGTTAACAAAGCATACGACTCAACCAGTATCCAGATACATCCCAACGCTCACGTCAGCTGTAGGAACTGGCGTATCCCTTGTTGCACATGGTGAAACTGTAGGACCTGAGGATCAAGAGCGTTTGCACCGCCTGCTTTCAGCTTTTAGCATCGTCCGAGAAGTAGAGGAAGACCGGTTTGATGCTGCGAGCAATTTGACAAGCTCATCTCCTGGTTTTATCGCTGCGATTTTTGAAGAAATGGCGAAAGCGGCTGTAAGAAATAGTGAGCTTTCCTTAGAGGAAGCGTATGAATTTTTAACGTATGCCCTTTTAGGTACAGGGCAGGTTCTTGTAGAACGAGGCTTAACCTTTGCTGAAACCGTCGATAGAGTGGCAACAAAAGGTGGGATTACAGGAGAAGGTGCTGAGGTCATTCAAAAGCAGGCACCCCAAATGTTTGATGATTTATTTACACAAACCATGAAGAAATATGATCAGCTGAAATCGCAGATCAACGAAGCAGACAAACACCACTAAAGACATAGTTAGTGGTGTTTTATATGTAAAAAAAATCCTTTATTTGTTATTCTTTTGACCTGTAGTATCTGAGTCTATTTTCCTTATTTTTAGACATTGTATTGAAAAATCAATCAAGTTCTCATATAATTTTTTAGAAAATTTAGAAAAATATACACAAATTTTATGTTTAATTAAAGGGGGATGGGAATGAAGCTCTATCTATCTGTCGATATGGAGGGGATTACTGGTCTAGCTGATCATACATTTGTCGATTCGCGTCTGCACAACTATGAGCGGGGAAGGCATTTGATGACGAGTGAAGTAAATGCCTGTGTAGAGGCGCTTCTTCAGCATGGTGCAACCGATATTTTAGTGAATGACAGTCATTCTAAAATGAACAATCTTTTGATCGAAGAATTGCATGAGGAGGCAGTTCTCATATCAGGTGACGTAAAGCCTTATTCAATGGTGCAGGGATTGGATCAAACCTATGATGCAGCTGTTTTTTTAGGCTATCATGCAAGGGCATCCATGAAAGGTGTGATGTCGCACAGTATGATCTTTGGTGTCAGACATTTTTACATAAATGATCATCCGATTGGTGAAATGGGCTTTAATGCGTATGTTGCAGGCTACTATGGTGTTCCCGTGATACTTGTTTGCGGAGATGATCAAGCAGCACTTGAAGCAGAAAAGCTGATCCAAGGTGTGAAAACAGTAGCAGTGAAAGAGACGATATCAAGATCTGCTGTGAAATGCTTAACTCCTGCCAAAGTCAATCAACAAATCTCGCTGCAAGTGGAAGCTGCGATGAAACAGATTGATCAAATAAGGCCGCTGACGCCTCCTGATCAGCTGCTATTGAAGATTGAGTTTGCCAATTATGGACAAGCTGAATGGGCGAATTTAATGCCGGGTACTGCCATCATAGAAGGAACAACGACAGTGGCATACCAAGCTGACAATATATTAGAAGCCTATCAAGCGATGCTAGTCATGACAGAGCTTGCCGCACGGACAACATTTTGTTAAGTGAGGGGGAGACAGCAGATGGCCAGCTTTTTGCTCAAGCGTTTTATTGCGATGATTGCCACAATCTTAACGATTACGACTTTAACGTTTATTTTAATGAAGGTCATCCCAGGATCGCCTTTCAATGAAGAACGAAATACGAACGAAACCGTCCAGCGAAACCTCGAAAGCTACTATCACTTAGACGAACCACTCTATGTTCAATATGTCATCTATTTAAAATCGATTGTTACCTTTGATTTTGGTCCTTCCATTAAAAAGCCTTCTGAAAGTGTCAATGATCTATTGGCGAGAGGCTTCCCAGTCTCATTAGAACTAGGTCTTATCTCAATATTGATTGCTGTCATCTCCGGCATCCTGCTAGGGGTCATGGCTGCCCTCCGGCATAATGGTTTGATTGATTACATCGCCATGACCATTGCTGTTTTCGGTATTTCCATTCCAAACTTTATCTTTGCTACCTTATTAATTCAGCAGCTTGCTGTCAATTTGAAGCTCTTTCCTACAGCGATGTGGACAAGTCCTATGCATATGGTACTACCTACAATCGCCCTTGCTGTCGGCCCGATGGCCATTATCGCCAGACTAACGAGATCGAGCATGATTGAAGTGCTGTCGCAAGACTATATCCGTACTGCCAAAGCGAAAGGACTTTCTCCCTTTAAAATTGTATTTAAACATGCACTTCGGAATGCACTTTTACCCGTTGTGACCATTCTTGGAACACTTGTTGCAAGTATTTTAACAGGAAGTTTTGTCATTGAAAAAATATTTGCCATCCCAGGAATGGGAAAATACTTTGTCGAGAGCATTAACAACCGTGATTATCCTGTCATCATGGGAACCACTGTTTTTTACAGCATTATTTTAATCACACTTCTTTTCATTGTAGATGTGGCGTATCGTCTCCTTGATCCAAGGATTCAGCTGCATCAGAAAGGAGGAAAGGCATGAGCATGCATCTTCCCGATCAACCGAACCGGCATCATGAGGTGCCAGACGAATGGTTTTCTCCTCGAGAGCAAAAGAAAACGGAAGCCCATGCCATTAAAAGACCCTCTCTTTCATATTGGGCAGACACATGGAGACGGCTGAAGCAAAATAAGCTTGCGATGTTTAGTCTGTCGGTTCTGATGTTTCTTTTTGTCATGGCAGTCTTAGGCCCATTACTTGCGCCAAATAGTGTGACAGAGCAGCGCCTTTCTATGCAAAATCTGCCTCCATCAGCGGCTCATTGGTTCGGAACAGATGAGCTTGGACGAGATGTGTTCACACGTACATGGTATGGAGCCCGAATTTCGTTATTTGTCGGCGTCATGGCAGCCCTTATTGATTTTGCCATCGGCGTGATTTATGGGGGCATTGCCGGCTATAAGGGCGGGCGCTATGACCATGTCATGATGCGAATTGTCGAGGTGCTGTACGGTCTTCCTTATTTACTTGTCGTCATTTTATTGATGGTGCTCATGGGGCCGGGGCTTGTCACCATCATTGTAGCGCTCACTGTCACCGGATGGATTGGAATGGCAAGGATCGTGAGAGGTCAGGTGCTTCAGCTGAAAAGCCAGGAATATGTCCTTGCCTCAAAAACCTTTGGTGCAAAAAGCCTGCGGATCATTCGCCGCAACCTGCTGCCGAATACGATGGGACCGATTATTGTCCAGATGACCCTGACTGTGCCGACCGCGATATTTGCTGAAGCGTTTCTAAGCTTTCTCGGTTTAGGCATTCAAGCGCCGTTTGCAAGCTGGGGCGTCATGGCGAATGATGCCTTACCTACTGTGCTGTCAGACAATGGACATTGGTGGCGATTATTTTTTCCTGCATTTTTTATTTCACTCACGATGTTTTGCTTTAACAATTTAGGTGATGGCTTGCAAGATGCGCTTGATCCAAAGATGAAGAGGTGATGGCGCTTTGAAAAAAGTTCTACAAATCATCGATCTGCACGTCAGCTTTCGGACATACGGCGGTTCAGTTCATGCAGTGCGCGGAGTGAATATAGATGTATATGAAAATGAAACGCTTGCCATTGTGGGAGAATCAGGATGCGGGAAAAGTGTGACATCACAAAGCGTTATGAGGCTTCTGCCGGCATACAGCGCAAATATCGATCAGGGAGAAATCTGGTTCCAAGACCGCAACTTGCTGTCATTATCTGAAAAAGAAATGCGCGCCATACGAGGTGTCGATATCTCGATGATCTTCCAAGATCCGATGACCGCACTGAACCCCACCTTGACAATAGGGGATCAGCTGATGGAGGCGGCGAAGGAACATCAAAAGCTAACGAAAAAAGAAGTGAAAAAAGCCGCCATACAAATGCTTGATTTGGTCGGCATTCCACAGCCGGAGGAAAGATTAAAGCAATATCCGCACCAGTTCAGCGGGGGAATGAGGCAGCGGCTGATGATTGCAATGGCATTGATTTGCGAGCCGAAGGTGCTGATCGCAGATGAACCAACGACTGCACTGGATGTGACCATACAGGCACAAATTTTAGAGCTGTTTAAAGAGATTCAGAGGAAAACAGGTGTCACCATTATTTTAATCACACACGACTTAGGGGGCGTAGCCCAAGTTGCCGATCGGGTAGCAGTCATGTACGGAGGGAAAATGGTTGAAGTCGGAACAAGGCGAGATATTTTTTACAGTCCGCAGCACCCTTATACAAAAGGGCTCCTGCAATCTGTTCCTAGACTTGATATGAAAGATGAACTCATTCCCATTGAAGGCAGCCCGCCTGATTTATTTGCTCCACCAAAGGGCTGTCCTTATACCGATCGCTGCCCGGCTGCGATGAAAGTGTGTGATCATATCATGCCGTACGAAACGCAGCGTTCACCTACTCATACGGTGCATTGCTGGCTCCAGGATGAGCGAGCGAACCAAACGATTTTATCTTTAACACAAAGGGGGAGTTTTTCATGAGAAAAAAAGGGTGGATGATTAGTGTCTGTTTGTTCATCATTATGCTGCTTGCAGGATGTACAGCCAATGAGCAAGCAGGTAAAGGATCATCAAGCGATCAAGGTGCAAAGAAGGTGTTAACCTTAAATAACGAAAACGAACCTACGTCATTTGATCCGCCGATTGGTTTTAATAATGTATCGTGGCAAGGACTGAATAACTTAATGGAGGGTTTAACGAGGCTAAATGAAAAGCATGAGCCATCTCCTGCCATGGCGGAAAAATGGGAGATTTCAGGGGATGGGAAAACGTACACGTTTCATTTAAGAGATGGCATCAAGTGGTCGAATGGTGATCCGGTGAAAGCGAGTGATTTTGAATATGCGTGGAAGCGTCTGCTCGATCCGAAAACAGGCTCCTCTGCATCGTTTTTAGCCTACATGATTGAAGGCGGAGAGGCATTTAACAGCGGGAAAGGAAAGAAAGATGACGTAAAAGTAAGCGCTGAAAATGACAAAACGCTAAAGGTTACACTGGCATATCCGCAGAAGTCCTTCTTAAATATGACCGCAAACCCAGCCTTTTTTCCTATCAATGAGAAGGTAGCTGAGAAGGACCCAAACTGGGCAAAGGATGCCAAAACTTTTGTCGGGAATGGGCCGTTTCAGCTGACAGAATGGAAGCATGATGAGAGCTTCACCATGGAAAAAAGCGAGACGTATTGGGACAAAAAAACAGTCAAGCTGGATCAGGTGAAGTGGCTGATGATCAGTGATCGAAACACAGATTATCAAATGTATCAATCGGGAGATTTAGATACTGCCTTTGTCCCAGCGGAGCAAAGTGAAAATCTGTTGAAAAATAAAGATGTACAAATTGAAGATCAGGCTGGATTGTTCTTTTATCGTCTGAATGTGAACATGGAGCCTTTTCAAAATAAAAACATTCGCAAAGCCTTTCAAATGGCGATTAACCCGCAAGATATCGTCGATTATGTAACGAAGAATAAAGAAAAACCAGCTCGCGCCTTCGTATCACCGGGTATTCTAGATTCAAAGGGGGAAGATTTCAGAGAAGCTGGCGGAGACCTTGTCAAACATGATACAAGTGAGGCTGCGAAGCTATTAGAAAAAGGGCTGAAAGAAGAGAACTATTCGAAGCTACCGCCCGTCACATTAACATATAGTACAAAGCCAGAAAACAAGAAAAAAGCAGAAGCCATCCAGCAGCAATTAAAAGAAGCGTTAGGTGTAGACGTGAAGCTTGCAAACATGGAAGCGAATGTATTTGCAGAAGATCAAAAGGCGCTGAAATTCCAATTCTCGCAAAGTTCATTTTTAGCAGATTATGCAGATCCGATCAATTTCCTAGAGAGCTTTCAAACAGGGAATGCGATGAACCGGACTGGATGGTCAAACGACACCTATGATCAGCTGATTAAAAAGGCGAGTCAGGAAGCAGATGAACAAAAAAGAAACAGCATCCTTCATGAGGCAGAGGCACTTCTCATTGAAGAAGCACCGATCATTCCAATTCATTTTTATAACCAAGTTCATTTACAAAAAGAAGGCGTGAAGGGGATTGTCCGCCATCCCGTTGGGTATATCGATTTGAAATGGGCGCAAGTAGATGGAGAGTAGTAAATGAGAAACACGGACGCTTTGGAATAAAGCGTCTGTTCCTTTATTTGTTCATGTTATGGAGAAGTAGCCCATAGATTGAAAGAAACAAAGAGAAAGAGGGGATTGGCATGAACCAGCTGCCAGCGGCACTTCAAACAGGGGATACGGTGGGAATTATTGCACCAGCAAGCCCGCCTGATGAATTGAAATTAGCAAAAGGGATTGCCTTTTTAGAAAGCCTCGGGCTGAAGGTGAAAAAAGGGAAGTATCTTGACCACCGGTACGGTTATTTAGCAGGGCGTGATCATGAAAGAGTGGAAGATCTTCATGGCATGTTTCAAGATCCAGAAGTCAAAGCGGTTATTTGTGCCTGCGGAGGATACGGGACTGGAAGACTGGCAGAAGCCATTGACTATGACCTCATTCGCCGGAATCCAAAAATCTTTTGGGGTTATAGTGATATTACGTTTTTACATACGGCCATCCAGCAGCAGACCGGCCTAGTGACCTTTCATGGTCCAATGCTTTCCTCTGATGTGGGACTTGAAGAGGTCCATCCTTATACGAAGGATACTTTTTTGCAGCTGTTCACACCGAAAGCCTTTACGTATACGCATCATTTGTCACCTCTTCATACCTTCTACCCCGGCACCGCTTCAGGTGAGATTATAGGAGGGAATCTTGCCCTCCTCGTGACAACACTTGGTACACCCTTTGAAGTGGATACGAAGGGAAAACTTTTGTTTATTGAAGATATTGACGAAGAGCCTTATAAAATCGATCGAATGATGCAGCACCTTACCTCTGCTGGAAAATTGGATGATGCGGCTGGATTCATCATTGGAGATTTTCATCAATGCGAACCGAAAAAGAAAGACCAGTCCCTCACCTTGGAACAGCTCTGGGAAACCTATGTTGTGCCGCAAAAAAAACCTGCACTTGGCGGCTTTCGGATTGGGCATTCATCACCGAACTTTGCCATTCCGATGGGCGTGCAGGCTGCACTAGATGCGGCAGAAAAAAAACTACACATTTCTCCAGGTGTTGCAGCGAAAGAGGCGATCAAATGAAAATTGTGGATGTTCGTACATGCAGAACGAGTGTGCCGCTAAAAAAGCCTTTTAAAACCGCTTTAAGAACGGTGTATGACGCAGCATCTCTGATCGTCATCATCACATATGATCAAGGTGATGTCAGCTACGGAGAAGCAGTCCCCACCTCGGTGATTACAGGAGAAACACTGGAAAGCATTGACTATGCCATCTGTGAAGTAATCAGACCGATTTTGCTTGGGGCTTCCTTGACAGAGTATGAACAAATCTTTTCCGCTATGACCCGCGTGCTCGCATACAACACAAGCGCAAAGGCAGCGATTGATATGGCCCTTTATGATGGCTTAGCGAAGCAGGCAGGGCTTCCGCTTTATCAATACCTTGGCGGATATCGTCATCAGCTCGAAACCGACTATACGGTCAGTGTAAACCGGCCGCTTGAGATGGCAGAAGATGCGAAGCAATACGCAGCTGAAGGATTTCAGACGTTGAAAATTAAAGTAGGAAAAGATGACATACACACGGATATTCAGCGGATCAAGCGGATTCGAGAAAAAGTCGGGCCAGATATTCAGATCAGGCTCGACGCAAACCAGGGCTGGACGTGGAAGGAAGCGATCATCGCCATTCGAAAAATGGAAGCGATGAATATCGAATTAGTAGAACAGCCAGTGCCAAAAGAAGATATTGAAGGACTGCGCCGTGTGACGGAAGCAACCGATACATTGATTATGGCAGACGAAAGCATTTTCAGTTTCCATGATGCAATCAAAGTGCTTGAAACGAGAAGCTGTGATCTGATCAATTTAAAATTAATGAAATCAGGCGGCATAAAAGAAGCATTAAAAATCAATGCCCTAGCCGAAGCGTACGGGGTAAAGTGCATGGTTGGAAGTATGATTGAGTCAAAGCTTGGCATTACAGCAGCCGCACATTTCGCCGCAAGCCAGCCGAATATCACCCGCTGCGATTTTGATGCCCCGCTTATGTTGAAAGAGGACATGATAGACGGAGGAATCGTGTACAAAGGAAAAGATATATTTTTACCACTGCATCATGGGTTAGGCATTCAAGGTGTGAAAGGAGTCTCGTGATGATATATGAATCAAAGGTTCCGGTCGCTAACATATGGACAACGCCGCAGTCGCCGAGAGACATCGATCGAAAGGTACTTCAGGATTCCATCAACATCAACGAGTGGATTGACGAGCAAACATATGAAGAAAAATTGGCTCTATGTGAAGAAAATTTGATCCAATCGCAAGTATTGCTTGGCGAACGAGTGATTGGATTAGAAGAGGCGGATGGCTGGGTGAAAGTCGTCATTCCGCAGCAAGCCAGCCGGAAACACCCGCAAGGCTACCCTGGCTATATACCTGCGAAACAATTAAAGCAAGTAACAGAGGAAAGTGCGTCCGCTGCATCTCTTATCGTTTATCAGAAAAAAGCCATCCTATATCAAAACGGGGAACCAGATAGGGAGATTAGTTTTTTAACAGAGCTGGCAGCAGCCAAAGAAACAGATGATCAATTTCATGTTGTGACCCCAGTAGGTATGAGAGAAATCAACAAAGCGGATGTGCGCCCGGTTTCGCAAGCTTTCTCTGCAACTGGCAAAGATGTCGTAGACGCAGGAAAGCAATTTATTGGTCTTTCGTATTTATGGGGAGGCATGAGCAGTTTTGGATATGATTGTTCAGGGTTTGCTTACAGCATGTACAAAGCATGTGGATATCTTTTACCGAGAGACGCAAGTGACCAAGCAGTTCAGGGAACTCCGGTGACATCAAGCCATTTAGAACCAGGCGACTTGCTGTTTTTTGCAAATGAAAACGGAAAGGGAGCGGTCCGCCATGTAGGGATCTACGCTGGGGACGGGAAGATGCTTCATTCGCCTAAAACCGGCAGACAAATTGAGCTTCTTGCCCTTTTTGGTACTTCGTATGAAAAGGAATGGGCAGGTGCAAGGCGGTATTTACCAAGCTAGAGGAGGAGCGATCATGGCAGTTGAACCACTTTTACAAGTAAACAACCTCAAAAAACATTTTCATCTATCTAAAGGGAGAACCTTAAAAGCGCTGGATGGCGTCTCTTTTCAGCTGAAACAAGGTGAAACCTTTGGTCTCGTTGGTGAGTCTGGCTGCGGAAAATCGACACTTGGGAAAGTGCTCATGCGTCTTTATGAACCAACAGACGGTGAAGCCTTATATGAAGGAAAAAGTCTTCATCACCTTTCTAAAAAAGATTCATTTGATTTCAACCGGCAAATTCAAATGGTGTTTCAAGATCCGTATTCCTCCTTAAATCCGAGGCTGTCTGTAAAAGATATTATGCTGGAGCCAATGGAAATTCATCAGCTTTATGGCAGTCAAAAGAAAAGGATTGCCCGTGTGAAAGAACTGCTCGAAGCGGTAGGACTAAGCTATGACTTTGCCACCCGCTATCCGCACGAATTTAGCGGAGGGCAGAGGCAGAGAATCGGCATTGCAAGAGCACTTGCCTTAGCGCCCAAGTTTATTGTGGCAGATGAGCCGATTTCTGCACTAGACGTCTCCGTTCAAGCGCAGGTTGTGAATCTGCTTAAGAAACTGCAAAAAGAGGAAGGGTTAACATTCCTCTTTATTGCACATGATTTGTCGATGGTGAAATATATTAGCGACCGGATCGGTGTTATGTATTTAGGTCATCTCGTCGAATTAACGAGCAGTGATGCCTTATATCAAACACCACTTCACCCATATACACAAGCCCTGCTGTCTGCTATTCCCATTCCAGATCCTGACGTAGAGGACAAACGCAAAAGGTTTATTTTAAAAGGAGAAATTCCAAGTCCAGTGAACCCGCCAAGCGGCTGTGTATTTCGAACAAGATGTCCTGCAGCGATGGATGTGTGTGCGGAAAAAAAGCCAGCATTGCAAGCAGTGGAGGAAGGACATGAAGTCGCCTGTCATTTATATGATAGAAAATAAGACAAGCCATAAAAAGCCAGCAAGTAGACAAGCTGTTCTACATGCTGGCTTTTTTAGTGGATGAACGCCGAATCGGCAATGTGCAGCATCTGAAAGAGCCGCCAGATTTAATGATTTCAGAAAAGTCCACTTCAATGACGGTATACCCGTGAGCGGTTAATGCAGCATTAGTTTGTTGATTGATGGACAAGCTGATCACTTTTTTCTGCCCAATGGATAAAACATTTGGTCCAAGTGTGAATTGCTCATGTTCACTTATTTCAATCAGATCATAATGCGTTTTGAGCAGCTGGAGATCCTTTTTCTTGAACGCTTCAGGATAAATGAGTATCTCATTTGGAGACAGAATGTTCATCACACAATCGAGATGCAAAATGTGAGGAGGAAGGTGAATAGGAATAATGTCGTGATTCGGCAATTCTTTTTTGAGCTGATGGATGGCGGCTGGACTGGTTCTTTTGCTCGTTCCAACAAATACACGAGTTTGATCCACAAGCACATCGCCGCCTTCAATCGTTCCGTCTGTCAGGGTGACGACTGACCAACCGTTTGCTTGTGCCCACTCTTTAAGGCATTGTTCTTCCCCTTGCCGAACCTGAGCGGCCATGCTTGAAACAAAGAGTGTATGTCCAATCGTAAATCCAATATCCCGGGTGAAGACTTGCTCAGGGAAGCGTTCATTCGCAGGGAGCAGGATGGGTTGTACTTGATGATCCTTTAGTGTCTGGATCAATTGTTTATGCTGAGCAACTGCTTTCATTTGAGAAATATTTTCTTGTGCAAAATGTTTCTGTGTTTCGTTAATAATTTGTTTGATTTCCATATAAATAGGACTGCATAAAAGGACTTCATGTAAATCGTCATATTCATTCATGCACTGCGGCATCTTGTAAACTTGCTCTGCTCTCATCGAATCCATTAAATGGCCTCCTTGTTCGTTCATAGTTCTATTATTCCTCGTTCTCGTCATGGTTGAAACATTTCCGAAAGAAAATCTCTCACATGAGACTAAAGCAAAAAGTTTAGACAAACCTAAAAGAATAGTGTTTAATAAAAGTCGTTCCGCATCCAAGAAAACAGCAAGAAGGAGCTATGATGATGAGTGAAGAAAATTTCAAATACTGCAAGGAATCGAAAGTTGTCAAAACCAGCAGGGTATTCCCTCTCGATACGAATAACCACCAAACCTTATTTGGCGGAAAATTAATGAGTTATATAGATGACATTGCCTCCATCTCGGCAGCTAGACACAGCCGCAGTGAAACAGTCACAGCTTCAATGGATTCTGTTGACTTTTTAGAGCCAATTGGGCAAAAGGAGTCCGTATGCTTGGAATCCTATGTGACATGGGTCGGCACGTCTTCTATGGAAGTGTTCGTTAAAGTCATTAAAGAAAATTTGATGTCGGGAGAACGCAGACTTGCAGCAACTTCATTTTTGACATTTGTCTCGTTAGATGAAGACGGGAAGCCTAAACGAGTCCCGCAAGTGATGCCGGAAACAGAGGAAGAGATCATGCTTCATCAAACAGCGAAGCAGCGGGCAGAAGAAAGAAAAAGCCGCCGAAAGCATAGTAAAGCGCTGGCTGACGCACTTGGCACAGATAAACCATGGGCGTAAAAATCACCCTTTTTAGCGGTGATTTTTTTCTGGTACAGTATCTTGCATGACAAGATAGTGTGTGGTAAGATGATGCTATCTTGTGATGCAAGATACTGGAATCGGAGGAACAATGATGACAACATCCACACAAATGCTAAAAGGAATTTTAGAAGGCTGCCTGCTATCGATCATTTCTGAAGGCGAGATTTATGGGTATGAAATGACGAAGAAGCTCGCGCATTATGGATTTGATCAAATTAGTGAAGGAAGTATTTACCCGATTCTGCTGCGTATGCAGAAGGAACAGCTGGTGACCACTGTTACAAAAGCATCAGCAAGCGGGCCAAAAAGAAAATACTATACGCTCACACAAGCCGGGGAACAAGCGCTCACAGCATTTATTGCCCGCTGGAGTGAGCTTTCAAAGAATGTAAACCGCTTATTACAAAAAGGGAAGTGAGATTATGGTATCAAAAGAAACGCGACACATCCTATTAGAACTGCAACTTTATCTCATATCAAAGGGGAAAAATGAGGACGAAATTGATGAGCTGATGGATGAACTGACAACACATGCTGTTGAGGCTGAGAAAGACGGGAAAACAGGGGAGGATGTGTTTGGCGGAGATCCGCGAAGCTATGCTGATGAACTCGCACAAGAGCTGTCAGGACATCATAAAGACTGGGTTCCATTCGTCAGTGCTTTCTTAATTGGGTCACTTTTTTACATGATTTTATCAGATGCAATCAGCCAAAACTTATCCTATTCTTGGTTTGCTTTGATTGGATATCCGCTCGTTTTAGTGGCCAATGTCATCATGATCATTGTGATGTTTAGAGCGTCTGCCTTTCAGACAAGCCGCCGGACATTTCTCTATTTTTGGATCTTAGGAATCTTTCAGCTAACTTCAATGGTCACTATCAAATTGTTGGATCAAAAACTCGGTACACCACTACTTGTCCTTACTTCAGGACAAAGATGGGGCGTCATCTTGCTTATGCTGCTATGTATCATTGTTTTTAATGCGATCTTAAAGGCGAATGTCTTTTCATTGATTCCGATCATCTTTTTCGGACCGCAGCTCATTTTCGAATGGATTGGCTGGACATCACCAAGCGTGCTTCTGCTACAAAGTCTATTATCTATCGTCATCTTAATATTCCTAATGCTCATGGTCCTGCGCCGGGCAAACAAGAAAAATGAAAAAACGATGTAGCACATCCTATCCGGTGTGCTTTTCTTTTTCTAAAAAAATGTAGAATTGGAATCGTGTTTATCATTACAATGGGGAGAGGACAAAAATGAAAAGGGGTTCTGATTTTGGATATCGTATGGGGATATGTACTCGTTTTTGTATTGGCTGCTTTGCCTTTTTTTGAAGTGATTGGTGTCGTTCCATTCGCAATCTTAAGCGGGCTGCATCCTGTGACAACGGCTGTGATTGGATTCATCGGCAACTTTCTTACAGTCTTGTTTCTCATTGTGTTTGTGGACCGGTTTAAAGCATGGTGGTTGAAGAGAAAAGAAGAGAATGGTGATGAAAAAGGAGAGAAAAAGCAGCTGAGGGCGAGAAAAATTTGGGAACGATACGGTCTGCCTGGATTAGCGCTCATTGGTCCTTTTATCATTGGCAGTCATTTAGCGGCCTTGATGTGCATGAGCTTTGGAACGAAAAGAAAGCAAGTCGCGGTATGGATGACAGTCAGTTTAATGATGTGGACAGCGCTGGCAGCTAGCTTAACGGGTGCGGGATTCCATTACTTTGCCCCAGATTCCAATGGATTGTTCGGAGATATTTTTAACAAGTAAATAAGGGGGGGTATCAATGACTCATCAAACAAGGACAGTGCTTGAAACAGAGCGCCTGAAACTGAGAACAATGAATGAACAAGATGCGTCATTTTTATATCATGAGCTGTTCCAAGATGAAGAAGTAATGAAGTATTATCCCTCTTTAAAAGATGAACAGCAGACGAAAGAATGGATTGCATGGAATCAAAAGAATGACCGCATGTACCACATGTCATTATGGATTATTGAAGATAAAGAAACAAATGAACTCCTTGGACAAAGCGGAATTGTTCTGCAAAACATCGAAGGGCAAACGGAGCTTGAGATCGGCTATATGCTAAAGAAAGCGGCGTGGGGAAATGGCTACGCTTCTGAGGCTGCAAAAGGCTGTCTCACCTATGGATTTGAAGAAATGAAGGTCAGACGGATGGTCAGCTTAATTCGTCCTGAGAATGAAGCGTCGGTGAAGGTTGCTTTGAAAATGGGCATGAAAAAAGAAAAAACCATTTCAAAATGGGACCAAATCATTGATGTATACAGCATCACGCGTAACGGAGAAAACGGCTCGCTTACCGAATAAGCAGAGCCGTTTTTTTCTATTATCAACGCTGTTCTAACTGAAGCAAATATTTCTTCCGTTCAATTCCCCCGCCATAGCCACCGAGCTCACCACTTGTTTGAATCACGCGATGGCAGGGGATGATAATCGCCAATTGATTGGCACCATTTGCATTACCAACCGCCCGAACCAAATGCGGATCGCCCAGCTTTGTGGCTAGATCTCGATAGGATCTCGTTTCGCCGGAAGGAATGCGTGAGAGCTGGTCCCACACCTTCATTTGAAAAGGGGTGCCATGTAAGGAAAGTGGTACAGTAAACTGGGTCAGCTTTTTTTCAAAATATAAGGTCAATTCCTTTGCCAATTGCTGATGGACGTTTGTTTCTCCCACTAAAATGCGGGCATGATACTTCTTTCTCATGGTCTCAATTTCTTTTTCGAGTCCACGCCTGTCCATAAATTCCAGTAAGTACACATGTGTGGCATCTGTCACGCTAATCATCCGTCCGACCGGTGTGGAAATAAAATTTGCATAGAGAATGTTAACCTGCGCTTTTTTAGGTGGATTTCCCATGATTTTTGTAAATGCATCATTGAATGCACTCGAAGAATCATAGCCGAAGCTAACCTGCTGATCGATCACTTTTTTTCCGTTCAAAATTTCTTTAAAGGCAAGTCCCATTCGGCGTGATCTTGCATATTGAACAAAAGTCATGCCGTAAATGTCTTTAAATTTTCTTCGAGCCGTAGCGGAGTGAATCCCTAATTGGCGAAAGTCTTCTTCTTTCCAGCGTTTCTCAGGATTTTTTTCTATTGCTGAAACGAGTGTTTTGACTTCATCGGGAATGCTGTTTGGGTATGTTAATGGCGTGCAGCGCTTGCACGGACGATACCCTGCCAGCAGTGCTTCCTCCGCTGTAAAGAAAAACTCACAGTTTTCATATTTGGGCTTTCTAGCCGTACATGTGGCATGACAGAAGATTCCGGTTGTCTTAATACAGGCAAAGAATGTGCCGTCATATTGCGGATTCTTGTCAATAAGTGCTTGATAAAATTCATGTTTTTGTTCATCGGTCATCATCATACAATCCACCTCTTGATTTCCTATAAAATGTTTTTCAGGATTATTTGATCTATAAATGCAGCAGAACGTTCATCACATCAATTTTATTTCATTATATCAGCGATGTGATCAATGGGGAGCGTATCTAAACCTGATCCATCTCTCTCGTATAACAATCAAGCATTGCAAGTATCATAAACATGTCAATTTCCTCCTTTTCACATTTTTTATTTCCAGTTTTAGTTCATATATTTTAGTTGTTTTTGTTTCATTTCTTCATAAAAAGCTTCAACTTCTTGTTCGTAAAGAACGGTCTCAATGTCTTTGTATTTACGCTGGATCGTCAATGTAATGAAAAATAAATGGAATGTCATTTACGCTTACCTCCCTGTGACCTGTGTCTAACACTTAGTATACGGTGCTCCCATAAAATTTCTTTCGAAAAATGAACAAGTATATTTGAAGGTGGGAGGCAAAGCGTTAGACTGTCATTTCGGGGTGTGATACAATTTTTACACAGAATCTGCTCTACGTCAGATCTGCTTATAATGAATTGGTTTTCTAGGGTTCCGTGCAATTGTGCAGTCTGGACCGAGAGAAAACACATAGGGTCTTTGCAATAGAGACCATATGGACACGGAGGGATAAAAGCCCGGGAGATTTGATCAAACGATCGATTTCCGGGCTTTTTTGTTGCTTGGAATCGTTCAGAAAGGAAGAGATCGGATGAAGTGGGGAAATGTATTGATTGCGGCCATCTTTGAAGTCGGCTGGGTGATGGGGCTGAAATATGCTCATTCTATGCTGGAATGGAGTGCAACCGTTGTTTGTATTATCGCCAGCTTTTATTTACTCATGAAAGCAACAAGTGTACTACCAGTTGGCACACTTTATGCCGTTTTTACCGGTCTTGGAACAGCAGGTACCGTCATATTAGGCATGGTGCTTGGTGAGCCGGTTCAGATTGTCAAACTGCTGCTGATTGTGATGCTTTTGTCCGGTGTATTAGGACTGAAGCTTACAACAAGTGAAAAGAAAGGAGAGACTGAATCATGAGCTGGCTTTTACTCATTGGGGCAGGTATTTTAGAAATGCTTTGTGTCACCATGATGAATCAATTCCAGAAAGATCGACATGTCAAATGGATTTTATTCATAGCAGCTGGATTTTCGCTGTCCTTTTTCATGCTTTCTCTTGCAATGAATACGATTCCGATGGGAACGGCGTACGCCATTTGGACTGGAATTGGAGCTGCTGGAGGAGCTGTTGTCGGAATGCTGTTTTACGGTGAATCGAAGGACGCAAAACGTATTTTCTTTATCGCGCTAATTTTATCCGCGGCAGTCGGATTAAAAATCATTGAATAAGAAAAGGCTGGCATCTGCCAGCCTTTTTGTTACATCGAATGATGATTGGAATCGTTTTCATTTTTGCGGTAAAGCTGACTCACAAGCAGAAAACATACACCAAACGTGAGCAAAGGAATGAGTCTCTCACCGGTCATAAAAAGATACAAACCCGTGATCAGACATATGATGCCGAGCCAAAAGCTCACTTTACCAAACAAAGTCATACTTTTCATCTCCATCACTCCTTTTGTGGTAAAAGGTCTATCTACATTATATCACGCCAGATGCAGAATTGAATGAATATTCAATAAAAAATCCAGCTCTTCATTGCTTTTTCTCTTTCCAGTCCAGTATAATATTTCATTAGAATGAAAACGTAAATGAGGTCATAATTGATGAGAACATTGATTACAGAGAAACTTGAATTACACAGACAAAAGCACGAGCAAAAAGGCAGATTGCTTGTCAGCTGCCCGGATCAGCCTGGCATTGTGTCAGCTGTTTCTTCCTTTTTATTTGAGCACGGAGCGAACATCATTGAATCCAGCCAATATACAACAGATCATGAAAGCGGCCGTTTCTTTTTAAGAATTGAATTTGATTGGAAAGACATTTCGGCCAACTTAGATCAGCTGAAAAATAGCTTTGAGCCAATTGCCGCATCATTTCAAATGACCTGGAGCATGTCACGTGCCAGTGATTTGAAAAAGCTGGCGATCTTTGTATCGAAAGAGCTTCATTGTTTAAATGAACTTTTATGGGAATGGCAAAGCGGGAATCTTATGGCTGAAATCGCAGTTGTCATCAGCAATCATGAAACGGCAAAGGATACGGTCGAAGCACTCGGCATCCCATTCCATTTTGTGAAGGCGAATAAAGACATTCGTCAAGAGGCAGAAAAACAGCAGCTTGCTCTACTAGAAAAGTACGACATTGATGCCGTTGTGCTTGCTCGATACATGCAAATTTTAACGCCTAGATTTATTGAAGAGCATCCGAACAAAATCATTAATATTCATCATTCCTTCCTGCCAGCGTTTATCGGTGCAAATCCCTACAAGCGGGCATATGAGCGGGGAGTCAAATTAATTGGTGCGACTTCTCATTATGTCACCAATGATTTAGACGAAGGACCGATCATTGAACAGGATATTGAGCGTGTAGATCACCGGGATGATGCGGAAGCACTAAAAAATATTGGCAGAACAATTGAGCGGAGTGTACTTGCGCGTGCTGTCAAATGGCATCTAGAAGATCGAATTATTGTTCACGAGAATAAAACAATTGTCTTTAATTGAGTGCTTGACTTTTTTCTAGGAATTGGTGATAATATAAAAAAATTAACGAGCGTTGAAAAGGAATAGTAAGCAGGAACTGGTGCGTAAAGAGAGCAAATGACATGCTGAAACATTTGCCGCAGACAGCTGCTGAACCTGCCCTTTGAGCCTTAGAGGAAAAATCTAAGCGCGTGCCTGGCGTTACAGGAGTTGAGTGGAATAAGCAGACACATGCTTATTCAATGAAGGTGGTACCACGGAAAATCCCTTTTCGTCCTTTGCATAAGGAGAAAAAGGGATTTTTTTGTGCCTAAAGGTATAGCGGAGGGAATCAGGATGAAAAAGCAAAGGATCGTCATAAAAATTGGCAGCAGTTCATTAACAGAGCAAAAAGGAACCATTGATGAACAAAAGATGTTGGATCATGTAAGAGCCATAGCCAAGCTCAAAGAGGCAGGACATGAAATCATTTTAATTTCGTCAGGAGCCGTTGCGGCAGGATTTGGCAGCTTAGGATATCCATCAAGACCTGTTACCTTAAAAGGGAAGCAGGCCGCCGCAGCTGTTGGTCAGGGCTTGTTAATGCAAAAATATACAGAACTTTTTTCGCAGTTTCATATGACACCTGCACAAATGCTTTTAACTCGTAATGACTTTTCAGATCGAACAAGATATCGAAATGCTTACGCAACGATGATGGAACTGCTGGAAAGAAAAATTTTACCGATCATCAATGAAAATGATTCAGTTTCAATCGAAGAGCTTACCTTTGGAGATAATGACATGCTGTCAGCTCTAGTCAGTGGATTAATTCATGCAGATCAATTGATCATATTAACGGACATTAATGGCATTTATGATGCAAATCCAAATGAGCATCCTGAGGCAAAGCGTTTTGATGTACTGACCCACATTTCAGAAGAACTGTTTTCATATGCGAAGAGCACTGGTTCAAAGGTTGGAACTGGTGGAATGAAATCGAAGCTGTCTGCTGCACAAACGGCACTTTCACTTGGCGTGAAAGTGTTCATTGGCACAGGAACTGGGGAAGACAAGCTGCTTCACATTCTGGCGGGGCAAGGTGACGGAACGTATATCGGTGAACAAGACTTATCAGCCATCAACAACCGGCGCCAATGGATTCAATTCCACTCACCGGTCTCTGGAAAGATCATGATCGATGCAGGAGCCGAAGCAGCAATTTTGCATAACGGCAGAAGCCTTCTTCCGGCGGGAGTCATTGATGTCGCTGGTGACTTTTCTAGAGGAGAGGTCGTAGAAGTTGTTGGTCCAAATGGATTGGTTGGTAAGGGACAAACCTTGTACGCATCAGATGAGCTTCTCGGCATTAAAGGGATGCGAAGTGACGAGCTTTCAAAAGAGAAACCTGAGGTCATACACAGGGATCACTGGGTACAGCATGTACAAAACTGAGGAGGGAATACGATGAATGAAGTTCTTGAAAAAGCAAAAAAAGCAAGTGCAGCCAAAGATCAACTACTGCTAAAAACGACAGAACAAAAAAATGCTGCTTTACACGCTATCGCAGGTGCACTAAAAGCATCTTCAGCCTATTTAATAGAAGAGAACCACAAGGATGTTCAGGCTGCGGAAGAAAAGCAGTTCACACCATCTGTCATTGACCGGATCACGCTCACGGAAGAGAGAATTGAAGCCATTGCAGATGCGACCCTTCAACTCATTCAGCTCAAAGACCCAATTGGTGAAACGTTAGAAACCATTCAAAAAGAAAACGGGCTGTTCATCGAAAAGGTGCGTGTGCCGCTTGGTACGGTTGGCATGATTTATGAGGCAAGACCAAATGTGACAGTCGATGCTGCCACCCTTTGCTTAAAAACGGGGAATGCAGTGATTCTACGAGGAAGCTCATCTGCTATTCACAGTAATAAAGCGATTGTAAAGGTCATTCATGAAGCACTTCATACAACGGATATTCCAGTAGACAGTGTGCAGTTGATTGAAGATACTGGCCGTGAAACGGCGAAAACGCTGTTTACCTTAAATGAGTACCTCGATGTCCTCATTCCGCGAGGCGGGAAAAATTTAATTGATCTTGTAGTGAGAGAGTCGACCGTGCCAGTGCTTGAGACAGGTGCAGGAAATTGTCATATCTACATTGATGAAACGGCGAAAAACGAAATGGCTGAGAAGATTGTGCTGAATGCCAAAACGCAAAGACCATCCGTTTGTAATGCCATTGAGAGCATTGTCATTCATGAATCATGGGCAAAAACATATGGCGCTTCGTTATTTGAAGCCCTTCAATCAAATGGGGTAGAGATACGCGGCGATGAAGCAGTATGCGCGATTGCTCCTAGTGCTGCATTAGCAACTACAGAGGACTATGAAACGGAGTTTTTAGCGCCGATCGTCAGTATCAAAATTGTAGAGAACATAGAAGAAGCCATTCAGCATATTCAAACATATAGCTCCAAGCACTCTGAAGCGATCATTACGGAAAATGATGAGCATGCGTCCCTTTTCTTAACAGCTGTCGATGCTGCTGCTGTCTATCATAATGCCTCTACTCGTTTTACAGATGGCTTTGAATTCGGCTATGGAGCAGAAATAGGCATTAGTACCCAAAAACTGCATGCAAGAGGGCCGATGGGTCTGCCAGCCTTAACCTCCGAAAAATTTGTCATTCGTGGTCAAGGACAAATAAGAGAATAACCATTTCAAAAGAGAGTCTTGTGAAAACAGGCTCTCTTTTTCCTTTCATTTTTTGTATTTCTTCGGTCAAGTATGATAAAATATGGTAATGTTTTATATTTTGAGAAGATTGGAGAAGGCAACATATGGCGAAAATCATTCCCTCTTCGGATATTGGGGTGAAAATCAACAAGTGGTATGAATTAATCCGCAGATTTGATTCAGAACAAGCAGAACAGTTAAAGCAGGAAATTCGCACTTCTCTTGATTCAATGGAAGAAGATCAGAATTTGCTTCTCTATTTTTCTTTAATGGAATTTAGGCATGAAGTCATGCTTGATTATTTAAAGCCATTAAAGGAAGGAAAGCTTCGCGCCAACTTTTCCGAGCTTTCGAAAGAAATAGATGAGCATCAAACACATGTCACAGGCATGCTTGAATACTACTATCATTTTTTCAGGGGCATGTATGAATTCGGCCGGAGAGAGTACATTGCTGCCATATCGTCTTATCAAAAGGCAGAGCACAAGCTTTCTTTTGTATCAGATGATATTGAACGTGCGGAATATCATTTTAAAATGTCTGAAGTATATTATCACATGAAACAAACACATATCTCGATGCATCATGCTAAACTTGCGCTGGATGTTTATGTTCAGCATGAACTGTACGCGCTTCGCACCATTCAGTGTGAATTTATTGTGGCCGGTAACTATGATGATATGAGAAGGCATGAAAAGGCATTACCACATCTCGAAAGAGCACTTGCGAGATCCAGAGAGTTTCAGAATGTGCGTTTTATTGCTTCCTCGTTGTTTAATATGGGCAACAGTTATTACCGAATGGGAGACTTGAACCGTGCACTCGAATTAATGAAAGAATCCATCTCGTTATTTGATCAAAATCAATCCGATCATCTTCGTCGATCAATAGACCCTCTTTATACAGCCGCTCAGATATTATACAAACAAGGAAATCACGAAGAAGCATTACACTACAGAGAAGAATGTATGAAACGAGCAGAAGCTCTTCAGGATGACATTCATATTCAGAAGACCATATTTTTAGAAGCATTGTATTTAAGACAAGATGCTGAGTATATTAAACGAATTTTCCATTTTTTAGAGTCTGCTTATGCATATCCAGATATAGAAGAGCTGGCGTTAGATACCGCAAAGTATTATAATGAAATGGAGGATTATGAAAAATCTTCCATGTTCTATAGGGAAGCAGAACATGCTCGAATCTATATTCAGAGAGGGGATTGTTTATATGAATTTTAAAAAATGGGCAGTCGTCTGTACAAGCATCACCGTCATGGCATTGTTACTGGCATCAGCAAATACCGACCCAGATAACAGAAACCACACGCTAGAACAACAGAACTCACAGCATGATACGATTTAAAAGCCCTTGTTAAAGGGCTTTTTTTACTGTCTAAAGATTTGAGAACATGCTCATAAAAAGAAAACGAAGAGGAAATCTTAAAAAAGAGTGTGAATTGATTGACTCTGCAATTTAAATTGTGTACAATTCAATTGTAGAAAACATTATTGGAGAGAAAGAGGGTTATATTCATGTCAGACGTTTTATTTACTGCAACTGTATCAGCTGTCGGCGGAAGAGAAGGAAAGGTTGTTTCAACAGATGGTGTACTTGAGCATGATGTAGCAATGCCTGGAACACCAAGAGCAAAAAAACTTGAAAAAGCAACAAATCCAGAGCAATTATTCGCAGCAGGCTACTCTGCATGTTTTGATTCAGCCCTTCAAATGGTAGCGAGACAAGAGCGTATCCGTTTTGAAAGTGAAGTAACGGCACATGTAAGCTTAATAAAAGACAGTTCAGATGGCGGTTTCAAACTTGGCGTTCAATTAGAAGTAAAGGGAACTGGAATCGAGCAATCAGCATTAGAAGAACTTGTTCATAAAGCACACGGCGTATGCCCATATTCAAAAGCAACTCAAGGAAACATCGAAGTAGAACTAGTAGCTGTCGCAAAATAATAGATATAGACATGATAAAAGGCTGAGGGAACAATTCCCTCAGCCTTTTGGTTGTGTTAATTTTTGCAAAAGTTCATGTAAAGACGCACGCAGTGTTTTTAGCTCTTCTTCCGATCTGCCTGTCCCAGACAGCATGTGAGATGGAATGGCAGTGGCCTTTTCTTTTAGCTGTTCGCCGTATTCCGTTAAACGAATGTCTACAGAACGCTCATCCTCTTTCGAACGTTCTCGAATGATGAGTCCGTTTTGCTCCATCCGTTTCAGCATGGGTGTGAGTGTGCCAGAGTCTAAATAGAGAAGCTCTCCCATCGTTTTCACATTTAATGTCCCATGCTCCCACAATAAAAGCAGTGCCAAATATTGCGGATAGGTAATGTTTAATTCTTCTAATAACGGTTTATACTGCTTCGTCATCTCTCGTGAACTTGCATATAACAAGAAACAAAGCTGATTCTCCAGCTTCATGTGTTCGAATTCATTTGTCATGTCTGTCACCAACTATTTTTCGTCATACTTATCATTGTATAAGATTTTCTTCCTTTTTAAAATAAATACAGACAAAAAGTGAAAAATTCTTCAATGTGCGATAAATGTTTGAGAAATGAATAGAACGTGAAAAGAATCAATAGATGAAGGAGGAGATGAAGATGAAACCATTATTCACAGCAAAAGTAAAAGCGCAGCATGGAAGAGCAGGACATGTTCGTTCAGAAGATGGTGTACTCGATCATAACATTGTCATGCCTAATGCAAAGAAAGACGGAGAGACTGGTACGAATCCAGAGCAATTATTTGCAGCAGGCTATGCAGCTTGTTTCGGAGGCGCACTTGAACAAGTAGCGAAGAAGCAAGGGGTAGAGATAGAATCGGAAGTAGAAGGACATGTTAGTCTTTTAAAAGATGAGAGTGATGGAGGCTTTAAGCTTGGCGTAAAGCTAATTGTATCTGCGAAAGGTCTTGATCATGACAAAGTGAAAGAGCTTGTCCGTGCTGCACATGAATTTTGCCCATATTCAAAAGCAACAAGAGGGAACATTGAAGTAGAGCTTGAAGTGGCGGAGTAATAGTAGAAGACACCTGCCCACAGCAGGTGTCTCAGCGCGCAGACAAACCCTCGCATTCGGTGTCAGGTCTGCGCTCCGGTGCTCACCCTTCCTAGACTGCAAAGGTTTTCTTTTCACGCTGAAAAGAAGACAAAGGACTAAAATCAAAATGATTTTAGTCCTTTGTCAACAATCTGCAACACCTGCTCACAGCAGGTGTCTTTTTTTAATATTCTTTCTTTTGATCATATGCTTCCCATGCTTCAAATGGTGCAAGGGTTTTTTGAGGTGTCAGCTTGAAAAATGGTATATTTCTTGATTCGTATTCTTTGTTGATTTCTTCATAAATAAACGAGTCATCAAATCCAGAATCCGCTGCATCTTGATGTCCAGCAGCAAAATACACCGCTTTTGGTCTAGCCCAGTAAATAGCGCCAAGGCACATCGGACAAGGCTCACAGCTTGTGTATAGAATACAATCTTCTAATTGGTATGTATGTAGAGTTTGGCACGCCTTTCGAATGGCTGTGACTTCTGCATGTGCGGTTGGATCGTTACTCGTTGTCACATTGTTGCTTCCCTCTGCAATAATCTGACCATCCTTGACAATGACTGCTCCAAAAGGGCCGCCAGTACCACTATTGACTCCTTCTACTGCAAGATCAATTGCGCGTTGTAAAAAATCTTCGTGATTCATTGTCTTCCTCCCTTTGTTCGACTGACTTCTCTAGTATAAACGAATCATGCTAGAAAAGAAATCATCGCAGTAGAAGATCGGACAGGACAATTTGCATATAAAAACCCCTGCTGTGTTCAGCAGGGGAGGGCATTTCATTATGCGTGCTGCGCTAGTTTTTTACGAGCGACTTCAGCCGCTGTGACCATGTTTTTCAAAGCAGCAATGGTTTCAGGCTCTTGTCTAGTTTTTAGACCACAATCAGGATTTACCCAGAAGCGATCTGTCGGACAAACGTTCAGCGCATCATCAATGATGTGGCTCATTTCTTCCACAGATGGAACGCGCGGGCTATGGATGTCATAAACACCTAGTCCAAGTCCTTTTAAATACGGATGCTTTTCTAAGTAATCGAGGAATCCGCCATGACTGCGTGAATGTTCAATTGTGATCACGTCAGCATCCAGGTCTTCGATCGTATCGACAATATCCTCGAAGTTACTGTAGCACATATGTGTATGAATTTGCGTTTCATTTTGAACAGATGATGTTGATAAACGGAACGACTCTGCTGCCCAGTTTAAATATTCTGCCCAATCACTTTCTTTGAGCGGAAGACCTTCTCTTAGTGCAGGCTCATCCACTTGAATGACTTGTATACCAGCTTCCTCTAACGCTTCTACCTCTTTGCGCAAAGCGAAAGCGATTTGGAAAGCAATGTCTTTCCGGGAAATATCCGTTCTTGGGAAAGACCAGTTTAAGATGGTGACAGGTCCTGTCAGCATTCCCTTGACCTTTTTCTCTGTTAAGCTTTGTGCGTAAACCGTCTCTTTCACTGTCATTGGCTCTGTAAACTCTACATCTCCATAAATGATTGGCGGCTTCACGCAGCGTGATCCATAGGATTGCACCCAAGCAAATTTCGTAAAGGCAAACCCAGCTAGTTTTTCACCGAAGTATTCAACCATGTCTGTGCGTTCGAATTCTCCATGTACGAGCACATCCAGGCCAATTTCTTCTTGAATATCAATCCATCTTTTTGTTTCTTCCTTAATAAATTCATCGTACTCTGCATCTGTCCACTCATTTTTACGCCACTTTTGACGAGCACTGCGTACTTCAGCAGATTGCGGGAAGCTGCCAATTGTTGTCGTTGGAAGAAGCGGCAGTTCAAGAGATTCATTTTGAATGCGAAGGCGTTCTTCAAAGGCAACTGGACGTTTAAAATCTTTCGATGAAAGATTGTTGCGTTCTGCTGTTAAATCCGCATTTGTTCCTTTTGCGAACTCTTTTAAGGTAAGAAGTGCTTGTGCAGCTTCATTGATGTCGGCATCAATAGCCGCTGCTCCTTTTGTTAAACCTTCTTTTAGCAGTGTTAATTCAGCCAGTTTTTCAGTTGCATAAGATAGTCCATTTAATAGTTTTTCTTCAAGCTGTTCGCTTGGGTGCTTTGCAACTGGCACATGCAGTAAGCTGCTTGATGGCTGCAGCCACACTTCTTTTGGCTGAGCGTCAGCAATGACTTCAGAAATGAAGGATAATCTTTCGCCAAGATCTGATCTCCAAATATTTCTTCCATCAATGACACCAGCTGCTAAAATTTTATCTTTCGGGAAGCCGTGCTTTTTCACTTGATCAAGGTTGCGCCCTTGATCATGGACAAAATCAAGACCGATCGCTTCAACAGGATATGTGACAAGCTCCTCATACGCGTCTACTGAATCAAAGTATGTTTGAAGAAGAATATTTAAGGCAGGTACGGCTTCTTTAATTGTTTCATAGATTTCTTTTACAGCTTTTACGTCTTCACTTGAAGCTGTAACAAGTGCTGGCTCATCAATTTGAACCCATTTGACACCAGCTTCTTCAAGTTCTTTTAAAACCTGAATATAAAGCGGCACTAGACGCTGCTGGATTTCTTTCACTTCATTTGCTTCATAGCCTTTAGAAAGTGAGACAAATGTATAAAGACCAAGTACAACAGGCTTGGTTTCAACACCAATCGCCTTTTTCACCTTTTCGTAGGCTTCAAGCGGTTTGTTGTGTGTGAGTTTAAATTCCGTGCTTTTCTCGTATTCTGGAACGATGTAGTGATAGTTTGTATTAAACCATTTTGTCATTTCACTTGAGACGGCGTCTTTTGTACCTCTTGCCATCGCGAAGTATGTATCTAGCGGGTCTTTTAAGCTGCGGAAGCGTTCTGGAATCCAATTGAACATAACAGCTGTATCCAGTACGTGATCATAGAAGGTAAAGTCTCCAGAAGGAACAACATCAATTTGTTGATTGATTTGCGTTTTAATGGCCGTTAAAAATTGTTCATCCAGTGTGCTTAAGAGGGTTTCACGGTCTGTTTGACCTTTCCAATAAGACTCAAGTGCTTTTTTCCATTCTCTGTTTAAACCAATTCGGGGAAAACCTAGATTACTTGTTTTAACAATTGTCAATTCCAATTCCTCCTCTAAATATAAAAAGACATTTACACTCATGGCCAAGATTGATGAGGGCAAATGTCTGGTTTAAAAAGACAAAATGTGTGTGCGAAAGAAGGCGTGAGCATAACTGACGCTTTTCCGACATCTCCTATCAACCGTAGGGGGTTTGATGTGATAGAGCGGCTGGTATCCTGGCTGGTGAATCTGCAAGCCTTTCATCCTTCCCATCCTTATGACAGTGGATTCATGAGAAAAGCTCTCCTCACTCACAGTGGCGGGACCGCGCCGGATTTTCACCGGTCTTCCCAATTAAAATTCGATGTGTGATCGAATTACCGACTCTCAAACTATGAATTTATTGTGTTCGATTATATAACGTTCACTTCATTTCGTCAAAGTAAATTTTGAATAATTTTAATTAAAAAAATCCTGAGAAAATTCTTGCTTTTCTCAGGACCTCTATGGAAGCTATAGAGATAAAAGGTCTGCTTCCAATGTTTTTTCTAAAAGGACATCAGGCGCAGTTAAATATAGAAATCCATTCCCTACAAGGGCTTTCGATTGCTTTAGTGGAAGGGTTCTTCTGACAAGCTGAGCATAGACCTCAGGCTCTGTCAGCTTGCGCTGAAACGCATCTTCTTCGGCATTTTTGATGATGGCTAGTGCACCGCTTACGTGAGGGGCAGCCATTGAAGTTCCTGTGAGTCTGCCATATTTATGGTTAGGAAGTGTGGATAAAATGTCTTCTCCTGGAGCGACGAGGTCGATTTCTTTATTAGCATTGGAAAATTCAGAGGATTCTCTTGCAAGGGAGACAGAGCCGACGGCAATAACTTCATTGTATGCTGCTGGATAGGAGAACTCTTCCGTACGCTCGTCCCCGTCACCTTCATTTCCTGCTGCACATACAACAAGCACACCACTATTTACCGCATTTTGAATGGCTTCCTGCAGTTCTGGCTCATTGCTTGGACCACCGAGAGACATGGAGATAATATCCACCTTCTGCTCTGCGGCGTAGTTAATCCCATTAATGATCCATTCATATTTTCCGCTGCCATTTTCACCGCCAAGAACTTTCACGATAAGCAGCTTGGCTTCAGGGGCAACCCCTAAAATTCCGCCATTTTGATCTGTTGCTGCAATTGTTCCTGCTACATGGGTACCATGCCCATTGTAGTCTTTTACATTTTCAGCATCTCCATTGTCATCATCGGTAAAATTCTTGCCACCGATAATCTGATCTTTTAAGTCGGGATGCTCTGTGTCACAGCCTGTATCAAGGACAGCGATGGTTATGCCTTTTCCTTTGAAGCCACTTGACCAAAGTTCGGGTGCTTTAATCTCCTGAATACTTTCCGGCGTCTCTTTCGCTTCCATCACATTGGCTTTTACTTCATACGGAATTAAGCGAATTTCACCTTTCATAAGAAAGCCCTCCTTATTTTGTTTTCAAAGTAGATTCAGGCTGCATAATGTTATTGTATAAAAGAAACTTTTGATCGGAAAGGGTCAATTGTAATCATTTTTAGAATAATCAATCTATTATTAAAAATGCAGTTCTCCTCACTTATTGACGAAAAAGCTCACCTTTTGAAGAAAACTCTTGATATCATATGAAAATGAAGGAAATACTGCATAGTGAGCTTGCACCTGTACAGATGAAAATGGGTGAATAGAACCAAAAAAGATGATCTTGCAAAACAACAAAATTAATTGATAGGTGAGTAGTGAGGAGAAAGGAGAACGAGAAAAACATTTTCCCCAAAAAATATTTCATTCTCTAGTGTTCGTTTCATGAACAGTTAAGTTAATAGCAAATTCATGATAATCTGTTCACCAATTGGGCCAGTTTTTCTTCTACCTGTATCCTGAAAGCCTATTTGTGTATATAGAGTTTGGGCAGGGATATTTTGATGATTCACGGCCAGTACGATCTCGTTATAGGTAGGAAATTCAGAGGTGACGAATGGTTTTAATAACGACATGGCATGTTTGGCATACCCTTTTCTTTGCTGCGTCTGATGAATAGATAATGAAGTTAACAATATAGCGTTTGGGTTATTTGAATATTCCTTAACACGATCTGTGGTATGTAATACAAAGAAGCCAACTGGTTCCTTTTCATGTAGTATGACAATTCGGTGTTGTCCTTCAGTAAACTCAAAATATTCACTTGGTAAAGCAGTGAATTTTGCTTGTTCTTTGTCTAGATTAAAAGACGTTAAGCCTTCTAAATATGCCTCTGAAAAGTGTGCTAATGTGATGTTGTCATATCTGATCATAATGTCATGTTCCTCCTTGTCTTTTATAAATGGGCAATGCGTAACCTATATATGTTAATAATAGCTCAATTATAGAACATATGTTCCTTCGGGTCAATGATTAAGAACCTTTCTGTTGAAAAAAGTTAGATGTGAAGATTGTGACTGTTCCAAATGATAAAGGCAACATATAATAATGGAAAGACAAGCTTGCCTATCAGATAGGAGAGATAGAGATGAACAAAGGGAAGATACTCGTAGTTGAGGATGAAAAGAAAATTGCAAGGGTGCTGTCACTTGAACTTGAATATGAAGGATATGAGGTGACAGTGAAAGGAACAGGAATGGACGGACTTCAGGCTCTTGAAGAAGAAAGCTTCGATTTGGTGCTACTTGACGTCATGCTTCCAGAATTAAGCGGACTTGAAGTGCTGAGAAGAGTACGTAAGACAAATACATCGACACCAATTATTTTGATTACAGCAAGAGGAAGTGTTCCTGATAAGGTAAGCGGGCTTGACCTTGGAGCGAATGATTATATAACAAAACCTTTTGACATAGAAGAATTATTAGCGAGAATTCGCGCGCAGTTAAGGTTAAATATACATGCGAAAGAAGAAAAGGAAATAGAGCTGAGTATAGCAGATTTAACTGTCAATGAGAAAACTAGAGAAATACAAAGGGCGGGGCAAATGCTTGAACTGACACCGAGAGAATATGACCTGCTTGTCCATTTGCTGAAACATCAGCAGCAAGTGCTCACAAGAGATCAGCTTTTAACAGCCGTTTGGGGCTTTGATTATTTCGGTGATACAAACGTAGTGGATGTCTATATCCGTTATTTAAGGAAAAAAGTCGATTACCCATTTGAAAAACAGCTGATTCACACAGTGAGAGGTGTGGGTTATGTGATGAAAGGATAAAGAATGAGATTAAAAAATAAGATTCAGCTTTATACGTCGTTGTCTTTGTTTTTAATGGTGCTGCTATTTCATACAGCGATATATTTTATTTTTTCAATGACCTTGACCCAAAAAGATATGTCCCGTCTGTCTGAAGTGGCTGAAAATATTGCGATTGCGTTAAAAAAGTCAGAAGAAGAAGGTCTTCCATCCTCAGAGCTGCTGAAGGCATACCTGCCTCAAAATGGGATGATCCGTGTCGTGACAGAAACGGGTGAGTCAAAGCTGACTGTCACAAAGGAATCAACGTTTAGCTCACTGCCTTTTACATATGAATCTGGTCAGACGGCAGAAATCAAAGAATACAATAAGCATATGATTGCGTTTGCGGCCATTCCAGTTATTTGGACAAATGGCGAGATTGTGTCTCTTCAAGTATATGAAGAAATTGAAAATACGGAAGAGAACTTAGCGTTATTGAAAATGATTTTAATCGCTGCAGGTGTTTTGTTTATTATGCTTTCTTATGTTGCAGGGCACATTTTAACCAAACAAATTGTTCGCCCAATTAGTCGAATGACCAATACGATGAAAGCAAGTATGAAGGAAAAGGCATTTAAACGAATTGAATTAACAAGTGATTCAAAGGATGAATTATATCAAATGGGTCAAACCTTTAATGAAATGTCTGAAATTCTTGAGAAACATTATGAGAAAGAACAGCAATTTTTGCATGATGCCTCTCATGAATTGAAGACACCAATTACCGTCATTATGAGCTACAGCAATTTACTAAAACGCTGGGGGCAAACACGTCCAGAGGTTGTAGAAGAATCCTCCCAAGCGATTCATGACGAAGCGAAAAAAATGAAAAGACTGACAGATCAATTGCTGACATTGGCGAAAAACGGTCAGCCGCTTTACTTGGATATGAAGCCAGTTGATCTTGGTCATTTGTGCAAGCAGATATGTCATACACTTGAAGTGGCAACCAATCGAACCATTCAATCTCATGTGCAAACAGATCGACCGCTTATCGCGGAAGGAGACGAAGAGAAAATCAAACAGCTTTTGACCATCTTGATTGATAATGCGGTCAAATATAGTGCAGAGCCAGTTGATGTGACCTGCGGAAGGGCAGGAGACAAGCCATTTATTTCAGTGATTGATCAAGGAATTGGCATGAAAGAAGAGGATCTGCCGAAAATCTTTGACCGCTTTTTCCGTGTGGATGAAGCGAGAAACAGTGAGACGGGCGGAACCGGACTTGGCCTTTCAATTGCGAAGCAAATTGCAGAAGAGCATGGGGCCGAACTGAAGGTAGACAGCCGTATCGGCGAAGGGACAGCCATGACCATTCTTTTTCAAAAATAAATGGGTCTTTTCTCATCAATTTCTCATTTCCTCCTTATAAAATAGGAAATAGGAAGGGGGCGCTGCATTGTCTAGAAAAACGAAAATGGTGCTTGCGCTCGCAGGATGCCTTGCGATTCTTGCGGCCTTTGCCATGATTATGATCCAAACCATTGATCAAAAAATATTAAGTGAAGCAGAAATCAAAAAAATGATCGCAAAAGACTACAATGGAAACATTACACATATTGATTTAATCAATCATAAACAAGACTATACATTGACGCTGGAAAATTCAAATGGTATCTATCAGATCATTGCATCTTCTGCAAGCGGTCAAATGAAAGAAATCACACAGTTAAAAAGCTATCAAAAGCCAAATGAAAAAAATGCTGAACTTCAAGCAGAAGAAGCGGCAGTGAAAAAAGTGAATGGCACTGTAATTCAAAAGAAAGAAAAAGCCGATCGTTTTACCTTTACAATTCAATCAAAAAAAGAACTGTATCAAGTTGATGTTGATAAAGAAACGTTTAAGGTGATCGAAGCAGAAAAGAAAAAGCCTGCCTCTAAAGAAAAGAAGCCGACAAAAATAACGGTGGAAGAAGCCATTCAAATCGCTGTCAAAGAAGTTGGCGGGACAGTAGATGATGCCGATCTTGAAACATTTAGCGGGATGCTCGTGTTTGAGGTGGAACTGGATTTGCCTGACGGCAGAGAGGCTGAGGTACTTGTGAACGCCTATACAGGAGACATTGAGGGCATTACGTACGAAAACTAATTCTTTTCTCATGATTTTCTCATGTTTCTTTCCTTCCTTTATCATCTTGTTTTTTTAAGATGTAGAAGAAATCAAATAGAGGAGGAAATGAATATGATGAAAAAAATACTAGTAGCTACAGCATTAACGGGAACTCTTGTTGCAGGTGGTTTCTCACTTCAAGCGCTAAATACAAATCAAACAGCAAATGCTGAACAAGTGGTGCAAAAAAAATCATCTTTCGTCTCAAAGAAACAAGCTGAAAAAGCAGCCTTAAAAGTAGTCAAAGGCTACGTAGATGATGTGGATCTTGAGCGTAAAAAAGGAAAATGGGTGTATGAGGTCGAGATTAAAAAAGGCGGCTTTGAATATAAAGTATATGTGGATGCGAAAACAGGAAAAGCGCTGAATGACCCAGTGAAAGAAAAGAAAAAAAATGTGAAGATCACGAAAAAACAGGCTGAAAAAATTGCCCTTACAAAAGTAAAAGGCACAGTCACTGATTCTGATCTAGATAAAGAAAATGGTGTATACATTTATGAAATTGAAATCACAACACCAAGCGGCGAGGAAGTTGATTTTGAGATTTCCGCTAAAACAGGCAAAATCCTGAAGCAAGAATGGGATGATTAAGCCATCACACCAAACCTTACACTTTCATGTGTAAGGTTTTTTCATTGGGACAAACTACGGGAAAGGAGGCGAGAGATTATGAAGAAAAAAGAAGAAGAGCAGACAATGGACTATGCGGAATATGTTCCGCGTCCTGATGGAGAAGGATATGCTTTGTTTTTGCATGATTCCTTTCATCTCCTCTCCCAAGAGGACATGAATCAGCCAGAAGAGGAATAAAAGGTCTATAAGGGCGATGGTCAAGCTGTCCATCGCTCTTTTTTAAAAAAGTAAGCGAATACATTAGGAATCTGGGCATCTTGCTTATTGACATCATTCCGCTTTTTCTGTAATCTCAGTGTGTTAACAATATGAGACTTCGTTAGGTGAGGCTCCTGTATGGAGATACGCTGCTGCCCAAAAATGTCCAAAGACGCCAATGGGTCAACAGAAATCATCGACATAAGGTGATTTTTAATGCAGCTGGATTTATCCTATGCCATACAGTGCTAAAGCTCTACGATTGAAGGAGCAAGTGTTTATTTTGTCATGCTTACAAAGCGCCTTCATTCAGTTGAAGGTGCTTTTTTATGAGAAAAGGAGGTGTGGGGATGGATCATCCCGATTCGAGACACATAGAGAGTATGTCAAAAGATCAGATTGACGCATCAGATAAAGGAGATCCTGACCCCCGCACATTCTAAGGGATTCGGGTATCTCCTGACTTTGGGGAGGTTACAGCGATGATACAGAACATTACGTACGATGAACTCATTTTAAGAATCATTATTTTACTAAGAGATGGCAAACGCAAAGAATTTAAAAACATTATGGAAGAACTTCAGCCATACGATATGGCCTACTTATTTAAAGAACTTCCGGAAAAACACCGCGGCCGCTTTCTTAGTTTTTTAACAGTCGATGATGTGACGGAAATGATGGGTGAGCTTGAGCGGGAATACCAAGAAATCGTTCTTGAAAAAGTAGGGAAAGACAAAGCTACCTTCGTCACAAACAAAATGGATAACGATGACCTAGCCAACTTGTTTGATGAAATGGACGATGAGCTGAAAGATCAGCTTTTATCAAACATGGAGGCAGAGGAATCAAAGGCCGTCCAGCTTCTCATGAATTATCCTGCTGAGACAGCAGGACGGATCATGACCAACCGGTATGTATGGATTCCTCAGCATTACACGGTTCAGGACGCAGTTGTAAAGCTGAAAAGCTTTGCTGAAATTGCCGAATCGATCAACTATTTATATGTCATTAACGATCAAAAGCAGCTTGTAGGGGTTTTGTCGTACCGTGATCTTATTTTAGGTGAGCCGGATGAAAAGGTGCAGGATCTTATGTTTACAAGAGTCATTGCCGTTGGTGCCTTTCAGGATCAGGAAGAAATCGCAAAGCTGATTGAACGGTATGATTTTCTTGCCATTCCTGTTGTGGAAGAGAACAATGTCCTAGTCGGGATCGTCACAGTCGATGATATCATTGATGTTGTCATTCAAGAGGCAAGTGAAGACTATGAGAAATTTGCTGCCTCTGGTAAAGATATTACGTTCGACACGCCCGCTTTTGTTGCGGCATACCGCCGGCTCCCGTGGCTCATTTTGCTTTTATTCATTGGGCTGATTTCAGGCAGTATTTTAAATTATTTTGAAGATACCCTTCAGCAAGTGGTCGCTTTAGCCTTTTTCATGCCGATGATTGCTGGGATGACAGGGAATACAGGTACACAGTCGCTTGCGGTCGTCATTAGAGGGCTTTCAAAAGAAGAATTAACGAAAAAAACCATTATCCGCCTGATTTTTAGAGAGCTGAGAACAAGTATTTATATTGGGATTGTCTGTTCAATCATTATTACAGTCGTCGCAATGGTGTGGCAGGGAAATATGATTTTAGGTTTTGTTGTCGGTTCCTCACTCCTAGCAACCCTTATTATTGGAACAATGGCAGGTACGGTTGTGCCTATTATTTTACACAGATTAAACGTGGATCCGGCTATTGCATCAGGGCCGCTGATTACAACATTGAATGATATTTTATCACTGCTGATCTATTTTGGAATTGCAACAGCGTTCCTCCATACACTTATGTAGCAAGAAGACTGTAAAACATGACGCTTTACAGTCTCAGCGCGCTGACAAACCTTCGCATTCGGTGTCAGTCCTTGCGTGCCGGTGCTCACGAATGTTCAATTCGCTCCGCTCCGGTACTCGTCCTTCCTAGACTTCAAAGGTTTTCAGATCACGCTGAAAGGTAGACAAAGGACTAAAATAAACATCATTTTAGCCCTTTGTCCACATACTAAGACTGTAAAACATGACGTTTTACAGTCTTTTTTGAATAAAGATTGCATATAGCGCTTCCATCCTTTACATTTTAAGGAGAAGGTGGGAGAGAAATATGAAGAAGTTTTTATTCATTTTGATATGTATGCTTTTGCTGAGTGCATGTCAAAGGGAAGACGAGGGGAAAGACCGAAGGCTAGTGGCTGCAGAGCATATGCTTGAAGCCATCACTGAAGGAAATAAAAGAAAAATGGAAGATGTCTACGTGGAAGGCGCGGTCCCAAGCCCGAATGACATTCTGAAACTGAAAAAAGAATGGGGCATAGACACACTTTCTTATGAGGATTTTCAATTGGAAGAAGCCAGCATTCACGTGTTCCATGCGAATTATGAAGATGAAAAAACTGGGGAGAAAAAGGCACTTGCCCTCCGAGTGACAGAGGATCCAGAAAAAGGCGGCGTGCTGATTGACTTTGTAGGGGTCGTTGAAGGAACTGATGCTTCCTCTAAATAAAAAAATTGTTTAAAAACTATAATGAAATTTATTTATTTACAAGGATAGAAGAGCTGAGATAATCTTGCTCTATCTATCCTCTTTTTTACTAAAATAACTAACCAATCACAAATTAGTTATGCCTAATAATTCCATAAATCGTGAGAGGGCACTGGTCATGTACGAATCACGGCGCCTTATAAACACAGTGGGCACTATTCTATGTGGTTCCGGTAATGGGTGGCAGGTAAATCTGTCTTGCGCCCGTGATTCAACCATAGATTTTGGTAACACAGTGACTCCAAGCCCGTTTTCAACGCATTTCAGAACGCCCTCTAAAGTACCATATTCCATTATTTTCATAGGAGCAAAGCCGTTGCTTTCCAGCCATTTCTGCCATCGTCCCAAATAGATGCAATGCGCGAATGACGAGAGCAATGGTTCATGTAAAATGGATTCTACCTGGAACTGCTCTGAGGAGTAGCTTGTAATCAGAACTAGAGACTCTTCTAATATAGGGTACTCAATAATATCCGGATGATGAATTGGGCCATCTACCAATGCGCCGTCCACCTTATAGTTGAGAATGGCACTCACTTGATCTACAGTAGGTGCCATATACATACTCAATTCTACTTGTGGAAAATTCTTATGATATTCTGCAAAAATTTTTGGCAATCTTGTAGAAGCAGTTGACTCTATCGCTCCAATGTGTAAAGTTCCCCGCGGAGTAGAGGAAAGCTTTACTGCCTCTATCGCTTCTTCGAAATTGTAGAGTAATTTGTTTACATATGGCAACAGTTCACGTCCCGCAGGCGTTAAGGATATCTTCTTGTGATATCGATATAGAAGAGGAACACCTAATTCTTGTTCAAGACGTTGTATTCGTGCAGTGACATTTGACTGCACATAATTTAAATTCTTAGCAGCTTTTGTAATACTTTGTTCTGTGGCTACTGCTTTAAATACCTCCAAAGATTTAATATCCAAAATAATTCTCCCTTTTGCATCACTAATTGTGATGATGTATACATTATTTTTTAATTTTACGTGATCCATTGAAGTATGTAAACTGAATGATACAAGGGGGGATGTTAAAACTAAGGTTTTGCGTACCTTGTTATTTGATAATAATGGAGGGAATCTAATGATCTCAAAGATGAATGTCCAAGAAAAATTTCTGCAAATAAATGATTATTGGAAGCCTAGAATAATCGGTGAATTGAACGACTCATACATTAAAATGGTAAAGATTAAGGGTGAATTCATTTGGCATCACCATGATGATGAGGACGAAATGTTTTTTGTATGTAAAGGGAATCTGGTCATCCGTTTTAGGGATAGGGAAATAGCGCTTAATGAAGGAGAGTTTCTTGTGATACCTAAAGGAATTGAACACCAGCCAATTGCTGAAGAGGAAGTTCATTTGCTATTAATCGAACCAAAAACGACTCTAAACACGGGGAATGTGGTTAACGAACGAACCGTTCCGATTCCTCAAAGAATTTGATGAACACTAGATCATTGAATTAATTTTAAAACAATACTATGCTTTCAATTGCTTCATAGAGGTATGGATTCTGATATTAATATGATACGTAGAATACGAAAAAGGGAGGATTCATATGAGTAGACAAGCTATCAATTTGAATGAAAAATTTTCTAAGTTCAATGAACATTGGTCGCCAAAGGTTATTGGTGAAATGAATGACTATCAATTTAAGTTAGTCAAGATTCAAGGGGACTTTGTATGGCATGATCATAAACATACAGATGAGGTATTCTTCGTAATAAATGGTGAAATGTCCATCATATTCCGAGATGGAGAGGTGAAACTCTCAGAAGGAGAAATGTTTGTCATCAAAAAAGGTTTAGAGCATAAGACTTATGCTGAAAATGAATGCCAAGCAATGATAATAGAGCCTATAGGTGTAGTAAACACTGGTGACACGATTTCTGAATTAACCGCTGAAGTTGATGTATGGATTTAAAACGCTAAGTCGCATTTAAGATGAAATATAGCCATGGTGGTCTTAGGTGATAAACATTTAAAATGACTCATAATATTCTTCAACTAACGGGTGCCTTACTTGAAATCGAGGCAGCGATCGCTGTCTCGATTTACTACTTAGTGATCCGCAACGTTATTTTTGAAAAAAATCACTTACACAGAATCAACAAAAAAGTACAGCACTGGGTATAAGTGATGTACTAATTCATAATCTGTGACACGAAAGGCAGCCTATTGTTAAGCCTGTTTTATCATACATTTGCAGAGTAGTAAGCGATTTTTTTGTTTATCGATTCTTGTAGCGGAAGTGTGCATTGATCTGACCTTCCAGCATTTTTTTCTTAAATTGTCCGCTTTTGAGCGCTTGTTCTTTTTTCTTCATGTCTTTTAAAATTTCAGCTGTCTGCACCCCGTCTTCCCTTTTATTGGCGATGTCCATTAACCGTTCAACATCTGCAAATGAATATTTCCGTGTGCCTCTAGTTGAGCGCTGGGGATAGATGAGTTTACGTTCCTCGTAATATCGGATTTGCCTGACGGAAAGTCCTGTTAATTCACTGACAATCCCGATTGAAATGACTTTTTTATCTTTATAAGATACATCTTCCTGCGTCATATACTCACCCCTGCAAGTCTTTTCTTCATATTATATAGAACGAGAAGTAAAAAAACCTAACGTTTGTTAGAAAATATAACACAAAAACGAGAAAAATGAAAAAATAATGGCAGGAAAGATGACAGGAGGTGTGCAATGCTTCTTACAGCATCATATAATGATGGTGAATTGAAATAGGAGGAGGAGCATAAGATGGAGCGAGCACAGATCATTCGTATGGCAAAAGAAATCATCGCATTAGATGTGAAGAGGGATGAATTGCTTGAGCAATTTATGCAGGCTGCAGGTCAGAATGCACATGCTCTTCTACGAGCCGTACAAAATGATTTGTATAAAAGGTCTTCATAAGCACCCGATCCAAATCACTTGATAGGGGGAGATAATCGGTGCGGCGTATATTAAAAGAAGCTTTAGCTAAAGAAAGACATTATTATACGAAGCAGCTTTGTTCATTAGGGGTTTACAGCCCTGATGCGGCCAAGAACATGACAAATAGTGACTTAAAAAAAGAGTATCATTTCTTTTTCAACAAAACAGAGCGCTGTCTGTAAAAATCCCTTGTAATGTGCGGATGTCACATAAAGGGTTCTTTTTTTGTTTAATATTATAGCAATATTGAATTTTGTAGAAATTTGGCGAATAAAGTACAAGAAACCATAGAGTCCTTACAGATTATGTTAAAGTGTGTCGCATCATGATGGTTTGCTGAAAAAGCTTTTTTTCGAGATGATTGTGAAAAATAAGAAGGATTTTAAAAGTTTATATCGAAAACTTATACATAACACGAATGGAGTCACTTATGTGGTTGAAAGGGTTTTCAAAAACGTACTTCTATTTTTTACGAAAGGCTCCAACTGCACCGCAAGACAGCCTTGAAGTTAAAAAAATATTATAAGAGGTAGATATGTGATGAGACTATCGTTTAATGAAGAAGAAGTAGAACGTTCAATGACGCTTTACAAGGTTTTTGCAAGAGCATTTAAAAGCGTTTCAGAACACAGTATTAGAGACAGCAAAGAGCATGGATTTAATCCAACTGAATTTGCCGTTCTTGAATTACTGTACACAAGAGGTGCTCAAAAGCTTCAGCAAATCGGCTCAAGACTCCTGCTTGTCAGCGGGAATGTGACGTACGTAATCGACAAATTAGAACGAAATGGTTTCATTGAAAGAGAACAGGACCCTAAGGATAAACGGTCGGTTTATGCTCATTTAACGGATAAAGGGCGAAGTTATCTTGATAAGATTTATCCGATTCACTCTCTTCGGATTGCGCGTGCATTCTCTGGTCTGACGCGTGAAGAACAAGAGCAATTGATTAGTCTATTGAAAAAAGCAGGTATTCACAGTCAACATTTATTATTTAGATAAAACGAAAAAGGTGCCATGATTGGCACCTTTTTTATGTGTCCATCTGCGCCGGATAGGCGATGAATTTTTCAATATCGCTTGCTGGCAGCGGCTTGGCATAATAAAATCCTTGCAGGTCGTCACAGCCCTGGGCAGATAAAAGCTGGGCCTGAGCAAACGTTTCAACACCTTCTGCTATGACTTCAAGAGACAATTGGTGTCCCATCGCTATAATAGCCCCGGTAATCTGTTCAGACTTTGAATCACTTAAAATATCCTCAATAAAGGATTTGTCGATTTTTAGTCGATGAATAGGTAAATCCTTCAAATAGCTTAAGGAGCTGTGGCCTGTACCGAAATCATCAATACTAATACGAACGCCAAGCTGTTTCAGCGACGTTAACACCTGTTTTGATTGCTTAATATTATCCATTGTCATACTTTCTGTGACTTCAAGCTCTAAAAGAGATGGTTTCAGGTCGTATTTTTTTAGTGTCAGCTTAATCAAATCAATTAAGTCTTCGGAATTGAATTGTTTCGCAGATAAATTGACAGCGACAGGAATCTTTAGTCCATCGTCATACCACACTTTGGCCTGCTTACATGCGGTATCGATGACCCATCTGCCAATATCAATGATGAGGCCTGATTCCTCTGCTAGTTCAATAAAAGCCTCAGGTGACTTTAAGGAACCATCTGGTGCCTTCATTCTTAAAAGGGCTTCAACCCCAGTCATGTTTCTTGTTTTGGCACTAACTTGCGGCTGGTAATGAAGGACAAATTGCTCTCTTTGAATGGCATCCCTTAATTCCAGCTCTCGGTTTAACCTGTCTTCACTCAATCTTTCCATAGATTCGGTAAAGAACTCATAACGGCTTTGCTTATGTTTTTTGGATAAATACATGGCCATATCGGCCTTTCTCATGAGTTCCATCCCGTCTTTGCCATTTTGCGGAGAAATGGCGATGCCAATACTGATAGATGTAATGAGCTGATGGTTCTGGATGAAAAAAGGACGTTCAAATTGGCGGATGATATTCCTAGTAATTTGTTCAATTTTAAGTGTATCATGCTCCAGGTGAGGGAAAATCATTAAAAATTCATCACCGCCAAGTCGTGCGATAAAGCCATTGTCCGGTAAACATTGTGTCAGTCTGTTTGCGGCAGCTTTCAGCAGTAAGTCCCCTATGTTATGACCAAGTGCATCATTAATAATTTTAAAACGATTTAAATCAAGAAATAGAACCGCCGTTGATGTTTTTGTCTCTTCTTGAGCGGATAGAACATCATTTAAATGGTTGATCCCGTGGCGGCGATTAGGAAGCTCTGTTAATGCATCATAATGTGCCATGACATGAATTTCTTTTTCTGCAATCCGCTGCTGCGTTAAATCTTTTAATACAAGATAAATGCTGTCTAGTGAATCGTTGACATGAACAGGTATGTAAGTGACATGGTAATAATAAAAACGATCTGTTGTTTTCAGCTCTGCTTCGCGTGTGATGGCCTTTTTTGACTGGGAAATAAATTCTTCCCACAACTCAGTCGGCATCACGTATTGGCTGACATCATCACCAATCTTAGAATTGCACAATGTTAAGATTTGTTTACCAGTGTCATTCGCAGAAAGAACCTTTCGTTCGACAGATAATACGATAATCCCATCAATATTATGTTTGATCAGCGATTGAAACCGCTGCTCATTTTCTTTCAGCTGATCTGACTGTGTCATGATTCGGTGATCGATATAGGCACCAAAGATCATCAGTGATTGGACTATAAGTGTCATTAAGCCGATGAAAATAGACAAGCTGAATGGTGACATTTCAAGAAAACCACCTCCAGCAGCATGTCCATCAGAGTGAAGAAACATGGTAGAAGCAGCCATGCCAGTATAGTGCATACCCGCAATTGCACACCCCAACAACATTGAACCAAAAGCCTTTAAAAGATAATTCTTCCGTTTATCTTTAGTGAGATCAACACGAAAGAAGAGTTTCAATGAGATGTAGGAGGTAATTGCAGCAATGAAAAATGAAAGAAAAAAGAGGACTGGATCATAGCTGATTGAGACATTGGCCATGGATTCCATTCCAAGATAATGCATGCTGCAAATAGCTGAGCCCATGGTAATTGAACTAATAAACAGCCGTCTTGTAGAGAGCTGCTTTTGAATGCATATTGTAAAAGCAATCAAGGACCCGATGAAAGACGCCAAAATCGATAAAATCAGTAATGGTGTTTCATATGTGATGCCAGCTTGCATTTGAAATGTCATCATGTCAATAAAATGCATTGACCATATCCCCATTCCCATGATCATTGCACCAATGATCAGCCATACCTTTTTCTTTGAACCGCTTGACTGTGTCACTCGGCTGGCTAAATGAAGAGCTGCGTAGGAGGCGACAGCGGCGACAGCGATTGACAGAAAGACAAGCCATCCGTTGTAGCTTCCTGTTAAATGGGTCATGTGAGAAAACCTCCTGTATCTTAAAACAAACATATACTTAATATATCGGATCAAATGGCTCCTGTGTTCACTTTTCCATCACTTAAATACAAAAATCGACGTTTTTTTCACCCATTTTTTATAGTAAAATCAAATTTAATGTAAAAAAACGATGAAAAGCGAATCGTTTCTTCAGTTTGATTCGTTTAATATATGGTGTGATTCTAAAAGAGATAGAATCAGTCGAATGATTATGTGTGAAAGGGATTGATAAACATCGAAGATTTTATTATTTCTTTAGCTGATGCCTTTAAGAACTTGTCATACTTTGGCATCTTCCTCGCATTATGCATTGAATTTGTACCTGCTGAAGTGGTTTTGCCTCTTGCGGGTTACTGGGTCTCAGAAGGGGACATGGCCTTTATCGGTGTAGTGGCGGCCGGTTCCATTGGCGGTGTGGTTGGCCCTTTGACCTTGTACTGGTTAGGACGTTACGGCGGCAGACCCTTTTTAAATAAATATGGGAAGTACTTTTTGATAAAACCTGAGTCGCTTGATAAATCGGATGCTTTCTTTAAAAAACATGGCGGGTTCGTCGCATTCAGCGGGCGGTTTATACCAGGGGTCAGAACGCTTATCTCCATCCCATGCGGTATTGCCAAGATGAATGTGTGGGTCTTTTGCCTGTATACGTTTTTGGCGATTACACCGATTACGTTTGTGTATGTGTATCTTGGGTTTACGCTCGGGGAGAATTGGAAAGAGGTTGGCACTATGTTAGACCCATATCTTTTACCGATTGGGATCGGTGTTGTGTTATTGTTTGTTCTTTACTTATTGCTAAAAAGAAGAAAAAGAAAAACTGAAACACCAACTGCCTAATCATTGGATCAAAACGAAAGTCACCTGTTGACAATCCAGTGTCTATTGATTATGATATAAGTAATCTAAATATTCTAAATCCCGCCAAAGGGGAGTAGCGTCCGGTTTTACCGGAAACAAAGTCGTCATTACATGGACTGATGTTCCATCGGCTTTGTTGGCATGATTCTACATATCACATGTCTAGCAAGACCTTTGCCATTACAGGCAAAGGTCTTTTTTGCATTCATAAGCCTTTGTCTGTTGTGGGACAATAGATAAAAACAAGGAGGAATGATGATGGATGCAGCCATTATTTTAGAGTACGGGTGGGTTCTTCTCGTACTGATTGGATTAGAAGGAATTTTAGCTGCGGATAACGCACTGGTCATGGCCGTGATGGTCAAACACCTTCCTGAAAAGCAAAGAAAAAAGGCATTGTTTTACGGACTTGCAGGTGCGTTTGTCATGCGATTTGGTTCTCTGTTCCTTATTTCGTTTTTAGTGGATGTGTGGCAGGTTCAAGCCATTGGCGCAATTTATCTTCTTTATATTTCCATTCACCATATTTTAAAATCGCACGTATTTAAGAAAAAAGAAACAGAAACAAACGTAAAGCAAAGCGGCTTCTGGGCAACCGTCGTGAAAGTAGAGCTTGCTGACATTGCTTTTGCAGTAGATTCTATTTTAGCGGCTGTCGCTTTAGCTGTGACACTGCCGGCAACAAGTCTGCCACAAATCGGTGGACTCGACGGTGGTCAATTTATTGTCATTCTATTAGGCGGTATCATTGGTCTTGTCATTATGAGATTTGCCGCAACTGTCTTTGTGAAACTGCTCAAAACAAGACCGAGCCTAGAAACAGCAGCATTTGTCATTGTCGGGTGGGTTGGAGTGAAGCTTACACTTTATACACTGTCACATCCGGCCATTGGTGTCGTATCGTCTCATTTTATTCATTCAACTTTATGGAAAGTCATTTTCTGGACGGTGCTTCTTGCAATTGCAGCATTTGGCTGGTTTTTATCAAGTCCATCAAGAAAAGGCGAGCAAGAAAACGAGGAGAAACAAGAGGTACGCGTAGGAGAGTAGGTTTTCTGAAAGAAATATCATTTCATTTTCATAACACGTATATTACAAATAAGGGGGAGATACCCCCTTATTTCTTTGCTTTTAGACGAAACATTGTAAAGTAGATGATGACATACATGTCATAATTGAGTAACAGGAAATGAATTCCTCATTTCTTCCTTTGCGCTTCCCTCATAAATTAGCTATCATAAATGAGTAATATAGGGAGAACTGAGGTGAAACCATTGCTTAGCCTTTTGTTTAAAAAAGGAAAGAAAAAGCAAACATTAGAGCAGTCGGCTATCAGTATTCAACAAGGTGATATCGAACTGCAAAATGCATTAATAGAGCAATACAAACCATTTGTCGCTAAGACGGTTTCATCCGTTTGTAAACGATATATAGATGAAAAAGATGATGAATTCAGCATAGGCTTAATTGCCTTTAATGAAGCAATAGAAAAATACTCTGCCGAAAAAGGAAACTCACTTCTTGCTTTCGCAGAATTAATTATTAAAAGAAAAGTGATTGACTATATTCGAAAAGAAGCGAGAAATGCGCCAACGGTTCAGATGGATCTTCAAGAAAGTGAGAATGGCGAATACTCTCAAAGCATGATTGAAGCGGAGCTGTCTGCAAATGAATATAGGCGCTTGATCGAACAAGAACATAGAAGAGAAGAAATTGAACATTTTAAAGAACGATTGAAAGTATACGGACTCACGTTTCAAGAGTTGCTTGAGCATTCACCAAAGCATGCAGATGCCAGGCAAAATGCGATTAAAGTAGCCCATACACTCGTTGAAAACGATGAGCTCAAAACCATTTTATTTCAGAAAAAACAATTGCCAGTCAAACAGCTGGAAAAGCTAGTGGAAGTCAGCCGCAAAACGATTGAGAGAAATAGAAAATACATCATTGCGATGGCGATCATTATGACGGGTGATTATGTGTATTTGAAAGATTACCTTAAAGGGGTGCTTAATTCATGAGAAGAGGCATTATAGTAGAGAAAAACAAAAAGTATGTCACGTTGCTGACCCCTGATGGACAATTTCTGCGGACAAAATATGAAGAGCAAAACTATGAAATCGGCCAAGAAGTGACATTTCCAAATGAATCACGTCTCGAAAGAAAAAGAGCCGGTTTTTTTGACCTGCTTCGTTTACGTCCATTAAATGCAGGAATCCTATCAATTGCAGCGATTATTGTCGTGATTTTTACTATGATGCCATCTTTCTCAAGTCAAAAAGCATATGCGTATATGACGATTGATATTAACCCAAGCTTTGAGCTGAAGCTTGATCAAAATTATGAAGTGATCGGTGTCACTCCACTGAATCAAGATGCGAAGCAAGTACTGTCGAATTTGAAGAATTTAGATAAAAACGACGTGACCAAGGTCGTACAGGAAATCATAGATGATTGTGACAAAAAAGGATACGTGAACGACTCTAGAAGTATTTATATTTCAACGGTTTATGAAAACAAGCAGGACAATACATATAAAACAAACGTAAAAAGCAAAATTAACACCATTTCTGGCGAATATCAAAAACGTAATTACAAGCTGGAAACTGTAGAAAGTGACCTGGAAACGAGAGAAAAAGCTCAAAAGGCAGGCATTTCAACAGGAACATATATTAGAAATCAAGAAATGCAAGACAAAGAACAAGAAGACATCAAAAAGGATGAAGACGCAGCAGAAAATGATGCTGTGAAAGAAGAAGATCCTAAGAAACATGATGAAGAGCAAACAGATCAAGACAAACAAAAAGAAGTCAAAACAGACGATAGCGAAGAGGTGCAGCCAGATCAAGAGGCTCCTGAAGCTGAAGACAAAGAGCAGAAGGAAGCAGAGAGGGAAGAGCAAGGATCTATTCAAAAGCCTCACCAAACAAAACCTGATGATGGAAACAAAGACAAAAAGATAAAGGAAGAAAAAGATCATTCTGTCGATAAAGAGCAAAAAAAAAATCACTCAACTGACCCTGATGAAAAAAGAAACCCAAACAGCTCATCACGTGGTAATGCGGGAAAACATGCAAAAAAAAACGCCAGGGATCAGAAACAGCCGCCAGCTAAGCGAAAAAGAGAACATGCGGAGCAAAAAGGGAAAGGTGCACCGTTTCCTTATCGTGAGAACCGGCATGAGCACACATATGAACAATAAAAAAACGCCAGAATAGCTCCGGCGTATTTCACCATGTCTTTATTTAGATGGATTGCCCATTTGTGATTGAGCCTGTTGAACGAGTCTTTTTGTGATTTCACCGCCAACAGAACCGTTTGCACGTGCGACTGTATCTGAACCGAGAGTGACGCCAAATTCTTGAGCGATCTCGTATTTAAATTGGTCTAAAGCTTGTTCTACTCCAGGAACAAGAAGTTGATTTCGATTTGCCATGTTCATTTTCCTCCTTTCACCTCATGTTTGCTACGCCTCCTTATTTTGAAAAAAACGGCGTGCAATTATGCTGGCAATTGCTGTACAAAAAAACCCGAGGTGATCTCATCACCTCGGGTTTTATTTAACCTTTATTCAGCTGCAGCGTATTAAACATCATTTCCTGTGCTGTACTTTGCAAGTGAGAAGTGAACACAGAGAAGACGGTGGAGCTGATAATACCTTTAATCAAATTCCATTGGTTCTGCGTCAATTCTGTAAACTCTTCATAGAGCTTGTCTGTCTGCTCCTCGGTCATTTCTCGTAAGTTTGTTTCCTTTAATGGAAATTGCGTATGGTGATAAATAAAATCAAGGACATGCGCATATGCTTCATAAAAACGGATTGGACTAATAATATCATCTGTTCGATCTGTAATGGTGTTAAATAAGGCAGATAAAATCATCCGAATGGCATCAAAGTCAAAAACTGATTTTAAATCCCTGACAATTAATAAAATAACGACCTGATCAATAGAGTACTTCTTGCCAAGCTCTGGATGGCCAATCATATCTTTAATATCACGTTTGATCCAATTTTGAATCGCCGTTGATTTAAGAGACGTTAGCTCACACAAGTTGCCGAGCTCAACAATTTCATTTGTAGAAAGACCGTGCTCTGATTTTTGCTTCCGCCGTTCAAGCTTCTCAAAAAAAGAAGGGATTTTTAATTCATCATAGTGATGATCCTTATCATTTTTAACAGATAGATTCAAAAGCTGAAGCGGAGTCAGATCTCCCTCTCCTTTTAGAGAATACAGAAGTCTCGTCATGTCCATTCTCGTTAATTTAAAAGTAACCATGTTCCACCTCATTTGTACGTTAAAACGTGATTGTTGATCTAATTCAACATCATAATCTCTTTTTGATGAAAATGCAAAATAAACTAAAAACCAAGAAGGCGCGTCACAATTTATTCACTTTTCTGCTGTTGAAAATGTCTTAAATATTGAAGTGACGGGGCTTAAGCCGTTATGATAAAAAGAAAAAATGATTCCTTTTTCCTTGCAATTTGAGACGTTTATTTTTATAATTTTATTAATAAGTTCATTTGAACTTAATATGACAGCGGAGGTTATGTATGGGTAAAAGAATATTTCTGTTTATATTAACGAACATTCTTGTTATCACTACGATTGGTATTGTACTGTCGGTTATTAGTGCAGCAACTGGTGTTGGTTCTTATATAGGAGCAGACGGAAGACTTAATATACTTTATCTTCTTGTATTCAGTGCAGTTGTTGGTTTTGTTGGCTCGTTTATGTCACTTGCGATGTCTCGCTGGATGGCAAAAATGATGATGGGTGTTCGTGTGTTAAATCCTGAAAAGGATTCATTAACATATGATGAGCAGCAGCTTGTTGACCGCGTGCACAGACTATCAAGAGCAGCAGGCCTTTCTAAAATGCCTGAGGTTGGTATTTATCAATCATCTGAAGTAAATGCTTTTGCAACAGGACCTTCTAAAAGAAGATCACTTGTGGCGGTGTCGACTGGATTACTTCATGAAATGGATGATGCAGCAGTTGAAGGTGTTATCGCTCACGAAGTTGCTCACGTTGCGAATGGTGACATGGTCACGATGACGCTGCTTCAAGGAATCGTCAACACGTTCGTTGTCTTCCTTTCAAGAATTGCGGCATGGATCGCAAGCCGCTTTGTTCCGCGTGAAGAGCTTGTGCCGGTTGTTCACTTTATCGCTGTGATTGTTTTCCAAATCATTTTCTCTATCCTAGGAAGTCTTGTCGTGTTTGCATATTCAAGACATCGTGAATTCCATGCAGACCGCGGTGGAGCCGACCTTGCAGGTAAAGACAAAATGATTCATGCGCTTCGTTCACTTGAGGCGTACACGTCAAGAATCAAAGATGATGACCAAGCAGCAGTTGCTACGTTAAAAATTAGTGGTAAACGAAAAGCTTCTCTTTTCTCAACACACCCTGATTTAAACGAAAGAATTAGAAGACTAGAAGCAAAATAAGAAAGACAAAAAGACATTCTACACGAGGATGTCTTTTTCTTTTTGATGAAAAAGAAAATAAAGCATAAAATAGCTTTAAAATCATGTCTCTTTTCATTAAAATGATAAAGTATTCGAAAAGATAGATAAAAGAAGGAATGACAATGAATCCTATAAAAAAGCTAATTGACCGGCTATCGGCGTTCCAGCTGATTGCCCTTTATTATTTTCTTGCTGTCACGGTATCACTTATTCTTCTCAGCCTGCCAGTAGCTCATCAAGAGGGAGTGAAATGGACATTCATTGATGCCTTATTTACTGCGGTGAGTGCTGTCAGTGTCACAGGACTGACTGTTGTCGATACTTCCCAAACATTTAGTGTGACCGGTATGTGGATCCTGGCGTTTGTCCTGCAAATTGGAGGCATCGGCATTATGACACTCGGTACCTTCGTATGGCTCGTCATGCGAAAAAGAATCGGTATTAAAGAAAGAAAGCTGATCATGGCAGATCAAAACCAAAGCAACTTATCAGGAATTGTGAAACTAATGAAGCAGGTTTTATATTTAATTTTACTGATTGAGTTTATAGGCGGTCTCATTTTAAGCATGTATTTTCTTAAATATTACGATGTGCAGGGAGCTTTTTTACATGGCTTCTTCTCGAGTATAAGTGCGACAACCAATGGGGGCTTTGATATTACAGGAAACTCGCTTATCCCTTACAAGGATGATTATTTCGTCCAATTTATTACGATGCTGCTGATCATCTTTGGCGCAATTGGCTTCCCTGTGCTTGTGGAAGTAAAGGACTATTTATTCAATCAGGAGCGAAAGCACGCATCGTTTTCATTGTTCACCAAAATCACAACGATTACGTTCGGCGGTCTCGTTGTCGTTGGAGCGATTGGAATATATGCACTTGAAGCTGGGTTCAGCTTTCTAGGGAAAAGCTGGCACGAAATTTTGTTTTATTCCTTGTTCCAATCGACTGCAACGAGAAGCGGGGGTTTGACTACATTAGACATTACCCAGCTGACAGAACCGACACTGTTATTTTTATGTATGCTCATGTTTATCGGGGCTTCCCCAAGCTCAGTAGGGGGCGGAATACGGACAACCACGTTTGCCCTTAATTTACTCGCCTTGTTTCATTTTGCTAGGGGAAACAAATCCATTAAAATCTTCAAAAGAGAGCTTCATCAAGCGGATATTAATAAATCCCTTATGGTGACAATGATGGCCTTTATTTTGGTATTTGGCGCTACGTTCCTGTTATCCTTAACAGAGCATAATACACTTCTTGAAAATTTATTTGAAGTTTGCTCTGCATTCGGAACAACAGGGCTGTCACTAGGAATTACTTCCGATCTCTCTGTGTTTGGTAAATGTATCATTATGGTCGTCATGTTTATTGGACGAATCGGCATTCCAAGCTTCTTATATTTAATCGGCCGGAGAGAAAGTGAAGCGAATTATCATTATCCGAAAGAGCGCGTTATTATCGGCTAAACAGCATTCCAAGCGAATGCTGTTTTTTTATTTCCATTATCTAACTGGCTAAATCACATGAGATGTTCGCAATCTATAGGTAAGAGGTGAACGAGACGTGCTGGATGTGTTATGGAAAGCAATTGTCATGCTGCTAGTTGGTACCTTGCTGCTGAGAATAGCAGGGCCTAAATCCATTAGTCAATTAACTGTACAACAGACTGTGATCATGATTTCAATCGGATCGATTATTATCCAACCCTTTATTGAACATAATTTACTTGAAACCATTTATGCAGCTACCATCTTTATTGTGGCACTTGTCATTATGGAGAAGCTGTCGATTCAATCTGATTTCTTTGAAAAATTGCTTTCAGGCAAATCGGTCGTGATTTTACAGGATGGCGAAATGCTTGATCATAAGCTGAAGAAAACAAGGCTCACAAGGGATCAATTCAAAATGCGCTTAAAGCAGCAAGGCATCACGGACATCAGCAGTCTCAAAAAAGCTACGCTAGAAGCCAATGGACAAATTGGCTATGAGTTAAAACCTGAGGAAAAGCCAGTGACGGTCAAGCAAATGAAGGAACTGTTTGACCAATTAAGAGAAGAACTAAACATGTCAAAAAAGGACTGATTTTAGATGAAAAGAAAAGCAGCGAAAAACGAAGCACTAACAAATAATATGACTCCGACAGAAAGCATGGCGCATGATCAAGGACAAACCCAATTTGACGAACACTCAAGAGATCGTCAGGCAAACCGAAATTCTCATAAAGGGAAACAAGGGGGTGCATCTCGTGACTAAAAAGCATGTAAAGAGTAAAGAGATGAAGGACCATAAAAAGCCGATGGACCCAGATGTTCTAGAAGAGGAATTTGGCAGTGAGCTTGGAGATATCAACAGCAGCAAATGGATTGATACGTTGGTGAAGCCAAATAAAGATGCGGAATGTCGCACTGAAAAACGGAATGGAAAATAAAAAACGATCCAATGAGGATCGTTTTTTATTTGATATAACTGCTTTGCCTGCCGGTGATTGATCGCATGAGATTAGTCATTTTGAGCTCAATCACTGGCTGTGCAACGGTTTTGACAAAGGTGCTGGACAGGGTAAAGGTTAACAGAATGGTCAGCAGCAATAAAATCAGTACACTTGCGGCATTTAGTGCCCAGTCATCAAACCAAATTGTTCTAAGCAGTTTGATCACAAAGCCATGTAATAAATAAACATATAACGTTCTTGTGCCCCATTTTGTAAAGAAGAAACGGCGTGTTGGAACTAATGCAAAAAAGCTAAAAGTAGCCCCAAATGCAAGCAAATACCATGCCATGCGTTTCATTGCCGCAATCATTCCTTCATCCCCAAGTGAAGCATATGACTTTGATCCAAATAAGAAGGAATAATCAAATTCATAGAAATAGCAAAATAAGAACACAGCCATCAATACAAAAAGTGCTGCTAGTTTTCCTTTGCTTGTACGGATGAATTCAAAGTGCTGCTTTTTTAAATAGAAACCAGCTAAAAACATAGGCAAAAAGACAAACGTACGCGATAAGCTGAGCGTATTGCTGATGCTGTCCACATAACCGACAAGTAACGCAATCGATAAACTGACGATCATTGCCCAGTGGAACGGCAGATTTGAAAAAGGAATGAGGAGCAAATTCCAAAAGAATAAACTAATTAAGAACCATAAAGACCATTGCGGATCAATGGGGTTTAAATTGGTCATGCTTTGATCCTGTAAGAGATAATAGTAAACAGAATAGATCACCTGGAAAATTAAATATGGGATGATCAGCTTAACGGCGACTTTTTTCATAAAGCCCGGTTTTCTAAATCCTTTTGCAAAAAAGCCGGAAACTAAGATAAAGGCGGGCATATGAAAGGTATAAATAAACTTGTATAAATAGAGCATCCAATCATTATCATGAATGAATGATCGTAACAAATGACCAAAAACAACTAGAAAAATCAGAAGGAATTTCGCATTATCAAAATAACTATCTCTTGAGGATGCCATAACATCACCTTTCCTGCTTGATTTAAAACATAAATGTTATAAGTGCACTGTTCCCTTATTTGCCTCATTCTAAAATACATTTTGGCTCAATTCGCTATTTGATTTGAAATTGTAGAATGGCTGTAAAACAAGTGTAAGAAAAGTGAACCGTTATACAATCCTGTCATTCAAATGAAATAAAAGAGACAGTCTTCACGTAAAAAGATATCTTTTTTTATGAGTCGAATGAAGGAACAATGAAAATATTGTAGAAATATTGTAGAGGAATGAGGCTGGAAAAGGAGTGTAAGAGAATGACTGAAACGCTCGATGGCAAAAGGTTAACACCTGATGGAGATATCAGAAAATTAGAAAAAGAGAACGAATATTTGCGTACTGAGTTGATGCAGCAGAAAATGCTGTTGAATAAGACGCTCGATGCTATTTTTATATTTGATCAGCACCTCAACATTATCCAAGCCAACGAAGCAACATGCAGGCTTGTACAGACACCGAAAGAAGACCTCCTCAATAAATCCGTTCTAGATTTCCTATACGGCATTCCGAAAGATAAAATTGAATGTTCACTCGATCTTTTTTTTCGAAAAGGTACGTTAAAAAGAGAAATCTCCATTCAGCTTGAAAGTGGTGAAACAAAATACATTGAATTTGTTGCAGAGCATGACGTCGTGAATCAGCAATATATTGTGGTCATGCGAGACATTTCCTCCAAAAAAATATTAGAACGAGAACGCTCCATGAATGAGCAACTGTTCAAAGATTTGTTTGACCGAGCGATCGATGGAATGGTCATTTTTGATCAGGATGGCTGCATGATCGATGCCAATCATTCTTTTTGTCAGAGCTTTGAGCTGCAAAAGACGGATTTAACCGATCGCTATTTACATGAATTTGTCGAAGAAGAAAATCTCCCAGCTTTGCAGCACCTTTTAATATCACTTAAAGAAACAGGGAAAGCAAAAGGGGAGCTTCCTGTTACCCTTCAATCTGGCCAGCAAAAATTATTTGAACTCACCATTACATCAAATGTGATGAGTGGTTTTTATATGTCCATCATGCGGGATATTACAGAAAAAAGGTTAATGGAAGAAAAGTTGTTAAAAAGTGAAGAACGCTTTAGAGAAATTTTCGAAAATGCAATGGATGCTATCATTATATGGGCGGACGATGGGGAGATTGTGAGAGCCAATGAATCAGCCTGCCGAATTTTTGAATTACCTATGCACTCACTGATTGGCAAGAAACTCACCGACTTTCTCGTGAAATCTGATAAGAGATATAGGCCAACGAGAAGACGGTATTTCCGGAATCATGAAATAAGGGAAGAGCTTTTGTTCAAAATGGCAAATGGGCAATTTAAAGAGCTTGAGTTTACATCAAAGCATGCGGTGTTAGAAGGACAGCACTTAACCATTTTACGTAATGTAAGTGATCGAAAAAGAATGGAGCAGGAGCTGCGCGAAAATGAGCTAAAATTCCGAAAAGTATTTAACGGCTCAATGGATGGCATTGTTCTTTTTGATAATCAATACCGCATCATTGAAGTCAATCCACCTGCAAGCGAGCTGCTCCAATTGAAAGACGATCATCTAACGGAAATGAATCTTTTCCACATCCTTGCGCCGTATCAAATTGAAAATTTGGCGGAGCCTGCTCAGGCGATGTCATTAGATGAAATGGACAATGAGGTTCCGTTTGTATTGAACCATCCAGATCAGCGTATATTGGAATTCTCATTTAAACGAAACATTATCCATAATATGAATTTAGCAATCTTTAGAGATGTGACAGAGCGGAAGGAATTAGAAGAACGGGTGAGAAAATCAGATACCCTTCATGTGGTCGGAGAGCTTGCCGCTGGAATTGCTCATGAAATTAGAAACCCGATGACAGCTTTAAAAGGCTTCATTCAGCTGTTAAAAGGAAATATAGAAGGGGAGTATTCGCTCTATTTCAATGTCATCACATCAGAGCTTAAAAGAATTGAATCCATCATCACAGAATTTTTGATTTTAGCGAAGCCGCAAGCCATTGTTTATGAAGAAAAAAATGTCGTGCAAATTGTGAAAGACACGATGGATCTCCTGCACGCTCAGGCGAATCTCGGCAATGTTCAAATGCATCTCAATGTGCTGGATGAGATTCCGCTGATTTATTGTGAACAAAACCAATTAAAACAGGTGTTTATTAATATTTTAAAAAATGCAATTGAAGTCATGCCGCGCAAAGGAAATGTCTATGTGAGCATTCAGCGGAAGGGTGAGGAGCATATTGTCATTTCACTGAGAGATGAAGGCTGCGGAATGGCTGAGGATAAGCTAAAGCGTCTAGGTGAACCCTTTTATACAACGAAAGAAAGAGGAACTGGACTTGGTTTAATGGTTAGTTATAAAATTATAGAAGAGCATCAAGGAACCATTGAGGTAGAAAGTGAGGAAGGCGTAGGGACCGTCTTCCATCTTACGCTGCCATTAAGGCAGCAGAAACAAGAAGGAGAGCAGTAACGTGTATTATACCGTCTATCAAGCACCTATTGGGGCATTATACATACTAGAAAAGGACGGTGCCATCATCGAGGTGATGTTTGATGATGAGCCGTTTTTAGCAAAAACACAAGCAGCCCATGTAGAAAAAGCAGATACGCCTGTTTTACAAGAAGCGAAAAAGCAGCTGGATGAATATTTCAAGGGTGAGCGTCAAGTATTCGATCTCCCGCTTAAGCAAACGGGTTCTCCGTTCCAAGAGCAGGTGTGGGAAGCACTATCAGCTATTCCATACGGTGAATCAAAAAGCTATGCAGACATTGCAGAGGCGATTGGGAATCCAAAGGCTGTGAGAGCCATAGGACAAGCGAATAGACGCAATGCATTACCTATTTTTATCCCGTGTCACAGAGTCATTGGAAAAGACCGGTCTCTGACGGGTTATGCAGGAACGAAGACAAACATGAAAGCGGTCCTGCTTGAATTAGAGGGCATCCCATTTGTTCAAAAATAAATCGATTGACCTGTTCCAAATGTTTGTCAAGCGACATATCCTTTTATTAAGCTAAAAAAGTTGGTTGAGGGAAAAAGGAGGGCGCTAGCATGTTTTGGGGCAAAAAATCTAAAGTGTATGCTGTTACGTCATTATGTGTCAAAATGAACGTCTTAACAGAAGCACAGAAAAAAGAAATTTTAGCAAAAACAAATCAAGAAACAAAAAAGCGCGGTGCTCTTAAATAACAAGAACACGGCGCTTTTTGTTGTCATTGTGAAATGCTTTCGGCGAAAAGAGCATCAATCTCTTTTGCATAGTTAGATGTGATAATTCCCTTTTCTGTAATGATGCCTGAAATGAGGTGGGAAGGAGTGACATCAAAGGCGGGGTTGAATACTTGCACATCAGGTGGTGCAATCGGGATACCGTTTAATTCCTTTACTTCCAGCGGGTCGCGCTCTTCAATCGGAATATCTGACCCGTCGAGGGTGGATACATCAAAGGTTGAAAGCGGTGCTGCTACAAAAAATGGAATGTGAAAATGCTTGGCTAGAACGGCAAGACCTAACGTTCCAATTTTATTCGCTGTATCTCCATTACGGGCGATGCGATCAGCTCCAACAATGACAGCGGAAATTTGCTTTTCTTTCATCGTATGGGCGGCCATGTTATCTGTAATGAGCGTCACATCTACGCCTCCTTGCATGAGCTCCCAAGTTGTCAGTCTGGCGCCTTGAAGAACAGGGCGTGTTTCGCATGCATAAATGTGAAGATTAAGATTTTTCTTTTTGGCTAAATAAAAAGGGGCAAGAGCTGTTCCGTACCGGCTCGTTGCGATGGAGCCTGCATTACAAATGGTCATGATTCGGTCACCTGATTTAAAGAGCTGCAGTGCATTTTGACCGATTTGTCTGCATGTTTCTTCATCTTCAATTTGAATTTGAATGGCTTCATGAACAAGGTCTGTTTTGGCCGCATTCACTGACGCTGCACGCTCAATGCGCTGCAACAATCGGTCTAATGCCCATGCAAGGTTCACAGCAGTTGGACGAGCACTGTTTAAATATTCTTTGATTCGAATGACTTCTTGTTTAAAAACATCAATTTCTTCTGTCTCAATTGCTTGGGCACTAAGCGCAAGCCCAAAAGCTGCTGTAATGCCAATCGCAGGTGCACCGCGTACTTTTAAAGTCACAATCGCATCATACACATCTTCCTTTGTATATAAATGCTCAAATACCGTTTCGGTCGGTAATTTTTGTTGATTCAAGATGTTAATATAGTTTTCTTCCCATTCGACAGAACGGGGAACTTCAAATTCTTTTGACAAAACCCGTCACTCCTTTACAGATGGCTGGAATAATGCGACGAGGTCAGACGCTGTTTCCACTGCATGATATTGTTTGATAAATGTTTTTCCGAGCGTCAGTGCTGCTTTTTTCTGCTGAATCCGTCTAGTTGGTGATGGAATCGCATCAAGGTCAGCCGCATGAGCAAGACCAATTGTTCGGCGAACAAGCTCACAGCCGGCAAAGCCTGTCGCTTCTTTTAAAATACGGTTAAAGGTTGTTTCTAAAAAGCTGTCCGATACACTAAACGCTTCAATGCTGTCTTCCTTCCAAGCCTTTGTGAACACTTCTTTGAATGTAGCCCATACATTGACGACATGGTCAAAAAGGTGCTGCTGCTCGTGTTCATTTTCACGAGATAAAGCATTCAGGAACAGGTTAGCGATAAAGTGGCCGATATCGAATCCAAATGGACCGTAAAAAGCGAATTCTGGATCAATGATTTTTGTTTCAGTCTCACTTGCAAAAATACTGCCTGTATGAAGATCTCCATGCACCAATGTTTCAGCTGATGTCAGGAAGATACGCTTTAGTTCTGCTGCTTTGGCTTGCACGTCAAGATCTGCCCAAAGCGCTTCTGCGGATTCTCTTAATTCTTCTTCAAAGTCATTTGTTTCACTATTAAAGAAAGGGTCTGTGAAGACGAGTTTTTCTGTGATATCACAAAGGTCAGGGTTCGTAAATTGCTTCACAAATTGTTTTTTGATTTTAGGGTCTGTGGCAAAGTCAGATGTGTAAAAAAGTGTTTTTCCTAAAAATTCTCCAACATGGTCGGATAAATGCGGATATTGTTTTCCGGCAATTAGCCCTTTTCTGACGATTTCTAAGTGTGAGAGATCCTCCATGGCTGTCACAGCAAGAGCTGTATCTGAATAATAGACCGCTGGTACGAGGTGAGGCGCATATTCTGACTGCTTAATCAGGGCAGCACTTTCAATTCTTGCGCGGTCTAATGTAAGCGGCCAGCTCTCCCCAACCACCTTTGCATAGGGGAGTGCCTGCTTGATGATCAATCCTTTTTCTTGTTTGTGATCAAAAATATGAAAGACGTAATTTAAATTCCCGTCACCGATTTCAGTACATGTCAAATGACTGCTTTTTTGGATCAAACCAAGTCTAATTGCAAGTGCAACTGCCGAGCTTTCTGTTAATTCTTCATATGATGCCGTAAGTGTAACCAATTGCTTCCCCTCCAAATCATATAAAAAAGCCTCTTTCTCCTGAGAGAAAGAGGCTTGATAGCGTGTATGCTCAAAGCCTCTCTTATCTCTCAGCACATACGTCTGATGGAATTAGCACCGTGCCCTATAAGACAATTGTCTTGGCGCTTGACTTGCTGCGCCCCACTTCACAGTGGTATTAACGGTCGGTTGCTGTTGGGGTCAAAAGGCCAAATCCCTCGCCCAACTCTCGATAAGAGAAATCAATATGTAATTGTTTCATGTTTGTTTGCATTTCTTAATTCAAGATATTATCAGAGCGGCGCTTAACATGTCAATCTTTTTTCAAAATTGCTTTACAATTCATAAAACAATCCATTACAGTGATTGTATTGTCACGTAACTTGAATAGAAGGTGAAGAAATGGAATTCCAGCAATCAGATGTGTTAAAACAATTACCAAAACAATTTTTTGCATCCCTTGTCCAAAAGGTACAAAAAAAAGTGCAGGAAGGGGCTGATATCATTAATTTGGGGCAGGGAAATCCTGATCAGCCAACCCCTCCGCATATTGTAAAAGCCATGCAGGAAGCGGTAGAAAAGCCTGAAAATCATCAATACTCTTCATTTCGCGGAACAGCAAAATTAAAAGAGGCCGCTGCCGCCTTTTATAAAAGAGAATATGGCGTCACGCTTGATCCAAAGACAGAAATTGCGATTTTATTTGGCGGGAAAGCAGGACTGGTTGAGCTGCCGCAATGTCTGCTGAATCCGGGTGATACGCTTCTTGTCCCTGATCCTGGATATCCTGATTATTGGTCAGGCGCCGTGCTTGCTGGGGCTCATATGGTGACCATGCCTCTTCTTGAAAAGAATGGGTTTTTACCTGACTACGATTTGCTGTCTGAAGACGATAAGAAAAAGGCAAAGTTAATGTACTTAAATTACCCGAACAATCCGACGGGGGCTACGGCAGACCGTGCATTTTTTGAAGAAACCGTGTCGTTTGCGAAAGATCACAAGCTATGTGTTGTCCATGATTTTGCATATGGCGGCATTGGATTTGATGGAGAAAAGCCGATCAGTTTTTTGCAAGTAGAAGGAGCGAAAGAGACGGGAATTGAAATTTACACACTGTCAAAAACGTACAATATGGCAGGCTGGAGAGTAGGATTTGCAGTAGGGAATCGGTCTGTGATTGAAGCGATTGAGCTTTATCAGGATCATCTGTTTGTCTCACTATTTAAAGCAACTCAAGATGCAGCAGCGGAAGCCTTGTTAAGCGATCAAACGTGTGTACAGGTTCAAAATGATCGATATGAGAAGAGGCGGAATGTGTGGATTGCTGCCTGCAAGGAAATTGGCTGGGATGTCAGTGCACCGAAGGGATCCTTTTTTGCTTGGTTAAAGGTGCCGGAAGGATATACGTCTGAAGCTTTTTCTGACTTATTATTAGAGAAAGCACATGTTGTCGTGGCACCGGGGAATGGCTTTGGTGCTCACGGTGAAGGGTACGTGAGAGTAGGGCTTTTAACAAGTGAGGAACGGTTACAAGAAGCCGCTCAGCGCATCGCTGCCCTGAAGCTGTTTGAAAAAAAGCCATTGACAACATAAAAAAATGGTGCGATAATTCAGGCAATATTTAAGAAAATTGAATATTCTTATCAAGAGTAGGCAGAGGGACTAGCCCAATGAAGCCCGGCAACCGACTTCCATGAAGCACGGTGCTAATTCTTGCAGCAAGCGCTGAGAGATAAGATTCGGATGATTTTACACGAAACAACCTCTTTAAGGCGCTGATGAAGCACTTGAAGAGGTTTTTTTATTGAACATATGCATGACGCAATCGAAAGGGGATTCCTAGTGAGTGAATTACTGGCAACATACGTATTAACACATCGAGAGGATGAACAAATAAACCGAAAAGCGGAGCAGATCGCGCTTGGTTTAACAGTTGGATCATGGACGGATTTGCCGCAGCTCAAAAAGGAGCAGCTTCAAAAGCACAAAGGCCGAGTAGAAAGAATTTCAGAGAAGGTGGCTCCAGCCGAAAATGGTCTATATCAATCAGAGGTGACCATTGCTTATCCTGAGGTAAACTTTTCAGCTGATTTACCAGCTGTTTTCACGACGATTTTTGGAAAGCTGTCACTAGACGGAAAAGTGAAGCTAGTCGATATCCAATTTTCTGAAGGGTTAAAAAAAAGCCTGCCAGGCCCGGTATTTGGAATTGATGGCATACGAAAAAAGGTAGACGTGTTTGATCGTCCATTATTGATGAGTATCTTTAAAGGCGTCATTGGCCGTGATATGGCAGATTTAAAAGAGCAGCTCCGTTTACAGGCATTAGGAGGGGTTGACTTCATTAAAGACGATGAAATTTTATTTGAAAGTCCATTAGCCCCTTTTGAGGAACGGATCAAAGAAGGAAAACAGATTTTAAAAGAAACATATGAAGAGACAGGGCACCGAACGCTGTATGCGGTCAATTTAACGGGCAGAACCTTTGACCTGAAGGATCGAGCGAGAAAGGCTGCTGAACTCGGAGCAGATGCGCTCTTATTCAATGTCTTTGCCTACGGGCTTGATGTGATGCAAAGCTTAGCTGAGGACCCAGATATTCCATTGCCTATTATGGCGCATCCCGCAGTGAGCGGTGCATTGACATCCTCTCCTGAATATGGATTCTCACATTCTCTTCTTTTAGGAAAATTAAATCGATATGCTGGTGCTGACTTGAGCCTCTTTCCCTCACCTTATGGATCGGTTGCACTTGCTAAAAAGCATGCCCTTGGAATCTACGAAGCTTGCGTAAAAGAGGATACGGTTCAAAAAACATTCCCGGTACCGTCAGCAGGCATTCATCCTGGAATGGTTCCTGTATTGATGAAAGATTTTGGACTTGATCATGTGATTAACGCAGGTGGAGGTATTCATGGACATCCGCGGGGAGCCATCGGTGGAGGGAAGGCATTTCGTTCGATCATTGATGCAGTGATTCATGAAGAGTCGATCGAGGATAAGGCAGCTTCTTGCCAAGATTTAAAAGCGGCACTTGATCTTTGGGGAAGGGTAGCAGAATAAATGAAAAAACCAATTGTATGTTGCGATTTTGATGGAACAATTACGAAAAATGATAATATCATCCGTATCATGAAACAGTTTGCACCAAGTGAATGGGTGAAGCTGAAGGATGGGGTCCTGTCAAAGGAGATCACCATTCAAGAAGGCGTCGGGCAGATGTTTCAATTACTGACGAGCGATCAGAAGGAAGCCATTCAGTCATTTATTTTAGAGGATACGGAGATTCGAGAAGGATTCAAACAATTTGTGGATGAGGTAAAAAAAGCAGACATTCCTTTCTATGTACTTAGCGGCGGTATGGACTTTTTTGTCTACCCCATTCTCGAAGGTCTTGTTGATCTAGACGATATTTTTTGCAACCATGCGTCATTTGGGGAAGAACATATTCAGATTGAATGGCCGCATGCCTGTGATTCACAATGTCAAAATGGCTGCGGATGCTGCAAGCCCTCGATCATTCGAGAGCTGACTCATGAAAATGACTTCATCATCATGATCGGAGATTCAGTGACCGATGTAGAGGCAGCGAAACATGCGGATCTCACGTTTGCGCGAGATTACTTGCTCAATGAATGTAAAGAGCTTGGGCTCGTACATAAGGAGTATGACACATTTGTTGATTTACACACGCAATTTGTTCAAATAAAGGAAGTGAAGGAATGGCAGACGCAAAAAGCAAACGCTGGCAGGAGCTAGCAGACGTTAAACGTGAACTGGCACAAAGAGACTGGTTTTTCGGAACAAGCGGAAATTTATCGATCAAGGTGTCGGATGATCCAACCACGTTTTTGGTGACGGCAAGCGGCAAAGATAAACGAAAAGAAACGAACGAAGATTTTCTGTTAGTGAATGCGGAAGGCCAGCCTCACGATCCGAACGAATCACTTAGACCATCTGCTGAAACATTGCTTCACACATATGTGTATGAGCGGACGAAAGCAGGCTGCTGTCTGCATGTCCATACAATCGATAATAATGTGGTGTCTGAGCTGTATGGGGATAAGGGTGAGATTCGTTTTAAAGGCAATGAAATCATTAAAGCACTTGGTTATTGGGAAGAGGATGCAGAAGTGTCGATTCCGATTATTGAAAATCCAGCTCATATTCCGCATCTTGCAGAGCAATTTGCAAAACATCTGACAGAAGAGTCGGCATCAGGTGCTGTGCTCATTCGCAATCACGGCATCACGGTTTGGGGAAAAACGGCCTTTGAAGCAAAACGAGTATTAGAGGCGTATGAATTTTTATTTAGCTATCACTTAAAATTAAAGCTTTATCAAAAGCAGCTTGTTAGATAAAAAGGAGGAAAAGCACATGGCGACAATTTTGATTCATAACGAAGAGAACACAGTACTTGAGAACGAGCAAGAGGTAGCAGCATATTTAGAAAACCAAGAGGTCATTTATGAACATTGGGATATTGAAAAACTGCCAAGCCGTTTATCAGAAAAGTATGATTTATCCGATGAAGAAAAGGAAGAGATTTTAACGGTTTTTCAAAAAGAAATCCAAAGTATATCTGAAAAAAGAGGGTACAAAGCGCAGGATGTGATTTCATTATCTGATGCCACGCCAAATCTTGATGACTTGCTCCAAAACTTTAAACGTGAGCACCACCATACAGATGACGAAGTACGCTTTATTGTGAGCGGACACGGAATCTTTGCTATTCAAGGCAAGGACGGCGTCTTTTTTGATGTAAGACTCAACCCGGGCGATTTAATTTCTGTTCCGCCAAATATTCGTCATTACTTTACACTTCAAGAGGATCGCAAAGTGGTCGCAGTTCGCATATTTGTCACAACTGAGGGCTGGGTGCCAATTTACGAGGAAGAAACGGTTTAATAAAGGAGCTGATCATTCCGTATGAGTCGGAAGGTCAGCTTTTTTTTAGGGAAATAGACATAAAATGAGAAAGAAAATAGTTGATTTTGATCTTCTGCATAGGATAAAATTCTGTTTAATCAACGTGTCAGTCCTGTCCAAATTTGAAGTTTACCCCCAAATTTGATTGGGTAAAAGGTCTTTAGGCTGTAAAAAATTAAATAAAATAAGCATATTTAATTTAATTTACAAATAAAGTATAATTTTGATGTCGGATCATTTTGAGCATAGACAGTCGAAATCATTGCGGGAGCTGAGATCATGAATATTTATGTAAGGAAAGAACAATTGCTGATGTCCATTGATGAGAAGAGAAAGCAGATGGTGGAAGCTGCTCAAGTAGAGGGCTACACTGGTGAGACGACAATTAAATATAGTCAAGAATTGGACAACTTGATGAATGAGTATCAGCATCTTCTTTTTCATGAGAAGCAATCTGTTGCATCCTTTCATGATCTTGTATCTCAAATGAGTCTTTTATCTGTGAACCGCCCCTCTTATTGACATGAAAAACCGGTCTTGCATAAGCAAAACCGGCTGTATTCTTCAGCTATACTGAGTGAGCAGAAGGAAGCGTGATAATGACAGTTGTTCCTTTATTCACTTCACTTTGAATATCAATGGTCCCTCCATACATCGAAATGATTCGTTTACACACAACAAGCCCAAGACCTGTGCCTTTTTCCTTCGACGTAATAAAAGGGAGGAAGATATGCTTTAACATCTCTTCAGTTATGCCTTCACCCGTATCTTTCACTTTAATGATGACATGTTCTTTTTCAGCCTCAATTAAAATCTTCAAATGACCGCCGTTTGGCATCGCTTCTAAAGAGTTCTTCGCTACATTTAAGACGACTTGTTTAATATGATCCTTCGTGCAATATACGCCAACATCTTGAATCGTATTAATTTGCAAATCCACCTCGACATTATAAAGGTTCGCTTCAGAGAAAACGATCGGCATGATCTCACTGACAATTTCTTTGACAGAGTTATTCTGCCATTTTTCTGCCGTTGGTTTTCCTAATACAAGAAATTCACTGACGATTTGGTTGATCCGTTTAATTTCTTCCTCGATGACAGAAAAATAAAGCTGATCTTCTTCAGAATGATATTTCTTTTGCAAGAGCTGGATAAATCCGCTGATCCCTGTTAATGGGTTGCGAATTTCGTGCGCCGTACTTGCTGCGAGGGTTCCGATCAATTCAAGCTTTTGCGCTTCGTTTTGATGACGCTCCTGCTGAGTTTGCCGCCGTAACACGATGTATTGGACAAGTGTGAATAAAATATTTAATAAAATAAAAGCACTGGATAAAGGGATGAGCATAACAGATAGCACTTCACTTGTTGAAGCGCGCTGCGGAAAGACCTCCAGCTTCCAGCTGTTTTCATCTAAATATGTAGACACGGTGCTGTCATTTTCGGATACTAGCTGTGGACCACTTGTAAACACGACATGTCCATTTTGATTCAGCATCTTAAAATGAAGATCAGGGTTCAATACATTCATAATATTTCTTAAATAATCAATTTGAATGGCGGCAACCAGCACATTGGTGACGTCTTCGTTTTCATCAAGGACAGGCACACATATGGAGAGAATCCGCTGCTTTGTAATTCGACTCACATAGTTATCTGTGATCACGGTCTGCTTGCTCACTTGAATGCGTTTAAAGTAATCTCTGAAAGATAGATTGATTTTTTCCTTTAAAGGTGTCGTGCTTGCTGTTACATTTCCTTTTTTATCTAGGAGATACAGACCTGAAAAACGAGGTTCTTGTTTATAGATTTTGTCTAGGATGTTTTGTACTTTTTTCGTCTCAAGCGGCTGGTCAAATCCCATCGCAAGGGAAGTTAATCTCGCTTCAGTTTCACTAATTAAATAATTCATTTGGTTTTTGTGAATATTTAACATAAGTGTAGCAGTTTGTTTGTTTTTTAAATCGATTTTTTCAGTTTCTCTTTCGTAGATAAAATAACTAATGATTAGGGTTGGAATAATGACCAAAATAAGGTAAAGCCTGATCTTCTTCCAAAGCCCTTTCAGTATACTCATCATTCATCGCTCCAACGTATTACCTAATAGACTTATTATAGCATTGAACCTATCTTTATTACGATGACTTGTGTGATTTTTAAAAAATTAGGTGATTCGTTCTGGTCTCATTTTCATGCTAAAGATGGATCAAGATGTTGACATTTTACTTATTGTTTATTAATGTCACATTAGTGGGTTGCATTTCATAAAGGATGATAAAAAAATGGAAAATTATAATGTAGAGAAATCTTTGAAATTATTTATTGTATTATCACGTGCCTATCGCTCAATTAACCATCATATGAACAAACATATTGTGAAGCACGGACTGAATCCAACTGAATTTGCTGTACTAGAATTGCTGTATCATAAAGGTGATCAGCCGCTTCAGCAAATCGGTGATAAGATTTTACTTGCAAGCGGCAGCATCACGTATGTGGTCGATAAATTGGAGAAGAAAGAACTTCTCAGTCGTAAGGCTTGTGCAGAAGACCGCAGGGTGACCTTTGCGCATATTACCGAGCAGGGACGAGCTTTGCTTGATGACATCTTCCCAGACCATGCGAAAGAAATTCATGAGATGATCAGTGTCCTGAGTGAAGAAGAGAAGGATGCCTGCATCGATATGCTCAAGCATGTGGGACTGCGTGCAAAGCATTTATATGATCATAAAGAATAAATAAAAAAGGAAGCCGCTGGCTCCCTTTTTTATTTTGCTTTTTTCTCAATCGGTAAAATGAGTACTTCTACACGACGGTTTTTACTTCTGCCTTCTGCTGTATCATTTGAGGCAATCGGCTTGAATTCGCCATATCCTTTTGTGCTGAAATTCTCTTGATCTAGATTGCTGTTCTCAAGAAGAATATTTAAAAAGTTCACAGCACGAATGGCGCTTAAATACCAGTTGGATTCAAATTCCGAATTTCTGATCGGTACATTATCTGTATGTCCGCTAATGACTATGTCACGAGCAGGATTAATGACGAGCAGCTTTGAGATTTCTTTTGCTAATGGAACGTCTTGGGGGCGGATAACTGCCCGGCCAGAATCAAAAAAGATACTGTCTTCAATCGTAATTAGCAAACCTTCATCTGTAAGCTTTGTTTCGAGCTTAGAACCAAGTTTCTTATTGGCAATGAATGAATCCACTTGCTTTTTGACCTTTGTGAGAACGGCTTGATCTCGAGCCTTTGCTTCGGCTTCTTCATCTTCTTCGGCTGATTTCTTGGTTTGGTTGCTTTGTTCAGTTTCTTCCGTGCTTTGCATGCTAGATTGATCCATGACACCAGTACCACCAGTAAAAACCACATTAAAAGACTTAGCCATCTGTTCATATTTTGCCGCATCAATTGAACTAGATGCAAAAAGCACAATGAAGAGGGCGAGTAGAAGCGTTAGAAGATCGGCATAAGGGATAAGCCAAGATTCATCTACATGGTCTTCATGATCATGTTTTTTACGTTTCCTAGCCATTTTGATTTTCTCCTTCTTCAATGACAAGATTTGCACGTTCTTTTGCTGGTAAGTACATAAGAAGTTTTTGTTCAATGACTTTTGGAGATTGACCTTCAAGAACAGAAAGAATACCTTCGATCATAATCAGACGAAGCTTCACTTCTTCCTTTGATTTACGCTTCAGCTTGTTGGCAAATGGATGCCATAACACATACCCAGTAAAAATCCCAAGCAGTGTGGCTACGAAGGCAGCACTGATTGCATGTCCAAGTGCTTCAATATCTCCCATGTTTGCAAGTGCGGCAATAAGTCCGACAACCGCGCCAAGTACCCCTAGCGTCGGAGCGTATGTACCAGCTTGTGTAAAGATTAATGCGCCTGACTGATGTCTTTCAGACATGGCGTCGACTTCTTCTGTTAAGATGTCTCGAATAAATTCAGCACTTTGACCGTCAACTGCCATGCTTAAGCCATTTTTTAGAAAATCATCATCGACTTCCTCGAGACTTGCTTCTAATGCCAAAAGACCTTCACGGCGCGCAATTTGAGCCCAGTTTGAAAAGAGAGGGATCATCTCTTGAATGGATGGAAGCGGGCTGTCTTTAAAAATTTTACCGAACAATATTGGTGTTTTCTTAATTTCACTAGAAGGGAATGCGATGACAACAGCTGAAACCGTCCCAACAATGATGATCAATATAGCTGCCGGGTTGATAAGAGCGGTTAGACTCACACCTTTCAAGACCATGCCGACACCAAGTGCAATAAATGCTAAAATAATACCAATTAACGATGTTTTGTCCATTATCTCACCAAATCCTTTAACTATCTTTTTCTATAGTTAATATCGGTGTGTTCCAGAAGGGTTTTAGTCAGAATATAAAATTAAGCCACTTTATGTGAAGAAATTTTGACGAAAGCGCTTTCTATTTGCATAAAAAGAAACTCCCTCTCACATAAAGGGAGTTTCTTTTTAATCGTTTGGAGCTGTTTCATCTAAATGAAGCAGCTCTTTTAATTTTTCTTCATACATGATTTTGACAAGATCATAGCTCCAATTCATCATGTGATCCACCTCTTTTTCTTTTATCTTAAAGGAAAAGAGGCGGGGGAGCGTCGGCGTACAGATGGAACTTTGACACCGCCACATGATGGAGATGCATATCATCCTGAGGATGTAATTATCCTTTTTTTACCACGATCTCATCGTGTTCAACATCCACAGTAAATCCAGAAAGCTGCTCCTCTTCAAGCAGGATCTCCGTCATTTGATCTTCAACGTGCTCTTGGATGGTTCTGCGCAATGGACGAGCACCAAATGCTGGGTGATATCCAAGCTCTGCGATTTTTTCTTTCGCTTCATTTGTGACATGGACTGTTAATTGCTGCTCTTTTAATTGCTCTGACAGCTCATGAAGTAGAAGATCAACAATCTTCACTAAATCATCTTTGTGTAATGAATCAAATTGAATGATGCTGTCAAAACGGTTCAAGAATTCTGGTTTGAAGTAGATGCTGAGTGAATCAATCAATGATTGTTCCTCAATCGCTTCTTCTTGATCAGACTGGAAGCCGACTTTGATCGTTTTATCTGTGCTGCCTGCGTTACTTGTCATGATGATGACTGTATCTTTAAAGCTGACAGTTCTGCCTTGACTGTCTGTTAAGCGGCCATCTTCCATTATTTGAAGGAACATGTGCTGGACATCAGGATGTGCTTTTTCGATTTCATCCAGCAAAATGATGCTGTATGGTTTTCTGCGCACTTTTTCAGTCAGCTGGCCAGCTTCATCATGTCCAACGTAACCAGGAGGTGAACCGATGAGTTTGGACACAGAGTGTTTCTCCATGTACTCACTCATATCTAAACGAATGATCGCATCTCTTGAACCAAATAATTCTTCAGCAAGCGTTTTGGACAATTCGGTTTTCCCGACACCTGTTGGGCCAACGAAAAGGAAGGAGCCTGTTGGTCTATGTTTCGATTTTAAACCCGCTCTGCTTCTTTTCACGGCTTTCGCCACTTTGTCAACCGCATGTTCCTGCCCAATCACTCGTGCTTTTAGACGAACGTCAATTTCTTTCATTTTGGTTTGTTCATCTGATTGCAGTTTGCCGACAGGGATGCCTGTTTTTTGTTCCACAATGGCCTGAATGTCTTCTGCTGTGACGACATGTTCTTTGTCAGTTGTTTTGTTTTGAAGTCTTGCTTCAATCGCTTCTTCTTCATCTCGAATCTTCGCTGCTTTTTCATATTGTTCTTCTTTTAGCGCAGCTTGTTTTTCAGCGGCAATTTGCGCTAGTCGGTTTGTCAGTTCATCTTCACTTGCTGCATCAATGGAGAGGTTCGCTTTTGAACCTGCTTCATCCATTAAATCAATCGCTTTATCCGGCAAATGACGGTCTTGAATATACCGCGAAGATAACTGAACACACGCTTGAATGGCTTCATCAGAATAGGTGACGCCATGATAGGCCTCATACTTATCTTGAATGCCTTTTAAGATGTCGATTGCTTCATCTTGTGTTGGCTCATCCACGATGACGGGCTGGAAGCGTCGTTCAAGCGCAGCATCTTTTTCTATTTGACGGTATTCTTTTAATGTCGTCGCACCTACTAGCTGCAGTTCGCCTCGTGCAAGTGCTGGTTTTAAGATGTTTCCAGCATCCATTGACCCTTCGGCAGATCCTGCGCCTACAAGAAGATGGATCTCATCTACAAATAAAATGATGTTTTTGCGGCTTTGCAGTTCTTTGATGACCTGCTTCATTCTTTCCTCAAATTGACCACGTACTCCTGTGTTCGCGACAAGTGAGGCGACATCTAATAAATAGATTTGCTTGTTCTTTAATTTATTTGGTACATCGCCACTCGCAATTTTCAAAGCGAGTCCTTCTGCGATCGCTGTTTTCCCAACACCTGGTTCACCAATGAGAACAGGGTTATTTTTATTTCTTCTATTTAAAATCTCAATGACTCTTGCGACTTCTTCATCACGGCCAATCACTGGATCAATTAAACCCGCGTTTGCGCCATCTGTTAAATTTCGACCAAGCTCATCGAGTAAGCCCTTTTGCTTTGGCTGCTCCACATTTGGGGCGTGCCCGGTTGGCTGAGAGAAGAATGAACTTCCTCCGAACAGCTGAGGTCCCATTTTCATTTTTGACTGCTCCATCAAAGAGGTGTAGCAGTCTTCACATAAAACCATTTGGCTTCGGGACGAATTTACTTGCATATTCAGGCGAATAGTTGCTTCATTTACTTGACAATGTTGACAACGCATTTGCCATGACCTCCTTAAAATAAAGTTTGACTTTATTTGACCAATGAATGTTAAAGAAAATGGTCGATTGTTGACCATCTTTGACTATAGTATACTCTGACCAATTTTGACTTTCAACTGTTTTGCTCAAAGTCGGATAAAAATCCTTTTTTGCATTTAATCACGGTTTGTCCTTCTTTTCAAGAAACTTGTCTCATAGGATAAAAAAGAAACAATCGAAAGTGATGGGTGCGGAGGGGTCACATGAAACGTTCAAATGAATCCGCTTTTCAGCTTGCCTTTGTATATGTAGGAACAGTGGTTGGAGCTGGGTTTGCGACAGGAAAAGAAATCGTAGAATTTTTTGTTCGTTTTGGCTGGATTGGACTTTTAGGAATTCTGATCAGCGGCATTATATTTACGGGCCTTGGTGCTAAAATGATGCTGATTTCGAAACGAATCGAGGCAGAATCTTATCAAGATATGAATCGTTTTTTATTTGGCGCAGCTGCGAGTCGATATATTAATGTTGTCATGTTTTTTATTTTACTTGGTGTCACTTCAGTGATGATTTCTGGCGCAGGCGCTATTTTTGAAGAGCAGCTTGGTATATCGAAGGAGTATGGGATCTTTTTAACGATTATTCTAAGTGTCATTGTCCTCTTTAAAGGTTCAAAAGGATTATTTGGTGTCAACGTTCTTGTCGTTCCAATGCTGATTTTCTTTTCATTGATCGTATTTCTCGATTCATTCGTTTTTAGCAGCAGTGAAAGTTATGTTCTTGCGCTGCAAATGGGTAATGGTGAGTGGGTGTTATCGGCAGTTTCATATGGTGCCTTTAATTTAGCGCTGTCACAGGCAGTGTTAGTACCTGTTGCAAATGAAATGACATCTGAAGCTGTTATTAAAAAGGGAGCGGTGCTTGGGGGCGGTATGCTGACACTCATTTTACTTGCATGCTTTTTATCACTTTCTTCATTAGATATGCTGGAGGCGTTTGATATTCCAATGGCTCAGGTGGTATATCAAGTCGCAAACTCGATTCATCTCATTTATTTATTCGTGATTTTCGGTGAAGTCTTTACATCTGTTATAGGCAATTTATATGGGCTGGAAAGACAGGTAAGGGCGTATATTCGAATGAATAGTATCTTGACGATATCCCTTATTCTCCTATGCTGCTATGTGATCAGTAAAATTGGCTACGGTACACTGATATCAACGGTTTATCCGATTTTTGGCTATGTCAGTATCTTTTTTATCCTCTTTCTGAGTTTAAAAAAAGTACCTGCATCGCTTGATAAGTAAAGAAAGGATAGCCTGCAAGAAAAATATGTGGTACACTATCCTCTGTAAAAATTGAACAAAAATCCGTGAAAACGGGAGAGGTTCTAGCAAAACCCTCTATAAAAAACTAAGGACTTGCCGTATCCTTGGATGTGGCATTTTTTATTTTTTATGGCTGGGACACCTCATATACACAATTGAAGGTGTATTTTCTTTTGAGAAAAACAGGGGTTTTTAAGAGCCTTTCAGATGCAGCTTTGTACAGTTGTACTCATCTGCAAAAGGAGGAGAACAGAAAATGAAAAATGAAAAAGCAGTCGTTGTCTTTAGCGGGGGACAGGACAGTACGACATGTTTATTATGGGCACTTCAACAATTTGAAGAGGTAGAAACAGTAACCTTTCATTATAATCAGCGTCATCAAGAGGAAATTGATGTAGCCAAAAGAATCGCTGACAAGCTAGGCGTGAAGAATCATCTATTAGATATGTCTCTTTTGAATCAGCTAGCACCTAATGCTTTAACAAGAGATGACATTGACATTGAGGAAAAAGAAGGAGAGCTGCCTTCTACATTTGTGCCTGGGAGAAACTTAGTGTTCTTATCCTTTGCTTCTATTCTTGCGTATCAAATCGGAGCAAGACATATTATCACAGGAGTTTGTGAGACAGACTTTAGCGGCTATCCAGATTGTCGCGACGAGTTTGTAAAATCTTGCAACGTCACCGTGAATTTAGCAATGGAAAAACCATTTGTGATCCATACACCACTCATGTGGCTGAATAAAGCAGAAACATGGAAGCTGGCGGACGAACTAAATGCGCTTGATTTTGTGAAAAATGAAACACTCACTTGCTATAATGGCATCATTTCTGATGGATGCGGGGAATGTCCTGCATGTAAGCTTCGGAAAAACGGCTATGACACTTATATGGAAATGAAGGAGGCAAAATAAATGCTTTCTCAAATCTATCCACAAACGAATCATCCATTTTCATTTGAATTGAACAAAGATATGCATGTATCGGCTGCCCATTTTATCCCAAGAGAAGATGCAGGCGCATGCAGCCGTGTACACGGTCATACGTACACCATCAATATCACCATTGCAGGAGACGAACTAGATGAATCAGGTTTCCTTGTCAATTTCAGTACATTGAAAAAGCTTATTCATGGTCAGTACGATCACACGCTGCTTAATGATCATGAGGAATTCTCATCAAACGATCCATACGCGATGCCGACGACTGAGGTTGTGGCAAAAACAGTGCATGACAAAGTCGCAGCGTATTTATCGACTTTAGCGAACAAACCGACATGTGTTCAGGTTTTTGTCAGGGAGACACCAACAAGCTATTGTATCTACCGTCCGAAACGAGTTGAGATCAATGGCTAAAGCGATTCCCGTATTAGAAATCTTTGGTCCAACCATTCAAGGAGAAGGTATGGTTATTGGACAAAAAACAATGTTTGTCAGAACGGCTGGCTGTGACTATTCTTGCAGCTGGTGTGATTCCTCCTTTACATGGGATGGCTCAGCAAAGCATGACATTCAGTGGCTTCAGGCAGAGGACATTGTCCAAGAACTAAAAAGAATAGGCGGACAGGCTTTTTCTCATGTCACCATTTCAGGAGGGAATCCTGCGCTTTTAAAACAAATGGAATCACTCATTGATTTGCTACATGAAGAAGGAATTGATACAGCACTTGAAACACAAGGGACGATGTATCAGGACTGGTTTTTGAAAATTGATGATTTAACCATTTCACCTAAGCCGCCAAGTTCGAATATGAAAACAGATTTTACAAAATTAACACGTATCATAGATGAGCTGAAAAGCGGAAATAGATTGCAGCATGCAAGCTTGAAGGTCGTGATTTTTGATGAACGTGATCTAGCCTATGCGAAGGATGTTCATGCGAAATACCCTGAGCTCACTTTTTATTTACAGGTAGGAAATGATGACACGACGACTAGTGATGATGCGTACTTGTTAACGCATTTATTAAAGAAATATGAAGCGCTAGTAGATCAAGTCGCGCAAGATCCAGATTTAAACCGTGTAAGAGTGCTGCCGCAGCTGCACACGTTATTGTGGGGAAATAAACGAGGCGTATAGAAAGGAAGAAATAACATGACGACAAGAAAACCAGAAGAATTAGAAGGTGTCACGTTGCTAGGAAATCAGGGAACCAATTATTTGTTTGATTATGCACCACAAGTGCTTGAAACGTTCCCGAATAAACATACAAATAGAGATTATTTCGTGAAATTCAACTGCCCAGAATTTACGTCACTTTGTCCGCAGACAGGACAGCCGGATTTTGCGACGGTTTATATCAGCTATATCCCAAATGAAATCATGGTTGAAAGTAAATCATTAAAATTATATTTGTTCAGCTTCCGTAACCATGGTGACTTCCACGAGGATTGTATGAACATCATCATGAACGATCTGATTGAATTAATGGACCCTAGATACATTGAAGTATGGGGCAAATTTACACCAAGAGGCGGTATTTCAATTGATCCGTATACGAACTACGGAAAACCTGGAACCAAGTATGAAGAAATGGCATCGTATCGTATGATGAATCATGATATGTATCCAGAAACGATTGATAATCGCTAATAAATAGGAAAAGACATGCGGTATGCATGTCTTTTTTTATGGGATTGAAGCGAATCGATCAGACTGAACCTATAAAAAAGAGAAGAGTCATGTCACTCTTCTCATACGAATGGGAATAGAACTTGCTAGGACGGCTGGGGGCTACCAGCTCGTAAACATATTATATATGACAGAACGTATGTTTGTAAAGGGTGAACGTGTTTTTTGCGTATCTTATTTTCTTTGAGATAATATAGGGGTAATGAATGGTAAACGGAGGCGTTAGAGTTGGCAAACAAAGAAGAGAAGACAGAGAAACTGCTAATGGAGCTAAGAGAAGAGCTTCAAATGCTTGAACATCAAAACAAAGAAAGATATAAATGGGGTGCCTCCACATTGCTTGGAGTGATCGCACTCTTAATTGATAAAGGGGTGATCACACCCGAGGAAGTCGACATGTACAAGACAAAGGCGGAAATGCAAACCTTTCAAATGCAAAAAGACTGACCCTTTTTATATGGTGTCAGTCTTTTTCATATGTGATTGTCAAAAAAGAGCAAAGTTGTTAAATGAGTCAAATTTGCTTCATATATACGTATGTAACGGTAGTCTGAATTGAGGATTGCAAATTAATGTTCGGAGTCTTTGATGATTTTATAGTTTTTATGATTAACGACTGTTAGTGAATCCAGTTCTAAATCTCTATAGTTGTCCATAATGGTGACATCCACAATGACAGAGTTTTCATTCACTTTTTCAACTATCCCTGTTAAACCATTTCTAAATTCGATCACATTTCCAATTTTTGCAATCTTCAACCGATCTCTCTCCTTTAAAAACAGATTTCATTCCCTATTAAAAAGTATTTTGCAATATTTTCATACTAATGTAAAGGATAAAGGCGTTTTTGTTTCGTTTTCGTTGTATGCTTTTCTAACGAATGGTATATTTAATATTTGATCATGGCTGAAAAGGAGCGGTTTTTTTGACTGAAGAACAAATCCTCACAATACTTGAATCATTACGGAATGGGACGGAAAAACAAGTGACCATCCAAAAAGATGATTTTTTAACGTTTCGTTCTGTTTTGGTGGATCAAGATGATTTTAAACATTTTCGCGGGATTGCTAAACATGGTGGAGATGTTATTTTTGAATATCTTACAGAAGCAAGAAGCTAAAGCTTTTTCTCATTGATGAGAGAAAGCTTTTTTATTTTCGTTCTTTTGTCACACTTCAAACCAGTCTGATACATATGAAAAGAAAATGTAATAACCCATAATCAGGAGCATAAGGATGATGATAGGTGAAAAAGGGACCTTTTTAAGCGCTAACAATTCCATTTTATGTGCGCTCAACTAGGACATGCCATTTAATGACGGAATTTGGACAGGCATGTAAATCTTTGTGCGTGAAAATAGAATGAGCTCTTGTTAGAGTGGACAAGTATCTTACAGCCTACTTTGATTATAGGAGGAAAAAGGCGAATGATTAAAATTCATACAGCTCTTTTTGTCATCCTTATGCTGGTTGCAGCAATGAAGATGGACAATATACAAGAGCAGCAAGGCACATTAAGTCACGAAATTTCACAAGCACCTGTTAAACATCAGCTTTCATATATAGATCAAGATCACGATCAAGTCATCCCAGCATTTTCTGAAGAGAAGCGTCAGCCAAAAGTGAAAATGCTAAGTACGTCAACAGAAGAAAAGTCTTCAAAACCGAAGCAAGAGAAAAAAGTAAAATCTGAAACGACGAATAAGGCAAGCGGTAAACAATATTCTAATGAAGAAATGGACTTGCTTTCTCGATTGGTACACGCTGAAGCAAAGGGTGAATCTTACGAAGGGAAAAAAGCGGTGGCAAGCGTCGTCTTAAACAGAGTGGAGCATCGCTCTTTTCCTGATAGCGTTAAAGGCGTTATTTATCAGCGAAATGCCTTCCAACCAGTATCGAATGGAAGTATTCATGATAAGGCAGATCAAGATTCCATTAAAGCTGTGAAGCAAGTCGTGAAAGAACATGACAGAACAACAAAGGCCATTTATTTTTATAATCCAAAAACGGCAACAGATCATTGGATTCGTTCTCGCAAAATTGTAGAACGTATTGGGCGTCACGTATTTGCCGTATAAAGGAAAAGAGCGATCAATAAGATCGTTCTTTTTTTGTCTTCAATTATCAAAATATTTTCAGGACTTGTCTCATAGAATGTGAAAAGAATTTTCTTTTAGACAAGGGGAGGCTACATGAATCGATTTGTAAAAGGGGTCATTCTGCTATCTGTCGCAGCTTTTATTGCGGAGTGTATCGAGTTTTTAGTCAATATGATTTTAGCGAGAGAGCTTGGAGAACATGGAATGGGTCTTTATATGAGCATTCTTCCGATCATCATGCTTGTCCTTGTGATCGCCAGCTTAGAGCTGCCAGTCTCCATTTCTAAATTCATTGCAGAATCGCATGAGCGGCTCCATAAAAGTATGTTGCGCCATGCCTTTAAAATGACGCTTGTGGTGACATGTACAACAACAGGTATAGCAGCGATTGTTCTGCCTTTCATTCCTGTGTTTCAGTCGTATCACCCGCTTATGAAGGGCCTAGTGCTGTCTCTTATTCCGATCATTGCGTTTACCTCCATTGCCCGCGGCTATTTTATGGGGAAACAGCAAATGGGCAGAATCGCTCTAGCTAATATGCTGAAGAAAACAATCCAGCTCATCTGCTTGTTTTTGTTTTTTCATTGGTATTCGTTTGATATTGAAACAGCGGTCCTCATCGCCATTGGTGTCATTGTTGCGAGTGATCTTGTCGTCTTTATTTATTTATACTCTCAATACGTCATGGCAAAAAATGCTGTGAATGTTAGGTCTGTTGAATTAAGAGGGATTGATGTGAGAAAGCGCCTTTTAGCCGTTTCCATTCCGACAACTGGCATGCGCATCTTTCATGCGATTGCCAATGCGGTTGAACCGTTTTTAATCAAAGGAGCCTTAGTTGCAGCAGGCATTTCTGGAACACTTGCTGTTGATCATTACGGCATGCTGGCTGGTGTGGCGATGTCGATCGGTTTTTTTCCAGCCTTTATTGCTCATTCCATCATGATTGTGATGATTCCTAATGTATCTGAAGCCTATGCTTTGGGGCAGTATGATCTAGTGAAAAAACGTGTCAGGCAGGCAATTCTGATTACGTTTGCATACGGAGTGCCGGCAGTGATGGTGATGTATTATTTTGCTTACCCACTCACGCAGCTCTTTTTTGATTCACCGCAAGCTGCGGTCTATTTACAGCTGCTTTGGCCATACTTTTTATGCCACCTGTTTGTGATGCCGTTTCAAGCGTGTTTAATCGGGATGGGGCTTATCAAAGATGTGTTCCTGCATAATATATGGGTGCATGTTGTCTCTTTTTCTATGGTGTATTTCCTTGGTTCAATTGAAAGCTTAAATATGATGGGGGTTATATTAGGAATGAACACAGGCATGCTGCTTTTGACTGCTCTGCATTATGCGACGATTTGTAAGGAACTTGGCGTTTCAATGTTTCTTACAATGAAAAAAGCTTGAATGTCATCATCATCGAGAGGGCAAGCTATAAGAAAACTGGGAAGGAAGATCATGATGAATCGTAAACATCTACCCGTCAGTCTTCTGATGATGAGCCTGCTTCTATTTTTAATGAGTACAGTGACAGAGGCAAAAGAGCCAGTGATGGCGCCAAGAATAGAGGCTCCGACACTAACTGGTAAAACGCAGATAGTTCCCGCAAAAGGGAAAAAGACCATTCTGCATTTTTGGACAACATGGTGTCCATCCTGCAAAATGGAGCTGCCCGAATTTGAACAGATTGTAAAAGAAAATCAGAGTGATGTTGACATATTGACCGTGAATTTACTAGGAGCTGAACAAAGTAAACATGCTGTTGCCCAATTTGTGAAAGACAGAAAGTTTACATTCCCAATCATACTAGATGAACATGGAGAAATGATGAAGAAATATCAAATCATCACCATTCCAACGACCTTTTTAATTAATGAAAAAGGAGAAGTGGTGAAAAATCATGTAGGTCCGCTGACGAAAAAACAAATTAAAGAGTGGACGGATTCATAGAACAACTCCTTTGTGAAAGAACCAATTCTATTTGGTTCTTTTTTTGTGTTCATTTTCTTTTCATCTGAATAAACTGTGCTCAGAGGAGGATGGAATGTCCTATCATAATAATGATAATTATTATCAAGAAGAAATTATAATAATTATTAATTGAAAATTACTCAGAACCTGTTATAATGAGTAACAGACCTATAAGAAGCTTGAAATAGCAGAAAAAATAGATGAAAAATGAAACGGGCAACGATTGATAATATGAAAACTATTATCAATTAGAGAGGAGAAAACAATCATGAATGAGAATACAGTACTTTATCAAACGACAAATCAAAAGGAATCGAAATTGTCCTTTCATAAATGGGCACAGCACGGAGAATTAATTGCAGCAGGGATCTCGGGCATTCTCATTTTAATTGGATGGATGTTAAAGGATCAGAGCATGTGGAGCATTCCTCTTTTTATCCTCGCTTTTGTCATTGGAGGTTTTGCAAAGGCGAAGGAAGGAATTGAAGAAACCATCTCGTCTAAAACGTTGAATGTTGAACTTTTAATGATTTTCGCAGCAATAGGATCAGCTCTGATTGGCTATTGGGCAGAAGGCGCCATCTTAATCTTTATTTTCTCACTGAGTGGTGCGCTTGAAACGTATACGTCAAATAAAAGCAAGAAAGACTTAACAGCTTTAATGAGCATTGCACCGGATGAAGCTACTTTAATTGAAGAAGATGGCACGATGATTCAAATCGCCGCTTCATCATTAACACCAGGTGACCGTATTATGATCAAAGCTGGGGAACGTATTGCAGCTGATGGTGTGATTTTAAGTGGTAGAACAAGTGTGGATGAATCTGCGCTTACGGGAGAATCTGTTCCACAGGAAAAAGGGCAAGGGGAAAACGTTTTTGCAGGAACAGTGAACTTAAATGGCTCCCTAACAGTAGAAGTCACTAAACATAACGAAGAAACGCTTTTCCATAAAATTATTAAACTTGTCGAATCTGCTCAAGAAAGTGTTTCGCCAAGCCAAGCATTTATTGAAAAATTCGAAGGGGCTTATGTAAAAGGTGTGTTGATAACCGTTGCGATTTTAATGGTTCTGCCTCATTTTGTGCTTGGCTGGAGCATGAGTGAAACCTTCTACCGGGCCATGGTGTTTATGGTCGTTGCTTCACCTTGTGCACTTGTTGCATCTATTATGCCAGCCGCACTGTCGCTAATTTCAAATGGTGCAAGAAACGGAATGCTTGTCAAAGGAAGCGTCTTTTTAGAAAAACTAGGCACAAGCAGCATGATCGCTTTTGATAAAACGGGGACGATTACAAGTGGAAAGCCAGCTGTAGAACAAGTGGTAATTGCTAATGGGCAGGATGAATCTGCTTTTTATCAAGCGCTTTATCAAATTGAGAGTCAATCAAATCACCCTTTGGCAAGAGCAATTTCAGAGATGGCAAAAGAGCACCAAACAGAAAGATCAGCCCATGTCACCATTGAAGAAACCTCTGGGTTTGGGGTAATAGCACAATTAAATGGAGAAACATGGCGGATTGGGAAGAAAGACTTTGCTGGAAAAGCGTCAATCGGCCGCAAAATTGAAGAGACAGGTGATGATCTTTCGGCGCAAGGATACACAGTGGTCTATGTTCAAAAAGATCAAGAAGTCGTTGGCTGCCTAGGCCTTAAAGATCAAATCCGACCTGAAGCTAAAAAAATGATTCAAGAACTGAATGATTTAGGCATCCAAACCGTCATGCTGACAGGCGATCAGCAAAAAACGGCAGAAGCTATTGCGCAGGAAGCCGGCATCCAAACCGTTGTGGCTGAATGTCTTCCAGATGAAAAGGTACATGAGGTCAATCAATTAAAAAAACAAGGTAATTCAATTATTATGGTGGGAGACGGAATTAATGATGCACCTGCACTTGCCACAGCAGACGTTGGGGTGGCGATGGGCGGAGGTACAGATGTTGCCTTAGAAACAGCGGATCTCATCTTAATGAAGAACAATTTAAATAACCTAACAAAGATGATCCGCCTTTCAAGAAAAATGAATCGAATCATTAAACAAAACATTGTTTTCTCTTTAACGGTCATTTGTCTGTTAATTTGTGCGAATTTCTTACAAGTGCTTGATCTGCCTTTTGGTGTCATTGGGCATGAAGGAAGTACGATTTTGGTTATTTTAAATGGACTGCGTCTGCTTCGCGCATCTTAAGTAAATTATCAGAGTGCACTGGATTCATGCCAGTGCGCTTTTGTGCGAAATGCAGTAAAAACTGATACAATAGATCAGTACAAAACGCATGAGGAGGATCATGATGAATCGAATGAAAAGCTTGTCTTCTTGGCTTAAGAAAAAAGACATTCAAGGTGCATTTATACATACAAAGGAAAATGTGTTTTATCTATCTGGATACTTCACAGAGCCGCATGAAAGAGTGATGGGGCTGTTTGTATTTCAAGAGGCAGAGCCATTTTTTATTTTGCCTAAAATGGAAGTCGAACAGGCAAAAAATGCAGGATGGTCCGGCGATATCATTGGATATGAAGATCATGAGAATCCATTTGATTTCATTCAATCAGCAATAGAAAAACGAGGTGTTCAACTGGCGCATCTGGCGATTGAAAAAGAATCGATTCCGCTTCAAAGAGCAGAGCAGCTGCAAGCTGTTACCGGGGCAGAAACTTTTGTCCGGGCTGAAGAAGAGCTCAATCAGTTAAGACTAATTAAGGATGAGTCAGAAATTGCTACATTGAAAAAAGCGGCTCAATTGGCAGATGAAGGCGTAAAGATTGGTGTTAATGCTTTAAAAGAAGGAATCACGGAAACAGAAGTGCTTGCAGTCATAGAATATGAACTAAAGAAAAAAGGCATTCAAGGCATGTCCTTTTCAACCATGGTTCTCTTTGGTGAAAAATCAGGTGAGCCTCATGGAAATCCAGGACAGGCAGCCTTAAAAAAAGGCGATTTTGTGTTATTTGACCTTGGCGTCATTGTCGATGGATATTGCTCAGACATTACAAGAACATTTATCTACCAGGAAGCTTCTGAAAAGCAAAAGGACATTTATCAAACCGTCTTAAACGCAGAAATGGCTGCCCTTGAAATGAGTAAGCCAGGCGTGAGAATCGGTGATCTTGACTTAAAAGCTCGCGGGCTGATCACAGAAGCAGGATATGGTGACTATTTCCCGCATCGCCTTGGGCATGGTCTTGGGATTTCTGTTCATGAGTTTCCTTCTATGAGTCAGGCAAATGACGACCTTCTGCAAGAAGGTATGGTATATACGATTGAACCAGGTATTTATGTACCCGGAGTCGGCGGCGTGAGAATTGAAGATGATGTTCTAATTACAGCGAATGGTCCTGTCACCTTAACCAATTATCCGAAAGAGCTGACGATCATCAAGTAATGAAAAAAATCACGATGAACGTCCAGGCCATGGAAGCGTCATCGTGATTTTTTGTCACTCTTTTCGATCCTTATCAACAAAAAAATCATCAATTGATTGAAACGGTTTGATTTTATGGTCTTTTCCTAAAGGACGTAGTGCAAAACGAGCAGAAAACAAAACAGTCATACATAATACGATCCATATGATGAAACCCATCTTGAATTCCCCTTTCCACCCAGTGATTTGTTCAGCTCACATACATCTTAAAGTATGAAACGCTTACCATATCAAGAGAAAGTAGGAGAAAAAATGGCAAACATACGGGAGATTGCAAAAAAAGCGGGCGTATCCGTGACAACTGTATCACGTGTGTTGAATCATCATCCTTATGTCAAAGAAGAAAAAAGGGAACGAGTTCTAAAAGCGATGAAGGAGCTCAAATATACGAGAAACATCCAGGCTGTCCATTTAGCGAAGGGCTATTCGAATATGCTTGGCATCGTTCTTCCAAACATCGAGCACTCTTATTTCAGCGGACTTGTCACAGGTATGGCTGAAAAAGCACAGGCGCGCGGCATGCATTTTGCTTTATTTCAAACAGGATATGATCCATTAAAAGAAAAAGAAGCATTAATGAGTTTAAAAGAGCGCCGTGTAGATGGTTTAATATTTTGTTCAAATGCGTTAAGTGATGAGCACATTTTAAAGTGGCAGGAATTTGGGCCGATTATCTTTTGTCATCCCACGCAGCATGATACATGCTCAACCGTCTCGATTGCGCATGATCAAGCATTTAAGGAGGGTCTGCACCATTTGGCAGCATGCGGCCATGAGCGAATTGCAATTGTTCTCGCCAGAACAGAAGGAGCGAATAGCGAGTCTCGCCTTCAGGCTTATCAAGACATGATGCAGTCGCTCGGGCAGTCTATTGATGAGGAATGGATCATTGATGGGAAGCTATCACTTATTGATGGAAAGCAATTATTTGCAGAATGGCAGAAAATGAGAAATCGCCCTACAGCATTATTCATCACAAATGACGACGTCTCTGCAGGCTTTTTATTAGAGGCGCGGCGCCGTGGCATAAAAGTAGGAGAATCTCCAGCCATACTCAGCTTTCAATATAACCAATTAAGTGAGGCTTTAGGGATTTCTAGTATTCATATTCCCCTCAAACAAATGGGACAGGAAGCGTTTGACTTGTTCGACCTGGCATTAAAGGGAGAGAAATCCGAAAAAAGAATGCTGCCATTTCGTCTGATTGAACGAACAACAACCGTTTTAAAAAACAATCGTTGACGCACGTTTCATCTGTTTTGTACGATAAGAGGGATTGAAAAAGAAGGAGGTGGGGATGTTCATGGAATCCTTCACCGTTGATAAAGCGTTAAATAATAATGTCATCATCGCAAGACACCCTTCTTTGGGCGAAGTGGTTCTGATCGGGAAAGGAATCGGCTTCGGAAAAAAATCGGGGGATCATCTCGATCAAGACGTGTTTGAAAAGATGTTTGTGTTAAAAAACACGAAGGAACAAACAGAATATAAACAACTGCTTCATCATATTGATGAGAACATGATTGAGCTTGCCAATGATGTCATTTATCATATACGAAAAAAAATGGGACAACGCTTGAATGAGCATATTCATGTTGCACTGACCGACCATATTGCGTTTAGTTTTAAGCGGGTGCAGCAAGGCTATGATATCACGAACCCGTTTATGCTTGAGACTCAATCGCTATACCCGAAAGAATACGAGGTCGCAAAGGAAGTCGTTGAACTGATTAACGAGCGTCCAGATGTTGAAACAAAGCTCCCAGAAGGAGAAATTGGCTTTATCGCGCTCCATATTCATTCAGCTTTGACGAACCGGCCTTTATCTGAGGTGAACCGTCATTCGCAGCTAATTACGCAAATGGTCCAAGTCATAGAAGACTCATTTCATATGAAAGTAGACAGAGAAAGTATTCATTATTTACGCTTATTACGCCATATTACGTTTTCAATCGAGCGTATTAAACGGGGAGAATCATTAGAGGAGCCAGAAAAATTGCTTCATCTATTGAAAAATGAATATCCTTTATGCTACAATACTGCTTGGAAAATGATCAAAATTTTGCAGCATACATTAAAAAAGCCTGTACAAGATGCAGAGGCTGTCTACTTGACGCTTCATCTGTACAGATTGACGAATAAAATTTCATAGTTTCCTTGAAACGTGTAACTGATTCGATCAGGCATGAGTGACTTAAGGTAAATACAGGATAAGATCCTGTTATTTGCGCAACCTTATATCACCATGCCTTTTTTTGTGTTTGAAAGTGAAATGTAAACGGTTAATTATGAAATGTACGTCAGGGAGCAGCCCAAATGTATGTTGTAAGCGAAAACAAAAGGAGGTTCAACCAGTGTTTAAATCACTTTTTGGTGTGTTGCAAAAAATTGGACGAGCTCTCATGCTTCCAGTTGCGATCCTTCCTGCTGCCGGTATTTTACTAGCGCTTGGGAATGCGATGCAAAATCCGCAGCTGATTGATGTAGCTCAATTTTTAAGTAACGATACGATTCAGCTTGTTGCAAGTGTCATGGAGAATGCGGGGAACATCGTCTTCTCAAATCTTCCGCTCTTATTTGCGGTAGGGGTTGCCATCGGTCTTGCCAATGGAGATGGTGTAGCGGGGATTGCCGCAATCATCGGTTACCTTGTCATGAACGTAACGATGAGTGCCGTATTAATGGCCAACGGATCCATTCCATCCGATTCAATCAAGTTGGCTAAGTTCTTTAAGGAAAGCCATCCAGCATATGTTAATATGCTCGGGATACCGACCTTGTCTACCGGAGTTTTTGGCGGGATTATTGTAGGGGTATTAGCAGCTTATATGTTTAATAAATTTTACAAAATTGAGCTCCCGCAATATCTTGGCTTCTTTGCTGGTAAACGTTTTGTTCCAATCGTCACTTCTATTTCAGCACTTATTTTAGGGCTTTTGATGCTAGTCATTTGGCCACCAATCCAAGGTGCGCTGAACTCATTTTCAACAGGACTGCTTGCAGCGAATGAGCCGCTGGCTGCCTTTGTATTCGGTGTCATTGAACGCTCACTAATACCGTTTGGTCTGCACCACATTTTCTACGCGCCATTCTGGTATGAATTTTTTAGCTATAAGAGCTTATCAGGAGATATTATTCGTGGTGACCAGCGTATCTTCATGGCGCAAATCAAAGATGGTGTTCAGCTGACAGCTGGTACATTTATGACAGGGAAATATCCGTTCATGATGTTCGGTCTTCCAGCAGCAGCTCTTGCGATTTACCATGAAGCAAAACCAAAGAATAAAAAGCTTGTAGCTGGAATCATGGGATCAGCGGCCCTTACTTCTTTCCTAACGGGGATTACTGAACCGCTTGAATTCTCATTCTTGTTTGTTGCACCAGTACTATTTGCGATTCACTGTGTATTTGCTGGATTATCCTTTATGATAATGGATATTCTAAACGTGAAAATTGGGATGACTTTCTCAGGAGGGTTAATCGACTTCTTCCTATTCGGAATTCTGCCAAACAGAACCGCTTGGTGGCTTGTCATTCCAGTAGGTCTCGTACTTGCTGTCATCTACTACTTCGGATTTAGATTCGCCATTCGCAAATTTAATCTGAAAACACCAGGGCGCGAGGATGAAGCAGCAGACGGAGCAAGTGATGTGAAGTCTGAAAAAGGTAATGACTTACCTTATGAAATCCTTGAAGCAATGGGTGATCAAGAAAACATTAAGCACCTTGATGCTTGCATTACGCGTTTACGTGTCACGGTTAATGATCAAAAGAAAGTGGACAAAGACCGCTTGAAAAAGCTTGGCGCTTCAGGTGTTCTTGAAGTAGGAAACAACATCCAGGCAATCTTTGGTCCTCGCTCTGATAATTTAAAAACACAAATGCAGGACATCATTGCAGGCCGCACACCTCGTCCAGCGAAAGACCCTTCTGCAAAAGAAGAAGTCAGCCAGCAGGTCGAAGAAGTCATTGCAAAGCCGCTGCAAAATGAACAAGGTGAAGAAATTTTTGCTTCACCAATTACAGGGGAGCTTCATCCAATTACAGATGTACCAGATCAAGTATTCTCAGGGAAAATGATGGGTGACGGTTTCGCTATCTTGCCAACAGATGGAACGGTGGTTTCACCGGTAAGAGGGAAGATCTTAAATGTATTCCCAACGAAACACGCTATTGGTCTTCAATCTGATGGTGGACTTGAAATTTTAATCCACTTCGGTATTGATACGGTCGGCCTCAAAGGAGAAGGATTTGAAGCATTTGTACAAGAGGGAGATAAAGTAGAAATCGGTCAAAAACTTTTAGAGGTTGATATTGATAAAATTAAGACTGAAGTACCATCTTTGATGACACCAATTGTATTTACCAACTTAAGTGAAGGACAATTTATTGACCTTCAAGAATCCGGTGAAATCAAAGCTGGACAAGAAAATATCATGAAAATTTCAAAATAATTTTCATAACTGCCGTTCTTGTTAGATGACAAGCTCGGCAGTATGATATAATATTGTGGATGTATTAATTGTATAAAAAGGAGATTGATAAAAATGGCTCAACAAACATTCAAAGTAACAGCAGATTCTGGAATTCACGCACGTCCTGCAACAGTTCTTGTACAAACTGCTAGTAAATATGATGCTGATATCAACTTAGAATATAATGGTAAAACAGTGAACCTGAAATCTATTATGGGTGTAATGTCTCTAGGAATTGCAAAAGGTGCTACAATCACGATCTCTGCTTCTGGTTCTGATGAAAATGATGCACTTGCTGCGCTTAAAGACACAATGAAAAGTGAAGGCCTAGGCGAGTAATGCAACAACTGAAAGGAATCGGTGCTTCAGCAGGCGTTGCGATTGCAAAAGCATATCGTCTGGAAGAACCAGATTTAACAGTTCACCAAAAAGACATCAACGATCCAGAGACAGAAGTGAAGCGTTTTGAAGAAGCAATTCATGTTTCTAAACAAGAACTTGAAGCAATTAAAGCACATGCGCTAAAAGAGCTTGGCCAAGACAAAGCAGATATCTTTTCTGCCCATCTTCTTGTGTTAAGTGATCCTGAACTGCTTAACCCAGTAAAGGATAAAATTAATGCTGATAAAGTAAATGCTGAATTTGCTTTAAAAGAAACAGCGACAATGTTTGTCACAATGTTCGAAGCAATGGACAATGAATACATGAAGGAACGTGCAGCGGATATTCGCGACGTAACAAAACGTGTCATTGGACATTTACTAGGCGTGGACATTCCAAACCCAAGCATGATTTCTGAAGAAGTCATCATCATTGCTGAAGATTTAACTCCTTCTGATACTGCTCAGCTAAACAGACAATTTGTCAAAGGTTTTGCGACAGACATTGGCGGACGTACTTCTCACTCAGCAATCATGGCAAGATCTATGGAGATTCCAGCAGTTGTTGGAACAAAAGAAGCAACAAAAACGGTAAAAAACGGTGATCTGATCATTGTAGATGGTATTAGCGGAGACGTCATCATTCAGCCTTCTGAAGATGAAGTGAAAGCGTATCAAAAAAAGCATGAAAGCTACTTAGCTCAAAAAGCGGAATGGGCGAAACTTGTTGACCAGCCAACGGTCACAAAAGACGGCGTTCACGTAGAGCTGGCTGCAAATATCGGAACACCTGAAGATGTAAAAGGTGTACTCGAAAATGGCGGCGAAGCAGTTGGATTGTACCGTACTGAATTTTTATACATGGGCAGAGATCAGCTTCCTACAGAAGAAGAGCAGTTCGATGCGTATAAAACAGTTTTAGAGAAGATGGAAGGGAAAGCAGTGGTTGTCCGCACATTAGATATTGGCGGCGATAAAGAGCTTCCTTACTTGCAGCTTCCAAAAGAAATGAACCCGTTCCTTGGCTATAGAGCCATTCGCCTTTGCCTAGAAGAGCAGGAGATTTTCAGAACACAACTACGCGCGTTACTTCGTGCAAGTACATATGGAAACTTGAAAATCATGTTCCCTATGATCGCGACGTTATCAGAATTCAGAGAAGCAAAAGCCATTTTACTTGAAGAAAAAGAAGCATTGGTTGCCGCTGGTACAGACGTTTCTGATTCCATTGAAATCGGAATGATGGTAGAAATTCCATCAACGGCTGTTATCGCAGATCAATTTGCAAAAGAAGTAGATTTCTTCAGTATTGGAACGAATGATTTGATTCAATACACAATGGCTGCTGATCGAATGAACGAACGAGTGTCTTATCTTTACCAGCCTTACAATCCAGCGATTTTACGTCTTATAACGCTTGTCATTGAAGCAGCGCATAAAGAAGGTAAATGGGTTGGCATGTGCGGTGAGATGGCAGGAGATGAAATCGCAATCCCACTTCTACTTGGATTAGGATTAGATGAATTCTCAATGAGTGCAACATCCATTCTTCCAGCAAGAACACAGCTAAGCAAGCTTTCTAAGGAAGAAGCTGCATCATTTAAAGAGCATATCTTGTCACTTAGCACAACAGAAGAAGTTGTTGATTTTGTAAAGAAAACATTTCAATCATAACTAAGTGAATCAAAACCAGACAGGTGAAACTGTCTGGTTTTTTTGTCGAATTTTATCATATTAAGTCATATTGGTCGGTGAGAAGGGCACCCTATAATTAAAAATGGAGGTGACCAGATTGCCTTTCTCAGATTATAAACCGGGTGATCAAGTATATGTGATTTATCGAAATCCACATGCAGCAAACGTTGCACAAATTAAAGAAGCAGAAATTGTTTCACATCCATATAACGAAGAAGAGCTTGCCCTATTTTTACTTGAAACGTATCATCCATTAGCTCCTGATGATGCTGTTTTTCCAACATATGAAGAAGCAGAAGCTCTTTATCAAGACTTGTTTGAATAAGGGAGATTTTAGAAAGGATAAAAGCCATCCTGAGCGGTTAAAGTAACGGTATGAAAACCTTAAAGGTAAGGATGTGCTTAATATGATCAAACCTTTCGTTCCCCAGCTTGTTTACATTGAACCCCGGGCGTTAGAGTACCCGTTAGGACGAGAGCTGAAGGAAAAGTTCGAGGGTATGGGAATCGAAATAAGAGAAACAACCTCACACAATCAGGTCAGAAATATTCCGGGGAAAAATGATTTGCAAAAGTATCGTAACGCGAAGTCAACGCTTGTCATTGGTGTGAGAAAGACATTGAAGTTTGATTCGTCTAAACCATCTGCAGAGTATGCAATTCCATTTGCAACAGGATGTATGGGTCATTGTCATTATTGTTATTTACAAACGACAATGGGAAGTAAGCCGTATATTCGAACGTACGTCAATGTAGAAGAAATATTAGATCAGGCTGAGCAGTACATGAACGAGCGTGCGCCTGATATCACGAGATTTGAAGCCTCCTGTACTTCAGATATCGTAGGAATTGACCATTTGACACATACGCTCAAACGAGCAATTGAATACTTTGGGCAGACCGACCTAGGAAAGCTTCGTTTCGTTACAAAATTTCATCATGTTGACCATCTGTTAGATGCAAAGCATAATGGGCGAACAAGATTCCGTTTTAGCATCAATGCCGATTATGTCATTAAATATTTTGAGCCCGGAACATCACCGCTTGATCAGCGGATTGAAGCGGCTGTTAAGGTTGCAAAGGCGGGCTATCCTCTTGGCTTTATTATTGCTCCAATCTACATCCACGAAGGCTGGCAGGAAGGATATAAAGTTCTTTTTGAAAAGCTCGATGCTTCCCTTCCTGAAGATGTGAGGAATGATATCACCTTTGAAATGATTCAGCACCGCTTTACAAAGCCCGCAAAACGTGTGATTCAAAAAAACTATCCGAAATCAAAATTAGAATTAGACGAAGAAAAAAGAAGGTACAAGTGGGGCAGATACGGGATAGGTAAATATATCTATCAAAAAGATGAGGAAAAAGAACTAAGAAAGACTTTGGAATCATATATCGATCAGTACTTTCCGTCTGCAAAAATCGAATATTTTACTTAAAACAAGCCATTATGGCTTGTTTTTTCTATTTAATTTTTTTTTGAAACTATTGAATGCACTAACCATTTTGCCGATATATAAAATAAGGAATGAAAGTAGATGTAGGGGTGATGAGATGTTTAAGAAACTTCAAGTGAGAATAGCTGTTTTCATCTCAGTTATTTTAATTTTAACCGTTGTGGCTGTTCAAGTGGGTTCCAACTTAGTATTAACACCACTTATTGAACGAGATGCAAAAACCACCGCAACAGCAACGGCAGAAAGCATGAGAGACATTATTACAGAAAAGCTTGATAATTACGCAAATACAATTAACAAAGTGGCAACAGGTACAATGACTGAAGAATTTGCGCAAAAACAAACAAAGCAAACATTAGCTTTTGAAAAAGATGCACTTAAAAACTTGCAGGAACAGGATAAACTCATTTCGTTTACCTATATTGGAACAAGTGACGGCAAAATTTTTGGATTCCCAGAGTTCGATCTTGGCGAAGGGTATGATCCATCTAAACAAGGTTGGTATAAACAAGCAGCCGAAAAGCCTGATCAGGTCGTATGGACAGATCCATATGTTGATGAAGCAACGAAAAAAGTGATTGTCTCAGCGACGAAGGCGATTGTCAAAAATGGGAAGGTCATCGGGGTCGCTGGACTTGATTTGAAGCTGTCCTCCATTCAAACTTATATAAATGAACAAGAGATTCCTTATAAGGGAACCGCTTTCTTAGTTGATGGCACAGGCACTCTTTTGGCGCATCCAACAGAGCAAGGAAAAAACATATCAAAGGTCGCCTCTGTGAAAAAAGCGCTTGACAACTCAGGTATTGATGACAAAAAAGAACTGACGGTCATATCTAAAATCAAAGAAGCCAATTGGACAGTTGGTGTCAGCTTTGAGAAAAAGCAACTGCTTTGGATTACAGAACAAATGAATCAGACAAGTATCATTATATCCGTCATTGGCATTATTCTTGCGATGATTCTCAGTTTCTTATTGGCAAGAAGCATAACAACGCCAATCAAGCGTCTAATAGAGCATGCTCGTAAGGTGTCAGATGGCGATCTAACAAGCACGCTTGAAACGAAGTCTAAAGATGAAATTGGTTTCCTCACAAAAAGCTTTAATCAAATGACTGAGGACATCAGGGAGTTAATTGAAAAAGTAAAAGGGGCTTCAGATCAAGTTGTGAAATCAGCGGATGAAGTGACCCACATTTCAAATGAGACCTTGCTGTCCAGCGAACAGATTGCAACGGCTATTCAAGAGGTGGCAACAGGGGCATCTAAGCAGGCATCAGATGCAGAAACGATTAATGAGAAATCAGAGCATTTGTATGAGAAAGTGCGCCATATGGGTGAGCTCGCCTCACAAATGCTAACCAACTCAAAATCATCTGAAGATGCAAGCTATAAAGGGCTTGATGCACTTGGTGTGCTCGTCCAAAAATCAACACAAACGAGCGAAGAATCGAAAAAGGTAGAACAAATGCTGTTAGACCTTGAGCATAAAACGAAAAATATTGAAAACGTCGTAACTGCTATCTCTGAAATCTCGGATCAAACGAATTTACTTGCACTTAATGCAAGCATTGAAGCAGCGAGAGCAGGAGAAAGCGGACGAGGATTTGCTGTAGTTGCAGAAGAAGTGAGAAAGCTTGCTGAACAATCTGCTCAGTCAACAAAACACATTAGTGAAACCGTCAAACTCATTCAAGATGAATCGAAGAAGGCAGCTGAAGCGATGACAACAGCAAGTAAAATGAATGAGGAACAAGGTGACGCCATCAATGCAACAGGCGAGGCACTGAGCAGCATCACAATGGAAATGCAGGCACTTGTCGGTTCAATTGACAGCATTCATACACAGATCAATGAAATGACAGAAGAACAGCAGAAGATGAGTGACTCCATTCAAAGCATTGCTGCCATTTCAGAAGAATCTGCTGCCTCAGCTGAGGAAGTGCATGCGTCTACAGATGAACAAGTCCAAGTATTAGAAAGAACGAAAACATCAACTGAAATGCTGAACGAATCAAGCCAGGCGTTACGTCAGGCGGTTGACCGATTTAAGGTGTAATCAGCGGAAAGGAACCTTGCGACGTGAGCAAGGTTCTTTTTGTGTGATAAAATAAAAGCAGAGGAGGTGTTGACATGGATGTCAATCTATCTGGAAAAAAAGCATTGGTGGCTGCAAGCAGTCAAGGTATTGGAAAAGCCATTGCCTTTGCTCTAGCAAAAGAGGGAGCAGACGTAATGCTCTCAGGAAGACATGAACAAACGCTGAAAGAAACAGTGAAAGAGCTGTCCCCGCTTGTCAAAGGACAGCTGGCTTATCAAGTATGTGACGTATCTGACGCCGGGCAAATCAAGTCGCTTGTTCAAGCGGCGGCTGGTGATGAACAGTGTCTAGACATTCTTGTGAACAATACAGGAGGGCCTAAAACAGGTACGCTCGACACCTTAACAGATGAAGATTGGATGGAATCATTTCAGCTTCATTTACTCAGCTATATTCGATTATTAAAAGAGGCATTGCCTTATTTGAAAAAACGCGGCGCACGAGTGTTAAATATTGCGTCAATGTCAGTGAAAGAACCGATCCCGGGCTTGATGCTGTCGAATACATTTAGACCTGCCATTGCCGGATGGACAAAAACAGCCGCTCAGGAGCTTGCAAAGGATGGTATTTTGATCAATACGTTAGCGCCGGGGAAAATTGAAACAGACCGCGTCAAGCTATTAGAGAAGCACCGCGCACAAACAGAAAATCTAACGGTTGAAGAAATTAAAGCACAGGCTGAACGTGCGATTCCGCTTGGCCGTTACGGACAGCCAGAGGAATTTGCAGCATATGCAGCTTTTCTTTTATCTGAAATCAATACATATATGACAGGTCAAACACTGATCATTGATGGTGGATTGACCAAGTCTCTTTAAGGGGGAACAAGTGATGGCACAAATCAAAACAGTTGGTTTTATAGGAATCGGTGTAATGGGACGCAGCATGGCAGGACATTTAATGGATGCAGGATATGAGATTCTCGTTTATACAAGAACGAAAGCAAAAGCAGACTCATTGATTCAAAAAGGCGCAGCATGGAAGCCGGCAATAAAGGAGATAGCAGAGAGTGCTGATGCTGTCATCACAATGGTGGGATATCCATCAGATGTAGAAGAAATCTACTTGGGAGAAGATGGGCTTGTGGCACATGCCGCGCCTGGTACATATCTTATTGATATGACGACATCGAAGCCTCAGCTTGCCAAAGAAATTGAGATGAAAGCGAAAGAAAGAGGTGTATTTACATTAGATGCACCTGTATCAGGTGGAGACATAGGCGCTCAAAATGGCACGCTGGCTATTATGATCGGCGGAGAAAGATCAGCCTATGAAGCCTGTCTGCCGCTGTTTGAGAAAATGGGAGAGAACATTCAATATCAAGGTCCGGCAGGCAGCGGTCAGCATACAAAAATGTGTAACCAAATTGCGATCGCAGCGGGTATGGTAGGTGTCGCAGAGGCAATGGCCTATGCTGAAAAATCAGGACTTGATCCAGAGCAGGTACTCAAAAGCATTACAACAGGTGCAGCCGGCAGCTGGTCTTTATCAAACCTTGCACCAAGAATGCTGAAAGGTGATTTCGAGCCAGGATTTTATGTGAAGCATTTTATCAAGGATATGGGCATTGCGCTTGAAGAAGCAGAGCTGATGGGCGAAGAAATGCCAGGGCTCTCACTTGCGAAGTCACTTTATGAAAAGCTGAGCGAACAGGGCGAAGAAAACAGTGGAACTCAAAGTTTATATAAATTATGGGTGAAATAAAAAACCTGTCCCAATGAGGGGCAGGTTTTTTTGATATTATTTTCCGATGAATTGCTGTGTCCAGTAGTTGCCAGATTTCACATAACCAACACCGATATGTGTATAGTTTTTGTTTAGAATGTTCGCTCTATGGCCTTCACTGTTCATCCATGCTGTCACAACTTCTTGAGGAGATCTTTGACCTTGGGCAATGTTTTCACCTGCTGTTTTGTAAGTGATACCGAATTGCTTCATTTGATCAAATGGAGATCCGTAAGTTGGGCTTGTATGAGAGAAATAGTTTTTATCTTTCATATCTTGAGATTTTGCACGAGCAGATTTGCTTAATTTGGAATCAACAGAAAGTGCTTTTAATCCTTGTTTTGCACGCTCTTTATTTGTAAGCTCAACCACTTCTTTTTCAAATGCATTTGAGCTGCTGTCTGCTTTTGATGCCGTTGTGTCTTTTTGGTCCGCTTTTGTGTTGTTATTGTTGTTTGTATTTTGTTTTGCTGGAGTGCTTGGTTTAGAAGCAGTTGGTTTTTTCACTGATTCTTGTTTTTGTTCATTTTTAGCTTTGTTTACTTCTTTCACTACTTTTGTTCCAGTAACAGGCTGGCCGCTTTTGATCAGCTTGTTTAATAGAGCTTCGATCTCTTTTTGGTCTTGCTTGCTTAGCTTGTTTACATCTGAAGAGATATGTAATTTTGCCGCTAATGTATGAAGATCAATGGCTTGATGTTGTACTTGTATGACTTGTTTCAGGTTAAGCTCCTTCGCATCAGCTGAATGTCCTCCAGTGAACGTGATGAGTGCAGCAGCTGTCAGCGCTGAAAAAAAGAATGATTTCTTCTTCATATTGTAACTCCTCCTAAAATCTTTGTTTTGTTTTCTCACAGAAAATCATAACATGGACTTTTTGTTATAAACGTACCAGCATCCTCCATTGACAGGCGGCTGTTTGTCATTTTTGTTATAGTCATCGGAAGAGCCGCTTCATATCAAAGGATAGGGAATTCTATCATTTAAAGAAAACGACATAAACATACCAAAATTTTAAAGTGTTAGTATATTTTTTTGTAGAATAGGGATTGACAGCTTTTTTTCACTTGTTTCGCTGTAACAACTATTACAAAAGTGTTACAATAATGAGTGATAATTGTAAAAGATTGAAAGGATGAGAGGAGCTACATAAGTGGGAGAGAAACAGCATCAAGGTGCTGCCGAGCAGAAAAAAATGAAGCGCCGGAACGCCTGGAGAATTAATCTCTTTTTCTTCGCTGTATTTAGTTTATTTGCTGGACTTGTGATCAAGCTTGGTGTACTGCAAATCGTCAATGGTGAAGATTATAAAAAGCAAGCCAACCGAACAGAGGTCAAAACAGCATCATACCCGTCTCCAAGAGGAAAAATGTATGACGCGAGGGGAAGAGTCGTCGTTGATAACGAAAGTGTACCTGCCATCGTTTATACATCAGAAAGCGGTGTGAAAGCGAAGGATAAGATTAAAGTAGCAAGAAAACTTGCGACTTATATAAAAATGGATACTGATTTTTTGAGAGAGCGAGACATTCGAGATTTTTGGCTGGCGAGCCATCCGCAAGAGGCCGAAAAGCTCATTTCAAAAGCGGAAAAAAAGGATATTGCTGCAAAGGATGTCTATCCGCTTCAAGTAGAGCGTGTGCCGAAAGAAGAAGTGAAGGCGATCGAAAACGATGCATCTGAAAAAGCAGTTGCAGCGATCTATCGTAGATTTACAGGCGGATATGCCTTTGAGCCTCAGATCGTTAAAGCAATGGACCCAAATGAAGAGAAAAAAGGGGACGAAAAAGTTGCTTTACTCGATGAAACAAAAGAATCAAAACAGACATCATCCGTCAGCTTGACATATGAAGAGATTTCACTTGTGTCAGAGCATCTGGATGAACTGCCTGGTGTGAACGTCATCAACGACTGGACAAGAAAATATCCATATGAAAAGACCCTTTATAATGTACTTGGCGGTGTGACGACACCGGAGCAAGGAATCATTAAAGAGCGCGAAGATTACTATATGGCAAGAGGCTACTCGCGAAACGACCGGGTAGGGAAGAGCTATTTAGAATATCAATACGAGGATTTCCTAAACCCAGAGAAGGCGACCGTTCAATATACACAGGTTGGCGGGAAGCTTCTCGATGAAATCAAGCGGACAGAGGGCCGAAGAGGACTTGATCTTGCGCTGACATTCGATATGGAGCTGCAAAAGGAAGTCGACAAGATCGTCGAATCAGAGCTTAGATCTGCTAGCGCAAGAAACTATATGATGGACCGTGCCTTTGTTGTCATGATGGACCCTAACTCGGGAGATATCCTTGCCATGTCAGGCAAGAAAATGGACGGCAGAGACGTCACAGATTATGCCATCGGAACATTTACGACCCAATACGAAATGGGCTCTGTTGTCAAAGGAGCTACAGTACTTGGCGGGTATCAGGACGGGATGTCACACAACCAATCTTATATGGATACACCGCTCTATTTTGCAGGAAGTGGAGGAAAGCCGAAACAGTCTTACAAAGTTCTTGGTTGGGTCAACGACCTTCAGGCACTCCAAAAAAGTTCCAACGTCTACATGTTCCAAGTAGCAATGAGAATGGCGGGCATCACCTATCAAAAGGATGGGCCGTTACCTGCAAGACCTGAGCACTTACAAAAAATGCGAAACTACTATGCGCAATTTGGTCTTGGCGTGAAAACAGGAATCGATCTGCCGCAGGAATCAAGCGGGATGCAGACACATCCTAAGACGGTCGGCGGACTTTTGCTTGATGAAGCGATTGGACAGTATGACACGTATACACCGCTTCAAGTGGCACAATACATGTCAACCATCGCCAACGGAGGCAGCCGTGTTCAGCCAAGAGTGGTGAAAAGTGTTCATCTTCCAACAAATAAGGAAGAAGTGGGCCCAGTGGTGAAAAAATATGAGCCAAAGGTGCTGAACAGGATTAACAACTCGAAAGCAGATATTGACCGCGTCAAAATGGGATTGAAAATGGTCACATCAACAGGCGGAACAGCGGCTGGCCGGTTTGGTCAGCATGATGTCGCAGGGAAAACGGGAACAGCACAAACCTTTTACTATGGTGCCAACCGCAGCTGGTGGGGGAATGCCACGTACAATTTAACCTTTGGCGGATATTATCCTTCATCTCATCCAGAGGTGGCTTTTAGTGTTGTGACACCTTATGTCTCAGATAAAGATCCCGTCATTAAAAACATTCCTAGTAAAATTGTGGATAAGTACGTAGAATTACAAAAGAAATATGAAAAGCAATAAACAGCAGGGAGCACAGCAGCAGAAAGTGCTCCCTTTTTGCTGAAAATATGGACGTTTCCCGCGATGATGGAAGGAAAATACGGGTTTTCTAGCGAATCTTTTTTATACATCAACCTAAGGACAACCCTAAAAAATGAAAAGGAGGGTCGGACGACGATGGAACAAAAAATGAAAGATTCGAATCAATTGTATTCGAATATCGATTTACATGCCGTTCTTTCTTCTAATGGCCGCTTTCTCTACATTTCTTCCAACTGTAAGCAGCTTTTGCTCTATGAACAAAAGGATTTACTAGGGTGTTTTTTGAAAGACTTTGTTCATACTGAAGATCAATTTCTCGTTGAAAGTTATTTCTACAATCAGCACATGCTAGAGATTTGCCACTTTAGACTGCTTAGAAGTGATCTGACAGCTGTTTGGATCGAAGCGAGCATTGATTTTGTTGCTTGCGATGGTTTAGACGACGATTTAGGTAGAGAAATGATCCTGAAAATGAGGGTGCTGGACGATGAACCTCAAAAAGCAGCATTTCAAACAACATCAGAAGTAGCAGAACAGTCGTTAGGCAGTCTGCCGGCTTTCCAAAATGTTAGTGAAGCTGAACAATTGATTGCCATGCTGCCAAATCCGTTATGTATTACAACATTAGGGAAAATTGTTTATGCAAACGATGCCATGCTGCAATTAATGGGTGTAAGTACGAGAGATGATATGATTGGCAAGTCCGCGTTTGATTTCATTGCTGAAGAGTACCATGATATTGTCAGAAGCCGAATTACAAGGCTGCAGCAAGGACTTCCAGTCGGGATGATTGAACAGATATGGAAACGAAAAGATGGGAGCACGATTCATATTGAAGTGAAGTCATCACCAGCGATCTATCAAAATCAGAGGGCAGAGCTTTTACTGCTGGTGGATATCTCATCCCGTAAAAAATTCCAAACCGTTCTTCAAAAAAGCAGGGAGCGGTATCAGCTGCTCATCCAAAATTCCATTGATACGATTGCGGTCATCCATGATCACAAATGGGTGTTTATGAATGAATCAGGCATTAAATTATTTGAAGCAGAGCATTACGATAAATTAATAGGAAAGGATATTTTTCACCAAATCCATTCCTGTGATCAGCAAAAGGTCAAAAAGAGCTTATCACGTATTATTGAAAGAGCATCAGATTCTGAAATTGTCACGATGAGCTGTCATACTTTTAAACATAAGCTGATTTATACAGAAATGGTGTGTATCCCAACCACATTCTTTGGAGAAACAGCCGTTCAAATTATTTTAAGAGATATATCCGAACGTAAGCAGACAGAAGAGCTCATGCTTCGCTCTGAAAAATTATCGATTGCAGGTCAATTGGCTGCTGGTATTGCACATGAAATAAGGAACCCATTGACCGCCATCAAAGGCTTTTTGCAGCTCATTAAACCGAAAACAAAAGATCGTGATCAATATTTTGACATTGTTTTTTCTGAGCTGAGCCGGATAGAAGTTATATTAAGTGAGCTGCTGATGCTGGCAAAACCGCAGCAAACAGCATCGATGCAGACGCTTGATTTGAAAAAAATCATTAGCGAAGTCACAGCTTTGCTAGAAACACAAGCTAACTTAAATGGCATTTTAATGAACACACATGAGATAGAGGAAAATCTCTTGATGAACGGAGATCAAAATCAGCTCAAACAGGTGTTTATCAATTTAATCAAAAATGCTGTGGAATCGATGCCGGATGGAGGAAAGGTAGACATCACGGCCAAAGCAGAAAGAGAAGGGATACTCGTCACCATTCGTGATGAAGGGGTCGGCATTCCTGAATCGGTGATGAAGCGGATTGGAGAGCCCTTTTTAACCACAAAGGAAAAAGGCACTGGACTTGGTCTCATGGTGACATTTAATATTTTAGAAAATCATAACGGGACGATCCGTGTGGACAGTCATCCTGAAAAGGGCACAGTATTTCACATCAAGTTTCCTGCAAAATAAAAACAACGGCAAGTGAGCCGTTGTTTCAATCTAGCGAACGAATTGAACGTTTTTCAAGAACAAATTGTTCCAAGCGGTCAAGTCCTTCTTTTAAAGTTTCAAGTGAATAAGCATAGGACAGGCGCACATACCCTTCGCCGAGTGGAGAGAAGGCAGAGCCAGGTACGACAGCAAGTCTTGTACTTTCTAACAGCTCCATGCAAAAATCAAAGGAACTCATCCCGAACGATTCAATGGATGGAAAAATATAAAAAGCGCCAGAAGGTTTAATGACCGGAAGCCCCATAGAAATGAGCCGATCATATACATAATCGAGCCTTTTCTTATATTGCTCTCTCATGATTAGCGCATCATCCACACCATTTGTCACAGCTTCAAGTGCCGCCTTTTGTGAGACAGCCGAGGCACAAGACACGTTATATTGATGTACTTTTAATACATGTTTAGCAATTGGAGCTGAAGCAAATAAAAAGCCAATTCTCCATCCTGTCATGCTATGAGATTTAGACAGCCCATTGATCACAATGGTTTGTTCTTTTAAGAAAGAGGCAATTGAATGATGCGGCCGGTCAAATGTCAGCTCACTATAGATTTCGTCAGATAAAATAAAGATGTCTTTTCCTTCAAGGAGCTGGGCAATTTCTTTCAATTCTTCTTCTGAAAGTGTAACACCAGTTGGGTTTGAAGGATAAGGAAGAACCACACACTTTGTCTTTTCCGTTAATGCATCCTCAATCAGCTTGGCATTTAATTTAAAGCCAGCATTCGTTGTGTCGATATGGACGGGCGTGCCGCCGCACATCCGAATGATCGGTTCATAGCCGGGGTAAACAGGGCCAGGTAAAATGACCTCGTCACCTTCTGTCAAAATGGTTCGAAACGCAGCATCGATCGCTTGACTTGCACCTGTCGTGACAATGATTTCTGACTCTGCATCATAATCAAGATTGACTTTCTTCTTGATATACTGCTGGATCGCTTGTCTTAGCTCTAGGAAACCAGCATTGTGAGTGTACGAGGTGAAATTCTCGTCAATGGCTGTTTTGGCAGCTGTTTTGACATGATGCGGCGTATAAAAATCGGGCTGGCCGATCGTCAATGATACGACATCCTCATATGACGATACGAGATTTGAAAATGTTCGAATGCCTGAAATTTCAATATCCTTTACTCTTGGATTCAGCAAATGCTCCATTTCTCATCACCTTAAAAATTTATGTTTTTATCCTATTTTACCATTCACTGCATAAATGTCACCTGCGAAGGGCACTGGATATCGTTATATGTAGTCTATTCTCCTATTTATCACAGCATGAGTGATATATTGAAGAAAGAGCAACATTTATTATAGCGTAACCTTACGAGAAAATACAGGTTGTGATGAAGATGGTTAGAAAATGGACAAACTGCGTAAACTGAAAGAACGTGAGAATCAGGGTCATGGGAATTGCTTTCATAGACATACGATCTCCTAAAGGAGGACGAAAGATGGAACAATCAGCGAAGACATCGAAAATCGCGTTTCTATCTGTGATGAGCAACACATTTATTGTCGTCTTAAAAATCATTGTCGGGCTGTTAACTGGATCTGTTGCGGTTTTATCAGAAGCCATTCATTCCTTTCTTGACTTAATGGCCTCTTTTATTGCATTTATCTCTGTTCGTATTTCAAGAAAGCCAGCAGATTCAAAACATCCTTATGGGCATGGCAAAGTCGAAAATATTTCTGGAACGATTGAAACACTGCTCATATTCGTTGCTGGCATTTGGATTATATACGAATGTGTTCACAAATTAATGCATCCAGAGCCAGTCAAGCTGCCTGTGCTCGGCATTGTGGTCATGCTGATAGGTGCGCTCATCAATTTTGTTGTATCGAGGGTTGTGAACAAAGAGGCAGAGCGAGTACATTCAGTCGCCATGAAATCGAATGCACTGCACCTTTTAACGGATGTGTATGCGTCATTAGGAGTGGCATTCAGTTTACTGCTTGTGGCATTAACCGACTGGTATTTCCTAGATCCGATCATTGGAATGGTTCTTGCTCTCTTTATTATGCGTGAAGCGTTTAAGCTCATGAAGGAGGCTTTCCCGCCGCTTGTGGACGCACGTTTAACACCGGAGGAAGAACAATTGATTGAAGCGATCATTCAAGGGTTCAGTGAAGAATTCATTGAATATCATGACTTTCGAACAAGGCGGTCTGGTGCGGAAGAATATATTGATTTCCATTTGATTGTGAATGGGAAAACAACCATTGAAGATGTTCACCAACTATGTGATCGAATTGAAGAGAAAATTCAGCTGGAATTTCCACATGCACAAATCTTTATTCATGTGGAACCTGAAAGTGAAAGAAGCTCAAAAACGTAAAAAAGGCGATCAACCTATTCTCAGGTTGGATCGCCTTTTTTGACGCTTCATCTATGAAATGAAATCAATATCCATAAGCAGTATCGTAATCTTCATACCAAGAGATATAAGCTGTGTCATCATTAGACAAACCTTGCTTCATATCTAAGAAATCAGCTTCGCAAATATCCTCAATTACAGTCATTTCGTTGTTCTTTAATAGTACGACAGTTCCCATCATGAACACCTTTCTTTAAAAAATCCTTGACTATTGTACCATGTGAAGCACGGTTGTCAACAGAAGAATGGAAATAAGACGAAAATATCACAAAATGTTAAAAAGTCAGGAGGTGAAAGAACTATAAGTGCCATCTTTTTCACAAAATTTTCAGTCATTATTCACATAAACCGTTTGAGTCACGCTGATCTAAAATATATGTAAAAGTGTAAAGCTCCATTGATCTTGCTATATTCATAGGATATAATAACGAATGATTATAAGAAATTTATAGAAAACATACATAATAAAGGAGAAATAGGATGGAAACCAATATTACAGAACCGCACATTCAAGAAAAGAAGCATCCTGAGCTAGCAGGCGTAGGCTATCGTTTTCTTGCACACCTTTTGGACGGTATCATTATCGGAGTACCAATTGCTTTTATCATGTTTATTTTGGCGTCAGTCTTTTTTGTCTCAAGCCCAGGAGCAGCCCTGATGATGGATGACGATAGTTATTATTATTCTTCAACCGTCATGACGGATGAGGAATGGGAAGCTATTATGGGACTGATCATTTTCTATATAGGGGCAGTCTTGATGGGGACCGTGGTGACATGGCTTTATTACGCCATCATGGAATCATCAAAATTACAAGGAACACTCGGGAAGATGGCTCTTGGCATCAAAGTAACAAAAGTCACAGGCGAAAAGGTCACATTCGGGCGTGCAACTGGCCGCTTCTTTGCAAAAGGCTTTTTGTCTCCAATCTTATATATTGGCTATATCATTGCCTTTTTCACAGAAAAAAAACAAGCACTTCACGATTTGATTGCAAGTACCATTGTTGTGAAGAAATAATGAAAGAAAAAGCACCTCTGCTATATAGTAAGGGGTGCTTTTTGCATAGATTGCTTGTATGGAAGAGGGAAACATGACATAAAATAGATTGATCGTGAAAACTGAGGCAGGGAAGGGAGACAATCTATTGAGAAGCGGAAAAAAGACGATACAGAAAAAAGGGGCAGGCTTCGGTCTGTTTTTGACAGCACCTGTGTTAGCCTGGGCGTTGTATGATTTTGCAAATACGATATTTTCATCAAATATGATCACCATTTTCTTCCCATTCTACTTACAGGAAACGATCGGGGACAGTGCAAGAATGGATCAGATCGCCAGTACCTTTATTTCTTATGCAAACGCACTAGCCAGCTTTTTTCTTGTCATTTTTACACCATTATTCGGAGTACTGATTGATCGGACAGGAAAAAAGAAGCGCTATATCACGATGTTTACTTTTATATGTATTGCTTGTACGTTTCTGATGGGAATCTTTGCTGGAATTGATTTCTCAAGCGAATGGTTTGGGCTGCCTGTCTCCTTATTAGTCGTCGTCACCTTGTTTGTGATCGCAAAGTTTTTCTATCATTCTAGTCTTGTTTTCTATGATACGATATTGCCCGATCTTGGGACAAAGGATGAAATCCCGCTTATTTCTGGATTTGGCATTGCTGTTGGTTATTTAGGGACACTTGTCGGCCTCTCTGTTTATTTACTTGTCGGTAATGACCAGTTTCATGAAGCCTTTATTCCGACAGCCCTTTTATTCTTTCTCTTTTTTCTTCCGTTTCTCTTTTTTGTAAAAGATCCTCATCCACTGCCGCAGCAAGAGAAAAAGGCGTCTTTTTTCAGCGGGTATAAGGAGATTGTTCGCACGTTTAAAGAGATGAAGCAATACAAGCCAGCTTTTATCTTTATGATCGCCTTCTTTTTTATGAATGATGCCTTACAAACAGCGATTGCGATGATGGCTGTTTATGCGAAAATCATTATTGGCTTTACTGCTGGGCAGTTTATTTTGCTTTATCTTGTGTCGACCATATCAAGTATCATTGGTTCCTTTCTATTCGGATATATCACAAAAGCGATTGGGGCAAAGCGCTCGATTACAGTCGTGTATGTCATTTTAATTGTGGCGCTCATCCTGGCTGTAACAGCGACAACTGAATGGGTCTTCTGGGTAGCAGGCAGTTTATTCGGGATTTCGCTTGGCGCAAGCTGGGGGGCATCACGAATATTGATTATTGAGCTCACACCGCAGGAAAAGAGAGGACAGTTTTTTGGTCTCTTTGCCTTCTCGGGGAAGGTGTCTTCCATTATCGGGCCCATCATTTATGGCTCAGTCACTCTGCTGTTTGCAGCGCACGGAAATGTCGCAAGCCGCCTTGCACTAGGATCTTTGCTCATCCTTGCAGCGATAGGACTTGTGATTCATCAATTCGTTCGAGAGAAAGCGTAAAGAAACGTCAACTTTTTACCTATGCTGCCGATATAAAAAGTACAATCTTATATTGAAGAATAGAGGGATTTCCGTGGCTTTAAACAAACAAGAAATTTTACTTGACTCTGGTACCAATGAATTGGAAATTGTGAAGTTTGAAATTGGTTCAAATCAATTCGGCATTAACGTCATGAAAGTAAGAGAAATCATTCAGCCGGTTGAAGTGACGGTTATACCGCACTCTCACCAAGATGTAGAAGGGATGATTAGTTTACGAGGCGAGATTTTACCAGTCATCAATCTATTTTCCTTTTTTAATGTGGAGTCAGATCAGTCAGAACAAGAAAAATATATTGTGACTGAATTCAACCAACGGAAATTTGTGTTCCATACAGGAACGGTATCACAAATTCACCGCGTCAGCTGGGAAGAGATTGAAAAGCCAACTGCACTTAATCAAGGGATGGACCGTCATTTAACGGGCATCATTAAGCTTGATGAAAAAATGATTTTCCTTCCAGATTACGAAAAAATCATTTATGATATTGAATCCGCTTCTGGTGTTGAGACGTATCATATGTTTGACGGTGAGAAAGACGAGAGAAGAACAGGGAAGAAGCTGTATGTCGTTGAAGATTCTCCGCTTCTTATGCGTCTTTTAACAAATGAATTAACCGAAGCAGGCTATAAAAACATTGTGACCTTTGAAGATGGCAAACAGGCATATGATCATGTCATGGATCTTGTCAGCAAAGGAATCAGTGTAACAGAAGAAATTGATATGATTATTACGGATATCGAAATGCCTAAAATGGATGGTCATCGATTAACAAAACTGCTGAAGGACAATCCTTTAACAAATTCTATTCCGATTCTCATTTTCTCTTCGTTAATCACTGAAGATTTGCGGCATAAAGGGGAGACCATCGGTGCGGATGATCAAATTAGTAAACCAGAGATTCATCAGCTGATTGAAAAGGTTGATCACTTTATTATCTAAACAAAAAACCACTCGGCATGAGTGGTTTTTTTTTCTGTTTAAAAATAGCTTTCCCCTAGTCGTTTGAAGACGGGCTTGGTGTAATGTGATTTTGGTTTTGTGGCGGTAGGTTTTTCTTTTAAACCGACATACGTTTGAAGTATTTGCTTTGCTCGATTTAATGACATATTCGCTTTCGGATTGCGATATGATTGATTTAAATTTCCTAAGTGTGGCAAAAATTCGAAGTCTTCTTTTGTTGGTGGCAGGTGAAAATAATAATCTCCAATTTCAATCAGCACGTCGGACTGTTGTTGACTATACTTGGGATTGTTAGAGAAATGTAGGCCCACTTTTCTTCCTTTACCTTCTTGCAATAGTTTTTGCAGCGCACGTTTTTTCAAAAGATAAAGAAACTTGGGATTTGGTGCAGTTTTAGCATGGCGGTTAACAGTATAAATGGCTTTTGCGATGTTTTCTGCTGTAGGTTCTATGTCTTTAGTATGAGCATAATCGTCCATTTTTTCTCTCCTTTGTCTTTCGTCTTCCTGTGCTTAGTATAAATTATACGTTTTTATTAGTAAATTGCAAATAGGGTTATTGTAAAAAGCGATCGGATTCTCATCGCTCTTATTTACAATAGCCATTCATGATGGGTCTCATACGGCTTCTTCATTTTAGCAAAAACACGATTCGTCATCATTACTCTTCTACCCGTTTTAGCTGGAGAGCATGCGGCAGTTTTAATTTTCTATATGCTAAAGGTGTCGTATTTTTTATTCTTTTAAACATATTGATAAAATAGCTAGTGCTGTTGAAGCCTACTTGGTAGGCGATTTCTGTTATATTGAAGTCCGTTTCTTGAAGCAGGATAAGACTTTGCTGAATTCTATATTCATTTACATAATGAAGGGGTGATTTCTTTAAAATATCTTTGAAGTATCTGCAGCATTCAGAACGGCTTAGCTGGCCTTCACGAGCGATATCTTGGAGAAGAACCTTTTCATGATAATGCTGATGAATCCAATTCAGCATGTGTTTCATCCGTTCATTTTTATTGTGTTTACGCACATCATGTTTCATTTGAAAGCCATTTTGTAATAAGTTTTTCCAAATGATGATGAGCTGAATATTGAGTTCAAGTTCATAATATGCGGGTGTCTCATCAATTAATTGTTGAATGGTTTGAATACATTGATAGATATGCTTTGCCCAGCGGTCTTTCCAGTTGAATAAAATATAAGGTGTTTGGCTTGCATGCATATAAGGATGGACAAATGTGGTAAATAGTTCATTCGCTGTGATGAAATGAGGCGAGACGTTTAAACAAATATAAGTACATGCTGTTCCATTCGCTTCTTTTGCCATGTGCAGGCAGCCGCTATTGATGAATATGCCATCCCCTTGCTTCAAACATAACGTCTCTTCATTTATTTGGAATTCAGCCTCACCTTCTAAAATAAAGACAAATTGAAACTCGTCATGCCAGTGAAGAGGGATATAGCCGCTTCTATGGTGCCGAATCTTCGTATGATAAAGAGCAATAGGCCATGTTGTCGTGGAATGCTCCGTTAATTCTTTCAGGTTGTAGTCAATCAGAAAATGATGGTTGCGCATAATTCTCCTCAATATTCTTATATTTTTATGTTCAATTGATATATCAATATGTAACAAAGTGAACTACTATCAACTATATTATCATGATTTGTTGAGAATTGAGGAGAATGAAAATGAATAGGAGAAAGGGAATTTTACTTGTACTCATAGGCGCCATCTGTTGGGGAGTAGGGGGAACGATTTCACAAAAATTGTTTCAGCAATATGGGATTGATGTCAATTGGCTTGTGACCGTCCGGCTGCTCATTTCAGGGGGATTGCTTTTATTTGTTCATGTTATGACAAAAGAACGAGCACATCTGATTGGCGTGTGGCAAAAGAAGAGGACCGCGATACAAGTCCTTCTATTTGGACTCATGGGCATGCTGGCTGTTCAATATACTTACATGGCATCCATTCAGCATGGAAATGCAGCTGTGGCGACGCTGCTGCAGTATACAGCTCCCGTCATGATTATCGTGTATTTAGTCATTCGCAGACAATCAGCCTTCACAGTAAGAGATATGTTGACGGTGGTATTGGCTTTAGCGGGTATGTTTTTCTTATTGACGAATGGTTCTGTTTCAACATTAACTGTACCATTTGCGGCAGTAATTTGGGGAATACTATCAGCTGTGGCGCTCTCGTTTTATACGCTATATCCAATCAACCTGTTAAAACAATTTGATTCTCTAGTGGTTGTTGGCTGGGCCATGCTCATTGGGGGAGGCGTCCTTAGCTTGATCCATCCTCCTTGGAAGGTCAACCTGACTCATTTACCTTTTGAAGCGTATGTCTATTTACTGTTTGTGGTCATATTTGGAACGATGATCGCTTTTTGGTTTTACATAGAAAGTCTACAATACTTATCACCAAAAGAGTCGAGTTTAATTGGAAGTGTTGAGCCCCTTGCAGCTGTTGTCACGACTGTTTTCTGGTTAAAAGAGCCATTCGGTCTTTTCCAATGGATAGGGACAGCTTGTATTGTATACATGATTTTATTCATGGCATTGTATCAGCCAAAAAAATGAACGGGGATAATAGGAGGACTTATCAAAAGAATTGACTGAATGAAATGTAAATAAAGTGAAATATTAGTTCGTGATAACTACCTATTTATCAAAAATGGGTAGTTTCTCAAATGATATTGTTTCGTTTATACAATATTTACCATATGCCAACAGTGTTGAACATATGGCTTAAACAGGATGAATTATTTCGTATGAATAGAATAAGCGCAATAGAAACATCCATTAAAATCAGCTTCATTCGTCAATTGTTTGGCTTCTTCAATGGCGCTTTCACCATTCATATGCAGGCCAATCAACGTTCGGCTTGTAGCATCACCTAAAAATGCACAATCTTCAGTATGTACAACAAATTGTCCCTGTTGATCTTTTGTATGAATAAAATAGTAACTTTTTAGCATTTCTTTCACCTCCAACCTGACTATCCTACTATAAAACTTCCAAAGGTGTAAAGGAATTTTATTAAAATTGTTGTAATTTTATACACATTTCTGTTGTGTGAAAAACAAGAAAAAGGGAGCAACATAACGAGAGTTACTATATCGATGGAGGAGGGTTTAGTACTGGAAGATATGATAAGAAAGGAATTTGTCTTTGGTCGTCGGAGATATAAATAGGTTCAATCAACAGAGTAAATAACGTCATAGTGCATTCCATCTATGAAAAAAAGGACTTTCTTTATAAAGAAAGTCCTTTTGACTATTCATTTATTGAACTCCCTGACCCTTTAGTTCACGCTGCACGTCTAGGTCGGCAGCTTCTCTGCTGAACTTTGGCAGTGTAATGAAGTAAAAAAGGAAGACGAGTAAAATAATAAAGCCCATTCCGTAATAAATATAAGAAACATTTGTGATGAGTTTTGGAAATAGTAAAGCAATCAAACCTAATGTCATCGATTGGGCAAACATGGTGAGCGGATCAACCCATCCTGATACACGTCCCATCAAACGAGGGTGGACGATTCTCGGCAGCCAGCCGCCAATGACAATGTTCACTGGACCAATGCAAGTACCAATGACAAATGATGTGACATAAAATAACCATAATGAATGAGTAGAACCAAGGACAAAAATCAGAATGCCTGCGACCAAAATAGGAATCGACATGAGGTATTGCATCTTGACCTTTTTAGCCAGAACAGAGCCCATTAAGCTTCCAACGAGCAGCCCTGCACCGATTGCGATGGTAAAGAAGGATGTATGCAGCTCGAAATGGTCTGGTGAAAGGCCATATTTCATTGTAAACATCGGAAGAACGGCAAATGCGCCATTGACTAGACCGAAAACAAAGAATCCGAAAATTAAAGAAGCCAATAATTTATTTTTTAAAATATACAGAATGCCTTCTTTAAAATCTTTCAGGGACGTTTTAACGGTCATGCCTCTCCAGCCAGCTTGTCCATTTGGCTGACGCGCTTCAATCGGAATGTTACATGAACGAATCAGGATGCCGGAAATAATAAAGCTGACCAAATCAATGGTAATGGCACCGTGAAGTCCAATCGTCTTATACATAATGGCACCAAGGCCGACACCAAACACCATAAATAAACTAAACAGCATTTGATTTAAGCCAGCGGCTTTTGCATATTGATCTTTATTTAAAATGGCCTGAACGAGAGAGGCTTCAGCTGGATAGAAGAACTTCGTAATGGCACTTCGAATGAACAAGATCAAGAAAATAAGTGGCAATGAATTAAAATAAATAACGATGAATAATACAATCGTCAGCCCAGCTCGTATCCAATCGCAATTCTCTGCGACTTTTTTACGATCAAAACGGTCTGCGACCACACCGACCATAAAAAAGACAAAGATGGTAGGAAGAGAATACATGAGCTCAGCCAAAGTGGCGTATGCAGGCTGATGACTAAAATGGTCGAGCAAATAAAAGGCAAACGCCATATTGCCTACTGTTGTCCCCATTTGCGAGGCAAGTGCTGCAAAAAAGAGACGAACAAAATTTCTGTTTTTAAAAATATCCATAAATACGCTCCTTAACCTGAAGATCCCACTTTATATCATATAAAATTTTAACCATTCATACAATTGATTTCTCCTACTGGCTAATGGTCACAGGTGTTCCGTTTGGAACGAGTGAGGCAAGCTCGAGGACATCCTGATTGTACATACGAATACACCCTCTAGAAACAGCTTTACCAATTGAAGACGGGTTATTCGTCCCATGAATGCCGTAATGAATTTTCGAAAGGCTCAGCCAATAAGCGCCAAAGGGCCCTCCTGGGTTTGGCTGTCTGTTGACAATATAATAAGAACCTGTCGGTGTCATATTTAAAATTTTTCCTGTTGCAATCGGATATGAACGAATAAGCTCTGATCCAGAAAACAACACGAGACGTTTCGTTGAAATCGAAACAGAGATGCGGTAAGGGATCGTACTAGGATCCGGCAAACCAGGAATGGTGATGACCTCATTTTGTTCAGGCTCTCGATTTTGAAGTGACGGATTTGCAGCCTTTAAGGCATCTGTTGTTGTTCTGAAATCAAGCGCTATAGAAGCTAGTGTTTCTCCACTTTTAACCGTGTATCGCAGCACCAAAGCACACTCCTTTTGCACAAATAAAAGAAGCCATGATGCCGTCACTAAACATACTATATGGACGGAATCAGGCCCAGTAAGGTTTCTCCTAACATTTGTCATGAGAAAGATCTTTGATTATACATATGCAGGAAAGGGTGGTTTGGCTTCTGTTTATACGCGGGATGTGAAGGTGAAAAAAGTTAACTCAGGTTTGGCTAAAAATCGAAGCGGCAGCCGTGTTGTCCCAAGTCCACGGTTGACATAGATGCGGTGCTGATCGCTGCCGTATAAACCCTCTACATATGTATGGCCGTAAGGTGCTGTGAGAATCGGTCCATAGAAAGGAAGCTGCACTTGTCCGCCATGTGTATGTCCAGAAAGCTGTAAGTTAATGGGGGTTGATTTCAGTTCTAGTGCGGCATCTGGCTCATGGACGAGCAGTAGCGTAAATAAATCAGACGAAACTTCCTGTTTGATCAAATTGTAATCAGGCACACTCATCATAAGGTCATCCAGTGTAGCAATCTGAATATGCGCATGATCTTTTTCTAATAGAAACACATCATTTTTACATAAAGTAAATCCACAAGCTTCCATTGTTTTCTCATAAAGCTCCACGCCAAATGGTCCGTAGTCATGATTTCCGTAAATGGCGAGTTTGCCGAACGGAGCATGAAGCTTGGTTAAATAATCCTTCGCTTTTTCATGCTCTTCAGTTGATGCTTCAAAATCAACAAGGTCACCTGTGAATACAATGAGATCTGGAGATTCAGCATTGATTTTCTGGACGATGGCTTCTAGATCCTTCGCTGGAAATGTATCACTTAAATGAACGTCACTAAATTGGGCAATTTTAAACTGGTCAAATGAAGCTGGAAGCTGAGCATCTTGAATGGTGAGTGACACAGTATCGATCATACGCGGCTCGATGTATCTGGCATACCCATATCCACAAGTTGTAGCCAAAAAGCCGAGAATACTCGCTCCAGCTGCTCCTTTTAAAAACTGTCTGCGGGAAAGTTGCTTCATATAAGACTCCTTTATTAATAAGATTAAGTATAGCATCATATTTGGATAGTCTCCCATATGGTGCACATAGGGTCAATCATGATATGATAAACAATAATGAATGAATAGTCATTCAAAGAATACAAAGGGGGAGAACAAATGACGAAAAAAACAGTAATTGTCACAGGGGGATCAAGCGGTATGGGAAAGGCGATGGCTGCCCATTTGGCACTTGGAGGCTGGAATGTCGTCATTACTGGAAGAACGGAAGAGACGCTGGAAGAGACGGCAAATGAATTGAAGCAGAAGGGCGGCTCGATCGCCTTCTTCCAAATGGATGTGCGAAACCCAGAGGATGCTGACCAAATGGTTAAGTTTGCGGTGGATACATTTGGTGATGTGGATGCTCTCATAAACAACGCTGCAGGGAATTTTTTAGTTCCAGCAGAAAAACTATCACCTAACGGCTGGAAAGCTGTCATTGATATTGTGTTAAATGGTACATTTTTTTGCAGCCATGCAGTGGGCAATTACTGGATTCGTCAAAAGAAAAGGGGAAGTATGATTAACATGGTGGCCACCTATGCATGGGGAGCAGGAGTAGGAGTGGCACATTCAGCGGCAGCAAAGGCGGGCGTTTTATCTCTTACTCGAACGCTTGCTGTGGAATGGGGAAAGCAATATCGAATTCGCGTCAATGCCATCGCGCCAGGTCCAATCGAAAGAACAGGCGGTGCGGATAAGCTATGGGAATCTGAAGAGGCAGCGCAAAGAACATTAGATAGTGTCCCTCTTGGCAGACTCGGCACACCCGAGGAAATTGCAGAGCTTGCGAGCTTTTTATTATCTGAGCATGCGTCTTATATCAATGGAGATTGTATCACGATGGATGGGGGACAATGGCTCAACCAATCCCCTTTTTGAATGACGATGTAAGACCTGCTTTTGATGTGGTATAATCACACAAAGAGAGAAGCAGGTGATGAAAATGGTCGATCCATTGGATATTTTAACGAATATTGAAGATGTTTTCCCGCACTATCAAGCGATATTCAGTGCGGAAGAGCAAAAAGTGATAGGCTATGAGATTCTAGGTAGAATGAAGCTTGAGTCTGAAACGGTTAGCCTAGGCTCCTTCTTTACAGATTCATCTATTCCTGACGAATATAAATTGGAAGTAGATCAAAAAGTACTGAGGCAGGCACTCGATCACTTCACAACAGCAGATGATGATTTGCTCATTTTTATTAATCATGATGCCAATATCCTCATGCTTGATCATGGTGAAAGCTTTTTAGAACTTTTAAAGGAATATGAAGCAAGGGGCATTCAGCTTAACCGATTTGTCATTGAGTTTACAGAGCATACGTTTAGCGGCGATATTGAACAGCTATACCATACGTTAACGTATTATCGTACATATGGGATTAAAATCGCCGTATCAAATATAGGAAAAGAAAGCAGTAATCTGGACCGCATTGCCCTGCTTTCACCTGATCTATTAAAAATAGATTTACAGGCATTAAAGGCATCGGCTCCGTCTCCTTCCTATGAATATGTCTTGTACAGCATTTCATTGCTTGCAAGAAAAATAGGGGCTGCCTTAATATATGAGGACATTGAAGCAAATTTCCAGCTGCAGTATGCATGGAGAAATGGCGGGCGATATTTTCAAGGGTTTTATCTTCATGAGCCTGCAGGAGAATTAATTGACCGAAACCAGCGAAAAGATCAGCTTAGAGAAGAATTCCAGCAATTTATTGCCCATGAGAAAAAGAAGCTGCAAGCGGTCTATGAACATTCTGAAACATTTTATAAACGAATTCATCAAGCTGTCACGACTTTAAAAAAATCATGCAGTACAAATGATGAGCTCATTCAAAAACTGGCACTTGAGCTGACAGATTGCAGCTTTCGAATTTATATGTGTAATGAAGAAGGCTTTCAAATCACAGGAAATGTGTTTAAAAAAGAAGAAGAGTGGCTGTTTCAGCCGGAGTATATAGAGAAAAACTGGAGCTGGCGTCCTTATTTCCTATCCAATATTCTTCAAATGAGAATTAGCGGAAAGGGATTTTTCAGTGATATTTACAGCGATTTAGAAACCGGTGAGAGGATACGTACGTTTTCTTATCCTTTAGAGGGAGATATGTATTTATTTATAGACCTTCCGTATGCCTATTTATATGAGCAAGATGGATTAATTTGAAGACGCGGCGTGAAGACAAACCCTCGCATTCGTTGTCATTCCTGCGTGCCAGTGCTCACGAATGTACAATTCGCTCCGCTCCTGTACTCGTCCTTCCTAGACTTCAAAGGTTTTCTATCACACTGAAATGTAAACAAAAGGCATTTTAGCCTTTTGTCATCAATCTGAGCAGCCTTGTAGGCTGCTTTTTTTGTGATTGAAAAAAGATATAAAAAATGGTTGACATTGAAACTGATAATCATTATCATTTAGTTATAGAGAGAAGCTACTCTCTGTTCCCCAACCCCTCTATCAGATCAAGATCCAAAAAACTTGGCGCTACCCCCGCCAAGTTTTTTTTGTGCGTCAATCTTTCCCTTCATGCATAGGACAGCCCAAACCCTCCATACATCTTAAGTGATGATAGTTAGACAGTAGGAGGGAAACATCATGATCAAACGTGACACGCGGCTGCTCATTGATTTGCCAAAACCAGATCACCCGGATGCAAATGGTGCCGCTGCTGTACAAGAATTACTCGGCGGAAAATTCGGTGAAATGTCCACATTAAATAATTACATGTTTCAATCCTTTAACTTTAGAGGGAAACGAAAACTCAAACCGTTTTATGACCTCGTATCCAGTATTACAGCAGAAGAATTCGGTCATGTGGAGCTTGTGACCACAGCCATTAATCTCATGATTACAGGAACCACACATGGAGGAGATCCAGATACGACGCCGATGAAGGCAGCTGTCGATAAACGAAATACACAGCATTTTATTCAAACAGCCCAAACAGGCTATCCGTTTGATTCAATGGCAAAACCTTGGACCGGAGAAAATGTGTTCTCAAGTGGCAACTTGATTCTTGATCTCCTCCATAATTTCTTTCTTGAATGCGGGGCTCGCACGCACAAAATGCGTGTATATGAAATGACAGACCATCCAACAGCAAGAGAGATGATTGGTTATTTACTTGTCAGGGGCGGCGTGCATGTTGTGGCATATGCAAAGGCACTTGAAGTAGCTACAGGAGTCGATGTAGGAAAGATGCTGCCAATCCCAAATCTCGACAACAAATACTTTGATTCAGCACGGAAATTTGAAGATCAGAATGTTCATACAAAGCTGTACACATTTAGTGATACGGATTACAAAGATATCAATAAAATTTGGAAGGGCAGCCATCCGATTGATGGAAAGCCGCTGACAGTCATTGAAGGCACCCCGCAAGGAGCACCTGTGCCAGATTATAGAGAATTACCAGAAGAGTTTGCTCCGGGCATTTCCAAAGAGGACTTTGATGAAATTGCCAAACGGCTGATGAGATCTGCTGGTTTATAAAAATCATGGTGCATGAGATCAGAAAAAAGACTCAAACTAAAAAAACAGATTCTTCTTCTTTTTTTGAATTCAAGAGGAAAAATATCATCTGAGAACACTTTATGGTATGATGCTTTGTAGGACTTGTGTATAATCAATACGGGTTCATCTTGAGTTGTTTTTTGAAAGGAGTCTTTTTTTAGAATGTCACAATTAATGGGTATCATTACAAGGCTGCAAAGTCTTCAAGAGACAGCGGAAGCTGCAAACGAGCCGGCACAGCGTTATTTCGAAGTGAACGGTGAAAAAATCTGTAGTGTTAAGTATTTCGAAAAGAATCAAACGTTTGAATTGACTGTTTTTCAACAAGGGGATAAGCCAAATACTTTCCCATTTGACAACATTGATATGATTTCGATTGAGATTTTTGAGCTTCTACAATCCTAAGCTGAATCGTATGAAATGTTTTTTCTGAGGATTCCTTCGTTTATTGCGGCAGCATACATGTAACATCATAGATGATGTACAAATGGAAGATGATCAATCAGCGCATTTTTCGGATAAGAGACCATTAAAAAGGAGTTCCTTTCTGTGAATGATTCTTTTTTCTATAATCTTTCTGAAGATCATTTAGCGTTTTCTGATGTCGTCATGAGAATGAAAGACTTTATTCGAAAAGATCCTAGATCCGCCTATGTGTTATCCATTGGTACGGACTCTCAGGTCAATCAAAATGTCACAACATTTATGACTGCAATTCATCTTCACCGGATTGGCAAAGGGGCTTGGGGCTGCCTCACACAACAAGTGATCAGCAGGCCTGTGCAAAGTCTTAGAGAAAAAATTTCATTAGAGACAGCGTTTAGCCAAAAGGTATGTGCAGACATCCTTGAGGGGCCTTTAACAGAACTGATGGATTTGCTTCTTCCGTTTGCTGAGGAAGGGGCAGACCTTCGTTTTGAAGCCCATCTGGATATTGGCAAAAAAGGAAGTACGAAAGAGCTGATCCAGGAAATGACCGGAATGATCACAGCTATGGGAATTGAAGCAAAAATAAAACCCGACTCATATGCAGCATTTTGCTATGCCAATCGATACACAAAATAAATTCCGTCATTTTTCTCCAAACCTTGTCGAAACGTGCGGTTGACGATTCGATTCTAGTTCCTTATTCTAGCTGTATAGAGAGGAAGCAGACATTCAAAAGCCTGCTAATCAATATAAAAGCATATATGAAACAGGGGGCCTGATGTTGAATGAGCGTCATCGAAAATCGTTTTAATGAAGAAGAGAAAAAGCTATTATTAAACGTATTGCTGAATCAGGAATATGCTGTCGAATTACTAAGCAGTGAGATCAATGATATAGAATGTGGAACAAAAAATGTCGACGATAATACGTATAAGCAATTGATCACATTGTATGACAGAGTAAGGTTTGAGAATTAATATTGGTTTAACATTCTATTAGATACTCGGGGGCTGAGTATCTTTTTTATGCAGAAAAAATCTTTCGACAAAATTCGTTTTAGTTTATGCTTAATCGTAAACGGGAATGTATGATTGATGATTGAGAGAAAAGGGGTCGAAGAAACATGATAGAGATAGAACCGACTCAATTGCTTGAGTCAACTGTAGCCGAGCATATGATTGATGCAGATAAAGTGGCACATGTTCAAATTGGAAATAATCTTGAGCATGCTCTATTGGTCCTGACAAAAACAGGATATACAGCCATCCCGGTATTAGACGCTTCTTATCATCTACACGGGTTAATTGGAACGAATATGATTATGGATAAAATCTTTGGTTTAGAACGCATCGAATTCGAGAAGCTGGATCAGTTGAAGGTAGAAGAGGTCATGCTGTCGGATATTCCGAGACTCAAAACGACAGATCCTGTGCTAAAAGGCGTTCATGCTGTGACGAATAACGGGTTTGTTTGTGTAGAAAATGAGGAGAAAGTCTTTGAAGGGATTTTTACTCGACGTGTTGTATTAAAGCGCTTAAATGAGGTCATTCATTCCGCAAAAAAATGAGCTGCAGCCCAGCTTATTTTTTTTGCCTTCATAAGTTAAAATTTATATAATGGCCATATGAAATAAGTAAAACTTATAGAGGGAAAGGGGACGCCCATGCAGCTTCAGGAGTTACATATGCTTGTTGTGCTAAGCGAAGAATTGAATATGAGAAAGGCTTCGGAGCGGCTCTTTGTCTCTCAGCCTGCACTGTCTCAAAGATTGCAGACGATTGAAAAGGAGTGGGGAACCAAAATCTTTTTTCGTTCACAAAAAGGGCTGACCGTAACTTCAGCAGGTGAACAGATTATCCAATTTGCAAAAGAGGTGACGGTTGAGCAGGACCGAGTGAGAGAACGAATCGATGAACTTGAGGGAGACATTCACGGTACACTCAAGCTCGCCGTTGCGTCCATAATTGGACAGCACTGGCTGCCAAAGGTGTTAAAACGGTATGTTGAAAAATACCCAAATGCCAAGGTGTCACTCGTGACCGGCTGGAGTAGCGAAATGCTCAAAAGCTTATATGAAGACCACGTGCACATAGGAATCATTCGCGGAAACCCTGATTGGAAGGGGACAAAGGAATACTTGATGACAGATCATTTATATTTAGTCGATTCCGTAATCAAGGACGTGGATGAATTAATCAAGACAGAGCGGCCGTTTATCCAATTTAAAAGCGACAGCACGTATTATCAGGAAATTCAGCACTGGTGGCATCAAAAATTTAAAGTGTCTCCAAAGCAGACGATTCTGGTGGACCAAATTGAAACATGTAAACAAATGGCCTATCATGGGATCGGCTACGCCATTTTGCCTTCTGTGACCTTATATGACCACGAAAAAAGTGTCCATAAAACACCGCTTGTTGACGTAAACGGAGAGCAAATTGGACGTGACACATGGCTCTTGGGCTATGAAGCGTCTTTTCAGTTAAAACAAGTACAAGCATTTGTCAGTGTAGTCAAAGAAATGCTTGAAAGTGATGCGGTGTAAAGCACCTTCCAAGAAAAAGAAGATGCTGCTTTTTTAGGATGATGTTGTCCTTGATTTCAACGAGAGGAATGGTGACCATTTGAGAAGCAAACAGTTCATCACAATCAATAAACCGAAATGGGGAGATGATTTAAGAGCGAGATGGCGTGAACGTTTTGCTAGTCATCTGTCAATCAAAGAACAAAAAGAGCTTGGGCTAGATGACTTTCTATGGCATTTATGCAGCTCGGGAATGATTTCATGCCTTGAAAAGGCTGAAGCGATAGACGCATTTCTTCAACATCCAAAGCACAAATGTACTGTTTTTTATCAATTTGTGAACGAGGCGTATCTTTTCGAAAATGCTAGCTCACTTTCAATCAAAGATTTACCATATCAATCTGATCATATGGATTATAACGATTTGTATGTTATGGATTGGCATGAAAAATGGACATTTGTGATGACGCATGAAACGGACTATGGTCCATATTTTATTCAAATAGGATGAAACGATTGAATGAACTCTTCAACTTAAAAAACCTGCTTTCCAGTTGGAATAAGCGGGTTTTTTATTTGATTAAACTAATCTTGATCAATGTCTTTTCATAAAAACATTTGACAATGAAAATCATTATCATTTAAAGTGTACATATAATAATTGAAAATGATTATCATTTAGTTGAGGTGACCGATAGATGAAAGCACTAATTGCATTTGCGAGTATGTCTGGAAATACGGAAGATATGGCTGCGATCTTAAAGCAAACACTTGAAGGAAAAGGGATAGATACTGAGATGAAGGAATTTGATGATATGAACGCAGAGGACATTTCTTCATACGATTACATATTCATTGGTTCTTATACATGGGGTGATGGAGATTTGCCTTATGAAGCAGAGGATTTTTATGAAGAAGTCTCTACCCTTGAACTTAGTCACATAAAAGCAGCTGTGTTCGGGTCTGGTGATTACAGCTATCCGAAGTTTTGCGAGGCTGTCCATACATTCCATGACATGCTGAAATCAACAGGTGCGTCTGTTTTCCCTGAAACATTGAAAATGGAGCTTGCACCGGATACAGATGAAGATGTGGCGTGCTGTCAGGAATTTGCTGTGAGCTTTTTAACATGGGCCGCTTTGTCTGAGAAACGAGTTGAAAATCATGTTTCATAAAGGAGCGACGGCCGTTGCTGCATCTAAAAGTGGTGGATACTTTGTTGCTGTAAAACGTGAAGGTATTTTTCACTATAGTGTGGAGAGCGGGTGGCAGCAGTTGTTTAAACTTAAGCATAAAATTCATGCCATCAGCTATATTGGCCCTTATTTATTCGGTGTTGGTGAAAATGGCACAGTGATTAGATCAGGAGATGAAGGCCATACCTGGGCGTTATCTTCATTTCCAACAAATGCAGTTGTTTGGTCTATTACAGGACGCAAAGATGGTTTTGTTTGTGCACATGGAAAACATAGTATCTATGTGTCGAATGATTTCGGGATTTCCTGGGAAATTATGAAGCCATTTGCTCATGTGAATCATCCCCCAGTTATTCGCTCTTTATGTGTTGCTGGTAATCACCTTTATATTGGCACACAGATTCATGAGGTTCACGGAGGAATATGGGTATATGACTTGCAGACTGAACAGATTTTTCTTCTAAACAGAGAAGAGCACCGGATGACAGCTTCTATGCTGCTCTGCCAGGAACATCTTCTTGTTTGTGCATTAGGTTCAAAAAAGGGCAAAAAAGGATCTGTGCAAATTTTAGACTTACATACAAATATTCTGCATGATATTCAATCGCAGGCCTTTGCTAGAGAAGAATCATTTTTAGATGTGTCAGAGGATAATGGCATTGTGTATGTGACCACGTCACAAGACGAACATGGATTTTCTAAAGTGTATCAACTCGATATTGAGCAAAAAGAGCTCAAATGGTTTGATACGATCAAAGGACACGGTTTTCGTGTAGCCAATCAAAAAGAAAACTTTTTCTGTGCGGGTTTATATGAAAGTAAGTTTGTCAGGCCATATGAGGAGCCAGCATTGATTCATTGATAAGGAGGAAGGAAAAGTGACAGAAAAGGTGTTATTGGTGTATGCCACGATGTCTGGGAATACAGAAGCGATGGCAGATTTAATAGAAAAAGGTTTAACGGAAGCAGGAGCTAGCGTGGACCGGCATGAAGCGATGGATATCGATGCCGAGTTGCTCAATGATTACTCTCACATTATGTTAGGTGCGTATACATGGGGAGATGGCGATCTTCCGGATGATTTTATTGATTTATATGAAGAAATGGAAGAGCTTGATTTAACGGGTAAAGCATTTGCTGTCTTCGGTTCCGGTGATACATCTTACGAGCATTTTTGCGGAGCTGTTGACTTAATCGAAGAAAAAGTGAAGGAGCTTGGCGGTGACATTGTCCTGCCATCAGTTAAGATTGAGCTGAATCCAGAAGGAGATGAAGAAGACGAATTGATTTCTTTTGGCAAACAATTTGTTCATCTTCACCAGCAAGAAGCGGGATAATCAGTTCCGCTTGTTTTATTTTCCATTGAGGAGATAACTCTTTCACTTGTCATTAAAACTCTCCTTTGGTACAGTAATGAAGTATAAATTAAGAGGAGGACATACATGAAACAAATGGACGCTAATGAAATTATTTCATTTATTCAAAATAGTACAAAATCAACACCTGTCAAAGTCTATATCAAAGGTGACTTAGAAGGTATTGAGTTTGGTGAACATGCTAAAACGTTTATCACAGGAAACACTGGTGTTGTTTTCGGTGAGTGGAGCGAAATTCAAGACGTTCTAGCATCAAACAAAGACAAAATTGAAGATGTTGTTGTGGAAAATGACCGCCGCAACTCTGCTATTCCGATGTTAGATTTGAAAAACATTAAAGCGCGTATTGAGCCAGGTGCAATCATTCGTGACCAAGTTGAAATCGGTGATAATGCAGTCATTATGATGGGTGCTTCTATTAATATCGGTTCTGTGATTGGTGAAGGTACAATGATTGACATGAACGTGGTGCTTGGTGGCCGTGCGACAGTGGGTAAGAACTGTCATATCGGTGCTGGATCTGTTCTTGCAGGTGTCATTGAGCCGCCGTCTGCTAAACCAGTTGTTGTAGAAGATGATGTTGTCATCGGTGCAAACGCTGTTGTTCTAGAAGGTGTGACAATTGGTAAAGGAGCAGTAGTAGCTGCTGGAGCCATCGTTGTAAACGATGTGGAGCCTTACACAGTTGTAGCAGGTACACCTGCAAAGAAAATTAAAGACATTGATGAAAAAACAAAAGGCAAGACTGAAATCAAGCAAGAACTGCGTCAGCTTTAATTCATATCATTCGCAGCTGAAGACATAGACGTGGATATATATCCACGTCTTATTCGTATAGAGGAAAGGAAGCGAGTTCACTTGTTAAATCGTGAGCAATTAATATCCATTCGAAGAGATTTACATCAAATCCCTGAGCTTGGTTTCCAGGAATTTAAAACACAAGCGTATCTGATGAAGCATCTTGACGCTTATTCAAAAGATCGAGTTGAGATTGAAACATGGCGGACTGGACTTTTTGTAAAAGTGAAGGGAACGAATCCAACACGCGTATTTGCTTATCGTGCAGATATGGATGGACTGTCTATTCCTGAGGACACAGGGTATCCATTTCAATCTGTGCATGAAGGGAAGATGCATGCATGTGGACATGACCTTCATATGACTATTGCACTTGGTATCATTGATCATTTCGTTCATGCGCCAATCAAAGAAGATCTATTATTTATTTTTCAGCCGGCAGAAGAAGGTCCAGGAGGGGCTGAACCGATGCTGGCAAGTGATGTTCTCAAAAAGTGGACGCCAGACTTTATTACAGCGCTGCATATTGCACCTGAATATCCTGTCGGAACAATTGCGACAAAGCCCGGCCTATTATTTGCCAATACGAGTGAGCTTGTCATCGATCTTGAAGGAAAAGGCGGACACGCTGCTTATCCGCATTTAGCGAATGATATGGTTGTCGCTGCAAGTGCACTTGTAGGACAGCTGCAATCGGTCATTTCACGTAATGTCGATCCTCTTGATAGTGCAGTTATTACAGTCGGCACGATTACCGGCGGAACGGCTCAAAATATCATTGCTCAGCATGCAAAGCTTGACGGTACCATTCGCACGCTTTCACCGGAGTCTATGGAAAAGGTGAGAAAGCGAATTGAAGCACTTGCAAAAGGGATTGAAATTGGCTACGAATGCAAGGCAACCGTTCGTTACCCTTCATCTTATTATGAAGTGGACAATTCACACGATTTGACTGAGGAATTTATGTCATATGTAGCAGAAGAAAGACTTGCGAATGTGATTCAATGCAGAGAAGCCATGACAGGAGAAGATTTTGGCTACATGCTGAAAAAATATCCCGGCTTCATGTTTTGGTTAGGGGTCGATTCAGAATACGGTCTGCACCATGCAAAACTCAAGCCAAATGAAAACGCGATTGAAACAGCTGTGAACGTCATGACGGCTTATTTTAAAAAGCAAGCAGGTGAATGAATAATCAAGCTGCCTCCTGTACACCTTATGAACAGGAGGTGTTCTTGATTATGACAAGAATTGGTGTAGAGCCATCTTTATCCGATGTAGAAGAATTGTTGAAGCAAAAAGGGTATGACGTCGTACGTATTCAAAATGAACAGCAAATGGATCAGTGTGACTGCTATGTAGTCACAGGCCTAGATTCAAATGTTCTTGGCATCTCAGACACAACGACAAAGGCATCTGTTATTACGGCATCAGGTATGACAGCTGATGAAATTTGTCAAGAAGTTGAACAGCGTGTTCAATAAAACAAGAAAAAGAACCGGTAGATTATGATCCCGGTTCTTTTTGCTCTTTTTCCATATCGAGTACTTCTTTCATTTTTTTGCGCAGGATTCGTTCTACCCGCCATTGCTCCATTGTTTCGGTTTTTGCTATGATACGCAGCACGAGGGAAGACGAACCGAACGCTTCCACACCTACAACTTGAGGACCTTCGATAATTTGAGGAGTTTCTTCCCGTACCTCATCACAGGCAGCTTGAAGGGATGTGATCATCTGATCCACATTTTCCTCTGGAGACAGCTCAATATCAACGAGTGCCTGCATGGTCCCTCTTGAATGATTGCTAACATTCAGTATGCTTCGATTTGGAATGAAATGAAGGGTACCGTCAAAGCTTCGAAGCTGTGTAGTTCTAAGTCCAATTTGTTCGACAATCCCATCAAAGCCAGCGACTGTTATATATTCTCCTACATCAAATTGTTTTTCCAATAATATAAAGAATCCGGTCACAATGTCACTTACTAATCCTTGAGCGCCAAAACCGATGGCAAGGCCCACTACGCCTGCGCCAGCAAGTAAAGCGGTTGGGTTGTAATGAAATAAGTCGAGGATCATGACAACTAGAATAAAAATCAATAAGTAGGCGAAAATATTTAACGTCAGACTTTGCAGCGTTTGAGCTCTTGATAAAGAGACTTCATGCTTTTCAGAGAATGTTGAATAAGCGCGCTTAATCATCTTGTTTCCTATAGCTCTAATGATAAAGTAAATGACAAAAATAGCGATTAGTTTTAGCAAAATCATGCTGCTATTGATGATAATGGAAAACCAATCTACTTGTTGAAATGCTTTCATCATCTTCAAAACCTTTCTATGTATGCTCTAAAAGAGAAGCTAATCATTTGTTCCCTTATGCAAGTCATGTTAAACTTTTATTAGATGAATCAAGAGATTGTGACAAATCGTTAATTAAATTTATTATTAATTAATATTGACTAAAAATCGCTAAAGTATTATAATTGTAATTGTGAAGTTATTAACTAAATGAGAATTTCAAGTTTTGATTCTCATTTTATATACAGCTAAGAAGCCTGTATAAGATATTATTTTTGGAGGGATTTACATATGGCAGAGCGTTTTGTAGGAAAACAAGCTCCACGTTTTGAAATGGAAGCAGTACTTGCTAACAAGGAATTTGGTAAAGTAAGTTTAGAGGAAAACATGAAGAATGACAAATGGACAGTTCTTTTCTTCTATCCAATGGATTTCACATTTGTTTGCCCTACTGAAATTACAGCAATGAGCGATCGTTATGATGAGTTCGAAGATTTAGATGCAGAAATCATTGGTGTATCTACTGATACAATCCATACGCATCTTGCTTGGATTAATACAGACCGTAAAGACAATGGTCTAGGTGAATTGAAATACCCGCTAGCTGCTGATACAAACCACACAGTTTCTAGAGAATACGGCGTTTTAATTGAAGAAGAAGGAATTGCACTTCGCGGTCTATACATCATTAACCCAGAAGGCGAACTTCAATATCAAACAGTATTCCACAACAATATCGGTCGTGATGTAGATGAGACATTACGTGTTCTTCAAGCATTACAAACTGGTGGACTTTGCCCAGCGAACTGGAAGCCTGGTCAAAAAACACTTTAATTGATAGCTGAAGAAACAGGAGGGTCTAACTGATGTTAGACCTTTTTGTTTCGACACATACAATGGATGGAGGCGCTTCATAATGAAATTACGTCAACCAATGCCAGAACTAACTGGTGCAAAAGAATGGTTAAATGGAGAAGTAACAAAAGAAGATCTGATTGGTGACAAACCAACATTGATTCATTTCTGGTCAGTCAGCTGTCATCTTTGTAAAGAGGCTATGCCTCAAGTGAATCAATTCCGTGATGATTATAAGGATCAACTGAACGTGGTGGCAGTTCATATGCCTCGTTCAGAGGATGATCTAGATCTTGAAAAAATCAAAGAAGTGGCAAAAGAGCATGAAATCACGCAGCCAATCTTTGTGGACAGTGATCATCACTTAACAGAAGCCTTTGAAAACGAATATGTACCTGCATATTATGTATTTGATAAAACAGGTGCTCTGCGCCACTTCCAAGCTGGCGGAAGCGGAATGAAAATGCTTGAAAAACGAGTCAATCGAGTGCTATCTGAGTCTGAAAAGGCTGCAGAATAAGCTTTCCCCCATAAATGGGGGTTTTTTCATGGGCAGAAATAGGCGACATATTTCACTTGATGACTCTTTAAGTAGATGTTATTCCTAACAAAAGAGAAATTGAGGGAGTTTATTAAAAAATATCCCTGAAATAAAAAGGTATAACGACCTATTTACATTTTTGTTTTGAAATAAAAATGTAAAGATTTTAACTATTTACTATTCAGAACATTTTTGCACAAAAGAAATTTCAGTTTGGTAAATAACTATATAAATCAAGTAGTATAAGCGTTTATTCAATTTTTTTACAATATTTTAAAGTTTGTCAAAAGCCTTTAGTGGCAATGAACTGGATGCCAAATTTTCCTCTGTGTCAAAATTTTAGTTGAAAATACCTATCTGTTAGCAAACTGTAAAATGATAAAAAAATAGTTGATAAAATTAGTTTTCTAATCTAATATTTACTATAGAATATTTTTTATATGATGAGGGGGATATCCATTGTTTAATGAGAGGGAAGCGTTACGTTTACGATTGGAGCAATTAAACGAAGCAGAAGTAAAGGTCATTCGTGAATATCAAACTGAACGAGATGCGATTTATGCAAAATTAAGAGAATTAGACCGTCAAGGTTCTGGTCTAGTGTCAGATACAAAAAAAGAAGTTCGCACGGAGAGAAAGACGGATTCACTCCCTGTATTAGCTGAACTCGCTGCACAAGAAATGAGAAGCTATCAGCAGCCGTCACAGCAGCAATCAAATGCTGCATCACCTTTAGGAACAGGACAGCTAAACAGTGCACCTGTAGGTATTCCTGATGGTTCAACAAGACGCAGAAGAGGCACAGCCCGACCTGGTTCAAAGGCAGCTAAGCTTCGTGAAGCTGCAATTAAAACGCTAAAGCGTCATAATGCGGCGATTAAAAGCTCAGAGCTTCAAAAAGAGATTGAAAAAGAGAGCGGTCTTGAAATCCCAAATATGACAACGTTTATGCAAAGCTTAATTAAAATGTATCCTGAAGTGAAGAAGCCTTATCGCGGACAATATATTTTAGAAGGCGACATTCAAACAGAAGACGAATAAATAAAAAAGAAACTGCTGGGCGTAAAAGCCAGCAGTTTTTTATTTCGAGAATTACTTTTTTTGATCTACCGTATAGACAATTTTGCGTTCCTTAGACAGGTGATCACGCTGTTTTTTGAACCTGTCGATCTTGACTGTCATCACCTCTCCATTGCGCTGCACCGCATCGACTTGTTCCTGAAGTGTTTGAACTTGTTCGTTGAGTTTCTTCAAAATCGGTTCGATTTCTTCCGTCGTTTGCAAAATACGGTCTCGTGAGAATGGCTGTGAATTTGTTTGAGCTGACTGATCAATATCAGCAAAATGAGATGCGATCCATTCCTCGCTTTCTGCTAACTGCTTTTGATAGCTTGTGAGCGTTTCGTAAAAAATCGCTTCTTTTGCTTTTTCAATTTGCAATAATTTCTCCTGGGTTTCATAAAAACGTTCTTGAAGGTGCTTGACGCCTTCCTGTAATAAATGGAGCTCGGTGTTTTTACCGCTCAATGTTTGCTGCAACTTCTCAATGACAGCAGATAAAGTATTTCCTTTTTTCTCCTCTTTTGCAAGTCGTTTATCTTGATCCTGCATTCGTTCGTTTAATTGTTGAGAGATTTCCTTATATTTGACAACTTTCAAATGCAGCCTGTGTTTTTCTTCTGTTTCTTTTCTTCTATGATAGGTTTCCTTTTGCAGCATTTCTTGAAGAAGGACGATTTTATGTAATAATTCTGATTTGCTGTAGGAGAGATCCTCTATTTTTGAGGCCGCATCGTCTTGATCAATGGTCATTTCATCCAGTTGCTGTTTTAATTGCGTGAAATCCTTTTTCATCTCATGATATTCTTGAGTCAGCTTCTTATTTTTAGAATGCGTATATGAGGATTGTAAATCAGAGATGATTTGTTGATATTTGGCAGTTTCAGCTTTTAAGTATAAATTCTCTTGAGATAAATCATGGAATAGGGGAGAAGCATGGCGTCTGTTCATCGGTAGATCCTCCTTATTCATGTTACCAATAAAGTATGCGAAATGAGTGCGATTAGAACAACCATATCAAAGGAGGACGAGAGGATGCACGTCGTGAATGTGATCTTAGCTGGAGGAGCTTCTAGACGTTTTGGAGAGCCAAAGGCAAGTCATGTGTATCAAGGGAAACCACTATATGAGCATGTGAAAGAGCAGCTTTTAGAAGGGCAGACTGTTATCATTAGTCATCCATCACTTCTTCCTTTTTTCAAAGCAAGAGGCGAACAAAATGTGTGGTTAGATGATGAAGAGGTGCGTGGATGCGGACCGCTTGCCGGGATGTATACGGCGATGAAAAAACAAGAAGCAGAATGGTATTTGGTGACGGCATGTGACATGCCTTTCATACGGAAGAGAACGGCCGAGATAATATTATCCTATTGCACGGAGCACACAGATGCCGTGATTCCGCTTGTGCATGGCAGATTACAGCCTTTATTTGCACTTTATCACCGCCGCTGTCTGCCTTTTGTTCACGCGTGTTTAAAAGAGAATCAATTAGCCATTCAAGACTTGCTTCGAAAGCTTCAAGTGCGCATCGTTTCGGAGGAAGAGTTGAACGTAACATCAAACGAATTTTGTAATATCAATAAAAGAAGCGATTTACCTGAAAACGGTATGATATGATACATAAAAACGGTGAGGAGAGAACAGCATTGAATGACCGATATTCAAGACAAATCTTGTTCCCTCCGGTTGGGGAAAAAGGCCAGCGTGCGCTTGCTGAAAGTCATGTTCTGATCATTGGAGCTGGAGCACTTGGAACCGCTTCTGCTGAAGGGCTTGTCCGGTCTGGCATCGGTACATTGACGATTGTCGATCGTGATTATGTCGAATATTCAAATTTACAGCGGCAGCAGCTGTACACGGAACTTGATGCTAAGGCACATGTGCCTAAAGCAGCTGCGGCAAAAAAACGTCTAGAGCAGATCAATCATGAAGTGACCATTCATGCCTTGATAGAAGATGCAGATGCGAGGCTGTTAAGGCCGTTGTTCCAGAAAGCTGATATTGTCGTTGATGCGACAGATAATTTTGAGACAAGAATGGTGATGAATGATTTATCAATAGAAACGAAAACACCGTGGATCTATGGCGCTTGTGTGAGCAGTCAGGGGATGTATATGACGATTTTGCCGGATAAAACGCCGTGTTTATCTTGTGTGTTCACGGCAATGCCTGTTGGCGGCTTGACGTGTGATACAGCGGGAATTATTTCACCAGCAGTTCAAATGGTTTCTGCTTATCAGCAAACAGAGGCATTAAAATATTTAACAGGGCATGAAGAGCAAATCGAGCAGAAATTTGTCACGTTTGATTTATGGCAGTCATCTTCGTTTAAAATGGATATATCTCATACTAAGCAGGAGAACTGTCCATCATGCGGCACAAATAGAATGTATCCATATTTACAAGAACAGCGTAAAAAAACGGCAGTTCTTTGCGGACGTGACACAATTCAAATCATTTCAAAGGATTTAGAAAATTTTTCATTTCAGCATTTAAAAGAACGTCTGTCATTGATATGTGAGATGGAAGTGAACGACTTTTTAATCCATATACGCTATGAAACGTACCGTCTTGTCTTTTTTAAAGGAGGACGGGTATTAATTCATGGGACAAATGATGTCAAAGCAGCAAATTCATTATTAGCAAGACTGCTAGGAGTATAGGAGTGAAGTGTGATGGAAAGACGGCAGCCAATACCAGTAGAAGAGGCCATAAAGAAGGTACATCAATACGAAAAACACGGAAAAGTAGAATGGGTCCCTTTAAAGGATAGCCTTGGAAGGTTTATTGCAGAAGATATTTTGGCAGATCATGATGTCCCGGCATTTGACCGTTCGCCGTATGATGGCTTCGCACTTCGGGCAGAAGATACAAAAGAAGCGTCAAGCGAGCATCCGGTCGAATTTGAGGTCATTGATCATATTGGTGCAGGAATGGTCTCAGAAGAAACAATTGGTCCCTTTCAGGCTATACGTATCATGACAGGAGCAAAAATTCCAGATGGAGCAAATGTCGTCATCATGATCGAACTGACTAAGACCTTCGAAAAAGATGGCACATCATACATGTCACTTAAAAGACCACTGAAAAGTGGAGACAATATCTCTCGACAAGGAGAAGAAGTGCTCAAAGGAAACGTAATGGTCAAAAAAGGAACAAGCGTAACTCCGGGCGTCACGGCTCTATTGGCGACATTCGGATATGCGGTAGTGCCAGTTGTTAAAAAACCGGTGATCGGTATTATTTCAACAGGTACAGAACTTCTTCAAGTGAGTGATGCCATGGAGGACGGTAAGATTAGAAATAGTAATCTTAGTATGGTTTATGCCCAAGTACTTGAGGCTGGAGCTGAGCCGCTTGATTTAGGCGGTGTGTCCGATGATTTTGACAAAAGTTATCATGCGGTAAAAGAAGCCTTGAGCAAGGTAGACATTCTCATTACAACAGGCGGTGTGTCTGTGGGCGATTTTGACTTTCTGCCTGCTATTTATGAAAAGCTGGGAGCCGAGGTGCTGTTCAATAAAGTAGCTATGAGACCTGGAAGTGTGACGACGGTTGCTGCAATGCCAAATGGTCAATTACTGTTTGGGCTCTCCGGTAACCCTGCTGCCTGTTTTGTTGGCTTTGAATTATTTGTGAAACCGATCATTTATAAGTGGTATTTCAAAGAAAAGCCGTTTCCCGCTTTTGCCGAGGCGAAGCTTACTCATGATTTTCCAAAAGCCAATCCGTTCACACGATTTGTCAGGGCAGCCTTTCAATTCACTGGCAGTCAGCTTAGTGTGACTCCAACAGGTCTTGATAAATCAAGTGCAGTAACCTCTATTGCAGAAGCTAACTGTTTCATCGTGCTGCCTGGAGGGACAAGAGGTTTTCAAGCGGGTGATCAAGTCAGAGTTCTGCTGTTTCAGCTCGAAGGCGGTGGTTCCACGTGCTGGATGACAAATTAAGCATATTACAAGTGGTTGGTTATCAGAACAGCGGCAAGACCACGTTGATCGAAAAGCTCTGTCAGTTGGCTGAGAAAGAAGGGCTAAAGCTAGGCTGCTTTAAACATCATGGACATGGCGGGACACCAGATCGTCTTTTAAAAGAAAAAGATACCGATCGATATGTTCAAGCTGGTGCATATGCTGCTGGTGTGGAAGGAGAGGGTGAATTTCACTTTTCCATGAAGCATATCACATTAGAGCAGCTACTTAATATGTGCCAGCAGCTTCCGTTAGATGCTGTCCTAGTAGAGGGATATAAACGGGCACCTTATCGCAAAATCGTTTGTGTAAAGAATGAAGAGGAGCTTATCGACCTTTCAACTCTGTCTAATATACAAGCAGCTATTTATTTTTCTCGTGAGTATCAATTAACTGAACACTACCCGTTTCCTGTGTTTTCAGCCTTTGAAAAGCGCGGGATGACATTTGCTTTTCACTTATTGAAGGGAGGCGGCTCAATTTGAGCGAATTGTTTAAAATAACAAAAACGCCGATTGATGTAAACGAATTGATTCAGCATGTGACAAGACGAAAGGCAGGGGCGATTACGACATTTATCGGAACTGTCAGAGAGTGGACAAACGGCAAGAAAACATTGCGTTTAACCTATGAAGCCTATATACCAATGGCAGAACGTATGTTAAGCCAAATTGGACAAGAAATAAAGAAACGGTGGCCTGACACTGAAGCAGCCATTGTGCACCGGGTTGGGACGCTTGAGATAACGGATATTGCTGTTGCGATCGCCGTTTCATCTCCTCATCGGAAGGCTGCTTATGAAGCCAATGAATATGCCATCGAACGAATCAAAGAAATCGTTCCCATTTGGAAAAAAGAATATTGGGAAGACGGAGAGGCCTGGATAGGTGATCAGCTTGAAACGGTTTCATATCCAGAAGGTAAACCTAGCGATCTTCAGCTTGCAGCGAAAGAAGGTGATCAGCATGATTAGTGTATTATTGTTCGCCGGCCTTGCTGAGAAGGCCGGTAAACAACAAATCATCATTCAAAAGGATCAAACAACGATTGATGAGATTAAAATAGAATTACAGGAGGTATATGGTGTTGATGCTGCACAAAACGTAATGGTTGCAGTCAACGAAATATATACGAGGGGAAATGCTGAAGTGCGTAGCGGGGACACTGTTGCATTCATTCCTCCTGTAAGCGGTGGATAATAAATATTAGAGGATTTGGTTATGGCCAGCGGCTGTAACCAATTTTTTATGTGTGAAAAGTTTGTAGAGGTATTTGGGTGTGATCTTCGTAAATAAAACATCCCCTTCTTGCTTTAGAAATGTGAGGATCGAGCTGCTGGATGAGATCATACAATTCGCTGATTCGTCTCACATTAAAATCTGTTCGGGCTTGAAGCTGTTCCTTTAATTCTTTTGTGCTGACAATGCTTCCCTTTTTCTCTTTAATGATCTCTACACATCTTGCAGCGTAGTATATTTTGTCATTAGAGGGTCTACTTTCTTTCATATCAAGTAATTTGAGCTCATGATAAATCGATTCTCTTTCCTTTCGAAAGTATTGCCATGCTTCTTGTTCCTTTTCATAAAGTAAAATCAATTGCATTTTCAATTTTTCTCTTAACATTCACTTGACTCCATTTCCACTATCATTTAACCTACCTCTATTTTACATTATATGAAAAAATAACTTTTGATCAAGTAAAATCCTATTATTTTTAATTTTTTAATATGAAAGTATTGATACTAAAGACTTATTTGTTCTATAAAAGAAACCAATCGTAGTCCTATAAAGCCGGGATTTGTCGAAATTACTAGGATTATTTTAACAAAAAATCGTTGTGTCTATCTAAGACCCATTGAATCCAAAGGAAAAGGATATTTATTCCGAATGACATGTTGTTTACTTAATAAAATGTTTTTAAGACAGTAAAACCACGATTCTTAATATGAATATGGTCGGGTCACGGTGTCATTTGGAGGAATTCATTCGTGAAAATAGAATAATAGATAAAATTTTTTCTCAATGAAAATAAGAAAATCAAATAATCTATCACTTATTGGCAAACTTTTGATAAAATAGATAGAAAAAGAGCGCTATTGTGCTTTGCCTGCTTGCTCAACATAGAGAGGATGACATTTGATGAAAGAAAATATGCAAAAACCCACGATCATTGGAGTGAGTACAAAACCATTAGAACACCTGAAAAGAGTATGGGAAAACCCAGTTGTTTGGTGGCCTTTATCTTGTGTGCTTATGTTAACAGTCGTTTTGACTTACTTGTCTGAGCTCGTAAATAAAGGAATGTGGGCAGATTTAAGTTTGCCGATACCTGTTGTTTATGTGGTGACGCTAATTGGTCTGGTACTTGGGATTATCATCAATGCTGCTATATATAGATTCATCGTATTCTTAGCAAAAGGTGATGCATCTTTTCACCAGCTGTTCTCTGCGGTGCTGTTTATTACACCCGTTACGATCATTGGGACGATTATTTCTCATTTGGCAGTCATTCTTTTTCATGTTCCAAAAGACATCACGGTTACCTCGTTAAACGCACTTATTCGGATGTCTGGTCCTTGGCATGCTGTGCTAGCCAATATCGATCTATTTATCTTCTGGAATCTTGTTTTAACAGGCTTATTATTCATCCAAGTTGGGCGTATATCACCGAGAATTGCTTGGACGATCATTGGCGTCTTCTATATTTTATCTTTGATTTTTCAATATGTAGGAGCAGCAATCAACATATCAGTAAGCTGGGGGTAGAAGGGTTTTATGAGAAAGAAAATCATCATCGGATCTATTTTAATCATTGTGATTGGCTTATTTATTGGATTTAATATTGCGAAAAACCAAACAAAGCCTGCTTCAACAGCAGCTATTAAAACAGTCAAACTTACGCCAAAAGAAATCACATCTACGGTGATGACACCAGGAACACTTTCATTCTCTGAAGAGCAGTTTATTTACGAAGAAGAGGAAAAGGGGAAACTGAAGGGGATTGCTGTGAAAGAAGGAGAAACGGTAAAGGCCGGAACACCGCTTCTTACATATGAAAATAAGGAACTGGAGCTTGAGGAGCGGCAGCAAGCACTAGCGGCTGAATCAAGTGCTTTAAAACTGGAACAATTGCAAAATAGACTTAGTGAATTAGATGAAAAAAAAGCAGATGAGTCCGGCTCTCATTCCAAAAACGAGCGAGATCAGCTTGAATTAGAACTGAAAGCGGCTGAATTAGAACAAAAGCAAGCAGAGATCAGCCAAGAAAAAGTAAAGGCACAAATAGAAGATTTAACTGTACATAGTAAGATCGGTGGAACCGTGATTTCCATTGAGCAAGAGGCAGGGGCGGGCAAGCCGGAAGAAAGGCAGCCAATCATCCATATTGGAAATGAGAAAAAAATGATCGTGCGAGGTTTGGTCTCAGAGTATGACGCCATAAAAGTCCAAAAGAAACAAAAAGTGAAGGTAACGTCTGATGTTATTCGCGGAAAGAGCTGGCAAGGTGTCGTGAAAAAAGTAGGTGCGGTTCCTGTCCAGACAGCAGCTGAAACAACTTCGGGCGATCAATCGGTTCAGTATCCTGTTGAAATTGAAATAAAGGGAAAAAGACCAGAGGCGAAACCTGGTTTTAAAATGATCATGGAAATTGAAACAGAAAAGCGACAGGCGCAAACGATTCCTGAAACAGCGGTAACAAAAGAGAATGATGGACAATATGTTTATATTGTTGAAAAAAATGTACTGAAAAAAGTAAAAGTGGCCATAGGGGAAACGTCAGGTCATGATCTTGAAGTGACAAAAGGTGTCAAGGAAGAGGATCAAATCATTGCTCATCCAACAGATGACATGTATGACGGAATGGAAGTGAATGCTGAATGATTCAGCTTTCCAACGTGACAAAAAGCTATGAGGTCGCACAAGAAACTTTTGATGTATTGAGTGACATGAATCTTGTCATTGAAAAAGGAGAGTATTTGTCTATTATGGGCCCGTCTGGCTCTGGAAAGTCGACGTTAATGAATATTATTGGCTGCTTAGACCGCCCAACGACAGGACAATATCATTTTCAAGGAACAGAGTTGTCATCGGCAAAGGATCAAGAGCTCGCGTTCATTCGAAATCAATCGATTGGATTTATTTTTCAGCAATTTCATCTGCTTCCGAGGTTAAATGCAAGGCGTAATGTTGAACTTCCGATGATTTACGCTGGTATCAGCCAAAAGGAAAGAAAAGAACGTGCCGAAATGGCACTTGAAAAGGTTGGTTTGGCAGATCGTATGAAACATATGCCAAGTGAGTTGTCAGGAGGACAAAAGCAAAGGGTGGCAATTGCACGCGCGATTGTGAATGAGCCTCAGCTTATTTTAGCAGATGAGCCGACTGGCGCTCTTGACTCAAAAACAAGCTTCTCCATCATGGAACAGTTTACACAGCTCAATGAGGAAGGGACAACAATTGTGCTTGTTACTCATGAAGAAGAAATAGCTGCGTATACAAACCGGACGGTTGTTGTAAGAGATGGAAGGCTTGTTGAAGATAGATTGGCACAAGGAGACGCTATGAATGAAACTCTTTGAAAATATCAAGATCGCGATGAATTCGGTTTTAGCGCATAAATTACGTTCTATTTTAACGATGCTTGGAATTATTATTGGTGTTGGTTCAGTCATTGCGGTCGTGGCGATTGGTCAAGGCGGTGAGCAAATGTTAAAAGGATCGATTACAGGTCCAAACAATACCATTGATATGACCTATACGCCTTCTGACGAAGAGCTAAATGCGAATCCAAATGCCTTATTCGAAGCTGCGTTTAATGAGGAAGATATAAAAACCATTAAGACAATTAATGGCGTGAACCAGGTTGCCTCCTCGACTGCACAAGGAATGCAGCTGAGATTTCAAGATACGACAGTTGATGCGACAGTGAACGGTATAAATGAGGGGTATACGAGTGTACATTCATTACACATCTCAGAAGGACAGGATTTAAGAGATATTGACTTTAGAAGCGGCAGAAGAGCAGCTCTCATCTCAGAAGGCTTACAAAAAGAACTATTTGACGGACAAAAGGCATTAGGCAAACTCATTTGGATGAACGGCCAGCCAGTTGAAGTCATCGGTGTGCTAGCAAAACAGAAAGGGATGTTTTCATTTGATATGAATGAAATATATGTCCCATTTGCAATGCTTACCTCCACATTTGGGATAAATGAATATGATAAGCTGTCTATTCAAGTCGCACATGCTGATCAAATGAAGGAAGTAGGAAAGAATGCGGCTGCCTTATTAAATGAAAATCATCATACGGAAGATGCTTACGAAATGATTAATATGGAAGAAATCGCAGAAGGTATCGGTCAAATAACGTCCGTTATGACAACAATCATTGGTTCAATAGCCGGAATTTCTTTACTTGTCGGCGGCATTGGTGTGATGAATATTATGCTCGTTTCTGTGACAGAGAGAACAAGGGAAATCGGTATTCGAAAGGCGATTGGTGCAACCAGGGCTCAAATTCTCGTTCAGTTTTTAATTGAGTCTGTCGTCTTAACACTCATCGGCGGGTTGATGGGGATTGCACTTGGCTTAGGCGGTGCCTCGCTCGTTTCACTATTTGCCGGCTGGCCGTCTCTCGTATCTTGGCAAGTGGTATGCGGAGGCGTACTGTTTAGTATGCTTATTGGGATAGTTTTTGGGCTAATTCCTGCGAATAAAGCAGCAAGACTAGATCCTATTGAATCGCTGCGGTATGAATAATTCGGAGAAGAAAAAAGCATATAAACGTTGTGAATTCGCCTTTATTCAACCTTCTAAAGCATTTATGCAAATCGCATAAATGCTTTTTTTAGTTCCATTGAATGAAATGAAAAATGATAGAAATGCTAATATCATGACTTTCTTCTTAATGTCACATATTTTTCAGTTTACAAATGGTACATATAAAGGTAAGATGACCATGGTGAAAGATTTTGATAGTTATTGAATGTATTTGATTGTTTTGTGTTGATAATGTTGAAAAAAGCGATTACAATAAAGGTGTGCGCAAAATGAATACGTTTTCAAAGGGGGTGTTTTCATGTTAACACCTGAAAGACATCAACTCATTATTGAATGTTTAGAAGAAAATGATGTCATTAAAATACAGGACTTAACGATGATGATGGATGCGTCTGAATCTACAATTAGAAGAGATTTATCAGCCCTTGAAGAAAAAGGATTTCTGAAAAGGGTTCATGGGGGAGCAGCTAAGATATCGAGTATTCGCCTTGAACCAGATGTATTTGAGAAATCTGCCAAAAACCTTCATGAAAAGTCATTGATCGCAGAGGCAGCTGCCTCTCTTTTAAAACAAGGTGACTGTATATATTTAGATGCTGGTACAACCACACAGCAAATGATTGAATATATCGATCCAGATCAAGATATTGTCGTGGTGACAAACGGTGTTATGCACATTGAAGCACTCATGAGAAAAGGGATTTCTTTTTACCTGATAGGCGGATCAGTAAAACAGCGAACAGGAGCCATGGTGGGAGCCTCAGCTTTGACAGCGATGGAAAATTACCGCTTTGACAAAAGTTTTGTTGGAGCAAATGGCATTCATCCCGAGGCTGGTTTTACAACACCTGATCCAGAGGAAGCGCTCATGAAAAAAAGAGCCATGAAACAGGCGAAGAAAACCTATATCTTATCAGATGCCTCAAAGTTTGGCGAAATATCGTTTTCAGCCTTTGCTAGTTTACAGGAAGCCACCATTATCACAAACGACGCAAAAGAGGATTCATTCGATAATTACCATGAAAAAACGGTTATAAAGGTAGTGAAAACATGATTTATACAGTTACTTTAAACCCATCAGTTGATTACATCGTACACGTGGAGGATTTTGCAGTCGGCGGTTTAAATCGTTCAACCTATGATAAAAAATATCCAGGTGGTAAAGGAATTAATGTCTCAAGACTTTTAAAACGTCACGGTGTTGAATCAAAAGCACTTGGATTCATTGGTGGATTTACAGGCAAATATATTCAAGATTTTTTACAAAACGAACAATTACAAACAGCCTTTCACGAGGTGTCAGAAGATACACGAATTAATGTGAAGCTAAAAACAGGTGAAGAGACAGAAATCAACGGACTCGGCCCATCGATTACTGAAGCACAATTTAAGTCGTTTCTATCTCAATTTTCTTCATTGACTGAAGGAGATGTTGTTGTATTAGCTGGCAGTATTCCTTCTTCTTTGCCTCATAACACATATGAGCGTATTGCTGAAGTTTGCGAAGAGCAGGGAGTAAGAGTTGTTCTTGATATATCTGGCGAAGCGTTAAAAAAAGCGGCAGACTTGAAACCATTCTTAATGAAGCCAAATCATCATGAGCTGGGTGAAATGTTTGAGACGAGTATTTCATCAGCAGAAGAAGCCGTTCCTTATGGGAAAAAGCTGTTAGAACAAGGTGCGGAACATGTCATTGTATCTATGGCTGGAGATGGCGCCCTTTTATTCAGTAAAGAAGGAATCTATCAGTCCAATGTTCCAAAGGGAACGCTTGTTAATTCAGTTGGTGCAGGGGATTCAGTCGTTGCAGGGTTTTTAGCCGGCGTTTCGAAAGGACTTTCAATTGAAGAGTCATTTAAGCTTGGTGTCACTTCGGGTAGCGCTACAGCATTTTCTGAGGAGCTCGGAACAAAAGAGCTTGTCGATACACTATTACCACAAGTAAAAGTCACACGCATTTAAAGGAGGAGTCATCATGAAAATTACAGAACTACTCACGAAGCAAACCATTAAGCTTCAATTAGACAGCCAGCAGAAAGAAGCAGTCATTGAAGAGCTGGTCACTGTTTTAGATACAGCAGGCAAGTTAAATGATAAAGAAGGCTACAAAGAAGCTGTAATCAATCGTGAAAAACAGAGCTCTACAGGTATTGGCGAAGGAATTGCCATCCCTCATGCTAAAACAGCAAGTGTAAAAGAGCCTGCCATTGCATTTGGCCGCTCGACTGCTGGTGTAGATTATGAATCACTAGATGCTCAGCCGAGTCATCTTGTCTTTATGATTGCTGCAACGGAAGGCGCAAACAACACGCACTTAGAGGCACTTTCTCGTTTATCTACACTTCTTATGCGTGAAGAAATTCGAAAGCAGCTCCTTGAAGCGGCTGATGAGGATGAAATCATTGATATCATCAATACGCATGATCAAGATGATGAAGAAGAAGAGGAAGTTCAAGAGGAGCCGGCAGCAGAAGGAAAACCTGCTAAAATTTTAGCGGTAACGGCTTGCCCGACAGGTATTGCACATACATTTATGGCAGCAGATTCTTTGAAAGAAAAAGCAAAAGAAATGGGCGTTGACATTAAAGTTGAAACAAACGGCTCTAGTGGTATTAAACATGCCCTTACTGCAAAAGAAATCGAAGAAGCGCCAGCCATCATCGTGGCAGCGGATAAGCAAGTTGAAATGGAACGCTTTAAAGGAAAACATGTCATTGAAGTACCTGTGACAGCTGGTATTCGCCGTCCGCAGGAATTGATTGAAAAAGCCATCAATCAAGATGCGCCGATTTATAAAGGCTCAGGCGGCAGTTCTTCAAAAGGCGAAAGTGAATCTTCTGTCAAAGGAAGAAGCGGATTTTACAAGCACTTAATGAGTGGCGTAAGTAATATGCTTCCATTTGTCGTCGGAGGCGGTATTCTTGTTGCGATTTCATTCTTCTGGGGTATTAAGTCAGCAGATCCAAATGACCCTTCATTTAATTCATTTGCAGCTGTATTAAACAATATTGGTGGAAGTAATGCGCTTGCCTTAATCGTTGCTGTATTAGCAGGATTTATTGCCATGAGTATTGCAGATCGCCCAGGTTTTGCACCAGGTATGGTCGGTGGGTTTATGGCGTCAGCAGCAGGTGCAGGATTCTTAGGCGGACTGATTGCTGGTTTCCTTGCTGGTTATATTGTTGTGCTGCTCAAAAAAGTATTCACATTCGTACCGCAGTCACTCGACGGAATTAAACCAGTTCTGCTGTATCCATTGTTCGGTATATTCTTCACAGGCATTATCATGCATTATATTGTCAACACACCAGTGAAAATGGTGATGGACGGATTAACACATTGGCTTGAATCATTAGGTACTGGAAACCTTGTTTTAATGGGTATTATTTTAGCTGGTATGATGGCAATTGATATGGGCGGTCCAATTAACAAAGCGGCTTACACATTTGGTCTTGCCATGATTGCTGCTGGCAACTATGCACCGCATGCTGCAATTATGGCAGGCGGAATGGTTCCACCACTAGGTATTGCACTTGCAACAACAATCTTTAGAAATAAATTCTCAAAACGTGACCGTGAAGCAGGGATTACATGCTACTTCATGGGAGCTGCCTTCATCACAGAAGGAGCGATCCCGTTTGCGGCGGCAGATCCTCTGCGCGTGATTCCTTCGGCTGTCATTGGTGCAGCAGTTGCTGGTGGATTAACGGAATTCTTTAGAGTCACTCTTCCTGCACCGCACGGCGGACTATTTGTTTTCTGGGTAACAAATCATCCAGTTCTTTATATCATCAGCATCTTAATCGGTGCCGTTGTCACAGCGATTTTACTGGGTATTTTGAAAAAACCAGTCAAACAAGAAGCGTAATTTGAGAAGAGGAGCATCGTCAATAGCGGTGCTTCTTTTTGTTTAAACTTCATTGAATTAGGAAAAAATATCTAATTAGATGGTTGTCTTGTGAATTTTTAAATGACATGTGATAAAGTAAAGTTATTGAATTCACGTTTCAAGTCTTTTAGCAGAAAGTCTTAGGAGGAAGCAGTATTTTGAACGAAGAAAACAAACAAAACGAAAATGAAATTCAATCTGATGCGAAGCAAGCCAAAACAGAGAAGAAAAGTTCACTGTTTGAATGGATCAAAGCCATTTTAATTGCACTTGCGCTCGTCTTGCTCATCCGTACGTTTATATTTGAACCGTATGTAGTGGAAGGAGAGTCAATGGAACCAACACTTCATGACGGGGAAAAGCTGTTTGTCAACAAAACCATTAACTATCTCGGTGGTGTCAAACGCGGTGACATCGTGATTATTAATGGGAAAGATGGTCAGAAGATTCATTATGTCAAACGCTTGATTGGCCTTCCAGGTGATACGATTGAAATGAAGGATGACACGCTTTACATTAATGGTAAAAAAGTAGATGAGCCTTATTTAAAAGAGAACAAGGCGCATGCGAAAGAGTATGAAGTGCATTTGACTGGAGATTTTGGTCCAGTGAAAGTACCGAAAAACGATTACTTTGTGATGGGGGACAACAGACTGAATTCCATGGACAGCAGAAATGGACTTGGACTCATTGAAAAGGATCGGATTGTTGGGACATCAGAATTTGTTTTCTTCCCATTTGGCGACATTCGACAAACACAATAAAGCACCTTCTCAGGGGATGAGAAAAGTGCTTGAATGGACGACCCTTAAAGAAGGGTCGTTTCAGCGTGTAGACAAACCCTCGCATTCTTTGTCAGGTCTGCGCTCCGGTGCTCACGAATGTCAAATTCGCTCCGCTCCGCTGCTCGCCCTTCCTAGACTGCAAAGGTTTTCAATCACGCTGAAAAGAAGACAAAGGGCCAAAATCAAGATCATTTTAGCCCTTTGTCAACAATCTGGGACGACCCTTAAATAAGGGTCGTTTTTAATTTGGCGTGAGCATCGTGACAATGATCACAATTGCTAGAACAGAAACAAACACAGACCCGGTAATGGCTAAAACGGATCGAAACAATCCGATCTTTTTGTTTTCTTTTCCGCGCTTTTGTAAAAAGCGCTTAGAAAAGATGTGGACCAGTGTGTAAATAAGGACAAGACCAATATAAAGGCCAAAGTCCTTCGCATTAAAGCCGGTTGCAGATAAATAAATGCCCATAAAGAAAATCAATAAACAGTATTCCATCAGTGTGAGTAATCTCAAATCGCACGAACTCCTTCAATCAATCATTCCCGTCCATTATACCATAATGGATAAAAAGCCTTCGTTCTTAGCGAGAGACGTTTCTATCAAGCGTTATTCATGTTATACTTCATAATGATGAATGAGTGATGGAGGATTAATAAATGATTGCAGTAAATAATGTTAGTTTGCGCTTTGCTGATCGCAAACTATTTGAAGAAGTAAATATTAAATTCACTCCTGGCAACTGCTACGGACTAATTGGTGCCAATGGAGCTGGTAAATCAACGTTCCTAAAGATTCTTTCTGGAGAAATTGAGGCTCAAACGGGCGATGTTCATATGAGTCCTGGTGAGCGGTTAGCGATTTTAAAACAGAACCACTTTGAATACGAAGAGTTTGAAGTGCTAAAAGTCGTCATCATGGGCCACAAACGTCTATATGATGTGATGCAGGAGAAAGATGCGATCTATATGAAACCTGATTTCTCAGATGAAGACGGGATTCGTGCAGCGGAGCTTGAAGGTGAGTTCGCTGAATTAAACGGTTGGGAAGCAGAAAGTGAAGCAGCGATCCTATTAAAGGGTCTTGGCATTCCAGAGAGCCTTCAATCGAAGAAAATGTCTGAGCTTGGCGGTTCTGAAAAGGTAAAAGTACTTCTAGCCCAAGCTTTATTTGGTAAGCCTGACGTTCTTCTTCTCGATGAGCCAACGAACCACTTGGACTTACAAGCGATTCAGTGGCTGGAAGAGTTCCTTATTAACTTTGAAAATACCGTCATCGTCGTATCGCATGACCGTCATTTCTTAAACAAAGTATGTACACATATTGCGGATCTTGATTTCGGGAAAATCCAAGTATATGTCGGTAACTATGATTTCTGGTATGAATCAAGCCAGCTGGCACTGAAATTAAGCCAAGAAGCAAATAAGAAAAAAGAAGAACAAATTAAGCAGCTTCAAGAGTTCGTTGCCCGGTTCAGTGCGAACGCTTCTAAATCGAAGCAAGCGACATCAAGAAAGAAATTGCTTGATAAAATCTCTTTAGACGACATTAAGCCGTCTTCACGTAAATATCCGTATGTTCATTTTGCGCCAGAGCGTGAAATCGGAAATGATGTCCTTCAAGTAGAAGGTCTATCAAAAACAATTGACGGTGTAAAGGTACTGGATAATGTCAGCTTTATTATGAACCGCGAAGATAAAATTGCGTTCTTAAGCCGTAATGAGCTTGCTGTGTCCACGCTATTTAAAATTCTTGCTGGTGAGATGGAGCCAGACAGTGGATCATTTAAATGGGGCGTAACAACGTCACAAGCCTTTTTCCCGAAAGACAATAGTGAATACTTTGAAGGAAACGACGTCGATCTAGTGGATTGGCTTCGTCAATACTCTCCGAATGATCAAAGCGAAAGCTTCCTGCGTGGTTTCTTAGGACGTATGCTTTTCTCTGGAGAAGAAGTAAAGAAAAAAGCGAGTGTCTTATCAGGTGGAGAAAAGGTTCGTTGTATGTTATCAAAAATGATGCTGTCTGGAGCGAATATTTTGCTGCTGGATGAGCCAACGAACCACTTAGACCTAGAATCTATTACAGCGCTGAATAACGGCTTAATGAGCTTTAAAGGAGCTATGCTGTTCTCATCTCATGACCATCAGTTTGTTGAAACAGTCGCAAACCGTATTATCGAAGTGACGCCAAATGGCATTGTTGATAAACAAACAACATATGATGAGTTTTTATCAGATCAAGACATCCAAAAAAGACTTCAAGAGCTTTACGCATAATAAAGAAAAAAGACATCCAAAGGATGTCTTTTTTTAATTAAATCGCCCAGTTTCCATTTCGGAAGATCGGTTCGCGTTTCCCGTCTTTTGTAATCCCGTCTATATTCATTTCCTTTGAACCAATCATGAAATCGACGTGTGTAATACTGCTGTTTACACCCGCTGCATCCAATTCTTCTCGTTTCATTTCTTTTCCGCCTTCGATATTAAACGCATATCCGCTGCCGATGGCAAGGTGGTTTGATGCATTTTCATCGTAAAGTGTATTGTAGTAAAGAATATTTGAGTTAGAAATTGGTGAATCATCTGGAACAAGGGCAACCTCACCTAGATAATGAGAGCCTTCATCTGTTTCAACGAGGGAATTTAAAATATCTTCGCCTTCCTTCGCTTTCACATCTACAATCCGGCCATTTTCAAAGGTTAATGAAAATTCATCAATGATGTTTCCTGCATAGCTGAGTGGCTTTGTGCTTGAGACGGTTCCGTTTACACCGTCTTTTTTCGGTACAGTAAAGACTTCTTCAGTTGGCATGTTGGCCATGAACGAGATGCCTCGTTCACTTACGCTGCCAGCACCTACCCAAATATGCTGCTCTGGAAGCTCAATCGTTAAGTCTGTGCCTGGTGCTTCATAATGAAGCTTATGGTAGTGACGTTCATTGAGTATTTTGACCTTTTCATTTAATGACGCATCGTGCTTTTTCCAAGCCTCAACAGGATCTGCTTGATCAGCGCGTGCGACTTTAAAGATTTGATCCCACAATAAAGCGACAGCCTCTTCGTCTGTATGATCAGGGAAAATCTTTTTCGCCCACTCTTTTGATGCAGCACCTACGACCGTCCAAGCGACTTTGTCAGATTGAACGTATTGACGATATGTATGTAGTGCTGATCCAGCAGCCTTTTGCTGTGCAGCGATTTTTTTCGAGTCGATGCCTCGCAGAAGGTCAGGGCTTTCTGACAGGATGGTAATAAAAGCGCCGCCGCGTTTTGCGATGGTTTCCATCATCTGTGCTTCCCATTCTGGGAATTGCTCAAACACATCCTGTGGTGCATGTTCAAATTTTAAACGAGTGAGAACACCATCACTCCAGCGGATATGTACGTTTTTCGCCCCGCGCTCATACGCATGTTTCGCTACAAGACGAACAAGGTGTGCAGATTCAGTAAATGCGGATACAACCACTTCTTGCCCCTTTTGTACATTCACACCGACTTCAACGATGGTCTTGGCATATTGATCTAGTTGTTTTTCAAATGAACTCATAAAAAAACCCTCCTTTAGTCATGTTCATCATATCAGATTTAAGACCGAAAAGGAAAATGGGGAGCACGCTTAAGCCAAAATAAAAAAGCCGCTTTCGTGCGGCTTTTTAGCGGTTCAGTTGTTTCACAGGCTGTGCATTAGAAGGGGGCATATGTGAAAACGACAGGCTCATTCCTCCTAAAATAATCCCAGTTAAAATGACTGTGACAACGACCCGTTTACCTAAATCAAGCAACATGTTCTTCCTCCTTCACGTTTATCCATTTCTCACGATATGACGGAAATGAAGAAAAAAGAAGTAAAACATGAAGATTATTTTAATGTTTTTTGCAATTTGTCGATGACTTCTAATGAACGTCCAGTTCCAATGGCAACAGATTCAAGTGGATTGGCTGCAATATGAACTGGAACGACAATCTCTTGAGAAAGCCATTCTTGAATCCCATTTAAAAGAGCGCCGCCGCCAGTTAAGATCACGCCGCGGTCCACAATATCTCCGCTTAGCTCTGGAGGGCTGTCCTCTAATGTGGCACGAATCGCCTCTAAAATATGAAGAAGTGATTCTCGCATCGCGCCTTGAATTTCATGAGATACAAGAGTGATTGTTTTTGGCAGACCTGTCACAAGGTCACGCCCACGCACGTCTAATGATTTTGGCTCATGCTCAATGAGACCATACCCAATCTCCATTTTCACCTGCTCGGCAGTCCGTTCCCCGATTAATAGGTTATATTTCTTTCTGACAAACGTAATGATATCTTCATCCAGCTGATCTCCACCAATTCGAATGGAATGACAAGAGACAACGCCGCCAAAGGAAATGATTGCAACTTCTGTTGTTCCGCCGCCAATATCGACTACAACGTTCGCAACAGGCTCGTCTACCGGAAGATCAGCGCCGATTGCAGCTGCAACAGGTTCTTCAATTAAATGCACATGCTTTGCTCCGCAGTTTTTCACAGCATCGCTGATAGCGCGGCGCTCAACAGCCGTTGAACCAGATGGCGTACATACAACGACTGTCGGTTTTCTGAAGGTGAACCCGATATTTTTCCCTGCTTTTTTCATGATTTGTTTGAGTAAATCTGTCGTCATATCATAATCAGCAATGACACCGTCTTTCATCGGACGGATCGCGACAATTTTCCCTGGTGTTTTCCCGATCATTTCTTTTGCTTCTGATCCGACGGCAAGTACAGTCTTTGTTTCTGTATCGACTGCCACAACGGACGGTTCATTTAAGATAATTCCCTTATTTTTACTATAAACCAATATGTTAGCTGTTCCTAAATCAATTCCAATTTCGGCATTTTGAAACATGTTTTCACCCAATCTCTATTTTTGCTGTTTTAAACAATTTTACATTTAAAAGTTCATAGGGTTGAAGTCATTTGTGGGGGTTTGTGATGACCTTGAAATGAATCTGTAAAATTCAAGTATCATTTTGACAATCGCAATAAATTTTCCCTTTCTTTTTTCTTTTGTGAAAAAAATTTTTAAAGAGGAGAAACCTTTTAAGAATCTCTTACGTCTACGATATATCAATTGGTGAAAAACAGATTGATCTTGAGCTAATGAAAGAGAGAGGGAACGAAATTGAAATCTATCGGAGTTGTAAGAAAAGTAGATGAACTAGGGCGTATTGTGATGCCAATCGAATTGAGAAGAGCACTTGATATCGCTATTAAAGACAGTATGGAATTTTTTATAGATGGAGAGAAAATCGTCTTAAAAAAATATAAGCCAGAGGGCGTTTGTCTTATGACTGGTGAAATTACCTCAGAAAACCATGCGTATGGAAATGGTCAAATTACATTAAGCGCTGAAGGCGCAGAACTACTGTTAAAAGAGCTGCAAGACGCTCTTCAGCAGTAATCAAAATAGCCTGATCTCTTCCTTTGTGCTGAGAACAGGCTATTTTTTTCTGAAAAAGTTCCTTAAAAATGCCTCATCTCCCTCAAAAAATAAGTGGAAAATGGTACAATTGACAAAGAATCTCAGGGCGGCAGGTGGAATCATTTGAACAAAACGTATCAAGTGCGGATCATGTTATCTGTTCTTGCATTTATCTTAATCTTAAGCTGGGATTTCTTTTATTATCTAGGCGGCTATCAAATTAACTGGCCGCTCGATCTAGCCTTTACAGTTGTTGTGTTAGCAGGGATTTGGATTGTCTCAGGCTATGTAGACCGCTTAAATCTATTTGTATCAGATTTAAATAAGAGGGAAAAAGAAGCACACGAACTGACAGAGCGACTGAATCGAATCACAGATAACTTGCAAGAAATCGTCTTTGAAACAGATGACAAAGGACAAATCATTTTCTTAAATCAAGCATGGAAACAAATGACCGGCTATGACATTGATGAATGTCTAGGTACGAGTTACAAACAGTATTTTGATCAAGAAGAAAGAGTTGTCCAGCATTTGTTATCTGTCATTAAAGAGCATAAGGATTCAGGGCGGATCGAATTGCAGCTGCTTCACAAAGAGGGAAGAAAAGTGTGGGGAGACGTTCATTATAAGCTCTACTTTGATGAACAGCACCAGTTTACTGGAGGCATTGGAACGGTTGCAGATATTACAAAACAAAAGCAGGCGAAGCTCGAGCTGGAAAAATCAAATCAACAATTGCAAATGCAGGCGCAAAAGCTGGCCGTTGCAGGACAAATAGCCGCTGGAATCGCCCATGAAGTCAGAAACCCGCTGACCTCAGTAAACGGCTTTTTGCAGCTGATGAAAACACAATATCCCGAAAGAACCGATTATTTTGACATTATCTTTTCCGAAATTAAACGGATTGATTTTGTTTTAAGTGAGCTACTTGTCCTTGCTAAGCCTCAATCTGTTCATTTTCAAGAAGTTCAGCTTCACGGGCTCTTAGAGCAGGTTATTACTCTGCTAAAAACAAATGCAGTTCTTTCGAATATTGATCTGAAACAGCCATTTAAAAAGCAGGATGCCGGCGCTATTTTAGCAGACGCTAACCAAATGAAGCAGCTGTTCATTAATTTAATCAAAAATGCCATTGAGGCAATGCCAGAAGGCGGCAGCATATACATATCAACAGAAAAGATCATGAATGAATGGAAAATTACTATTCAAGATGAAGGAAAAGGGATGTCTGAAGAGGATATTCAGAAAATATATGATCCTTTCTTCTCCACGAAAAAAGAAGGAACTGGGCTCGGTCTGACGATTTGTGCGACGATTTTAAAAGATCATCACGGAAGAATGGATGTGTCGAGTGAGCTAGGAAAAGGCACAGCTTTTCATATCTATTTACCTGTGTGCCAAAAAAGCAGACATCAGCAAGGCGAGAGGACGTGATTTCATGACGATGAACGCATTATTTGTATATGGGACGCTTCTAAAGCATGAAGAGCACCACGAGGCGTATATGAAGGAAAGCAAGCCATTAGCAAAGTCAGCTTGGATCAGTGGAAGGATCTATGATACAGGTCAAGGATACCCTGCGTGTGTTCCTGAAGAAAAAGGCACCGTATATGGGGAATTGTACGAGATAACCGATGATACGTTGAATAAGATAGATTTACTTGAGGAAGGGTATGACAAGCAGGTGGTTGATGTCATGACGGACCAAGGGCTGGTGGCAGCCATTACATACACTTTACGAAAGCAAAATGCATCAGTGCTGAAGGAAATCGAGAGTGGCTGCTGGAAAGAATATAGACTGTGGCAGCAAAAGCCAGTATCCTTCTATTATTTTGCCTATGGCTCCTGTATGGATGATGCAAGGTTTAAGCTGGCGGAAGTCGATCATTATTTCAAAGAAATCATCGGCGGCGGTGCGCTGAACGGCTTTACAACTAGATTTACATTAGTGCGGCCTGATGGATCAAGGGCTGATATGGTAGAAGACGGCGGAGAAACAGAGGGCGTTTTATATGAAGTTCCTTTCGATGCCATCCGTTATTTGTACAAAAGAGAAGGCGTAAATGAGGGGACATATCGTCCAGCTTTTGTTGATATTAAAATCGGTGATCAAATATATGAGGACTGTTTAACTTTTCTTGTTCTTCAAAAGAGCGAAGAAATTGCTCCGCCAGGTCATTACCGCAGTGAAATTGAAAAAGGGGCAGACCTTTACCTAAGTGAAGCGTTCCGTAAAAAAATTCGTTCGCATATGGATTCATTAATCAAACCGTAGTAAAATGCATGGTAAGTGAGATAAAAGGAGTCTGAACATGAAAAAGGAATATGCAGTCATTGGTCTTGGACGCTTTGGCGGAAGTATTTGCAAGGCGCTGAGCGAAGAAGGACTTGAAGTCATGGCCATGGATATGAATGAAGATCGAGTAAACGAATACGCGAAAATTGCTTCACATGCGGTCATTGGCGATTCGACGGACGAATCTGTTTTAAAAAATCTCGGTATTCGCAATTTTGATCATGTCATCGTTGCGATAGGTGAAAACATTCAGGCAAGTATTTTAACAACGATCATGCTGAAAGAGCTTGGCGTCAAAATGGTCACAGTCAAAGCGCAGAACGACTACCATGAAAAGGTGTTAAACAAAATTGGGGCTGACCGCATCGTTCATCCAGAGCGAGACATGGGCAGACGAATTGCACATAAAATCATTTCCAATAACGTATTAGATTATCTCGAGCTGTCAGATGAGTACAGCCTCATTGAAATCGTTGCTAATAGCAGGCTTGCAGGGCATTCGCTTTTAGATCTCGATATTCGAGCGAGATATGGTATTAATATTGTGGCGATTAAGCGGGGGAAAGAAGTAATTGTTTCACCGCTCGCAGATGAAATGATCCAAAAAGAAGATATTCTCATAGTCATTGGGGCAGTAGCCGATATAGGACGCTTTGAAAAGCGAGAAATGCAGAATGATTATTAAACACTCCAGAGCGGGGTGTTTTTTATATTGTTGTGTACACACAGGGCGGACAGTGAAGAGGAAAGAAGACATTGAAAAAGACTTGTTTTATTCTGAATGAACAGCAAAAATCAATCGACATATTTTTCGTGCAATTATCACTATTCAGAAATAAAAATCAGTCTTTTTATCTGGCTGATTTTCTCTAAATGTCATTGACTGAGCTAACAGATTCGTTTACGATAAGAAACATTATATTGTTTACTTGGAGGAGGCAGTGTCGTTGGATAAGGAGCTTTTCAGACATCAAATTGAGGTAGCTGCAAAGAGAAAAAAAGCAGCCCTAGTGATTAAACATGCGAAAGTTATGGACGTGTTTAACCAGGAATGGATAGACGCTGATGTCGCTGTTGAAAATGGACAAATAGTAGGGGTTGGAGAGTACGAAGGAGAACAGGAGCTGGATGCAGCAGGTCAAATGCTTGTACCTGGTTTTATTGACGGCCACGTTCATATCGAGTCCTCCATGGTAACTCCTGCTGAATTCTCCAAAGCTGTCGTTCCTCACGGTGTGACAACTGTCGTAACAGACCCACATGAAATTGCCAATGTGTCAGGTATAACAGGCATTCGTTTTATGCTGGAAGAAGCGAGAAAAGCTGCTTTGAATATTTATTTTATGCTGCCATCTTGTGTACCAGCAGTCAGTTTTGAACGATCAGGTGCTACATTAAAAGCGAAAGATTTAAAACCTCTTTATCAAGAGAAAGAGGTACTTGGTCTTGCCGAGGTGATGGATTATGTCGGTGTGGAGCAGGCAGAAGAAGATATGCTTCAAAAGCTGCTTGATGCTCAAAGCGAGAATAAATTGATTGATGGCCATCTAGCAGGCTTAACGGACCGATTAATAAACGTTTACCGGACAGCAAGTGTCCAAACAGATCATGAGGTGACAAACGCTGAGGAAGCGCTTGAACGTGTAAAACGAGGCATGTATGTCATGCTGAGAGAAGGATCTGTTGCCAAAAACGTGAAAAACGTTTTACCAGCTGTGAATGAAAAGAATGCGAGACGCTTTTTCTTTTGTACGGATGATAAGCATTTAGATGATTTAATGGCAGAGGGAAGTATTGACGAACAAGTACGAATGTCTATAAAAGAAGGATTAGACCCATTTTTAGCGTATCAAATGGGGAGTTTAAATGCTGCTGAGTGTTTTGGCCTCAAAACAAAGGGAGCCATCGCGCCAGGCTTTGATGCTGATTTTATGCTTGTCTCTGATCTTCATCACGTAGACATTACCAGCGTTTTTATTGCAGGAGAATTGGTGGCGCAGCATGGAGCGTACAAGCCGAGTGTCGAAAAGATTAAACCGAGTCCAGCATTATTACAATCTGTTCATGCAGTAGACGTTCAAGAGCAGGATCTTGCACTGCCTATCACTGACCATCAAAAAATGAATGTCATCCGCATTATTCCGAATCAGCTAGAAACAAAATTAGAACAAGTCGCTCCTTCAGAAACGAACGGTCAATTCATTAGTGATATAGCAAGAGATGTATTAAAAATGGTGCTTGTCGAACGTCATCAAGGCTTATCTGAAATGGGGATAGGGATTGTCAGCGGCTTTGGGTTAGAAAAGGGCGCAATTGCAACAACGGTTGCGCATGATTCTCATAATTTAATTACCGTTGGTACAAATGATGCCGATATAGTGAAAGCCATTGAGACGTTAAAAGAAGCAGGAGGCGGCTTGACGGTTGTCAAAGATGGCCAGCCTCTTCAGACGCTCCCATTACCGATCTCTGGTTTATTGTCAGATCAGCCGGCACATCTTGTAAATGAAAGCCTTCATGCACTCCATGAAGCGTTAAAGGAAACAGGTTTCACTTTAGATTTCAATCCGTTTTTGACGTTGTCCTTCTTGGCACTCCCAGTCATTCCTGATGTGAAAATGACGACAAAGGGATTGTTTGATGTCAGAAGCTTTCAGCATCTCCCAATTCAATCATAAAAAAATGAGAAACCGTATGTGTACCTTGTATATATGCGGTTTTTTTCAATGAATGGGCGAAAAAAAGAGACACAGCTAAACAGCCTGTGTCTCTTTTTTTGTGTTTACACTTCCATAATAATCGGTAAGATCATTGGGCGGCGTCTTGTTTTTTCGTAAAGGAAAGGGGCAAGGGTGTCAGTAATTTCGTTCTTAATTTCTGACCACTGAGTTGTCTTACGCTCCATTACTTTTTCAAGATGCTTTGAAATTAAATCCTGCGCGTCGTTGATCAGGTCTCCAGATTCTCTCATGTAGACAAAACCTCTTGAGATCAAATCAGGACCAGCCGAGATTTTGAATTCTTTCATGTCCATGCTGACGACCACAATGACAAGGCCCTCTTCTGAAAGAATACGGCGGTCTCTTAAGACGATGTTTCCGATATCACCAATGCCGCTTCCGTCGATATACACGTTGCCTGATGGAATTTTACCAGCGACACTTGCTTCGTCACCTTTCAGTGCAAGAACTTCACCGTTATCCATGATAAAGCAATTTTCCTCAGGAATGCCGCAATCATTCGCAAGTTTGATATGCGTTTTTTGCATGCGGTATTCACCGTGAATCGGCATAAAGAATTTTGGTTTAATTAAACGGAGCATCAGCTTTTGTTCTTCTTGTCCACCGTGACCAGATGTATGAATATTATTAAGAGAGCCGTGAATGACCTCAGCGCCGGCACGATAAAGCTGGTTAATGGTGCGGCTTACGCTAATATTGTTACCCGGGATCGGTGAAGATGAGAAGACAACAGTGTCTCCAGGGTTAATTGAAATCTGACGGTGAGTACCGTTCGCAATTCGTGAAAGAGCTGCCATCGGTTCACCCTGACTGCCAGTACAAAGAATTGTCACTTTGTTTGCTGGGAGACGGTTGATTTCATTATGTTCAATGAATGTATTTTTTGGACATTTAATATAGCCTAGGTCTTGCCCAATATCAATGGCAGACTCCATACTGCGTCCAAATACAGCGACTTTTCGGCCATTGGCAACAGCGGATTCAATCACCTGCTGAAGTCTGTGAATGTTTGAAGCAAACGTGGCAAAGATGATACGTCCATCGACTTTTCTAAAGATGTCATCAATGCTTTCACCTACGCGTCTTTCAGACATCGTAAATTCTGGGATTTCACTATTTGTACTATCAGATAAAAGACAAAGAACGCCTTCTTTTCCGATCTCCGCCATTTTGGTTAAATTGGCAGGCTCACCAACAGGAGTAAAGTCAAACTTGAAATCACCTGTATGTACGATGTTACCAGGAGGTGTCTTGACGACAATTCCATAAGAATCTGGAATACTATGTGTCGTTCTAAAGAAAGACACAGCTGTTTTTCTAAATTTAATGGTATCTTCCTCTTCAAAAATGTGAAGTTTTGTTTGTCTCAAGAGACCATGCTCTTCCAATTTATTACGTAGTAGGCCGATTGCGAGTTTGCCTCCGTAAACTGGAATATTCACTTGCTTGAGAAGGTAAGGGATACCGCCGATGTGGTCTTCATGTCCGTGAGTGATGAAAAGACCTTTGATTTTATCTTCGTTTTTAACTAAGTACGTATAGTCAGGGATGACGTAGTCAATTCCAAGAAGCTCATCCTCAGGGAACTTAATACCAGCATCAATTAAAATGATCTCATCTTGAAATTGAACGCCATACGTGTTTTTACCTATCTCGCCTAAACCGCCGAGCGCAAAAACTGCCGCCTGATCGTTTTTTACAAATTTCATTCCTCTCATAGCTCCAATACTTTAAAATTTTCACTTTCTCGTTCATAGTCTAAAAAAGCACCGTCTACAGGCTGAATGAATTCAATATTGTAGTTATGTTTTTTTAACTTATCGCGTACGTCTCTTTCAGAAACCGCTTCAACGTATAGTGAATCTGTGTGTTCTCTTACAGGTACCTCAGTAGTACTTGCCTGAAAAAATACCTTATATATCATCCAAATCTCTCCTTAAATACCGTATGTTACACTCGCTTATTCTATTATATTAAAAAAACGCGCATAAGAAAAGTCTCTGAGAAAAAAGGACCTTCGGCAAATGTGCGGAAGATCCCTTTAAGCGATCGATTTTTTACGAAGCATGTCCTTCCATTGTCTTCGAATTTTCTTACGCAGACGACGAAGCATCACAGGCCGCCTCCTTTCGGTTTAAAGTAAAATTAGACAGCAAATTCCGTTCTCTCTATATACTTGTATTATATGATGTTTCCATTGAATGTTACATGGTTATATGTGGGAAAATAGGCGCTTTCAAAAGGAATTAGTTTCGAAAGAGGGAATCTTTCTGTATGATGAAAGGGAGTGTATATACATAACAAGGGCAGGAGGGCGAGATATGAATAAAAAAGTTATCTTCTTTGATATCGACGGTACTTTATATGATCATGATAAAAAAATACCTGAGTCAACGAAGCGAGCGGTTCATTTATTAAAAGAAAAAGGCCATCATCTCTTTATTGCTTCTGGACGTTCTCCTTTTTTGATTCAACCTATTTTAGAAGAATTAGGACTTGACTCATTTATTGCTTATAACGGTCAGTATGTCATGTATGAGGGGGAAGTTATTTACGGCAATACGCTGAAGCGGGAGCTGATGGAGCAAATTTATGAGACAGCAGATCGTCATGATCATCCGCTTGTTTTCATGGGAGAAGAAACGATGAAGGCTTCTGTGCCAAATCATCCGTTTATCCATGAAGGAATCGGTACTTTAAAAACAGAGCATCCCGAGCATGATTTGTCTTTCTTTAAAGAAAACGACATTTTTCAAATGCTGTTATTTTGCAAGGCAGAAGAGGAAGTGCAATACGAGGCATTCCGCGAAGAGATTGACCTTGTCAGATGGCATGAGCTCTCAACTGACGTTTTGCCAAAAGGCGGATCAAAAGCCGAAGGAATCAAACGAGTCATCGAAAGACTGCCTTACGATCAAAAGGATACGATTGCCTTTGGAGACGGATTGAACGATCGAGAAATGATTTCGTTTGCTGGAACAGGCGTTGCGATGGGAAATGCTGTGAGTGAGCTGAAAGCATTGGCTGATTTTGTGACAAAGCCAGTAGATGAGGACGGCATATTCCATGCAGTGACCCATCTTGGCCTCATTGAAGAATAAAAAAGAAGACCCTCAAGCTGCTGGGTCTTCTTTTTATATTATGATCTGCCGATCGCAACAGAGTTATCTGGCTCAGCAAATGGCTGATCCTTTTGAATATGATCATAAAACATAATGCCATTTAAATGGTCAATTTCATGCTGAAAGACAATGGCAGGGAACCCTTTTAGGCGGATATCAATGTCCTCTCCTTCAAGCGTTGTGGCCTTCACCCTGATTTTTTGATATCGAGGAACAAATCCAGGGATCGCTTCATCAACAGATAAGCAGCCTTCACCTGTAGCTAAATAAGCTCTTTTGACTGAATGACTGACAATCCGCGGGTTGAATAGGGCGTAGCTGTACTCTTCTCCGTCTTCATCCTCACAATGAACAGCGATCATCCGTTTACTAATATTAATTTGCGGAGCTGCTAATCCAACGCCGGGTCTTAGTCCGTATTTTTCAGCAATGTCAGCATCCTGACTATTTTTGACGAATTCGATCATGTCAGCTAATTGCTGTTTTTCCTCTTCTGTCGGCGGGAGCTCGACCGCTTTAGCTGTTTGTCTTAAGACGGGGTGTCCGTCCCTTACGATATCATCCATGGTAATCACAAAACTTCACTCCTATTTCCTTTGTATGTAAAGTATATAAAATGATACACAACATATGCAATGAAATAAAGAAGACCGGTCCTGTGAGACCGGTCAGAGGCTTAAACAGCCTTAGCAGCAGCCACCGCCGCCTAAGAATGCTGCGCCAACGATGATTAATAGGATGAAAAGCACAACGATTAAAGCGAATGTACGTCCGCCACCGTAACCGCATCCGTATCCACCGCCATAACTTGGGTAACAACAGCCGCCGCCGTATCCATACCCGTAACCGCCGTAACCGCCATATCCACCATACATACTTCCATGACTATAATTAGACATACTTTTGACCTCCTTTGGAAATACACTCGGCCTCTCATAAGTGAAGGCGAAGCGTGTAATATAAACTATGTATGAATGCACTATTTGTATAGTCATGCGCCTATCACTTGAAAAAAATCTTCTCCGCCTCATCTGACTGACCTCTTTCCTTGTCACAAAAGCCTATAAAAATTATAGTGGTATGTGGAGATGTAAAGGGGGACCTTTTGATGAGACAGGTGAAAAGAAGCGTGAAAGCAGGTGCTGCTTTAGCGGGGTTATGTACTCTTTTGCTTTCGGGATGCGGAGGTCAAAGTCCGTTTAATGACATGCAAGATGCGATGACGAAAATGAGTGAAAAAGAAGCATCCTTCGAAAAAGAGCAAGGTACACTGCAAAGCTATGAGAAGAAAGAGCAGAAGCTGTATACAAAAATGATTCAAACGACAAAGGACCATATCAAAACAGTGTCAAGCCTTTCTGATCAGGCGTTAGCATCGGCAGAGAAACGAGAAGAACATTTAAAAACAGAAAAAGACAGCATGGATCAATCGAAAAAAGAATTGAAAGCGGTAAAGGAATCTGCCGGACGATTGCAAGATGCGGAGTTAAAAGAGAAAGCAGATCAAACAGTTACATTTATTGAAAAACGATATGCTGCGTATGATCAGCTTTACAAGGAGTATCAAAAGGCGCTGAAACAAGATCAGCATTTGTATCAATCGTTAAAGAAGAAGGACTTAGCATATGAAGAGCTGAAGTCTAAGCTGAAGACCGTAAATCGATCTTATAGCAAAGTTAGAAAAGAAGGGAAGAAGTTCAATCAATATACAGATCAATTGAATGAGCATAAACAGGCTTTGTATAAAGCGGCACATCAAAGGTCAAAAAAGAGCTGAATACCAGCTCTTTTTTTATTTTTCGACAAAAACAAACATTTTCTATTGTAGTACAGCAGTACACTCTATACTAGTACAGTTAGGGGTGTTTGTTAAACAGATTGATACAGCTCACCATAAAAAGTAAAGCGAATACATTTATTTAAATAAAGCCGTTAAATCAATTGACGGACTATTTTTCTTGTTGTAAACTATTCCTTGTTAACAGAAGTTGTATTAGTTTTTTGTGAACTATCGTTAATACAGTTAGAAGAACTCAAAAACGAGCGGTCAACCAATGTTTCGACAACGATCTTAGTGGCTATTAAATACATGAGTCATATGAGTGTTTTGGGTTATCCTATATCTGTATGTATAAATGGATTCACGACAAATTGACTGTTAAAAGAAAGGAAGAGGTGACTTTAGAATGGCTGCAAAAACAAAAAAAGCAATTGTTGATAGCAAAAAGCAATTTGATGCCATCAAAAAGCAGTTTGAAACGTTTCAAATTTTAAACGAAAAAGGCGAAGTCGTAAACGAAGCGGCAATGCCAGATCTTTCAGATGACCAATTAAAAGAATTAATGCGCCGTATGGTGTTTACACGTGTATTAGATCAACGTTCAATTTCATTAAACCGTCAAGGACGTCTTGGCTTCTATGCGCCAACAGCTGGACAAGAGGCTTCTCAGCTTGCAACTCACTTTGCACTTGAGAAAGAAGATTTCATTCTTCCAGGATATCGTGATGTACCACAATTAATCTGGCATGGCCTTCCACTAACAAAAGCATTCTTGTTCTCTCGCGGACACTTTGTTGGTAACCAAATGCCTGAAGATGTGAATGCACTTTCACCGCAAATCATTATCGGTGCACAAATCATCCAAGCTGCTGGTGTAGCTCTTGGTTTGAAAAAGCGCGGTAAAAAAGCTGTTGCAATCACTTATACTGGTGACGGCGGAGCTTCACAAGGTGATTTCTACGAAGGTATTAACTTTGCAGGGGCTTACAAAGCGCCAGCGATTTTTGTTGTCCAAAACAACAGATACGCAATCTCTACACCTGTTGAAAAGCAATCTGCTGCACAAACGATTGCACAAAAAGCAGCTGCAGCTGGTATCGCAGGCGTACAAGTTGACGGTATGGATGCATTAGCTGTATATGCAGCAACTGCTGAAGCTCGTGAGCGTGCTGTAAATGGTGAAGGTCCAACATTAATCGAAACTCTTACATTCCGTTACGGCCCACATACAATGGCTGGTGACGATCCAACAAGATATCGTACAAAAGAAGATGAAAACGAGTGGGAGCAAAAAGATCCATTAGTCCGCTACCGCAAATTCTTGGAAAACAAAGGCCTATGGTCTGAAGAAGAAGAGAATAAAGTCATCGAAGATGCAAAAGAACAAATCAAACAAGCGATCAAAGAAGCTGACGAACAGCCTAAGCAAAAAGTCACTGACTTGATTGAAAACATGTACGATGTGAAACCATTCAACTTAGTTGAACAGCTTGAAATTTACAAACAGAAGGAGTCGAAGTAAGCCATGGCGCAAATGACAATGATTCAAGCGATCACTGATGCGTTACGCACAGAACTGAAAAATGACGAAAACGTTCTCGTTTTCGGAGAAGACGTTGGTAAAAACGGCGGCGTATTCCGTGCGACTGAAGGATTGCAAAAAGAGTTTGGTGAGGATCGTGTATTCGATACTCCACTTGCTGAATCTGGTATTGGCGGTCTTGCAATTGGCCTTGGACTACAAGAATTCCGCCCAGTAATGGAAATTCAATTCTTCGGATTCGTTTACGAAGTATTAGATTCTGTTTCTGGACAAATGGCTCGTATGCGTTACCGTTCTGGCGGACGCTGGCATTCTCCAGTGACAATCCGTTCTCCATTTGGCGGAGGAGTTCACACACCTGAGCTTCACGCTGACAGCTTAGAAGGTCTTGTAGCACAACAACCTGGTATCAAGGTTGTCATTCCTTCAACACCTTATGATGCAAAAGGACTATTAATTTCTGCAATTCGCGACAACGATCCTGTAGTATTCCTTGAGCATATGAAACTTTATCGTTCTTTCCGTCAGGAAGTTCCTGAAGAAGAGTACACAATTGAAATCGGTAAAGCTGATGTGAAACGTGAAGGTTCTGATCTTTCAATCATCACTTACGGTGCAATGGTTCACGAATCACTAAAAGCTGCTGAAGAGCTTGAAAAAGAAGGCGTTTCTGCTGAAGTTATCGACCTTCGTACAGTTAGCCCGCTTGATATTGAAACAATCATTGCTTCTGTTGAAAAAACAGGCCGCGCAATCGTTGTTCAAGAAGCACAAAAACAAGCTGGTATTGCTGCAAACGTAGTAGCTGAAATCAATGACAGAGCAATCCTTAGCCTAGAAGCACCAGTACTTCGTGTAGCTGCACCTGATACTGTATTTGCTTTCTCTCAAGCTGAGAGCGTATGGCTTCCAAACCATAAAGACGTGCTTGAAACTGCTAAGAAAGTTCTTGAATTTTAATTAAATGACAGAGGGGAAAAGAATTTATTTCTCTTCCCCTTTATCAATTACATGACCGTGTAAATATACACAACAAGGGTTCAACAAAATCTAGGAGGCGAAAAACAGTGGCATTTGAATTTAAACTTCCGGACATCGGAGAAGGTATCCACGAAGGTGAGATCGTTAAGTGGTTTGTTAAACCAAACGACGAAATTAATGAAGATGACGTTTTAGCAGAGGTACAAAATGATAAAGCAGTTGTAGAAATTCCTTCACCTGTTAAAGGAAAAGTATTAGAATTAAAAGTTGAAGAGGGAACAGTTGCAACTGTAGGACAAACAATCATTACGTTTGATGCACCTGGTTACGAAAATCTTCAATTTAAAGGCAACGAAGAAGAAGGCGAAGCAAAAACTGAAGCTCAAGTACAAGGTACTGCTGAAGCTGGTAACGAGCCAGAGAAGAAAGAAGTAGCACAAGAAGAAGCGGCAGCAGCAACTGGTGCAGGCGCACAAGAGCAAGTAGATGCTGATCCAAACAAACGCGTTATCGCTATGCCATCTGTACGTAAATACGCTCGTGAAAAAGGCATTGAAATTTACAAAGTTGCAGGTTCTGGTAAAAACGGACGTGTGTTAAAAGAAGATATCGACAGCTTCGTTAATGGTGGTTCTGCAGCTCAAGCAGCAGCACCTCAAGCAGCTGAAAGTGCAAAAGAAGCAGCAGCAGCTCCAAAAGCGGCAGCAGCTCCAGTTCTTGAAGGAGAATTCCCAGAAACTCGCGAGAAAATGAGCGGAATCCGCAAAGCAATCGCGAAAGCAATGGTGAACTCTAAGCATACAGCTCCTCACGTAACATTAATGGATGAAGTTGATGTAACAAACCTTGTTGCACATCGTAAACAATTCAAACAAGTTGCAGCTGATCAAGGAATCAAGTTAACTTACTTGCCTTACGTTGTAAAAGCTCTAACTTCTGCTTTGAAAAAGTACCCAGTACTTAACACTTCTATCGATGACAAAACAGATGAAGTTGTTCAAAAGCATTACTACAACATCGGAATTGCAGCTGACACTGAAAAAGGCTTGCTCGTTCCAGTTGTGAAAAATGCAGATCGCAAAGCAATTTTCGAAGTTTCTAACGAAATCAATGAGCTTGCAACAAAAGCACGTGATGGTAAATTGGCTCCAGCTGAAATGAAAGGTGCATCTTGCACAATCACAAACATCGGTTCTGCTGGTGGACAATGGTTCACTCCAGTTATCAACCACCCAGAAGTGGCGATCCTTGGTATTGGCCGTATCGCTGAAAAAGCGGTTGTTCGTGATGGCGAAATCGTTGCAGCTCCTGTCTTAGCTCTTTCCCTAAGCTTTGACCACCGTATGATTGACGGAGCTACTGCGCAAAATGCCCTTAACCACATCAAGCGTTTATTGAATGATCCACAATTAATTTTAATGGAGGCGTAATGTCATGGTAGTAGGAGATTTCCCAATCGAAACAGATACTCTTGTCATCGGTGCAGGTCCTGGTGGATATGTAGCTGCTATTCGTGCTGCACAGCTTGGACAAAAAGTAACAATCGTTGAAAAAGGAACACTTGGCGGCGTATGTCTAAACGTTGGTTGTATTCCTTCAAAAGCGTTAATCAATGCTGGCCATCGTTTCGAAAATGCTAAGCATTCTGAAGACATGGGTATCAAAGCTGAAAACGTAACAGTTGATTTCACAAAAGTTCAAGAGTGGAAAGCTTCTGTTGTGAACAAATTAACAGGTGGAGTTCAAGGTCTTCTTAAAGGAAATAAAGTAGACATCGTCAAAGGTGAAGCTTATTTCGTAGACAGCAACTCTGTGCGTGTTATGGATGAAAATTCAGCACAGACTTACACTTTCAAAAATGCAATTCTTGCAACTGGATCTCGTCCAATTGAATTGCCTACTTTTAAATACACAGACCGCGTGATTAACTCAACTGGTGCTTTAGCGCTTAAAGAAGTACCTAAAAAGTTAGTTGTCATCGGTGGTGGATACATCGGTACTGAGCTTGGTACTGCTTATGCAAACTTTGGAACAGAAGTTGTGATCCTTGAAGGTGGAGACGAAATCCTTCCAGGTTTCGAAAAGCAAATGAGCTCATTGGTTAAACGTAACCTGAAGAAAAAAGGAAACGTTGAAATCCATACAAACGCTCTTGCAAAAGGCGTTGAAGAAAAATCTGATGGTGTCACTGTTACATTCGAAGTAAAAGGTGAAGAAAAAACAGTTGATGCTGATTATGTACTTGTTACTGTTGGCCGTCGTCCAAACACTGATGAGCTTGGTCTTGAACAAGTTGGTGTTGAATTGACAGACCGCGGAGTTGTCAAAACAGACAAACAATGCCGTACAAGCGTATCTAACATCTATGCAATTGGTGACATCGTTGATGGACCACCACTTGCACACAAAGCTTCTTACGAAGGTAAAATTGCAGCTGAAGCAATCGCTGGAGAGCCAGCTGAAATTGATTACCTTGGTATTCCTGCTGTTGTATTCTCTGAGCCAGAACTTGCAACTGTTGGATACACTGAAGCAGAAGCAAAAGCAGAAGGCATCGAAATCGTTGCAGCGAAATTCCCATTTGCAGCAAACGGTCGTGCACTTTCTCTTGACGCAACTGATGGCTTCATGAAAATGATCACTCGTAAAGAGGACGGTCTAGTTATCGGTGCACAAATCGCAGGTGTTGGCGCTTCTGATATGATTTCAGAGCTTAGCCTTGCAATCGAAGCTGGAGTGACTGCTGAAGATATCGCAATGACAATTCACGCTCACCCAACTTTAGGTGAAATTACAATGGAAACGGCTGAAGTAGCAATTGGAAGCCCAATCCATATCGTAAAATAATGAACCTATAAAACCCTTTCCTTGATGGAAAGGGTTTTTTTGAGCGTTTGAACACTTGAACACCACATGAAAAAACCCCTCATGAGCTGAGGGGGTGTTTCATAAGGATATATAAGTACAAGAAATATCATTAGTTTGTATTCACTCGGTCTAGAGCCTGACATAGGGGCGATAAGATCTCCTCTTTACTGCGGACATTCCCTTCAACCTTCACAATGACTTTTTCATTATTTACAAGTAAAATAGCCGGTAATTCATCCACTTCATTTTTCCAGCCTTTACGATCTTCTTTTACAATCATCTTCGACATTTCTTTAGGATATTCATTTTTTAAATCGAGGACGGCATCATAATAAGGACTTTCTTTATCCAGATTTTCTGCATCAGTAAAAAAGAGAATTCTCGGTTTTTGAATATGACTGACTTGGTCAGTCTGATTCGGTATGATATACGCAAATGAGCATGAACTAAGTACAAAGAGCATAGGGAATATAAGGAGAAGTGCCCTCATAAAATTCAATCTATTCACCTCAAAATCTTTTGGGGTTATCCCAACATTTTTAGGAGCTGGTTCCCTGTTAGTCACTCTAGTGTATCACGTCCCTTTTGACAATTTTCGATTGTTACTCAATTGTTACAGAATTGATATGAAGCAAAATACAATTGAAACGTTCCCTCAATATGATGAGAAAAAAACATATATTTATAAAAAATGATTAAATGTGTCATACAATTAACCGTTGACAACTTAAATATGACATCATATTATAGAGATATGAAATAGATCAAACGCTTTCAAACTATGAATGAAGAAAAGGGGAATGTACGTGGGTACAATTATTTGTCAAGATTGCAATGAAACCATTGATCAATTTGAAAATGAAAAAGTGACAACACTATACGGAACGTGTGGTCACTGTCATTGCTGTGATGAAGCCTCTGAATAAATAAAAAAGCATGCAGCTCCATTTGGGGCTGCATGTTTCTTTTTTATAAAATTGGTTTTTGTTCTTTAATGACACGGATCATTTCTAGCGTAGAATCTTCTGGTCCTTGGACAGGGAGGCCAATTTCAATGTTTTTAAAGATATACGAGATATTTTCTTCTGTAATAATTTCGCCTGGTATAAAAATTGGAATGCCTGGTGGGTACACCATCACAAACTCTGCGATGATGCGGCCTGCTGCCTCTTTAAACGGAACCACTTCTGTAGTGGCATAAAAAGCGTCACGCGGCGTCATAGCTAGCGATGGAATATCAGGAAGGAGCACTTCCGTTACCGCATGTTTGCCGCACTCACGCGTAGAGGCTACGGCAATTTCCTTCATCGCCGTCACGAGCGTATCAATTGTCTCATCTGTATCGCCAGGGGTAACGATACATAAAATGTTGTAAAGGTCTGAGAGCTCTACTTCAATTCGATAGCTTTCTCTCAGCCATTTTTCGACATCATGTCCATTTAGGCCAAGGTCTTTAATTGAGATAATTAATTTCGTCGGATCATAATCGTAAGTAGAAGGTGAACCGAGTATTTCCTTGCCAATACAGGTAATGCCGTCAATTTGATTCAATCGGTTTCTCGCTGATTCAGCCAAACGAATGGCTTCATCTGCAAGTGTCTTTCCTTCAGTCGCTAATCGTTTTCTAGCGACATCAAGTGACGCTAAGAGCAAATACGAAGTGGACGTTGTCGTCAGCATACTCAAAATTGATTGCACACGATCTTTTGAAACAAGCCCTTCTTTCATATTTAAAATAGAGCTTTGCGTAAGGGAACCGCCAAGTTTATGAACACTTGTTGCCGCCATATCAGCACCAGCCTGCATGGCAGAGAGAGGCAGCTCATCGTGAAAATGGATATGCACACCGTGTGCTTCATCGACAAGGACAGGCACATCAAATGAATGGGCAATGTCTACGATTGTTTTTAAGTCCGCTGAAATGCCAAAATACGTTGGATTAATGACAAGCAGGCCCTTCGCATCTGGGTGTTCAGTGAGCGCCTTTTTGGCTGAGTCTGGTGTGATCCCGTGAGAGATGCCGAGCTCTTTGTCAATTTCTGGGTGAATAAAAACAGGAATGGCGCCAGAAAATACAATTCCGGACATAATCGATTTATGGACGTTACGCGGAACGATGATTTTATCTCCAGGTCCGCATACCGTCATCACCATTGTCATGATGGCGCCGCTTGTTCCTTGAATGGAGAAAAACGTATGGTCAGCACCGAAGGCTTCAGCAGCGAGTTCCTGTGCTTCTTTTATCATCCCTCGAGGTGAATGTAAATCATCGAGAGGTTCTATATTAATAAGGTCAATGCTTAATGCATTATCGCCAATGAATGCTCTAAATTCAGGATCCATTCCGGCTCCTTTTTTATGGCCTGGAATGTGAAATTGGACTGGATTGGTTGCAGCGTGTTTTTTTAGTCCAGTGTATAAGGGTGTATCATGTTGTGACAATTGCTTTCCCACCTTCATCGAAATACCTGCTATTATTGTACCAATAACAACAGATTTCATTGCATAAAACAAAAGAATTATATTATGAACTGATCGGAATGTAAAGCATAAAATCAATCGGTTTCTGATTGAACAGATGTTATAATAAAAGTTCAATTCGTTAAAGTGAGGGACAAGAAAATGGAATATCAATATCCAATGGATGTCGACTGGACGACAGAGGAAAAGATTGCGGTGATATCGTTTTTTCAGGCTGTTGAAAAAGCCTATGAAAAAGGAATTGCGAAGCAGGAGTTATTAAATTCTTATAAAGGATTTAAAAAGGTTGTGCCATCAAAAGCAGAAGAAAAAACGCATTGTGCGGCGTTTGAAAAGGGAAGTGGGTATTCCCCTTATCATGCAGTGAAAACAGCCAGAGAGGCTGAAGAGACAGCTATTATACGTATGTAAAAAACGAGCCTAAAGGGGCTCGTTTTTTCATACAGATTCTTTCTGTGTAAAACGGTATAGATACGTCAATGTGCGGAAGGCATTTTCAATTTTTGAGAGGAATTCTTCATTATTCATTTGCACGACTTCTTCTCTTGGCAGCTGAATGCCGCAAAGGAGCTCAGCCTTCTTGACTGTTTGAACACGTTCAAACAGTGTTTTCAGCTGCTCTGAATCAAGCTCGCTGTGACGGAGGACATCTGGTTTCATATGATCTTTAGACCAAACAAACTCTTGTGGTATTTTCTTCTGGATCGTGTCCAGCTCTTTTTCGAATAGCTGGCCGTATTCACCCTTTACTGGAGATTCATAAATGAGCGCAAACCAAACAAAAACATGTGTTTTCCAAAGCCCGATTTGAAAATGAGGGAGCTTTTTATATCCGCGTTTACTGTTTGCGAAAGCAACCCACGTATCATTTGGCGGATTGACAGACCTTCTAGCATGCTTTGCGACGTGCACAAACATTTCGTCTCCTGTAATAGAAGAAAGAAGTGGTGCAAAATGTTCACCAAGTGCCTCAAGCTTTGGACGGACTCTTTCTTTTAATACAGTCATTCGTTCATCTAAACCATCGACTGTGAATGTTTCAAAATCTTCATCTCTAAAACGCATTTCACTCATGTTATGCCTCCTGTATCTTTTCGCTGATCATATTTTATCATAGCTTAGGTCAAGCTCAAAAAAAGATGCACCGTTAGAGCAAAGTTTATGAAGGATGAGGTGCAGCGTTTAAAATCTACAATTTTGTGGTACATAACAAATAGGTAAAGACACAATTTTCAGAATGTCGTTGCGGTTATGCGATCGCTTCATACGATATAAGCAAGAACCATTTCTCTTATCGATTGAATTTTTTATCAATGAAAACTGACAAGGAATGAATCATTCTCTGGAAGGGGCGTTGACCAATGAAGCAAATCGTGAAGCAGGGGTATAGGCAGGAGAAGAAGAATCGCATCGCTGTGTGGAGATTAGAGGTTGATTATGAGCTTTCTACGCTTCATGAAGCCATCGAACATAAAGATGACATCCAAATCGAACGCAGCAAACGAAAGCTTGAGCGCCTAAGAAAAGAATGGGAGCAGCTTCAAGGGTAAAACAAGGTGAGGTAAAAACGAACCAATTCATCGGTTCGTTTTTGTATGAAGCTGCTTTTTTCTTGCTTTTACGTACATAATATCAGTATGCTAATACAAATAGGTCCTACATAGAAAAGAGGTTTACAATCTGATGGCAAACTGGGTGGAAATTGACCGTCTTGCAAAGCTCTGGGTAAAAGAAGCAGGAAGCCGTATAAAAGCGTCCATGCAGGAAGGTCTATCAATTGAAACAAAATCAAATCCAAATGATCTTGTCACGAATATCGATAAAGAAACAGAACGTTTTTTTATTGAAAAAATACAATCGACATTTTCAGATCATCACATTTTAGGAGAAGAGGGACAAGGGGAACAAGTGACTTCATTGGATGGGATTGTGTGGATCATTGATCCTATTGATGGCACAATGAACTTTGTCCATCAAAAACGCAACTTTGCCATTTCAATCGGGATATTTGAAAATGGTGTTGGGAAAATCGGTCTTATTTATGACGTCATTCATGACGAGCTCTACCATGCCATCAAAGGTGAAGGAGCCTATATGAACGATACCCTGCTCCCGCCATTAAAAGAGGTGGCGATCGAAAAAGCCATTGTAGGGATTAATCCGACATGGGCAATTGAAAGCCCTTATTTTGACGCCAAACCGTTTGCTCGTCTTGTTCGTGACGTGAGAGGGACACGAACGATTGGTTCAGCTGCCCTTGAGCTTGCTTATATAGCAAGCGGCAGAAGTGATGCATATGTGACGTTAAGGCTTGCGCCGTGGGATTATGCAGCAGGCAGTGTGCTGCTAGATGAAGTAGGGGCTGTTTACTCAAATATTCATGGAGAACGCCTTACGTTCCTCGATAAAAACAGCATCGTGGCTGGAAATCGATCCATTTGCGAAAAAATCTTGCATGATTACATAAAAGGAAGCGGAAATAAGAAATAAACCAAATCACTTCATGAGAATGAAGTGATTCAGCGTGTAGACAAACCCTCGCATTCGGTGTCAGGTCTGCGTTCCGGTGCTCACGAATGCTCAATTCGCTCCGCTCCGGTACTCGTCCTTCCTAGACTGCAAAGGTTTTCTATCACGCTGAAAAGAAGACAAAGGGCTAAAATATAAATCATTTTAGCCCTTTGTCAACAATCTAAATCACTTCATGAGAATGAAGTGATTTTTTATGTTCAATGAAACTTTTTGGCAGGACGAATGTCTATACGAATGAGGCCTTAATTTTATGTAAAGGATTGTGTATCAATGTTTGATTTGTTTAGTGATTTATCCTCTATCTATCGAGCAAGTATTGTGTTTGTTATAGGATACGTCATGATGATCATTCTTTATTGGCTGAAATAGAAAACCCCCATCTGGATGAACCAGGTGGGGGTTTTTTGAGCTTAGCTTAATTTTTCTTTCGCAATTTGAACGGCATCATAGATCGTTTTTAATTGCTCTTGAGGAATTTTCTTAAGCATTTGGTTGAAAACAAGTAATTCAGTAGAACTGAATCCAAGACCTTTTGCGATTTTTGAATCAATCACAACGTTTCCTTTTTTGTCTAGAACAAGTGCATCACCAGCAAGATCAGCAATTCTGATCACTGATTTGAAAAGCTTTTCGAATTTAGTTGCTTCTTCTTTTGTAAGACCAAGTTCAACAGCTTTTGCTGCATCAAAAACCAATTTCCCTTTTTCGTTTTTAGTGATGCTTTCACTGAAAACGATTGTAAGAACAGCTGTGCGATCTAAGAATTTCTCAGCAGTCGCCGCTTCTTCTTCAGTTAATCCGAGCTCAACAGCTTTTTTCACATCAAATGTGAAGTTGTTGTCTTCCTCAACAAATGAATTGATGAGAATGTTGATGACACGCTCGTTTTTCTCCAATAATTCTTTAATGATTTGCTGCTGTTCAAAAGGAATGCCTTTGAAAGTTGCAGCGCTTGCTTGCCCAGGAGCTACTGTTGTGAAAGTAAGAATAATAGCTAAAGCGAAAAATACAACAGAGCTGAGCGATTTGCTCAAAAACTTCTTCATGCTTCTTTTCTCTCCCTTTTCTGTTAAATTTTGTTGCAAGAACAGCATACCATGAGAAACTTTGTGGAAGAATAGGAAAATTGTAACTTTATGTTTGATTTTGGAGAACTATAAAAGTTCTTGTCGAAATATGGAGAGGTTCAGATTGCTTACTTTTGTCAATTCTCAATAGATGTTTTTGTATGTGACGCGAGCTTTCATAGGTGATTTGTCTTGTTTTTACTCAAAAAAAAGCCTTCTACATGTAAAATGTAAAAGGCTTTTGGTCAATTTTATGATTGCACGTTTAATTTTCTTTTTAATGTAAATCCTGTACCCATGAAAATCATGGCGAACACAATGCTTAGACATGTGCCCAGTATGTTTTTTTCAGCAAGAGTTACCCCAATAAAAGCCATACTGACAACTGCAAGTAATGCACATAATAATAGAAGCCATTTGATTTGTTTCATTTGTCTCCATCCCTTTTTTTAGAGTTAATATAAGTTTACAGAAAAACGATCGGCATTTAAAGGGGATTGTGATATAATATGAAAGTTATCTAATTATTTTAGGAGATGAAAATGTGAAACTTCGAAAAGACCTTCGCAACATCGCAATTATTGCCCACGTTGACCATGGTAAAACGACGCTTGTTGACCAATTGCTCCATCAAGCTGGTACTTTCCGTGCGAATGAAAATATCGCTGAGAGAGCCATGGATTCAAATGATTTAGAGCGAGAGCGCGGTATTACGATTTTAGCTAAAAATACTGCGATCCATTATAAAGATACACGCATTAATATTTTAGATACACCTGGACACGCCGATTTCGGTGGTGAAGTTGAGCGTATCATGAAAATGGTAGATGGTGTACTTCTCGTTGTGGATGCTTATGAAGGCTGTATGCCTCAAACACGCTTTGTGCTGAAAAAAGCACTTGAGCAAAACTTAACACCAATTGTTGTCGTCAATAAAATTGACCGCGACTTTGCTCGTCCTGCTGAAGTAGTCGATGAAGTGATTGACTTGTTCATTGAATTGGATGCAACAGAAGAACAGCTTGAATTCCCAGTTGTCTATGCATCAGCAATCAATGGTACAGCTAGTAACGATGCAAGCAAGCAAGATGAAAACATGGAATCTTTATTTGAAGCCATTGTTAACCATATTCCTTGCCCAGTTGATAACCATGAAGAGCCGCTTCAATTCCAAGTGGCACTACTTGATTACAATGATTATGTTGGAAGAATTGGAATCGGCCGCGTATTCAGAGGAACAATGCAAGTAGGACAGCAAGTAGCCTTGATGAAAGTCGACGGCAGTGTAAAACAATTCCGTGTGACAAAGATTTTTGGTTTCCAAGGGTTAAAACGCGTGGAAATCGACGAAGCGAAAGCTGGCGATCTAGTTGCTGTATCTGGAATGGAAGACATTAACGTAGGTGAAACGGTTTGTCCGATAGAACACCAAGAGGCACTGCCAATCCTTCGTATTGATGAGCCGACACTTCAAATGACGTTTGTTGTAAACAACAGTCCATTTGCAGGCCGCGAAGGAAAATACGTGACATCACGTAAAATTGAAGAGCGTTTAGAGCAGCAGCTTCAAACAGACGTTAGTCTTCGTGTAGATCCAACTGCTTCACCTGATGCTTGGGTTGTTTCTGGACGCGGAGAGCTTCACTTATCGATCTTAATTGAGAATATGAGACGTGAAGGTTTTGAATTACAAGTATCGAAGCCAGAAGTTATTGTAAAAGAAGTGGATGGTGTTCGATGTGAGCCTGTTGAGCGCGTTCAAATTGATGTACCAGAAGAGCATACTGGCTCTGTCATGGAATCAATGGGCGCAAGAAAAGGTGAAATGATTGACATGATCAATAATGGTAATGGCCAAGTTCGCCTGATCTTTACAGTGCCATCACGTGGTTTAATCGGATATACAACTGAATTTCTTTCATTAACTCGTGGTTTTGGTATTTTAAACCATACGTTTGACAGCTACCAGCCAATGCAGTCTGGTCAAGTTGGCGGACGCCGTCAAGGTGTACTTGTTTCAATGGAAACAGGGAAAGCGACTGCTTACGGAATCCAAGGTGTTGAAGAACGCGGTGTGATTTTCGTTGAGCCGGGTACTGAAGTATACCAAGGGATGATTGTTGGTGAGCATAACCGTGAGAATGACCTTGTTGTAAACGTAAGCCGTATGAAACAACAAACAAACGTACGTTCAGCGACAAAAGATCAAACGGTTAGCATGAAAAAACCACGTATTATGTCACTTGAGGAATCTCTTGAGTACTTGAATGAAGACGAATACTGTGAGGTTACACCTGAATCAATTCGTCTAAGAAAGAAAATTTTAGATAAAAACGAACGTGAGAAAGCAGCGAAGAAGAAAAAGCTAGCAGGATTATCTTAATTCCATGAAGAATTAAAAAGATAGAACCCTGAAAGATAAGGGGAGGGAATCTTTTTGAATGATCAGGAAGTAAGTGAAAATCTATCCTTTTTCGCGATGCTGTTTCGTGTCGATGAAAATCCACAAACAGGGATGTGGTTCCTTTATGGCACCATCCTTGTTTTAGCGATTATTGTTTTTAAGCTCGGCTTTGCAAGACGTTTACCGATTTTAAAAGCGCTTGTGATTTATTTGTTTTTGATTTTTGGCTGCACGTTTCTCACATTTTTAGGTATCTTCTTGCCTGTAGCGGAAGGCCTAGTCGTGGCAGCTGCCATTTTGATTATTTATAAAATACGGCTGCATCGTGCGAAAAAAGAAGGAACAGTCAATACGTAAAAAAGACCTGAACATGTGTCAGGTCTTTTTTATGTTTTTTGTTCTTTTTTTCCTTTTTTCTTCTTTTTCTCTTTCGTCGCAGGATCTTGATAAAGAGAGAATCTGCCTGTTTTGATGCGTGCTTCTGTCTTTTCTTTAATGCGTTCCTGACAGTCATCGCACATATATGTATGAATCGGCCGGTTTCTTAACCGTTTCGCAACGAGTGTATCATCATCAATGGTTTCAAGCTTTTCACATAATGAGCACTTCACTCTCATCATTTTCACCTCACTTTATTTCATATATTATAGCATGTTTTCTAGACACTTAAAATCAGCGTAGAAAAAGGCTTATATCACAGGAGATATAAGCCGTTCTCTTTATTTCTTCTGGTTCATATGATGGTTTGATTGGTCGTTTTGATTTTTTTCTAACTGTTTTTGATCGTTTTGTTTGAGCTGATCATTCGGATCGTTTGTTGGATCCTTTTCGTTACGGTCGATTTCATTTTTTGGCATCTCTGGCATGACGCGGCCGACAATAGCAGCTAGTTCATCCATAATCCCGCTTACAGGGCGGCCTGCTTGAATTTCTTTGCCCATTTCTTTTAACCGGCTGACTGTATCAGGATCTGCAACCACAACAGCATTGGTGCCTTCAGGGTCATTTCTCAGCGCTTTTGCAACTGAATATTTAATGGTTTCGACTTTACTTCTATCTAAATCATCTTTCACATCAATACCAACGACAGCATAGCGGCCGATGACGATCGCCGTTGCATCATTGACATCTGCTACGTGCTCAGTCACATTGACAAGATGCTGCGCAACATCTGTGGATGGGCGGGCTTCCTTGGTGTTTTTCTTCGTTGAGTCTGACACGCGTACTATGTGCTGGCGTCCATCTTGTTTGTCCAGCGCTTCTGGCTTCTCCTGCTGCTGGCAAGCGCCTAAAAAAATAATGGTGTGAATCATGAATAATGTTAAAAATAGTCGCATCTACATTCCCTCCTTCACAAACTGCATGATTTATTTTATTGTTGAATTAACCTTCTAACTTTATTCATGAAAACATATATTTTAACAATCGTTTTGGGAAAGACAAGGATGAATGAAACCCCGATCAGGAGGCGAAGGACCTGAGTAAAATTTATGTATTAGACACAAATGTGTTATTACAGGATCCGAATTCAATCTTTTCATTTGAAGACAACGAGGTCGTCATTCCGGCCGTTGTGTTAGAGGAAGTAGACTCGAAAAAGAGATACATGGACGAGGTTGGACAAAACGCCCGTCGCGTCTCGCGTTTAATCGACGGTTTGAGATCGAAAGGGAAACTGCATGAAAAAATTACGCTAGAGTCAAAAGGGACGCTGCGTATTGAACTGAATCATCGATCTTTCCACGAGCTTCAAGAAATTTTTATTGAAAAAACGAACGATAACCGAATTTTGGCTGTCGCAAAAAATTTGAGCTTAGAGGAAGAAACAAAGCCTCATGGCCGGCCTGTTATTTTGGTCAGTAAGGATGTCTTAGTCAGGGTAAAGGCAGATGCCATAGGTCTTCAAGCAGAGGACTTCTTAAGTGACCGTGTGCTGCAAAATGAAGACATTGATAACGGCTATTACGAGCTCTATATTCCGACGGAACAATTGAATACATTTTATAAGCAAAGTCAATTACCTATAAAAGAAGTCACAAGTGCATCATTAAATCCTCATCAATTTGTCATTATGAAGGGGAATGAAGGCGGGTCTGCTTTAGGAATGCTTGATCAAAAAGCAGAGAACGTGAAACGGCTTATTTATGATCAGGAGCATATTTGGGGAATCCGGCCGAAAAATGTGCAGCAGACGATGGCACTAGAGCTGCTCTTGCGCCGTGATATTCCGCTCGTCACGCTGATCGGAAAAGCTGGGACCGGTAAAACATTGCTTGCCCTTGCTGCCGGCTTAATGCAGACAGAGGATCTTGGCATGTTTAAAAAACTGATCGTAGCCCGCTCTATTGTTCCTGTTGGTAAAGACTTAGGTTACTTGCCAGGAGAAAAGGAAGAGAAACTCAGACCATGGATGCAGCCGATTTATGACAACCTAGAGTTTTTATTTAATACAAAAAAACCTGGTGAACTTGATGCGATTTTGGCTGGAATTGGTTCGATTCAAGTGGAAGCTTTAACCTATATCCGGGGAAGAAGTATTCCTGATCAATTTATTATCATTGATGAGGCGCAGAATTTAACGAAGCACGAGGTGAAAACATTATTAACGCGAGTCGGAGAGGGAAGTAAAATTGTGCTGATGGGAGATCCAGAGCAGATTGATCATCCTTATTTAGATAGCTTAAATAATGGGCTTACGTATGTCATTGAGCGGTTCAAAGGACAGCAAATATCTGGACATGTCAAGCTTGTCAAAGGAGAAAGGTCTGGACTTGCACAGCTTGCGGCTGATTTGCTATAGTCCAGACCCTCCGTCTTATGTAATAATGAGTTCTTTGACACCTTTTATCGGTTGAGTGATGTTGGACTGATCCGCGAAATAGACGTGGATTGGTCCTTCTTCAGTCATAGGCTTCCCATTTTGGCTGAAGTGTGCAATGCTTTCCATTGCCTGAGAAAGCGGAACAGCAATTGTCCCTGTTTCTGTGACAAATTCGCATGTGTCTGCATGTTCAAGCGGTTCTGCATTTTTCAGCATATCACCAAGGTTCATTCCGAAGCTGCCTGTAACGAGTCTTTCCTTTTCATACTTCTTCTCTGTTTTTAAAGTGGGTGGAAGTGTTTGTCCTTCTCTTATTACCCGCTCTTGGTCAAGCTCCTGATCGAACTGATTTTCTTCACTTTCTATACTTTTTTCAAAAAATGAATCCATTAAAAATTTGCGGTCATCAAAAATCCATACACTTGGATCAATGGTGATTTTGTACTGTACGTTCCCCTTAATTTGAATGATGCTCATGTTCAAGACAACCCCTTTCCAACATAAATTATAGAAGTTTTCGTCTGCTTTGTCACTTTCATAAACATGCTTCTCCTTGTACACACTAATCTTATATGAAAGATAGGGAGGATGTTGGGCATGGCATGTCGCGACAATGAAGAGCTTCAGCGATTTGTAGAAGAAGCAAAAAAAGTGGCCAAAGATGGCAAAGTAGCATCCTATATTCCCGCTCTCGCCAAAGCGGATCAGACGGATTTATCGGTGGCTGTGTACCATGTGAGTAATACTTGCCACTCGGCAGGAGATGTAGATAAACGCTTTACCCTTCAAAGTATTTCAAAAGTATTAGCACTTGCGCTCGTGCTTTCAGAAGAGGGGCCTAAAAAAGTCTTTCAATTTGTTGGACAAGAGCCAACAGGTGACCCGTTTAATTCGATGATTAAGCTGGAAACAGCAAGTCCAAATAAGCCGCTGAATCCAATGATTAATGCAGGAGCGCTTGCAGTCACAAGCTTAATAAGAGGAGCAACTCCGCAAGATCAACTTAACCGTCTGCTCGGCTTTATTAGAGAGCTCGCAAATGACAAAAGCATTACATACTGCAAAGAAACAGCCGCATCAGAATTTGAGACATCCATGATTAACCGCGCTATGTGCTATTACATGAAGCAATATCATATTATTAAAGGGAACGTAGAAGAGGTCATGGACGTATATACGAAACAATGTGCCATCATGATGAACAGCTTAGATTTGGCGAAAATTGCTTGTGTGTTCTCATTAGACGGCAGACATCCAGAAACGGGGCAGCAAATTCTCTCAAAAGATGTCGCTAGAATTTGTAAAACCTTTATGGTGACGTGCGGAATGTACAATGCAAGCGGAGAATTTGCCATTAATATTGGCATCCCTGCTAAAAGCGGTGTTTCAGGCGGAATTATGGGAGCGGCACCTTATGATTTTGGGATTGGCATTTTTGGTCCTGCTCTGGATGAAAAAGGGAACAGTATTGCTGGGATTAAGCTGCTTGAGCTCATGAGTGAAAAATATGAGATGAGTATCTTTTAATGATGGATGGCTTCTTTTTATTTTTACAAAGCGAACTGTACAAATCTGCTTGCAATTTTGGGCGTTTCGCTTTATGATAAATAGAAGAATTAGGTACTCGCCTGGGGAACGGAGGGATACTTTTGGCGTCAGAAATTTTAGTCGATCATCGGCAAAAAGCACTGGCTTTATTAAAATTGGATGCAGATAAAATTTTAAAATTGATCCAAGTGCAAATGGACAACTTAACGATGCCGCAATGTCCTCTTTATGAAGAGGTTTTAGATACTCAAATGTTCGGATTATCGAGAGAAATTGATTTCGCTGTCCGGCTTGGATTAGTTGATCAACATGAAGGCAAGAAACTGCTCGATAAACTTGAGAGAGAGCTTTCCGCACTTCATGATGCGTTCACAAAAAAATAACGATTGAAAACTCAAACTTCTACAACATAAGTTTGAGTTTTTTTGTCCTCTCTTTTTTGAAGAATGAACGGACTTGATTCTTTCATGAATGACGAACAATATAAAAGAGGTAAAACGGGATCAAACGGAGAAAATGTAGTAGAATAAGAACAGCTAAGAGGATATCAAGCAGTAGAAACAGACGTTAGGAAGAGGATTATATGTTAAAGAGAATGCTAAAATCGTATGACTACTCATTATTGTTCGCCATTATTTTAATCAGCGCATTCGGTTTGGTCATGGTGTATAGCTCAAGTATGATTACATCTGTTATCAGATACGATGCCGCGCCAGATAATTTCTTTAAGAAACAGCTTTTATTTATGATTGTTGGAGCCGTCATTTTGATCTTTACAGCACTAGTTCCATATCAGCTGTTTTCAAATAAGAAATTCCAGATTGGTATGCTGCTGCTTGCAGTTTTTTCCCTGATCTATGTGTACTTTGGCGGTCATATTGCAGGGAACGCAAGAAGCTGGATCAAATTAGGCCCGTTTAGTCTTCAGCCAGCCGAATTTGTGAAAATTGTTGTCATTATCTATCTTGCTGCGGTGTATGCAAAAAAGCAGCATTATATTGATCATATTTTAAGAGGTGTCACACCTCCAATCGTGATTGTCTCTATTCTGTGTGGATTTATTATATTGCAGCCAGACTATGGGACAGCATTCATTATTGGCATGATTGCCCTTGCGATGATTTTATGCTCAGGTTTCAGCGGCAAAACGCTTGCAAAACTGCTGGCGCTATTTAGTGTAGTGATGGTTGTAGTGACCCCGTTTATTATTCTTTTTTGGGATAAAATTTTCACGAAAAATCGTCTTGGACGTTTTGAGAGTTTCCAAGATCCATTTAAAGATGCAGGAGCTACTGGGCATCAATTGATCAATTCATATTATGCGATTGGATCAGGCGGCTTTTTTGGACTCGGTCTAGGGGAGAGCGTTCAAAAGTACGGATATCTTCCAGAACCGCATACAGACTTTATCATGGCGATTATCTCAGAAGAGCTTGGCTTTTTCGGTGTGTTTTTCGTTCTCGCTCTCCTTGGCTTTATTGTGGTGAAAGGTTTTTATATTGCGAGAAAGTGTGAAGATCCATTTGGAAGTTTGCTTGCAATAGGAATTTCGTCCATGATTGCGATCCAAACTTGTATTAATTTAGGCGGTGTTTCAGGTCTTATTCCGATCACTGGGGTGACACTTCCGTTTATCAGCTACGGGGGATCGTCCATCATTTTACTTAGCATCTGTATGGGAATGTTGCTGAATATCAGCATGTTTACTGAATATAAAGAGCGTTACAAAAAGAAAAAATCAATCAGCAAACCATCGGTTCAAAAAAATGGATTGCAGAAAACTTTGAATCTTTAGAAAACAAAAGTGTACAGTTTTCATTTCTTCCTTTATTATAGAGTACATATAAAATTTTAAGGGATATGGAGGAGTGAGAATGTCACAGAGAACAATTCAAAAGGTTCTAGTTGCAAACAGAGGGGAAATTGCTATCAGAGTCTTCAGGGCCTGTACGGAGCTCAATTTACGGACAGTGGCCATTTATTCCAAAGAAGACTCGGGCTCATATCATCGCTATAAAGCAGATGAAGCATATCTAGTTGGAGAAGGGAAAAAACCGATTGATGCCTACCTTGATATCGAGGGGATCATCGAAATTGCAAAACGAAATGACGTGGATGCGATTCATCCAGGCTACGGATTTTTATCCGAAAACATTCATTTTGCAAGACGATGCGAAGAGGAAGGCATTCAATTTATCGGTCCAACTTCCCAGCATTTAGATATGTTTGGAGATAAAGTAAAAGCGAGAGATGAAGCGAAAAAAGCTGGGATTCCAGTCATTCCAGGAAGTGACGGACCCGTTGATTCGGTCAGAGAAGTCGAAAAATTCGGTGAAGAATACGGTTACCCGTTTATTATTAAAGCTTCACTTGGCGGCGGCGGCCGAGGTATGCGGATTGTCAGATCGAAAGAGGAGCTGAAGGAAGCCTATGACCGTGCGAAGTCAGAGGCAAAAGCTGCTTTTGGAAATGACGAAGTATACGTTGAAAAACTGATTGAAAATCCGAAGCATATTGAAGTGCAGGTGATTGGTGACAATCACGGCAATATCATTCATTTATATGAGCGTGACTGTTCTGTTCAGAGGCGTCACCAAAAGGTAATTGAAGTGGCACCGAGTGTGTCTCTGACAGATCAATTGCGAGAAGACATTTGCGAAGCGGCTGTTCAGCTGGCTCAGAATGTATCGTATATCAATGCTGGGACTGTCGAATTTCTTGTAGCGAATGGTGAGTTTTATTTTATTGAAGTCAATCCAAGGGTTCAGGTAGAACACACGATCACAGAAATGATCACAGGTGTCGATATCGTCCAAACCCAGATTCTTGTCGCGAAGGGTCATAACCTTCACAGCAAGGAAGTCGGTATACCAAAACAAGAAGATATCTTTACACATGGCTTTGCCATTCAATCAAGGGTAACAACAGAAGATCCTTTGAATGACTTTATGCCAGACACAGGAAAAATTATGGCCTACCGCTCTGGTGGGGGATTTGGTGTACGCCTTGATACAGGGAACAGTTTCCAAGGTGCTGTTATTACACCTTATTACGATTCACTATTGGTCAAGCTGTCTACATGGGCGCTCACATTTGATCAAGCGGCTGCTAAAATGGTCCGGAATTTACAAGAATTCAGGATTCGCGGGATTAAAACAAACATCCCGTTTCTTGAAAACGTGGCAAAGCATGAGAAGTTTTTAAAAGGGGAATACGATACGTCGTTTATCGATTCAACGCCAGAGCTATTTAATTTCCCTAAGCAAAAAGACCGCGGAACGAAAATGCTTACTTATATTGGTAACGTTACCATTAATGGGTTCCCTGGTATTGCGGAGAAAAAGAAGCCTCATTTTGACAAGCCGAACGTACCGAAGCTGCCTATTCATCAAGAGATTCCATCCGGCACAAAACAATTGTTAGACACGCATGGGCCAGAGGGGCTTACCAATTGGGTAAAAGAACAAAGCAGTGTGCTTTTAACAGATACAACCTTTAGAGATGCGCATCAGTCTCTGCTTGCGACACGTTTCAGAACAAATGATTTAAAGAAAGTTGCCCAGCCGACAGCAGGTTTATGGCCAGAGCTGTTTAGTATGGAGATGTGGGGCGGTGCTACATTTGATGTGGCGTACCGATTCTTAAAAGAAGATCCTTGGGAACGATTGAAAGAGCTTCGTCAAGAAGTGCCAAATACGTTGTTCCAAATGCTATTAAGATCATCAAATGCAGTTGGATATACAAACTATGCGGATAATGTGATTAAAGCATTTGTAAAGGAATCAGCTGAGGCAGGCATTGACGTGTTCCGTATTTTCGATAGCTTAAACTGGGTTAAAGGCATGACGCTTGCCATTGATTCCGTTCGTGAATCAGGCAAAGTGGCCGAGGCGGCTATTTGTTATACAGGAGATATTCTTGATCCATCTCGTCCAAAATATGATCTTCAATACTATGTCTCTCTTGCGAAGGAACTTGAATCTGCGGGTGCACATATTTTAGGTATTAAAGATATGGCGGGGTTATTAAAACCACAGGCAGCTTACGAACTAGTATCTGCTTTAAAAGATGAGCTTACGATTCCTATCCATCTTCATACGCATGACACGAGTGGAAACGGGCTGTTCACCTATGCTAGAGCGATTGATGCAGGCGTTGATATTGTGGATGTTGCTGTCAGCTCTATGGCAGGGCTCACATCGCAGCCAAGTGCAAGTTCACTATACTACGCTTTAGACGGGCATGAAAGAAAGCCGGACATGAATGTCCAATCTGTGGAACGCCTTTCTCAATACTGGGATTCCGTCAGAAAATACTACCATGAGTTCGAAAGCGGCATGAATTCGCCTCATACAGAAATTTATGAGCATGAAATGCCTGGCGGTCAATATAGTAACTTGCAGCAGCAGGCGAAAGGTGTCGGTCTTAGCGAGCGCTGGAATGAAGTAAAAGAAATGTACAGACGTGTGAATGACATGTTTGGTGATATTGTAAAGGTGACACCATCATCTAAAGTGGTTGGAGATATGGCACTTTATATGGTGCAAAATGATCTAACAGAAGAAGATGTCTATGAAAAAGGAGCAACACTAGACTTCCCAGATTCTGTTGTGGAATTATTTAAAGGCTATTTAGGCCAGCCGCATGGCGGATTCCCAGAAAAGCTGCAAAAGCTGATTTTAAAAGGGGAAGAGCCACTTACTGTCAGACCTGGTGAGAAGCTGGAACCGGTGAACTTTGAAGATATTAAGCAGCAGTTCAAAGAATCTCATGATCTGACGTTAACAGAGCAAGACGCGATTGCGTATGCCTTATATCCAAAAGTCTTTTCTGAATTTGTCCAAACAGCAGAAAGCTATGGTGATATTTCTGTTCTTGATACACCAACGTTCTTCTACGGGATGAGACTTGGTGAAGAGATCGAGGTAGAAATCGAGAAAGGGAAAACCCTTATTGTCAAACTCGTATCTATTGGAGAACCGAATCCAGATGCCACTAGAGTTCTATACTTTGAGCTAAATGGCCAGCCGCGTGAAGTGGTGATTAAGGATGAAAGCATCAAATCCTCTGTTCAAGAAAAAATGAAGGCGGACCGCTCGAATCCAAATCACATTGCCGCATCAATGCCAGGTACTGTTATTAAAGTGCTCGTGGAAAAAGGGCAGAAAATTTCGCAAGGTGAGCATTTAATGATCAATGAAGCCATGAAAATGGAAACGACTGTACAAGCACCATTCTCTGCAGTTGTAGAAGAAATTCATGTGACGAGTGGGGAAGCGATTCAAACTGGTGATCTGCTCATCGTCTTAAAGCCTGAATAATAAGTGATAAGTGAGACACATCCATCGTGATGTGTCTTTTTTTTGAGCGCATTAAAATGTGCAGCAGCCTGCGGGAGTGATTACACTATAGAGTGAGGTGAAGAACGTTGGAAATTGTTGTGATTTGGTTTCGCCGGGATATGCGATTAGATGATCATATCGCCTTATCAAAGGCGGTCACATATGCAAAAAAACACGAGTACAAATTATTTGCTCTTTATCATCTAGATCCATTTTTTACTGAAATGGACCTGGATTTAAATAACGAACATTTCTTTCAAAACCTGGCGCATTTCGTCAAGAAAGCAAGAGAAGCTCAATTGTATGTTCATCTTTTCCATGATGATGTGCTTCGTGCCTTTCAGCAAATCATCAATGTGTATGACATCAAGGCTGTCTTTTTTAATGAAGATCAAGTGGGAATTGGTCAAAGGCGTGACCGTCGCGTAACCAAATTTTTAGAAAAGAAGGGCATTCATGTGTCAAAGTGGCAAGATACACACCTTCACGGGGCGCAAGATATTTTAAAAGCGGACGGTTCTCATTATCAAGTGTTTACTCCATACTATCAATCATGGCGTAAACAGGAGAAGCAGCCTGTCATAAAAGTTGACAGATCATTTATGAACAGCAAACATAACATTTGTGATGAGTCGCTTTCTGAACTTGGAGATGAAAAACTAAGAGAGATCATAAAGAGATGCTCAAGGAAATTTGATCAAATTGGCTCATCCAAAGCGATGAGCACTTTACACACCTTTATTCAAGAAAGACTCACACGCTACCAGGAGAAACGGGATATTCCATCAGTCTTTGGCACGAGCAAACTGTCACGTTTCTTAAAGACTGGAACAATCTCTATCCGAACAGTTTTTCATGCGCTACATGAGGAGGAGCTTTATGAAGATGAAGGCAGGGAAACCTTTGTCAAAGAACTGGCGTGGCGTGATTTTTACCATATGATATATGCGCATTATCCTGAGATGAAAGATAAAGAAATCAATTTGGCGTTTCAAGGGATGAAATGGAATGAAGATGAAGCGCTTTTTGACGCTTGGTGTAAAGGAGAGACAGGCTTTCCGCTCGTTGACGCCGGAATGAGGCAGTTAAATGAAGAAGGATGGATGCATAACCGTCTAAGAATGGTTACCGCCTCATTTTTAACAAAGGATTATTTGATTGATTGGAGAAAGGGAGAGGCGTATTTTGCGAAAAAGCTTGTAGATTATGATGAGGCTTCGAATATCGGGGGATTTCAGTGGGCGGCCTCTGTCGGGACAGATGCCGTGCCGTATTTCCGTATTTTTAACCCCACAACCCAGTCGAAGCGATTTGATCCTAGCGGGGAATATATAAGAAGATATGTACCAGAGCTAAAGCATATCGATGAAAAATGGATTCATGAACCAAGTAAAATGCCAATAGATGAACAGCTGAAATCCGGGTGTGTGTTAGGGGATACATACCCACTGCCTACCGTAGACCATCAAGAAAGACGCAATTTAGCGATTTCGTTATTTGAAGAAGCAAAACAACAATAAAAGAAATCCCCCTTTCCATTAGGAAGGGGGAGTCAAATTCTTATCTAAATGGCTCTTTGCTTTCGTATTTAAACCGGGCAATGAGTAAGCAGAAGTAGCATAGTACCCCAAACAAACAAGAAATAAAGAATGAATGAGCCAGCGCGTAACCAAGTGCAAGCTGAGAATAAACAGACATCACACCTGAAATGGCTTGAAGTGTAATCAGAATGGCTGAAATGATCCACCCATAATACAGCTGCTTCTGTTCTTTATAATGTTTCATGGCATGGAACATGGCGACAAATATCCAGACGAATAAAAGCAGTGCTGCTGCTCGGTGAGACATTTGAACCCACTGATTAAAATACGTTGGAAGTGCACCGTCTTTTGAACAAAACGGGAAGACAGAGCAAGCAAGACTTGATTTTGTATGTCTCACATAAGCACCTGTATACACCACGATATACGTATACGTAATCAACCCATAAATATGAAACTGCATTCTTTTACCGATATGGAGTGGCTTCACAAGCTTTGTTTCAGATCTGGTTGCTTCAAATACAAGAAGAGCAAGCAGTAACACTGAAGCGAAAGAAATGAGTGAAATACCGAAGTGCAGTGCCATCACAAGTGCGTTAGAACCAAATACAACGGCAAGAGCTCCTAACAGCGCTTGAAGCAGTAAAAATATAATGGACATGATGACCAAAAATTTGGTTTCACGGAATACTGGACTAATTTTTTTCCAGCATAAGACCGCCAGTGCCAGAACAAGAATAGTGGAAATCCCTGTTGACATGCGGTGACTCCATTCGATGATGGAAGCAGGGTTCATTTCAGGGAAGAAACGACCGTGGCATAGGGGCCACTGTCTTCCGCAGCCAAGACCCGATCCGGTTTTCGTAACAAGCGCACCGCCAATCAAAACGATCAGCATCACAAACGTTGTGATGACGCTTAACAGCCTTAAAGCAAATTTCATCAAATTATTTCACCTTCTCTAAAAAACTTCTGATCTAAATGAAAGCCTCACATGCTCTCAAGTTTAAGCCAAATGCGTGTTCTGTTGCAATTATAATGACCAAAATTCACAAAAAAATGATATGTTAGTTCACAAAGTTTACAGATTTAGAGTGCTTGATCTTTCTGTGACAGTCTGATAGAAATAGAGGAGAGAATATTTCATTTTGCACGACCTTCTGAAACACACATACATCCTAATAAATTCACGAAACGTTCACAAATAACTTCAAGTTTGTCGTTTATTATTTAATAGGATGTTTTTTTACAGCTGTTTATCTTGTATGATAGAGTTGTAATGATTTTACGTGTCATTCGTTCGTTTGAAGGTTTGGGCAAGGGAGGTTATACACATTGGCAAATTCCAAAACAGCCGCGGAAGCAGCTATTCATGGACAAATAGAAGAAACAACAGCTTGGAAAGATTTTCTTGCTCTCATTAAAATGGGCATCGTCAATTCCAATTTCATTACGACATTTACTGGAATGTGGCTTGCTTTTTATTTTACAGGTATGAGTTTCCTTGGAAATCTTGATATTGTGCTGTTAACAATGATTGGTTCTTCTCTTATTATTGCCGGTTCATGCGCCATTAATAATGCGTTTGACCGTGATATTGATATATTAATGGAAAGAACAAAAACAAGACCGACGGTTACGGGTAAAATTCAGCCGGGGCAAGCGTATGCATTTGGCATTTTGCTTGTTGTATTAGGACTCATTATGCTTCTGATGACAACCATTACATCAGCAGTAATTGGATTTATTGGAGTCTTTACTTATGCGGTTCTTTACACCATGTGGTCTAAACGTCATTACACCATCAATACAGTCATTGGAAGTGTATCTGGTGCGGTTCCGCCATTAATCGGCTGGACAGCTGTTACAGGTACAATCGACACAACGGCTTGGGTTTTGTTTATGATTATGTTCATTTGGCAAATCCCGCACTTCCTGTCACTTGCAATTAGAAAAACAGAAGATTACCGCAAGGCAGGCATTCCGATGCTGCCAGTCGTTTACGGCTTTGAAGTGACTAAGCGCCAAATCATTATTTGGACAGCATGTCTTCTTCCACTTCCATTTTTCTTAGGTGGATTAGGATGGCCGATTGTCGCACTTGGCACATTGCTTAATATAGGATGGCTCGTTATTGGCCTGATGGGCTTTAAAATGAAAGACGTTATGAAGTGGTCAACACTCATGTTCGTTTATTCATTAAATTACTTAACCATCTTTTTCGTAGCAATGATTATTATTACACTATTCTAGAGTGAAATACACTTTGATCACATCAAACAATGGCTATATCTTATAACACAACATTTTCTAACAACTATGAAAGCCGCCTGATATTCAGTTCTATTTAGGCGGCTTTCTGTTTATACATAGATGGTATTTTGAGTAAAAACATCATTTTTTTATGAAAAGAGGAAATGTAAGTGCTTTTATAAGAGGCGGGGGTTATTGATGGGTAAGAAGTGTTTTTATAAATAAGAGGTAAAAAGCGAAAGGCAAAGGAGATCAAGCAAAAGGGGTTGGGATAAATTATGATAAGAAAATGGCGTGTTTATTCACTGTTTCTCTTACTGACGCTCGTTTTGGCGGGCTGTGGTGAACCATACTTATCAACACTCAAGCCAGTTGGGGAAGTAGCAGATAAACAATTTTTCCTAACGGTGCTGAGTACACTCATTATGGTTCTTGTCGTCATTGTTGTATCGATCATTTTCTTTTACGTCATCATTAAATTCAAACGTTCTAAAGTGGGAGAAGATACGATTCCAAAGCAGGTGGAGGGAAACCGCAACCTTGAAATTACGTGGACAGCGATTCCGATTCTTCTACTCATTATTCTCGTTGTACCTGTTGTGGCATACACGCTTGAATTAGGGGATACAAGCGCTATGGATAAGAAAAAACGAGATCCTGAAAAGACACTTGTTGTTAATGTAAGAGCCAGCTTATATTGGTGGGAATTTGAATACCCTGATTATGGGATTGTCACAAGTCAGGAATTGATCGTACCAACAGATCAAAAGGTGTATTTTAAGCTGAAAGCATCCGATGTTAAACACTCCTTCTGGGTTCCATCGGCTGGCGGTAAAATTGATACAAACACAGATAATGAGAACAAATTTTATTTAACTTTTGACTCGAAACGAACGAAAGATGCAGGGGATTATTTCTACGGGAAATGTGCAGAGCTTTGCGGGCCATCACATGCTTTAATGGACTTTAAAGTTAAAACGCTTTCTCAAGATGAGTTCTTAGGGTGGACGAAAAAAATGGCTGATTACAAGAAGCCTGCAACCACAAAAGATCTTGCCTTAGAGGGTGAAAAATTATTTAAAGAGAAAAACTGCTTGAGCTGTCACGCAGTAGAGCCTGGCGATGAACGGCCGGAAGCGGCAAGGACAGCACCAAACCTTGCGACCTTCGGAGAGCGAACGAAAGTAGCTGGAATTAAAGACATGAATAAAGAAAATGTGAAAGCATGGCTGAAAGATCCAGAAAGCTTTAAACCAGGGAATAAGATGACAGGAACGTACCCTAAATTAAATGACTCAGAAGCAGATGCACTTTACGAGTATTTAAAAGGTCTTAAAATCGAGTAACGTCTAGAGCAAATATTTGAAGAGGGTATGAGAAGTTTTGTTAAGAGCTCCCGAATATGTCTCTACAACCGAGAAATCGTCATCTGTCAGACACAGTCTGTTTAAAGGATCGTTAAGATAGACATCTAAATGAAAAGGGGCAAATGGGAGATAAGAGGGGGATTTCATGGTGAGTACAATAGCTAAAAAGCGGGGGTTTGGCGCTGTCTTATGGGATTACTTGACAACGGTTGACCACAAAAAAATTGCCATATTATATTTAGTGGCAGGGGGATTTTTCTTTTTGGTTGGCGGTCTAGAAGCGATGTTTATTCGTATTCAGCTAGCCATCCCTGAAAATGATTTTGTGGGTGCAGGGGTTTACAATGAAATCATGACGATGCATGGAACGACAATGATTTTCCTTGCAGCTATGCCGCTTTTATTTGCATTAATGAATGCGGTTGTACCAATACAAATTGGTGCACGTGACGTAGCATTTCCGTTTGTGAATTCACTTGGTTTTTGGTTATTCTTTTTCGGAGGAATTTTCTTAAACCTTGGATGGTTTATGGGCGGAGCACCTGATGCAGGCTGGACTGCATATGCCTCGTTGACGTTGAATTCAGAAGGACATGGCATGGATTTCTATATTTTAGGTTTGCAGATTGCGGGTATTGGTACGCTGATTGCCGGGATCAACTTTCTTGCAACGATTATTAATATGCGAACGCCTGGTATGACGTATATGAGAATGCCGCTCTTTACTTGGACGACATTTGTCGCCTCCGCACTTATTTTATTCGCATTCCCACCGCTGACAGCAGGGCTTGCGATGCTGATGCTTGATAGAATGTTTGATACGAGCTTTTTCAATCCAGAGCTTGGAGGAAACACAATCATTTGGGAGCATTTGTTCTGGATTTTCGGACACCCGGAAGTATATATCTTGATTTTGCCGGCATTCGGAATCTTCTCTGAGATCATTCCAGTGTTTGCGAGAAAAAGATTGTTTGGCTACTCGTCCATGGTGTTCGCTACTGTTTTGATTGGTTTCCTTGGATTCATGGTGTGGGCGCATCACATGTTCACAACAGGACTTGGGCCGATCGCCAATGCGATCTTTGCCGTAGCTACTATGGCAATTGCGGTACCAACAGGAATTAAAGTATTCAACTGGCTGCTCACGATATGGGGCGGTAATGTGAAGTTTACAACGCCGATGCTGTATTCCGTTGCCTTTATTCCGTCGTTCTTACTTGGCGGGGTAACTGGAGTCATGCTTGCAGCAGCTGCAGCAGATTATCAGTTCCATGATACGTATTTTGTTGTGGCGCATTTCCATTACGTCATTATCGGCGGGGTTGTGTTTGGTATTTTAGCAGGCGTGCATTACTGGTGGCCGAAGATGTTTGGAAAAATACTAAATGAGAGGCTTGGGAAAATTGGCTTTGTGCTGTTTTTCATCGGTTTCCATTTAACCTTCTTTATCCAGCATTTCCTCGGTCTATGGGGCATGCCGCGCCGAGTCTTTACGTTCCTGCCAGGGCAGGGTCTTGAGCTCGGGAACTTGATCAGTACGATAGGGGCACTGTTTATGTTTGTAGCGGTTGTGATCATGCTGATTAACGTCATCTGGACAACTGCAAAAGGGGAGCGTGTCTCAAGCGATCCTTGGGGAGATGGAAGAACACTTGAATGGGCAGTGTCTTCACCTCCGCCAGAATACAACTTTAAACAGCTTCCGCTTGTCAGAGGATTAGATCCATTATGGATTGAAAAAATGGATGGTAAAAAAGGAATGACAGCATCTGAACCGCTCGATGATATTCACATGCCGAATAACTCCATCTTGCCTGTCATTATCTCATTCGGTCTATTTGTGTCAGCGTTTGGCTTTATGTATCGTCAAGAGCACAGCTGGGGGCTGCCGGTGATCTTCATTGGGCTTGGCATTACGTTTGCGACCATGCTGGTTCGGTCTCTTAAAGACGATCATGGATACCATATTCACAAAGAAGATTTGACCGATGACGATGATAAAGGGGTGAAAGCATAATGGAACCACAAAAAATGACAGCGGAAACCTTTCCTGCTTCTCCTGAGAAGGCCACGTTAGAAGGAAAGAATAAGTTTGTCGGGTTCTGGCTGTTTCTTGGAGGAGAAACCGTTCTGTTTGCATCGCTTTTTGCCACTTATTTGGCGCTGAAAAATTCGAATGCAGGCGGAGCAAAAACAACTGACATGTTTGACATTACACTTGTCTTTATTGCCACAATGCTTCTGCTGACGAGCAGTTTAACGAGTGTGTATGCAATGTATCATATGAAAAACTTTGCCTTTAAAAAGATGCAGCTTTGGCTCGGCGTGACCGTTCTATTAGGAGCTGGATTTTTAGGGGTTGAAATTTATGAGTTTTATCATTATGTGCATGCGTATGAATTTACGATTACCAGCTCAGCTCTTGGTTCTTCTTTCTATACACTTGTAGGAACTCACGGGGCTCACGTTGCCTTCGGACTTTGCTGGATTACCGCTCTTATGATTCGAAATATGAGACGCGGACTCGATTTATACAATGCACCTAAATATTATGTGGCAAGTTTATATTGGCACTTCATTGATGTTGTGTGGGTCTTCATCTTTACCGTTGTATATTTAATGGGAATGGTGGGATAAGAATGGGAAATAAAAACACAAATCAGTCCAAAGTCGATCTTGTATATCGTAAAAAGAAAAATGCCGAAGAAATGAAGCATCAGCTCATTTCTTTCGGCTTGATGATTGGATTAACATTTGTTGCGTTTTTGACGATCGCCTCTGATGACGTGGGAAATTGGTTCGCAGTACCATTTATTTTACTGCTTGCAGGCATTCAGGTGGCTTTTCAGCTTTATTATTTTATGCACATGAACCAAAAAGGGCATGAAACACCCGCTTTGTTTCTATACTCAGGTGTGTTTGTTGCGTTTATTACCGTATTAGCCTTTTTGACCATTATATGGTGGTAAGCCCGCTTTGCCCTTGAAGGAGGCGCAGCAATGGAGAACTTAGAAATATTCGGATTTCGGGCATTATGGAGCCCTTACTATTTAACTTGTATTGTCATAGCAGCTGCTCTTTATCTGCTTCTTGTGACAAAGGGAAAGCACCGCGCGACGGTGAAAGAGAAAACGTTATTTCTAACAGGGCTTGCTCTGTTATATGCTGTGAAAGGAAGCCCAATTGATTTGATGGGGCATATTATGTTTAGTGCACATATGGCGCAGATGGCGGTGCTATATTTAGTGATACCGCCTCTCCTTATTACAGGATTGCCTGCGGCCATTTGGGAGCGGATCATTCAAACGCCGGGTATTCAAGCAGTTTTTCGTTTGTTTTCCAAGCCTTTGATTGCACTTCTTGGTTTTAACGGATTGTTTTCGCTGTATCACATTCCGCTTGTTTTTGATTTTGTGAAAACAGATCCGTTTTACCATGCGTTGATGACGGTTGTTATTTTTATCGCTGCCTTTTTCATGTGGTGGCCACTCGTCCATAAAGTCCAAAGTCAGCCACAGATCACAGGCATTTTGAAGCTTGGATATATCATGGCAGACGGGATATTGATGACACCTGCATGTGCACTCATCATGTTTAGTGAGGCTCCGATCTATGCAACCTATTCTGACGCCGGCGCATGGATACAAGCACTGCATTTATGTGTGCCAAGTGATATGCTTTCAGGTCTTGCGCTCACTGGCCCTGATATGTTCCACACGCTGCCGCTGCTAGAGGACCAGCAGTTAGGCGCCATTTTGATGAAAATTATTCAGGAGATTGTGTACGGCTCTATTCTTGCTGTTGTCTTTTTCGACTGGGCAAGAAAAGAAAGAGCGAAAGATGCCGTTCCAGATGCGCTTATTCCGAAATATGATTAAAAAAGCACAGCCATATGGCTGTGCTTTCTTCGTATATTTCATGTAGTCCGTCTATCATAGCCCTTTTATTTTACGCTTCAGCAGTCATTGATTCTAGTTTTTCCTTCAGTCGTTCAAGCGTTTTTTTGCTTGATTGGATGAGAGACTTAGGGAATTCTTCACCTTCGCCGTATTCAACACCATGTGGATAATAGTGTTTTCCAAGTAATGGTGTTAGAAGCTGGATGTGTGCCTTTTTGGAACCGACATCTCCTTCAGTGGCGTAACCAGAAATCCTTAAATAAAAGGTCCCCTCTACCATGCTGTACTTTCTGTCATACGTTACACGCTCATAATCCCATTGATCGGCTCGTACAAATCCTTCACTTTCCATAATGAAATCTAATTTATTTAAGTCAGCCGATACCTTTTCAATCCCCGTACCTTCAAACTTCACCCAAAACCCCTCCTTATAAAAATTCCCTTTACTGACAATCATAGTATGAAAGCGTTAAACTTTCAACTGCGAAAGGTATGTTCTTTTACAAGCTGGTTACAGTAATAAAGAAAATAACAGATGGAGGAATCAACGTGAAAACGAAAAAAATCAAAGATATTATGACAAAAAAAGTAGTGACATGCCAACAGGGCGACAATACGTATGAAGCTGCAATCAAAATGAGAGATGCAGACATTGGTGCCATTCCAGTAGTCGACGGCGATCAGCTCGTTGGAATAGTGACAGACCGTGACCTTGTCCTCAGAGGCATCGCGGAAAAAAAGCCAAACTCACAGGAAGTAGGTTCGCTCATGACGAAGGAAGTCCTGACTGCTGAAGAAGATGCAACGCTTGAAGAAATTGTCCGGCTCATGTCAGAGCATCAGCTCCGCCGCATTCCTGTTGTGAAAAACGGCTCATTAACTGGGATTGTTGCTCTTGGAGATTTATCAGTCGAAGATTTATCAAACGACCGTGCGGGGGATGCGCTGACAGAAATCTCTCAACAGGATCAAGATCATGGACAAGGATTTCTCCATTAAAGAGGGGCATATTTTAAATTCGTGTTAAATAGGCTGTATTGTCGTTGATAAATGGAGCAAGTTTTGTTTAAATGACAGTAGAAGGTACTTTTTGTACCTTGCCAATTTAACGGAGGTGTTTATTTGAAAACTGTGCTCAAAACACTCCTCATCCTCCTGATTATATCTGGAACGTACGTTCTGTTTATTCAATATGGATCTTCACCAGAAAAGGAAAACAGCAATGAACCGAAGGTGTCTAATGAAGAAACATCTAGCGATAAGCCGATCAACATCCCTAAAAAGGGGCTCATGTCCTTTATGGGGAAATCTTCAAACGAAGTGCTTAAACAGCTGGGAGAACCAGATCGCATTGATCCTTCCGCATATGATTATGACTGGTGGATTTACAACCAATCGAAGAAGCACTATATTCAAGTAGGGGTAAAGGATAGTAAAGTGGTGACCATGTTTGCAACAGGAGACGGACTGAATGTTGAACCGTTTAAGATCGGTCAAGCCACGAGTGAAGTATTTAAAAAAACACAAATTGCGCCTTACATTCATGTAGAGGATGAACAAAATTCATACCGCTTTGAATTCTCAGAAGATGATATGAATACAAGACCCACGGTGAAAGTGGGAGATGATGTGTATGTCCAGCTTTACATGGATAAGTTTGAAAGCACCCTTTCAAGTATCAGGGCCTTCAATGCAGACACTTTTGTGAAACAAAAGCCGTATGAGGTGGTCTATCGAGGTCAATTGATAGAACCTGAGGCGATATCGGGTGAAAAATGGAAGGATATCGAAGCCTCCAGTCAAAAACAAATTTTTGATATGACCAATATTATCCGCCATAAGTACAACCTGCCGATCTTAAAGTGGGATGATGAAACCTCTGAAGTGGCTTTTATGCATAGTGAGGACATGAAAGAGAATCATTATTTCTCCCATGAATCTAAAAAATATGGCACACTGAAAGACCGGTTAGAAAGAGGCGAGGTGGACTTTCAGCTCGCAGGTGAAAACATTGCATATAACTATGTAGATGGACCTGCAGCGGTAGAAGGCTGGCTCAATAGTGAAGGTCACAGGAAGGCGTTATTAAATAAAGATTACACGCACCTTGGTGTAGGAGTAAAAGAAAAATATTACACCCAAAATTTCATCAAGAAAACATCTTAAACGAAAGCAGCTGTTTAGTCGCAGCTGTTTTTTTGATGTTTAAAAAGAGGCTCACCAAAACAGATGCTGGTGTATATAGTATAGTAGGCATTTGTATGGGGGGTGAGGATATGACAAACAAGCAAAAACAAACATCCATTGATGAATTTAAACAGTTCGTCAGACGCCATCCGAAGTTAATTCAAGAAGTGCAAGCGCAAGAAAAAAGCTGGCAAAGTGTATACGAGAATTGGGTTATGTTTGGTGAGGAAGATGAGATGTGGTCACCTTATCGGCAAACAAAATCTGAAGACGCTAAAGAAGAGAAAGCCTCTAAGCCAAGTGAAGCAGGAAAAGCAGATTTTATGTCTAAAATGGTTTCCGCTGTGAAAAAAATGGACGCTGATCAAATGAATGAACAAATTAATAAAATGAGCCAGTCCATTTCCTCTTTACAAAGCTTACTCGGCCAATTTTCAACTAATGGCTCAAAGAAAGGTTCATCTGGAGGCAGTCAGCACCCATTCTCCTTCAGGAAAGATTAAGTGAAAGGGGATGCTTTTGGTGCGAAAAGAAGTACAGGAGTTTGTCATGGCCGAAGAGGATCGGGTTAAATTCATAAGACAGCGTCCTCTCTGGTACAGACAGCTGACTCGACATCCTGAAAATCTATCGTCCTTTGAATTAGATAAAATGAATTTTTACGAAAAAACCATTCCTCATCGTGTGAGTCAGTTGAGCAATAGCGTCCAAATGGCTGAAATGATGATCCAAATGTTCCAAGCAATGCGCAATCAAAATGGAGCCGGGTAAGGCTTTTTTGAGTTGATTAAGATGTCTATTTCCTGAGCATCCTATAAGAGTAGATGAAAGGAGAATCAGATGATGAAATGGATGCTGTCAATATGCGCATTGCTTTTTCTTGTTACAGGGTGTCAAAGTCAACATGAAGAGCAGCAAGTGAAGAAGCAAGACCCAGCAGTACCAGTCATGCAGCAAGCCCAAAGCGAAATGAAGCAGCAAGGCTTTTTGAAATACAAAGTGCAGGGATCGTCTGTCTATATAGAAAGTACACTTCAAGATTTTCATCTTCAGGCAGAACGTTTAAAAAAGAACGAGAAGGCGGGATATTTTACAGTGTATGTAGACGGGAAACGTGCCGGTAATGAGTATACTGCGGCATTTGTGGTCAAGCACCTTTCAAAAGGAAAGCATAAAATGACCGTTGTGCTGAATTCACGTCATCCAGAATATAAACAGAAAAGAGAAACATGGGATGTATTTGTCACGTAAAAGCATTTTCTGATCCATAGGTTTCGTGGTAAACTATGAATTGGAGGTGCATCATTTATGTATGCGACAATCGAATCTGTGGAGCTCCAAGAGGAAGCAAATCAATTGGCTGCCATGATTCTTCAGTCGGAGGAGGCTGAACATTACCGCAACTGCTTTAAGCGTCTCCAGCAAGACGAAGAAGCCCAACAAATTATTGCCCATTTTACAAAAGTAAAAGAGCAATATGAGGATGTGCAGCGGTTCGGCAAGTATCATCCGGACTATAGAACGATCTCAAAGGAAATGCGTGAGGTCAAAAGAAAGCTAGATCTTCACGATACAGTGGTTGATTTCAAAAAAGCAGAAACAGCGATTCAATCCATCTTAGATGAGATTAGTATTGAAATCGGTCAAGCTGTATCAGCATATATTAAAGTTCCAACAGGGAACCCATATTTTGATGGTCTATCATCATGCGGTGGTGGCTGTGGATCAGGTGGCAGCTGCGGCTGTAAAGTATCTTGACGAGACTTGAATGTCTCGTCTTTTACATAATGAATGAAAAGAATTGAAAAGCGGCAGGTGAAAAGATGGAAACCAAACGTCAAGGGATGGTTGTTTGGCTGCATTCGTTAAAGCAGTCAAAAGCGCTAAGAAAATTTGGGAATGTTCACTACATTTCAAGAAAAATGAAATATGCGGTGATCTATTGTGATATGAATGATCTTGAGCGTCATATGGCTAAGCTCAGCTCATTACCATTTGTGAAACGTGTTGAGCCTTCCTATAAGCCTTTTATTAAATTAGAGTACGAATCCAAATTGGACAAAGCAAAAGAGTACGATTATAAGGTGGGCTTTTAAAGACACAAAAAAATCCCCGCGGCATCACCCGCGGGGTCCTTCTATTCTTAATGATTCATTAAGGAGAAGGCAAAGGGAGAGGAGAAACCGGAGGAAGAACTTATGGGGAAACGTAAGTCTTCTCCGCGGTTGGCAACAGCACCACATCAGATGCTGTTATAAGTAGTATGACCCCGGATTTCTTGATCTATACATAAAAAATGAATGAATATCCGCGCATTGTTCCTTGGGGAGTGATGTGGTAAGATAATGTTGAATTTTTTGTCATAAACGATGATAAATAATAGAAGCAAGCAGAAAAAGTGGTGGAAAAATGAGAGTCATCTCTGGAACGAGAAAAGGCCGCACACTTAAAGCGGTACCAGGTCAATCAACAAGACCGACGACAGACAAAGTAAAAGAATCGATATTTAATATGATCGGCCCGTATTTTGACGGCGGATGGGCCCTTGATTTATTTGCGGGAAGCGGTGGTTTAGGAATTGAAGCGCTTTCCAGAGGGTTCGATCATTGCATATTCGTTGATCGAGATATGAAGGCGATACAGACGATTAAAGGAAACCTTAATCAATTGTCGCTAATGGATCAAAGTGAAGTGTTTCGAAATGAAGCAAAGCGTGCACTATCAGCTGTTGTGAAACGGGAGGAATCCTTTCAAGCCATTTTCCTTGATCCGCCATATAAAGATCAACAACTGAAAGCACTTCTTGAAATGATAGATGAGCACGCCTTGTTAACAGATGACGGTGTGATCGTGTGTGAGCATGATAAAGACGTCAAGCTCCCAGAGCAAGCAGGTCAGCTTCACATATCAAGACAGGAACTGTACGGGTTGACTGGTATTACGATCTATAGAAAGCGGGGAAATTAAGCATGGGGAACATAGCCGTTTGTCCGGGTAGCTTCGATCCAGTCACATTGGGGCATTTGGATATCATCAAAAGAGGTGCAAAGATTTTTGATGAAGTGTACGTATGTGTATTAAACAACTCATCCAAAAAACCGTTATTTACTGTTGAAGAGCGGTGTGAGCTTATTCGCCAAGCGACAAAGGATCTGCCAAATATTAAAGTGGAATCCTTTCACGGCCTGCTTGTTGATTATGCGAAGCAAAAAGAAGCCAAAGTCATTTTGCGCGGACTAAGAGCTGTGACGGACTTTGAGTATGAGATGCAAGGCACATCAATGAACAAAGTGCTAGACGATGAAATTGAAACATTTTTTATGATGACCAACAATCAATATTCCTTCTTAAGCTCCAGCATTGTCAAAGAAGTAGCGAAATACCATGGATCAGTCAAAGATCTTGTACCAAAAGAGGTAGAAGCAGCGCTGAAGGAAAAATTTAATGGATGAGTGCCTGGTGCACTCATCCATTTTTTAATTTCCGATAGTATAGCGCGATGTACACAATCAAGCTACAAAGCGTCATCAAAGGACCGGCTGTCACAAGCTGATTCCAAAGCATGCTGCTGAACATGACGACCTGCTGGCTTGCTTCAAAGGCGCCTGCTGGGAGAGCCATGTCTGATCGAGAGACATAAAGAGGCTTGAATAATAAAAAGGCAAAAACAGCTGCATAAATCCCGTGAAGCAGACGGGCGAAGAAAAACGGTTTAAAGCGGATATCTGTTGCTGCCAAAATCCCAGCGACCTGGGCTTGAACAGAGAACCCGCTGAATCCTAAAATAAAGCTGACGACAATCGTTTTGGCGAGAAGAGTGACTTCCTGTGACCCTGTCATCTGACTTCCTAATGTGATTTCAAATAAACCGGCAATCATGGCAAGGTCTAATTCTGGTGGAAGATGCATTGTTTTCAGCATATAGCTGAGCCCTATGGATAAGAGGTCTGTCACATGGACAACTGACAGCATTTTGCTAAACACAGAAAATAAGATAATAAAGCCGCCAATCATAAAGAGAGTTTGAACTGATGACATCACCGCATCACTTAAAATTTGGCCGAGCGGTCTTTTCTCTGCAAGTCTTGCTTTATGAAGGGCGCTGAATGCCTCTTTAAATGGTGGAAATATCAATCTCTGGCGGTTTCTCAGGTCTGCATCATGCCGTGCTTTATATCCCCGCATCGTAACACCAACAGCGAGATTCCCTAAATAATGTGCGCTGGCCAAAACGATCCCTAAAGCTGGGTGATGAAAAAACCCAACAGCTACCGCACCGAAAATAAACAATGGATTCGATGAATTTGTAAAGGAAACGAGGCGCTCTGCTTCAATTCTTGTCAGCTGTCCTTCCTGCCTGAGCCTTGTCGTTAATTTTGCACCAGAAGGAAAGCCTGAAGCCATTCCCATCGCTAGTACAAATCCGCCTACTCCAGGCACCCTGAAGATGGGGCGCATAAATGGCTCTAATAATACCCCGACAAATCGGACAATCCCGAAACTAATTAATAGCTCGGACAAAATAAAAAAAGGAAGCAATGATGGAAATACAACCTCCCACCACATTGCAAGTCCATTTTTAGACGCTTGCAAAGAGGCTTGTGGATGTGTAATCACAGTGGCTGTTAAAAAAATAAAAAAAGCAGCGATGAACAGAGTGTTCCATTTTTTCATGGAGATTTCGCCCCTTGCCGTTATGATCTATTGGCGAGCTCGTGAATGGAGAAAAAGAAACTAGCCGAGCCTGTCTTCTATTACTATACGAGCAGTAGGGGCATGTTTAGACCTATAGATTCGTATATATGCATAGAAAGAGGAGGGTGGATTTTCATGAAGCGACCGATCATTGGGCTTGCGTTAGGCTCCGGGGGTGCGAGGGGAATGGCGCATATCGGGGTTTTGTCTAGTCTTGAGAAACAAGGAATACATGTAGATATGATCGCCGGAAGCAGTATTGGCGCACTTGTAGGGAGCTTTTATGCGGCAGGACAAGACGTAGAAAAAATGAAAAAACTTGCACTTGTCTTCAGAAGAAAGTATTATGCTGACTATACACTGCCAAAAATCGGTCTTTTAAAAGGAAATCGAATTTTGCAGCTGATTCACACGTTTACATATGGGAAAAAATTCGAGGAATTAAGAATGCCCCTTGCGGTTGTTGCCTGTGACCTCGAGACAGGGGAGAAGGTTGTGTTTAAAAAAGGATCTGTCTCACAAGCAGTCAGAGCAAGCATTAGCATTCCAGGCGTGTTTGTTCCTCACGAAATGGGCGGCAGGCAGCTAGTGGATGGAGCGGTTGTTGACCGCATTCCTGTGTCCGTTTTAAAAGAAATGGGCGCAGACCTCATTATCGCCTCAGATGTATCAAGGGTGAAAAAAACAGAAAAGGCGACGAGATTATCGGATGTGATTATGCAAAGTTTGGACATTCTTCAAAATGAATTGGTGCGTCATCAAACCATTCACGCAGATCTCATGATTCGGCCGAAGCTTGAAACATTTAGTTCTAGTTCGTTCACGCAGGTGCAGGAGATGATAGAAGCTGGTGAGCTCGCCGCTGATCAACTAACAGGTAAACTGAAAGATGTCATTGATAAATGGGAGTGTTAATCGAATGAAAAAATTGAATATTCGCTGGCTTAGCTTTTTTGTAGTTGTCCTAGTATTATTTGGCTTAACCTTTGTCAAACTGCCGTATTACGTGACAAAGCCTGGGGATGCAACAGAGATTGCTCCTCATATTCAAGTGGACGGAGGATATGGCGAGAAGGGCAGCTTCTCTCTTATGACGATTAAAGTAGGTCCAGCCAACCCGTATACGTATTTGCTTGCGAAAATGAATAAGTATGACGAAATCGTCCCGGAAGAAAATATTAAAGCGGACGGAGAGTCGGATGAAGATTATATGAAAAGGCAGCTTCAGCTGATGAAAAGCTCTCAAGAAAATGCCATGATAGCCGCGTATACAAAAGCGGGTAAAAAAGTAGATTATACGTTTAATGGGGTATATGCGAGCTACGTCATGAAAGGCATGCCTGCTTACGGAAAAATCGAAGTGGGCGACCGGATTAAAAGCGTTGATGGCAAGACCTATGATTCTGCTGATAAAATGGTTTCGTATATCAGCAGTCAAAAAGCAGGTACATCTGTCCGTTTTGTCCTTGAACGAAACGGCAAGGATATTACGCAGAAAGTGACGTTAAAACCTTTTAAAGAAGAACCGAAGCGAGTCGGCATTGGCGTTTCATTATTTACAGACCGTAATGTGAAAGTCTCACCTTCCATTAAGGTAGATATTGAAAATATCGGCGGCCCGTCGGCAGGTTTAATGATGTCACTTGAAATTTATAATCAGTTGACAAAAGAAGACGAAACACACGGCTATGCAATTGCGGGAACTGGAACAATTGATGCGGACGGTACGGTTGGGCCAATTGGCGGAATAGATCAAAAGGTCGTTGCAGCTGATAAGGCTGGAAAAGATATCTTCTTTGCACCAAACGATAAAGGTGATCCAAATTCAGACTACAAAAATGCTGTTAAAACAGCGAAAGATATTAAAAGTGATATGAAAATCGTACCTGTGGACACAATGCAGGACGCACTGAACTATTTAAACAAGTTAAAAGAGAAAGCATCTTAATTAAAAAAGAGCAGCCTTTATCAAGGCTGCTCTTTTTTATCGAGATTGGAAGAGACCCGTCTCTTCATCGTAGCGGATCGGGGAGGTTTTAAACTCTGCTTCCGTTAACTCTGTTTGCATGGGTTCACTGATGGGAAGACTGAAGACACGGGAAGCGCGAATATCAAGATCAAGGGCAGGGTGTGATAAGGAAGACAGCTTGCTGACGAGTGGTACGTCTAATTCTTTTTTGACAAGAGATAAGTATTGCTGTCCTTTTTTTGACATGCCAAGTAAACGAATGTAGGGTGCTTGCTTCTCTTTCAGCAGCTCATGCATGTCATTTTTCTTCACCCTCATTAAAAGGTGCGTATTCATCCGCTGCAGCCTTGTCCATGTATATCGTTTTGTTTTCACAAGTGATAGATATTCCTCGTAGGAGGATGCATGCGTGATCGCCTTTTGCATGCGGTGTTCGATGCCTTCTTCGATTTCATAGATGCCTTTTAGTTCTGCTGTATCCATGGTGTGAAACACATGTTTTAAGAAACTAAAATAGTCTTCTTGCGTATGTAAAAGATCATAAGAAGAATGATAGTCATGTAATTGCTTAAGTGAAGCTTCCGGGAGATAAGAGGTGACTGTTTCAAATGAACCGTGCTCTTTTAACGCTTTCCGTATGCTTGTTGCGCTTGCAATTTTTTGATGTTCAGGAAGCTCTTGATCATGATAGCCAGATGCAATTCTTTGAGAGGTAAAGGGCTCTATATGAGGAGATCTCTCTAAGATGGCTTTGACATAATGAAAACCTAGAATGTTATTCGGCTTAGACAAATCCAGTAAGTGTGTGGGATCAATGACCTCTTGAAACGCAGCGGCAGCGGCTGCTGGATAACTAAGGCCTTCTTTCACCTTTTCTTTTGTGAAAAGGTCAATTTCTTCTTTTTTTTCAAGCCAAGCGTGGGCTGTTCGCTCAAATGCTTTGATGTCCCCATTCTCACTGCCGAAAAAAAGAGAGCGGCATTTCAAAGCATCTAGAATGGATACTGCGCCGTTTGCAAAGGTTTCTGCCTTTTGCACCGCGTATATGTATGGAAGCTCACATACGATGTCTACACCGTTTTGCAATGCCATTTTTGTTCGTGCCCATTTTGAGACGATTGCAGGCTCTCCGCGCTGGAGGAAGGAACCGCTCATGACGGCAATCGCAACATCTGAGGAGGTATGTGTTTTAGCCTGACGAACATGATAGGCATGTCCATAATGAAATGGATTGTACTCGACAACGACTCCTGTTGCTTTCAATAGATGTTCCGCCTTTCTTGCTATGGTTAAATGGTCTATGCTACAGTAGCATAAGGGAAAAATGAAGCCCATTTTTTTCAGTGTAGGCATTCCATGAACTGATGTCAAACAACGCTCTGACATCACAAAGGACTGTAAAGAAAAAATATTGACAAATAACATGATGAAAGCTATAATCATGTTTGTTGCTCTTAGAGGTGATACAATTGAAATGGACAGTTTATCAGTTACATCAAAAAGCTAAAAACAGCTTCGATTTTCATGAGACGGTTGACTTAAATGAACTTACTAGCCTTCATTCAGATATACGTCGCATTTCACCAGTAGAGGTGAAAGGGACTGGAGTGATCGAATCAAAGCAAGTCGCATTTGATTTAACCATCACAGGTGAAATGACATTGCCTTGTTCAAGAACGCTTGTTGATGTAAATTATCCATTTGCGATTTCAACGAAAGAACTATTTGTACTTCATAAGACAGACGATATAGAAGATGAAGACGTATCTGTTGTAGAAGACGATATCATCGACTTAACGCCTATAGTCAAGGAAGAAATTCTTCTTGAAGTGCCGATGCAAATCTTTTGCGACCAAACAGACGTAAAAGGTGCTGCACCGCAGGAAGGGAATGACTGGGCGGTCATTTCGGAAGATGCACATCAAAACCGAATTGATCCGCGTCTGGAAGGCTTGAAGAAGCTCTTAGAAGAAAATAATGAATCTTAACTCTTTAAGGAGGTGGGAATAATGGCTGTACCTTTTAGAAGAACTTCTAAAATGAAAAAAAGATTGCGTCGTACGCATTTCAAACTACAAGTACCTGGTATGGTAGCTTGCCCAGAATGCGGTGAAATGAAAATTTCTCATCGTGTCTGCAAATCTTGCGGAACATACAAAGGCAAAGACGTAAAAAGCAACTAATGCTTGATAAAAAAGCGTAAGGGAATCCTCCCTTGCGTTTTTTTATTTGTCTATTTTTTAGGTTTCTCTCCTGCAAATAGTCTATCTACTCTAGTAAGCGCATATGATGTGGTATTCAGATTCAGGGGGGATGATCAATTGACGATTACAAGGCAGGACGCATGGACACAAGATGAAGATTTACTATTAGCAGAAGTCGTCTTAAGGCACATTCGAGATGGGGGAACGCAGCTTTCCGCATTTGAAGAAGTCGGGAAAGCATTATCAAGAACGGCTGCAGCATGTGGATTCAGGTGGAACTCATATGTCAGAAAACAATATCAGGCAGGCATTGAACTGGCGAAAAAACAGCGGAAAGAACTACGCCAAAAGATCGGTATTCATTCCTCAGGTTTACCGCAGCATGCGTTAACCATAGAAGAGAAGACATCTTCAGATCAGGCTGAATTGACTCTTCGAGAAGTGATTCAGTTTCTAGAACAGCTTGAAAAAGAACCAGCTGGTCCTGCTTATTTACGTGAGGAACTGGCGGATGCAAAGCATCAATTGAAGTCACTCACAGAAGAAAATGAGCACCTGAAGCGGCAATTAAAAATGACAGAAGAAGATTACCGGGCCCTCATTGGGATTGTTGAAAGAGTCAAACAGAATATCAGCTTAAAAGAATATGCTAAATAATAAAACGCCCCTCACAGAGAAAGGAGGGGCGTTTTGTCATCATCCATTAAGCGGATTCACCTGTATTCTTTTGAATATGGGCGGGCTCCCAGATGAGTGGATTTTCACCTTTATCGCGTTCCATATCATATTTTACCGCCTCAAAGCCCATTTTATCCCAAAAGCCGGCGGATTTGACGCGTGGATTGGTTCGGATAGGCAATCCGAAAGATTTGGCGAATTCAACAAGTGCTTCGCCGTACCCTTTGCGCTGATAACCAGGAAGCACTTCCAGTTTCCACAGCTCTAAATAATCATGATTGTGGTCAAAATACGTAGTCGTCGAGCCGTCCACTTGATAAAGGCTCATACGTGCAACCAGCTTATCTCCAAAATAAATCCCGTAAAATGGAGAGTTGCTGTCATTTTCAATCATATTGCTTTCAAGGTCTTCAAGCATGGATAGTTCTTGTATACCATATTCCTTAAATTGTTTAAATTCCTCTAAAGTTTTGTAATTGATTAAAAGTCGTTTTACTTGTGCCATATGATCTTCCCCCTTACACACATAATGTCGACAGTGATGTCATTGAAGGCGTTTTCATCCCATCCGCCTCAAAAAAGTTTTTACACTTATTATTATAGTTTTTAAATTAAAAAAATTCAATCTTGGCGCGCCACCTGCTTTTTGCATCACAGCATGAAACTGTTAGAATAGTTGATATGATGAAGTAAACAGAAAAAGGGAAGTGCGGCAGTTGAACATTGGAATCATTGGCGGTGGTGCGATTGGTCTGCTTTGTGCTAGTTATTTATCACAGCATCATAACGTCACAGTCTTTACAAAAAGAAACGAACAGGCAGAGGAGATTAATACAACAGGAATTAAGCGTACGGTAAAAGGAGAGACATGCCGGGCGGCAGCCCATGCACAGACAGGGATCACAGGAATATTTGATCTGCTCATTGTGACGGTGAAATATCACCATTTGCAAGAGGTGCTTGATGAACTATCAACATTACCTCGTCAACGAATCTTATTTTTACAGAACGGCATGGCCCACTTATTAGATTTAGAAAACTGGAAAACAGCGCATTCATTATATATTGGTGTCGTAGAGCACGGGGCTATGAAGGTATCAGATCATGCAGTGGATCATACAGGGATTGGTGTGATCAAGTGGGGAGCGTTTCATCATGAGGATACAGCTGATATGAGGAAGCTTTTGAAGGAAGTGCCGGCCGATTTTCAGATGATTTATACGGATGAATGGCAAAAGGTGCTGGAGGAAAAACTGCTAGTCAATGTCTGCATTAATCCACTAACGGCTTTATTACATGTGAAAAATGGGGAATTAATCACAAACCCCTCATATGAATACATGATGAAATGTGCATGTGAAGAAGCGTTGTCCATCCTAGGCTTGCCTGAAAAAGAGCGGCTCTGGTCCCACATAGTCTCAATTTGTCAGAAAACGGCCGCTAATCAATCGTCGATGCTTCAAGATATCGTCAAAGGCCGCCAAACCGAAAGAAAAGCCATCGTTGGCTATCTGTTAAAAAAAGCTCAAGCCCAAGAGATTCTTGCGCCACATCTTACTTTCTTCAATCGAAGCTTGGAAGTATTGGAAAAAAAGCAAACAAAATCTTTTGAGTGAGCTCATTTACATGCTATACTTTTTTCGGGAAACTAACTATTTATTGAAGAAAGGAAGTTCTAAACATGCAATTGACTGAACTTTCCATCCGAAGTCAGAATTTATTCATACGTGATTATATAGAAGAAAAAAAAGAGATGACTGCTTTTTTTGATTATGATATACATTCTGAGCACACATGGAAAAAGAGATACGACGATCTCATGGAAATGAGCTTCCCGCGCGAGGCTTTAGCAGACTATATGAGCGCATACCACGCAAAGTTTGAATCATCTGCGATGCGTCAAAACATTGAAAAGATTCGTGACGAACGGAGTGTCATGGTGGTTGGAGGGCAGCAGGCAGGCCTACTGGCAGGACCGCTTTATACCATACATAAAATCATATCCATTATTCAGTTCGCAAAAGAAAAAGAATCAGCACTTGGCGTTCCTGTGATTCCGGTCTTTTGGGTAGCAGGTGAGGATCATGACGTAGATGAAATCAATTTTGTGTACACGTCTGGCGAAAAAGGTCCAGTCAAACAAAAGCTGCCATTACATAGCGTGAAAAAAACTGCTGCGAAAAGAACGCCGCTGCATCAAGAAAAAACAGAAAAATGGCTTCGTGATGTGTTTTCAAGCTATGAAGAGTCTGCGTACACCAATGACTTGCTTGATCAGCTTATTCGATGTTTACGCAAATCAGAAACGTATACAGATTTCTTTGAATGGATTGTATCCGATCTTTTTGAAGAAGATGGACTGCTTCTATTTAATTCAGGAGACTTAGACGTCAAACCACTTGAGCGTACACTATTCAAACATATTATCGAGACAAATGACGCAGTCACAACTCGCTTGAATGAAACGCAGGCCGCCATGAAGCGAGCGGGATATCAGCCGATCATTGAAGCTGGTGACAATCAGGCGAACCTGTTTTACGAATATGATGAGGAGCGTTTCCTGATTGAGAAGGAGAACGGCCATTTTTCTATATCAGAAGTGGGGCTTACATGGTCAAAAGAAGAGCTTTTGCAGGAAATTGAGGAGCACCCAGAACGGTTTAGTAACAATGTGGTGACACGTCCCTTAATGCAGGAAACCCTTCTCCCGACACTTGCTTTTATGGCAGGACACGGTGAAGTTAACTATTGGGGAGAGTTGAAAGGAATCTTTGAGCACTTTAAATTGAAGATGGCACCTGTTCTCCCAAGATTGCACGTGACCATTCTTGAAAGACATATTGATAAGAAGCTGCCAGTCAGAGAACTGTCGGTAGAAGAAGTGCTGACAAGCGGAGTAAAAGAAAAGAAAGAAGCTCACTTTCAGCAAAGCCTTCCAGACAGCTTTGTTCAAGCGGTTGAACAAGCCAAACGTGAATTAGCGAATGTTCATGGCGTGTTGAGGCAAGAAGCACTGGAGGTTGAACCAAACTTCGATCAGCTGCTAGATAAAAATGCCAAATTTATCGAAGACCAGCTTCAATTTGTTTATCAAAAGGTGGCGCAGCGTGTGGAAGAAAAGGAAGGATATATCCTTCGGGACTTTGAACGGATTGAAAACAGCTTAAAACCACTGGATGCTCCGCAAGAAAGAATTTGGAATATCATGTACTTTTTAAACAAATATGGTCCAGAATTCTTCAAAACGTTCAAAAATCTGCCATTTTCATTTCAAAACAAGCAGCAAATTGTCAAACTTTGAAATAAAGTTTTAATGAACCCTGACTAGTTCAGGGTTTTTTTTTATGTTGAAACAGTGTAAAATAAGTTTTGTGGAGAGAAGTGGTGGATAGTGGAGAGTAAGGGTGAGAAAGTGGGGCTCTGATTATCATGTTCATGGGTGAATACCAACATACGATTGATACAAAAGGGCGCATGATCATCCCTGCTAAATTTAGAGACGGTCTCGGAGAACAGTTTGTGCTGACGAGAGGGCTTGATCAATGTTTATTTGGCTACCCTATGAGTGAGTGGAAACTAATCGAAGAGAAACTCAAAGCACTACCGCTAACGAAAAAAGATGCACGTGCGTTTACCCGGTTCTTCTTCTCTGGCGCAGTCGAATGCGATCTGGACAAGCAGGGGCGTATTAACATCGCATCAAACCTACTCCAATATGCAAAACTCGAAAAAGAATGTGTGGTCATCGGCGTTTCAAATCGAATTGAGTTGTGGAGTAAGTCGATCTGGGAACAATATACAGAAGAGCAAGAAGATTCTTTTGCTGAAATTGCTGAAAACATGATTGGATTTGATATATAATAATCCCTTGTGCAGCAAGCTTTCTACACATTCATTTCTATTTGAAAAAGGTGGGACCATAACATCATGTTTCAACATGAGACAGTTTTATTAAAAGAAACAGTTGACGGTTTAAACGTCAAAGAAGACGGTACATATGTGGACTGCACGCTAGGCGGAGCAGGTCATAGCTCATATTTACTATCTCAACTATCAGAAAAAGGTACATTGATTGGATTTGACCAAGACGATGCTGCACTGGATCATGCACGAGAGAAGCTCGCGGATGCTAAAGCGAACATTCTTTTCATAAAAAGCAACTTCCGATATTTAAAAGAACGTCTGAATGAACAAGGTATTACAAGCGTAGACGGTGTGATATTTGATCTTGGGGTTTCATCTCCTCAGCTTGACACACCAGAAAGAGGCTTTAGTTATCACCATGATGCACCTCTTGACATGCGAATGGATCAAACGGCCGCATTGTCGGCAAAACAAGTGGTGAATGAATGGCCATTTGAAGATCTAGTTCGGATTTTCTACAAATATGGGGAAGAAAAATTCAGCAAGCAAATCGCACGCAAAATTGAAGAAGCTAGAAAAAAAGCGCCAATTGAAACAACAGGGGAGCTTGTCGACATTATCAAAGAAGGAATTCCCGCACCTGCAAGACGAACTGGCGGACATCCAGCAAAAAGAGTGTTCCAAGCGATCCGAATTGCCGTAAATGATGAATTGAAAGTATTTGAAGAAGCACTAGAACAAGCAATAGAGTTACTCAATCCGAAGGGGAGAATTTCTGTCATTACATTCCATTCACTTGAAGACCGGATTTGTAAAAGTACATTTAAAGAAATGTCTTCTCTTCCAGAACTTCCGCACGGACTACCAGTGATTCCAGAAGGACTTGAACCAAAGCTGAAGCTGATCACGAGAAAACCGATCGTTGCATCAGAACAAGAGCTGGAACATAACAACCGTGCCCGTTCAGCGAAGCTCCGAATTGCAGAAAAAAAGTAAAACGACACCATAGATGATGATAAAAAGGAGGTTTCTTATGAGTAATTTGGCTTACCAAAGAGAAGTAAAGCAACATCAAACAGAGCAGCAAGGCCAATCAGTTGTTATTAAAAGAAGAGGTTCTATAACACTTGGTGAAAAAATCTTACTTGTCATGTTTGTCATGGCTCTTATGTGCAGCTCGATTCTCATCATTTCTAAAGCCTTTGCTGTCTATCATGCCAATATCGAAGTACAGAAATTAGAACAGCAAGTTTCTTTAGAATCGAAGAAGATCACTGAGCTTCAAAAGGAAAAAGACTTACTGAGTGAACCAGAGAGAATCATCGAAGCGGCGAAAAAAGCAGGCTTAAGCATATCGAAAGATGTTAAGAAGGTCGATTAAGATGGCGATGCCCAAAAAGAATAAAATGATGAACAGAGGCGCGGCAATTGCGAGTATTTGCTTCGCCCTGTTTTTCTTTATCATCCTTGTACGTTTTATTTATATTCAAATTACAGGAACGGTAGATGGTCAAGTGTTAGCCGCAAAGGCAAATGAACAATATCAATCGAAGAAAACACTTGAAGCCAAAAGAGGATCTATTCTAGACCGGAATGGGAATGTAATTGCAGAGGATACTTCTGTGTACAAGCTAATTGCGGTCATGAGCAAGAAAATGACGGTCGATATAAAGCACCCAATGCATGTGGTTGACAAAGCAAAGACAGCTAAAGAGCTGTCAAAAGTAATTGATATGAGAGAAAGCGAAATTTTAAAGCGTCTGAATACAAAAGATGCGTTCCAAGTTGAGTTTGGAAAAGCTGGGAAGGACATTAGTTTTTCAACAAAAGAAAAAATTGAAAAGCTAAAGCTTCCAGGGATCGCATTTGAAAAAGACACGAAGCGATACTATCCAAACGGCATGTTTGCTTCGAATTTAATTGGTTATGCAAGATTAGATGAGGCGACGAAGGACATGTCAGGCGCGATGGGACTTGAGAAGGCGCTGAACAAATATTTAAAAGAAAAAGACGGCTATGTGACATATAACAGTGACAGAAGCGGATGGGCTCTTCCGAATAGTAAAGAAGACATCGTCGCCCCGAAGGATGGGAAAAACGTCACACTGACCATCGATCAAAAAATCCAAGCGTTTCTTGAAGAAAGTATGACGCAGGTTGCCAAAAAATATAAACCGAAGAAAATCATTGCCACAGTCGTTGACCCAAAAACGGGAAAGGTTCTTGCGATGGGGCAGCGGCCAAGCTTTAATTTAAATGAACTAGACATTACGAATTATAACAATGATGTCATTTCTTACGCGTTTGAGCCGGGTTCAACAATGAAGATCTATACACTTGCTGCGGCAATCCAAGAAGGGGTCTATCACGGCAATGATAAATATCAATCTGGTACTTATAAAGTAGGCGGGGGCCTTGTAAGAGATCACAACAACGGTAATGGCTGGGGAAAGATTGACTTTCATCAAGGTGTTCTACGTTCGTCAAACGTAGCCTTTGCAAAGCTGGCAAAAGAAAAACTAGGCTTCACACGATACGAACAATATTTGCAGAAATTCCATTTCTATGACAAAACAGGAATTGACTTGCCGAACGAAGCGTCTAGTAAAATCAATTACAGATACGAATATGACAAAGCATCGACGGCTTATGGACAAGCGTCTGCCATTACACCAATTCAACAAATCCAAGCAGCGACAGCGATAGCGAACGGCGGAACGATGATGAAGCCATATGTGATTGATCATATTACAGACCCAAACACAAATAAAACGATTTTGCAGCACGAACCAACAGTGGCTGGAAAACCGATATCATCTGATACAGCAAAGCAAGTCCGTGACATTTTAGGTGAGGTTGTTTCCTCGAAAATTGGAACAGGTCAGCCATACCAAATCAAAGGCTTTGATGTTGCTGGGAAAACAGGAACAGGGCAAATTGGCGGTGCCGGCGGTTACCTCCAAGGAAGAAACGATTATGTCTTTTCATTTATGGGCATGGCACCAAAAGATGATCCGAAACTGCTCGTTTATGTGGCTGTACAGCAGCCTCAGCTGTCTGATACAGAAACTGGGTCTGCCCCAGTTGCACAAATTTTTAACCCTGTGATGAAAAATAGTCTGCTCTATTTAAATATTGCACCAACAAAAACAGACGATAAAAAATCGGGCGAACAAAAGGTGAAACAAGAAACCATGCCTTCCTTCCTCGATTTAGAAGTGAAGCAGGCGGAAACAGAAGTCAAAAATAAAAACTTAACGCCTGTTGTCATCGGTGACGGCCTCTCCATTAAGCGCCAGTGGCCAAGTGCAGGCTCTGAATTCTCTGAAAGCCAGAAAGTTTTCTTGAAAACAGCAGGAAAGACCATTAAGATGCCTGATATGACAGGCTGGTCGAGAAGAGAAGTGCTTCAATATGCATCCATTTCCGGTGTGCATATCGAAACAAAGGGACAAGGATATGCTGTCAAACAAAGTGTCAAAAGTGGAGCGGAGATTTCAGATAAAGTCGTCACTGTGACATTTAAACCGAATTAACTGCAAAACCTAGCAAACCATTTGCTAGGTTTTTTCTTTTGGCGAGCCGGATAGACGAGACCGTTCTACAAAAGGACGGGCCTGCATATAATGGAAACAAGCCATATGTAAGGAGTGAACCGGGCGTGCGAGTGTCGAGTGTAACAGTGAGAAAACGATTGCTTTTCGTGCTGCTGTTTGGGGTGATCATTTTTTTCATCATAGATACTAGATTAGGATATGTGCAGTTTATTATGGGCGAGAAGCTGACAAGCTTAGCAAAGGACTCGTGGAGCCGAAACCTCCCGTTTGAACCGGAAAGAGGAGATATTTTAGACCGGAATGGGGTAGAGCTTGCGACAAACAAAAGTGCGCCATCTATATTGGTTGTGCCGCGCCAAATTAAAGATCCCGCAGAAACAAGTAAGAAACTGGCGGCAGTCTTGAATATGTCCGAGGAGAAAGCATACAAACATGTCACAAAGAAAACATCAATCGAACGAATTTCTCCAGAGGGGAGAAAGGTATCTCATGAAAAAGCAAAAGAAGTTAGAGAGCTTGATTTAGATGGAGTGTATGTAGCGGAAGACAGCATCAGACATTATCCGTTTGGCAGCTTCCTTTCTCATGTGCTGGGCTTTGCTGGAATTGATAACCAAGGTCTACTTGGACTGGAAGCCTATTATGACGATGACCTAAAGGGAGAAAAGGGCTCTGTGAAGTTCTATTCCGACGCAAAAGGACAGAAAATGCCAGATGAAGCAGATGATTATACACCGCCTAAAGATGGCCTTGATATGAAATTAACAGTCGATGCGAAGGTACAAACCATCATAGAGCGGGAATTAGACAATGCGCAAGCAAAGTATAATCCAGATGGCATGATTGCTATTGCGATGAACCCGAAGAATGGTGAAGTACTTGGGATGTCAAGCAGACCAGATTTTGATCCTGCGGACTATCAATCAGTTGATTCGAAAGTGTTTAACCGGAATTTACCGGTGTGGAGCACATATGAGCCAGGATCGACGTTTAAAATTATTACACTTGCAGCAGCATTAGAAGAGAAGAAAGTCAATTTAAAACGTGATCATTTTTTTGACAGTGGATCTGTGACAGTTGATGGTGCAAGACTTAGATGCTGGAAAAAAGGCGGACACGGATCACAGTCATTTTTAGAGGTGGTTCAAAACTCCTGTAACCCTGGTTTTGTAGAACTAGGTGACCGTCTAGGAAAAGATAAATTGTTTTCCTATATTAAAAATTTTGGATTTGGTCAAAAAACAGGAATTGACCTACAAGGGGAAGGGCGGGGAATTTTGTTCCCACTTGATCGCGTTGGCCCTGTTGAGCAGGCGACAACTGCTTTTGGTCAAGGTGTATCTGTTACGCCGATTCAGCAAGTAGCTGCAGTAGCAGCTGCGGTAAATGGCGGAACACTTTACACGCCGTACATTGCAAAAGAATGGATAGATCCAATCACAAAAGAGGTAGTGAAAAAGCAATCGCCGATTGCCAAAAAGAAAGTGATTTCAGCAGAAACTTCAAAAGAAATCAGATATGCACTTGAAAGTGTAGTTGCTCAAGGAACTGGCCGAAATGCATTTGTTGAAGGGTATCGAGTTGGTGGAAAAACAGGAACAGCGCAGAAGGTAAAGGACGGAAAGTACATGGAAAATAACCACATTGTGTCGTTTATCGGATTTGCGCCAGCTGATGATCCAAGTATTGTTGTATATGTGGCTGTAGATAACCCGAAAGGCACCATTCAATTTGGCGGGACAGTTGCTGCACCAATTGTTGGCCACATTATGCGGGACAGCCTGCCAGAGATGGGTGTGAAAAAAAGAAAGGGGCAAATTGAAAAGAAGTACCAGTGGCTGGACACAAAAACCATTGAAGTCCCGAATCTTGTAGGGGGTTCTGTTTCAGACCTTGAATCCCTTTTGATTAACCTAAAGATCGATGCTTCAGGAACTGGCAGTAAAGTGGTGAAGCAATCGCCTGCTGCTGGGACAAAGGTCAAAGAAGGTTCCACCATCAGATTATACTTGAACGATGAATAATACAGAATGAACAGAGGGTAGCCGCACTCATTCGGCTGCCTCTTTTTGTTGAAAGAGAAGGTCAGTTTGAAAAAAAGAGCTCAAAGTGTGTTTTTTCCAAGAGAAACTTAAGGAATACGCTGGATGTATCCTTTTTTTTACGATAAAATATAGACTGTGTGTTTTTTTCACAAGACATGCACGTGAACGAATTTGAGAGGTTTGATATGAAATGAAATTACAACAACTCCTTACATACTTTAAAAGTGAAAACAATGAATTGATAAACGAAAATCCTGATATCACTTCCATTGAAATGGATTCAAGAGAGGTGAAAAAAGGAAGCCTTTTTGTCTGTATAAAAGGCTACACAGTAGATGGACATGATTATGCTGAAAAAGCGGTGAAAAGCGGGGCTGTTGCGATTGTAGCAGAACACCCTCTTCACATAACAAATGTACCAGTCATTATTGTGAAACACTCTCAAAGGGCACTTGCAAGAATAGCTGATGCGTTTTACGAACAGCCAACTCATAAGCTGAATCTCATTGGGATCACAGGAACAAACGGAAAAACTTCCACAACGCACATGATTGAACAAATGATGAGAAAAGCTGAAAAGAAAACAGGATTAATCGGTACGATGTATATGAAGGTGAATGATGAGATTCTTGACGTGAAAAACACCACACCTGAAAGTGTCACACTTCAGAAAACCTTTAAACAGATGCTGGATCAAGATGTAGACACAGCCATTATGGAAGTATCATCACATGCACTGCATCTTGGTAGGGTTCATGGATGTGATTATGATATCGCCGTTTTCACGAACCTTTCACAGGATCATCTCGACTATCACAACACAATGGAAGAATATAAACATGCGAAAAGCTTGCTGTTCTCACAGCTTGGCAGTGCCTTTCATCACGATAAGCCAAAGCATGCGATTTTAAATGCAGATGATGACGCTTCGAGTTATTTTGAAAAAGTGACAGCTGCTGAAGTCATGACATATGGCTTAGAGCAAAAAGCAGATGTGATGGCAAAGAATATTCAAATTAAGCCGAAGGGCACTCAATTTGAATTGATCACTCCAATTGGCACAAAGAATGTTACAGTTGCTCTCATTGGAAAGTTTAATGTGTATAACATTCTGGCAGCTGTATCAGTGGGGATCGTATCTGGGCTAACGTTTGAGACGATTGTGAGTGCAATTGAAGAGCTAGAGGGAGTCAAAGGCAGATTTGAACTGGTCAACTGTGATCAAGATTTTCCTGTCATCGTCGATTACGCCCATACGCCTGACAGCTTAGAAAATGTCCTCACAACATGTAGAGAATTAACAGAGGGCAAAATTTTCTGTGTGGTAGGATGCGGCGGCGACCGTGATAAAACGAAGCGCCCTCAAATGGCCCAAATCGCTGTGAAATATGCAGATGAGCCTGTTTTTACATCAGACAACCCAAGAAGCGAAGATCCTTCAGCTATTTTAAAGGATATGGAAAATGGAGTGTCAGACGCATATTATCATAGCTTTGTGAATCGTAAACAAGCGATCTTTTTTGCGATTGCTAATGCAAAAAAAGGCGATACAGTCTTAATAGCGGGTAAAGGTCATGAGACATACCAAATCATAGGTGATCAAGTTTACGATTTTGATGATGCAAAGGTTGCCGTAGACGCTATTTTAGATCTAAACAAATCTTAAAATGATGAAAAGAGTGTAATGAAATGAAGCATTTTGTACAAAAACAACATACGAAGAACGAGAATGAATACCATAATAATGAATGCAATTTTCTGATGGGAAACGGCTTTGGAAATTCGGAAGGAGTAAAGAACGATGCTTGAACAGGTGATATTGTTTACAATCATAATGGGATTTTTAATCAGTGTTCTTTTATCCCCGATTTTTATTCCGTTTTTAAGAAGACTTAAATTTGGTCAAAGTATTAGAGAAGAGGGACCACAGTCTCACTTAAAGAAATCAGGTACTCCGACAATGGGCGGAATTATGATTATCTTTTCTATTACGATTACAACGATTGTGATGATCAACAAATTCTCTGAGATTAGTCCAGAAATGTTTTTATTATTGTTTGTCACACTTGGCTACGGTCTATTAGGATTTTTAGATGATTATATTAAAGTAGCGATGAAACGAAACCTTGGATTAACATCGAAACAGAAATTAATCGGTCAAATTGTGATCGCAGTGATTTTTTATGCAGTCTTCCATTATTATCAGTTTGCAACGACGATTCGCATTCCAGGAACAGATGTCAGCTTTGATTTAGGATGGGCTTACTTTATTCTTGTCGTTTTCATGCTTGTCGGAGGTTCAAATGCCGTGAACTTAACGGACGGACTGGATGGTCTCTTATCTGGAACCGCTGCTATTGCTTTCGGAGCTTTTGCCATACTGGCGTGGAATCAATCACAGTATGATGTAGCAATCTTTTCTGTAGCAGTAGCTGGAGCTGTCCTTGGCTTCCTAGTGTTTAACGCGCATCCTGCAAAAGTATTTATGGGTGATACAGGGTCGCTTGCTTTAGGCGGAGCCATTGTAGCGATTGCGATTTTAACAAAGCTTGAAATTTTACTTGTCATTATTGGAGGAGTATTTGTTGTCGAAACGTTATCCGTTATTCTTCAAGTCATCTCCTTTAAAACAACTGGAAAAAGAATCTTTAAGATGAGTCCGCTTCACCACCACTATGAGTTAGTTGGCTGGTCTGAGTGGAGAGTGGTTGTCACCTTCTGGACAGCTGGTTTATTACTTGCTGTTTTAGGAATTTACATCGAGGTGTGGTTATAATTGAATAAGATGCAAATGTTAAAAAACGAACATGTACTAGTATTAGGTCTTGCAAAAAGCGGATATGCGGCAGCTTCAATTCTTCATGAACATGGAGTAAATGTCACGGTAAATGATCAAAAACCGTTTGAAAAAAATGAGCCTGCTCAACTTCTTTTAAAAAAGGGGATTGATGTCGTTTGTGGCAGCCATCCTCTTCAGATGTTTGATGATAAAGATATTACGATTTTAATTAAAAATCCAGGAATTCCATATGAAAATGTGATGGTTCAAGAGGCACTTCGCCGCCAAATTCCAGTTTGGACGGAAATAGAATTGGCGTATCATTTAACCTCATCTCCTTTTATTGGGATTACTGGATCAAATGGAAAAACCACTACTACGACATTGATTTATGAAATGCTGAAAAAAGACAGTCAAAAAACGTTAGTGGCAGGTAATATTGGAACAGTCGCCAGCGAAGTTGCTGCAAATGCAGATGGCGATGAGTGGATCGTAACTGAGCTCTCTTCTTTTCAGTTAATGGGAACAGTTGAATTCAGACCTAAAATCAGCTTAATATTAAATATTTTTGATGCACATTTAGACTATCACCACACTCGTGATGAATATGAAAAAGCAAAGCAGAAAGTGTATGCACATCAACATGAAGATGACATAGCTGTCATTAATCTAGATGATCCATCTGTTGTAAAACTGGCAGAAGGTTCAAAAGCAAAAAAAGTGTTTTTCTCAGTGAAAGAGCCAGTAGAACATGGTGCGTTCATTAAAGATGGTGCGATCTATTACATGAATGAACATGTTATTGATTTAAAGGATGTTGTCCTTCCTGGTGAGCATAACCAAGAAAACATTTTAGCGGCTATTTGTGTTGTGAAAAATGCAGGATGTTCAAATGAAGCAATCGCACATGTTCTCACGACATTTAGCGGTGTGAAGCATCGTCTGCAGTTTGTAGATACAATTCAGAGCCGAAAATTTTATAACGATAGTAAAGCAACCAATATACTAGCAACAAGTAAAGCATTGTCAGCCTTCGAACAACCGACTATTTTGTTAGCTGGCGGACTTGATCGCGGCAATCAATTTGATGAATTGAAACCTTTTATGAAACATGTTAAAGGAATTATCACATTTGGTGAGACGGCACCTAAGTTTGTGAAGCTGGGTGAAGAACTGGGAATACATCACGTAAAACATGTCGATAATGTTGAACAAGCAGTGCCTGTGGCGTTTAGCATATCTGAAGAAGAAGACGTGATTTTATTATCTCCGGCTTGTGCAAGCTGGGATCAACATAAAACATTTGAAGAACGTGGAGACATGTTTGTAAACGCCGTGCATATGCTTAAATAAGGGCTTGTCTCTCATATGACTGACAGCCCAAATGAAATTATGCTTGGGGTGTCGGTCTCTTGACGAATAAGAAAACTTCTCCGGATTTTTTGCTTGTTGTCATTACGTTACTTTTATTGACGATTGGTTTAATTATGGTGTACAGCGCTAGTGCTGTGTGGGCATCATATAAATTTGATGATTCGTTTTATTTTGCAAAAAGACAGCTTTTGTTTGCCGGAATCGGAGTTATCGCAATGTTTTTCATTATGCGAGTTGATTATTGGACGTGGCGGACTTGGTCAAAGATATTGATTGCTGTTTGTTTTCTCCTTTTACTGCTTGTACTCATTCCTGGTATCGGTATGGAGAGAAATGGATCAAGAAGCTGGATTGGTGTCGGTGCGTTTAGTATTCAGCCCTCTGAATTTATGAAGCTTGCGATGATTGCGTTTCTTGCAAAATTCTTATCTGAAAAACAAAAAAATATTACATCTTTCCGTAAAGGTTTCGCGCCAGCTTTGGGCATTGTGTTTTCTGCATTCGCCATCATTATGCTGCAGCCGGATTTGGGAACAGGAACAGTCATGGTTGGAACCTGCATTATTATGATATTTGTTTCAGGTGCGAGAATTGCTCACTTTATATTTCTCGGTCTTATAGGGCTCAGCGGATTTGCTGCACTGGTCTTATCAGCACCCTATCGAATAAAACGAATTACATCGTACTTAAATCCTTGGGAAGATCCACTAGGCAGTGGGTTTCAAATTATTCAATCCTTATACGCTGTTGGCCCAGGTGGTCTGTTCGGAATGGGTCTCGGTCAAAGTAGACAAAAATTCTTCTATTTACCTGAACCTCAAACAGACTTCATCTTTGCGATATTGTCTGAAGAGCTTGGCTTTATAGGAGGATCACTCATTTTGCTGCTCTTTAGTGTTCTGTTATGGAGAGGCATACGAATAGCACTGGGAGCCCCAGACTTATACGGAAGCTTTCTAGCAGTTGGTATTATTTCAATGGTTGCGATTCAAGTGATGATTAACATCGCTGTTGTCACTGGACTTATCCCTGTGACAGGCATCACGCTCCCTTTCCTAAGTTATGGCGGCTCATCACTTACTTTAATGCTGATGGCAATTGGCGTACTTTTGAATGTAAGCAGGTATGCTAGATATTAATGTGCTGTTAGTTCATGAAACCATGTTGACGTTTATTTTGCAAAAGTACAAAAAAATGATTTGAAGAGTGAAAATGATAGTTTTTGTTTTGAAAACTTGTTTTTTGACTCTTCTTTACAGGTTTTAACGGAGCCCTGTTGTTTAAAACAGGGTTTATACTTTGTTCAGAGCAGAAAAAAATTGAGGGGAAATGGTATAATGCGTATAGTAATCAGTGGAGGCGGAACAGGCGGACATATTTATCCGGCTTTAGCTTTTATTAAAGAAGTGAAAAGACTGCATCCTAATGTAGAATTTTTATATATTGGTACTGAAAATGGACTTGAAAAGAAAATTGTAGAAAGAGAAAATATCCCTTTCAAAGCCATAGAAATTTCAGGTTTTAAAAGAAAGCTTTCCTTTGATAACGTAAAAACGGTGATGAGATTTCTAAAGGGCGTTCAAAAGAGTAAATCTTACTTGAAGGAATTCAAGCCAGATGCGGTCATTGGAACAGGTGGTTATGTGTGTGGTCCTGTCGTTTATGCGGCATCCAAGCTGAAGATCCCGACCATTATTCACGAACAGAACAGCCTGCCTGGTATCACAAATAAGTTTCTGGCGAGATATGTTAATAAGGTAGCCATCTGCTTTGACGAAGCAAAGGCACATTTTCCTTCCGAAAAGGTTGTGTTTACGGGAAACCCTAGAGCCTCTGAAGTCGTCTCTATAAAAGAGGGGAAATCTCTTCAAGAATTTGGGCTGGATGAAAAGAAAAAAACGGTTCTTATTTTTGGCGGGAGCCGAGGTGCTGCTCCGATTAATAGAGCAGTCATTGAAATGCAAGATGAATTAAAGGCTAAGAACTACCAGCTTTTATATATCACGGGTGAGGTTCATTATGAAAAAGTGCTGAACGAACTAAAGGAAAAAGGTGCAGCACCTAATATGATTACAAAGCCATTTTTACATCAAATGCCAGAGTATTTGAAATCGATTGATGTGATTGTTGCAAGAGCGGGAGCCACAACGATTGCTGAAGTGACAGCTCTTGGAATTCCAACCATTTTTATTCCGAGCCCATACGTAACGGCAAATCATCAAGAAATCAATGCAAGATCACTAGAAAAGCATGACGCTGCAATTGTTTTAAGAGAATCAGAGCTTTCTGGAGAGCGCCTCTTGCACGCTATTGATGAAATTGCTGGTAATGAAGAGAAACTAAACCAAATGAGCCGTTTAACAAAAGAACTCGGAGTACCAGATGCGGCTGCACGTTTATATAATGTATTAAAAGAAATTACGACTACATGATGGAATGATATTAGGTAAGGCGGAGGGTAATATGGAGAACTTGAAGAATGAATTATTAGAAGCGCAAGTCGGTAAAGTGCTTGAAAATGAGCCGCTTGCAAATCATACGACAATGAAAATAGGCGGGCCAGCCGATCTATTGATCGTGCCTAAAGATATCGATGCAGTGAAAACGATCATGGATCAGGTGAAAAAACACGATGCGGATTGGACGGTTATTGGGAGAGGATCAAATTTACTTGTACTTGATAAAGGAATACGTGGTGTTGTTCTGAAGTTAGGCGCTGGACTTGATCACCTAACTGTAAATGAGGAAGAAATTACAGTTGGCGGCGGTTATTCTGTTGTAAGACTTGCAACGTCTCTTAGTAAGCAGGGTCTTTCAGGATTGGAATTCGCAGCTGGGATTCCAGGATCTATCGGCGGCGCTGTTTATATGAACGCAGGTGCACACGGATCTGATATTAGTAAGATTCTTGTAAAAGCTAGAATCTTATTTGAAGATGGAAGCATCGAGTGGCTAACAAATGAACAGATGAACTTTAGCTACAGAACGTCCGTTCTTCAAAAGGAACGACCTGGCATCGTCCTCGAAGCCGTGTTTAAGCTCAGACAGGATGATCGTGAGAAAATCACAAAGAAAATGCAGCAAAATAAAGACTATCGTAAGGAAACACAGCCCTATAATCGACCATGTGCCGGCAGTATTTTTCGAAATCCACTGCCTGAATATGCAGGACAGCTTGTAGAAAAAGCGAATTTAAAAGGATACCAAATTGGCGGTGCAAGAATATCTGATATGCATGGCAACTTTATTGTGAACGCCGGTGGTGCTACTGCTCAAGACGTGCTGGACTTAATTCAGTACATCCAAAAGAAAATTAAAGAAGACTACAATGTAGATATGCATACAGAAGTAGAAATTATCGGTCAAGCAAATTAAAAGCTAGTTTTTATGAATGATGGCATCACAGGAAAACAAACGGCATGAAAGAATGCCGTTTGTTTTCTCATCAAAATGATGACCCAAAGGTGTGGACAAGCAGCTTTGAATGAGGTGAAGAATATATATGCGGCCTGATCATGAAAATGAAAAGATCGTCAATATAGAAGAGCGAATTCCTAAGATTAAAGAACAAAGGAAGCAGAAAGCGAATCGAAGGCTAATCTCTTTTATTTTACTGTTTTTTATCATGGTATTAATTATTATTTATTTGCAGACGCCAATTAGTAAAATTTCTTCTTTAACCATTACGGGGAACGAGCATGTCTCTACAAAACAGCTTGTTAAACTCTCACAAATTAAAGAAGGCGAAACAGAGTTTTGGAATTTAAATAAAGATATAACAACAGATCATATTAAGCAAAATAAACTGATTAAAAGTGTCATTATTAAAAAACACTTCCCAAATAAGGTTAGTATTGCTGTCAAAGAATATGCAAATATTGCGTATCTTCAAAAGGGCAATCTCTATTATGAGCTTCTTGAAAATGGGACAGCCTTACCAGAAGAAGTCACACCGAGTCATGCAGGACCTATTTTTGTCGATTGGGACAATAAAGAGAAGCTGAAGCAAACTGTTAAATCGTTGAACAAGCTGCCAGCCTCTATTCAGGAACTCATCTCAGAAGTGTATTATGTGCCGACCAGCTCAAACCAGTGGCTTGTTAAATTTTATATGAATGACGGGAACACCGTGATTGCTTCAATTAAAACATTCGCTGATAAAATGAGAACTTATCCTGCCATTGTAAAAGAGCTTTCGCCATCTGAAAAAGGCACAATCCATATGGAAGTCGCTACGTATTTTGAGTCGTTTAAATCTAAGAAAAAGGAAGATGACCGTTGAGAGGCAAAACAGTGATATTCTCAATTGTAATGCTTGTTCTTGGTTTTCTGATTTCTTTTTCATACCAATATACAAAGCAGCATCAGGCAGATGTCATTCGAACAGAGCAATGGAAAAAAGAATATTCTTTGAAAAGTCAGCTGACAAAGCAAGAAAAGGCGAATCAGAAACTTGAAAAAGAATTATATAGCCTTCAGTCAAAGGTTCAAGCGACAGAGTCCAATTTGAAAAACGAAAAAGAGCAGTATTTTAATGTATTGGAAGATGTTGAGAAATACAGAATGTTTACAGGAGAGATCGGTGTAAAAGGAAAAGGGGTAAAAGTATCCCTTGAAGATGCATCTTATATCCCGAGTGGTCAAAATGTCAATAATTACATTGTTCATGAGAGCCACATTTTCCATGTGATAAACGAACTATTTATATCGGGGGCCTCTGCCGTATCTATTAATGGACAGAGAATCACACACCAATCATACATACATTGTAACGGTCCAGTTGTCACTGTGGACGGTGTTCAGCATCCAGCGCCATTTGTTATTTCTGCTATTGGTGATCCGTCTGTGTTAATACCTGCTTTAAATCTTGCAGGAGGAGTGGTTGATCAGCTGACAAGTGATCACATTTCGATGACGATTGAAAAAAAGGATATTCGTATGAATCCTCTTTTAAAACACAAAGATTAAAAGTGAAAAGGTGAGTGGTGTTGAGGAAAAAGAAGCCTTTACTTAGTTTGACAGCCTTAATGGTGATATTCGGCATCATGGTCTCCATCCAATTTAACTCGTTACAAAAGCCCAAAGTCCGTGATACTCGCGATGTGTGGGAGCTAAGAGAGGATTTATCAGCCTCTAAAAGTAAAGAATTGGATTTACTAAAAGAAATTGATAAATATGATGAAATGCTGAAAAAGTATGGTCATCAAGGAGATCAATCGAAAGAAGCACAACTAACAAAAACGTTAAAAGATTTAAAAGAAAAGGCTGGTTTTACAGAAGTGACAGGAGAGGGAATTGAAGTTGACATCTCTCAGCTCTTCTCTGAGGATCTGACCGGAGAAGAAGTGAAAAATATTCCGCCTGACCTTCTAAAAAAATTAATCAACGAAGCCAATATGTATGGGGCAAAACATATTTCCATAAATGACCACCGTGTGATTAATACAAGTGTGATCCGAGATATTAATGGTACGACGAAAATGGATGGCTACAGCATAGATGGTGATGAAGTAACCATCAAGATGATCAGTGACCAGGCGGACAAATTATACAGCCGTTTAAATGTATCAGATATTGGCGATTTGTTTGCTCAGGAAAATTTCAGCTTAAGTATTAGCCAGCCAAAGCAAAAAATTCACTTAAAAGCATATGATGGTGCAATTCAGATAAATGAACTGAAGCCTCTTGATGATGTAAAGGAGGGAAAATCTTAATGTGGCTTCCTGTACTCGGCTTAATCATAGGGGTTGCGATCGGTTTCTTAACAAACTTTACGATACCGAATGAGTATTCTAATTATCTTTCCCTCGCTGTACTTGCTGCGCTTGATACATTAATTGGCGGAATCAGGGCACATCTGCAAGGGGCATACGATGAACTAGTGTTTGTATCAGGCTTCTTCTTTAATATTATACTAGCAATAAGTTTAGCTTTTCTGGGCGTCCATCTTGGTGTAGACTTGTACTTAGTCGGAATGTTTGCATTCGGCGTTAGATTGTTTCAAAATATAGCAGTTATTCGAAGAATTCTACTAACAAAATGGACAATTTCTAGAGAAAAAAAGAAAAAAAGTGAGTCATAAAAAAGGATATACATATGATGTAACGAATATTTTCAGTAATCCTAATAAAAAATGTTGATTTTTTATGTTTTGTTACACACTTGTAAAAACACATGCATTGTATTGTTGTTCAGCAAATAATAGAATAGAAAGTATTGATATGTGAGGAGGTGCCATAGAATGAACAACAATGAAATTTACGTCAGCCTTGACATCGGTACATCCAATATAAAAGTCATCGTCGGAGAAATGGCGGATGATTCGCTTAACATTATAGGTGTTGGAAATGTCCCTTCAGAAGGGTTAAAAAAAGGATCGATTGTTGATATAGATGAGACAGTTCATTCTATTAGACAAGCATTTGAACAGGCTGAGAGAATGGTAGGTTTTCCTTTACAAAAGGCGATTGTCGGAATTAACGGAAACCACATTCATATACAGAATACGAGCGGCGTGGTCGCAGTATCTAGTGAAAACAAAGAAATACATGCTGAAGATGTGAGACGTGTCTTAGATGCTGCACAAGTAGTATCTATTCCTCAAGAACATCTCGTCGTAGACGTGATTCCGAGACAATTTATCGTCGACGGAAGAGATGAGATCACCGATCCGAAAAAAATGCTTGGTGTTCGGCTAGAGGTGGATGGATCGTTAATTACAGGTTCTAAAACGATTCTACATAACTGGCTCCGATGTGTAGAAAGAGCTGGAATTGAAATTATGGATATATGCTTGCAGCCACTTGCATCAGGCTCAGCAGCATTATCGAAAGATGAAAAAAATCTAGGGGTAGCTCTTGTCGATATTGGCGGCGGATCTACAACGATTTCCGTATTTGAAAACGGGCATCTTTATTCTACTCACAGTATCCCTTTGGGCGGAGAGAACATTACAAAAGATTTGTCTATAGGACTTAGAACTTCCACTGAAGAAGCTGAACGAATCAAAAAACAATTTGGGCATGCTTTTTATGATGAGGCATCGTCTGAGGAAACATTTGAAGTTTCTGTGATCGGTACCGATCAAAAACAGACGTATACGCAGCTTGAAGCGGCTAATATCATCGAAGCGCGGCTGGAAGAAATCTTGCTCTTTGTGGCAGAGGAATTAAGAAATATGGGTGTCCATGATTTGCCTGGCGGATTTGTTCTAACAGGTGGACAGGCAGCCATACCAGGCATCCTTTCTCTTGCACAAACGGTCTTGCAAAACAATGTAAGAATTGCAAGTCCAAATTATATTGGGGTGAGAGAGCCTCAATATATGACAGGAGTGGGTCTGATCCACTTTGCTTATCGCAATGCAAAGATTCAGGGTAGACAGGTTGGATTCCAAATGCCGGATGAGGCGTTTCATGAAGTGGGCGCATCCATGGAGCCGGTGTCTTCTGCACCACAAGTGAAAGAAGCGCAGCCAAGACCGAAAGTAAAACAAAAAGCACAACAAGAGACAAATAAAAAACCGGGCAAAATGAAAAAACTATTTAATATGTTCTGGGAATAGAATTAGATTTTCGACGGATTAGGAGGATTCAGCATGTTGGAGTTTGAAACAAATATAGACGGCCTAGCATCAATTAAAGTAATCGGAGTAGGTGGAGGCGGAAATAACGCTGTCAACCGAATGATCGAAAATGACGTACAAGGTGTCGATTTCATTGCAGTCAATACAGATGCACAAGCGTTAAATCTATCAAAAGCAGAAACAAAAATGCAAATCGGTGCTAAGCTGACAAGAGGGCTTGGAGCAGGTGCGAATCCTGAAGTCGGTAAAAAAGCTGCTGAAGAAAGCAAAGAACAGATTGAAGAAGTATTAAAAGGCGCAGACATGGTCTTTGTTACTGCTGGTATGGGCGGTGGAACTGGTACGGGTGCTGCACCTGTCATTGCAAAAATCGCAAAGGATTCTGGTGCATTGACAGTTGGAGTTGTGACTCGTCCTTTCACATTTGAAGGAAGAAAGCGTCAGCTTCAAGCTGTTGAAGGAATTGCTTCTATGAAAGAAGCAGTTGACACATTAATCGTGATTCCAAACGATCGCTTGCTTGAAATTGTTGATAAAAACACACCAATGCTTGAAGCATTCCGTGCAGCAGATAACGTGCTAAGACAAGGTGTTCAAGGGATCTCTGATCTTATTGCAACACCAGGTTTGATTAACCTTGACTTTGCTGACGTGAAAACTATCATGTCCAATAAAGGATCTGCTCTTATGGGTATTGGTGTCGCAACAGGTGAAAACCGTGCCGCTGAAGCAGCGAAAAAAGCCATTTCTTCACCACTTCTTGAAACGGCAATCGACGGTGCACAAGGTGTCATCATGAATATTACCGGTGGAACGAACCTAAGTCTTTATGAGGTACAAGAAGCAGCGGATATTGTTGCTTCTGCATCTGACGAAGATGTAAACATGATTTTCGGGTCTGTCATTAATGATAACTTGAAGGATGAAATTGTGGTCACTGTGATTGCAACTGGATTTATTGAGCAAGAGCCAGAGGTGACAAAACCACAAAGAAATCCATTAGGACAAGGATTAAAGCAAAACCAATCCATTCCTCAAAAGCGTGAAGTGAAACGTGAGGAGCATCAGCAGCCATCATCTCAGCCGAGACAAAATACACAATCAAGCGATGATACGCTGGATATTCCAACATTCTTGCGCAACCGCAATAAACGCTAATTGAGTATAGCTCATCCCCTTCCAATGGAAGGGGATTTTTTCATGCCTAAAAGAGAACGGGACTTGCACTTTTCTGATCAAAAAGTCTTGAGGGTGCTTGAATCATTTCATTTTTCATATGTATTTTGACTTATGGTGATTAAGGAAAAAGAATCATTTTTGATTCCTATTACAAAAAACGACAAAATGATGAACTTGATTTGACTACATTAAATAGAACACCATGAATCTTGTCATGAACAAAAGAAATGAGAGGAGTGAGACCTGCACTCTGTTTGGCCAATTGAGGAGGAGGGATTTGATTGAAAGTGAAATTTCGCAAAACCGCCGGCTATCGTTTGATGAGTCTTTTGGTGATTGGTACTTTAACAATGACAAACTTTGGGATGGTTCAAGCAAAATCGACTTCTACCTCATATCAGGAGGAAGCAGTTTCCTCCAAGAAAACAAAAGCAAAGATCTCATCTAGATTAATGAAACAGTTTCAGCAAAATGACAAGGTGACTTTTTTAGTCAAAATGAAGGAACAAACAAATACGCAAAAAGTGGCGAAGGATGCTGTTTCCAAAGCCAAAAAACAGAAATTAACAGCGGCTAAAACGCAGTACACAAAAAGGTCAGCTGTCGTATCAGAACTAAGAGCCACGTCTGAAGAGACACAGGGAGCGCTGCTTGCGTATTTGCAAAAGGAGCAAAAGAAAAAGCAAGTGAAGGATATTCATTCGTACTATATTGTGAATGGTCTTGCTGTGACGGGAACGAAAGAAGTCATGGAAAAGGTGGCTTCCTTTCCAGAAGTAGATCAAGTGCTGCCAAATGAAATTCGTCAAATCCATCGTCCTGTAGATTTGAAGATTTCAAAGCCGAATAAACAAATCAAAGCAGCAGATGGAGTCGAGTGGAACATTTCTCAGGTTCATGCCCCAGAAGCGTGGGCTTTAGGTTATGACGGTACTGGTACTGTTGTGGCAAGCATTGATACAGGTGTGGAATGGGAGCATCCTGCATTAAAAGAAAAATACCGCGGATTTGATCCAGCACGTCCGAATGAACCCTCTCATGAATTCAATTGGTACGATGCAACGACAGGATCTGAAACGCCATACGATGATTTAGAGCATGGTACACATGTGACGGGAACGATGGTTGGCTCTGAGCCAGATGGAGAGAATCAAATCGGAGTCGCACCAGGAGCAAAATGGATCGCGGTGAAAGCTTTCTCAGATGATGGTGGGACAGATGCTGATTTGCTTGATGCAGGTGAATGGATTTTAGCGCCAAAAGATGAAAGCGGAAACCCTCATCCAGAAAAGGCGCCAGACGTGGTCAATAATTCTTGGGGCGGTGGGCCTGGTCTTGATGATTGGTATAAAGATGTGGTCAATGCTTGGAGAGCAGCGGACATCTTCCCAGAGTTTTCAGCTGGCAACACCGATTTATTTAACCCTGGTGGTGAGGGATCAATTGCAAATCCTGCAAACTATCAAGAAGTTTTTGCGACGGGTGCAACGGATCAAAACAATAAATTGGGGTCTTTCTCTTTGCAAGGTCCATCTCCATATGGCGTGATGAAACCAGATATTGCGGCCCCAGGGGTAAACATTCGTTCTTCTATTCCTGGGAAAGGGTACGAGGATGGCTGGAATGGGACATCGATGGCAGGTCCGCATGTTTCAGCTGTTGTGGCTCTTCTACGCCAAGTACAGTCAGATCTTTCTGTTGAAGAGATCGAACAAATTCTCATTGATACAGCAAAGCCGTTGACAGATCAGCAATTCCCGGAATCCCCTAACAATGGCTATGGGGCAGGTTTAGTTGATGCCAGAGAGGCAATCATGGCATTAACAGATGGTATTGGCAAGGTTGAAGGACAGGTCACAAAAGAAGGAGAAGATTCTGAACCACCGGTTTTTTCTCATAAAGGACCGAATGAAATCTTTGCCTCTACACCAACACCTTTGACCATCACAGCAGAAGATGAAGTAGCTGTGACACATGTATCCTTGACTTACCGAGTAGATCAAGGGGAATGGGAGACGCTGCAAGCAAAACGTACGGATGGACATCATTTAAAAGGGACCTATGTTGTCCAGCTTCCTGAACTTGAGGGTGAAAACGTCACATACAGATGGATTGTGAAAGATTTTGGAGAAAATGAAGCCCCATCAGAACCGTATACGATTCCGATTAAAACATCCATCACGACTGGCTACTCGCAAGATTTTGAAGCATGGCCAAGTGGATGGTTCAGTGGTGGAACAAAAGATCCTTGGCAGTGGGGAAAACCGTCGACAGGTCCGAAGCAAGCCTTTACTGGAGAGCATGTCTACGCCACAAACCTAGACAGTTCTTATGAAAATCAAACAGATGCTCATTTATCCATGCCGATGATTGCTGTACCTGAGTCAGGCTCGTCCTTTTTACAATATCAATACTGGCATGACCTTGAAGCAAATTATGACTATGTGTATATCCATGTGCAGCCTGAGGGGGAAGAGGCTGTCCAAGTGGCAGCTTACACAGGCAAAACAAATGGATGGACAGCTGGCGAAGTTGATTTATCTGCATACAAAGGTCAAAACGTAAGGGTTATTTTTCAGCTCAGAACGGATGGCAGTGTGACAAAAGATGGTTTTTATTTAGATGATGTGAACATAACAGATCAAGCTCTGCCTCAAAAAGCAAAGAAACAACTTGGCGTTATCAAAAAAGAAAAGTCTCTACAGCAGCATAAGAAATCCGTCGATCCGAAAAGTGCAAAGCCTGCTAAAATAAAAGAAAAGCATGTCCGGATGAAAAAGGAAAAAAGCTTAGATGCTCCGTCTATTAAAGCTCTTCCAATGAAGGCAGAAATCAGTGTGCTTGAAAGCGGCAAATCTACGTACACAGATGAAGCGACAGGGAGATATCAGCTTTCTCATGGTGCGGGAGAATTTACATTAAAAGCTGAAGCATACGGCTTTGAATCACGCACCCAAAAGGTCAATATTTCCTCAAATAACGCGGCAGAGGCGAATTTCTCTTTGCAGCCACTTGAGAAACGAACGATTTCTGGCACCATTGTAAGCGAAACAACGGGTGAAAAAGTAAAGGGTGCCACCGTTTATCTTGTAGAGGATGCGAAAATTGAGCCGGTGAAAACAGATGAATCCGGTGAGTTTTCTCTAGAGGCATTGAGTGGTGTGTATACAGTCAAAGTTTTTGCGAAAGGGTTTAAAGGATATTCTTTCACAGCAGATGTGAGAGAAAAACCGCTTGAAAAAGCCATTCAATTAGAGCCTTTCATCGGTTTTGCCGGCGAAATTGGCTATGATGACGGAACAGCTGAAAATGCACGTGCTTTCTATGATCCTGGCAATGGATGGGCTGTGAAATTTTCATTAGAAAAGGGGAAGAAACAAGCGCAAGTGACAGGGGGGCTTTTCCGTTTTTGGACATCAGAGTGGCCAGCTCCCGGCGGAAATGAATTTGCGGTTGAAGTGTACGATGCTTCTGGGAAGGATGGAGCTCCAGGTGAGAAAATTGCCGGGCCTCTAAAAGCGAATGCGCTGCGTAATGGTGAATGGACAAAAGTCGATTTAGAGGATCAAGCCATTACGGTAGATGGTCATTTCTATCTTGTCTACATTCAAACGAAAAAAAATACTGAATCTCCTGGACTTGCAACAGATGAAGATGGGCCGAATGCTGAAAGAAGCTGGCAGCTGACAAGCGGTGCCTTTTCTCCTTCTCCAAAAGAAGAGGGCAATTATATGATTCGTGCGCTTGTTGACTATGAAGCAGATGTGCCAGAGATTATATCTCCAAAGGCAGGAACGATAACGAATAAAAATGAACTGGAGATTGAAGGAAATGCCTCTCCTGGACTTGATGTAGCGCTCTATCAAAACGATGAAGAGGTTGCCAAAGTAAAGGCTGACCAGTCAGGTGCTTTTAAAGAGAAGCTCACAGTTTCAAGTGGAGAGCATGTATTCACGGCAGCGACTGTTACAGAGAAAGGCTCAACAAAACGATCCGAACCAGTAAAAGTCATCATTGATCAAACAGCCCCATCACTGACGATTGATACACCGAAAAAAGGGGAAAAGTTTAATAAAGAATCGCTCACTGTAGAAGGAAAAGTAACGGATGATCACCTTGATCAAGTCACCGTGAATGGGAAAAAAGCCACCATAAAAGATGGGACATATTCTGCAAGAATACTGCTTGAGAACGGAAAAAATACGATCAATGTAACAGCGAAAGATGCAGCTGGAAACAAAACGACTAAAAAAGTGACGATCGATGTTCAATACGAGGCACCTGAAATTACTCAGCTGACTCCAGAAGAGAATGTCAATCTATCATCAGGAGAATCCGTTAAAATTTCATTTAACAGCAGGGAAAAGCTAGACGCAACATTTGTCATTCATATGCCGCTCACAAATGCGAGATCAAAGTTGCAAAATACAACAGAGCTGCCGCTTCGTGAGGTTGCCAAGGGAATGTATGAAGGCTACTGGACAGCTACTTCTACCGCCAAAGCAAAAGGTGCGGTCATAGAAGTGATTGTGCGGGATGATTATGGAAATGTCACAAGACAAAAGGCTTCAGGTACATTAAATATTAATGAAAAATAATCCTTAAACAAAAGACACGACTCCTTTGAGCGTGTCTTTTTCTTTTTGAAAGCTTGTCCGGGAGAACGTTCACTTGCTTCCCGTCTCATTCCTCGACAAAAACAATAACAATCCACCAAAAGTTCTCTATCATCCCCAACAAGAATTGACAGACTTCCATCTCATGACTGTTTTATACTGGTACAAACAAGTGCAAGTACTGCTTTTGATTCTTTGTTTCAGATGAAAGGAGCAGAAGGTGGTCATATATTTAGATGTGATTTGGCTGTTAAACTTTTGTTTTGATCTATTGCTTCTCTTACTCACGGCATTTATTCTCAAACGACAAGTAAAAAAAAGGCGATATATGTTAGGAGCTCTCATTGGATCGAGCATTGTTCTCTTGCTCTTTACACCATTTGCAATGTTTGTGTCACACCCTTTAGGCAAACTACTTTTTTCTGTCTTAATCGTGCTTGCGACCTTTGGTTTTCAAAGATTTCGTTCCTTTTTTCAAAACCTGTTTGCTTTTTACTTTGTAACATTTTTGATGGGAGGAGGCATGATCGGGGTTCATTCCTTTTTACAAACCAATACAGTCATTCAAGATGGGCTGCTGATTTCACAAAATGATGGCTTTGGTGATCCGATTAGCTGGCTTTTCGTTTTAACCGGCTTTCCTGCGATTTGGCTGTTTTCAAAGAAAAGATTAGGAGAGGTTGGTGCGAAAAAAAGACAGTATGATGAACAAGTGCTTGTAGAGATACACATTCACGGGGAGACCATCCGCTTAAAGGGACTCGTCGATTCTGGCAATCAGCTGTATGATCCTATGACGAAAACACCTGTTATGATCGTTCAGGCTGATCAGCTCATGTCCATTTGCGGAGAGCCGTTTATAGAACTCATAAAGCAGTCTCATCCTGTTGAAGTGATGCAAAAGCTCGATGATCGATTTCCGCTTCTTGATCGTTTAAGACTTGTTCCATATCGAGCAGTCGGTCATGATCATGGGTTTCTGCTGTGCTTAAAACCAGATACGGTCGTCATTTATACAAAAACGCATATGATCCAGCCGGCGAAGTGTTTTGTAGGCATGAGTCTGAGCGGTTTATCAGCAGATCAGGAATTTCAATCCATCGTTCATCCAGATATGTTAGACGGAAAAATCATCGAAGGGGTGTCTTAAGTTTTGGTGATGTCTTTTATCTTACGAGGTCAACTTGACATTTAGAAGGGAGAAGAAGATGAAAAAATTAAAATTTAAATTCACTTACTACTGGTATAAACTCCTCATGAAGCTAGGTCTAAAGAGTGATGAGATTTATTATATTGGTGGAAGTGAGGCGCTGCCGCCTCCATTATCAAAGGATGAAGAGCAGGAACTGCTTGTCAAATTACCAAAAGGTGATCAAACTGCAAGGGCCATTCTGATCGAAAGAAACTTGCGGTTAGTCGTCTATATCGCAAGAAAATTTGAAAACACAGGGATTAATATTGAGGATTTAATTAGTATTGGAACCATTGGCCTCATCAAGGCAGTGAATACCTTTAACCCAGAAAAAAAGATCAAACTTGCAACATATGCTTCCAGGTGTATTGAAAATGAGATTTTGATGTATTTGCGCCGAAATAATAAAATCCGTTCTGAAGTGTCATTTGATGAGCCGCTCAACATTGATTGGGACGGAAATGAACTGCTTTTATCAGACGTACTTGGGACAGATGATGATATTATCACGCGGGATATTGAAGCAAATGTAGATAAAAAATTGCTGAAAAAAGCATTGGAGCAATTGAATGATCGTGAAAAGCAGATCATGGAGCTCAGGTTCGGTTTGGTCGGCGGTGAGGAAAAAACCCAAAAAGATGTTGCTGACATGCTTGGGATTTCTCAGTCGTATATTTCAAGGCTTGAAAAAAGAATTATTAAACGATTACAAAAAGAATTTAACAAAATGGTCTAAAAAAATTTTTTTGAAAGCTCTGTCCCTTTGCTGTCAAAGGAATCAACTTCTTTTCTCATGATTCTCGTCATCCATCGTGCATATTTTTCCATTCCAAGGAGATACTGAACTTTGTATAACAGCTCCTGTAGGGAGGGAAAAAAGTGTCCAGAAATAAAGTGGAAATCTGCGGAGTCGACACCTCCAAACTGCCTGTTCTGAAAAACGAAGAGATGAGAAAATTGTTCAGACAGCTGCAAGATGAGGGTGACGATACAGCAAGAGAAAAGCTAGTCAATGGCAATTTGCGGTTGGTTTTAAGTGTGATTCAGCGTTTTAACAACAGAGGCGAGTATGTGGATGATCTCTTCCAAGTAGGCTGTATCGGATTAATGAAATCAATTGATAATTTTGATTTAAGCCACAATGTCAGATTTTCAACTTATGCGGTCCCTATGATCATAGGAGAAATCCGTCGATACTTGCGTGATAACAATCCGATTCGGGTGTCTCGCTCACTAAGAGATATTGCCTATAAGGCGCTTCAGGTCCGTGAGAGGCTGATTAGTGAGACAAGCAAGGAGCCAACGGCAGAAGACATTGCCAAAGTGCTGGAAGTGCCTCATGAGGAAATTGTCTTTGCCCTAGATGCGATTCAAGATCCTGTATCTTTGTTTGAACCGATCTATAATGACGGAGGAGATCCGATTTATGTGATGGATCAAATTAGTGACGAGCGGAACAAAGATACACAATGGGTAGAAGAATTGGCCTTAAAAGAGGGAATGCGCCGATTGAATGATCGGGAAAAAATGATTCTTCGCAAACGCTTCTTCCAAGGCAAAACACAGATGGAAGTCGCTGAAGAGATCGGGATTTCTCAAGCACAAGTCTCAAGACTTGAAAAAGCAGCCATTAAACAAATGAATAAAAACATCTTTTAAAGCCGCCGCTTATGTGCGGCTTTTTTCATTCTTGTGAGAGAGCACGTCTCTAGTATTGACTCTGTTATTTTTTTCATATAATCTGTTTTTAACAAATGTTATTTTAGATATCATTTGTTAGGGAACACTTAAGCGGAAAGAAGGGTTATTATGACATTCCATGATGAAAGAAGGCTGCTCATAAAGGTTGCGCATATGTATTATGAAGAAGGTGCCACTCAATCTAAAATAGCAGAAGCGGTTGGGGTGAGCCGTTCGCTCATATCGAAATATTTGGCAAAAGCACGTGAAGCAGGAATCGTGGAAATCATTATTCATGATGAAATGAATCAACAATATGGATCATTAGAAAGAAAAATTGAGCGGAAATATGGGCTGCGAGAAGTCGTCTGTGTGGAAACGCTCAGCCAAGAAACAACGAAAAGCCGAATCGGCGCTGCGGCGGCAGGCTTTTTGTTAAAAGTGATAAAGGATGGACAAGTTATCGGTTTTTCCTCAGGAACCACTTTGCATGAAATGGCAAAAGCGCTTACGTCTGTTCAGCATTATCCATCCGTGACATTTGTTCCACTTGTTGGGGGTGTGGGAAATGAAGATGTTGATATCCATGCCAACTATATTATTGGAAGATGCACAGAGGCACTCAAATCTAAATGTGAATTTTTACATGTGCCTGTCATGCTAGATACGAAAGAAGCGAAGGATGTACTAATCCGGCAGCCGTCAATCAAAAAGGTCATTGAACTAGGAGAATCATCAAATATTGCGGTTGTGGGAATTGGAGGGGTTCCGCAGCATTCAACGATGGTGAAATCTTATATGACAAGCGGTGAAGAGGATATTCTTCAAGCGAAGGATGTAGCGGGTGACATTTGTTACAACTTTATTGATCATCAAGGGGAAGTGTATCCTCACCCATGGAACGATCGGGTGATGGGCATAAGCCCGCAAAAGCTGAAAGAAATCCCGCTTGTCATTGGTGTCGCTGGAGGAGAAGAAAAAACGGAAGCAATCCGAGCGGCATTAGAAGGTGGACTAATTCATGTATTAATCACGGATGAACGAACTGGAGATGCTTTATTAACGTAACTACCTAATATGATTAGGTAGTTTTTTTGAGTCTTTAGACTCAAAAAAATTGAAAATTTTATCGATTTTATCTTGACACAAAGTTGACACATCATATAAACTAAATTCATAACAAATGATAAACAAAATAACAAATGTTACAATAAACAGTTTTTTGTTAATTTTTATAACATTTGTTAAAAGTTTCAGATTATTTTTCTAGCAATCTATTGGGAAGCAAGAAAACCTGAAAGGATGATTTAGATGTCAATCTATCAACAGTTGTTAGCTCGAGATCGCAGTGGAGATCCAATTAAAGTAGGGATTATTGGAGCAGGCCAAATGGGCTTTGGACTCATTTCACAAATTTCTAAAATTCCAGGCATGATTGTAGCAGGTGTTTGTGACATTCACCTTAGTGCAGCAGAGAAGGCAGCGAATTTTTACAAGCAGCATGCGCAGCCGCATCAAATGGTTGTCACAAATGATTACAGAGAAGTGATCCAATCAGATTTCGTCGAAGTTGTCGTAGATGCAACAGGTGTTCCAGAGGTCGGAGCAAACATTTCTTTGGAAGCGCTTAATTCGAAAAAACACCTTGTTCTGCTAAATGTAGAAGTTGATATTACGATCGGTTTGGTCATGCATAAATTATTCACAAATGCAGGACTTGTTTACTCAGGATCAGCTGGAGATGAACCGGCTGCAACACTAGAATTATATGAATTTGCGAAAACAATGGGACTTGAGGTGCTCGTTGCTGGGAAAGGTAAGAACAACCCATTCTTCCCAGAAGCAAATCCAGATACGTGTAAAGCAGAAGCAGATAGTAAACATATGAGCGCTCATATGCTCGCTGCCTTCCAAGATGGAACAAAAACAATGGCAGAAATGAACTTATTAAGTAACGCAACAGGGCTTTTGCCAGATAAAGTCGGTATGCACGGAGTCGAAGCGAATTTAGAGAATGTAGCAGATAAATTGAATCAAAAACAACAAGGCGGCGTACTCGATAACTTCGGAGTTGTTGAATATGTAAATGGCCTTGCACCAGGCGTATTTGTTATCGTCAAGAGTGATTTAGAGCCAGTGGATGAAGAGCTTCGTTACTTAAAAGTTGGAAAAGGCCCTCACTACACGCTTTACCGTCCTTTCCACTTAGCAAGTCTTGAAACACCAGTCACCATCGCAAAAGCGGTCTTACAGCATGATTCATCCATCCATCCAATCGGTGTACCAGTGTCAGAAACAGTAGCTGTTGCGAAAAGAGATATTAAAGCAGGGGAATCACTTGACGGAATTGGTGGATACTCCGTAAGAGGTGTACTTGAAACGCACCAAGACATGAAAACGAATGGGCACATTCCAATTGGCTTAATCAGCGGAAAAGTCGTCGCGAAAAAAGATATCAAACTAGGACAATTCCTAACACATGATGATGTAGAGCTTGATTCAAACACAACGGTGTGGAAGCTGCGTTCATTACAAGATCACTTATTCCAATCTTAAGGACGTGAGGCTATGGAAAAATTAGCAATCGTACTTTGTATCATTCTCGTTGTGCAGTATGGCTTATCTTTTATTCAAATCAAATACTACCGTAAAAGCATGGATTCACTCATTGATGACTATAAAGGAAAGCAAGGCTATCACTTGTTTTCTGGAATGGAGCGGCGCAAATTTGGTCCTGGGGCCATTGCGCTCATCATTGTGGATGAATCGTATATCATTCAAAAATGTCATGTACTTGGCGGCGTTTCGATCTTATCTAAATTTAAGGAACTGCCTTCATATGAAGGAAAGCACGTAGGGACGGTGCTGGACGAACACCATATGATGAAGCAAGCATTGAAAAAGCGCAAAAGGGGATCAGCTGTGATGCAGGCACTTTCCATGGCAGCTGAGCAGGCGCTTGTCTCGATTTCGAAAAAAAATATAACAAATGTGAACTAAAGAAAGGGGAGATGAAACATGGAATGGATTCAATGGTTTGGAGAGCACTTTATCGGAATGTTTGAAGCCGGCGGAAAGCAATTCATGGGTCTTGTTACAGGTATCGTTCCAACGCTTGTTGTATTACTTACTTTCACTTATGCTGTCATGAAGTTTATTGGAGAAGAGCGAGTGAATAGAGCCATTCAGTTTGCAGCGAAATATACCATTTTACGCTACACGTTAATGCCGATCTTATCCGTTCTTATTTTGACAAACCCAATGGCTTATACGTTTGGCCGCTTCTTACCTGAAAAACAAAAACCAGCATTCTATGATTCAGCTGTTTCATTTGTTCATCCGGTCACATCACTGTTCCCTTATGCCAACGCAGGAGAACTATTTGTCTACTTAGGAATTGCGAACGGAATTAAAGAGGCTGGATATTCAATGTCAGAGCTTGCTGTTCGTTACTTCTTGGTCGGGATCGTCGTTATTTTACTACGCGGAGTCATTACAGAATGGATTACAAAATATTTAGCAGGAAAAATGAAAGCGAATTCACAATAGGGGAGGGTTAGACATGACAAACCACAAAGTATTTGTTGCAAAAGGTGCTGGCGGATGGGGAGAAGGCTTAGAGCTTGAGCCAACCGGTAAAAAAAGAAAGGTTGTTTCCATTACAGGGGGAGGCATTCACCCGGTTGCACGTAAAATTGCAGAAATGACAGGGACGGAAGCATGTGACGGCTTTAAAAACTCCATACCAGAAGATGAAATGATGTGTGTTGTCATTGACTGCGGAGGAACTGCACGGATCGGACTTTATCCAATGAAGCGCATTCCAACTGTAGACGTTTTGGCATCCTCTCCTTCTGGACCGCTTGCAAAACATATTACAGAGGATATCTTCGTATCAGGCGTTACAGAAAAAGATATTTCCTTTGCGGAAGCATCTGATGGTGAGGCAAAAGCAGAAGGTCAGGAAAACAGTGAGTCGATTGACAAAGAGAATTTTAAAGAGACGTATGCAAAGCTGAAAGAGGAAAATATCGAGCGGCAGGAAAAAGGCAATTTCCTGATGAGATTCTCACGAGGAATCGGGAAAGTCACCGGTACGTTCTACCAGGCTGGCCGTGATTCTGTTGATATGCTTTTGAAAAACATTATTCCATTTATGGCTTTTGTCAGTATGTTAATTGGAATTATCAATTATACAAAAATCGGTGACTTGATTGCTCATTTTCTATCACCTTTGGCAGGATCTCTATGGGGGCTCTTACTGCTCGTTGTGGTCTGTACATTACCGTTTCTATCACCTGTCTTAGGACCTGGTGCAGTCATTGCCCAAGTCATCGGTGTTCTCATTGGTAGTCAAATCGCACTAGGAAACATTCCGCCTCAATTTGCACTTCCTGCACTATTTGCCATCAACGGTCAAGTAGGGTGTGATTTTATTCCAGTGGGTCTCTCACTTGGTGAAGCGAAGCCGGAAACGGTACAATATGGGGTACCAGCTGTTTTGTATAGCCGTCTTATTACAGGGGTTCTATCTGTAGTGATCGCATACGTTGCCAGCTTCGGTATGTATTAAGCGTATTAAAGGAGGAATCGAGATACATGGTAACACAATCTGTTGTAAAAGAAATCGGGATCTTAGTCCCGCAATTTAAAGAAGATAAGCTGGTTGTTTTATTTGGACCCGCAGCGCCGCAGGAATTAAGAGATATGTCCGTCATCCATGAGTTCGAACATGTAGAAGAAGAGCCGCTGAAATTAGGCGGAACCATTCAAGTGGGCGACCAAACGTATACCATTACTGCTCTCGGCAACAAAGCAAATGACAATTTTAAAGAGCTTGGCCATATTTCGATTTACTTCCAAGAGCCGTTTGATGATGTATTACCAGGAGCTGTCTTTGCATCCCCGCACACGTTTCCTGATATAAAAGAAGGCGTACGAATTGAAATTTCGTAACCATGTAAAAAAGCTGTTCCTAAAATAGGGGCAGCTTTTTTTATGTGAGGTTTACCAGAAAGAGCATTTGCGATATGCTGTAAACATTCATTATTTGTATATTCAGAATTTTTACTCAGGGGGAAATGATGGTGTCACTTGAATTGAAGAATGTTTCATTAAAACGAAATGGGAAATGGCTGCTCCAATCTATTGACTGGCAGGTAAACAAACAGGAGCACTGGGTGCTTTACGGTTTAAATGGTGCGGGCAAAACCGCTTTATTAAATATGCTCTGCTCATATTATTTTCCCACGTCAGGTGAGATGACAGTGCTAGGGCATGTCTTTGGCAAGGAGGCTCTTGGTGAAAAGCTAAGGAGGAAAATTGGACTCATCTCTGCGGGACTTAAAAAAAAACTGCACAGAGATGACAATGCATTTGAAATTGTGCTGAGCGGCGCATTTGCTTCTATCGGGCTTTATGAAACCCCGACAGATGACATGCGAGAGAAAGCCATTGATCTATTAAAAGCATTCGGTTCATTCAAATATGCCAACAGAACATATGAAACACTCTCACAGGGAGAGAAGCAAAAGGTCCTGATTGCAAGGGCTTTAATGAATGACCCGCAGCTTTTGATTTTAGATGAACCTGTGACGGGTCTTGATTTTTTAGCAAGAGAGCAAGTGCTGGAAACCATTTCATTCATTGCATCAAAGCCTGATGCACCCACGTTGCTCTATACAACCCATCACGCAGAAGAGATTCTACCTGTTTTTCAGCACACCTTATTATTAAAAGATGGGTCTGTTTTTCATCAAGGAGAAACAAAAGAGATGATGACAAGTGACATGCTTTCTTCGTTTTTTGAATGCTCGGTTGAGGTCATGTGGAGAAATGGTCGTCCTCATTTAAGCAAATTGTAGATAAAAGAAACTATTGGTCTGCGTCCCTGCTTTTCCATCATACATATTATAGTAGAAAACGAAAGGCGGGGAAGGACAGATGATCAGTATTTCTGAATTCCAAATCAAGGATGTCGTCGATGTGTCCAGCGGGAAAAAATTAGGCACGATTGGGGATATTGATATTAATGTCACAAGCGGCAAAATACAAGCGATTATTATTGGCGGCACAGGTAAAATGATGGGATTTTTCGGAAAAGAAGAGGAAATGATTGTCCCATGGCGAAATATAGTAAAAATTGGCGAAGATGTGATACTTGTCCGGCTATCTTCTTAACTCGTATAACTCCTCAATGAACCATTCAATTTTTCCTTAAAATAAAATCTTCATTCTTAGTAAACAATGTCTTTTTCGGGTAAAAAGATTACGTTTTCATATCAATTTGTAAAAAAACCTGCAGAAAGGGCACATTTGAGTGTAATATTTAATGAATCCCACTAACTGTCTATGCATGTCTTGTGGTAAAATAGGAGCGATATAAAGAGAGATGAATGAAAGGTGGGAGGCCAGCTTTGACACACAAATATGACCCCTTTCAGCAGAAATCATCTTATGCAATGATGATTCATGATTGGACGAACATGACTTGTTCTGGTAAAGAGGTATTGGCCGGATTCACGACAAAAAATGGCGGCTTCAGCCTTTCTCCATATCAATCATTGAACACTGGACTCCATGTTGGAGATGATGCTTCTAGTGTCCAAATGAATCGTCAAGTCATAGCAGATGCTGCTGCTGTGCCGCTCTCTGATTGGGTGTTTGCAGACCAAACACACGAGGATCGCATCCTGAAAGTCACCAAGGAGCAAAGAGGAAGAGGAAGTCTTCATTATCATGAAGCACTGCCTGGAACAGACGGCTTATATACGTCCGAACCGAACATAATGCTCGCTCTTTGTTTCGCTGATTGTGTTCCGCTTTATTTTCTAGCTCCGCAAAACGGATTAATTGGAACGGCTCATGCCGGCTGGAAAGGAACCGTCAAGCAAATTGGTGCAAAGATGGTTGATGAATGGGTCAGCCAAGAAGGTGCTAAAGTCGATCATATTCAAGTCGTCATTGGACCATCTATTGGCAGCTGCTGCTACATAGTCGATGACGTGGTCATGGATCAAGTGAAACAGCTTCCTTTTTCAACAGAGGATGTGTATTCCGAGATTTCACAAGGACAATATAAAATTGATTTGAAAACATTAAACAAAAACGTTTTGCTTCATGCAGGAATAAAGGAAGAAAATATACATGTCAGTTCGATGTGCACAAGCTGCAGTGATCAGCTTTTCTTCTCACACCGGCGTGATCAAGGGAGAACAGGACGTATGATGTCTTTTGTCGGGTTTAAGGAGGCATAAGTGCAATTGAATGTACGAGAGAATCTCAGACAAATAAATGAACAAATAAACGAAGCATGTAAAAGAGCCGGTAGACATCCAGCAGATGTATCGGTCGTTGCTGTCACAAAGTATGTCTCAATTGAACGAGCACAAGAAGCCAAGGAAGCAGGAATTTTGCACTTTGGTGAAAATCGTGACCAAGGGTTACTTGAAAAGCAGACGGCCATAACCGATGAAAACATTAGCTGGCACTTCATCGGCAGTTTACAAACACGAAAAGTAAAATCTGTCATTCAGACAATTGACTACTTACATTCGCTCGACAGGATGTCTCTTGCGAATGAAATTGAAAAAAGAGCGGATCATACAGTTCGCTGTTTCGTACAGGTAAACACATCTCAGGAGGAGTCAAAACACGGCTTGAAAAGTGAAGACGTCATTCCATTTGTGAAGCAGCTTGCGGATTTCAAACAGATTGAAATTGCTGGACTGATGACGATGGCTCCATTTACAGATGATCACACTGTGATTCGAAACTGCTTTAAAACATTAAAAAATCTTCAAGAAGAAGTAAAACATCTTAACCAAGTAAATGCACCTTGTCAGCATTTATCGATGGGCATGTCAAATGATTTTAAAATCGCAATTGAAGAAGGTGCGACATTCGTTCGGATTGGCTCTTCACTTGTTGGAAATGAAACAGGAGGTGCGTGACATGAGCATAAAAAATAAGTTTAAAAGCTTTTTCACTCTCGACGATGAAGAGTATGAGTACGAATATATTGATGAAGAAAGAGAACCCGTCCAAGAAGAAAAAGGCACGAAGGATAAAGCAGCATTTCAAGAGCGTCCGCAGACAGGAAAACAAAATGTCGTCAGCTTGCAAAGCGTGCAGAAATCCTCTAAAGTGGTGTTAAGTGAGCCGCGTGTTTATGCAGAAGCGCAGGAGATTGCAGACCATATTAAAAACAGACGTGCAGTCGTCGTGAATTTGCAGCGCATTCAGCACGACCAAGCAAAGCGAATCATCGACTTCTTAAGCGGTACTGTTTATGCAATCGGTGGAGACATCCAGCGTATTGGCTCGAATATATTCCTCTGCACACCTGATAATGTAGATGTATCTGGCACAATATCAGAGCTATTGACAGAGGAAGAACCTCAGAGGTGGTAAACCATAGTGATTCTAAATTTCATTTTTAGTATTTTAGGAACGGTATTAACGATTTACTCATTCGCGATTATTATTTACATCTTTATGTCATGGGTGCCATCTGCAAGAGAAACTGTGTTTGGCCGTTTTTTGACAAATATTTGCGAACCGTATTTAGAACCATTTCGTAAAATTATTCCGCCAATTGGCATGATTGATATCTCGCCAATTGTGGCATTGCTTGTAATTCGTTTTGCATCATCATATGGACTAAATGGTCTTTACAATATGATTGTACGCTTCATGTAAACAGGCTGCCGGGCTTGGCACTGCCAGGCTCTTTTACATAAGAGGGGAACAAAATGAGCGATATCTATCAGCATTTTAGAAAAGACGAACAGCCATTTGTCGACCAAGTGTTAGGCTGGAAAAAAATCGCACTCGACCAGTATCGAATGAAATTAACAGACTTTCTTGATCCGCGTGAGCAATTTATTACCGAGTCCGTCATCCAGCATGCTGATGAACTTGGAATCATGTTTTTTGGCGGGTATGAGGGAGCGGAGCGCAAAAGAGCCCTCATTTATCCTGATTATTTAGAGCCTTCTATTCAGGATGTTGAGCTGGCCTATTTTCAGGTGAACTATGCGAAAAAGTTTATGTCCATAGAACATCCGAAGCTTCTTGGCTCATTAATTGGGACAGGCTTGAAGCGTCAAAAATTTGGAGATCTGTTATTCTCAGAGGAAGATGTGCAGTTTATTTGTACAAGTGATGTTGCCGATTTTGTACGAGCGCAGCTGACGCATGTCGGGAGAGCATCCGTTTCATTAGAGGAAATCACGCAGGCAGATATAAAGCCTGTGATCACGAAGACTGATATCAAAGAAGATACCATTTCATCACTGCGGCTTGATGCTGTATGTGCGGCTGTCAGCCGTCAGTCTCGGCAAAAAGCACAGCTTTTAGTTAAAAATGGACTGGTCAAAGTCAATTGGAAAGTCACTGAGGACCCTTCCTTTACAATCGGTGAAGGCGATCAGCTCTCTGTCCGGGGATTTGGCCGCTTTAGCCTCAAAACGATTGATGGGAAGACGAAAAAAGATAAATTCAAAGTAACATTTGAGCTTCTGACATAACGAACTTGAATCTGGAGGTGGCGAGGTTGCCATTAACACCTAATGATATTCATAATAAAACGTTCACAAAAAGCTTTCGCGGCTATGATGAAGATGAAGTAAACGAGTTTTTAAGCCAAGTACGTAAAGACTACGAGATCGTACTTCGCAAAAAGAACGAGCTTGAAGACAAAGTAAACGAGCTTGACGAAAGACTAGGTCATTTTGCGACAATTGAAGAAACGTTAAACAAGTCAATTCTTGTGGCGCAGGAAGCTGCAGAAGACGTCAAACGTCATTCAGATAAAGAGGCGAAATTGATTATTCGTGAAGCAGAGAAAAATGCAGATCGTATTATCAACGAAGCTTTGTCAAAATCAAGAAAGATTGCGATGGAAATCGAAGAGCTGAAGAAGCAGTCGAAAGTATTTAGAACCCGTTTCCAAATGCTTATTGAAGCTCAGCTTGATCTTCTAAAAAATGACGATTGGGATCATTTACTGGAATATGAAGTTGACGCTGTCTTTGACGAAAAAGAATAAGCGCATCATCTTGACATGACGTGTGCATGTTGCATATAATACCATCATAAATTAACAAGAGATAAACGTTTGAAAGGGACACTCGCAGTTGTCAAATGCGTAATAAAGCGAATCAGGGACGGTGGAAGCCTGACATTACGAGACGCTGCAATGAGATCACCCCTTTAGTTCCTTTTCTGAAATGAATGAGTAAGAAAAGGCGTCTGATCACGTTACGATTTTAGAGTGGATAAGCGGCTGTTTCAGAGCGCTTGTCTAAAAGGGTGGTACCGCGAGACAAGCCTTCTCGTCCCTTATGGGATGAGAGGGCTTTTTTTATTGTTTTTTAATTAGAATTTGCATATGGAGGAATGGGTATGAACTACAAAGACACCTTATTAATGCCGAAAACAGAATTCCCAATGAGAGGGAACTTGCCGAACAAAGAGCCTGAAATCCAAGAGGAGTGGGCAGAGAAAGACATCTATCAAATGGTTTTAGAGCGGACAAAAGGACGCCCGACCTTTATTTTGCATGACGGACCTCCATATGCGAATGGTGACATTCATATGGGGCACGCACTTAATAAAATCCTAAAAGATTTTATTGTCCGTTTCAAATCAATGAATGGTTTCCACGCACCGTACGTGCCGGGCTGGGATACACACGGTTTACCAATTGAAACAGCCCTTACTAAAAATAAAAAAGTCAAACGCAAAGAAATGTCGACAGCTGAATTCCGCAAACTATGCGAGGAGTATGCTTGGAAGCAAATCGAAGGTCAGCGCAACCAATTTAAGCGATTAGGCGTCAGAGCAGACTGGGACAATCCATATGTCACGCTAAAGCCTGAGTATGAAGCACAGCAAATTCTTGTCTTCGGTGAAATGGCGAAGAGAGGCTATATTTACAAAGGGCTAAAGCCTGTTAACTGGTCTCCTTCAAGTGAGTCAGCTCTTGCTGAAGCGGAAATTGAATATAAAGACAAACGCTCACCATCCATTTACGTTTCATTTAAAGTGAAAGATGGAAAAGGCGTACTTGAAAACGGCGAACAATTCATCATCTGGACAACAACACCGTGGACACTTCCTGCAAACCTTGGCATTTGTGTTCATCCAAACCTGGAGTACAGTGTTCTTCAAGTGGGAGCTGAGCGATATGTTGTCGCATCCGAGCTAGTTGAACAAGTGGCAAAAACGCTTGGCTTTGAAGAGTATGAAGTCGTGAAAACACTAAAAGGAAAAGAATTAGATACCATCGTTGCAGAGCATCCGATCTACGGTAGAGACTCTCTTGTGATGCTTGGCGACCACGTGACAACGGATGCAGGAACAGGCTGTGTTCACACAGCACCAGGTCACGGGGAAGATGACTTTATTGTCAGTATGAAATACGGTCTTGATGTACTATGTCCAGTAGACGAAAAAGGTGTCATGACAGAAGAAGCGCCTGGTTTTGAAGGACTATTCTACGAAGATGCCAATAAAGCCATTACAGAACAGCTTGAAGCAAAAGGCGCGCTGAAAAAGCTCGACTTTATCACGCACTCTTACCCGCATGACTGGAGAACGAAAAAGCCAACAATTTATCGTGCAACAGCTCAGTGGTTTGCATCGATTAAAGACTTTAGAGAAGCGCTATTAGACAATATTAAAGAAACGAAATGGGTACCAGCTTGGGGCGAGACACGCCTATTCAATATGGTGCGTGACAGAGGAGACTGGTGCATTTCAAGACAGCGTGTATGGGGCGTTCCAATTCCGGTCTTTTATGCAGAAAATGGTGAGCCGATCATCACGGACGAAACAATCCAGCATGTATCTCAATTATTTAGAGAACATGGCTCGAATATTTGGTTTGAAAAAGAAGCGAAAGAGCTATTGCCAGAAGGCTTTACACATCCAGGTAGCCCGAATGGTGAATTCACTAAAGAGCAGGACATCATGGATGTATGGTTTGATTCCGGTTCTTCTCACCAAGCCGTTTTAGAAGAAAGAGAAGATCTTGTCCGTCCAGCAGACCTTTACCTTGAAGGATCTGACCAATATCGCGGCTGGTTTAACTCATCCTTATCAACAGCAGTTGCTGTCACTGGAAAAGCACCATATAAAGGTGTCCTAAGTCACGGCTTTACGCTTGATAAAGAAGGACGCAAAATGAGTAAATCATTAGGCAATACGATTGACCCAACGAAGGTTGCGAAGCAGCTTGGTGCAGAGATTCTAAGACTTTGGGTATCTTCTGTCAACTATCAAGCCGATCACCCAGTGTCTGATGATATCTTGAAACAAGTAGCAGAGGTCTATCGTAAAATCCGTAACACGTTCCGCTTCCTGCACGGAAACCTATTTGACTTTAACCCAGCAGTCAACGCAGTACCGGTAGAAGAGCTTCGCGAAGTGGATCAATATATCTTGATCAAATTAAACAAATTGATTGATAAAGTGAAAAAAGCTTATGATGATTACGAATTTGCTGTCGTCTATCATGCGATTCACAATTTCTGTACGATTGAGCTAAGCTCTTTCTATCTCGATTTTGCAAAGGATGTCGTGTACATTGAGCATGCGGATCACCCGGATCGCCGCAGCATGCAGACAGTCTTCTATGAAACATTAATGGCATTAGTGAAGCTGACTGCACCAATTCTTCCGCATACTGCAGATGAATTATGGAGCCACTTAAGCTTTGTTGAAGAGCCAAGTGTTCAGTTAACAGATATGCCAGAAGGTGTTACTGTTCCTGAAGCGGAAGCAACAGAAGCGAAGTTTGACCGTTTTATGGAAGTACGTGACGATGTGCTAAAAGCGCTCGAAATTGCGCGTAACGAGAAAGTCATTGGACGTTCTCTTGAAGCAAGTGTGACCCTTTATGCGACAGAAGAAGTGAAAAACCTTCTTGCATCCATTAAAGAAGATGTGAAGCAGCTCTTTATCATCTCTGAATTAACTGTAGAAGATGAGCAGCATGCAGATGCATCAGCGCCTGAATATACATCAGGACGAATTGTGGTTCAAAAAGCAGAAGGAGAACTGTGCGAACGTTCCCGTATTATTTCAAAAGATGTTGGTGCAAATCCGAAATACCCAACATTGTCGCTGAAAAATGCTGAAATCGTGGAGAAATATTACCAGAATTAACAGTGCGAAATCACCAACTAGCGCCCCGTCATATGCGGGGCGTTTTCTTTTTTGAGAAAATGACAGCGTTTAGAACGAAAGGAAAAATCTTATGGCTTTAAAGTGAGCTGGCGGGGCAACAATATGATTATCACGACAGGGCAGGAGTTGAAATAGCGACATGAATGGCGATCTAGAGACGATTTACACGGAACTCCTTCAAATGAAAGATGAACTGCAATCTAAACTGTTTGAATACGCATCATTTCGTTCACCCGCTGAGCATGTCACCTTGAATGAGGTCAAAACGACCACACTTCTTTATCACATCAAAGAAGAGCTGCAAGATGTGTCTCTCGCTATTGCAAAAATCGAGCAAGGAACTTACGGCATATGTGAGGCGACAGGAGATGTGATTCCGCTTGAACAAATGAGTATTCTTCCTACCGCCCGCACGGCTGATGACTTTTTATATCATAAGCAATATGAGAAAAAAGCATTCACTCCTTATCCTTACGAATCAACCGATTCTCATTTTGAAGCCTTCCACATGTAGGGAGGTTTTTGTCTGTCAACTAAAGTTTCTTTACTCCTTCCTGTTTTCTTGATAAAATGCTTAAAGATCAAAGTATGAAGATGGAGGAACGTGTGTGTTCTATTACATAATCGCATTCGTGATAATTTGTTTAGATCAATTAACAAAATGGCTCATTGTTAAAAATATGATGCTCGGAGATTCTGTTCCAGTGATTGATGGATTCTTTTATATCACGTCTCACCGAAATTCAGGAGCTGCATGGGGGATTCTCCAAGGACAAATGTGGTTTTTCTATGTGATCACACTCGTTGTTATTGCGGGAATTGTTTTTTACTTGCAAAAGTATGGACAAAAGGACAAGCTGCTTGGCATAGCGCTGGCCTTAATGCTTGGCGGAGCGATTGGAAACTTTATCGACCGTATTTTCCGTCAGGAAGTGGTTGATTTTGCTCATTTCGTATTTGGGAATTATCACTATCCAATCTTTAATGTAGCAGATTCTTCTCTCTGTGTAGGGGTTATTCTGCTCTTCATTCAAATGCTGTTAGATGGAAAGAAAAATAAGGAGTCAACTACATGAATCAAGTAACTATTGCCGTTTCAGAAGAACAAACGAGTGAACGGCTTGATAAATTTTTAAGCACGACAGAACCAGAATGGTCAAGAACACAAGTCCAGCAGTGGGTAAAAGATGGGCTGATTGAAGTAAATGGGAAACAAGTGAAGGCTAACTACAAAGTACAACCTGGAGATCAAATCAAAGTGGAGATTCCAGATCCAGAAGAACTTGATGTAGAAGCAGAACCAATGGATCTTGATATTTATTATGAGGATGCAGATGTGCTAGTGGTGAATAAACCACGAGGAATGGTCGTCCATCCAGCACCGGGTCATGTGTCAGGAACGCTTGTCAATGGCCTGATGGCACATTGTACAGACTTATCAGGGATTAATGGTGTGATGCGGCCTGGAATTGTCCACCGAATTGATAAGGATACGTCTGGTTTGTTAATGGTCGCAAAAAACGACATGGCACATGAGTCACTTGTTAATCAGCTTGTGGCAAAGACTGTCACAAGGAAATATACGGCTGTTGTCCATGGCATCATCCAGCATGATACTGGCACAATAGATGCACCAATTGGCAGAGACAAAAAAGACCGCCAAAGCATGACGGTCACAAAAGAAAATGCAAAACAGGCCGTCACTCACTTCGATGTGATGGAACGCTTTAAAGACTTTACCGTTGTAGAATGCCGACTTGAAACAGGTAGAACACACCAAATTCGTGTTCATATGAAATATATCGGGTATCCTCTTGCTGGAGACCCAAAATATGGACCAAGAAAAACAGTCGATTTTAATGGACAGCTTCTGCATGCAGGTGTTTTAGGGTTTGATCATCCTAGAACAGGTGAATATATAGAGTTCACAGCACCAATTCCAGCTGATATGCAAGCTTTCATTGATTCATTAAGAAATAACGATTGACAGGCCGTTCTTTTTCTGAAATAATAAACAAAGAAATTGAGATTCTTTAAAACAGTCCAGAGAGGCTGAGAAGGATAACGGATCAATTTGTGCATATGTATGTACAAATGAACGCCCCTCTCTGCCCTTTGCAGAAGGGGCTTTTTATTTGTCAAAAAGAGGTGTAAAAGATGGAACAAAAAGCAGTGATTCTTGATGAACAAGCGATTAGACGAGCGCTTACCCGAATTGCACATGAAATGATTGAGCGCAACAAAGGGATGAAGGATGTCATCCTTGCCGGGATCAAGACAAGAGGCATACATCTTGCAAAGCGCCTTGCAGAGCGCATCGAGCAAATTGAAGGAAACCCAGTAACAGTGGGTGAACTTGATATTACGCTATATCGTGATGACCTGACAAAGAAGACAGAAAATCAAGACCCGCTTGTAAAAGGAGCAGACATCCCAGCTGATATCAATGACAAAACATTGATTGTCGTCGATGATGTGCTGTTCACGGGCAGAACCGTGAGAGCAGCGATGGATGCGCTTGTTGATGTAGGCAGACCGTCATCCATACAGCTTGCCGTTCTCGTCGACCGAGGACACCGGGAGCTGCCGATTCGAGCGGATTATATCGGGAAAAACATTCCGACATCAAAAGCAGAAACAGTTATGGTTCAGCTAAATGAAGTAGATCAAAACGACCTTGTCGCTATATATGAAAAATAACCTTTTTAAATGCATTCCAGAGAGTTTGCAAAGAGGGCAATAACAGAGACACCAAGCACAAGTTAAGTGACGTGTATGGTTTTTCTAGGCCTCTTTGCGCATACTCGCAAAGAGGCTTTTTTAATGAAAAAGGACACATCTAGGAGGAAAATCATGAGTCAGCAAAAAGCCAATTTAGGCATTCGAGATATCCCAAAACCGTTCACATGGCTATCACTTAGCCTTCAGCATTTGTTTGCCATGTTTGGTGCGACCATTCTTGTACCAAAAATCATTGATATGAGTCCAGCCGTCGCGCTCATTTCAAGCGGAGTTGGAACGATTGTTTACTTAATCATTACAAGGGGACAAATTCCGGCGTATCTTGGATCGTCCTTTGCCTTTATCGCCCCCATACTGAATGTCAAAGCAACAGGCGGCCCTGGAGCCGCAATGGTTGGTGCCTTTATGGCGGGTGTCGCTTATGCGCTCATCGCCCTGTTCATTAAATGGCTCGGTACAGGCTGGCTGATGAAGCTTCTGCCGCCAGTCGTCGTAGGACCAGTCATAATGGTCATCGGTCTCGGACTCGCTGGAACAGCAGTCAACATGGCGATGTATGTTGATCCGAATGCCACCGAGCTTGTTTACAGCCTCAAGCACTTAATGGTCGCTGGCTTCACACTGGCTGTCACGATTATCAGCATGATTTTCCTAAGAGGATTCCTTAGTCTAATCCCAGTATTAATCGGTATTATTAGCGGCTATCTCTTTGCCTTAACACAAGGCATTGTGAACTTCCAGCCGGTCATTGATGCAAAATGGTTTGCTGTACCAGACTTCGTCTTGCCATTTGTCGACTATACACCTGCTGTGACCTTAAGCATCCTCACAGTGATGGTGCCGGTTGCCTTTGTTACAATGTCTGAGCATATCGGCCATCAAGTGGTGTTAAGTAAGGTCGTAGGACAAGACTTCATTAAAAAACCAGGTCTTCACCGCTCCATTTTAGGGGATAGTGCAGCGACAATCTTCGCTTCACTCATTGGCGGACCGCCAACAACAACGTATGGAGAAAACATTGGCGTACTTGCCATCACAAGAGTGTTCAGTATCTTCGTCATCGGCGGAGCCGCAGTGTTTGCAATCTGCTTCGGCTTTGTTGGGAAAATTTCAGCATTAATCAGTACAGTGCCGTCCGCGGTCATGGGAGGCGTATCGTTCCTGCTCTTTGGGATCATTGCTTCAAGCGGCCTAAGAATCCTGATTGATCATAAAGTGAATTTTGAAGAAAAGCGTAATCTCATTATTGCATCAGTCATCCTAGTCATCGGAATTGGCGGGGCATTCATTCAGGTAAAACAAATCAACCTCACATTATCTGGAATGGCACTCGCTGCAATTACAGGCGTCCTGTTAAATCTGATCCTGCCGCATCAAAAAGCAGAGGATGACGAGTCAACAGAATCAAATACAGACAACCTTTTAAAAGAAGTCCAGTGAGGCTGACAAGGGTTCTAAATGGAGCAGAAAGTGCGAAAGCGCCGCTGCTTCTTTTGGAGAACCCTAAGCTGCCGAGGCTTAGGGTTTTTTTGAACCTGAAAGTGATGAAAAACTAGAGGGGGAAGAAAAAATGAATGATCTATCGACAATGAGCAGCTTGTCTAAGGAAGAGATTTTACAGCTGATTGAAGAAGCCACTGCCCTTAAAAAAGGGAAACAAGAACATGGATTAGCTGGAGAATTTGTGGCTAACCTCTTCTTTGAACCAAGTACAAGAACACGTTTTAGCTTCGAAGTAGCCGAAAAGAAGCTGGGAATGAATGTCCTGAGCTTAGATGCTGCAAGTACCTCCGTTCAAAAGGGCGAAACCCTTTACGATACGGTAAAAACGCTGGAGTCTATCGGAGTGAAGGCATGTGTGATCCGGGACAGCACCGATGAATATTACAACGAGCTGATCGGGAAGGTTGGGATTCCTATCATAAATGCTGGAGATGGCTGCGGGCAGCATCCGACTCAATCCCTGCTTGATCTCATGACCATTTTTGAAGAGTTTGGCGGCTTTGAGGGCTTAACGATTTCGATTCATGGAGACATCAAACATAGCAGAGTGGCAAGGTCGAATGCTGAAGTTCTCTCAAGACTGGGAGCAACAGTGCTCTTTTCAGGACCTGCTTCCTTCCAGGATGAACAAAACCCGTACGGAACGTATGTCGAAGTAGATGAAGCCATCGCACAATCTGATGTGGTGATGCTGCTCAGAATCCAGCATGAACGACACGCTGAAAAAATAGGCAGTGAAGATTACTTATCGACTTATGGATTAACAGTAGGCAGGGCAAGCCAAATGAAAGAAGGCGCGATTATTATGCATCCAGCACCAGTAAACAGAGGTGTTGAAATAGATGATTCATTAGTAGAGTCAAAGCAGTCAAGAATTTTCAAGCAAATGGAAAATGGTGTTTATATCCGCATGGCGGTATTAAAAAGAGCTTTTCAAAATAGCAGACTACATCAAAAAGGGAGAGATTCTGTCTATGTCATATCTCATTAAAAACGGTTTTATCTTAACAAGTACTGGGGAAAAAGTGCAGCAGGATATTAGGATAGAAGGAGAAGTGATTCAAGCGATTGGTCACTTAGAAAGAGAAGACGGAGAAGAAATCATTGATGCAGCAGGACTATTTGTATCACCAGGCTTAATCGATCTGCATGTACATTTAAGAGAGCCAGGTGGAGAGAAAAAGGAAACGATTGAAACAGGCTCTAAAGCAGCAGCAAGAGGTGGATATACGACCATTGCAGCGATGCCGAATACAAGACCGGTTCCAGATACAAAAGAGCAAATGGAATGGCTCATGAATCGAATCGAAGAAACTTCATCTGTGAGAGTACTGCCATACGCCTCCATCACAACGAGACAAATTGGGGAAGAGATGACGGACTTTGCAGCACTAAAAGAAGCAGGCGCCTTCGCCTTTACAGATGATGGTGTTGGCATCCAAACAGCAGGCATGATGTATGAAGCGATGAAACAGGCAGCTAGTCTTGATCAAGCGATTGTGGCGCACTGTGAAGATAACTCGCTCATTTACGGCGGGTGCGTTCATGAAGGAGAATATTCAAAAGCAAATGGTTTAAATGGAATACCGTCCATTTGTGAATCGGTGCATATTGCAAGAGATGTTCTTTTAGCAGAAGCAGCGAATTGTCATTATCATGTATGTCATATCAGTACGAAAGAATCTGTGCGAGTCGTACGCGATGCAAAAAAAGCAGGTATTCGTGTAACGGCTGAGGTGTCACCGCATCACCTTCTCTTATGTGACGATGACATCCCAGGTCTTGATACAAACTATAAAATGAACCCGCCGCTCAGAGGAAAAGAGGATCGCGAAGCATTGATCGAAGGGCTTTTAGATGGAACGATTGATTTCATCGCAACAGACCATGCACCGCATACAGAGGAAGAAAAGAACGAAACTATGCAGCGTGCCCCTTTTGGAATTGTCGGGCTTGAAACAGCATTCCCTCTTCTGTATACACGATTTGTTAAAACAGGCGAATGGACATTAAAAGAACTCGTTGATTATATGACAATCAAACCAGCAGAAGCTTTCTCCCTTCCATATGGAAAGCTGGAAGAAGGACACATAGCTGATATCACACTCATTGATTTAAACAAAGAAATGGCAATCGATAAAAAAAGCTTCTTATCAAAAGGACAAAATACACCGTTTGACAAATTGACTGTATCAGGATGGCCGGTCATGACACTTGCATCTGGGAAAGTCGTTTATGAAGAGGGGAGACTAGTAAAATGAAGAGACGCTTAGTGCTAGAAAACGGAACAGTATTCGAAGGAACAGGCTTTGGCAGCTTAGAACCGTCAGTCGGAGAAGTCGTCTTTAATACTGGGATGACGGGCTATCAAGAAATTTTATCTGATCCATCATACTGCGGACAAATTGTCACACTCACTTACCCGCTTATCGGCAACTATGGCATTAACCGTGATGATTTTGAATCGATCACACCGTTTGTGAAAGGGCTGATTGTGAAAGAGCTTTGTGAAAAGCCCTCAAACTGGCGCTCTTCATACTCTCTCGATGAATATTTAAAAATGAAAAACATTCCGGGACTGAGCGGAATTGATACACGAAAGTTGACTAGAATGATTCGAAGTGCAGGGACTTTAAGAGGGGCGTTTGCAGGGCCTGATGAACAAGTGGAAGACGTGGTTCGCCGCCTTCAAACTGTGCAGCTGCCAACGGATCAAGTGAGTCAAGTATCTGTGAAAAATGCGTATCCAAGCCCAGGCAGAGGGAAAAGAATTGTCCTTGTTGATTTCGGCATGAAACACGGTATTTTGCGAGAGCTTAATAAACGTGATTGTGATGTCATTGTGGTGCCATACAATATCACTGCAGATGAAGTGCTGCAGCTAAAACCAGACGGCATCATGCTCTCAAACGGACCGGGGGATCCAGTCGATGTACCAGAAGCGGTTGAAATGATTCAGCAGTTGATTGGAAAGGTACCACTCTTTGGGATTTGCCTAGGTCATCAGTTATTTGCTCTAGCGTGCGGCGCAAGTACAGAAAAAATGAAATTCGGTCACAGAGGATCGAATCATCCGGTGAAAGAATTAGCAACTGGCAAGGTGACACTGACGTCTCAAAACCATGGCTACACGGTTAGCAAGATTAACGAAGACGTACTCGAAGTCACACATATTGCGCTAAACGACAATACAATTGAAGGATTAAAACATAAAGAAGCACCAGCATTCACTGTCCAGTACCACCCAGAAGCATCACCAGGTCCAGAAGATGCGAACTACTTATTTGACCAGTTCATGGAAATGATTCATACGACTGAGAAAGAAGGGGAAGAAGTATGCCAAAACGCGTAGACATCAAAAAGATTTTAGTAATCGGATCAGGTCCAATCATCATCGGTCAGGCAGCAGAGTTTGACTATGCAGGTACACAGGCTTGCTTAGCGCTAAAAGAAGAGGGCTACGAAGTCGTTCTAGTAAACTCAAACCCTGCGACCATCATGACAGATACAGAAATGGCCGACAAGGTATACATCGAACCACTGACACCAGAATTTTTAACACGAATCATTCGAAAAGAACGCCCTGATGCGATCTTGCCAACACTTGGCGGACAAACTGGACTAAACCTTGCTGTTGAATTATCAGACCTTGGCGTATTAGCTGAATGCGGTGTGGAAGTACTTGGTACAAAGTTGTCAGCGATCCAAAAAGCAGAGGATAGAGATTTATTCCGTAATTTAATGAATGAACTCAATGAACCTGTCCCAGAAAGTGAGATCATTCATAACCTGGAAGAAGCGATGGCATTCACGGATCAAATCGGTTTTCCTGTTATCGTCAGACCAGCCTATACATTAGGCGGCACAGGCGGCGGAATTTGTACAAATGAGCAGGAACTGAAGGAAATCGTTGAAAATGGTCTGAAGCTAAGCCCAGTCACACAATGCTTACTAGAAAAAAGTATTGCAGGCTTTAAAGAAATTGAATATGAAGTCATGCGTGACAGCGGTGACCATGCGATCGTTGTTTGTAACATGGAAAACTTTGATCCTGTCGGCATCCATACAGGTGACAGTATCGTTGTGGCGCCAAGCCAAACGTTAAGTGACCGTGAATACCAGCTGCTTCGTAATGTATCGCTTAAGCTGATCCGAGCACTTGGCATTGAAGGAGGCTGTAACGTACAGCTGGCGCTTGATCCAAATAGCTTTCAATACTATATCATCGAAGTAAACCCGCGCGTGAGCCGTTCTTCTGCGCTTGCGTCGAAAGCGACAGGCTATCCAATTGCTAAATTGGCAGCGAAAATTGCTGTCGGCTTAACACTTGATGAAATGATGAACCCGGTTACAGGTAAAACCTATGCAGCCTTCGAGCCGGCACTTGACTATATCGTGTCAAAAATCCCGCGCTGGCCGTTCGATAAATTTGAATCTGCCAACAGACGTCTTGGGACACAAATGAAGGCAACAGGTGAAGTCATGGCGATCGGCCGCACTTTAGAAGAGTCTCTTCTAAAGGCTGTACGTTCACTTGAAGCCGATGTTCATCACATTGAATTAAAAGATGAAGCGGACATCACAAACGAAGTGCTTGAAAAGCGGATTATCAAAGCGGGAGACGAACGATTATTTTATATCGCTGAAGCGCTTAGAAGAGGCTATACAGTCGAACAAATACATGAATTCTCAAAAATTGATTTCTTCTTCCTTCATAAGCTGGAAGGTATCATCGCTTTTGAGAAGACATTAAAAGAAAACAAAGGCAATACAGACGTATTAAAAGAAGCGAAAGAAAAAGGCTTCTCAGACATCTACATTAGCCGTGAGTGGAATATGAACGAAGCGGATGTCTACAAGCTAAGACAAGAAGCAGGCATTGTACCTGTATACAAAATGGTGGATACATGTGCGGCAGAATTTGAATCAGAGACGCCATATTTCTACAGCACGTATGAAGATGAAAATGAATCAGAGCGTACAGACAAGAAAAGCGTCATCGTGTTAGGTTCAGGTCCAATCCGAATTGGACAAGGCGTTGAATTTGATTATGCGACCGTTCACTCTGTATGGGCAATTAAACAAGCAGGCTATGAAGCAATCATTATTAACAACAACCCTGAAACGGTCTCAACAGACTTTAGTATTTCGGATAAGCTCTACTTTGAACCACTTACTGTAGAAGATGTGATGCATATTATCGACCTTGAACAGCCTGAAGGAGTCGTCGTGCAGTTCGGCGGGCAAACGGCAATCAACTTAGCAGATGAATTATCAAATAGAGGGGTTAAGATTCTTGGAACTTCTCTTGAAGACCTAGACCGTGCAGAAAACCGGGACAAGTTTGAACAAACGTTAGAAACTCTCGGCGTGCCGCAGCCTAAAGGGAAAACAGCTACGTCTGTGCCTGAAGCTGTAGCAATTGCAAATCAAATCGGTTACCCTGTCCTTGTCCGTCCTTCCTATGTATTAGGCGGTCGTGCGATGGAAATTGTTTACCAAGAAGCCGAGCTTCTTCACTATATGGAAAATGCGGTGAAGGTCAATCCGCAGCATCCAGTGTTAATTGACAAGTATTTGACAGGGAAAGAAATTGAAGTAGATGCCGTGTCTGATGGAGAAACTGTCGTCATCCCAGGCATTATGGAACACATTGAAAGAGCCGGAGTTCACTCTGGTGACTCGATCGCTGTCTATCCGCCGCAAACATTGTCTGAGGACATTAAAGCGAAGATTGCAGAATACACGATCAAGCTTGCAAAAGGACTCAACATTATAGGGCTTTTGAACATTCAGTTTGTTCTATCAAAAGGCGAAGTGTACGTACTTGAAGTGAACCCTCGTTCAAGCCGGACAGTTCCTTTCTTAAGTAAAATTACGGGCATCCCGATGGCGAACCTAGCGACAAAAGTGATTTTAGGTGACAAGCTCAAAAACTATGGCTATCAAGAAGGGCTTCACACAGAGCAAGAAGGTGTGTACGTCAAAGTTCCGGTCTTCTCTTTTGCAAAACTAAGAAGAGTAGATATTACCCTCGGACCTGAAATGAAATCAACAGGTGAAGTCATGGGGAAAGATGTCACGATCGAAAAAGCACTCTATAAAGGATTAATTGCATCAGGCATTCAAATTCCTAAAGATGGAACAGTTCTCCTGACTGTGGCAGATAAGGATAAAGAAGAAGGACTTGAGATCGCAAGAAGATTCCATTCTATCGGCTATCATATTTTAGCAACGGAAGGAACGGCGAATTACTTAAAACAAGCCTCCATTCCATCAAGTGTGGTCGGTAAAATCGGAGAAGAAGGAAAGAACCTGCTCGATGTCATTCGAAACGGGGAAGCTCAGTTTGTCATCAACACCTTAACAAAAGGAAAACAGCCGGCAAGAGACGGCTTTAGAATTAGACGTGAATCGGTTGAAAACGGAGTGGCCTGCTTAACGTCACTAGATACAGCAGAAGCCATTTTAAGAGTGCTTGAGAGCATGACATTCAGAGCAGATGAAATGCCAGAAGTGAAAACGAATGCTGAGGTGACAGTAACGATATGAAAAAAGCATACTTGACGGTCGTCTCAAACCGAGAGATCGCTGATCATATTTACGAAATGACATTAAAAGGTGACCTTGTGGACTCCTTTCAAACGGCTGGACAATTTCTTCATCTAAAGGTCAGCGAATCCATGACACCGCTGCTGAGAAGACCGATCAGTATTGCCAACATTCATGCTGAGCAAAAAGAAGCAACCATCATTTACCGTGCAGAGGGAGAGGGGACAAAGCTTCTCTCCCAAAAGCGGGAGGGAGAATTGGTCGATGTATTAGGACCGCTTGGAAATGGGTACGATCCTTCGGTTGTCCAGCCTGGGCAGACAGCATTACTAGTCGGCGGTGGAATTGGTGTACCCCCTCTATATGAGCTGTCCAAGCGTTTAACGAAAAAAGGCGTCATTGTGAAGCATGTCCTCGGCTTTCAATCGAAAAAGGATGTATTTTACGAGGAGAAATTTCAAGCACTCGGCGATACGTTTATCGCGACTGTTGATGGCACTTACGGTGCTAAAGGCTTTGTGACGAATGTGATTGAAGAACAGAAATTGTACTTTGATGTGCTGCTTTCCTGCGGTCCGACACCTATGCTCAAAGCACTGAAAGACACGTATCCTGATAAGCCTGTCTACATTTCAATGGAAGAACGAATGGGCTGCGGAATTGGTGCCTGCTTTGCTTGTGTCTGTCATACCGATCAGCTCGACAAACCTTACGTTAAAGTCTGTCTTGATGGTCCTGTTTTTAAAGCAGAGGAGGTGGCATTGTCATGCTAAACGTTGAGTTACCTGGATTATCTTTAAAGAATCCAATTATCCCTGCATCAGGCTGCTTTGGATTCGGGAGAGAATTTGCTTCATTGTATGATCTATCGTTGCTGGGCGGCATCATGATCAAAGCGACAACTCTTGAACCGAGATTTGGCAATCCGACACCTAGAGTCGCAGAGACAGGAGCTGGGATGCTCAATGCAATCGGCCTTCAAAACCCAGGTCTAAAAGGCGTGCTCGAAAATGAACTGCCTTGGCTTGAACAGTTTGATACGCCTATTATTGCAAACGTTGCTGGCTCACAGGTCGATGATTATGTTGAAGTAGCAAAACAAATCAGCCAAGCTAAAAATGTCCACGCTCTTGAACTGAATATTTCTTGTCCAAATGTCAAAACAGGCGGGATCGCCTTTGGTACAGATCCACATATGGCAGCATCATTGACAAAAGCTGTCAAGGAAGTCTCTTCCGTACCTGTCTATGTCAAGCTGTCTCCTAACGTGGCAAATATTGTGGAGATTGCGCAAGCAATTGAATCTGCTGGAGCGGATGGACTCACGATGATTAACACTTTAATCGGTATGCGTTTAGATTTAAAAACAGGGAAACCCATCCTTGCCAATAAAACAGGTGGACTATCAGGACCAGCAGTAAAGCCTGTCGCTGTGCGTATGGTACATGAGGTCAGTCAAGCGGTTTCTATTCCGATCATCGGAATGGGCGGGGTGCAAAATGCTGAAGATGTACTTGAATTTTTACTAGCAGGTGCAAGTGCGGTAGCTGTCGGCACAGCCAATTTTGTAAATCCGTTTATTTGCCCGGAAATCATTGAAGAGCTGCCTAAAGTGTTAGCAGCATATGGTTATTCGTCTATAGAGGAATGTATCGGAAGGAGCTGGAAACATGAAGCACTTGCCCATCATCGCGCTTGATTTTCCATCAGGGCAGGAGGCGCTTGCCTTTTTAGAACCCTTTGAAGGCACACCATTATTTGTGAAGGTCGGCATGGAGCTGTTTTACCAAGAAGGTCCTGTCATCCTTGATGCGCTGAAAGAAAAAAATTGCCACATTTTTCTCGATCTAAAATTACATGACATTCCAACAACAGTGCAAAAAGCGATGAACCGGCTTGCTGCACTGGGTGTTGATTTGGTCAATGTCCATGCTGCGGGCGGAAAACAAATGATGCAGGCTGCGTTAGAAGGGCTTGAAAGCGGGACTCCTGCTGGACAAAGCCGTCCGGGCATTATCGCAGTGACCCAGCTGACAAGTACGTCAGAAGACATGATGAGAAGCGAATTACTTATTGACCGGCCGCTGCAAGAGACGGTCATTCGGTACGGACAATTAGCCTATGAAAGTGGACTAGATGGTGTTGTTTGCTCTGCTTATGAATCTAAATCACTTCATGAGCAGATCTCACCATCCTTTCTCACTGTAACGCCAGGCATTCGTTTACTGAATGATCAAACCGACGATCAAAAGCGTGTGGCGACACCTGCCTATGCAAAGGAGCAAGGTGTTTCACAAATTGTTGTCGGAAGGTCGATCACAAAAGCTGAAAAACCAATAGAAGCCTATCATCAAATTTTGAAAGAGTGGGAGTGACTGCCAGATGAAATCAAAAATCGCAAAACATCTATTACAAATCAAAGCTGTCTCATTAAAACCAGATGAGCCATTTACATGGGCGAGCGGTATAAAATCACCGATTTATTGTGACAACCGGCTGACATTGTCATACCCGGAAGTCAGACACGACATTGCGGAAGGTCTAAAAGATTTAATTCTCACTCATTTTGAAGGGGCGGAGGTAATCGCTGGTACTGCAACAGCTGGCATTCCGCATGCGGCATTAGTAGCAGACCGACTGAACGTACCGATGTGCTATGTCAGAAGTAAGCCAAAAGCACACGGAAAAGGGAATCAAATTGAAGGAGCCGTATCAAAAGGGCAAAAGGTTGTCGTCGTCGAAGACCTGATTTCAACAGGAGGCAGTGTGCTTGAAGTGGTCGCTGCTCTTCAAGCTGAGGGCTGTGACGTACTAGGAGTTGCCGCGATCTTCACATACGGGCTGCCAAAAGCAGCGGCGGCTTTTCAAGAAAAAAACATTCCATATGTCACTCTGACAGACTATGACACATTGACAGATGTGGCACTTGAGCTGAAAGCGATTGAGCCTTCTGCTATGAACAAATTAAAGCGCTGGAAACAAGATCCTTCTTCTGAATCTTGGATGGAAGAAACGGTCTGATCAGACAAAGACCATAGTCAACAATGAAAAAGCTGTGCCTATTCGCATAGCTTTTTCATTTGGGTAAAAATAGTAAAATAGACTCAAATTTTAATAAAAACTAATCCTATCAATAAAGTCGGGTTGACTTTTGTTTGAATTGTGTTAATATTTAAGACAAATTAAAACACTTATCCAGAGAGGTGGAGGGACTGGCCCGATGAAGCCCGGCAACCTGCGATTCGCAAGGTGCTACTTCCTGCAAAATGATTCTATTTTGAAAGATAAGGAAATCGTGAGCTTCCTCATCTTTCTTTCGGACTGAAAGAAAGTTTTTTTATTTTAATGGTGAGGAGGAAGAGGAGATGGAAGTGAAACAAAATCAGGATGAGGACTTAGTGAAGCATATGCAAGAACTGATTGGGGATATGAAATTCGGTTCAATTACATTAATTGTTCAGGACGGTCAAGTGATTCAAGTGGAAAAAAACGAAAAAATCAGATTGAAGTAGTGCGTTAATAGCAATATGAGCGGTACTCCGGAAGGGGAGAAATCATGTTAACTTATGAAAATTGGCAAGAGCCGTCCATTACATTTCCAGAGGATGATTTGTATAAAGGGGCCCTATCAGTGCTGAAATGGGCGTACGGTCATTATGGTGACCAGCTTGTGTATGCATGCAGCTTCGGCATTGAAGGGATTGTTCTGATTGATCTAATTGCAAAAGTAAAAAAAGATGCGAGAATTGTCTTTTTAGATACAGGTCTGCATTTTAAGGAAACATACGACACAATTGATGCGGTAAAGGAAAGATACCCGGGATTAGACATTGTGCTGAAAACGCCTGAACTGACGGTTGAAGAGCAAAACGAGCAGCATGGTGATCAATTATGGAAAACGAATCCTCAAAGCTGCTGTCATATGCGTAAGGTCATTCCTTTGCAAGAATCCCTATCTGGTTATCCGGCATGGCTTTCTGGCTTGAGAAGAGAGCAGTCACCAAAACGAGCTGGGACGAATTTCTTAAATAAGGATGAAAAATTCAAATCAGTGAAAGTATGTCCGCTTATCCATTGGACGTGGAAGGACATATGGAGATATGCATCTAGAGAGGAACTTACTTATAATCCGCTGCATGACCAAGGATACCCAAGTATCGGCTGTGCACCATGTACACAGCCAGCATTTACGGCAGAAGATCTGCGTTCCGGCAGATGGTCAGGCACAGCAAAGACCGAGTGCGGATTACATGAGTAAGGGAGCATAATGTATGGAAATCGCCGCAATTTTATTTAGTCTATTCTTTGCTTTAAACATAGGCGCGAGTGGAGCAGCCGCTTCAATGGGCATCGCATATGGATCAGGTGCAATTCAAAAGCCCATTTATGCACTCAGCGTTTGTGCAGTTGGGATATTAGCAGGGTCAGTGATTGGCGGCGGTGAGGTCGTTAAAACGATCAGCTCTGGGATTATGCCAGAATCTGTTATCACACTTGAAATTGTCTGTATCATTATTGGCTCTGCTGCTTTATCACTTTTCATAGCGAATCTCATGGCCATTCCATTATCAACAAGTGAGGTCACAGTTGGGGCTGTGGTTGGTGTTGCCGTCGCTTATAAAGTATTGTTTGTGAAGTCCATTTTAGTGATTGTGGCATTTTGGGTGATCATCCCGATTTTCGCCTTTCTTTTTACCTTTGCTGTCGTCAAAATCATCAGAATGTTCCCTAAACGGAAGCTGTCTAAAAAAGGCACAGCTATTTTATCAGTTGTATTGATCCTCAGCGGGTTTCTAGAGGCGTTTTCAGCTGGTATGAACAATGTCGCTAATGCGGTCGGTCCGCTCGTCGCGTCAGGCGTTTTGTCAGTTGGGCAAGGAACTCTTTACGGCGGAATTTTTGTTGCACTTGGTGCACTTTTGCTAGGGAGAAGGGTACTAGAAACAAACGGAAAGAAAATCACCCGCTATCAAACAGGTGAAGGGATTCTCTTATCAAGTACCGGTGCAGGGCTTGTCATTGTCAGCTCTATTTTTGGGCTGCCCGTTCCACTTACCCAAATCACCTCTTCGTCCATTATCGGGCTTGGAATGGCAAAAGGCGGTCCCAACATTTTTCACAAGCATGTTGTGAAAAAAATGCTGAAAGTATGGGTGGTATCACCTTTCTTATCACTCAGTCTATCTTATTTGCTTGTGAGCCTTTTCTTAAAAGGAGACTATTACTCTATTTTTATCATGATGAGTGTACTGCTAGCCTCACTTGGAGCACTGAGTCTGATGAAGGCAGTCAAAAATGAAAGCAGCTCTATTCATGAGCAGGGCGGCGGGATTTAATCACAAATCCGACTATTAACATCTAATAAATATGAACATTGAGAGGAAGATGAACAAATGAGTTTAACACCACATGGTGGCGTATTAATTAATCGAGTAAATGAAGAATTTGATCTTAGCACGGCTGCGAAGGAAATTGAGCTAGATGCCATTTCCTTTGCAGACCTTGAACTCATTGCAATTGGCGGATATAGCCCAATTGAAGGGTTTTTAACAAAAGCCGATTATGAAGCAGTTGTCAGCAATATGCGGCTCGCAAGTGGTATCGTTTGGTCTCTTCCTATTACTCTTCCAGTGACAGAGGAAAAGGCGGCAGAAATCAATCAAGGTGATATCGTGCGTCTATCTTACAATGGTACAGTATATGGGGTTATTGAAGTGGAAGATCAATACACACCTGATAAAGAAAAAGAAGCAGTCAATGTATATAAAACAGATGACCGCGATCACCCGGGCGTGAAAAAATTATTTGAACGCGGTGACACATATATTGGTGGTAAAATTACACTGACAAAACGCAGCGAAAAGCCATTCCCGCAATTTACGTATGAACCAGAAGAAACAAGAAAACATTTTAAAGAAAATGGCTGGAAAACGATTGTTGGCTTCCAAACGAGAAATCCGGTTCACCGTGCCCATGAATACATTCAAAAGACAGCACTGGAAACGGTCGATGGTTTATTTTTAAATCCGCTTGTTGGTGAAACAAAATCAGATGATATACCAGCAGATGTGAGAATGAAAAGCTATCAAGTATTATTGGATGGATATTATCCAAAAGACCGCGTCTTTTTAGGTGTTTTTCCTGCTGCAATGCGCTATGCTGGACCAAAGGAAGCGATTTTTCACGCGCTAGTGCGTAAAAATTATGGCTGTACACACTTTATTGTCGGTAGAGATCATGCAGGTGTTGGTGATTATTACGGCACATATGAGGCGCAGGAGTTATTTGAGCAATTTACAAATGAAGAAATTGGAATTACACCATTGAAATTTGAACATAGCTTTTATTGCAATACGTGTGAAGCAATGGCAACGCCAAAAACGTGCCCGCATGATAAAAGCGAACATGTCATTCTTTCAGGTACAAAGGTGCGAACAATGCTGAGAAATGGTGAATTACCACCGAGTACGTTCAGCCGAAAAGAAGTCATTGAAACATTAATCGAAGGATTAAAAACGACGGTATCTTAAAGGAGGATATGACATGAGCAACGAACATATCGTGTGGCATGATTCATCTATTACAAAAAAAGAATATCAACAGAAAAACAAGCATAAAAGCGGCATTATCTGGCTTACTGGTCTAAGCGGATCAGGTAAATCAACGATTGCAAATGCAGCCGCTAGAGAGCTGTTTGAACAAGGTTACCAAGTCACCGTTCTTGACGGTGATAACGTACGCCATGGACTCAATAAAGATCTAGGGTTTTCAGATGACGATAGAAAAGAAAACATCCGCCGGATTGGTGAAGTAGCGAAATTATTTGTGGAGCAAGGAACGATTGTCATCACTGCTTTTATTTCGCCATTTCAGGAAGACCGCCACATTGTGAGACAGTTAGTTGAAGATGGAGAATTTCACGAAGTGTTTGTAAAATGTGATTTGAACGTGTGTGAAGAGCGTGATCCAAAGGGATTATATAAAAAAGCAAGAAACGGAGAGATTCCATTTTTCACTGGAATCGATTCACCGTATGAAGAGCCAGCTTCGCCTGAGCTTGTATTAGATACGGGTGAATTATCTCGTGAGGAATCAAAACAGCGTCTTGTTGATTATGTAAAAGGAACAACGAAATAATCGCCTGATGGCAGGGGGAGAAAGCAAGATGGGGAAAGTATACATTGTTGGTGCCGGACCGGGTGACCCAGACTTAATCACATTAAAGGCCCATAAGGCAATACAACAGGCAGATGTCATTTTATATGATCGTCTTGTCAATCAAGAGATTCTCGCCCATGCCAAACCGGAGGCGGAATTGATCTATTGCGGCAAGCTGCCAAATCACCATACGATGAGACAGGAAGCGATCAACGAAGCACTTGTTGCTCATGCAAAGGAAGGGAACGTTGTTGTTCGTCTGAAAGGTGGCGATCCCTTTGTGTTTGGGCGAGGCGGTGAAGAGATCGAGTGCTTAGCTGAGCATGGAATCCCGTATGAGGTCGTCCCGGGAATTACTTCTGGCATTGCAGCGGCTGCTTATGCAGGTATTCCAGTGACACATCGTGAATTTAGCTCAAATGTTGCGTTTGTCACAGGTCATTATCAAAAGGACGAACATTTTGAAGAGAAGTGGGAAGCGCTGGCTACAGGGATTGATACGCTTGTGATTTATATGGGGGTCAAAAACGTGAAAAGAGTACAGCGCCTGCTTTTGAAAAATGGACGGGACCCTGAAACCCCAGCAGCGTTTATACACTGGGGAACAACGACGAGGCAAAAGACGACTTGCTGTACGGTTGCGACACTATCTGAAACCGTTGAAAAAGAGGGGATCGAGCATCCAAGTTTAATTGTGGTAGGAGATGTCGTTCATTTTCACCATAAGCTGAACTGGTTTGAACCCGCATTAATCGAGAATTGAGAATGACAGAGAAAAGACACGTTATATATCGTGTCTTTTCGTCTGATCAATAGAAGTGAAAGGGAGGAGCCGCATGAAGCAGGCTGTACTTTATGTTGGGCATGGAAGCCGAGTAAAAGAAGCACAAGATAAAGCCATTTCTTTTATGAAAAGCTGCATGCCTTTAGTGGAAGCAGATATACAAGAAATTTGTTTTTTAGAGCTGACAGACCCTTCTATAGAAGAAGGATTTGAGGCCTGTGTGAAAAAAGGAGCGACACACATTGCGATCGTCCCGCTCCTCCTTTTAACTGCCATGCATGCCAAATCAGATATCCCGGTCGAAATTGAGAAAGTACACGCGCGTTTCCCGCAAGTGAAGGTCACATACGGAAAACCGATCGGGGTCAATCAAGAAGTGACGAAAGCGGTGGCAGCAAGAATTGAAGAAGCAGGATATCGAGGCGAGCGAGCGCGGATTCTTTTAATTGGCCGTGGGAGCTCTGACCCAGATGTGAAGCGAGATGTGTTTGGCATTGCAGGTGATGTCCGAAGCCTGCTTCCTCATGCAGAAGTTCTTCCGTGCTTTATTACAGCGTGTGAGCCAAATTATCGAGATGTTCTTGCGCAGTTAACAGCAGATGACGATATGCCTGTCTTTATCGTTCCTTACTTGCTGTTTACCGGAATTTTAATGAAAGAAATTGAAAGTGAAGCAGTCCAGGCTAGAAAACGGCTGAAAGATGTCCGCGTATGCCGGTATATTGGCTTTCATCCTCATGTCAAAGCGGCATATATTGAACGTGTGCAAGAAACCATTTTAAATAAAGACGATGCGTTTTGTTTCCAAGGAGAAAGCCATGCTTCCAGTCCATCTTGATTTAACGAATAAACAAGTGCTCATTGTTGGCGGCGGGCTGGTAGCGGCAAGAAGAGCGAACACATTATGCGATGAACGTTGCCGTATAACCGTTGTGAGTCCTGATCTTTGTGATGACATGTTTAATCTCGTTGATACATATAAGCTGACTTGGAAGAAGAAGAAGGTGGACGCTGAAGATTTGAAGGATGCATTTTTTATTGTCGCTGCTACAAATGATCCTTCAGTAAACGAATGGATCACGCAAACAGCACTGCCTCATCAGCTCGTCAACTGCGTGAGCCAATCAGAGCTTGGTAATGTGATCGTGCCAAAGGTGGTTAAGGCAGGAAAAGTGATGATTTCAGTATCTACAAGCGGTGCAAGCCCTGCCCGGACCAAACAGCTGGCTGCGGCCATTGAATCCTTACTTGAACAAGAGGATCTAGATGCACTTGATGCCCTTTACACGGAAAGAAAAAAACGACAAAGAAAAAGCCGATAAAATCCTTATATAAGATTTTATCGGCTTTTTTTATTTTCTCAGCTTTAGCACAAGATCCTCGTCAGGTGTGACAAATAATGTTTGCTGCTGATCATACGTAACAAAGCCAGGCTTTGCTCCGTTTGGTTTTTTCACATGACGGATTTTCGTATAATCGACAGGAACAGAACTCGACTCTTTTGCCTTCGAGAAGTAAGCGGCAATTTGTGCCGCTTCAAGCAGTGTTTGTTCATCAGGTTCTTGGTGCCGGATGACGACATGTGATCCAGGAATATCCTTTGTATGCAGCCAAATGTCATCACGAGCAGCTGCCTTTGTGGTCAAATGCTCGTTTTGTTTGTTGTTTTTTCCTACTAAAATCGGAATACCTTGGGACGATTCATACGTTTCGAGCTGAATGGCCGCCGGTTTTTTCTTTTTGGTGTTGCGTTTTTGTTTAGCACGCAAATATTTTCCTTCAACAAGCTCTTCTCTCATTTCCTCTAAATCCTTTGGAGAAGCAGAGGACAGCTGCTGAATCAGCTCCTCAAAATAAGCAATTTCTTCATGTGTTCGCTCAATTTGTTCATTTACAGCTTCTACAGCATTTTTTGCCTTTTGATATTTTGTAAAATATGCCTGTGCATTTTCAGAAGGGGTTTTGTTTGTTTTCAGCGGGATCGTGATTTCTCCGCCTTCTTCATCGTAATAATTGATGACAGTCGCTTCTTTGTCCCCTTTTTTGATTGCATATAAATTGGCTGTTAACAATTCACCATAGAGCTGATATTTGTGAGCATCTTGAGATTCTTCAAGGGTTCTTTTTAGTTTTTTGAGCTTGTTTTCATTTTTCTTCTTCTCATTTATAACAAACCGTTCAAGGTCAGCCGCCTGCTGTTTGACTCTGTCTCTCTCAGCTTTTCCGAAATAAAAGCGGTCAAGCAGCTGGCTGAGAGAGTCGAAAGTCTTTATCTCACCATGGACATGCTGAAGTTCTAATAAATAAAAATACTCTTTCCCGTCTTTTTTTGTGAGCTGCGGAGTAAAGGAATGCATGCGAATGAGCTGGAACATATCGAGCAGTGTATGTGGAATTGTTTCCTGATTGGCAAGACCGGCCCTGTGTACGGCTTCCTTTGCAAACAGCGGAGAAACCCCAGAGAATGTATCGACAATTTGATTGACGATCTTCCCTTCTTGAAAGCGTAAATGTTTCAAAATATCATCCTTTGTCACGTCAAAAGGATTCAATTTTTGCTGTGCAGGAGGCAGTAGATATTCATGGCCGGGAAGCACCGTTCGATAGCTGTTCACAGATGGTGAAAGATGTTTCAGGCCGTCTATGATCTGCTGCGTTCCATCTTCTACAAGAATGAAATTACTATGCCGTCCCATGATTTCAATGTAAAGCTTACGCGTCTGCTCATCGCCGATTTCATTTCGGCTTCGTACATGAAGCACAATGACCCGGTCAAATCCAATTTGTTCAAACCGTTCAATGAAGCCGCCCTCAAGATGTTTTCTGAGGAGCATACAAAACATTGGCGGTTCGCTTGGATTGTCATATTGATGGTCTGTGAGCTGCACTCTCGCGTAGCTCGGATGAGCCGATAAAAGGAGCTTATGATTTTTCCCGTTTGCCCGAATATGAAAAATCAGCTCGTGCTTATATGGCTGATGAATTTTTGAAATTCTCCCGCCGGTTAATGTCTCTTGTAATTCATTTGTCATACCGTATGTAAAAATGCCGTCAAATGACATGTTGGATACACCCTCTTCTTTCACACAAATCTACTGAAAGAACCTTCCATTTTCTCGTTCTTTAGGCAGTCTTATTATTATAGCATGATTTAGGACGAGTCTGAATAAACTGGCTTATAGAACACTGCATATGAGAGAGAACAAAAGAGGAGTGGACGAGGTCAAATGAATTGGCATGAACTGAACCAAACCGATTTATTAAAAACAATGAATACATCGATAGGTGACGGACTGTCAGAAAAAGATGTACAAAAGCGGCTTGAAAAACACGGGCCCAATGAATTACAGGAAGGAAAAAAGGCGTCGGCTCTGATCATTTTTTTAGCACAGTTTAAAGATTTCATGGTATTAATCTTGCTTGCAGCCACAATCATTTCTGCCTTTTTGGGAGAATACATTGATGCTGTAGCGATTGTAGCCATTGTTTTGATTAATGGGGTACTTGGTTTTTATCAAGAACGCCGGGCGGAAAAATCTCTGCAAGCGTTAAAAGAATTATCAACTCCGCATGTGTATGCAAGGAGAAATAATGAATGGATCAAGATTCCGTCTAAACATCTCGTACCAGGGGATATTGTGAAATTTTCAAGTGGAGACCGGATTGGAGCAGATATTAGATTACTAGAAACAAAGAGTTTAGAAATCGAGGAGTCTGCTCTCACTGGGGAGTCCATTCCAGCGGTCAAACACGCAAGTCCGCTTTCAAGTGACCATGTGTCGCTTGGGGATTTGACGAACATGGCCTTTATGGGGACGCTTGTCACTAGAGGAAGCGGCGTAGGAGTTGTCATTGGTACAGGAATGAATACAGCGATGGGACAAATTGCTGGTATGCTGGATGCAGCAGGCAATATGGAAACGCCGCTGCAAAGACGTCTCGAGCAGCTTGGGAAAATCCTGATTGTTGCTGCTTTATTTTTAACTGTGCTTGTTGTTGTTCTTGGTGTTGTGCAAGGACATGATTTGTATCATATGTTCCTAGCGGGAGTATCTCTTGCTGTTGCTGCCATTCCAGAAGGACTGCCGGCGATTGTAACTGTCGCTCTTTCCCTAGGAGTGCAACGGATGATCAAACAAAAATCGATTGTCAGAAAGCTCCCGGCTGTGGAAACACTCGGCTGTGCGTCAATCATCTGCTCAGATAAAACAGGAACAATGACGCAAAATAAAATGACCGTAACCCATGTATGGGCAGAGGGAAAAACGTGGAATATTTCTGGCACGGGCTATGAGCCATCCGGTGATTTTACCTTAAACGGGGAAGTCGTCCATGCCGACAAGCACCCAAGCCTGCAAAAGGTGTTATTATACGGGGCGCTTTGTAATACATCGACCATCGTTGAAAAAGATGGGGAGATGAGGCTTGATGGAGATCCGACAGAGGGGGCGCTGTTAACCGCAGCACGTAAAGCAGGCTTTACAGAGCAATTCATCGAAGCTGGGTTTCACGTTGTAGAGGAGTTTCCTTTTGACTCAGAAAGAAAGATGATGTCAGTCGTCGTTGAAACGAATCAAAAAGAGAGGTACGTCATTGCTAAAGGTGCGCCGGATGTATTAATGAACCGTTCAAGTCATATTATGCACGGCGGCCGTACAGCTTCCTTTTCAAGCACTCACCGGCAAGAAACAGAAGCCGCGATTCAAGGCTTAGCAAGACAGGCGCTTAGAACCATTGCCATTGCGTATAAAAAGGTCGGTCTGACAGAAAAAATCACCTCTGTAAAGCAGGCTGAAACCGATTTAACATTTATCGGGTTAGAGGGCATGATCGACCCACCGCGTCCTGAAGTCAGACGAGCAATTAAAGAGTGCCGGGATGCTGGCATTAAAACGGTCATGATTACAGGGGATCATGTGGAAACGGCGAAAGCGATCGCCAAAGACTTGAGTCTTTTACCGAGGAAAGGACAGGTGCTTGACGGGAAAGCGCTTGATCAGATGAGTGACAAAGAGCTTGAGCAAGCGGCTGAAAATGTATACGTCTTTGCCCGGGTTTCCCCTGAGCATAAGCTGAGAATTGTGAAAGCCTATCAAAAAAATGGCCATATTGTAGCGATGACAGGTGACGGGGTCAATGATGCGCCTGCGATCAAACAAGCAGATATCGGCATCTCCATGGGCATCACTGGTACAGACGTAGCCAAAGAAGCGTCTTCTCTTATTTTACTTGATGACAACTTTGCGACGATTAAATCCGCCATTAAAGAAGGCCGAAATATTTATGAAAACATTCGTAAGTTTGTCCGTTATTTGCTGGCATCAAATGTAGGAGAAATTTTGGTCATGCTGTTTGCAATGCTCCTGGCGCTTCCGCTTCCACTCGTTCCTATTCAAATCCTATGGGTAAACCTTGTCACAGATGGTCTGCCGGCTATGGCACTTGGTATGGATAAGCCAGAAGGCGATGTTATGAAGAGAAAGCCTCGTAATATGAAAGAGGGTATTTTTGCTAGAGGGCTTGGCTGGAAGGTCATCTCCCGAGGATTCCTCATTGGACTTGCGACCCTTTTAGCCTTTATATTTGTATATCACCGTGATCCAAACAACCTGCAATATGCACAGACTGTCGCATTTAGTACGCTTGTTTTGGCGCAGCTTATCCATGTATTTGACTGCCGCAGTGAACGGTCAATTTTTGAACGTAATCCATTTGGGAATCTCTATTTGATCGGTGCGGTTTTGTCATCACTTTTACTGATGCTTGTGGTCATTTATTATCCGCCGCTTCAGCCAATTTTCAAAACAGTGGCAATCACACCAATTGATTGGCTGCTCATCATCGGTATGTCTGCACTGCCAACTTTTTTACTGGCAGGATCACTTTTGACAAGAAAAAAATAATTGGTTATGGTATAATTTTGAGGTAATAGTGTCTGCTATTACCTTTTTCATTTTATTAATATGAAAGAATTGGGTGTTTTAACATGATACGCAGTATGACGGGATTCGGCCAAGCGAGTAAAACGGATGGAGAACTGACCGTGTCAGTTGAGTTAAAATCGGTCAATCACCGTTTTAAAGAGGTTCATGCCCGTTTGCCGAGGCCGCTTTTATATTTCGAAGATACATTAAAAAAGATCATTCTTCGTCACGTGCAGCGCGGTAGAATTGAGCTGTTTGTCACGATTGAAGGCGGTAAACTAGCAAGCCGGTCCTTGCAGATCGACTGGCCGCTGCTTGATGAATACATGAAAGCCGCAAAAGACCTTGAGGAACGCTATCACATTTCTGGCATTCAGCATGCACATGACTTATTGGGGCTGGAGCTTGCTGTTCAGGTAGAAGAGTCGGCCAGCCGAAATGAACAGTTAGAGCAATTGCTGATGGAAGCTTGCGAGACGGCTGTCAAGGAGCTTTGCTACATGAGAGAGCAAGAGGGAGCATCACTTCAAAAAGACTGTGAATTGAGGCTTTCTGAACTAGAGGCCTATACAGAAGAAATCAAAGTCTTCGCACCAGAGGTTGTGAGTCAGTACAAAGAACGATTGAACCAGCGATTGCAGGAATGGATCGGAGAGGCGCTTGACGAAAGCAGGCTGACAACTGAGGCTGCCATCTTTGCTGATCGATGTGATATCACAGAAGAGATCACGAGATTAAAAAGTCATTTTCAGCAGTTTCAGCAAATCTTGATGCAGGGCGGTGCTGCCGGCCGAAAACTAGACTTCCTTGTACAGGAACTCAACCGTGAAGTGAACACCATTGGATCAAAAGCGAACCATCATCATTTAACAAAGCTGGTCGTTGAAATGAAAAGTGCTATTGAAAAAATAAAAGAACAAGTGCAAAATATAGAATAGTCATTGTGTATGCTGTTTACAGTGCGTCTCTTTCGGCGAGACTAGAGACGTTTATATTACAGGGGGACGAAAGAAGATGACCATAAAGTTGATCAATATCGGATTTGGAAACATCATTTCAGCGAATCGGATGATTTCGATCGTCAGTCCGGAATCAGCACCGATTAAACGAATGATACAAGACGCAAGAGATCGAGGCATGCTCATAGATGCTACATACGGAAGAAGAACCCGTGCTGTTGTCATTATGGACAGTGACCATGTCATCTTATCTGCCGTTCAGCCTGAGACTGTCGCGCAAAGACTTTCTGTAAAAGAAGAAATCATAGATGAAGGGCAGGGGTAATACGCCATTATGAAAGAAAGAGGACTTTTAATCGTTCTCTCTGGACCTTCGGGAGTTGGAAAAGGAACGGTCAGACAAGCCATTTTCTCCCAGGAAGATACGAAATTTGAATACTCTATATCTGTAACGACACGCAAACCGCGTGAAGGTGAAAGAAATGGTGTCGATTATTTCTTTAAAACCAGGGAAGAATTTGAACATATGATTGAAAACAAAAAGCTGTTAGAATGGGCAGAATATGTCGGGAATTACTACGGCACGCCTGTTGACTATGTAGAACAGACATTGAGCGAAGGAAAAGATGTTTTCCTTGAAATTGAAGTGCAAGGCGCACTTCAAGTAAGAGAAGCATTCCCAGAAGGTCTTTTTATTTTCCTTGCACCACCTAGTCTTTCAGAACTTCAAAACCGCATTATTACACGCGGTACAGAATCTGAGGAGCTCATTCGAAACCGAATGGCCGCTGCGAAAGAAGAAATTGAAATGATGGATGCTTACGATTATGTCGTTGAAAACGATGATGTCGAACTTGCTTGTGAAAGAATCAAAGCGATTGTCCTTGCAGAACATCTGCGCAGAGACAGAATCGCACCAAGATATAAAAAAATGCTGGGGGTAGAATAAACTATGTTAGATCCTTCAATTGACTCATTGATGAACAAACTTGATTCAAAATATACACTTGTAACAGTGTCTGCACGCCGTGCACGTGAAATGCAGATCCATCAAGATCAGCAGATTGAAAACACAAAGTCTTACAAATTCGTAGGCAAAGCACTAGAAGAAATCGACGCTGGTCTTTTGACATTTGAAAAAGAGGAACAAGAATAACACATCGCTTCTGCTAAGCAGATACGATACGTTCAAAAAAGTCAAAACTATGATTGGTTTTGACTTTTTTGAATTGTAGACGAATTTGTGAAAAAGGCCGTTAAGGGGGACAAACAAATGTTACAGTCAAAAAATATTTTACTCGGCGTCAGCGGAGGAATCGCCGTATATAAAGCAGCAGCACTTACTAGTAAACTCGTACAGGCGGGCGCAAATGTAAGAGTGATTATGACGGAATCTGCCCGTGAGTTTGTGTCTCCGCTTACCTTTCAAGCTCTGTCTCGGGATGAGGTATATGTGGATACATTCAAAGAAAACAATCCAAAAGTCATAGCGCATATTGACGTAGCTGACTGGGCTGACCTCATTCTTGTTGCCCCTGCAACAGCACATACGATTGGTAAAATAGCCGCTGGACTTGCAGATGATATGCTCACAACAACTTTGCTTGCTTCAACGGCTCCTGTATGGATCGCACCAGCTATGAATGTGCATATGTATGATCACCCAGCTGTGAAACGGAACATTCGCACATTATATGAAGACGGCTACCGGTTTATTGAGCCAAGTGAAGGTTATTTAGCCTGCGGGTACATTGGAAAAGGGCGATTAGAGGAGCCTGAAAAAATTGTTGAACACATCCGTGCATTTTTTGAGGAGCCAAAAAGCTTACCGCTTTCAGGTAAAAAAGTCGTAGTGACAGCAGGCCCAACACGAGAAGTAATCGATCCTGTTCGGTTCTTTACAAATCGATCTACTGGAAAAATGGGCTATGCAATTGCTGAAGCTGCCCAGCAAATGGGGGCTGATGTTACACTGATTTCTGGACCTGTTTCATTAACTGCACCTGATCATGTACAAGTAGTGCAAGTTGAATCGGCTGAGGAGATGTATCAAGCTGCATTAGATGTATACAGGGAAGCTGACCTTGTCATTAAATCAGCAGCAGTCGCTGATTATACCCCTGTCACGACATATGCTCATAAAATGAAGAAACAGGACGGCGCATTAGAAATAGAATTCACCCGGACAAAAGATATTTTAAAAGAGCTGGGGAAAAGAAAAGAGCATCAAGTGCTGGTCGGGTTTGCAGCTGAAACGCAGGATGTAGAATATTATGCGAAAAAGAAAATTGAATCCAAGCATTTAGATATGATTGTCGCCAACAATGTGACAAAAGAGGGTGCAGGCTTTGGCACAGATACAAATGTGGCAGCGATCATTAGGGCAGATGGAACAAAAAAAGAGCTGCCGATGATGAGTAAAAAAGACCTCGCCTTTGAAATCTTAAAGGAGGCACAACAGCTGTTGCCAAAAGAGCGTGATCGATCATGATTGCTGAAGTCATAGTGGATGTCACAACGAAAGCCATTGACCGGCCATTTGATTACCGTGTGCCAGATCGGTTCAAAGATCTCGTCAAAGCGGGTATGAGGGTGGTCGTTCCCTTTGGCCCGAGGAAAATTCAAGGGTTTGTGACAAAAGTCAAAGATGAAACAGACGTAAAAACAGGAAACATCAAGGACATTGTTGATTTATTTGACTTATCGCCTGTTCTGACAGTTGAGCTATTGGAGCTTTCCCACTGGCTGACGGAAAAAACATTGTCCTATCATATTACGGCACTTCAATCAATGCTGCCCGCAGCCATGAAGGCAAAGTATGAAAAAGAAATTCAGGTGCTCTCAGAGGAAGAACTTCCGCAGTCATTGAAAGAGCTTTTCGGTCAGCGAGATAGTATTCTTTACGCTGACATCCCGGCTGAACTATTAAAGCAGATTCAAAAGCATGTCCAAAAAGGGCATTTAGAGGTGAGATACCACGTCTCGCAAAAATCTGGAAAGAAAAAAGTGCGCACGCTTCATGTAGCTGCATCGAAAGAAGAACTTGAAGAAAAGCAGCAGCAGCTAAAGAAAAATGCAGTGAAACAAAAAGCGCTGCTTTCCTTCTTGCTTCAAGCGGATAAGACAACCTTTTTAGCGAAAGATTTGCAGCAGCAAACAGGCACAAGTTCTCAAACGCTTAAAACTTTTATTCAAGAAGGACTGTTAACAGAAAGCTATGAAGAGGTCTATCGAGACCCGTATCAAGACCGGGAATTTACACCATCTGCTCCACTTGATCTCACGCCAGAGCAAAGAGAAGCGGCAAAGCATATTCATCAAGCAGTGAGTGATGATCAACACGAAACCTTTCTTTTGCACGGGGTGACAGGAAGCGGCAAAACGGAGATTTATTTGCAGACAATTGATCATGTCCTTCAAAAAGGAAAAGAAGCGATCGTCCTAGTTCCTGAAATCTCATTAACCCCTCAAATGGTGCAGCGGTTTAAAGAACGATTTGGCTCAAATGTGGCTGTTCTTCACAGCGGCTTATCGACAGGAGAAAAATATGATGAATGGCGGAAAATTCATCGCAAGGAAGTCAAACTTGTCGTAGGCGCACGATCTGCTGTCTTCGCACCATTTGAAAATCTAGGCATGATTATTATCGATGAAGAGCACGAGTCCTCTTATAAGCAAGAAGAAATGCCTCGTTACCATGCCAAGGATGTTGCCATTGAACGAGCAGGGCGGCATCAATGTCCAGTTGTATTAGGCAGTGCAACACCTTCGCTTGAGACTTATGCGCGTGCGAAAAAAGGCGTGTATACATTGCTGTCGCTAAAGCACCGCGTCAACCAGCAGCAGCTGCCGCACGTTTCGTTAATTGATATGAGAGAAGAACTAAGGGGCGGCAACCGGTCCATGTTTTCAGAGGAATTAATGCTCAGGTTAAAAGAAGTGCTTGAAAGGAAAGAACAAGCTGTCTTGTTCCTGAACAAAAGAGGCTATTCCTCCTTTGTGATGTGCCGTGATTGCGGATATGTGGAGCAATGTCCTCACTGTGAAATTTCTCTCACCTATCATCGCTATCAAAAGCGGCTAAAGTGTCATTATTGTGGTCACGAAGCACCAGTACCTGCTGAATGTCCAGAATGCCACAGTGAGCATATCCGCTATTTTGGTACTGGCACGCAGCGAGTAGAAGAAGAGCTGACAAAGGTGTTGCCTGAGGCGCGGGTCATAAGGATGGATGTGGATACAACGTCTCGAAAAGGTGCCCATGAAAAGCTTCTCACCTCTTTTGGTAATAAAGAAGCGGACATTCTGCTCGGAACGCAGATGATTGCAAAGGGGCTGGACTTCCCAGATGTCACGCTTGTTGGTGTACTCAGTGCGGATACATCCCTTCATATCCCTGATTTCCGTTCAAGCGAGAAAACATTCCAGCTTCTCACGCAAGTCAGCGGCAGGGCAGGGCGCCATGAAAAAGCAGGCTCGGTTATTATTCAATCGTATACGCCTTCTCACTACAGTATTGAATTAACAAAGCAGCACGACTATGAAGCCTTTTATGAACAGGAAATGCTGCATCGCCGCAACCAATCCTACCCGCCGTATTACTTCTTGGCGATGGTGACAGTTTCACATGAAGAAGTGACGAAGGCAGCACATGTCACTGATCAAATTGTCCAGTTCCTAAAAATGAACTGTGCACCGAATACACGAATCCTTGGTCCGGCTGCTTCGCCAATCGCTAAGATCAAAGATAGATATCGCTATCAATGCGTGATAAAATACAAAAGGGAAAATGAACTGGCAAGTTTACTACGGAAAATACAAGATCATTATCAAAAGGAAATGGAACAAAAACAATTGATGATTTCAATAGATATGAATCCATATATGATGATGTAAAACGGAGGGCTTTAAGTGGCAGTAAAACCAATCGTCACACATCCGGCAGAAGTGCTTGAACAAAAGACAGAGCCTGTCGATACGTTCGATAAAAAGCTAAAAAAACTGCTGGATGATATGTATGATACAATGCTTGAGCTAGATGGAGTCGGACTAGCAGCACCACAAATCGGTATTTCTAAAAGAATTGCAGTGGTAGATATCGGAGAAGAATCCGGCAGAATTGATTTAGTGAATCCCGAGGTACTTAAAGTAGAAGGAAGTCAAACAGATATTGAAGGCTGCCTAAGCTTTCCATCTTTATACGGTACTGTAGAAAGACCAAACTATGTGAAGGTAAAAGCCTTTGATAAGAAAGGCAAACCATTTACAATAGAAGCAGAAGGATTTTTAGCAAGAGCCTTATTGCACGAAATTGATCATTTAGACGGCATATTATTTACGTCGAAAATCATTCAAACCTATACAGAAAAAGAACTTGCGGAAATGGAAGGGTGAAGAAAATGGCACGTATCGTATTTATGGGAACCCCTGATTTCTCAGTACCTGTGCTGCAAACACTGATAACAGAAGGATACGAAGTGGTAGGGGTCGTCACGCAGCCTGATCGCCCGAAAGGCAGAAAACGAGTGCTGACGCCGCCTCCTGTGAAAGTGGAAGCCTTAAAGCACGGCATCCCTGTGCTACAGCCTGAAAAGGTGCGTCTTGATGAAGAAATTGATAAAGTACTGGCATTAAAGCCAGATTTAATTGTCACAGCGGCATTTGGACAAATTTTACCAAAACGATTACTGGATGAACCTCAGTTTGGCTGTATCAATGTTCATGCCTCTCTGCTGCCAGAACTAAGAGGCGGTGCGCCAATTCATTATGCGATCCTCCAAGGCAAAAAGAAAACAGGCGTCACCATCATGTACATGGTGGAGAGACTCGATGCAGGTGACATGATCAGTAAAGTAGAAGTAGAAATCGATGAATTAGACAATGTCGGAACATTGCATGACAAATTAAGTGCTGCAGGCGCTTCGCTTTTAAAAGATACAGTGCCAAATGTTCTGAGCGGGTCGATTTCTCCAATTCCGCAAAATGAAGAAGCGGCAACGTATGCACCAAATATTAAGCGCGAGCAAGAAAGACTAGACTGGACAAAAACCGGTGAAGAGCTTTACAACCAAGTTCGCGGCTTAAATCCATGGCCAGTTGCCTATACTGAATGGAACGGCGCTCACCTAAAAGTATGGGAAGCGAAAAAGGTTCCGCTTCAAGCGCAAGAAGAACCAGGGAAAGTGATCGAGCTTCAAAAAGAAGGTCCGGTCATTGGAACAGGGAATGAGCAAGGCCTTTTATTAACAGGTGTGCAGCCGGCTGGAAAGAAAAGAATGAGCGGCGAAGACTTCTTAAGAGGCGCAAATATCGAAATTGGACAGAAATTAGGGTTAATGAATGAAGAAAAGTAATGTGAGAGAAATAGCGCTGGACGCCTTAATCAAACTCGAACAAAACCAAGCTTACAGTAATTTGCTTTTGCAGTCAGTCATGAAAGATAAAGATTTAGCTGATCAGGACAAACCGCTGTTAACAGAGCTTGTATACGGTACACTGCAAAATAAGCTGGCATTAGATTATATGCTTGCGCCCTTTGTGAAAAAACCGCAAAAGGTGGCTCCGTGGGTTATGCAGCTTTTACGGATGTCTCTTTATCAAATGGTCTACCTTGAAAAAATCCCAGATCGTGCAGCCATTCATGAAGCAGTTGAGATCACGAAAAAGCGCGGGCATAAGGGGATTTCTTCACTTGTCAACGGCGTTCTTCGTTCCGTACAAAGAGAAGGCGTTCCGACATTTGATGCGATCAAAGATCCGGTAAAACGGCTTTCCATTGAGACAAGCCACCCATTATGGCTCGTGCAGGAATGGGTTCAGGCGTACGGATTTGAAGCGGCAGAAAGCATGTGCCGCATTCATTTAGTACCGCCAAAGCAAACCCTGCGCGTTAATCGAATGAAAACGGATCGCGTAGCACTTCAGCAAGACCTAATGGATGCAGGAATTGAAACAGAGCTCGGTGACTTATCTGAAGATGCACTCAAGCTCATGAAAGGATCCATCGTCTCGGCCCCTTCGTTTCAAGAGGGTTTTGTCACCATTCAAGATGAAAGCTCGATGCTTGTTGCTAGAGCGCTCGACCCTCAGCCGGGAGAAACAGTGCTTGACGCCTGTGCGGCTCCTGGCGGAAAATCAACACATATTGCAGAACGTATGAATGATGAGGGCAAAATTGTTTCACTTGACTTACACGAACACAAAGTGAAACTCATCAAACAAGCGGCAAAACGTCTAAACCTTTCTCACATTGAGGCAAAAGCACTTGATGCAAGGAAAGCGGCAGACTATTACAGCGAAGCTTCGTTTGACCGTATCCTCATTGATGCACCATGTTCTGGTTTTGGCGTCATCAGACGAAAACCAGATATGAAATATACAAAGTCTCCAGAAGACTCAGCAAGGCTTGCCGTTATTCAGCAGGCAATTTTGAAGGAAGCAGCCCCGCTTTTAAAGCCGGGCGGAACCCTTGTATATAGTACATGTACAATGGACCCAACAGAAAATCAACAAGTGATTCATGCGTTTTTACAAGAACACCAAGACTTCGAACCCGATCTATCTCTTAATGAACGGCTGCCTGAGCAGGTTGCTCCGTTTGTTCAAAACGGAAGTGTACAAATTCTTCCTCATTATTTCGGAACAGATGGTTTCTTTATTTGCAGCATGAGAAAGAAGGGATAAAAAATGACAGAACAAAAAGTAAGAAAAGAACTGAAGACAGATATGCCGTCGATCTACTCATTTGAGCTTGACGAAATGAAAGAATGGTTAAAAGAACAAGGCGAAAAGCCTTTCCGCGCAGCTCAAATTTTTGAGTGGCTTTATGAGAAACGTGTGACATCCTTTGACGAAATGTCGAACCTTTCAAAGGATTTAAGAGAAAAATTAAAAGATCAATTTGCGATCACGACATTAAAAACCGTGATCAAACAAACGTCTCAAGACGGAACCATCAAGTTTTTATTTGAATTACACGATGGCTATACCATTGAAACAGTGCTCATGCGTCACGAATACGGCAACTCTGTCTGTGTCACAACTCAAGTTGGCTGCCGAATTGGCTGTACATTCTGTGCATCTACACTTGGCGGGTTAAAACGTAACCTTGAAGCGGGAGAAATCGTTGCTCAAGTATTGAAAGTGCAGCAGGCGCTTGATGAAACAGAGGAGAGAGTCAGCTCTGTTGTCATCATGGGAATTGGTGAACCGTTTGATAACTTTGACGAAATGCTTGCCTTCCTTAAAATCATCAACCATGACAAAGGTTTAAACATTGGCGCTCGTCATATTACGGTATCAACAAGCGGAATCATTCCAAAGATTTATCAATTCGCTGATGAGCAAATGCAAATTAACTTTGCTGTCTCTCTGCATGCACCAAACACAGAGATCAGAAGCCGTCTAATGCCGATCAATAAGGCATATAAGCTGCCAAAATTAATGGAAGCCATTGAATACTACATTCAAAAAACGGGAAGACGTGTCAGCTTTGAATACGGCCTGTTTGGCGGAGTAAATGATCAAGTTCATCATGCGGAAGAACTTGCGGACTTATTAAAAGGAATCAAGTGCCACGTGAACCTCATTCCGGTGAACTATGTACCTGAAAGGGATTATGTAAGAACACCAAGAGAACAAATCTTCCTATTTGAAAAAACGCTGAAAGAACGCGGCGTAAACGTAACGATTAGACGAGAGCAAGGCCATGACATTGATGCTGCTTGCGGTCAGCTAAGAGCGAAGGAGCGTCAGGAAGAGACGAGGTGACGAATGTTGATAAGGGCAGCCTTTCAAACCGATACAGGAAAAGTCCGTCAGCATAATGAAGATGATGCAGGTATTTTTGAAGCAAAAGAAGACACTCTTCTAGCTGTTGTAGCAGATGGAATGGGAGGTCATCTTGCTGGTGATGTCGCCAGCAAGATGGCAGTCTCTTCTTTAAAAGAATACTGGGAAGAAGCATCTTCAATTCCAGCAAAACCAGCAGAGCAAGAAAGCTGGTTAATCTCAAAAATTAGTGACATTAATCATCAAGTATATGAACATGCGAAAAACAATGAGGAGTGCCAAGGAATGGGTACGACCATTGTTTGTGCGCTCGTTCATTTGCAAACGGTCACAATTGCCCATATTGGAGACAGCCGCTGCTACTTGCTAAGAGAAGGAGCACTAACCCAATTAACAGATGACCATTCACTTGTGAATGAGCTTGTGAAAACAGGTGAAATTTCAAAAGAGGATGCAGAATATCATCCAAGAAAAAATGTGCTCACGAAAGCATTAGGAACGGATCAACACGTTCAAATTGATGCACATACCTTTGAAGTGGATCCAGGAGATCAAATTCTACTTTGCTCAGATGGTTTATCGAATAAATTAGAAGAAGAGAATTTGATTCATATTTTAACGCAACCGACCGCACCAGATGAAAAAGTAACAGCGTTAATTCAAACAGCGAATGACAACGGCGGTGAAGATAACATTACAGCAGTATTGTTAGAAATCTCCTCCCTACCAGAGGAGGGTGACAGCAAGTGTTGATCGGAAAACGGATCAGCGGCCGTTATCAGATTCTTCGCGTCATAGGCGGAGGCGGAATGGCAAACGTTTATTTGGCGGAGGATATGATTTTAGATCGCGAAGTTGCGATTAAAATTTTGCGCTTTGATTTTGCAAGCGATGATGATTTTATTAGACGTTTCCGTCGTGAAGCGCAATCAGCCGCAAGCTTAGATCATCCAAATATAGTCAGCATTTACGATGTAGGGGAAGAAGAGGACATTTATTATATTGTCATGGAATATGTCGAGGGGATGACGCTGAAAGAATACATACACGCCAATGGCCCGCTTCATCCGAAAGAAGCCGTTCGCATTATGGAGCAAGTCGTTGCGGCGATGGAAGAAGCCCATGCGAAACAGCTCGTCCACCGGGACATTAAGCCTCACAATATATTAATAGACCACATGGGGAATATTAAAGTCACTGATTTTGGGATTGCCATGGCTCTCAGCTCAGCGACCATTACTCATACAAACTCTGTCCTAGGTTCTGTGCACTATTTGTCTCCAGAACAAGCACGCGGTGGTCTTGCAACGAAAAAGTCAGACATCTATTCACTTGGCATTGTGCTCTATGAACTGATCTCTGGACGCATGCCGTTTGAAGGGGAATCGGCTGTCAGTGTTGCGCTGAAGCATTTGCAATCAGAGCCGCCATCTGTGAGAAGGTGGAATCCTTCTGTTCCACAAAGCGTGGAAAACATTATTTTAAAGGCAATGGCCAAGGATCCATTTTATCGATATGAAGATGCATCTGAAATGCAAAAAGACTTAAAAACGGCTTTCGACCCTGCAAGACTAAAAGAAAAACGCTTTGTCATTGAAGAGGATCATGAAGCAACGAAAGCGATCCCCATCATTCAAGATCATCAAGTTGATCAAGACAATGAAAAAACAGCCGTCCATCCGGCTCAGAAACCGAAGAAAAAAGAGAAACAAAAGCCAAAAAAGAAACGAAAAAAATGGCCTTGGGTTGTAGCAACAATCTTATTTATTCTAACTGCTGCAACGATTTTAGCCATTACTGTGTTTCCGGGCTTACTCTTTCCAAAAGATGTTGAGGTCACTGATGTATCTGGCATGACGGTTGAAAAAGCAGAGGATACCTTGAAGAAAGCTGGTTTCACCGTTGCCTCTGATCCAATTGATATTGCTGATGAGAAAATTGAAAAAGGGCTTGTCGTCAAAACAGACCCGAAAATCGGTACAAAGGTAAAAGAAGGAACAGAAATTCAGCTTTACCAAAGTTCAGGCAAGGAAAAGACCGAATTACCAGATGTAACGGGAGAAAAGGTCGATAAAGCAAAAGAATTATTAGAGAAAAAAGGGTTTAAGCAGGTTGTTGTGGAGGAAGTAAATGATAATGACACCGAATCTGGAATTGTCATGGAACAGAAACCTTCAGCGAATACAGAGCTTGTCGCAGCAGATGAAGAAGTGACGTTAACTGTGAGTATAGGTCCTGCCGATATTACGTTGCGTGATTTAACGACATATAGTAAGCAGGCGGCATCGAATTATTTAGAGGATAATGGATTAAAGCTGGATGAAAAAGAAGCGTATTCTGACGATGTGCCAAAAGGTGAAGTGATGAAGCAGGAACCAGGAGCAGGTACTGCTGTCAAACCAGGTGATACGGTCAAGGTCACATTCTCTCTTGGGCCAAAGGAAAAGCCGGCTAAAACGGTGACTGAGAAAATCGCCATTCCGTATGAACCCGAAACGGAAGGGCAAGAGATGACCGTCCAGATTTCCATTGATGATGCAGAGCATAGTATTTCTGATTCATATGAAACCTTTAGCATCACTGCACCAACTGAACGGACCATTAAATTTAAGATTGAACCAGGTCAAAAAGGATACTATCAAGTGACGGTTGATGATAAAGTGGTCAGCTCTAAAACGATCGAATACCCTGATGATGAATAAAGGAGGGACTTTATGCCTGAGGGCAAAATTATTAAAGCGTTAAGCGGATTTTATTATGTGCTGGATGAATCTTTAGAAAGTGGAAAAGTGGTTCAGTGCAGAGCAAGAGGCATTTTTCGAAAAAACAAAATCACACCTCTTGTTGGAGATTATGTCGTATATCAAGCGGACAACGATAAAGAAGGCTACTTATTAGAAGTAAAAGAGCGGACAAACGAACTTGTTCGGCCGCCTATTAGTAACGTTGATCAAGCGGTGCTCGTTTTCTCAGCGACAGAACCAACCTTTAGCACATCACTTTTAGACAGATTTCTAGTCCTTGTGGAAGCTAATCATATTGAACCGATTATCTGTATCACAAAAGTAGACTTATTGAAAACAGATGAAGAGCGTGAAAGTATTCAAGGCTATGCAGAGGACTATCGGCAAATTGGATATGATGTTCATTTAACATCGACAATCGAGGGAGACGGAATTGAAAAGCTGACCCCGCATTTTCATAATAAAATCACTGTATTTGCCGGCCAGTCTGGTGTAGGCAAGTCCTCCCTTTTAAATGCGATGAGTCCTGATTTGGCGCTGAAAACAAATGATATTTCCTCCCATCTTGGAAGAGGAAAGCATACGACAAGACATGTCGAACTCATTCATACAGCAAAAGGGCTCATAGCAGATACACCTGGCTTTAGCTCGCTCGAATTTACAGGCATCGAAGCGGAAGATTTAGGTTTGTACTTTTTAGAAATCAAAGAGCGGAGTGCAGATTGTAAGTTTAGAGGCTGCCAGCATGTGAAAGAGCCGGGCTGTGCGGTAAAAGAAGCGGTCGAACATGAGCAAATCAGAGACTATCGCTATCAGCATTATTTAGAGTTTTTAACTGAAATCAAAGACAGAAAGCCGAGGTACTAAATCATGGTTTATATTGCCCCTTCCATCTTATCAGCAGATTTCGCCAACTTAGAGAAAGATATCCGTGATGTGGAACAAGGCGGAGCGGATTACATTCATATCGATGTTATGGACGGCCATTTTGTACCGAATATCACCTTTGGACCGAATGTTGTGGAAGCGATTAGACCACATACAAAGCTGCCGCTCGATGTTCACTTAATGATTGAGCAGCCAGACCGGTATATTCCTGCATTCGCAAAAGCAGGAGCTGACATTATTTCTGTCCATGTAGAGGCATGTCCACATTTGCACCGAACGATACAGCACATAAAAGAACAAGGTGTAAAAGCAGGTGTTGTCTTGAACCCGCACACACCTGTTTCCCACATTGAGCATGTATTAGAGGATATAGACCTTGTCTTATTCATGACGGTGAATCCTGGTTTTGGCGGACAGGCGTTTATTCCATCTGTCCTCACGAAGGTAAAAGAAGTGAAGGCACTCAGTGAACAAAAGGGCTTATCAGACTTACTCATAGAAATAGACGGCGGTGTCAATGTAGAGACGGCAAAGAGCTGCAAAGAGGCAGGCGCTAATTTACTTGTTGCCGGCTCAGCGGTATACGGAAAAGATAACCGTGCAGCAGCCATTCAGGCAATTCGAGAAGCTTAAAGAAAGGAACCAAAGTCATTGTGAACTTTGGTTCTTTTTACATGGAGAGGAGCGTATATCATGCACATACATATCGTAGCCGGTGGTCCTTTTGAATACATCCCGCCCCTTGAACGTGAAGCATTACAGGAGGATATTCTCTGGGTCGGCGTAGACCGGGGAACGCTTTTTTTACTAGAGCACGGCATCATGCCTGCCAAGGCTTTTGGTGATTTTGACAGTGTGACAGAAGAAGAGCTTCGTGAGCTGAAAAAGAAATTGCCCGGCCTGAATGTATTTCAGGCGGAAAAAGATGAAACCGATTTAGAGCTTGCGCTGAACTGGGCCTTACGTCAGCATCCAGCGCATATTCACATCTACGGAATTACAGGAGGAAGGGCGGATCACTTTCTAGGAAATATCCACCTTCTATATAAAGGGATTCAGCACAAGCAGAACATCACTCTTATAGACAAACAAAATATTATTCAAATGTTTGAACCTGGTACATACGAAATAAAAGAAGACCCGGATAAAAAATATGTGTCGTTTCTGCCCTTTGGTACATCGGTTGAAAAGCTGACATTAAAAGGTTTCAAATATCCTCTGAAAAATTGTCATATTGAGCCTGGTTCCACACTATGTATTAGTAACGAACTCATCCACTCAAATGGTACTTTTTCTTTTCATGAAGGCATATTAATAATGGTAAGAAGCAAAGATTGACCAACCTATCATTGTGGATGGCTGATTAAGCTCAATTGTGCTGCAAGCGGTACTTTTAGGAGGGGGACAAAATGAAATTTTATACAATCAAACTGCCTAGATTTCTTGGCGGCATTGTCCGTGCGATGCTTGGTTCATTTAAAAAAGATTAATGAGTATTCTCCTTTATTTCCACATAAAAACGCCTGCTACAGTTTAATGTAGCAGGCGTTTACTCTTGCTTATACACGCTCAACTTTACCAGATTTCAAAGCTCGAGCTGATACATATACTCTTTTAGGCTTACCGTCCACTAGAATACGAACTTTTTGAAGGTTCGCGCCCCATGTACGTTTTGTAGAGTTCATTGCGTGAGAACGGTTGTTCCCAGCTTTTGTTTTTCTGCCTGTAATAACGCATTTACGTGCCATTTGTTTCCCTCCTAACTGCGAAAACATCATCATATTCTTCATATACGTACTTAGAGATGCCTCAAGATACTTTAATAATTTACCACAGCTTCAAGGGGTTTGCAAGGATTGTTTACTCCTCTTTCAAGAAAAATACCTTGACATCTTGATAAAAAATCAAGGCTATAGTATAAGTAGGATTGGGTCGGATTGAATGATTTCTTTTAAAAAGAAGGGTCTTATAGTAAAATAGTGATAACTCAGGGCAATTTCTCAAAAAGGGGGAACCAATGTGTCCATTGAACTTAGAACGAAATACGGACAAATTGATATATCAAATGAAGTCATTGCAATGGTGGCAGGAGGCGCTGCGATCGATTGCTATGGTATTGTTGGCATGGCGTCCAAAAATCAAATCAAGGACGGCTTGACGGATATTCTCCGCAAAGAGAACTTCAGCCGGGGTGTTCTTGTGCGTCAAAAAGAAGACCGCATTCATATTGATATGTACATCATCGTCAGCTACGGTACAAAAATATCAGAAGTCGCACATAATGTTCAAACGAAAGTCAAATATACGATTCATCACACTATTGGACTTTCTGTTGACTCGGTCAACATCTATGTACAAGGAGTAAAAGTTACGAACCCGTAGTAAGGAGGAAATATATTGTCTATTAGAAATCTTGATGGCCGCTCATTTGCAAAAATGATTCTTGCAGGTGCTCACCATCTTTCTCAAAACGCACAAATTGTTGATGCGTTAAATGTTTTTCCAGTGCCAGACGGAGACACTGGAACCAATATGAATTTGTCGATGACTTCAGGAGCAAAAGCCGTTGAAGAAACAAATACTGATCATATTGGAAAAGTCGGCGTGGCTTTGTCAAAAGGGTTATTGATGGGAGCAAGAGGAAACTCAGGCGTGATCCTGTCACAGCTCTTTAGAGGTTTCAGTAAACATATTGAACAAAAAGAAACGATTGATGCAAAAGAATTTGCTCTTGCCTTACAGGCGGGTGTTGATACAGCATATAAAGCCGTGATGAAACCGATTGAAGGGACTATCTTAACGGTGGCAAAAGACGCGGCAAAGAAAGCGGTTGCCGTTTCAGCAGCAGAAGATCAAATTGACCGTGTTCTTGAGTTAACGATTGAAGAAGCAAGAGCATCACTTGATCGTACGCCAGACTTGCTTCCTGTCTTAAAAGAAGTGGGCGTTGTTGATAGTGGAGGTAAAGGACTTCTATGCGTATATGAAGGTTTCCTTGCTTCATTAAGAGGAGAGGAACTCCCTCCTAAGGCGGCTTCTTTGCCTACGTTAAAGGAACTCGTCAGTGCGGAGCATCATAAAAGTGCACAAAGCCATATGAACACTGAAGATATTGAATTTGGCTATTGTACTGAATTTATGGTGAAATTTGAAGAAGACAAACAGTCCTTTGATGAGAATGCCTTCAGAGAAGATTTGAGCGAATTCGGAGATTCACTTCTTGTGGTGTCTGATGAGACGCTGGCGAAAGTTCATATTCATGCAGAGCATCCAGGAAATGTCTTATCGTATGCACAGCGCTACGGCAGCTTGATTAATATGAAAATTGAAAACATGAGAGAACAGCACAGCTCGATCGTGAACGAAGAAAGAGAACAAGCACCTGCTACACCAAAAGCTCCTGCTGCTGAAAAACAGCGCTTTGGAGTTGTCAGTGTCGCAATGGGAGAAGGAATTGCTGACTTGTTTAAAAGTATCGGAGCTTCCGTCGTCATTGAAGGCGGACAAACGATGAACCCAAGCACAGAAGACATTGTCACTGCAATTGAAAGCGTACATGCCGAAACCGTCTTTATCTTACCTAATAATTCTAATATTGTCATGGCAGCTAAACAGGCGGCAACTGTCTCAAGTCGCGATGTCGTTGTGATTCCGACGAAGACCGTTCCTCAAGGAATGTCGGCACTTCTTTCTCTAAATGAAGCAGCTTCAAATGAAGACAATGAAACTGCGATGCTTGATGCGATTGACCACGTGAAAAGCGGGCAAATTACCTTTGCAGTGAGAGACACTCAAATCGATGGAATCGACATTGCCAAAGGTGATTATATGGGTCTGTTGAACGGGAAAATCACTTTAACAGCGAAAAATCAATTAGATGCTGCAAAAGAACTTTTGACCAAAATGGTGACAGAAGATGATGAGATTGTCACCATCATTAAAGGGGAAGATGCATCATCTGATGAGATGGACGCGTTAGAAGCCTTTATTGAAGAAACATTTGAAGATGTAGAAGTTGAAGTCCACGATGGAAAACAGCCGCTTTATTCATATATTTTGGCGGTTGAATAACGAAAGAAGGGCAAATACAGCCCTTCTTCTTCTTTTGCAATTTTTTACTAGCCAGTCAACGGTGAAATGAGTTGCGGGAAACGAATGAATCCATTAGTCTAAAGAAAGAACCAAACCATACGTGTGTAATTATGAGAGGGGAAGACCTATGAAATTTAGAAGTGTGTTTGATATTATTGGACCCGTTATGATTGGTCCATCAAGTTCGCACACAGCGGGTGCGGCTCGTATAGGAAGAGTGGCTCGCAGCTTATTTGGAAGAGAACCGAAACGAATTGTTGTTTCATTTTATGGTTCTTTTAAAGATACGTATAGAGGACACGGTACAGATGTCGCCATTATCGGCGGTGTTCTTGACTTTGATACATTTGATGAGCGAATCAAAACGGCGATCGATATTGCAAAAAGCAAAGAGATCGAGATTGAATTTAAAGAAGAAGAGGCGGTGCCAGCGCATCCAAATACCGCAAAAGTAGAGATTTCAGATGCGGACGGAAGCCTTGAATTAATCGGAATTTCCATTGGCGGAGGTAAAATTGAAATCACAGAATTAAATGGTTTTGAGCTTAGACTCTCAGGTAATCACCCTGCCATTCTTGTGGTTCATAATGATCGCTACGGAACGATTGCAGCAGTTGCCAATGTTTTAGCGAAATTCGCCATCAACATCGGTCATATGGAAGTGGCGCGTAAAGATGTCGGGCTAGAAGCACTGATGACCATTGAAGTGGATCAAAATATTGACCCAGCTGTCCTATCAGAGCTTGAAACATTGCCAAACATTATTCAAGTCACACAAATTGCAGAGTAACAACAAGGAGGTTATGAATGATGTTTAAAAACGTCAAAGAACTCGTGCAGTTAACAGAAGAACGGAATACCTCCATTTCAGAAATTATGATTACGCAAGAAATGGAAGTGACAGGGAAGTCACGTGAAGAAATTTTCTCTCAGATGTACCGCAACCTAGAAGTGATGGAGCAGGCCATTGAAAACGGGCTGAAAGGTGTGAAATCATTATCAGGTTTAACAGGCGGAGATGCAGTTAAACTTCAAGCCTATATCGCATCAGGCAAAACGCTGTCTGGTCATACAATATTAGATGCTGTCAGTAAGGCAGTTGCAACGAATGAAGTCAATGCTGCAATGGGAACCATTTGTGCGACGCCTACAGCAGGCTCAGCAGGTGTTGTGCCTGGAACATTATTTGCAGTAAAAGAAACATTAAAGCCAACAAAGGAACAAATGGTCAGATTCCTATTCACCTCTGGCGCATTTGGTTTTGTTGTGGCCAATAACGCCAGCATCTCTGGTGCAGCAGGCGGCTGTCAGGCGGAGGTAGGCTCAGCATCAGGTATGGCGGCAGCAGCTATTGTTGAAATGGCAGGCGGCACACCGCAGCAATCTGCTGAAGCGATGGCGATTACACTGAAAAATATGCTTGGACTTGTTTGTGATCCAGTAGCGGGGCTTGTCGAGGTGCCATGTGTCAAACGAAACGCAATGGGCGCATCAAATGCTATGATCGCAGCAGACATGGCTCTTGCCGGCATCACAAGCCGTATTCCATGTGATGAAGTCATTGATGCGATGTATAGAATTGGTCAAACGATGCCAACGGCTCTTCGCGAAACTGCACAAGGCGGACTAGCAGCGACACCGACAGCAAGAGAGCTTGAAAAGAAGATTTTCGGAGGTGTGACATCATCTCGTGATACAGAAATTGCAAGATAATATCTCTGTCCTGAAGGGGATTGGGGAAGAAACCGAAAAAACACTCAATGAACTTGGAATCTACACAGTAGCCGATTTACTCGGCTACTTTCCTTACCGATATGACGACTATGAGCTTCGTAACTTAGAAGAAGTAAGGCATGATGAACGTGTCACAGTGGAAGGAAAAGTACATAGTGAGCCCGTTCTCACCTATTATGGAAAAAAACGAAGCAGGCTGACATTCAGGCTGCTTGTCGGGCGTTTTCTCATTACGGCGATTTGCTTCAACCGCCCCTATTTAAAACGAAGCCTTGTTTTAGGTGATACAGTTTCTGTCACAGGGAAATGGGATAAAAACCGTCAATCTATTATGGTTCAGGAATTTAAAAAAGGGACGCACGAGCAAGATGGCAGTATAGAGCCTGTTTATTCTGTGAAAGAAAATGTAACCGTGAAAATGATGAGACGCTTTGTAAAACAAGCCCTGTCACTTTATGTAGACAAAGCCGAAGATCCACTGCCAAAGCAGCTTGTAGCTGCCTATAAACTCATGTCTTACCAGGAAGCATTAAAAATCATTCACCTCCCAGAAACAAGAGACTCGCTCAAGCAAGCAAGACGCCGCTTTGTGTACGAGGAATTTCTCATCTTCCAGCTGAAGATGCAGGCAATTAGAAAAAAAGAACGAGAAAAAACATCAGGGATCCAGCATCCTTTTTCCAAAGAGGCTGTTTTTGAATTTGTTCACAGCCTGCCATTTCCACTGACGAAGGCACAATCAAGAGTACTTGATGAAATCATGTCGGACATGGCGTCCCCTTATTGTATGAACCGGCTGCTCCAAGGTGATGTTGGTTCAGGGAAAACAGCTGTTGCGGCCATAGCGCTTTATGCTGCTCATTTATCTGGCTTTCAAGGTGCATTGATGGTTCCAACAGAAATATTGGCAGAGCAGCATGCCGACTCACTTTATCAGCTTTTCGAAAAATGGGGACTGAATATCGCCCTTTTGACAAGCTCAGTGAAAGGAAAGCGCCGCAGAGAATTGCTTGAACGTTTAAAAGAAGGCGAAATTGACATATTAGTCGGCACTCATGCGCTCATTCAAGACGAAGTCGAATTTAAGCAGCTCGGTCTTGTCATCACAGATGAGCAGCACCGGTTTGGTGTAGAGCAGCGGAAAAAGCTGAGAAGTAAAGGTCAGGACCCGGATGTCTTGTTTATGACTGCCACACCAATCCCGCGAACACTTGCAATCACTGTCTTTGGAGAAATGGACGTATCTGTCATTGATGAATTACCTGCGGGCAGAAAACAAATCGAAACGTATTGGGTTAAGCATGACATGCTTGAGAGGATTCTTGCTTTTGTGGATAAAGAGCTGAGAAAAGGAAGGCAGGCATATATTATTTGTCCGCTTATTGAAGAATCAGACAAGCTGGATGTCCAAAATGCGATCGATGTCCATAGCATGCTGACAGAGGCATACCGCGGGAAGTGGTCGATCGGCTTAATGCACGGAAAGCTTGCGAGTGATGAAAAAGATCAGGTAATGAGAGCCTTTACCGCAAATGAAGTGCAAATTCTCGTTTCAACCACAGTCGTTGAAGTTGGAGTCAACGTGCCGAATGCGACCATTATGGTCATTTATGATGCAGACCGTTTCGGACTGTCTCAGCTTCACCAGCTAAGAGGACGAGTTGGGCGCGGAGAGCATCAATCATTTTGTATCTTAATGGCCGACCCAAAATCAGAAACGGGGAAAGAGCGGATGCGGATCATGTCCGAAACAACCGATGGATTTGAACTGTCTGAAAAGGACCTAGAACTAAGAGGGCCCGGCGATTTCTTCGGTAAAAAACAAAGCGGGATGCCTGAATTTAAGGTGGCAGATATGGTCCATGACTACAGAGCACTGGAAACCGCTAGAAAAGATGCGGCAGACCTTGTACAATCGGACGCTTTTTGGACAGATCCTGAATACAAAGAACTTCGGCAAACGCTGGTAGACAGCGGTGTGCTGGGCGGAGATAAATTAAGCTGATCAAGTGCTGGAGGAATTTTCTTGTCTTTTTGAAACAAGGATTGATTTATCATCTATGAGATTATATACTACTATTAGTACCTAGTCATAAATGTACGGATGGTGTCTGCATATGAAACTAAATAAAAAAGAACGACAAAAGCTTCTCCAGCAAACGATCAGCTCGACTCCATTCATTACTGATGAAGAATTGGCAAGTAAATTCGGTGTCAGCATTCAAACGGTTCGTCTTGATCGTTTAGAGTTGTCTATCCCTGAATTACGCGAAAGAATCAAGCATGTGGCCGAAAAGACATTAGAGGATGAAGTAAAATCACTTCCGCTAGATGAAGTGATTGGAGAAATGATTGATGTAGAACTTGATGACCAAGCGATTTCCATTTTAGAAGTGAGAAAAGAGCATGTGTTCAGCCGAAATCAAATTGCCAGGGGACATCATCTCTTCGCCCAGGCAAATTCGCTGGCAGTTGCCGTCATCGATGATGAACTGGCTTTGACAGCAAAAGCGAATATCAGGTTTACAAGGCAGGTAAAACAAGGCGAAAGAGTCGTCTCAAAAGCCAAAGTAGCCTCACATGATAAAGAAAAAGGAAGAACCGTAGTTGAAGTAAACAGCTATGTCGGTGAGGAAGTTGTCTTCTCAGGTGACTTCGTCATGTATCGCTCAAAACAAAAGTAAAAGGTGGCACGTAATATGAGAATTGCAGTCGATGCAATGGGGGGAGATCATGCCCCTAAAGCCATTATTGACGGTGTGCAAAAAAGCTTAACGGCATTTTCAGATATCGAAATTACACTTGTCGGCGATGAAAACAAAATCAAACCATACATAACAAATAATGACCGCATCACGATTTTAGATGCGAAAGAAGTCATTGAACCGACAGATGAACCAGTGCGTGCAGTTAGACGTAAAAAGGATTCATCAATGGTGAAAATGGCGCAGGAAGTATCCGAGGGACGAGCAGATGCCTGCATCTCAGCAGGAAATACTGGCGCCCTTATGACAGCTGGACTGTTTATCGTAGGCAGAATCGACGGTATTGACAGACCAGCACTAGCTCCAACTTTGCCAACACTGGATGGCAGCGGCTTTTTATTACTAGATGTCGGTGCTAATGTTGATGCTAAGCCAGAACATTTAGTGCAGTATGCGATGATGGGATCCATTTACGCAGAGCGTGTCTTTCCAAAGAGCAATCCGCGTGTTGGACTGCTAAATGTAGGAACAGAAGACAAAAAAGGCAACGATTTAACGAAAAAAACCTTTGAACTATTAAAGGCATCAGATTTGAATTTCGTAGGAAATGTAGAGTCTCGTGACTTATTAGAAGGTGTTGCTGATGTTGTTGTCACAGATGGTTTCACAGGAAATATCGCCCTTAAAACGATTGAAGGTACAGCCCTTTCTGTTTTTAAAATGCTGAAAGAAACCTTAACATCTAGTTTCACAGCAAAAATTGCAGCAGGCATGATGAAGCCGAAATTAATGCAGATGAAATCTAAAATGGATTACTCCGAATATGGCGGTGCCGCTTTATTTGGTTTAAAAGCACCTGTCATTAAAGCGCACGGCTCGTCTGACGAAAATGCCATTTTCCATGCGATTCGTCAGGCACGTGATATCGTAGAAAAAGACGTTTCAGCCATCATACATCAAGAAGTCCAAAAAGAAACGAAGAATGAGTCTTAATGGAGGTAGAGCAACATGACTAAAATTGCATTTTTATTCCCTGGCCAAGGCTCCCAAAAAATTGGCATGGGAAAAGATTTATTTGACCAGGAAGCCGTATCTAAAGCTGTATTTGAAGAAGCAGACAAGACCCTCGGTTTTGACTTATCTTCTATGATTTTTGAAGGAGATGCAGAAGAACTGACGCTCACGTATAACGCGCAGCCAGCTCTTTTAACGACAAGTATCGCCATCTTAAAGAGATTTGAAGAGAGCGGAATCAAAGCAGATTATGCAGCAGGACACAGTCTTGGTGAATACACAGCCCTCGTTGCAGCAGGTGCACTTTCATTTAAAGATGCTGTGTATGCAGTTAGAAAGCGCGGCGAATTAATGAATGAAGCTGTTCCAGCAGGAGAAGGCGCTATGGCAGCGATTCTCGGCTTAGACAAAGCGGCGCTTTTAGAAGTGACAAAGGAAGTGACAGAAAGCGGTCAGCTTGTTGAACTCGCGAACTTAAACTGCCCTGGTCAAATCGTAATCTCTGGTACAGCAAAAGGGGTCGAACTTGCTTCGGAGAAAGCAAAAGAAAAAGGCGCAAAACGCGCAATTGCCCTTGAAGTAAGCGGACCTTTCCATTCTGCACTAATGAAACCAGCCGCTGAAAAATTCACAGATGTTCTGTCAAAGCTAGATATTACGGATGCCAAAACACCAGTCATCTCAAATGTCACAGCAGACATCGTGACATCTCGTGATGACATTGAGACAAAACTCATTGAACAACTGTATTCTCCAGTTCTTTTTGAAGAAAGTGTGGAACGCCTCATTGATTTAGGCGTAACAACATTTATTGAAATTGGTCCTGGCAAGGTGCTTTCAGGTCTTGTGAAAAAGGTCAATCGCCGTTTGACGACGATTTCCGTTTCAGATCAAGAAACCATTGAAGCAGCCATTCAAACATTGAAGGGGGATTCTTGATGCTTACGAATAAAACAGCCGTTGTAACAGGTGCATCACGCGGGATTGGCCGTTCCATTGCGATCGATCTAGCGAAAAGTGGTGCAAATGTTGTCGTGAACTATTCAGGAAACGAAGCAAAAGCAAATGAAGTCGTAGATGAAATCAAAGCACTTGGCCAGCAGGCATTTGCTGTGAAAGCTGATGTTTCAAATGCCGAAGAAGTACAAGCAATGATCAAACAAGCCATTGATACCTTTGGTTCAATTGACATTCTTGTGAATAATGCAGGGATCACAAAGGACAATCTGCTCATGAGAATGAAAGAGAATGAATGGGATGATGTCATTAACATAAACTTAAAAGGTGTCTTTAACTGTACAAAGGCCGTGACACGTCAAATGATGAAGCAGAGAAGCGGAAGAATCATCAATTTGGCTTCAGTGGTTGGTGTATGTGGAAACCCTGGACAAGCAAACTACGTTGCAGCAAAAGCGGGCGTCATCGGATTAACGAAAACAACAGCAAAAGAGCTGGCAACCCGCCATATTACAGTCAATGCTGTAGCACCAGGCTTTATTTCAACAGATATGACAGACAAGCTTGATGACAATGTACAGACTGAAATGCTTAAACAAATCCCGCTCGCACGCTTTGGTGCACCTGAAGATATTAGCAACGTTGTTGTCTTTTTAGCTTCAGAAGGAGCAGGTTATATTACAGGCCAAACCATCCAAGTAGATGGCGGAATGGTCATGTCCTAAGAAATATCAAAATTTCATTAGGTTTTCTCTAGTTTTTTAAAAACGAATCAACTATAATACTTTGAGGGGAGGTGAAAGGCAATGGCAGACGTATTAGAGCGTGTAACAAAAATTATTGTAGACCGCCTTGGCGTTGATGAGGCTGACGTGAAAATGGAAGCTTCATTTAAAGAAGATTTAGGCGCTGATTCCCTTGATGTAGTTGAGCTAGTTATGGAACTTGAAGATGAGTTCGATATGGAAATTTCTGACGAAGATGCTGAAAAAATTGCAACAGTCGGTGACGCTGTGAACTACATAAATAACCAGCAATAAGCATAACAAAGTCCCGTCCTCTTTCATGACGGGACTTTGAAAATTTATGTTAGTTTCAACACATTCAGCTGATCAATTGTCAGCCTTTTTCAGATGCTGGGAGCAATGTTTCCCTGCATGTAGAAAGAGAGACTCCATATAATCAGTATCCTTAAAGGCGATTACGCCTACCTGGAGGTTGCTATGCCAAAACAATATAAAGACAAACAGAAACAGAGCAAAAAACTAGAGCAATTTAGAGAATTCCAGCAGCGCATTTCAGTACACTTCAAAAATGAAAAACTTCTTTATCAAGCCTTTACCCATTCCTCTTATGTGAATGAACACCGAAAAAAGCCATACGAGGACAATGAAAGACTTGAATTTTTAGGAGATGCTGTTTTGGAATTGACCATCTCTCAGTTCTTATTTGCGAAATATCCAGCGATGAGCGAGGGAGATTTAACGAAACTGAGAGCGGCAATCGTCTGTGAACCGTCACTTGTGTCATTGGCACATGAACTGTCATTCGGAGACCTTGTACTTTTAGGAAAGGGCGAAGAAATGACAGGCGGCAGAAAACGCCCAGCACTCTTAGCGGACGTATTCGAGGCATTTATCGGTGCCCTTTACTTAGATCAGGGACTGGAGCCAGTTGAACGATTCCTAGAAGCGTACGTTTATCCGAAGATTAACGACGGAGCGTTCTCGCACGTCATGGACTTTAAAAGCCAGCTGCAAGAATTTGTACAGCGCGATGGAAAAGGTGTGCTGGAATACCGTATCCTGCATGAAAAGGGTCCTGCACATAACCGGGAATTTGAAGCGAATGTATCCCTTCGAGGCGAAGTACTCGGAGTTGGAAATGGACGCTCTAAAAAAGAAGCAGAACAGCACGCTGCACAGGAAGCACTTGCTAAATTGCAGAAACATCATATGAACCAATAAAATCCCCCTCGTCATTCAGGGGGATTTCACTCTGTTTTCCATCATCTTTTTTCACTTCATATGGTAAGATGATAGTACTTTAAATACATAAGGAGGATCACTCTCATGTTCCTCAAACGTTTAGACGTGATAGGATTCAAATCTTTTGCACAGCGAGTGACCGTGGACTTTGTCAAAGGGGTCACAGCTGTCGTTGGACCTAACGGAAGCGGCAAAAGTAATATTACCGATGCCATCCGCTGGGTGCTTGGAGAACAATCAGCGAAAAGCCTTCGCGGAGGAAAAATGGAAGACATCATCTTTGCAGGAAGTGACTCAAGAAAAAGAGTCAACCTAGCAGAGGTGACTTTAACATTAGATAACGAAGATCACTTTTTACCGATCGATTTTCACGAAGTCAGTGTGACAAGAAGGGTTTATCGTTCAGGAGAAAGTGAATTTCTCATAAACAATCAATCTGTCCGCTTAAAGGATATTATTGATCTTTTCATGGATTCAGGCCTTGGAAAAGAAGCTTTTTCAATCATCAGCCAAGGAAAGGTAGAGGAAATTCTATCAAGTAAGGCAGAAGAGAGAAGAAGTATCTTTGAAGAAGCGGCTGGTGTTTTGAAATATAAAACAAGAAAGAAAAAAGCCGAGAATAAACTGTTTGAAACGCAGGACAATTTAAACCGAGTGGAAGATATTCTGCATGAACTAGAAGATCAAGTAGAACCATTAAGAATGCAAGCATCCATTGCAAAGGACTATCTGCAAAAAAAAGAAGAGCTTGAAAATGTCGAAATTGCCCTGACTGTTCATGATATCGAAGCTCTTCATGAAAAATGGACAACACTTGGTGAAGCTGTCGAGCGCTTCAAACAAGATGAAATGAAGCAGTCCACAGATATTCAAGCAAAAGAAGCCAAAATTGAAGAGTCGAGAGACCGCATTCAAGCGCTTGACGAATCAATTAATGACCTGCAAGAAGTTCTTCTTTTCACAAGTGAGGAATTAGAAAAGCTTGAAGGAAAAAAAGAAGTGCTCAAAGAACGGAAAAAAAATGCAGCTGCAAACCAAGGGCAGTTAGAAGAAACACTCGTCCGTTTAACTGAAAAGCAGGCGCTGTTAACTGAAAAGATTGAGCAGCAGAAAATCACGCGGGACAGCCTGCAAAATGAAGTGCAGCAGCTAAAAGATGAAGTGAAAACAAAGCAGCATCAGTTGTCGCTTCATAGTGAAGATGTGGAAGGTCAAATTGAGCAGCTGAAAAGCGATTATTTTGATTTGCTTAATGAACAAGCTTCTATTCGGAATGAACGTACATTACTAGAAGAGCAGCAGCGACAAGCCGCCATGCAGTTAGAACGGCTAACGCAAAATAATCAGAAACATATCGAAGAACGAGTGTCTGTTAAAGAAAAGAAAACAGATGCTGAGCAGCAGCTTTCAGCATTAGAAGAAGACATTCTGGCCCAGGTAAAACGTTTTAGAGAAGCAGAACAAAAGCTTGAACAAATGAAACGACAATACGAGAAAAAAGAAACGGCTCTTTACCAAGCCTATCAATATGTACAGCAGGCAAAATCGAAAAAAGAGATGCTTGAATCCATGCAGGAAGACTTCTCAGGCTTTTTCCAAGGTGTGAAAGAGGTCTTAAAGGCAAAAGAACGATTAGGCGGTATTCATGGTGCTATTGCAGAACTGATTCAAACGGATCAGCAGTATGAAACAGCGATTGAAATTGCGCTAGGTGCAGCAACGCAGCATGTAGTCACGGAAAACGAAGCAGCTGCGAGACAAGCAATTGGCTACTTAAAGCAGCATTCCTTTGGACGTGCGACCTTCCTGCCAATGAATGTGATCAAAGAAAGATCCATTCAGCTTAGAGATGTCCAAACAGCAGAGCAGCATGCTGCATTTATCGGCGTAGCGAGTCACCTCGTTTCCTTTGACGAAACGTATCAAAAGGTCATTCAGAACTTGCTTGGAACGGTGCTGATTGTTAGAGACTTAAAAGGCGCCAATGAACTGGCGAAAATGCTTGGGCATCGTTACCGCATCGTGACCCTTGATGGAGATGTCGTGAATCCCGGCGGTTCAATGACCGGTGGCGGCGTCAAGAAAAAAAACAACTCGCTTCTTTCAAGAAACCGAGAAATCGAAACGTTAACAAAGCAGCTCGTTGAAATGGAAGAGAAAACAACGATCCTTGAAAAAGAAACAAAAGAAACGAAGCAATTGATTGGAGCAAATGAAAACCAATTAAACGAACTGCGTCAGCGCGGCGAAACGCTTCGAGAAAAGCAGCAAGAGCTCAAAGGGAAACTATATGAACTGCAAGTAGCAGAAAAAAATATCAATGCTCATCTTGAACTCTATGATCAAGAAAAAGAAGAATTGCAGCAGCGTTCTACTGAACTTGCGGATAAGGACAAAAAGCAGGTTGAACTTGAAGCTTCTATAGGTGAGAAACTAACGGCTCTTGATGAAGAAATCAATACGCTAACAAAACGAAAGCAGACGCAAAGCTCAACGAAAGAAACCATTTCTACCGAATTAACAGAGCTGAAAATCACGCTTGCAAAAAAAGAGCAGTCCTTAGCGAATGAACAAGAAAAGCTTTCAAGCCTAATGGCTGAATTAGAAGAGGCAGAACAGACACTGATCGAAACAAGAGAAGATCTGTCACTCTTAACAAGTGAAATGTCATCAAGTTCAAGCGGGGCAGAACAGCTGGAAGAAGCGGCGAAAGAGAAGCTGGAAAACAAAAACAAAACGACCACACTTATTTCAGAGCGTCGTAAACAGCGTCTTGCTCTTTCTGAAACATTAGAATTTGCTGAACGTGAACTAAAAGAACAAAAGCGTCTTTACAAACAGCTTACGACAGGCTTAAAAGATGAAGAAATTAAGCTTGGCCGTATGGAAGTCGAGCTCGACAACCTGATCGCTTATTTGAACGAAGAATATGCCCTTTCGTTTGAAGGAGCAAAAGAGATGTATCAGTTGACGTTATCGCCAGATGAAGCAAGAAAACGAGTGAAGCTGATTAAACTAGCCATTGAAGAGCTTGGAACAGTAAACTTAGGCAGCATTGATGAGTATGAACGTGTGAATGAACGCTATCTCTTCTTAACAGAGCAGCGGAATGATCTGACAGAAGCGAAAAATACACTATTCCAAGTCATCGAGGAAATGGATCAAGAGATGACAAAGCGCTTCTCTGAAACATTCTCTCAAATTCGCGCACACTTTGAAACTGTTTTCCAAGCATTATTTGGCGGCGGAAGAGCAGATCTTAAGCTCACAGATCCAACTGATTTACTCAACTCTGGCGTTGAAATTGTTGCACAGCCTCCAGGCAAAAAACTGCAAAATTTAAGCCTGCTTTCAGGCGGAGAGAGAGCATTAACAGCGATCGCTTTACTATTTTCTATCTTAAAAGTCAGACCTGTTCCATTCTGTGTATTAGATGAGGTAGAAGCGGCGCTTGATGAAGCAAATGTTTTCCGTTTTGCGCAATATTTAAAGAAATACAGCGAAGAAACACAGTTCATTGTCATTACACACCGCAAGGGAACAATGGAAGAAGCAGATGTACTCTACGGCGTGACGATGCAGGAGTCAGGCGTTTCCAAGCTTGTATCTGTCAAACTAGAAGAAACGAAAGAGCTTGTCCAGTAATGAAAGGGAGGTTATTGAACAAATGAGCTTTTTTAAGAAATTAAAAGAAAAATTTACGCAGCAAACCGATTCAGTATCAGAAAAGTTTAAAGACGGACTTGAAAAAACGAGAAACTCCTTCCAAGGAAAAGTAAATGAACTGATTTCTCGCTACCGCAAAGTCGACGAAGACTTTTTTGAAGAACTGGAAGAGGTTTTAATCGGCGCTGATGTTGGTTTCACTACTGTGATGGAACTGATTGATGAGCTGAAAAAAGAAGTGAAATTAAGAAACATTCAAGACCCGAGTGAAGTACAAGCGGTGATTTCTGAAAAACTGGTTGAAATCTATAATAGTGGAGAGGAACAAATCTCTGCACTGAATATTGAAGACGGTCGTTTAAATATCATTTTATTTGTAGGTGTCAACGGCGTTGGGAAAACAACGACCATCGGCAAGCTTGCAAACAAGCTGAAAAATGAAGGGAAATCCGTCATTTTAGCAGCTGGTGATACGTTCCGTGCCGGTGCCATTGAGCAGCTTGAAGTTTGGGGAGAGCGTTCAGGTGTCCCTGTCGTCAAACAAACAGCTGGCTCTGATCCAGCAGCGGTGATCTATGATGCTGTTCAATCAGCAAAAGCAAAAAATGCGGATGTCCTCATCTGCGATACAGCTGGAAGACTTCAAAACAAAGTCAACTTGATGAAAGAGCTGGAGAAGGTCAAAAGAGTCATTGAGCGCGAAATTCCAGATGCCCCGCATGAAGTTTTGCTCGCCCTTGATGCAACAACGGGTCAAAACGCGATGGCACAAGCCAAGGAATTTTCTAAAGCGACAAATGTAACAGGGATTGCTTTAACAAAGCTGGACGGTACTGCAAAAGGCGGGATTGTTCTTGCGATTCGAAATGAGCTGAACATCCCCGTGAAGCTTGTCGGTTTAGGTGAAAAGGTGGACGATCTGCAAGAGTTCGATGCAGAATCGTATGTGTATGGATTATTCTCAGACGTAATTGATCAACAAGACTAACAAAAATGCCGGCAAAACTGCTGGCATTTTTATTTATACGCTGCTCTATCAAGTGACAAGATAAAAACTTGACACACAAGAGAGAACCGTGTAAACTTAGTTGATGTAAAGGGAATGAACTTAACAAAGGGGAGAGAGCCCATGACGCTTGAAAAAACAACGAGAATGAATTACTTGTTTGACTTCTATCAATCGTTGTTGACCGCAAAGCAAAAGAGCTACATGTCGCTTTACTACCTAGACGATTTTTCCCTCGGTGAAATTGCGGATGAATATGAAGTATCAAGGCAGGCTGTTTATGATAATATTAAACGGACTGAAGCGATGCTTGAACAATATGAAGAAAAGCTGCTCTTGTTTAAGAAATTTAAAGAGCGTAAAGAACTTCTCACAAAAATGAGAGAGCTTGTAGCAGATTCCGCACAAACGGAAGAAGCAGAAGCTTTAATTGAATCGCTTGAGAAATTAGATTAGGAGGCGGCACAGTATGGCATTTGAAGGATTAGCCGACCGACTGCAGCAGACGATTTCAAAAATCCGCGGCAAAGGAAAAGTGTCAGAACAAGATGTAAAAGAAATGATGCGCGAGGTACGCCTTGCCCTTCTTGAAGCTGACGTCAATTTTAAAGTAGTCAAAGACTTTGTGAAAAAAGTAAGTGAGCGGGCAGTTGGACAAGAGGTCATGAAAAGCCTTACCCCGGGACAACAGGTCATTAAAGTTGTAAAAGAAGAACTCACTGAATTAATGGGCGGAGAAGAGAGTAAGATCGCTGTAGCGAAAAAATCTCCGACCGTCATTATGATGGTTGGTCTTCAAGGGGCAGGTAAAACAACCACAACTGGGAAGCTTGCCAATTTACTTCGCAAAAAACATAACCGCAAGCCGATGATGGTGGCTGCAGATATTTACAGACCAGCAGCGATCCAGCAGCTTCAAACGCTCGGGAAACAGCTTGATATGCCGGTGTTTTCATTAGGTGATCAAGTCAGCCCTGTCGAAATTGCCAAACAGGCAATTGAAAAAGCGAAAGAAGAACACCATGATTATGTCATTTTAGATACAGCAGGACGTCTTCATATTGATGAAGAATTGATGGATGAACTTCAGAAAGTAAAAGAAGTAGCGAGTCCAGAAGAAATTTTCCTTGTTGTTGACTCTATGACAGGTCAAGATGCTGTCAATGTTGCAAAAAGCTTTAATGAACAGCTTGGTTTAACAGGTGTCGTTCTAACAAAACTAGACGGTGATACAAGAGGCGGTGCAGCACTTTCTATTCGAGCTGTCACCAATACGCCAATTAAATTCGCTGCTCTAGGAGAAAAGCTTGATGCCATTGAACCATTCCATCCGGAGCGTATGGCATCAAGAATTCTTGGCATGGGAGATGTGCTCACGCTTATTGAAAAAGCACAGGCAAACGTCGACCAAGATAAAGCGAAAGAGCTTGAGCAAAAAATGCGGACAATGAGCTTCACACTCGACGATTTCCTCGAGCAGCTTGGCCAAGTTCGTAATATGGGTCCACTTGATGAATTGATCCAAATGATGCCGGGAGCCGGTAAAATGAAAGGGCTCAAAAACGTCCAAGTAGACGAAAAGCAGCTCAATCACATTGAAGCGATCATTAAATCAATGACGACTGAGGAAAAAGAACAGCCAGAGGTCATCAATGCAAGCCGAAGAAAACGGATTGCAAAAGGAAGCGGAACATCTGTACAGGAAGTCAATCGCCTTTTAAAGCAATTTGACGAAATGAAAAAGATGATGAAGCAGATGACCAACATGTCCAAAGGAAAGAAAAAGGGCTTTAAATTACCATTTATGTAATTGGTTATACATGATAAAACCGTTGTTAAGAAAAAACACTTTACAAACCCTTTTATCATTGTTAATATACTATCTTGTTGAAATATTTTCGGAGGTGCTAGTAAAATGGCAGTAAAAATTCGTTTAAAACGTATGGGATCAAAAAGATCTCCTTTCTATCGTATTGTTGTAGCAGATTCTCGTTCACCACGTGACGGTCGTTTCATCGAAACAGTTGGAACTTACAACCCAGTGGTATCACCAGCTGAGGTGAAAATCAACGAAGAATTAGCGCTTAAATGGCTTCAAAATGGTGCGAAACCATCTGATACAGTTCGCAACCTTTTCTCAAGCCAAGGAATTCTTGAAAAATTTCATAATGCGAAAAACAGCAAATAATGAATGAGCTGTCCTTGGAAGAATTGATTGTGTCCATCGTCGAGCCACTTGTTGATTTCCCTGAAGATATTCATGTATCTTCATTAGAAAAAGATGAGCAGCTGATTTACACACTGTCTGTCAATGCTGAAGATACCGGAAAAGTGATCGGAAAGCAGGGACGTACAGCAAAAGCGATACGAACAGTCATTTTTGCAGCAAGTGCAGAGTCTTCTAAGAAAGTTCAACTTGAGATTGCTGACTAAAAAGGGAGAGGGCTTAGGACCTCCCCTTTTTTTACACGTTTAAATCTATTTTTCGTTATACTGTAGAGGACAAATGCCTTCGGATAGGGGGACAAAAAGGAAGATGCAGATCATTCAACATGTCACCGTGATGCAAGTATTAACTGAAAGCAGTAAGGACAAACTGTTAACGACTTTTTTGGAGAAAAAAGAAAGACTAGAACGTGAATGCAATCAATTATATTTTCAATTAAAAAAGCATGAAAAAGAACCAAACCAGCAAGAAGCCATCCCTCAATTTCAAAAAGCCATTGATAAAAGGCAAGAGAAGATCCGGCAAATTGATTTTCAAGTAGAGCAGCTTCATATTTTGCCGCTTGGAAGTGAAATGAAAGAAACGGAAGTGGATGCACTGGTTGAAGTAAAAATAGGTGATAAATGGGATGACAAGATGCAAGACAATGTCATCGTCGTGAAAGACGGCACCATTGTGGAAATACGTCAGGGGTGATTGAGAACATGGAGATAGAATGGTTGAACGTTGGAAAGATCGTCAATACACACGGAGTGCGCGGAGAAGTACGTGTCGTGTCAAAGACGGATTTCCCAGAAGAGCGCTACAAAAAGGGAAGCGTCCTTTATATTTTTAAACAAGGTCAAAGCGAGCCGCTAAAGGTGACTGTCGCATCACACCGCCAGCACAAACAGTTTGATTTGCTCACATTTGAAGAAATCAACTCATTAAATGAAGCAGAGCTTCTGAAAGAGTCGATCTTAAAGGTAGAAAAAGAACATCTTGGCTCATTAGACGAAGGAGAGTTTTATTTCCACCAAATCATTGGCTGTGAAGTATACGATGAAGAAGACAAACTTGTCGGCAAAATCAAAGAAATCTTAACACCAGGGGCAAATGATGTGTGGGTGGTTGGAAGAAAAGGCAAAAAAGATGCCCTCATTCCATATATTCCATCTGTCGTCAAAAAGATCGATATCTCATCCAAAACCGTACACATAGAAGTGATGGAAGGACTCATTGACGAATGAAAATCGATTTCTTAACTCTTTTTCCTGAAATGTTCGAAGGTGTGCTTCACTCATCCATCTTAAAAAAAGCACAGGAGAAAGATGCCGTCTCATTTCAAGTCGTCAATTTTAGAGAGTATTCAGATCATAAGCATAAAACAGTGGATGACTATCCGTATGGCGGCGGTGCTGGTATGGTACTGAAAGCACAGCCCGTATTTGATGCGGTAGAAGATTTGACGAAGAAAGCAAGCAAGAAGCCCCGAATCATTCTTGTCTGCCCTCAAGGGGAAAGGTATACACAAAAGAAGGCAGAAGAACTTGCAAAAGAAGAGCACCTTATGTTCATTTGCGGCCACTATGAAGGCTATGATGAGCGCATCAGGGAGCATCTTGTCACAGATGAGATCTCAATCGGAGATTTCGTTCTCACAGGCGGAGAGCTGCCGGCGATGATGATTGCAGACAGTGTGGTCAGGCTTTTGCCTCATGTGCTTGGAAAAGAAGCGTCTCACATCGAAGATTCATTTAGTACAGGCCTGCTTGAGCACCCGCACTATACAAGACCAGCTGATTATAAAGGACTAAAAGTGCCGGATGTGCTCCTCTCTGGAAATCATGCCAAAATTGAAGAGTGGCGGCGCAAAGAATCCTTGAAGCGAACCTATACAAGACGGCCAGATTTGATCGATTCGTGCAAAACATTATCGGACGAAGAAAAAAGATGGCTTTGGCAGCTTCATAATGACTAGATTGTATTGCACACGGCATAGAGGTATGGTATGATACTACTTGTGACTTGGGCGGCTTGCTGACTCAAGTTTGAAAACGATGTTCCGCTGCAATGAAGAAAGAGGACATGAGCATCTGTTGGAAGGAGTTGAAAACGATGCAACATTTGATTGAAGAAATCACAAAAGAACAATTACGCACTGATCTTCCTGCGTTCCGTCCTGGTGACACTTTACGTGTACACGTTAAAGTTGTCGAGGGTACTCGTGAGCGTATCCAGATCTTTGAAGGTGTTGTAATTAAGCGTCGTGGTGGTGGAATCAGCGAAACTTTCACAGTTCGTAAGATCTCTTACGGTGTAGGCGTTGAGCGTACTTTCCCTGTACACACACCAAAAATCGCTAACATCGAAGTTGTACGTCACGGTAAGGTACGTCGTGCGAAACTTTACTACCTACGTGAACTTCGCGGTAAAGCGGCTCGTATCAAAGAAATCAGACGATAATGATATCAAAGGAAAGAGCTTGTTACCTGTAACAGGCTCTTTTTTTGTAATGTATAGAGATAAGATGGAAGAAAGAAGGTGCACATATGACGATTCAATGGTTTCCAGGCCATATGGCAAAAGCAAGACGTGAAGTCACAGAAAAATTAAAACTCATCGACATCGTTTTCGAATTAACCGATGCAAGAATTCCGATGTCCTCTAGAAACCCAATGATCGAAGAAATCCTTCAAAACAAACCCAAAATCATGCTCTTAAACAAAGCAGATAAAGCAGATCCTCGTATGACAAAGGAGTGGCAGGCGCACTTTGATCAGCAAGGCGTTCGCTCACTTGCCATTAACTCTGTTGATGGACAAGGGTTAAATCAGATCATCACGACTTCAAAAGAAATCTTAAAAGAAAAATTCGACCGCATGAAAGCAAAAGGCGTCAAACCACGTGCCATTCGAGCACTGATTATCGGGATTCCCAATGTTGGAAAGTCGACCTTAATCAATCGTTTAGCAAAAAAGAACATTGCCAAAACAGGAGACCGGCCTGGTATTACGACATCTCAGCAATGGGTGAAGGTAGGGAAAGAGCTAGAACTGCTTGATACCCCTGGAATTCTCTGGCCAAAGTTTGAAGATGAGCAAGTAGGGCTTAGACTTGCAGTGACTGGAGCGATCAAAGACTCCATCATCAACTTACAGGATGTCGCTGTGTACGCACTTCGTTTTCTAGAAGAAAACTATCCAGAGCGATTAAAAAAACGCTATGACCTGGCAGAGATACCTGAAGATACAGTTGAGCTGTTTGATGCAATCGGTACAAAGCGAGGCTGTCTAATGAGCGGGGGATTCATTAACTACGACAAAACCACCGAAATCATTATTCGGGATATTCGAACAGAAAAATTTGGTCCCCTCACTTTTGAGAAGCCTGAAAGCTAAAAGACACGCAGCTCATGCGGGTCTTTATTTTTTGCGAAAAACTGCCGATATAAAGAAGGAGGCCACGAAGAAGCCTATGTACACAGTAAAACAAATCAAAGAACTAATAGAAAAGAACTTCCACGACGAGTCATACATTCATGAGCTTGTGAAAGATGATACGAGAAAAAGTGTCCACAAACTCGTAGAAAAGTGGCACAAAGAGAGAGAAAAGCAGCAAGAACTTCTTGCAGCATGGAATGACATGCTGCAATTTGAAAACAGAGCAAAGGCGCAGGGATACACATGTATTGCAGGAATAGACGAAGCGGGAAGAGGACCGCTGGCCGGCCCAGTAGTCGCAGCAGCTGTTATCTTAAAGAAAGATACAGTCCTGCTCGGTTTAAACGACTCAAAGCAATTATCTGAGAAAAAAAGATTGGCTTATTATGACCTCATTCAAAAAGAAGCACTTGATATAGGAATCGGCATTGTTGATGCGGCTACGATAGATGAAATGAACATATACGAAGCATCAAGACTGGCGATGGTGAGAGCTGTGGAGCAGTTAACTCATTCACCTGATTATTTGCTCATAGATGCTATGACACTCCCGCTTCCTACTCCCCAAGAGAATATCATCAAAGGAGATGCAAAAAGTGCATCCATCGCAGCAGGTGCATGTATTGCGAAGGTGACAAGAGATCAGATGATGGAAGAATACGGGCGCCAGTATCCTGAGTATCTATTTGAAAAACATAAAGGGTATGGAACGAAAGAGCACTTGGATGCAATTCAAGCACATGGCGCGACTCCGATCCATCGATTATCGTTTGCACCAGTGAAATCTGTTATTTCATAAATATTTGACCTAAGGAGGCTGCCTGTAATGACAAGAGTTGAGGATATACATACAGCACTGAATAGCCGGCTGAATACGGCCGAATCTGTTCCATTAAACACCGAAGGGAAGGAAAATGTTCATCGGCTGATTCTCGGTAAAGTACTGAAAATGCTTGGAGATGATACAGCCCTTGTTCAAATAGGCTCAACCAAAATAAAAGCGCAGTTGGCGGCACAGCTGAAAGCAGATGCATTTTATTGGTTCCAATTTGAACAAGAAGGCGGAGGCAGCCTCAATAGGCTCAGGCCTGTTCAGCAATTTGATCAAGATCCAAAAACGTTAAAGGATGCAGCAGCCAAACTATTAGAAGGTCTTTCACTTAAAAATGGGCTTGAAAACATGCTGACAGCTACAGCTTTTTTAAAAGAAAAATCCGTCATTAACGAAGGAGAGTTAAAAACGGCAGTGAAGTGGATCGAACAGCTTCAAGGAGCGGATGTGAAAAAAGGGCTCCAAGCACTTCTGTTTGCTTTAAAGAAAGATTTACCGATTCAGCAAGGGGTGCTTCAATCAATATTAGCCGTGAAATCATCCTCTGCTCTTCATCAGGATATGACAGCGCTATTAGATCGATTAACACAGCTGCCGAAGCACACAGAAGCCACACAGGCTCTCACACAAGCCGTTCGGTCAGTCGTAGATGCTGAGACAACCGTCCATGCAGAAAAGCTCTTAACGGTCCTTCTAGCAGCGAGAGAAGACGGGGCGAAGCAAGGCGGCAATATACCAGTAACAACTCAGCTCAACTTGTCTCAGCAAAAAGAAAATAGCCATGCCCCAATCGTTCAAGAGCGTCAGCCGTCCCAAGTTCTTCAGCCTAACGTACAGCAGTCAGCAAGTCCAAAAGAGCTGCAAGTCCCGCTTCACCAAATTGAACGGATACTGGCAAGTTTAATGAAACAAGGTGCAGATGGGCAGCAAGAGCCTAACTTAAAACAGCTTACGTCACTATTGCAAGGGCTTCAACAGGCAGGATCTCAGCCTGACGCAAAAGCAGCTGTGCTTCAAAAAGAGTTTCCATTCCTTTCGAAACCAGAGGCGAAAGCATTGGCTCAGGTTGTGCAGCAGACAGAACCCGCATTAAGCAATAAAACTGATGTGCTCGATTTACTAATGACGATGAAAAAGGCAATCGGTGTGCGTGATGAAATCGGTATGCTGAAACTGCTCGAAAAAGGCAGCCAGGATGTCAAAAGTCAGGAGCTGCACCAATTAAAGCTTGTCTTAAATGAGGTGAGGCAGGCGGATTTACCAGAGCCTGTTAAAAAAGAAGTGGAACAATTGTTTCATAGATTGAATGGACAGTTATTTGTGCAGCAGGAGAACCAAACCGTCAGCCAAATGATGGTCTCTTATCCTCTTTTCTCAAAACATAGTGTGCAAGATTTAACTTTTATTTTAAAAGGACATAAGAACAAAGATGGCTCAATTGACATTTCTCAGTGCCGCCTCATGTTTTACTTAAATATGGAAAATCTTGAAGAAACCTTGATAGACTGTACGATTCAGCAAAAGGTCATGTCCATTACAGTCGAGACAGCCCATGAACTGCAAGGAACCATTAATCCAATGATTCCGGCTGTACGAGAGAATTTAAATGCCCTAGGGTACAGTTTAACAGGAATTACAGCAAAAAAGAGACAAGAGCCAGTAGATCCGTCTCACTTCCTAGATGAACACTTTCATAAAATCAGCGAGAAAGGGCTGGACTTACGAGTATGAAGGATTCAAAACCGCTTAGAAGAGCGGTCGCTCTACATTACGATGAAGAAAAACAAAAGGCGCCAAAAGTCGTTGCAACAGGTAGCGGCTATGTAGCAGATCATATTATTGAAGAAGCTAAAAAATCGGGAGTCCCTATTCAGGAAGACCGTAATTTAGTCGAACTCATGCGCCACTTAACACTAGATGAGGAGATCCCTGAAGCGTTATACGATACTGTAGCAGAAATATTTTCGTTTATCTACAGGTTAGATCAAAAAATGAAAAAATAAGGTAAAATAAGTGATTTGGCAGAAAAATTTATATTTTTAATAAAATAAAAGTTTGAATGTTTAGAAGGATTTTACGATTTTACATAGAACCCTAGACATTCTCTTTTTTATTCTTTAAAATGAAAGCGCAGTCTATTTTATAATTTTTGTTTCTACATATGTTGGGAGGATGGGAAATGAATATCCATGAGTACCAAGGAAAAGAAATCCTAAGAAAATATGGGGTTTCAGTTCCAAATGGTAAAGTAGCATTTACACCTGATGAAGCAGTGAAAGCATCAGAAGAGCTAGGGAGCTCTGTATATGTCGTAAAAGCACAGATTCATGCAGGCGGCCGTGGTAAAGCAGGTGGGGTAAAAATTGCAAAAACAAAAGATGAAGTGAAAGGGTTTGCAGAGGAATTGCTCGGCAAGACACTTGTCACACATCAAACAGGGCCTGAAGGGCGCGAAATAAAACGCTTACTTATTGAAGAAGGCTGCGATATTCAAAAGGAGTACTATGTTGGACTAGTTTTGGACAGAGCGACATCAAGAATTGTATTGATGGCATCTGAAGAAGGCGGTACTGAAATTGAAGAAGTAGCAGAAAAAACGCCAGAAAAAATCGTCAAAGTGGTCATCGACCCAGCGATTGGTTTGCAAGGTTATCAGGCGAGAGAAGTAGCGTTTAAAATTAATATTCCAACAAAATTAGTTGGCCAAGCTGTTAAGTTTATGACAAGCCTTTACAATGCGTTTATTGAAAAAGATTGTTCAATTGCTGAGATTAATCCACTTGTTGTAACAGGCGATGGAAAAGTCATGGCACTTGATGCGAAATTAAACTTTGATAGCAATGCCTTATATAGACAAAAAGATATATTAGAATACCGTGACCTTGATGAAGAGGATCCAAAAGAAATTGAAGCATCTAAATATGACTTAAGCTACATTTCTCTTGATGGAAATATTGGCTGTATGGTCAATGGAGCAGGTCTTGCGATGTCTACAATGGATATCATCAAGCATTACGGCGGGGACCCTGCAAACTTCCTAGATGTTGGCGGCGGTGCAACAGCTGAAAAAGTAACGGAAGCATTTAAAATCATCTTATCTGATCAAAATGTCAAAGGGATTTTCGTGAACATTTTTGGCGGCATCATGAAATGTGATGTGATTGCAGAAGGTGTTGTTGAAGCGACAAAACAAGTCGGCTTAACATTACCACTTGTTGTTCGTCTTGAAGGAACAAACGTTGAATTAGGGAAGAAAATCCTGAGTGATTCAGGCTTAAATATCACTTCTGCTGAGTCTATGGCTGACGGGGCAGAAAAGATTGTATCTTTAGTCAAGTAGAGCAGAAAGGCAGGGAACCTAAATGAGTGTATTTATTAATAAAAATACGAGAGTAATTGTTCAGGGGATTACCGGTTCAACCGCATTGTTCCATACAAAACAAATGATTGAGTATGGAACCAATATTGTTGGCGGTGTTACACCTGGAAAAGGTGGCACCGAAGTAGAAGGAGTTCCTGTATTTAATACTGTATCCGAAGCAGTGCAGACAACTGGAGCGAACGCTTCTGTTATCTATGTACCAGCACCATTTGCAGCAGATGCTATTTTAGAGGCTGTTGACGCAGAAGTTGATCTCGTCATTTGTATCACAGAACATATTCCAGTTCTGGACATGGTCAAAGTGAAGCGTTACATGGAAGGTAAGAAAACAAGACTTGTTGGACCAAACTGCCCTGGTGTCATTACACCTGAAGAATGTAAGATTGGTATCATGCCTGGCTACATTCATAAAAAAGGTCATGTAGGAGTTGTTTCTCGTTCTGGAACGCTTACATATGAAGCGGTACATCAGCTTTCAGAAGCTGGTGTTGGTCAATCGACAGCTGTAGGAATCGGCGGAGACCCTGTAAATGGGACGAACTTTATTGATGTACTAAAAGCATTCAATGAAGACCCTGAAACTCATGCTGTGATTATGATTGGTGAAATCGGCGGTACAGCTGAAGAAGAAGCAGCTGAATGGGTAAAAGCAAATATGACCAAACCAGTTGTTGGCTTTATTGGCGGTAAAACAGCGCCTCCAGGAAAACGTATGGGACATGCTGGTGCCATTATTTCTGGTGGTAAAGGAACAGCTGATGAAAAAGTAAAAACAATGCGTGAATGTGGCATTGAAGTCGCAGAGACACCATCTGTCATGGGAGAAACGTTAATTAAAGTGTTAAAAGAGAAGAATCTCTTCGAAGCTTGTAAAACGCATTAATGACACAAGAAGACTTGTTCTTTGACAAGTCTTCTTCTTTCTATCTTAAACTGGAGGAATGGTATGTACAACGTGTCCGAAAGAATGATTTTTCACCGCTTAAAAGGCCTCATCTCACCCTCTTTGTTAACAAAATGGTGGAAAGTCGATCCTGAGTTATATATAAATGAAGAAACACATCATTTTAAACAGGATCGATCATTACAAACGATCGACTTTACCCGCTTAAAACAAGCTGAAGAAAATGAATTCCCCATTTTTCAACACATCGTTCAAGCCTATGTAAAGCAAAACATTCACATGATTCCCATCACATCACCCTTATATCCCAGTACACTAAAAAATATTTATGATCCTCCCCCTGTGTTATTCCTGAAAGGAAACGTATCATATTTAAATGAAGAAAAAAGTTTAGGAGTAGTCGGCACACGAGTTCCATCGTCTTATGGAGAAGCATGTGTGAAGAAAATTGTTGGTGAGCTTGTAAAGGAAGATTGGATGATTGTCAGTGGATTAGCTAAAGGAATCGATGGACTTGCACATAAAGAGTGCATCAGGAAAAAAGGAAAAACGATTGGCATTATAGCAGGCGGCTTTCAGCATTTATACCCAAAAGAGCATGTGCAAATGGCTCAATACATGGGCGAGCATCATTTGCTTTTGTCAGAACATCCGCCATATGTCAAACCAGAAAAGTGGCATTTTCCAATGAGAAATCGTTTAATTAGTGCATTGACGAAAGGAACCATTGTGATTCAGTGCAAAGAAAAGAGCGGTTCTCTCATTACAGCCTATCAAGCGCTTGAGCAAGGTAAAGAGGTATTTGCAGTTGCTGGATCTATCTTTGATCCTAATTCCACAGGTCCTGCAAGACTCATTCAGCAGGGAGCAAAGCTTGTTCATTCAACAAAGGATATTTTTGAGGAATTCTCGTTCCGCAGCGTTCAATATACTGAACTCTCATAAAAATATCGTTTGACAAAAGACATAGGAATATTTAATAATAGTGAGGATTTAAGTTTACACTTTGTTTTTCGTGTTTATAATGATGTTCATCATAAAGAATTTTTAACGATTGCCTGTTAGATAGGTGCAATTAACATAAATTTGAATTGTGAAATGTATAAAGAGAGAACACCTCTTAAGGGGGATTTTGAGTATGGCTGATTATTTAGTCATCGTTGAGTCGCCAGCAAAGGCGAAAACGATTGAGCGTTATTTAGGAAAAAAGTATAAAGTAAAGGCTTCAATGGGACACGTAAGGGATTTACCGAAAAGTCAGCTCGGTGTTGACACTGAGCATGATTTCGAACCGAGATATATTACGATTCGCGGGAAAGGCCCAGTTTTAAAGGAGTTAAAAACAGCGGCGAAAAAAGCAAAGAAAGTCTTTCTCGCGGCTGACCCCGATAGAGAGGGAGAAGCGATTGCTTGGCATTTAGCACACAGCCTTGACCTTGACCTCTCTTCTGACTGCCGTGTTGTTTTTAACGAGATTACAAAAGATGCGATTAAAGATTCCTTTAAGCATCCTCGTATGATCGATATGGACTTAGTTGATGCACAGCAGGCAAGACGAATCTTAGATCGTCTCGTTGGGTATAAAATCAGTCCGATTTTATGGAAGAAAGTGAAAAAGGGCTTAAGTGCCGGCCGTGTTCAATCAGTTGCACTCCGACTCATTATTGATCGCGAGAATGAAATTAATGAATTTAAACCAGAAGAATACTGGACAATTGACGGTACATTCCTCAAAGGAAAAGAAAGCTTCGAAGCAAGTTTCTTTGGCCTTAACGGGAAAAAGCATCCACTGAAAACAAAAGACGATGTAAAAGAAATCCTTTCGAACTTAAAAGGAAACAAATTCTCTGTAGAGAAAGTAACGAAAAAAGAGCGTAAACGTAATCCAGCTGTTCCTTTTACGACATCTACTTTACAGCAGGAGGCTGCAAGAAAATTAAACTTCCGTGCGAAAAAGACGATGATGATTGCACAGCAATTATATGAAGGGATTGATCTTGGTAAAGAAGGTACAGTCGGACTCATTACATATATGAGAACTGACTCAACACGTATTTCCAATACGGCGATTGAAGAAGTATCTGCTTTCATTGATCAGACGTACGGCAAGAATTTCTTAAATACAACAAAACGAACGGCCAAAAAGAATGAAAATGCACAAGATGCTCACGAAGCCATCCGGCCGACTTCTACATTGAGAAAACCAGCAGATGTCAAGCACGTGCTAAGCCGTGATCAGCTTCGCCTGTACAAATTGATTTGGGAACGCTTCGTGGCAAGCCAAATGGCGCCGGCTGTTCTTGATACAATGAGTGTGGATCTTGATCATAATGGTCTTACTTTCCGTGCTAATGGTAGTAAGGTGAAATTCCCAGGGTTTATGAAGGTTTATGTGGAAGGAAAGGATGACCAGCTAGAGGAAAAGGATAAAATGCTTCCTGATCTGAAAGAAGGGGATACGGTTCTTTCTAAAGATATCGAACCTGAACAACACTTCACACAGCCGCCTCCGCGCTACACTGAGGCAAGACTTGTCAAAACACTTGAAGAGCTCGGTATAGGCCGCCCGTCTACGTATGCACCAACGTTAGATACGATTCAAAAGCGGGGTTATGTCGCACTTGATAATAAACGATTTACTCCGACAGAGCTTGGAGAGATTGTACTCAACTTAATTATCGAATTCTTCCCAGAAATCATTAACGTTGAATTTACAGCGAAAATGGAAAAAGAACTTGATAGCGTTGAAGAAGGAACGATCGAATGGGTTCGTATTATCGACAGCTTCTATCAAGACTTTGCAAAACGGGTAGAAAAAGCAGAAGCAGAGATGCAAGAAGTTGAGATTGAGCCCGAATACGCAGGTGTTGATTGTGAAGAGTGCGGACATCCGATGGTGTACAAAATGGGGAGATACGGTAAATTCATGGCGTGCTCTAACTTTCCTGACTGCCGTAACACAAAACCAATTGTCAAAGATATCGGTGTTAAATGCCCGACATGTCATGAAGGAAACATCGTTGAACGAAAATCGAAGAAACGCCGCATTTTTTACGGCTGTGATCGCTTTCCAGAGTGTGAATTCGTCTCTTGGGACAAACCAATTGAAAGAAAGTGTCCAAAATGCGAAAATATGCTTGTAGAGAAAAAGCTGAAAAAAGGCGTTCAAGTTCAATGTGTGAACTGTGATTATAAAGAGGAACAACAAAAATAGCGGTGAGCAGCCTTGTTCACCTGCTTTTTTATGTCATCAAACAGAACTTACAAAATAGGAGAGTTGTATAATGAGTCAATTTGTAAATGTGATCGGAGCAGGTTTAGCTGGAAGTGAAGCGGCATGGCAAATCGCTAAACGAGGAATTAAAGTTAATTTGTATGAAATGAGACCTGTTAAACAAACGCCGGCTCATCACACAGATAAATTCGCGGAGCTTGTATGCAGCAACTCACTGCGTGCGAACGCTTTGACGAATGCAGTAGGTGTATTAAAGGAAGAAATGCGTCATTTAGATTCAGCGATTATTGCAGCAGCAGATGAAAGCTCAGTCCCTGCTGGCGGAGCACTTGCAGTAGACCGTCATGAATTTGCAGCAAATGTGACAGATCGTGTGAAAAATCATCCAAATGTTACTGTCTTTCAAGAAGAAGTGCAAAGCATTCCAGAAGGTCCGACAATTATCGCAACTGGTCCGCTGACGTCTGAAGCACTTTCAAAAGAATTAAAATCGTTAACCGGAGAAGAGTATCTCTATTTCTACGATGCAGCAGCACCTATTCTAGAGAAAGATAGCATTGATATGGATAAGGTGTACTTGAAATCGCGCTATGACAAAGGAGAAGCGGCTTATTTAAACTGTCCGATGACAGAAGAAGAATTCGATCGTTTTTATGAGGCGTTAATTTCTGCTGAAACTGTGCCATTAAAAGAGTTTGAAAAAGAAATCTTCTTTGAAGGCTGTATGCCAATTGAAGTCATGGCGAAAAGAGGAAAGAAAACGATGCTGTTTGGTCCGATGAAGCCAGTAGGGCTTGAAGATCCGAAAACAGGAAAAAGACCTTATGCTGTTGTTCAATTAAGACAGGATGATGCAGCAGGTACTTTATATAACATCGTTGGTTTCCAAACACATCTGAAGTGGGGAGATCAAAAGGAAGTATTCCGTTTGATTCCAGGTCTTGAAGAAGCAGAGATTGTTCGTTACGGCGTGATGCACCGTAATACATTTATCAACTCACCAAGCCTTTTAAGACCGACGTATCAGTTTAAAAATAGAGATGACCTTTTCTTTGCCGGACAAATGACAGGTGTTGAAGGTTATGTCGAGTCCGCAGCTTCTGGTCTAGTAGCTGGCATTAACGCCGCTCGTTTTGTCAAAGGAGAAGAGCTTGTGACACTTCCAGAGGAAACGGCGATTGGCAGTATGGCTCATTACATTACGGCGACAAACAAGAAAAGCTTCCAGCCGATGAATGCGAACTTTGGTTTGCTGAAAGATCTAGGTGTTCGAATAAAAAATAAACAAGAACGTTATGCAGAGTACGCTAAGCGCGCAATCGAAACTATTCAAACTATTTCGAAATCTCTATAGTAAAACATTGCACGGAAAGCAAGATATGTGATACCATTTAAAAGCCTTAAAGAGGTGTAAAAATGATGAATAAACAGCGTCTTGTCCACTTATTCATTGAATATCTGCAAATTGAAAAAAACTATTCAGCTTTGACGATCTCAGGATATACAGAAGCTATTGAAGAATTTGTCAGATTCATGAACATTCAAGGAATAGACGGTTTTGAAGAGGTATCCTATCAAGATACGAGAATTTATTTAACAGAAGCATATGAAAAAGGCCTGACAAGAAGAACGATTAGTAAGAAAGTCTCTGCACTTCGCAGCTTTTATAAATTTTTATTAAGAGAACAGCTTGTGAAAGAAAATCCTTTTTTACTCGTTAGCTTACCAAAGCAGGATAAGCGAATTCCTTCATTTTTGTATGAAGAGGAACTAAAAGAGCTTTTTACAGTTTCTGATGTCAGCACACCGCTTGGGCAAAGAAATCAAGCCATTTTAGAACTTCTTTATGCAACAGGTATGAGGGTCAGTGAGTTATGTTCATTAAAAGAATCTGATCTTGATTTATCGATGGATACAGTGCTTGTTCATGGGAAAGGCAGCAAGCAGCGATATGTTCCTTTCGGGTCATATGCTCATGAAGCGCTCATCACTTATTTAGAGGATGGAAGGCAGAAGCTGAAAGTGAAGGGGAAAGACCGTGCTGATGCACATGTGTTTTTGAATCAGCGCGGGACACCTCTTACAGACCGAGGTGTTCGATTCATTCTCACAGAATTAATGAAAAAGGCGTCAGGCACATTACATATCCATCCTCACATGTTAAGGCACACCTTTGCCACACATCTCTTAAACGAGGGCGCAGATTTGAGAAGTGTTCAAGAACTTCTTGGTCATTCAAATTTATCATCAACACAGGTGTACACGCATGTATCAAAAGATTCTTTAAGAAACACGTACATGTCTCATCATCCAAGGGCTTTTAAACGATCCTAAAAGGAGGTTTTTTCATGTCATCATTTCATGCAACAACCATCTTTGCCGTTCAACATAAAGGAAAAAGTGCAATGGCTGGCGACGGTCAAGTCACTTTCGGGCAGGCTGTCGTCATGAAACACACAGCAAAAAAAGTGCGCCGTCTTTTCGGAGGCAAGGTGCTTGCAGGTTTTGCCGGTTCAGTAGCAGATGCATTTACACTCTTTGAAAAGTTTGAAACAAAACTCGAAGAATATGGTGGTAACTTAAAGCGGGCAGCCGTCGAATTAGCGAAGGAATGGCGAAGTGACAAGATGCTTAGACAGCTTGAGGCCATGCTCATCGTCATGAACAAAGAAAGTATCCTTCTCGTCTCCGGAACAGGAGAGGTCATCGAACCAGATGATGGGATTTTAGCTATCGGCTCAGGCGGTAATTATGCGCTTAGCGCCGGGAGAGCACTCAAAACCCATGCAGGTGATCATCTCTCAGCGAGAGACATTGCGAAGGCAGCTTTAGAAACGGCCGGAGAAATCTGTGTCTACACGAACGATCAAATCACTTTAGAAGAGCTTGAATAGAAAGGACATGAGACGTATGGAGAAAAAGCCGTTCACCCCAAGAGAGATAGTTGAAAAGCTTGATCAATACATTATTGGTCAGCTTGATGCGAAAAAAGCAGTGGCGGTGGCTTTAAGAAACCGTTACAGAAGAAGTCTTTTACATGATAAGCTAAAGGATGAAGTCGTTCCTAAAAACATATTAATGATTGGCCCAACGGGTGTGGGGAAAACAGAGATTGCCCGCAGAATTGCACGAATTTCTGGTGCGCCATTTATTAAAGTGGAAGCGACGAAGTTTACTGAAGTGGGTTATGTCGGCCGTGACGTAGAGTCGATGGTCAGAGATTTAGTTGAAACAGCGATTAGACTGGTCAAAGAAGAAAAGATGATAGATGTTCAAGAAGAAGCAGAAAAACAAGCAAATAAACGTCTTGTTCATTTACTTGTTCCTGGTAAGAAAAAAAGCCAGTCTGTGAAAAATCCTTTTGAGATGCTGTTTGGTGCCTCTGATGAAGATGACCGTGATCGAGAACATTCAAATGAAGAAGTGGAACTTGAATCAACAAGAAAACGAATCGCTCATCAGCTGGCTATGGGAGAACTTGAAGATCACTACGTCACGATCGAAGTTGAAGAACAGCAGCCTTCCATGTTTGATATGCTTCAAGGCTCGGGTATGGAGCAAATGGGTATGAACATGCAGGATGCGCTTGGCAATCTCATGCCTAAAAAGAAAAAACGCAGAAAGCTGACTGTTAGAGAAGCAAGAAAGGCGCTGACGGCTGAGGAAGCTTCAAAACTGATTGATATGGATGAAGTCAGTCAGGAAGCCGTCTACAAAGCAGAGCAGCAAGGAATTATTTTTATCGATGAAATCGACAAAATCGCTAAAAGCGGTGGTGCATCATCTGCAGATGTTTCTCGTGAAGGGGTTCAGCGTGATATTTTACCGATTGTAGAAGGTTCAACTGTGATGACGAAATATGGTGCAGTGAAAACAGATCATGTGCTGTTTGTTGCAGCAGGTGCATTTCATATGGCGAAACCATCAGATTTGATTCCAGAGCTCCAGGGGCGCTTCCCAATCCGTGTAGAATTAGATAAATTAAGTATAGAAGACTTTGTGAAAATCTTAACGGAACCAGATAACGCGTTATTAAAGCAATATAAAGCTTTACTTGAAACGGAAGGTATATCTCTTGAATTTTCTGACGATGCTATTCATAAGATTGCCGAAGTGGCTTATCATGTCAATCAGGAGACAGATAACATCGGTGCAAGAAGGCTTCATACCATACTTGAGAAGCTGCTTGAAGAGCTTTCATTTGAGGCGCCTGATATTACAATGGAGACAGTGACCATTACCCCTCAGTATGTAGAAGAGAAGCTAGGAAAGATTGCAAATAACAAAGATTTAAGTCAATTTATACTTTAACAAATGAATAAAGTAATCTAGGAGGATCATTATTATGGCGTTACTACAAAAAACAAGAATTATTAACTCAATGCTGCAAGATGCAGCGGGGAAACCAGTTAATTTCAAAGAAATGGCAGAAACATTGAGAGATGTCATTGATTCAAACATTTTCGTATTAAGCAGAAGAGGGAAGCTTCTTGGCTACTCCATTAATCAGCAGATCGAAAATGCACGTATGAAAAAAATGCTTGAAGATCGTCAGTTCCCGGAAGAATATACAAAGAGCTTATTCAACGTCCCTGAAACGTCTTCAAACCTTGATATTAACAGTGAATATACAGCATTCCCGATTGAGAATGTTGACTTATTCCAATCAGGTTTAACAACAATTGTTCCAATTATCGGCGGAGGAGATCGTTTGGGAACGTTAATCCTGTCCCGCTTGCAAGATACATTCACAGATGATGATTTAATTCTTGCCGAATACGGAGCAACAGTTGTTGGGATGGAGATTCTGCGTGAGAAAGCAGAGGAAATTGAAGAAGAAGCAAGAAGTAAAGCGGTTGTCCAAATGGCGATTAGCTCTCTTTCATACAGTGAGCTTGAAGCGATTGAGCACATTTTTGAAGAGCTCGATGGTAATGAAGGACTTCTTGTTGCAAGTAAAATTGCAGATCGTGTAGGGATTACTCGTTCAGTGATCGTGAACGCCTTACGTAAGTTAGAAAGTGCAGGCGTGATCGAATCACGTTCTCTTGGAATGAAGGGAACATACATCAAAGTGTTAAACAACAAATTTTTAATTGAACTTGAAAATTTAAAATCTCATTAATCAAAAACCCTTTTTAGCCGAAATAAATGCTGAAAAGGGTTTTTTTATGTGAAAAAATGAGGATTTGTCCGAAAAATGTCACTCTTTTTTCCAAGAAACCCCTTACAATTCTGTAGTTCTTTGAATCTAGGTCTTTATACCTATTCGTAAAATAGATATATATTACGAGTTTTTTTTACATTTACATCATAGACTTTAATCCTATTATTTCTTACAATGAACATATGGTTTTACAAATCTCGACATGATTAAATGGAATGAAATACATATGATTGGAGGTATATGGTTTTGGATATATTTTCTGGAACGATAAGCAACCTTGAGAATGCCTTGGGCAGAGCGAATGTTAAGCAAAAAGTCATAAGCAATAATATCGCGAATATAGACACACCGAACTACAAGTCTAAAAACGTCGCATTCCACGACATGCTAAATGACGCTTCGATGAGATTAGATGCTAAAAAAACATACCAAGGTCACATTGATTTTTCGAAAAAAGGGTCTAATTATTCAGTTGTTTCGAGCAACCGTACTTCATATCAAGAAAACGGAAATAATGTCGATATTGATCAAGAGATGAGTGAACTCGCTAAAAACCAAATTCAGTATAATGCGTTGGTGGAAAGAATGAGCGGGAAATTCAATTCTCTTAAAACAGTTTTGACAGGAGGTAAGTGATGTCGATTTTTTCAGGAGTGAACGCTTCGGCCTCAGCATTAACAGCACAGAGGCTCAGAATGGACGTTGTATCCTCAAACCTTGCTAATATGGATACAACAAGAGCTAAACAGGTTGACGGCAACTGGGAGCCTTATAGACGTAAACTCGTCACATTACAGCCGTCAGGTGAATCATTTTCATCTATATTGAACTCAAGCATGAATTCGAGCGGCAAATTAGGAAACGGCGTCAAAGTAACAAAGATTACAGAAGACGAAACTCCATTCAACCTTCAATATGATCCTACAAATCCCGATGCCAATGAAAATGGATATGTTCAGACACCAAATGTCGATCCTTTAAAAGAAATGGTCGACCTCATCAGCAGCTCCAGATCATATGAAGCAAACGTGACGGCTCTAAATGCGAATAAAAGCATGTTGATGAAAGCTTTAGAAATAGGAAAGTAAGGTGAAAAGAATTGGTTAACGCAATATCTCCTTTCCAGCTTCAAACCGCTCAGCAAGCAAGTGAATTGACGAATGCATCGTCCGTTCAGGCGGCTGCACCTAAAAGTCAAACGAATTTCTCTGATGTGCTGAAGAACTCCATTGAGGCATTAAATCAATCACAGCTGAAATCAGACCAGTATACAAATGCGCTTGCACAGGGAAAAGATGTCAATCTCGATGAAGTCATGATTGCCTCGCAGAAAGCGAGTGTGACACTCACAGCTGCGACAGAGTTTCGAAATAAAGCAGTCGAAGCGTATCAAGAGATTATGAGAATGCAGATGTAGGAGGTGCTGACGGACAAAAAAAGACTGAATGGAATGACCGGGGGTTAAGATGAATCGTACTTTAATGCAATTAAGAACAAAAACAGTTGAGTTTTGGCGAAATCGATCAAAATTACAAAAAATACTCATGATTGGCGGCGTTGCTGCCCTAGCAATCATTATTACGGTTGTTAGCATCTTTGCTTCTTCTGAAAAAATGGTTCCATTGTTTAGAGACTTGTCTGATGCAGAAGCTGGACAAATCAAACAGGAACTAGATGGCAAAAACGTTAAATCGGAACTTGCAAACAACGGAACAACGATTCTTGTTCCGGAAAAGCAAGCAGACTCTTTAAAAGTAACACTTGCATCTGAAGGGCTCCCTAAGACAGGCAGCATTGATTATTCCTTCTTTGCAAACAATTCAGGCTTCGGTTTAACAGATAATGAATTTGATGTTCTGAAAGTAGATGCAACTCAGACAGAACTATCCAATCTGATCAACACAATTGATGGGATTAAAGATTCAAAAGTAATGATTAACCTGCCAAAAGATTCCGTTTTTGTTGGAGAAGAGCAAAGTAATGCATCAGCATCCATTGTGCTGCAAGTTGAGCCTGGCTACACGCTCACGCCGCAGCAAGTAAAAGGCCTTTATCATCTTATTTCAAAAAGTGTGCCAAATTTAAAGACAGAAAACATTGTCATTATGGACCAAGATTCCAACTACTATGACCTGAATACAAGTTCTGACTCCTATGCAAGTGGAATGGATGCACAGCAGCAGAAAAAAGAGGAAATCGAAAAGAACCTTCAAAGAAAAATCCAACAGCTGCTCGGAACGATGATGGGTCAGGATAAAGTGGCTGTATCTGTCACAACTGACATTGATTTTACTGAAGAAAAAAGAAAAGAAGACCTTGTAGAACCAGTTGATAAAGAAAACATGCAAGGAATCGCTGTCAGCGCTGAAAAAATTGCTGAAACTTATTCAGGCAATGGTGCAGCAGCTGGAGGCACCGCTGGAACAGGTGACGATGATGTGACAAATTATCAAGGTGCCGATGGAGCGAATGGAAGCGGAGATTATGAAAAGAGCGAAGATCGCATCAATTATGAAGTCAACCGCATTCATAAAGATATCAAAGAAAGTCCATATAAAATTAGAGACGTTGGCATTCAAGCATTGGTCGAACCACCAACTGCAAATGATCCAAACACTTTAACTGCTGCAAGGCAAGATGATATCAAAAAAATTCTTTCAACAATCATTAGTACATCGATTGATAAAGAATATACAAATGGTCAAGCGCTCACGCAAGCGGACTTAGATAGCAAAATTGTTTTATCTGTATCGAAATTAGACGGTAAACAGCAAACTGCGGCAGATAACCCTTCAAACAATATTCCAATCTGGGTTTATATTGTAGGCGGTGTGCTACTTCTTGCAATTATCGCTCTCATCATTCTTCTTGTACGCAAGCGCAGAAAAGATGAGGAAGAAGAGTTTGAGTTTGATGAACGTGCACCAATTCATGTTCCTGATATCGATACCGAACCAGAAACAGAAGAAATGGTGAGAAAAAATCAGCTTGAAAAAATGGCAAAAGAAAAACCAGAAGACTTTGCTAAATTGCTACGCAGCTGGCTGTCCGAGGATTAGGAGGAATACACATGTCGAGAAAAGATCCAAATCGACTAACAGGCAGACAAAAAGCAGCAATCCTAATGATTTCCTTAGGGCTAGACGTGTCAGCATCTGTATACAAACATCTGTCTGAAGACGAAATAGAAAAATTAACATTAGAAATTTCCAATGTACGAAGTGTAGACACTGCTAAAAAAGATGAAATCATCGAAGAGTTTCACAGCATTGCCATCGCGCAGGACTACATATCACAAGGCGGCCTTATGTATGCAAGACAAGTGCTTGAAAGAGCGCTTGGTGAGGACAAAGCCGACAGCATCTTAAACCGGTTAACATCATCTCTTCAAGTGAAACCATTTGATTTTGCTCGAAAGGCTGAGCCAGAACAAATCTTAAACTTTATCCAGCATGAGCATCCACAAACGATTGCGCTCATTCTTTCCTATCTGGATCCAGTGCAAGCAGGACAGATTTTATCTGAGTTAGGTGAGGAAGTACAAACAGAGGTGGCGAGACGTATTGCCTTAATGGATCGTACATCTCCAGAGATCATCAACGAGGTGGAACGCATACTCGAACAAAAGCTTTCTTCAACCTTTACGCAAGATTATACCCAAACGGGTGGAGTCGAAGCGGTTGTCGAAGTGCTTAACGGTGTAGACCGTGCAACGGAGAAAACGATCTTAGATACGCTTGAAATCCAAGATCCTGAGCTTGCTGATGAAATTAAGAAACGTATGTTTGTCTTTGAAGATATTGTCACTCTTGACAGCAGAGCTATCCAGCGTGTTATCCGAGATGTCGAAAATGATGACTTATTGCTTGCACTCAAAGTGGCAAGCGAAGAGGTCAAAGAAATTGTCTTCCGCAACATGTCACAGCGGATGGTCGAAACATTCAAAGAAGAAATGGAGTTTATGGGGCCTGTCCGGCTTAGAGATGTCGAGGAAGCACAAACCCGTATTGTCAGCATCGTAAGACGACTCGAGGAAGCTGGAGAAATCGTCATAGCTCGAGGCGGAGGAGACGATATCATTGTCTAGGATTATCAAACATGAAACATCTGTTATTCCTGAACAAGGGCGGAAAACGATTCCTTTACAGCAAGTGGAGTTCAAAAGAGAACATCACGAAGAAGAGCTTGTCAATGAAACCAAAGCATCGCAGCTTGTACTCAGTGATGCTGAAGATCAAGCGAGCCGCATATTAGAACAAGCAAACAATGAGCTCGAAAAAACAATGGCTGAAATCAATCAGCGCAGAACTGATTTTGAAGAAGAAAGAATGCAGCTCATTGAAGAAGCGAAACAAGCAGGTTATCAAGATGGCTTCCAAAAGGGCGAAGCAGATGCGAATATGCAGTACCAAGCTATTCTTCATCAAGCAAATGACATCGTCAGTCTTGCTAGACAGGACTACGAAGAAAAAATTGAAAGCTCCGCTGAGCAAATTGTGGAACTTGCTTTCGAACTCGCTAAACGCGTTTGGTATGCCGCGGAGGACACGAAAGGTCAATTTTTGGCTCTTGTGAAGCAGGTCATTTCAGAAGTGAAAGAATATGACGATATTTCCGTCTATGTTGATCCTGAACATTACGAGCATGTGATGGAATATAAAGACGAATTGAATAGAATCCTTCAAAAGGATACACACCTTGCCATTTACTCGGATGAAAAAGCGCCAAAAGGAACTTGTTACGTAGAAACAAGCTTTGGAAAAGTGGAAGCGAGTGTTGATACCCAAATGAATCAGTTGAAAGGAAAATTATTAGAAGTCATTGATTCAGGTGATCACAAATGAACATGGATGTGTTAAAAGAAACGATTGAAACCGCTGATCCTTATAAACGATTTGGTAAAGTCAATCGAGTTGTTGGACTGATGATTGAATCTAAGGGGCCAGAGAGTTCGATCGGAGACGTGTGTCTCATTCATAAAAAAGGGAGCAAGCTTCATCCGATCAAAGCAGAGGTCGTAGGGTTTAGAGATGAAAACATTCTGCTCATGCCTTATGTAGAAGCCTCTAACATTTCACCAGGAAGTCTTGTTGAAGCGACGGGTGAGTCGCTGAAGGTCAAAGTTGGGACCGGATTAATTGGTGAAGTTGTTGATGCCTTCGGTGATCCGCTTGATGGCAGTATGCTTCCAAAGGGACTTGCACCTGTTTCGACAGATCAGTCTCCTCCAAATCCGATGGACAGACCGCCTATTCGAGAGAAAATGGGCGTTGGTGTCAGAGTCATCGACAGTCTGCTCACAGTCGGCACTGGTCAAAGGATCGGGATCTTTGCTGGAAGTGGTGTTGGAAAAAGTACCTTAATGGGGATGATTGCAAAGCAGACAGAGGCAGACCTAAATGTTATTGCCCTTGTTGGAGAGCGTGGCCGTGAAGTTCGTGAGTTTATTGAAAAGGATTTAGGTGCAGAAGGACTGAAGCGTTCAATTGTTGTCGTCGCTACTTCTGACCAGCCTGCACTGACGAGACTAAAGGCTGCCTATACAGCAACAGCCATCGCGGAATATTTCAGAGACAGAGGCAAAAATGTCATGTTCATGATGGATTCTGTTACGAGGGTTGCCATGGCACAAAGGGAAATAGGGCTTGCAACTGGCGAACCGCCAACGACAAAAGGATACACGCCTTCAGTGTTCGCTATACTGCCAAAATTGCTTGAACGAACTGGGACGAATCAGCTTGGTTCCATCACGGCGTTTTACACTGTACTTGTTGATGGCGACGATATGAATGAACCGATCGCTGATACAGTCAGGGGGATCTTGGATGGCCACATTGTACTTGATCGTGCTTTAGCCAACAAAGGACAATTTCCCGCTGTTAATATTCTGAAAAGTATCAGCCGTGTCATGAGTAATATAGCCAGTCATGATCACAAGGAAGCGGCTAACCGGTTCCGCCAGCTTTTATCCACTTATCAAAACGCTGAAGACCTCATTAACATTGGAGCATATAAAAAAGGCTCCTCAAAAGATATTGATGAGGCTATGCAGGCTTACCCTCATCTGATTTCATTTTTGAAGCAGGATGTTGAAGAAGCCGTATCTATTGAAGACAGTGTGAGTTTATTGCTCAGTTTGATGAATAGAGAGGATTGACAAAAACAGTGAGATATCAATACAAATTTCAAAAGCTCTTAGAACTGAAAGAAAGTGAAAAAGACAAGTCACTCGCAGCTTACCAACAATCCGTTTCGGCATTTGAGCAAGTCGCTGAAAAACTCTATGAAAATATGAGTAAAAAAGAGCTAATGGAAAAAAGTAAAGAAGAAAAGCTGAAAAGTGGAATGAGTGTTCAAGAAATGCGTCATTACCAGCAATTTGTGACGAACTTAGACAACACCATTCAGCATTATCAGCAGCTTGTGATCATGAAACGACATCAAATGAATGAAAAACAATCTGATTTAACTGAAAAAAACATTGAGTTTAAAAAGTTTGAAAAAATGAAAGAAAAGCAATTTGAAAAGTTCTCCCTTGAACATAAGGCAATTGAAATGAAAGAAATGGATGATATCTCTATCAGCCAATTCATGTTTCAAGGACATTAGGAGTCGAGATGAATGCCTAAGAAGGAAAAAACGAAGGAATCAGGCGGCGGGAAATTTCAATGGATCTTGTTTATTGTCATCATCCCATTGATTGTGCTTGTGATAGTGGCTGGCACAATCCTTTATATGGCAGGTTATGATCTAAAGAAACCGCTCCAAAATATTCCGGTAATCAGCAATTTGGTTGGTTCAGATGACACCTCAAAAACGTCATCTTCACCTAATGATCAAAGCGATGCAGAGTTGAAAGAACTGAAAAAGACGGTTAAAGAGCAAAAGAATGAACTTGAAATTGCACAAAAAGACTTGAAAACAAGTGATGAAGAGATTAAAAGGCTGAATCAAAAAATCAGCTCGCTTGAAAAAACATCTGAAAATGATGCAAGTAAAACGTCAGCTAATGACGCTTCATCGAATAACACGTCAACCAATGACAGTTCATCAAACAACAACTCATCAAATAATACGTCAGGTAATAATTCAGCAGGAACGTCCTCTGATGCAGCGACATCCTCTAATCAGCAAACAAAAGGAAAGGTCGCCAGCATTTACGAAAGCATGGACCCAGGGAAATCCGCCAAAATTTTATCAGAACTAAGTGATAAAGAGGCATTAAAAATCCTTGAAGAGCTGAGCAAAAATAAACTGACAGACATATTAGCAAAACTGACACCTCAGAAGGCAGCAACGTTTACAAAAGAGCTTGCCAAAAAAGAAGAAAGTGAAAATGGGGGTGGACAATAAGTGAAGCTATTGGATATTGGAGCCTTACAGCAATCTTCTCAAGGTCTCTCGGGACTAAAGGGAGGCGGCGCGGCCTCTGCAAGCGGTTTGTTTAAACAATTGCTTAGTGGAGCAGGCGCCCAAAGCGGTCCTGTTCATGCTGAGCCAGGCGCTGCTGCAACTCTTTCTATCAATGATGCGATGCAAATCATTGAAAAGTGGATGCAATCACCTGAAGAAGGAATTAGTGCAGACCTTCTAAGTGCGCTTCAAACACTACAAGGTCAAACGCTTGAATCAACTGATCTCAAGTCACTTGAAGAATTGTTTCAAAAAATGGAATCTTCCATTTACGGTGATCAAGCTGAAAAGCCAGGTTCTGAACATAGTGAACAGCTCATACAAGTCCACTTTTTCATCTATCAATTGCTCAATCAACAGCCGCTCAGCTTTGATGCGAAACTTGTGCAGGATATTGAAGGAAAAGGTCAAGACTTCATCCACTTTCTTTCGAAAAACGGGGTAGATGAGAAACTCATTCAGCAAGTAAAAGAGCAGTTCTTCTCGCAAGGATCAGCGCCAAAGCTGAATTCGATGTCTCAAAGTGAGCTGAAGAACTTTAATCAGTTAATCGACCATATGATGGCGAATGCAAAAGGATCTGACAAAGAGTGGAAAATTTCACTAGGAGAGTTGAAATCACTGGTCTCTCCAAAACAAGAATCTACTCTCGCTTCTCAGGCAAAAGGGGCTGCATCTCTTGAGTGGCTCATCAAAAAAGAAATTGTGAAAGGGCAGAGCACTGCTGCACCAGTTTCTGAAAAAATAATGACCCACTCGCTTTTGCCAGGTCATAAGCAGTTTTTCCAACTGCAGTCAGCGGCTCCTGTTCAGCAGACACAAACCACTGATGAAAAGCCAGGGACAGTTGATCAGCAAATTTTAAACACGTGGAAGCAAATGAAATTCACTCCGTTTGGCAATTCAAGCGGACGCTTTACCGTTCGATTAAATCCTGAAAATCTTGGGTTTATTACCATTCAGCTAACAAAACAAAACGGTATGTATGCGAGTAAAATTACAGCCTCGACGCAAGCGGCTAAAGAGTTGTTAGAACATCATCTGCCGCAGCTCAAGCAGGCGCTTCCGAATATGTCGGTTCAAGTGGACCGTTTCCATATACCGCTTCAATCAAATGAGCAGCCGTTATTTGGACAGTTTAGTGAAGAAAACAAGCAGCAGTCAAAAGGACACAATTTTAAGCAGACTGATGAACAGGAAGCAGAATTCCAAGATGTACTGGATGCTCTTGTTGGATCAGATGAAGAAGAGGAGGAGATCTAATGGCAACAGTTGATGCTACGAATAGAACAGCCGCACAAGCAGACACTTCTTCAAACGCAGCAAAGAAAACGGATACGCTTGGGAAAGATCAATTCTTGAAAATATTGATGACACAGCTTCAAAACCAAGATCCGACAAATCCACTTGATGACCGTGAGTTTGTCACGCAGCTTGCGACATTTTCATCTTTAGAACAGCAAACCAATATGAACGATTCAATCACCAAGCTAAATCAGCTCATGTCTACATTTGTTGCGCACCAAGATCCGTTTACTACGTATGTAGGCTGGATTGGTAAAGAAGTATCGGGCAAATTGGATGATAAAGAGATATCGGGCACTGTGAAGTCTGTTAAAAACATTGACAATGAATACTTACTTGTTTTGGAAGATGGAACGAAAATCAGCCCTTGGGATGTTACAGCAGTTGGAGAAAAAACGAAGTAATTCGAGGAGGAAAATAAATGTTACGCTCACTTTACTCAGGAATTAGCGGAATGAAAAACTTCCAAACAAAATTAGATGTGGTAGCCAATAACGTAGCCAACGTCAATACACACGGATACAAAAAAAGCCGTATCACTTTTAAAGATATGGTCAGTCAGACCATTGCAAGTTCTGGTGGACCGACGAATAACTCTGGTTCAATCAACTCAAAACAAGTTGGTTTAGGATCATCTTTATCTTCTATTGATAAAATCATGACATCAGGTGCTTCTCAAAATACAGACGAACCATATGATTTCTATATTAATGGAGATGGATTTTTCCGTATTGAAAAGCAAGGTGAAATCCTATTTACAAGAACAGGGAACTTCAAACCTGATTCAAATGGGGATTTGGCAACACCTGATGGAAACTATCTTCTTGGCATGGATGGTCAAAGAATCAACATTCCAAACGACAATGTGTCAAGTGTTAGTGTTGGGCCAGATGGGACTGTTTCTGTTGTTGAGAACAACGTTTCTCGTACTGTTGGACAAGTATCACTTGTGTCTTTCAGTAATGCAGGAGGATTAGATAAAATTGGGGATAACCTATACCGCCAAACGCTCAGTTCCGGTGCGCCAAGTAATGCCATAGCTCCTGGAACTCAAGGAACAGGTGAACTTCAAACAGGGAAACTTGAAATGTCAAACGTTGATTTAACAGACGAGTTTACAGAAATGATTATCGCGCAGCGCGGATTCCAATCGAATGCAAAGACGATCACAACTTCTGATGAAATTCTGCAAGAGCTTGTGAATCTGAAACGATAGGAGGTAGGGGGAGCGGATCATCGCTTCTCTGCTTAATATGATTGAAGTGACAAGATTAAATGGCAAAGGATTTATGCTGAACGCTCTCCATATCGAACAAATCGAAAGCTTTCCAGACACGACCATTACATTAGCCAATGGAAAGAAATTCGTTGTGAAAGAAGATGAAGAGCAACTTCAAGAGAAGATCATTTCTTTCTACAGAAAAATCCAAGTCATTTCATTGAACCAAGGAATAGAGGAATTTGAATGAAGAAGAAATTAGTTGTAGTAATGCTAATCATGATTATTGCCATCGCCGGAATTGGAGCAGGCATCGTTTTTCTGCTAAATGGGTCAGACGAAGCAAAAGCTGAAAAAGAGCCAACAGCAGATGAAGTCGTAAAAGCTTCAGTTGAAATTCCTGAGATTGTCACTAATTTAAAGTCTGAAGGAAATGCTGTCAAACTTGTCCTGAATATTGAAACGGACTCTGAAAAAGCAAAAGAGGAGCTTGAGAAAAGAAGTTTCCAAGTAAAAGATGCTGTAATCGACATTTTATCAGACACGAATGCAGATGAACTTGATGGTAAGAAAGGCAGAGAGCATTTTAAAACACAAGTCAAAAACAAAGTGAATAACTATTTGCAAGATGGCAAGGTGAAAGAAGTATATATAACCTCCTTTAATCTGCAATAGAGGCGATTAATTGACACGATGGAGGTGAAGAAATGTCAGGAGAAGTGCTTTCCCAGAATGAGATCGACGCATTATTATCCGCCATCTCTACAGGAGAAATGGATGCAGAAGAGCTGAAAAAAGAAGAAACGACGAAAAAAGTGAAGGTGTATGACTTTAAACGTGCACTGCGCTTTTCGAAAGACCAGATTCGAAGTTTAACAAGGATTCATGATAACTTCGCTAGACTGCTTACCACTCACTTTTCAGCACAGCTAAGATCATATATTCAAATTACTGTCAGCTCGGTTGACCAAGTACCATACGAAGAGTTTATTCGTTCGATTCCTAATATGACATTATTAAACTTATTTTATGTCAGCCCGCTTGAAGGAAGAATCATGCTTGAAGTGAACCCAACAATCGGCTATGCGATGATGGACAGGTTGATGGGCGGGATTGGCATTAGTCATAATAAGACAGAATCACTAACAGAAATCGAAACAAAGATTATCTCAAACATGTTTGAGGGAGCTTTGGAAAATTACAGAGAAGCGTGGCAGTCCATAACCGACATCGAGCCTGAAATGGCAGATTTCGAGGTAAATCCCCAGTTTGTTCAAATGGTGTCACCAAACGAAACTGTTGTCGTCATTTCTCTTAATACACAAATTGGTGAGGTAAGCGGGGTTATTAACCTATGTATTCCTCATGTTGTATTAGAGCCTATTATTCCGAAGCTGTCTGTACACTACTGGATGCAGTCTGAACGAAATGAACCGAAGCAGCAAGAAACAAAGGCCATTGAGAAACGGATTATGACGGCAAAAATACCGGTAGTCGCAGAGCTGGGACAATCGGAAATGACGGTGGAAGAGTTTTTGAATTTGGAAATTGGTGATTGTATTGCCTTGGACAAACCAGTAAATGCGCCTCTTACTGTTATGGTCGGAAATAAACCGAAATTCTTGGGACAGGCCGGCCGCGTGAATCGGAAACAGGCGATTCAAATTCTAGATCACGACATAAGAGGTGAAGAAGATGGAGAATAACGGAAGTAAATTATCACAAGATGAAATTGATGCGCTCCTTAAAGGAGGCAGCAATGACGATATAGAGCCTGATACAATCCTTTCTGCAATGGAACAAGATGCCATTGGAGAAATCGGAAATATTTCATTCGGCAGCTCTGCAACAGCACTTTCAACCCTATTAAATCAAAAAGTGGAGATTACAACTCCAACTGTTTCAGTGATTCAAAAAAGTAAGCTGAATGAGGAGTTTCCTCATCCGTATGTCGCAATTGAAGTGAATTATACGGAAGGCTTCAGCGCAAGTAACCTGCTTGTCATCCAGCAAACAGATGCAGCAGTCATTGCAGACTTAATGATGGGCGGAGACGGGACAAATGCAGACCCTTCTTTAAGCGAGATTCACTTAAGTGCAGTGCAAGAAGCAATGAACCAAATGATGGGTTCTGCTGCGACGTCCATGTCGACTGTCTTTAATAAAAAGATTGATATTTCTCCGCCGCGCGTCGAATTACTTGATGTGAAAGAAGGAGAAGGGACAGACCGCATTCCAGCTGAAGAAATGCTTGTCAAAGTGTCCTTCAGATTAACAATAGGTGAACTGATCGATTCAAATATTATGCAGCTTTATCCTATAACATTCGCGAAGGATTTAATCGCTGAATTAACAGTCCCTGCGAATGAAGAAGAGCCTGTTCAAGAAGCTCAAGTGAGCACACCTGAACCTGAGCCGGCAGCACCTCAAGCTCAGTCTGCCCCAGCGCAGCAAGCAGCACCGCAGAAAAGACAGGCGAAGCCAAAGCAGGCAGCACCTGTAAATGTGGCGCCAGTTGAATTTGAAGCGTTCAGTGAGCCTCAGCATACAACAAACCAGCTTGGAAATCTTGATATGCTGATGGATATTCCGCTTTCTATTACGGTGGAACTTGGAAGAACTCAGCGCAGCGTGAAAGAAGTTCTTGAGCTTTCAGCTGGCAGTATCATTGAACTGGACAAACTTGCTGGTGAGCCAGTCGACATTCTAGTTAACAAGCGAATCGTCGCCAAAGGGGAAGTCGTTGTCATCGATGAAAACTTTGGTGTTCGTGTAACTGACATTTTAAGTCAGTCAGAAAGACTTTCTAATTTAAAATAAACAAACATATAGGGAGAGAATAAGTAAATGGCTACTAAGGTATTAATCGTAGATGATGCAGCATTCATGAGAATGATGATCAAGGATATTCTTGTAAAAAACGGATTTGATGTAGTAGGAGAAGCAGAAAACGGCGCACAAGCTGTTGAAAAATACAAAGAAACATCTCCTGATCTTGTCACAATGGATATCACAATGCCAGAAATGGACGGGATCACTGCACTAAAAGAAATCAAACAAATCGATGCTTCTGCAAAAATCATCATGTGCTCAGCAATGGGACAGCAGTCAATGGTTATTGACGCGATCCAAGCAGGTGCAAAAGACTTTATCGTGAAGCCATTCCAGGCAGACCGTGTACTTGAAGCAATTAATAAAACGTTAGGCTAAAAAAGGGTGTAAGACTTGTTGAAAAAACGTTTGATATGTATAGCAATGATCAGTTTTATGCTTTTCTTAACAATGCAGCCGGCTTCACTGTTTGCTGAAACGAAAGATCCTGAAAATGGCACGGTGAATGACTGGATCAAAGATGAGAAAGAAAGCAAAAAGGATACAGAGAAGAAAACCACTGACAATCAAACGAATCCGGCAGAAGAAGTTCCCTCTTCTTCTGTCTCCATTATGGATTTTGTCAAAATGATTGGTGCCTTACTTTTTGTCATCCTACTTATTTACGGATTGGTAAGATTTGTTGGGAAGCAAAACCGCTTACTCAAACCATTTCGCTACGTTGAAAATATTGGCGGAACGACGGTCGGACAAAACCGTTCAGTCCAGCTGATCAAAGTAGGCAAACGAGTATTAGTTGTCGGCGTAGCAGACTCAATCCAGCTGCTAAAAGAAATTGATGATGAACAAGAATGTGAAGCAATCGTGAAACAATACGAAGAAGCGATGGAAAGTAAGACCGATTTACCAAAAATGGTTCAAAAATTCACATCGCAGATAAAAAAACATGATCAGCCGACCACTTCTTCTTTTTCAGCTAATTTAAAGGCGCAGCTAGCCGAGTTGAAAAAGACCCAATCAGAAGTCAGAAAGAAAGGCCCGAAACAAAATGAATGAGTTTATCGATTTATTTAATTCCAGCGGTGCAGGAAATATCAGCACGTCTGTCCGTCTACTTTTACTTTTGACCGTATTTTCGGTTGCGCCAGGCATTCTCATTTTAATGACGTGTTTTACACGGATTGTGATCGTTCTTTCATTTGTCAGAACATCACTTGCAACCAACTCAATGCCGCCAAACCAAGTGCTTGTTGGACTTGCTTTGTTTCTCACATTTTTTATCATGGCACCCACGTTCTCACAGATTAATAAAGAGGCGCTGACGCCGCTTTTAAATGATGACATCACGTTAAATCAGGCGTATGAAAAAGCCGAAGTGCCGATTAAAGAGTTTATGAGTAAACATACAAGGCAGAAAGATTTGGCTTTATTTCTTAGTTACGCAAAAATGGATACACCTGAATCGATTAAAGATATTCCGTTAACGGCGATGGTTCCCGCTTTTGCCATTTCAGAATTAAAGACGGCATTTCAAATTGGTTTCATGATCTTTATTCCATTTTTAATTATTGACATGGTGGTCGCAAGTGTTCTGATGTCAATGGGGATGATGATGCTTCCGCCGGTTATGATATCGCTCCCTTTTAAAATATTGTTATTTGTTTTAGTCGATGGATGGTATTTGATAGTTAAATCTTTGCTGCAAAGCTTTTAGAGTAGGTGCTTAAACATGAGTTCAGAATTTGTCATTACGATGGCTGAAAGATCAGTGTATGTGGTATTGCTTGTGAGTGGGCCGCTTCTAGCGCTCGCACTTATTGTGGGACTAATTGTCAGTGTGTTTCAGGCGACAACCCAAATTCAAGAACAGACGCTTGCGTTTATTCCTAAGATTGTGGCAGTGCTCATTGGACTTGTTGTATTTGGTCCATGGATGCTTTCAACAATTGTGTCTTTTACGACAGAACTGTTCTCGAATTTAGATCGATTTGCAGGTTAAGCAGCGATGTCAATCATAGAATTATTCCCTGCTTTTCTATTAGTTTTTATTCGCATCACCGCTTTTTTTGTAACAGTACCGCTTTTAGCGCATAGAACGATCCCAGCAGTACACAGGGTTGGATTCTCACTGTTTTTAGCCGTCATTAGTTTTAGCACCATTAAAGAACCGCCAGCACTCGATATAGACGGACTTTATATGATGCTTGCGGTGAAAGAAGCAATGGTCGGACTTTTACTTGGGCTGATTGCTTATATCATGGTGTCCGCTGTGCAAATTGCCGGCTCGTTCATTGATTTTCAAATGGGTTTTGCGATTGCCAATATTATTGATCCGCAAACAGGAGCGCAAACACCACTGATGGGGCAGTTCTTTTATACGGTCACATTGCTCTTGATGCTGGCAACAAATGCACATCACCTGCTGCTTGATGGAATCTATTATAGCTTTCAATACATTGCAGTTGATCAATACGCGCTGAATTTCGGCAGTGAATCCTTTGCTTACTTTATTGCAAAGAGCTTTAACCAAATGTTTATCATCGCCTTTCAAATCTCGGCACCTGTAGTAGCAAGTCTGTTTTTAGTCGATTTGGCATTAGGAATTGTGGCACGTACAGTTCCGCAAATGAACGTATTTGTGGTCGGGCTTCCTATTAAAATGGGTGTGAGTTTTATTATGATCATCATCTGTATGGGCGTGATCTTCGGTGTTGTCCAAAATACATTTGAAACGATTGTACTCACCATGAGGAATTTCTTAGCATTGGTCGGTGGTTCGTCATGATGACAAGGCTTAGACTAGAACTGCAATTTTTCGCAGGTGAAAAAACAGAAAAAGCAACGCCGAAAAAAAGGCGGGATTCGCGTAAAAAAGGGCAGGTTGCCAAAAGTACCGACGTCAATACAGCCATCTCGTTTCTATTAATCTTTTTATCATTCTTTTTTATTGGGCCTTTTATGAAAGAGCGTATTATAGCGCTCATTGAACGTTTTTATTCAACAACTATGCTAATGAAGGTTAGCACATCTAATATTCATCAATTATTCTTGGAATTGCTTCAAGAAACAGGGATCCTCCTTATGCCAATCCTTGGTGTTGGTATGCTGGCAGGCGTTCTCAGTAACTATTTACAAGTCGGCTTTCTCTTTTCGACAGAAGTGATTCAACCGAAATTAGAAAAGCTTGACCCAATCAAAGGGTTTAAACGGATATACAGTATTCGAGCCCTCGTAGAGCTATTAAAATCCATTTTAAAAATTGGCTTTGTTGGTTTTGCGACATTTATAGCGCTTTGGATGCACTTTGATGAAATTTTGCGGCTTCCTTTATTAACAGCAGAGGAAACCCTTCATTTCGTCGCAAATATGACCTTGATTATGGGACTATATGCAGCTGGTGCTCTTCTGATCTTAGCAGGGCTTGATTATATGTATCAGAAATTTGATTATGAAAAAAACTTGCGGATGTCCAAACAGGACATCAAAGATGAGTATAAAAAATCAGAGGGTGACCCGCTCATAAAATCAAAGATTAAACAGCGTCAGCGGGAAATGGCCATGAGACGGATGATGCAGGAAGTCCCAAAAGCGGACGTCATCATTACAAACCCAACCCACTATGCAATTGCTTTAAAGTATGACGAAGAAAAGATGGACGCGCCCTATGTGGTGGCAAAGGGAACGGATATTTTGGCTTTGAAAATTAGAACGATTGCGAAAGAACATGATGTCATGACTGTCGAGAACCGCCCGCTGGCCCGAGCACTCTATGACCAGGTCGATATCGACCAAGCGGTGCCAGAAGAATACTTTAAGGCGATCGCAGAAATTTTAGCTTACGTCTATAAAACGAAACAAAAGATTTTATGAATTTTTGGTTTTAAAAGGAGAGAACAGGCATGTCAGCAAGAGATTTATCTGTTTTATTCAGTGTTATTTTAATTGTGGCGATGCTGGTCATACCGTTTCCGCCCATTCTATTAAGTATCTTAATCATTATTAATATTTCTCTTGCGCTTATCGTGCTTCTCACCACTATGAACATGCAAGAACCACTGCAATTTTCAATTTTTCCATCATTGCTTTTGCTCCTAACGCTGTTTCGTTTAGGGCTAAACATCTCTACAACACGTTCTATTCTTTCAACAGGAGATGCTGGAAAGGTTGTAGAAACGTTCGGTTCATTTGTTGTTGGAGGAAATATCCTCGTTGGTCTTGTTGTTTTCCTTATTCTGATCATCATTCAGTTTATTGTTATTACCAAAGGGGCTGAGCGTGTATCAGAGGTTGCGGCAAGATTTACACTTGATGCGATGCCAGGTAAACAAATGAGTATTGACGCTGATTTAAATGCAGGGATGCTGACAGAAAGTGAAGCAAGAAACCGCCGTGAAAAAGTAGCGAGAGAAGCAGACTTTTATGGAGCGATGGACGGTGCCAGTAAGTTCGTTAAAGGGGACGCCATCGCTGGTATTATCATCGTTATCATCAATATTATATTTGGAATTATTATTGGGATGCTTCAGCAAGGCATGTCGATTCAAGAATCAGCTTCCCACTTTACCCTGTTAACGGTAGGCGACGGAATTGTTTCGCAAATTCCGGCACTCCTTATTTCAACGGCGACAGGGATTGTTGTTACGAGGGCAGCTTCTAATGGAAACCTTGGGTCTGACATTACAGGTCAGCTCTTTGCATTTCCAGCCATGCTTTATGTCACAGCAGGAACGATCTTCCTTCTTGGTTTATTTACGCCAATCGGCGTACTGTTGACTGGGCCAATCGCAGGTTTACTAGCGCTTGGCGCATACATGATGTCGAAAAACAAACAAGATCAAGAAGAAATCGAAGAGGTACTCGAGGAACAGGCAGAGGTAGAAGAGATGAAAAGCCCAGAAAGTGTCATTCACCTCCTGCAAATGGATGCCATTGAATTTGAGTTTGGCTACGGTCTGATCCCGCTAGCTGATGCAAATCAGGGCGGTGACCTGTTAGACCGAATTGTGATGATTCGAAGGCAGCTTGCCCTCGAACTAGGTCTGGTCATTCCAGTCGTCCGGATCCGAGACAATATTGCGCTGAACCCGAATGAATACCGGTTGAAAATTAAAGGGAACGAAGTAGCAAAAGGGGAGCTCCTGCTTGATCACTACTTAGCGATGTCCCCAACGCCTGATGATGATCCGATTGAAGGAATTGAAACAATCGAACCATCCTTTGGTCTGCCAGCTAAATGGATATCAGAAGCAGAAAAAGATCAGGCTGAGATGCTAGGCTATACGGTTGTAGACCCAGCATCTGTTGTGTCTACTCATATCACAGAGAAGATTAGACAAAACACACACGAACTGCTCGGACGCCAAGAAACGAAGCAATTAATTGATCATCTGAAAGAAAGTTATCCTGTCTTAGTGGATGAGGTAACGCCGAATCCACTGGCAGTCGGTGATATACAAAAAGTATTAGCGAAGCTGCTAAAAGAAAAGGTCTCTATTCGAAACCTTGTCACCATTTTTGAGACGCTTGCAGACTACGGAAAATTAACGACGGATACAGATTTATTAACAGAGTATGTCAGACAGGCGCTGGCAAGACAGATTACCGCACAATATGCAAGGGAAAATGAATCATTGAAAGTCGTGACATGCTCAGGCCGAGTTGAAAAGGTGATTGCTGACAGTGTTCAGCAGACAGAGCATGGCAACTACTTATCGTTAGATCCAGAATCCTCTGAAAGTGTGATTCAATCAGTGGCGAGAGAAATTGAACAGCTTTCGCTTCGTCAGGAAACGCCAGTTCTATTGTGCTCACCTCCTATAAGAATGTACGTTAAGCAGTTGTTAGAAAGATATTTCCCAGATTTACCGGTACTATCTTATAACGAACTAGAAGCGAATGTGGAAGTACAGAGCATCGGAGTGGTGGATATCTAATGAAAATGAAAAAAATCACAGCAAATTCTATGCAAGAGGCAACGATTCAAATTAGGCAGCAGCTTGGGAAAGATGCCGTCATTCTCAATTCGAAAACCGTTGTCAAACGAAAGCTGTTCGGTTTAAAGAAACAGCAAATGGTCGAAGTGATTGCAGTGCTAGACCAAGATTTCGAAGAAAGAGCTGGTAAAGGTTTAAACCCTGCGCCACCTCTTCCTGTGTTACCAAAAAAGGAGCAAGTTCAAAAGCGGCCTGAACAGCCATCCTTTGCTCCTGAGCCAGTGAAACCAGCGCCTTCTCATGCACAGCCTTTAGAATATGTAAGGAATGAACGGCATGCGGGGATTCTGCCTGATCCTCTCATTGCAATCGATCAAAAGCTAAAGGATCAAGGTCTTGATGATGCAATTCGCGACGAATGCCTGAAGGGGCTTTTAACAAAGGGTGCCGTGAAAGAAAATCATATAAAAAAAGAACTCGAACAACTGCTTTCAGATATGCTGCCAGCCCAAACCTCTGATGAGCCGATGATTTCTTCAAAATACATTGTGCTGTTCGGTTCAACCGGAGCTGGTAAAACGACAACGATTGCAAAGCTGGCTGCTAAAACGGCCATTCAGCAGCAAAAGAAAATCGCTTTTATTACAACCGATACGTACCGGATTGCAGCGATCGAACAGCTGAAAACATACGCTGAACTGCTGAATGCACCGCTTGAGGTTTGTTATTCGAGAGAGGATTTTGTGAAAGCTCAAGAGACCTTTAAGGAGTATGATCATATTTTCATCGATACAGCAGGTCGTAACTTTAAAGAAGAGGCGTATATCAAAGAGCTGACAGACATTATTCCATTTGATGAAAGCATTCAAAGTTTTCTCGTGATGAGTGCGACATCAAAGTATCAAGACATGAAAGCCATGGTCAAACGCTTTGAACACGTTCCAATCGATCAATTCATTTTTACAAAAGTAGATGAAACGGATACGATGGGAACCATTTTTCAAATCATTGCAGACTCGCAAATCAAACTTGGCTTTTTAACAAATGGTCAAAATGTGCCTGAGGATATTCTTGAAGGTTCTCCACTTGAACTAACAAGGATGGTTTTACAATGATGAAGCCTGACCAAGCAGAAGGTTTGAGAAAACTAGTTCAGCAGAGTCAGTTGATGACACCGGCTCCTCTTGGCGTAAGCGGACAGGCCAAAACCATTGCCGTCATGAGCGGTAAAGGTGGGGTAGGTAAATCGAATTTGACACTGAATATGGCACTGTCTATCGCAAGCACAGGCAAAAGAGTGTTAGTGATCGACCTTGATTTTGGTATGGGGAATATTGATATTTTACTAGGGAAAACATCGACTAGCTCTATATTAGATGTCCTCGTCAGGAAAAAATCCTTCCAAGCAGCTATGACCAAAGGGGCGGATAACCTCTATTACATTTCTGGCGGAAGTGGACTTGAACAGCTGTTTTCTTTAGATAAAGATCAATGGTCGTTCTTTCTGGAAGAGATGGAAAGAATGATGCATGACTTTGATTGTATCTTCTTTGACATGGGGGCTGGCTTGTCAAAAGATCAGCTGCCTTTTGTCTTATCGGCAGGAGAAGTGGTCGTTGTGACTACGCCAGAGCCCACATCCATCATGGATGCCTACAGTGCGATTAAGCACTTAGCCATTCATCAGTTTGAACAGTCTGTGCAAATCATTGTCAACAGGTGTAAAACCCCGTCAGAAGGGTCTGAAACCTACCGGAAATTAGCAGGAGTGGTCACATCCTTTCTTCACAGAAAACTTGTGTTTGCTGGTGCTGTGCCTGATGATCCTGCGGTTCCTAAAGCAGTTTCAGAACAAATGCCATTTTATATGAAGCAGCCTCATTCAAGACTGAGTAAAACCATTAAGATGCTGGCAGACACACTATATCATCAGCAGATAAGAGAGGCACGGAGAGAACAGCATACGTTTATAGATAAGTTGTCCTCTTTTTTTAAAAGGAGGAAGGTGGACTCATGATTAGAGTGCTTGTAGTAGATGACTCGGCCTTTATGCGGAAGCTCATTAGTGACTTTCTAAGTGCCGAGCAAGAAATAGAAGTCGTCGGAACGGCGCGAAATGGGGAAGATGCATTAAAACGGATTAAGGAACTGAATCCAGATGTCGTCACACTAGATGTGGAAATGCCTGTGTTAAATGGAACAGAAGCATTAAAGCAAATTCTGGCTGAACACGACCTTGCCGTGATTATGGTGTCAAGCCAGACGAAGCAAGGGAAGGATTTAACCATCCATTGCTTAGAACTCGGTGCCTTCGACTTTGTGACAAAGCCTTCGGGAAGCATTTCGCTCGATTTACACAAAGTCAGGGGTCAAATTGTAGAGCGGGTACTTGCGGCAGGAATGTCAAGAAAACGCAAGAAAGAGCAGGTTTCTCCTAAGCCAGTGATGAAGCCGCCAAGTCCAGTGCCTGTACCCCGCGTGCAAGCAGGAAAAAGCGGATTACTCCGAAAGATTATTTCTATCGGAACATCTACTGGAGGGCCAAGGGCACTTCAACGAGTCGTAACGAAGCTGCCAAAGGACATAGAGGCACCTATATTGATTGTGCAGCATATGCCGGCAGGATTTACGGCATCACTTGCTACTAGGTTAGACCATTTATCACAAATCACCATTAAAGAAGCACAAGATGGAGACATCGCAAAAAATGGAGTGGCTTACATAGCTCCTGGTGGAATGAATATGTCACTTCATGATCAGGGGACATCTTTAGTCATCAGGCTGTCCCCTGAAGACACGGAAAGCCGGCACAAACCATCCGTGAACTATTTATTCGAATCTATCAGCAGCATCAAAGGTTACGAGAAAATCGCTGTCATTATGACAGGAATGGGTAGTGACGGTACAGAAGGTGTCAAAAAAATGGTCGCAAGCGGTCATACGAAAGTCATTGCAGAAAAAGAAGAATCATGTGTTGTTTTCGGAATGCCTAAATCAGTCATTAATGCAGGCCTTGCACATGAAACAAGGCATGTGGATGACATCGCACATGCAATTATAAGCTCCATGAAAAAAGAGAGGGCGTGAACTCGTTGGATGTAAACCAATACTTAGATATCTTTTTAGATGAAAGCAGAGAACACTTACAAACTTGTAATGAAAAGCTTCTTGAGTTAGAAAAGAACCCAACCGACTTGCAGCTAGTAAATGATATATTCAGAGCAGCTCATACATTGAAAGGCATGAGTGCAACAATGGGCTTTGATGATATGGCTCATCTAACGCATCACCTAGAAAATATGTTTGATGCCATCCGCAACGAACAAATGATTGTTACTCCTGAGTCAATGGATACGATGTTCGAAGCTCTTGATCACCTAGAAGCAATGGTTCAATCGATTGCAGAAGGCGGAGATGGGAAACGTGATGTCACAGAAATTAGTAAAAAACTAGATGTGACAGGAAGCCATGCGGAGGCAGCTTCTAGCGTTGAAACACCTGCTGCATCCGCTGCTGCCGCTAATGACTTAGACTATAACGAATTTGAACGAACTGTTCTTGATGAAGCGAGAGAGCAAGGCTTCAAATGCTATGAAATTAACGTGACATTAAGCGAAGCATGCTTATTAAAAGCTGTTCGTGTCTATATGATTTTTGAAAGACTGAATGAAGCAGGCGAAGTTGTCAAAACGGTTCCGAATGCAGAGCTGTTAGAATCAGAAGATTTCGAATCTGAATTCAGCATATCTTATCTATCTAAACAGCCGATGGACGAAGTGAAGAAAATCGTCACAGCGATCTCAGAGGTTGAGAATGTGGAGATCTCTGAAGTCTCCGCATTTGAAGCAGCTCCTGCTGAAAAACAAGAGGCACAGCCTGAACAGAAAAAAGAAGAAGTATCCGTTCCTGCTGCGAAGGCACCAGCAAACGATGCGCCAAAAGCAAATGGCAATAATGGTGCCGCTGCCGGCGGAACAAAAACAATTCGTGTCAACATCGACCGTCTAGATTCTCTGATGAATCTATTTGAAGAACTTGTCATTGATAGAGGCCGTTTAGAACAGATTGCAAAAGAACTAGAAAATAACGAACTGACAGACACCGTCGAAAGAATGACTCGTATTTCTGGAGACCTGCAATCCATCATCCTGAACATGAGAATGGTCCCTGTGGAAACTGTGTTTAACAGATTCCCACGTATGATTCGTCAATTGACGAAAGAGCTTAATAAGAAAATTGAACTGATCATTGAAGGTGCAGAGACAGAGCTTGATCGAACAGTGATCGACGAAATTGGAGATCCGCTCTTGCACTTACTTAGAAATAGTTTAGATCACGGGATTGAATCACCAGAAGAACGTGTGAAAAAAGGCAAGCCAGAAAAAGGTACAGTCCTATTAAAGGCGTATCATAGCGGAAACCATGTCTTCATTGAAGTAGAGGATGATGGCGGCGGGATTAACCGTAAAAAGGTGCTTGAAAAAGCATTAGAACGCGGGGTTATTACAGAAAGAGAAGCAGAGACGCTTGAAGATCATCAAATTGATTCATTGATCTTTGCAGCAGGTTTCTCTACAGCTGATACGATTTCTGATATCTCAGGCCGCGGTGTCGGTCTTGATGTTGTGAAAAATAAGCTGGAATCATTAGGCGGATCTGTGAGCATCAATTCAACAGAAGGGCAAGGCTCACTATTCTCGATTCAGCTTCCGCTTACATTATCGATTATTTCTGTTCTTCTTGTAAAACTCGAAGAGGAAACATTTGCGATTCCGATTTCTTCTATTATTGAAACGGCTGTCATTAAGAAAAGCGACATCCTGCAAACTCATGATCGTGAAGTGATTGATTTCCGCGGATTTATCGTGCCGGTCGTGTACTTGAAGAAACAATTCCACGTACCAAATGCGAATGAATTAGAGGAAGAACTGCACATCATTGTTGTTCGTAAAGGAGACAAGCTGACAGCATTTGTGGTCGATTCATTTATTGGTCAGCAAGAAGTTGTATTGAAATCACTAGGAGATTACCTGCCAAACGTATTTGCGATATCTGGCGCAACAATCCTAGGTGACGGTCAAGTTGCACTCATCGTTGACTGTAATGCATTGATCAAGTAAAAAACAATAGAGGAGCGGTCTGAAATGAGTACAGATATCAAAACTGGCGAAAAGATGATTGTGTTTATCGTAAACAAAAAAGAATACGCCATTTCAGTATCAGAAGTAAAATCCATTGAAAAATGGCAGCAGCCGACAAGAGTTCCTGGCGTTGCCCCTTATATATGCGGTGTGATTAATTTGCGCGGTGTTGTGACGCCTGTCATTGACCTAAGAGTCAGACTTGGTTCCACTAACAACGACATTACAGATGAAACTAGAATGATCATTGTACAAGTTGGTGACCTTGAAGTCGGCTGGATTGTCGATGAAGCGAATGATGTCATTACGGTCCATCAAGAAGAGGTAGAATCTTCTCCTGAATCAGCTGAAAAAGAAGGACAGTCATGGGTGACAGGTATCATTAAGCATGATCAGCGCCTATTTAATATCATTCATGCTGGTGCTGTTCTCGACAAGAGCGTTCAAGGTGCACCTGTCCATTAAGGGGGATGTGAAATGAGCATTTTCAATGAAATTAAAGATGAACAGCTAGATATTTTAAGAGAGGTTGGGAATATCGGGGCAGGCCACGCAGCGTCTGCTCTTGCCAACCTATTGGATCGCAAAATAGATATGGCTGTTCCTTTTGTTAAGGTTCTCTCGTTTGACGATTTGATGGATTTCTTTGGCGGTGCAGATCTTCCTGTTGCAAGCATTTTCCTGCGAATGGAAGGAGATTTATCCGGCTCGATCTTTTTCATTATGCCGTTTGAGCAAGCAGAGCAATTTGTGAGAGAGCTTGTACATGACCCGGCATTTGATATTGATACCATTCATGAACATGTGATGGGGACGTCAGCACTTCATGAACTTGGCAATATTTTAGCAGGCTCTTATTTATCAGCCCTTGCCGATTTAACAAAATTGCAGCTTCACCCAAGTGTTCCAGATGTCACGCTCGATATGTTCGGGGCTGTCATTAGTGAAGGGTTAATGCAATTCAGCCCTTTAGGCGATCAGGCAATTGTGATTGATACATCAATTTTCGATGATCATAATAAGCAAGAGCTGAAAGGAAATATGTTTCTATTACCAGACTTTGAATCGTTTGAAAAACTATTCAAAGCATTAGGTAACCTGTAATGAACGTGCAAGTTCCGGCAGTTGTAAAGGTTGGTATTGCAGATGTTCAGCTTGTTAAAACACCGGACCGCATTCGGACATCCGGTCTTGGTTCCTGCGTAGGGCTTGTCTTGTTTGATCAAGAGAAAAAGCTGGCAGGTCTTGTCCATGTCATGCTTCCAGACTCCTCCCTTGCAAAAGGGGCGGTGGAGAACTTGGCTAAATATGCAGATACAGGTGTTCAGCATACAATTGATCTGCTCCTAAAAGAAGGCGCACGCAAACATGCGCTAAAGGCGAAACTTGCTGGCGGAGCGGAAATGTTTAAGTTTAAGTCAACCAATGATCTGATGAGAATTGGACCTAGAAACGTATCAGCTGTTAAAGAACATCTGTCTCTTCATCATATCCCGATTATTAGTGAAGATACGGGCGGGAGCAATGGCCGTACAATTGAATTCGATCCGCTTACGGCAGAGCTTGAAATCCGCACTGTGAAGCAAGGCATTATGAAGATATAACTAAGGAAGTATAGGGGGATAAAGATGCAATCCTTAAATTACGAAGATCAGGCGCTATGGGCTAGATGGAAAGAGTGGAAAGACCCAGCTGCTGGAGATGATCTTATGCGCCGCTATATGCCGCTCGTCACATATCATGTTGGAAGAATTTCCATCGGTCTCCCGAAGTCAGTGCATAAAGAAGACTTGATCAGTCTAGGGATGCTCGGTTTATATGATGCCCTTGAAAAATTTGACCCCGGAAGAGATCTGAAGTTTGATACATATGCATCCTTCAGAATCCGCGGGGCCATCATCGACGGTCTTCGTAAAGAGGACTGGCTGCCTCGTACATCAAGAGAGAAAACAAAAAAAGTAGAAGCGGCTATTGAAAAGCTTGAACAGCGTTATTTGAGAAATGTAACGCCAACAGAGGTAGCTGAGGAACTCGGCATGAGCGAACAGGATGTCGTCACAACGATGAATGAAGGGTTCTTTGCGAATTTGCTCTCAATCGATGAGAAGCTGCATGATCAAGAAGACGGTGAGAACGTACAGGTCATGATTCGTGACGAGAAGTCTGTGACTCCTGAGGAGAAAATGCTGAAAGATGAATTAATTGAACAGCTTGCTGAAAAAATCACAGAGCTTTCAGAAAAAGAAAAGCTCGTGATCAGTCTTTTCTATAAAGAAGAACTGACATTAACGGAAATTGGTCAAGTGCTCAATTTATCTACCTCACGCATTTCGCAAATTCATTCAAAGGCATTGTTCAAGCTTAAGCATCTGCTTGATAAAGCCATTCAATCTTAAAGAGTTAGTGAGTGAAAAAATATGTTATGGCTGATTAGCTTCATGCTTCATGCTGCACTTATTTATTTTGTGATCATTTTATATACGAGAATGAATTCGCTGAAGGCAACAGAACAAAAGCAGCGAGAACTTCTAGAAGAAACGGAAAATACCCTGGCTGCATTTTTGATGGAAGTCAAAGAAGAGAATGACAAACTATCAAAAGTGGCAGCCGCTTCCCCTGATTTTTCTGCTGAAGAGCTGAAATCGGATCTTCAGACACCAAAGCAGCCACAACCACCAATTGAATCCCAGCAATCGGTCGAAAGTGAAGATCCAGTACCAGAGCACCTGTCGGCTCTCCTTAGCGAAGTTGAGGTACAGGAAGAGAAGGTAAACGAACCCGTTCCACAACTTGAAACAGAGGCTTCTCAGCCTTCTGAAAGTGAATTAGAAGAAACATTCGAAAACCAAGTGAAGACCTTATATGATGAAGGGCGATCACTGGAAGAAATAGCGAAAGAATTGAAAACTGGCAAGACAGAAATCGAGCTTTTATTAAAATTTAGCGGAAAGCTGTAAAGGATTCTTGATTGTCAGTCCATCATGTGTTATATTATTTCTTGGTGTTAAATACACACGCTTAATGATTCGGATGAAGGTGCTGCCGTGGCGCAGTTTTATGTGAACATGACTTAAGCGGAGGAAAAAAAACCATTATACTAGGAGGCAACAAAATGTCAGTTATTTCTATGAAACAATTGCTAGAAGCTGGTGTTCACTTCGGTCACCAAACTCGCCGTTGGAACCCAAAAATGAAGCGTTACATCTTCACAGAGCGTAACGGTATCTACATCATCGATCTTCAAAAAACGGTGAAAAAAGTAGAGGAAGCTTACAACTTCACGAAAAACCTTGCTGCTGACGGAGGAAAAATCCTTTTCGTTGGTACGAAAAAGCAAGCACAAGATTCAGTGAAAGAAGAAGCAATCCGTTCTGGTATGTTCTATGTAAACCAACGCTGGCTTGGTGGAACGTTAACAAACTTTGAAACAATCCAAAAACGTATCAAACGTTTAAAAGATATTGAAAAAATGCAAGAAAACGGTACTTTCGAAGTTCTTCCTAAGAAAGAAGTCGTTCAACTGAAAAAAGAATTAGAACGTCTTGAAAAATTCCTAGGCGGAATCAAAGACATGAAGGGTCTTCCGGATGCACTTTTCATTATCGACCCTCGTAAAGAGCGTATTGCAGTTGCAGAAGCTCGTAAATTGAATATCCCAATCATCGGTATCGTTGACACAAACTGTGATCCAGACGAAATTGATGTTGTGATCCCTGCAAACGATGATGCAATCCGTGCTGTAAAACTTCTAACTGCTAAAATGGCAGATGCGATTCTTGAGTCTAAACAAGGCGAAGAAGAAGCTGTTGTAGAAGAAACGACAGAAACTGAAACAACAACTGCGTAACCTATTCAAAAGGTGATAAGAGGGAAATGCCTTTTATCACCTTTTTTTCACCTAGTAATCCGTGTTTTAACATAGAAGGAGGAAATGTAAAATGGCAATTACTGCTCAATTAGTTAAAGAACTGCGTCAAAAAACTGGTGCAGGTATGATGGACTGTAAAAAAGCGTTAACAGAAACTGATGGTGACATCGACAAAGCAATCGATCTTCTAAGAGAAAAAGGAATCGCAAAAGCTGCGAAAAAAGCAGACCGTATTGCGGCAGAAGGATTAACTCTTATCAAAACTGACGGCAACACAGGCGTGATCCTAGAAGTAAACTCTGAGACTGATTTCGTTGCGAAAAACGAAGGATTCCAAGCACTTCTTAGCGAACTTGCTGACCATTTGCTTGCTGCTAAACCTGCAACAATTGAAGAAGCTCATGCTTCTAAAATGGAAAACGGTTCAACAGTTGAGGAGCATATCACAACTGCAATCTCGAAAATCGGAGAGAAAATCACTCTACGCCGTTTCTCTGTCATCACAAAAGAAGATAATGCTGCATTTGGTTCTTACCTTCACATGGGCGGACGTATCGGTGTGTTAGCGGTTCTTAACGGAACTACTGACGAAGAGCTTGCAAGAGACATCGCAATGCACGTTGCAGCTGTAAATCCTAAATACATTTCTCGTGACCAAGTGTCAGAAGAAGAAGCAAACCGTGAGCGTGAAGTATTAACACAGCAAGCGCTTCAAGAAGGAAAGCCTGAAAACATCGTAGCTAAAATGGTAGAAGGCCGTCTAAATAAATTCTTCGAAGAAATTTGCTTACTTGACCAAGCATTCGTTAAAAACCCAGATGAAAAAGTGAAACAAGTTGTCGCTGCGAAAAACGCAACTGTTCAAACTTATGTTCGTTACGAAGTGGGCGAAGGAATCGAAAAGCGTCAAGACAACTTTGCTGAAGAAGTTATGAGCCAAGTGAAAAAATAATGTTTGAAAAGCTCTCTGGGGCTTTTTTAGGGAGCACAAGCACTGTGTTCCCTATTTTTTAGAGGATATTGATTTACAAAAGGCAGTTTCTTACGCATAATAAGAGACGGTATAGTATACACTTGGAGGTTATCATGAGCAAACCGAAATATAATCGCATTGTACTGAAGCTAAGTGGCGAAGCACTAGCAGGTGATGCTGGAAATGGAATTAACCCAACTGTCATTCAATCCATTGCAAAGCAAGTAAAAGAAATTGCAGAGCTTGATGTTGAAGTTGCAGTCGTTGTAGGGGGAGGAAACCTTTGGCGCGGGAAGACAGGCAGTGATCTAGGGATGGACCGTGCAACAGCAGACTACATGGGGATGCTGGCAACAGTGATGAACTCACTGGCGTTACAGGACAGCCTAGAAACGCTTGGCATTCAGTCTAGAGTGCAGACCTCTATCGAAATGAGACAGGTTGCAGAGCCATACATAAGAAGAAAAGCGATCCGTCATCTTGAAAAGAAACGTGTCGTCATTTTTGCTGCTGGAACGGGTAACCCTTATTTCTCTACGGATACTACGGCAGCACTTCGTGCAGCGGAAATTGAAGCAGATGTCATTTTAATGGCGAAAAATAATGTAGATGGTGTCTACAGCGCTGATCCTCGTACAGATGCGGATGCAGTAAAATATGATAAGCTTTCATATCTTGATGTACTTAAAGAAGGGCTTGCTGTAATGGATTCTACTGCGTCCTCATTATGTATGGACAATGACATTCCATTAATCGTCTTCTCCATTATGGAAGAAGGAAATATTAAACGTGCCGTAAACGGCGAATCAATCGGAACGATCGTGAGGGGGAAATAACGTGTCAAAAGAAGTGTTGAACCAAACGAAAGAAAAAATGGAAAAAGCCGTACAAGCATACGGACGTGAGCTTGCAACTGTTCGTGCAGGTCGTGCAAATGCTTCACTGCTTGATAAAGTAACAGTGGATTATTACGGTGCACAAACACCACTTAACCAAATTGCGTCAATCACAGTGCCAGAAGCACGTATGCTGATTATCACACCTTACGATAAAACAGCAATCGGTGATATCGAAAAAGCGATCCAAAAGTCTGACCTTGGCATCACGCCAACAAGTGACGGTAATGTGATCCGCATTGCGATTCCTGCGCTAACAGAAGAAAGACGTAAAGAGCTTGTGAAAGTAGTTAAAAAATACTCAGAAGAAGCAAAAGTAGCTGTTCGTAACGTTCGTCGTGATGCAAACGATGATTTGAAAAAGCTTGAGAAAAATGGGGAGATCACTGAAGATGAATTAAGATCATCGACAGAGGATGTTCAAAAATTGACAGATGAATATGTCGCTAAAATTGATGACGTGACGAAAGATAAAGAAAAAGAAATCATGGAAGTTTAAGAAAAAACTATGTACAATAGATAATAGTGAAAAGACCCTCTTCATGTTTACAGGGGGTTTTTTTGTTAATACTGTTGATGACTATATTATTAGCGGGAACGCAACCTTTTTGGGTGATGGAGGAATCTCATGCTCAATATACTCAAAAATTGGAAGAATCAGCAAACAGCAGCTTCCAACTTAGAAAGCCTGACAAAAGAAGATATATTAAATGGAGAAATTCCTGAACATATCGCCATTATCATGGATGGGAATGGAAGATGGGCAAAAAAACGTGCTCTTCCACGGGTAGCAGGACATCATGAAGGAATGAAAGTTGTCAAGCGCATGACAAAGCTTGCAAATGAGCTGAATGTCAAAGTGCTGACTTTGTATGCTTTCTCTACGGAAAATTGGAAACGTCCAAAACTAGAAGTAGACTTTTTAATGAAACTGCCTGAAGAATTTTTAAACATCTACCTGCCTGAACTCATCGAAGAAAATGTCCGAGTGCGCTTAACAGGTGATCCAGACGGCCTCCCGCAGCATACAAAAAAAGCGGTAGAGAACGCAGTAAAGAGTACGGCGGATAACGACGGACTCGTTTTAAACTTTGCGCTCAACTATGGAGGGCGTACAGAAATTGTCTCCGCATGCAGACAAATTTCTGAAAAAGTCAAAGAAGGTAAGCTTCAAGCAGAAGACATCACAGAAGAGATGTTTTCAGCTTATTTAATGACAGAATCTCTTCAAGATCCGGATTTGCTCATTCGCACGAGTGGAGAAATTAGATTAAGCAACTTTATGCTTTGGCAAATTGCGTACAGCGAGTTTGTCTTTACGGATGTGCTTTGGCCTGACTTTTCTGATGAGCATCTTATAGGTGCTATCGGGGAGTACCAGCGCCGCGGCCGGAGGTTCGGTGGAATTTAGAGGGTGGTGCAGATGAAACAAAGAATTTTGACGGGTGTTTTGGCAGCTGCAGTCTTTTTGCTTGCTGTTATTTATGGACAGATGCCATTTACCTTGCTGATTTATTTAATGGGAAGTGTCGCTCTCTTTGAGCTTCTAAGGATGAAAAAGATTTCGATTTTTAGCTTTCCTGGTATTGTCAGCTTAATATTGCTTTGGCTTTTAATGGGCGGAGAGAATAGCTTCTTCCCAAACGTAGACGCATCAAAAATGCAGATTGCTTTGTTCGCAATCTTAATACTTTTAACTTATACAGTTTTGAGTAAAAACTCTTTCACATTCGATGAGGTTGCTTTTGTTGTATTAGCCACGTTATATATTGGCGTCAGTTTCTATTATTTTATCCAAATTAGAGGCTTATATGGCATGAGTGCGATTTTCTTCGCAGCAGTGATTATTTGGTCCACTGACTCAGGAGCTTACTTTATTGGGAAATCTATGGGGAAAAGAAAGCTTTGGCCAGAAATCAGCCCAAACAAAACAGTAGAAGGATTTATCGGTGGAATTGTCACAGCGGTCGTGTTGTCACTTGTGTTTCAGGCGGTTACAGGATTTTTGCCATCATATCTGCTTGTTATGTTTATTACCCTTTTACTCAGTATCTTTGGACAGCTTGGAGACCTTGTGGAATCTGCTTTAAAGCGCCATTATCACGTGAAGGATTCAGGGACAATTCTCCCTGGTCATGGCGGGATTTTGGACAGGTTTGACAGCTTTTTATTCGTTCTGCCGTTTTTATACTTACTGCTCGCAACGTTTGCCAGCTAACCTCATAGAAACTTATTGAACGAGAGAAGGAGTGGCAATTTGAAATATATTTCGCTATTAGGCGCAACAGGATCAATTGGAGAACAAACATTAGATGTGATTAGGCAGCACCCGGACAAATTTAAGCTGAAATCCATGACATTTGGCAGAAATATTGCGAAGGCGATACCGGTCATTGAGCACTTTCAGCCTGAATTCGTCGGTTGTGTAGACGCAGAAACCTATCGCAGTCTAAAAGAACATTCATTTGAATACGATGTCAAGCTGGCTGCTGGTGATGAGGCCAACATTGAAGCAGCAACCTATGATGCAGTGGACGTTGTGGTTAATGCACTTGTAGGAAGTGTTGGACTTGTTCCAACATTAAAGGCCATTGAACAAAAAAAGACGATTGCACTCGCAAATAAGGAAACTCTTGTGACAGCTGGTCATATAGTAAAAGAGTATGCCAAAACATATGATGTGCCTTTACTTCCTGTCGATAGTGAGCATTCCGCTATTTTTCAATGCCTGCAAGGTGAACAAGCTAAAAATATTGAACGCTTAATCGTGACAGCTTCAGGTGGTAGTTTCCGAGATAAAAAACGAACTGAACTTGAAGGTGTGACGGTTGAAGAAGCCCTGAACCATCCGAACTGGTCGATGGGTGCAAAAATTACCATTGATTCAGCGACTATGATGAATAAAGGGCTCGAGGTCATCGAGGCGCATTGGTTGTTTGATATCCCTTATGAACAAATTGATGTGCTGCTACATAAAGAGAGTATTATCCATTCGATGGTAGAATTTCACGACAAAAGTGTCATGGCTCAGTTAGGGACACCTGACATGAGAGTGCCCATTCAATATGCACTCACATACCCAGATAGAGCGCCATTGCAAGAAGCGAAATCATTGAACCTTTGGGAGATTGGACAATTGAATTTCCAAAAAGCGGATTTTGACAGGTATCGCTGCTTACATTTTGCTTATGAATCAGGTAAAATAGGAGGGACAATGCCTGCTGTTCTCAATGCAGCAAATGAAATTGCCGTCGATGCATTTCTAAAAGGCAAAGTAACGTTCCTGCAAATTGAAGAATTGATTGAAAAGGCACTAAACAGACATCATGTGATTTCAACGCCAAGTTTGCAAGATATCCATGAAGTGGACAAAGATACACGAGACTTTGTTCAATCAATCCTCACATAAGGTGGTATGTTCGTGAATACAGTGATTGCGTTTATTATTATTTTTGGAACGCTCGTTTTTTTCCACGAGCTTGGCCATTTAATTATGGCGCAGCGCGCGGGGATTTTATGCCGCGAGTTCGCAATTGGTTTTGGGCCGAAGATTTTCTCCTTTAAACGAAAAGAGACCGTTTATACCATTAGACTTCTCCCTATTGGCGGATTTGTTAAAATGGCTGGAGAGGACCCTGAAGTTATAGAAATCAAACCAGGTCATACAGTGGGGCTCTTATTCAATGAGCAAAATGAAGTAGAAAAAATCATTTTAAATGATAAAGAAAAATATCCTGATGCACTTGTCATCGAAGTTGAGCAGATTGATTTAGATCACGCCATGAGAATCTCAGGATATGAGGCTGGAAATGAAGATATTCTGACTGGCTACAATGTCAGTCAAACAAGCTTCTATATTGCAGATGGTGAAGAAATTCAAATTGCACCATACAATCGTCAATTTGGTTCAAAAACGGTTTGGCAGCGGATTAAAGCCATTGCAGCTGGGCCGATCATGAACTTTATTCTGGCGTATGTGATTTTGGTTGCTTTAGGCTTTATTCAAGGGGTAACCGTTGATGACCCTGTACTCGGTAAGCTTACGAAAGACGGCCGAGCGGCGGAAGCTGGACTGATGCAGGGAGATCACATTGTGTCAATTAACGGGGATAAAATGAATTCTTGGACAGATGTCGTTCAAACAGTTCAAAAAAACCCTGAGAAAAAAATGAATGTCGTCATTGACCGAGACGGCAAAGAAAGCACTGTCCAGGTCGTACCAGAATCTGTGAAAGCAGATGGTAAAAACATTGGCCGTTTCGGATCATATCCGCCAACGGAAAATGGATTTTTAAAAGTCATTTCATCTTCAGGAACCACTGTCATATCAACAGCAGGATTGATCTTAACAAACCTGCAAAAAATTGTCACAGGGCAATTTTCACTAGATATGCTAGCAGGTCCAGTTGGGATCTACGACATGACAGGAGAAGTAGCCAAGCAAGGTGTGTTAACATTAATGCAGTTTGCGGCGTTCCTCAGTATCAACTTAGGCATCGTAAATTTATTACCGATTCCTGCACTAGACGGAGGACGTTTACTATTCTTGTTTGTTGAAGCCATTCGCGGTAAACCAATTAATCGTGAGAAAGAAGCACTTGTTGTCTTTATTGGTGTTGCGTTCCTCATGCTGTTAATGCTAGTGGTTACGTGGAATGACATCCAGCGATTATTTTTATAAAAAACCATTCTCTCTTGTTTCTCATTCCGGGAAACAAGAGTTTTTGTGAGAAGTCCTATTTCATAAATGAGGTGTAATAACGACATGAGACAATCCCTGACTTTCATTCCAACTCTTCGAGAGGTGCCGGCAGATGCTGAGGCAAAAAGCCATCAACTCTTAGTAAGAGCTGGGTTTATTAGACAAAATACAAGTGGAATCTATCATTATCTGCCGCTTGCGCATAAAGTCATTCAGCATATTCAATCGATCGTGCGTAAGGAAATGGAAAAGGCAGGAGCAGCTGAGCTGTTAATGCCAGTGCTGCAGCAGGCAGAAATGTGGCAGGAGTCAGGCAGATGGTACACATACGGTCCAGAATTAATGCGTATGAAGGACCGCCATGGCCGCGAATTCGCGCTTGGCCCAACCCACGAAGAAGTGATCACATCACTCGTACGCAGTGAAGTAAAATCGTATAAGAAGCTTCCGTTAACTCTTTATCAAATTCAATCAAAATTCCGTGATGAACAGAGACCACGTTTTGGATTGTTGCGCGGACGTGAATTTATTATGAAGGATGCGTACTCGTTCCATTCTTCTCCAGAAAGCCTTGATGAGACATACAACAAAATGTTTACAGCTTACTCTAATGTGTTCTCAAAAGTGGGTCTCAATTTTAGACCAGTCATTGCAGATTCTGGAGCAATGGGAGGAAAAGACACGCATGAGTTCATGGCGCTCTCAGAAGTCGGAGAGGATACGATCGCTTATTCTGATACTTCCTCATATGCCGCGAACATTGAAATGGCTGAGGCTGTCTATCACGGAGAAGAAGCCAATCCTGCGGACTTCAAAGAACTTGAAAAAGTTCACACGCCGCAAGTGAAAACGATTCAAGACGTTGCTGGATTTTTAGAAATCGATCCTTCTCTTTGTATCAAGTCTGTTTTGTTTAAAGCAGATGATGCATATGTTCTGATCCTTACTAGAGGAGATCATGAAGTAAATGATGTGAAAGTGAAAAACTTGATTGGAGCACAGCTTGTAGAGCTTGCTTCACGCGAAGAAGTGCTAGAAGTCATTGGAACTGAGCCTGGATTTGTTGGGCCTGTTCAACTGAAAGCAGAAGTCGATATTTATGCAGACCTAGCTGTTAAAGGAATGACAAATGCAGTCGCAGGTGCAAACGAAGCGGATTATCACTATGTCAATGTCAATCCTGCACGTGATGTGTCAGTGAAAGAATTCACAGATCTTCGCTTGATTCAAGAAGGAGATGTTTCTCCAGATGGGGAAGGCACGATCCAGTTTGCAAAAGGGATTGAAGTAGGACAAGTCTTTAAACTGGGCACTCGTTATTCTGAGTCAATGGATGCAACGTACCTTGATGAGAATGGACGCGCGCAGCCAATGATTATGGGCTGCTACGGCATCGGTATCTCTAGAACTCTTTCAGCGATTGTTGAACAGCATCACGATGAGAAAGGAATCATTTGGCCAGAAGCAGTTGCGCCATATGACCTTCACCTCCTTGCATTAAATATGAAAAATGATGCACAAAAAGAACTGGCTGAAACATTATACGAGCGCTTAGAAGATGAGGGCTTTGATGTACTTTTCGATGACCGCCAGGAGCGTGCAGGCGTGAAATTCGCAGACAGTGATTTGATTGGACTGCCAATTCGCATTAGCTGCGGTAAACGTTCAGAAGAAGCGATTGTTGAAGTGAAGTTTAGAAAATCAGGCGAATCACATGAAGTATCTGTTGATGATTTGATTTCATTTATACGCCAAGCATAAAACGAACAAAAAAATGAAGGTACCTCCTATAGGAAAGAGGTACCTTTCTGATTGAAAAAGGAGGGTCCTGTCTTGGATGAACAATTACCGATTACACGGCGGCAATTTCATATATTACTCAATCAGATTCAAATGACAGATGATGACCTCAGCCGGTACTTTGAAGAAGGGGAAATCGTCAAATTAACAGTGCAGAAGTCGACGAAAACGTGGCATTTTCTTTTCAAATTTAAGGCGCTTTTGCCTTACAAGGTATATGCGATGTTTCTCAGCAGGCTGACAAGTGCATTTTCTCATATTGCACAAGTCACTTGTACGATTGAAGTGAGTGATCCGAACATATCTGAAGAGCTCGTGCAATCGTACTGGTCACATTGTGTGGAAGAGCTTCAAGGAATTTCTCCCCCAATTATCAGCTTGCTTCAGCAGCAAAAACCATCGCTGTCTGGACATAAAATCATCATTAAAACGAAAAGTGAAACTGAGGCACTAGCCATTAAGAAGAAGTACAGCCCAATGCTCCAGGCTGCGTTTAAACAAGTTGGTTTTCCAGAGCTGCAATTCGATACAGAAATTTTTGTATCAGATCAAGAGATTCAAAAGTTCAGAGAACAAAAACTTGCTGAAGATCAAGAAAGAGCCATGCAAGCCCTCACTGAGATGGAGAAGAAGGAAAGTGAGGAGCAGGATGAAGCTCCGTCAGGCCCGCTGATGATTGGCTATCAAATCAAAGACAATGAAGAAATTCGTACGCTTGATAGTATCATGGACGAGGAAAGAAGAATCACCGTTCAAGGCTACGTATTCGATGCAGAAACGCGTGAACTGAAAAGCGGTAGAACCCTTTGTATCTTTAAGATCACAGATTATACAAATAGTATTTTAATCAAAATGTTTGCAAGAGAAAAAGAAGATGCGCAGCTGATGAAATCATTGAAAAAAGGCATGTGGGTAAAAGCAAGAGGTAGTATTCAAAATGATACGTTTGTCAGAGATCTTGTCATGATCGCCAATGATGTCAATGAAATGAAACCTCAGCTGAAAGAAGATACAGCACCTGAGGGTGAAAAGCGTGTGGAGCTTCATTTGCATTCCCCTATGAGTCAAATGGATGCGGTCACTGGCGTCGGCAAGCTCGTTGAACAAGCAAAAAAATGGGGGCATGAAGCGATTGCCCTGACAGATCATGCTGTTGTACAATCCTTCCCAGATGCGTATGCGGCAAGTAAAAAGCATGGCATCAAAATGATGTACGGTGTGGAAATCAACTTAGTCGACGATGGGGTACCGATTGCATATAACCCAGAGCACCGCTTGTTAGAGGATGCGACGTATGTTGTATTTGATGTAGAGACAACGGGACTTTCAGCCGTTTATGACACGATCATTGAGCTTGCAGCAGTGAAAATAAAAGGCGGGGAAATCATTGACCGCTTTGAGGCATTTGCAAATCCTCATCACCCGTTATCAGCGACAACCATTGAATTAACAGGTATTACAGATGATATGGTCCGAGATGCACCAGATGTTGTCGATGTCGTGCGGGATTTCAAAGAATGGATTGGAAAAGACATTCTTGTTGCGCACAATGCGAGCTTTGATATGGGCTTTTTAAATACGGCGTATAAACGCCTGTTAAAAACAGATAAAGCATCAAATCCTGTCATCGATACACTTGAACTTGGCCGATTCCTTTACCCGGAATTTAAAAATCACCGGCTGAACACACTTTGTAAAAAATTCGATATTGAATTGACGCAGCATCACCGTGCGATTTATGATGCAGAGGCGACAGGCTATCTCATGCTGAAGATGCTAAAAGATGCGGCTGAAAAAGAGATTGCCTATCACGATCAATTGAATGAAAACATGGGACAGTCGAATGCATACCAGCGCTCACGTCCTTACCACGCGACTTTGATTGCTCAAAATGAGACAGGACTTAAGAATTTATTTAAGCTTGTTTCACTTTCTCATATTCATTATTTCTACCGGGTGCCGCGTATTCCGCGCTCACAGCTTGAGAAATATCGAGAAGGTTTAATTGTTGGGTCTGCTTGTGATAAGGGTGAGGTATTTGAAGGAATGATGCAAAAGTCACCTGATGAGGTGGAAGACATTGCAGCATTTTATGACTATTTAGAGGTACATCCACCAGAAGTGTATCAGCACCTCCTGCAGCTGGAGCTTGTTCGAGATGAACGTGCGTTAAAAGAAATCATCACAAACATTGTAAGGCTCGGCGAAAAACTGAATAAACCCGTTGTGGCAACTGGAAATGTGCATTACCTTCATCCAGAGGACAAAATTTATCGTAAAATCTTAATTTCATCACAGGGTGGAGCGAATCCGCTTAACCGCCATGAACTGCCAAAAGTTCATTTTAGAACGACAGATGAAATGCTCGAAGCATTTTCCTTCCTAGGAGATGAAAAAGCAAAAGAGATCGTCGTAACGAATACGCAAAAAGTATCTGAGATGGTCGAAAATATTAAACCAATCAAAGATGATCTTTACACACCAAAAATTGAAGGTGCAGATGAAGAAATACGTGAAATGAGCTATCAAATGGCGCGCAGCATCTACGGAGATGATTTGCCAAAAATCGTAGAAGACCGTATTGAGAAAGAATTAAAAAGTATTATCGGTCATGGCTTTGCCGTTATTTACTTAATCTCTCATAAACTCGTAAAGAAATCACTTGACGATGGATATCTTGTTGGTTCAAGGGGATCTGTCGGCTCATCTCTTGTTGCGACATTAACAGAGATTACCGAAGTGAACCCACTTGCACCACATTATGTATGCCCAAGCTGTAAGCACTCTGAGTTCTTTAATGACGGATCTGTTGGTTCAGGCTTTGACCTTCCTGATAAAGACTGTCCTGAATGTGGTACGCCGTATAAAAAAGATGGACATGATATTCCGTTTGAAACGTTCTTAGGTTTTAAAGGAGACAAAGTCCCCGATATTGATTTGAACTTCTCAGGTGAATATCAGCCAATAGCGCATAACTATACGAAAGAGTTGTTCGGTGAAGAGTATGTATACCGAGCAGGTACGATTGGTACCGTTGCAGAAAAAACAGCATATGGTTACGTGAAAGGCTATGCAGGAGATCATAACCTTCATATGAGAGGCGCTGAAATCGACCGGCTTGTCCAAGGCTGTACAGGGGTAAAACGGACAACTGGTCAGCATCCAGGTGGGATTATCGTTGTGCCGGATTATATGGACATTTACGATTTCTCTCCTATTCAATATCCAGCAGATGCGACAGGTTCCGATTGGAAAACGACACATTTTGATTTCCATTCGATCCATGATAACTTGCTGAAGCTTGATATACTAGGGCACGATGATCCAACAGTCATTCGTATGCTTCAGGACTTAAGTGGAATTGATCCGAAAACGATTCCGACTGATGACCCTGAAGTCATGAAAATTTTCCAAGGGACAGAGCCTCTAGGTGTAACAGAAGAGCAAATTGGCTGTAAGACAGGTACACTCGGTATTCCGGAATTTGGGACAAGATTTGTTCGGCAAATGCTAGAGGATACGAAACCAACGACCTTCTCAGAGCTTGTTCAGATCTCTGGACTATCACACGGTACGGATGTATGGCTCGGAAACGCGCAAGAGCTCATTCACAATAAAACGTGTGAGCTAAGTGAAGTGATTGGGTGCCGTGATGATATTATGGTCTATCTCATCTATCAAGGCTTAGAGCCGTCACTTGCCTTTAAAATTATGGAGTCTGTTCGTAAAGGAAAGGGACTTCCTCCTGAATGGGAAGAAGAAATGAAGAATAATAACGTACCAAACTGGTATATTGATTCTTGTAAAAAGATCAAATACATGTTCCCTAAAGCCCACGCGGCTGCTTATGTACTAATGGCTGTTCGTATTGCTTATTTCAAAGTGCATCATGCACTTCTGTACTACGCGGCTTATTTTACCGTTCGTGCAGATGATTTTGATATCGAAACGATGACAAAAGGATCGAATGCAATTCGAGCTGTTATGGACGATATTAATTCAAAAGGTCTAGATGCATCACCGAAAGAAAAGAACCTATTAACTGTACTAGAGCTTGCCCTTGAAATGTGTGAAAGAGGCTACCATTTCAAAAAAGTTGACCTCTACCGCTCAAGCGCAACAGAGTTTATCATTGATGGAGACGGATTGATTCCGCCATTTAACTCGATCCCTGGACTCGGAACAAACGTTGCGTTAAATATAGTTCGCGCACGACAAGATGGAGAATTCCTTTCAAAAGAAGATTTACAAAAACGCGGAAAAGTGTCGAAAACCATTCTTGAATATTTAGATCGTCAAGGCTGCTTAGAAGCACTTCCTGATCAAAACCAGCTTTCTTTGTTTTAATGTGATAAAAAAGAGCGCCCAGAATGGGCGTTCTTTTATCTATATACAATAATTTTATTATGTTAACTAATAACATTTTTTTGTCATCTGGAATTATTTTCTTGATCATTCATATACCTTGATTTAGCGTGATGTTTTAAGAAAAGAGATTGTATGTCATTCTTTCTACCCAAATAGAGCTCAAAAGAGAATTTCGCCGTCTGAAATGTTCTCAAGCGACATATGATCATTCTGGGTACAGTCAGAAGGAGAATCAAGAGAAAACTACGATGAGCGTAAAGCTGATTGCTGTTTACTATGCTTATTTTTGAAAATATTTGATTCTTTTCAAAGCTGTACAGATCACGAGACGAACAAAAGGAGGAGGTTTGTCTATTCATCAATGTTTTACTAAAAAGAAGGGGTGAGGAATAGGGAGATGGCATCTTACAACTATGTAGAAGTTCTTCAAAAATCCATGTTGTTTTATGAGGCGCAGCGGTCAGGCCGGCTTCCAGAAAGCAATCGTCTTAATTGGCGGGGTGATTCTGGATTAGAAGACGGGAAGGATGTTGGTCATGATTTAACTGGCGGCTGGTATGATGCAGGTGATCATGTGAAATTTGGACTTCCGATGGCCTACTCAGCAGCTGTGCTTGCATGGACAGTATATGAATACCGAGAAGCTTATGAAGATGCGGAGCTGCTTGATGACATCTTAGATCAAATCAGGTGGGCAACAGATTATTTCTTGAAAGCACATACAGGGCCGAATGAATTTTGGGCGCAAGTAGGTGATGGGAACGCTGATCATGCTTGGTGGGGGCCGGCAGAAGTGATGCCGATGAACCGGCCAGCTTTTAAAATTGATGAACATTGTCCTGGAACAGAAGTAGCCGCACAAACTGCAGCGGCTTTAGCAGCAAGCTCTATCATTTTTAAAGAAACAGATGCGTCTTATGCAGCAAAGCTTTTGACGCACGCCAAACAGCTTTATGCTTTTGCAGACCAATATCGCGGAGAGTATACAGATTGTGTCACCAATGCTCAGCCGTTTTACAACTCCTGGAGCGGCTATATTGACGAACTCATTTGGGGCGGAATCTGGCTGTACTTGGCGACAAACGAAGAAACCTATTTAAACCAGGCTTTAAAAGCAGTAGAGGAGTGGCCGAAGGATTGGGATTATACGTTTACCATGTCATGGGATAATACTTTTTTTGCTTCACAAATCTTACTAGCAAGAATCACGAAAGAAAACAGATTTATAGAATCAACAGAGCGTAATCTTGATTACTGGACGACAGGTCTCGTTCAAAATGGAAAAGTAGAAAGAATCACTTATACGCCTGGCGGTTTGGCATGGCTGGATCAATGGGGTTCACTTCGTTATGCCGCAAATGCAGCATTTTTAGCCTTTGTTTATGCTGATTGGGTGTCTGATCAAGAAAAGAAGAATCGATACCAATCGTTTGCGATCAAGCAAACCCACTATATGCTAGGGGATAATCCGCTGAATAGAAGCTTCGTCGTTGGTTTTGGTCAGAATCCGCCGAAGCACCCGCACCACCGAACTGCACATGGCTCATGGTCTAACCAGCTCACAAACCCTCAAAATCACCGTCACACACTTTATGGAGCACTTGTTGGGGGCCCTAATGTTCAGGATCAATATGACGATGACATCTCGGATTATATATCAAACGAGGTAGCGACTGATTATAATGCCGCTTTTACTGGAAATATAGCCAAAATGGTGCAGCTGTTTGGTCAAGGGCAATCAAAGCTGCCAAATTTTCCGCCTAAAGAACAGGTGGGGGATGAGTTTTTTGTAGAGGCAGCTGTGATGAATAACGATACAACATCTACTCAAGTGAAAGCAGTGCTATACAACAGATCCGGTTGGCCGGCAAGAAGCAGCCAAACATTGTCCTTTAGATATTACGTCAATCTGAGCGAGGTCTTTGCAAAGGGATTCACTGAAAAGGATATTCAAGTGACAGCGGCCTACAATGAAGGCGCTTCCTTATCTCCGCTTAAGGTGTACGATGCATCAGCACATGTATATTTTGCAGAAATTGATTTTACAGGCGTAGTTATTTTTCCTGGAGGAGAATCTGAGCATAAGAAGGAAATCCAATTTCGATTATCCGCACCAAATGGGTCGAATATATGGGATGCCTCAAATGATTATTCCTATCAAGGATTAACTTCCAATATGCAAAAAACAGCGAGGATTCCAGTCTTTGACGATGGTGCTTTAGTATTTGGCGCACTGCCGGACAAATAAAAAACAACGAGGTTATTGAAAGGGTGAAGGATTTGTCAAATAAAGAACGGTTTTTAACGCTTTATCATCAAATCAAAAGTGAGGCGCATGGATATTTTTCACCGGAGGGAATTCCGTATCACTCAATCGAGACGCTCATTTGTGAAGCACCTGATTACGGGCATATGACCACCTCAGAAGCGTATAGCTATTGGCTGTGGCTTGAGGTGCTGTACGGACATTACACAGGGGATTGGAGCAAATTAGAGGCAGCTTGGGACAATATGGAGAAGTACATCATCCCAGTAAATGAAGATGGACATGATGAGCAGCCACATATGAACGCTTATAATCCGTCTAGCCCCGCCACATATGCAGCAGAAAAACCATACCCGGATCAATATCCTAGCCAGTTGAGCGGTGCTCGTCCTGCTGGTCAAGATCCGATTGATAATGAATTGAAGTCAACTTATGGAACGAATGAGACGTATTTAATGCACTGGCTCCTAGATGTAGATAACTGGTATGGCTATGGAAACTTGCTCAACCCATCACATACAGCCGCATATGTGAACACATTCCAGCGTGGCCAGCAGGAATCCGTATGGGAGTCTATTCCTCATCCATCACAAGACGATAAAACGTTTGGTAAGCCGAATGAAGGCTTCATGAGCTTGTTCACAAAAGAAAATCAAGCTCCAGCCGCCCAGTGGCGCTATACCAATGCAACGGATGCTGATGCACGTGCGATACAAGCAATGTATTGGGCAAAGGAACTTGGCTACAATCAGTCCACCTATCTTAATAAAGCGAAGAAAATGGGCGATTTTCTCCGTTACGGTATGTACGATAAATATTTTCAAACGATTGGAAGCGGGAAACAGGGTAATCCGTATCCTGGAAACGGAAAGGGTGGCTGTCATTACTTAATGGCATGGTATACCTCTTGGGGCGGAGGACTTGGGGATTATGCAAATTGGTCGTGGCGTATCGGGGCGAGCCATTGTCATCAGGGGTATCAAAACCCTGTCGCTGCTTATGCTTTATCCTCAGATAAAGGAGGCTTAAAGCCATCCTCAGCTACCGGGGCAAGCGATTGGGAAAAAACATTGAAGAGGCAGCTTGAATTTTACGTATGGCTTCAATCGAAAGAGGGAGCTATAGCAGGAGGCGCAACCAATAGCTGGAATGGAGACTATAGTGCTTATCCGGCAGGGAGAAGTACATTTTATGATATGGCATATGAGGATGCACCTGTTTACCATGACCCGCCTTCTAATAACTGGTTTGGGATGCAGGCGTGGCCAATGGAGCGCGTAGCAGAGCTGTATTACATTTTTGTGAAAGATGGAGACAAAACATCTGAAAATGTTCAAATGGCCAAATCTGTCATCACAAAATGGGTCAGCTATGCATTAGATTACATTTTTATCGGCAGCCGTCCTGTGTCGGATGAAGAGGGTTATTTCTTAGATGACCAAGGTCAAAGAATTCTTGGGGGAACAAATGCTGTTGTTGCTAAAACGAGTGCACCTGGGGAGTTTTGGCTTCCTGGAAATATTGCTTGGCGCGGTCAGCCTGATACTTGGAACGGGTTCCAGTCTGCAACAGGAAATCCAAATTTAACAGCTGTCACAAAAGATCCAACTCAGGATACAGGCGTATTAGGGAGCCTTGCCAAAGCTTTGATTTTCTTTGCTGCTGCTACAAAGCTAGAAACAGGTGATTATACAGCGCTTGGTGCGAGAGCAAAAGATACAGCCGCACAGCTCCTTGAGGTTGCATGGAATTATAATGACGGGCTGGGCATTGTAACAGAGGAAGAAAGAGAAGACTATGACCGTTTCTTTAAAAAGGAAGTGTATTTCCCAAATGGATGGAGCGGGACATTTGGTCAAGGAAATCAGATTCCTGGAGCGAATACCATTCCTTCTGATCCGCAGCGGGGAGGGAACGGGGTCTATACGAGTTTTGCAGATCTTCGTCCGGACATTAAACAAGATCCAGCATGGTCTTCACTCGAGAGTAAATATCAGAGTTCATTTAATGAAACAACGGGCAAATGGGAAAATGGGGCGCCGGTTTTCATTTATCACCGCTTCTGGTCTCAAGTGGATATGGCTACTGCCTATGCTGAATATCATCGTCTCATCAACTAGCAGGGTCAACATCAAGCTGCCGGCTTCTAGCCGGCGGTGTGTATAAGAAATATAAATCCAGTGAAGATAAGGGTGTTTTTACATGGTCAAAGAAAGAAGCTTTATTCATCATTCATTAAACAGGGGCAAAAATGGCCAGGAAGATCTTTTGTGGAAAAAAAAGGCGAATGATCGAATCTCAGAGCACAGACAAAGAGATCTTGTGATTAACGTTCAAAATAGCGAAAAAAAACCAGTAGCTGGTATAGAGGTTGAAATCAAGCAAATCAGACATGAATTCGCATTTGGTTCAGCGATGAATGACCAAGTGTTATTTAATCAACAATATGCTGATTTTTTCGTGAAGCATTTTAATTGGGCTGTTTTTGAAAATGAGGCAAAATGGTATGCGAACGAGCCGGAAAGAGGAAAAATCACCTACGAAAAAGCCGATGCGATGCTGAATTTTGCAGATAGACATCAACTTCCTGTGAGGGGGCACGCTTTATTTTGGGAGGTTGAAGATGCGAATCCAAGCTGGCTGAGGCCACTACCGAATCACGAAGTGTATGAAGCCATGAAAAACAGACTTGAGCATGCAGGCAATCATTATAAGGGGAGATTCCGCCATTGGGATGTCAACAATGAAATGATGCATGGTTCATTTTTTAAAGATCGCTTTGGGAAAAATATTTGGAAGTGGATGTATGAAGAAACGAAAAAAATTGACCCGCAAGCACTATTGTTTGTGAACGATTATAATGTGATCTCATATGGTGAGCATCATGCTTATAAAGCGCATATCAATGAGCTGCGTCAGTTAGGTGCACCTATTGAGGCGATTGGTGTTCAAGGGCATTTTGAAGACCGGGTCGATCCAGTCATTGTAAAAGAAAGGCTCGATGTGCTTGCTGAGCTTGGTCTGCCTATATGGGTCACAGAGTACGACTCTGTTCACCCTGACGCTAATAGAAGAGCTGATAACCTAGAGGCTTTATATCGCGTCGCATTTAGCCACCCAGCCGTCAAAGGAGTGCTGATGTGGGGATTTTGGGCAGGTGCCCATTGGAGAGGTGAACATGCGGCCATCGTTAATTATGATTGGTCATTAAATGAAGCAGGCCGACGTTATGAAAAGCTCCTAAATGAGTGGACAACACAAAAAGTTGAAAAAACAGATGTTAATGGCAATGTGACGTGTCCAGCATTTCACGGGACATATGAGATTCGAATCGGTAAAGAAAGTAAGACGTTAAAACAGCAGACAATTGAACTTGATTCAAATAAAAAAACACCGCTTCAACTAGATGTGATCGTACCTGTAGAAGGATAGATTGTGAGGAGAATGTGAATGAAGATTTGGACTCAAAAGGTGCCGTGTTTCATTTTACTGATCGCCGTATGGGCAGGCTGGTTCTCTCTTACCGTAAAAGCCGCCTCCTATGTACAAACATCTGGAACACAATTTACGCTCAACAATCAACCATTTTACTTTGCCGGCACAAATAATTATTATTTTCACTACAAGTCAAAAAAGATGGTAGATGCAGTGTTTGATGATATGAAAGCAATGAATTTAAAGGTGATTCGTATTTGGGGATTTCACGACGGGTCTCCCCAAGAAAACTCAGTCTTACAATCTAGTCCAGGCGTCTATGAAGAATCAGGTTTTCAAAAACTAGATTATGCGATTTATAAAGCGGGACAGGAAGGAATAAAGCTTGTCATTCCACTCGTGAACAATTGGGATGATTTTGGTGGTATGAATCAATACGTGAAGTGGTTCGGGGCAGGAGCACATGATGCCTTTTATACAGATCCTCGTATTTTAAAAGCTTACAAAAATTATGTGCGTTATGTATTAGAAAGAACCAATACGTACACAGGAATCCAATATAAGGACGATCCAGCTATTATGACTTGGGAATTAGCCAATGAGCCGCGGGTGCAGTCAGATCCTACGGGAAATACACTCGTCAAATGGGCAGATGAAATGAGTACATGGATCAAATCTCTCGATCGTCACCATCTTGTTGCAGTAGGAGATGAAGGATTCTTTCACATACCAGGACATGATGATTGGTTTTATGGAGGGGGAGAAGGCGTCGATTGGGACCGTTTGACTGCTCTATCTCATATCGATTACGGAACCTATCATCTCTACCCAGATCACTGGAACAAATCTGCTGCTTGGGGAGTGAAATGGATTGAAGACCATATCACCCGCGGGAATTCAATCGGAAAACCAGTTGTGTTAGAAGAGTTTGGCTATCAAAATCAATTAGCGCGTCCTGACGTATATCAAAGCTGGCTGTCAGCGGTTGAGCGGCTTGGAGGGGCTGGCAGTCAATTTTGGATTTTAACAAGCATTCAGGACGATGATTCGCTCTATCCAGATTATGATGGTTTCCGGATCATCAAGGGGAGTAGAGAGGCAGACCTTATCAGTGAACATGCGAAAAGAATGAACGAAAAGAACTGATGACGAATGCCTGCTGAATAAGGAACTTCATTTGCATAAAAAAATTGGATATGGTATAGTTTTTATGGAAATGCTAACGATTACCGAGACAAGAGTGGGGAAACCCGCTCTTTTGTATTGAACAGGCAATTTTTGTCTCGACATTATTCATCCGTTTTCTGCTCCCCCTGCTCACTTAAAGCAGGGTTTTTATGCAGAATGATTGATAAGAGCGTTTATCGAAAGCACAAGGAGGAAGAGAATGAGCAAAAAAGTAGTGGATGTCGTAAGCGAAATGGTGCAGCCAATTTTAGATGGCTTACAGCTTGAACTCGTTGATGTTGAATTTGTCAAAGAGGGTCAAAACTGGTTCCTTCGCGTGTTTATTGACTCTGATAAAGGCGTCGATATCGAAGAGTGTGCCAAAGTGAGCGAAGCCTTGAGCGAAAAGCTTGATGAGGCAGATCCGATTAGCCAAAACTACTTTCTTGAAGTGTCCTCTCCTGGAGCGGAGCGCCCATTAAAGAAAAAAGCTGATTTTGAAAAAGCACTTGGAAAAAATGTTTTCATGAAAACATATGAACCAATTGATGGTGAAAAAGCATTTGAAGGTGAGCTTACAAGCTTTGATGGTGAGATTGCAACAGTGACAGTGAAGATCAAGACAAGAAAGAAAGAGATCAATATTCCATACGAAAAAATAGCGAACGCAAGATTAGCAGTTTCGTTCAATTAACCTTTTCATTGATATAAGGGGGAACCATAAAAATGAGTAGTGAGTTGTTAGATGCCCTGACTGTTCTCGAGAAAGAGAAGGGTATTAGTAAAGAAATTATTATTGAAGCGATAGAAGCTGCACTCATTTCTGCATACAAGCGTAATTTTAATCAAGCACAAAATGTTCGTGTTGATTTGAATCGCGAAACGGGAACGATTCGCGTATTTGCAAGAAAAGATGTTGTAGATGAAGTGTATGATTCTCGCCTTGAAATCTCTGTAGATGATGCAGCCAATATTAACCCGAACTACATGGTAGGCGACGTCGTTGAGATTGAAGTCACACCAAAAGACTTCGGACGCATTGCAGCTCAGACAGCGAAACAAGTTGTGACGCAGCGAGTGAGAGAAGCAGAGCGTGGTGTGATCTACACTGAGTTCATCGACCGCGAGGAAGACATCATGACGGGAATCGTTCAGCGAATTGACAGTAAATTTATTTACGTGTCACTTGGCAAAATCGAAGCCCTTCTTCCTGTTAATGAACAAATGCCAAATGAAGAATACAAACCGCATGACCGCATTAAAGTGTTCATTACAAAAGTAGAAAAAACAACAAAAGGACCACAAATTTATGTGTCTAGAACACATCCAGGTCTTTTAAAGCGTTTATTTGAAATTGAAGTGCCAGAAATTTATGATGGTACTGTAGAGCTTAAATCGGTTGCTAGAGAAGCTGGGGACCGTTCTAAAATATCTGTTCGTACAGATGATCCTGATGTTGATCCAGTTGGCTCCTGTGTTGGTCCAAAAGGTCAGCGTGTACAAGCAATTGTTAACGAGCTAAAAGGCGAAAAAATTGACATTGTCCATTGGTCTAATGACCCGGTTGAATTTGTTGCCAATGCGCTGAGTCCATCAAAAGTACTTGATGTCATTGTGAATGAAGAAGACAAAGCGACAACAGTCATTGTCCCTGATTATCAGCTATCATTAGCGATTGGTAAAAGAGGTCAAAATGCCCGTCTTGCAGCAAAGCTGACCAGCTGGAAAATCGACATTAAAAGCGAAACAGATGCAAGGGAACTCGGTATTTTCCCAAGAACTGAAGACTCTGAATCTCTTTTCTTAGAGGCTGAACCAGTAGCTGAGGAATCTGACGAATAAGAGGTGATATAAAAGGTGAAAAGCCGAAGAAAAATCCCGCTTAGAAAATGCGTCGTGACGGGAGAAATGAAACCAAAGAAAGAACTGATCCGTGTTGTTCGTTCTAAAGAAGGTGAAGTGTCTGTTGATGCTACCGGAAAAATGAACGGACGCGGAGCTTACCTTTCTCTCGATAAAGAAACCATTCTTGCGGCAAAGAACAAACGCAGTTTACAGCAGCAATTTCAGACACAGATTGACGAACACATATTTGAAGAATTACTAGAACTAGCTGAAAAGGTGAAAAAACCGAATGAATGAATCTGAATGGTATCCTTTGCTTGGTCTAGCAAATCGAGCTCGTAAAGTCGTGTCAGGAGAAGATCTGGTGATCAAAGAAATTAGACATGCGCGTGCTAAGCTGGTTCTTCTTGCAGCAGATGCCTCACCGAACACAGAGAAAAAGGTATCTGACAAATGCAAATTTTATAATGTTCCGGTTAGAAAAGTTGAAGACCGTTCCGTTCTCGGACGTTCTATTGGGAAAGAAGCTCGCGTAGTTGTCGCTGTCACTGACCAAGGCTTCGCTAAGAAGCTCATAAGCTTGCTCGATTAATTTATTTGGGGGTGAACGAATGGCTAAAGTGAGAGTATATGAATACGCAAAAGCCATAGATGTTTCAAGTAAAGATATTATAGCAGCGCTTAAGGATATGAACGTGGAAGTGAACAACCACATGGCGACGCTTGAAGACGACACTGTGAAAAAGCTAGACGCTATCTATAAAAAAGCCAAAGCAAAAGAGACAGCTAACGAGAAACCCGCAGAACAAAAAAAACAATCATCTAACAAAAACAATGATAGAAAGAAGAATGACGTGCAGAATAATCAATTTAATAAAAACAAAAAAAACAACAACCAAAATAAAAACAAAAATAAACGCGGTGGAAATAACAAACCGCAGCATCAGCAAGCTAGACCTGTGAAGCCTAAAAAAGAGCTTCCTGAAAAAATTGAATTTACAAATTCAATGACAGTCGGCCAGCTGGCTGATGAGCTTGGAAAAGAAACAGCTGAAATCATCAAAAAGCTGATGATGCTTGGTGTCATGGCAACGATCAACCAAGAGCTTGATAAAGATACAGTTGAATTAATCGCTTCTGAATATGGTGTTCCAGTAGAGGAAGTTATTATTTTAGAAGAAACTGAACTTGAAAAGTATGAAGTGGAAGATAAAGAAGAAGATATGCAAGTACGCCCTCCAGTTGTGACAATCATGGGACACGTTGACCACGGGAAAACAACTCTTCTTGACAGCATTCGTAAGACGAAAGTCGTCGAAGGCGAAGCAGGTGGAATTACGCAGCATATCGGTGCATACCAAATTGAAGAAAACGGCAAAAAAATCACATTCCTTGATACACCTGGACACGCAGCATTTACTACGATGCGTGCACGTGGTGCCGAAGTAACGGATACGACAATTTTGGTCGTTGCAGCAGATGATGGTGTTATGCCACAAACCATTGAAGCGATTAACCATGCGAAAGCAGCAGAAGTGCCAATCATTGTCGCTGTCAACAAAATTGACAAACCAACAGCAAACCCTGACCGCGTGATGCAGGAATTAACTGAGCATGGTCTTGTACCAGAAGCTTGGGGCGGGGAAACGATCTTCGTGCCACTATCTGCAAAAACAGGTGAAGGCATTGACGAATTGATCGAAATGATCCTTCTTGTCAGCGAAGTTGCAGAACTGAAAGCCAACCCAAATCGTGCGGCAAAAGGGACTGTTATCGAGGCTGAGCTTGATAAAGGAAGAGGTTCTGTTGCAACCCTTCTTGTTCAAACTGGTACACTTCAAGTAGGTGACCCAATCGTTGTCGGAAATACATTTGGCCGTGTACGTGCAATGGTTAATGATATCGGCCGCCGCGTGAAGACAGCAGGACCATCTACACCTGTTGAAATCACTGGTTTAAACGATGTACCGAATGCAGGGGATCAGTTCCTCGTATTCAAAGACGAAAAAACAGCTCGTCAAGTCGGTGAGGCGCGTGCTTCTAAACAGCTGGACGAACAGCGTTCAGACAAAGCGAAATTGTCTCTAGACGACCTATTTGAGCAAATCAAACAAGGTGACGTAAAAGATATCAACTTGATCGTGAAAGCAGACGTACAAGGCTCTGCTGAAGCATTGACGGCAGCTCTTCAAAAAATTGAAGTAGAAGGCGTAAAAGTGAAAATCATCCATACGGGTGTTGGAGCGATTACAGAATCAGATATCATTTTAGCAAGTGCTTCTAATGCCATCGTAATCGGCTTTAACGTACGTCCTGATGGAAATGCGAAGAGCACAGCTGAAACAGAAAACGTAGATATCCGCTTGCACCGTATTATCTATAAAGTGATCGATGAAATTGAAGCTGCGATGAAAGGGATGCTTGACCCTGAATATGAAGAAAAAGTCATCGGTCAAGTTGAAGTTCGTCAAACGTTCAAAGTATCTAAAATCGGTACAATTGCGGGCGGCTATGTCACAGAAGGAACAATTACAAGAGACAGCGGTATCCGCTTAATCCGTGACGGCGTCGTTATTTTCGAAGGCGAAGTAGACGTATTAAAACGATTTAAAGATGACGTGAAAGAAGTTTCACAAGGTTATGAATGTGGTATTACCATTAAGAAATACAATGATATCCGTGAAGGCGATGTCTTGGAATCATTTGTAATGCAAGAAATCGAAAGAAAATGATCGGTTATACCGAATGTGAGTGCATGATCTATGATGCATCCTCACTGAAGGAAAAACGTGCGGTTCTCCAGCGTATATTGACAAGAACGCGTCATAAATTCAATGTAACCATTGCTGAAATGGATTACCAGGATACGTGGCAGCGTACATCAATCGGAATCGCCGTGATTTCCTCATCTCGGGTTCAAGTGGAAAAGGAGCTTCAGCGTGTATTAAGCTTTATAGATTCCTTTCCTGAAATTGAACGAACGATCACGAAAACTGAGTGGTTTTAATTAGAGGTGATAAGATCATGAGTATGAGAGCAACCCGTGTGGGTGAGCAAATGAAAAAAGAATTAGGCGACATTCTAGGCAGAAAGCTAAAAGACCCAAGAATCGGCTTTTTGACTGTAACAGATGTCGAAGTATCCGGTGACCTGCAAATTGCCAAAGTCTACATTTCTGTTCTTGGCGACGAGAAGAAAAGAGAGGAAACCTTAAAAGGCCTTGCAAAGGCTAAAGGGTATATTCGCTCTGAAATTGGCAATCGTATCAGACTTCGTAAAACACCAGAACTGCACTTTGAATTCGATGAATCCGTGGATTACGGAAACCGAATTGAAAGCCTAATTGCTGAATTAAACACAAAAGATCACGAATAAGACGTTGAAATAAGGATAGGCGATGATCGTCTGTCCTTTTTCATCGTTTATGAAAGGAGAGCGCGCAGATGATAAATGGTGTTCTTTTATTACATAAAGAAAGAGGAATGACCTCTCACGACTGTGTGTTTAAAGTGAGAAAAATCCTGCACACAAAAAAAGTCGGACATACAGGCACCCTTGACCCGGAAGTGTCAGGTGTTCTGCCCATTTGTATCGGAAGAGCAACGAAGATTGTAGAATACTTAACAGATAAATCGAAGACATATGATGCTGAAATTACGATTGGTTTCTCTACCACAACAGAAGACCAAACAGGTGACATCGTAGAAGAAAAAAAGGTGCAAAAACCAATCTCAGAAAAAGAAATTGATGAAGCACTGAAGCAGTTTGAAGGCACCATTGAACAAATTCCCCCCATGTTTTCTGCTGTGAAAATTGGCGGGAAAAAGCTCTATGAATATGCAAGAGAAGGCATTGAAATTGAGCGGCCGGCCCGTGAAATCACCATTCACCGTATTGAGCGGACAACACCTGTCACATATAAGGACGGCAGCGTGTCATTTAGATTCACCGTACTATGTTCAAAAGGAACGTATGTCAGAACCTTAGCGGTTGATATCGGAAAAAAACTAGGGTTCCCAGCCCACATGTCACATCTCATTCGCACAGGGTCTGGTGATTTTACACTAGATGAATGTATCACGCTGGATGAGCTGCGAGATATAAGCGAGGAACAAGCAGTAGAGGAGCATCTTGTCCCAATCGAGCGTGCGCTCAATCATTTGCCGAAATGGGAGATAAATGATACATTAGCAAGTAAAGTGGAAAACGGTGCAGTCCTGCCAATGCCTGATGAATTTGCTCATTTCGCAGAGGAGGATCGTGTCGCTGTTTTTGCTCCTTCAGGTCGTTGTATGGCGATATATATGAAGCACCCGACCAAGCAGAACCTGATGAAGCCGGCGAAGATCTTATCTCAGGACAAGCAATCTTAAAGAAAAGGTGACATCTCGTGAAGACTATACATATTTCACACCCGCATACATTGAATCAAAAGGATCAAGTCCCATCTGTCATGGCTTTAGGGTACTTTGACGGTGTCCACCTCGGGCATCAAAAAGTCATTGACGCAGCGAAAAGCATTGCGGAAAAAGAAGGATTGGCCTTAGCGGTTATGACCTTTCATCCGCATCCATCACATGTTTTGCAAAGAGCACGGGAACCAAAAGACTTAATTACACCGCTTGAGGATAAAATTGATTTTATTGAACAGCTGGGCGCTGACTATTTATACATAGTGCAATTCAGCGAAAGCTTTGCAGCACTATCTCCTCAGGAGTTTGTGGATCAATATTTGGATGAACTGAATGTGAAGCACGCTGTAGCGGGGTTTGATTTTACGTTTGGCCGTTTTGGTGCAGGCACAATGGAAACGTTTGATGAATACGGAAAAGGCCGTATCACGGCAACCATCGTTCCTAAGCTGTCTAATCAAGACCGGAAAGTCAGCTCTACTCTCATCCGTTCCGCATTGAAAAATGGGGATGTTGAATATGTGAGTGAGCTGTTAGGAAAACCTTATCAGCTGCGCGGCATCGTCATCCACGGAGACAAACGCGGACGAACGATCGGTTTCCCGACAGCTAATGTTGGCTTATCTGCTGAATACATTATTCCGCCGACAGGGGTTTATGCAGTAAGAGCAGAAGTAAAAGGCAAAGTATATGAGGGCGTTTGTAATATTGGCTATAAACCAACATTTTATGAAAAGCGTCCCGATCAGCCTGCCATTGAAGTAAACCTTTTTGATTTTAACGAAGAAATATATGGGGAACCGATTAAATTACAATGGTTCAAGCGCATTCGCAGTGAACGAAAATTTAACGGAATCCAGGAGCTAACAGCTCAAATTAGTCAAGATAAAGAAGAAGCGATTCAGTTTTTTCAAGATCAGCTCAAGCAAACAAAAAAATCATAGAAAAACAGCTCTACCATTTGCAAATTCAGCATATTTTTAGTATGATAATTCCTGTAGCTTTAAAACCACTTACTTGGCAGGCCGACTTCACCGACGGTTGCGAGGTAGATGGGGCTAACATGATTTGGAGGTGAAACAGGATGGCTATTACTCAAGAGCGTAAAACTCAATTAATTAATGAGTTCAAAACACACGAATCTGATACTGGATCTCCAGAAGTTCAGATCGCTGTCCTAACAGAATCAATTAACAACTTGAACGAGCATTTACGTACTCATAAGAAAGATCACCACTCACGTCGCGGTCTTTTGAAAATGGTAGGTAGACGTCGTAATCTTCTTACGTATCTACGTAATAAAGACGTAACTCGTTACCGTGAGTTAATTAACAAACTAGGCTTACGTCGATAATCGTAAAAAGCGGGAGGATTCCCGCTTTTTTATCGTATAATCACTAATATTTTATGGTTAAAATGTTGAAAGAATGGCAAAACCCTTCTACATACAGCTTTCACATTGATATGTGAAAATCATTTTGTTCATAATAAGAACTAACTAAAACTTTACGATAAGAGAGGAGTTTATCTCAGAATGGGACAAGAGAAACATGTCTTCACCATAGACTGGGCTGGACGTCAACTGACAGTTGAAACTGGCCAGCTTGCAAAGCAAGCAAACGGAGCGGTCCTCGTACGCTACGGAGATACGGCTGTGCTTAGCTCAGCAACAGCTTCTAAAGAACCAAAACCACTCGATTTCTTCCCGCTCACTGTGAACTACGAAGAAAGATTATACGCAGTAGGTAAAATTCCTGGTGGCTTCATTAAAAGAGAAGGCCGTCCAAGTGAAAAGGCCATCCTTGCGAGCCGCTTAATCGACAGACCAATTCGTCCGCTATTTGCAGATGGATTTAGAAACGAAGTACAAGTCATTAGTATCGTCATGAGTGTAGATCAAGATTGCTCATCTGAAATGGCTGCAATGTTTGGCTCATCTCTAGCTTTATGTGTGTCTGACATTCCATTTGAGGGACCAATCGCCGGCGTTACAGTAGGACGAGTAGATGGAAAGCTGATCATTAACCCAAATGTGGAGCAGCTTGAACAAAGCGACATTAACCTTGTGGTCGCTGGAACAAAAGATGCAATCAACATGGTAGAAGCTGGGGCTGATGAAGTACCAGAAGAAACAATGCTTGAAGCCATCATGTACGGTCACCAAGAGATCAAACGCTTAATCGAATTCCAAGAAGAAATTGTCAAGGCAGTCGGTAAAGAAAAAATCGATATTCCTTTATATGAAGTAGATCAAACGTTAGCAGACGAAGTAAAAGCACTTGCTGAAGCTGACCTGCTGAAAGCGATTCAAGTACATGAGAAGCATGCGCGTGAGGCTGCAATCAGTGCTGTGAAAAAAGCTGTCGTTGAGAAGTTTGAAGCAGAAGAACGTGACGAAGCGACGATTAAACAAGCGAAAGATGTATTAAACAAGCTTGTCAAAAATGAAGTTCGCCGTCTGATTACTGAAGAGAAAGTACGTCCAGATGGACGCGGTGTAGATCAAATCCGTCCACTTTCTTCAGAAGTAGGACTTCTGCCAAGAACGCACGGTTCAGGATTATTTACAAGAGGACAAACACAGGCGCTCAGTATTTGTACATTAGGTGCACTTGGCGATGTGCAAATTCTTGACGGGTTAGGTGTTGAAGAGTCAAAACGCTTCATGCACCATTACAACTTCCCACAATTCAGTGTTGGTGAGACAGGTCCAATGCGCGGCCCAGGCCGTCGTGAGATCGGGCATGGGGCACTAGGTGAACGTGCACTAGAACCAGTGATTCCATCCGAAAAAGATTTCCCTTATACAGTTCGCCTTGTATCAGAGGTATTAGAATCAAACGGATCAACTTCACAAGCAAGTATTTGCGCAAGCACTCTTGCAATGATGGATGCCGGTGTTCCAATTAAAGCACCAGTTGCAGGGATTGCAATGGGACTTGTGAAATCTGGTGAATACTACACAGTGCTGACAGACATTCAAGGAATGGAAGACGCACTTGGAGATATGGACTTTAAAGTAGCAGGTACATCTAAAGGTGTTACAGCACTTCAAATGGACATCAAAATCGATGGTCTATCAAAAGACATCTTAGAAGAAGCGCTTCAACAAGCGAAAAAAGGAAGAATGGAAATCTTAGACAGCATGCTGGCGACGATTCCTGCTTCTAGAGGAGAATTGTCTCGTTATGCACCAAAAATCTTAACGATGACGATCAATCCAGATAAAATTCGCGATGTTATTGGACCAAGCGGTAAACAAATCAATAAAATCATTGAAGATACCGGTGTGAAAATCGATATTGAACAAGATGGTACAATCTTTATTTCTTCTACAGAAGAAGATATGAACCAAAAAGCGAAGAAAATCATTGAAGATCTTGTGAGAGAAGTTGAAGTAGGACAGCTTTACTTAGGTAAAGTAAAACGCATTGAAAAATTCGGTGCCTTCCTTGAAATCTTCAGCGGCAAAGATGGACTTGTTCATATTTCTGAGCTTGCGCTTGAGCGTGTAGGCAAAGTAGAAGATGTCGTGAAAATTGGCGATGAATTACTTGTCAAAGTCACTGAAATCGATAAACAAGGCCGTGTGAACCTTTCCCGAAAAGCTGTTTTACGTGAAGAAAAGGAAAAAGAAGAAAAACAGTCTTAAATGAGAACATATAAAATGAGCTAGAAGCCAGGTATCCGTGCCAGGCTTCTTTCTTTTCTTGCAAGTAACAATAGTTCTAGCTTGTTTCTCCCCATCATATTTTGTGGTAAGGGGAGGGACAACCATTGAGAAAAATGTTACCAGTCATTGTGTTTGTATTTTTACTGCTCGTGTCATATCAAACGATGAAGCAGCCGGCTGCTGTTACATATATGGAATCAATGAAAGAGCATGCCGAGGTTGCATCTGTTTCAAAAGATATTTTATATCAGGAGATTGAATCGAAGTCTTCTGACTATGAAGTAAAGGCGCAAAATGCTAAGATTGATAAAGTGTGGAAAAAGATGCCTGGCTTAAATGGACAGACAGTCGATATCGATGCTTCTTACGAAAAAATGAAGAAACTAGGAACATTTGATGAAAAGCTGCTTGTGCTGAAAGAAACAAAGCCATCTACTCATTTACATGAACTCGGTGCTGAGCCCATTTATAAGGGACATCCAGATAAAAAAATGAATGCATTCCTGATTAATGTGGCGTGGGGTGACGAGCATTTAATCAACATGTTAAAGACGCTGGAAAAGCATCAGGTCAAGGCGACCTTTTTCTTAGAGGGCAAATGGGTGAAAAAAAGCACAGCCCTTGCCAAAAAAATCGTGGCAGATGGACATGAAATTGGAAATCATTCATACAATCACCCAGATATGCGCACACTGACAAGAGAACGAGCTTTAGAGCAGATAACGAAAACAAATCGCCAAATTGAAGAATCCCTTGGAAAAAAACCTAAATGGTTTGCGCCTCCAAGCGGCAGCTTTAAAGAAGAAACAGTCAAGCTTGCCAAACAAGAAGGCATGGAAACCATTATGTGGACAGTAGATACAATCGACTGGCAAAAGCCATCACCGGCTATTTTGCAAAAACGGGTACTCGGGAAAATACACAATGGGGCGATGATATTAATGCATCCAACAGATGCTACGGCGAAAAGTCTTGACGCACTTATCACTCAAATCAAGGAAAGAGGATATGAATTAGGAACGGTTTCTGACCTCCTAAGTGAAAAAAGACATCCGTGAAGCGATCTGTTTAATTGAATAGGAGGAGCAAAACTTGGTCAAAACGTATACTTGCCAAAATGGAGTAAGAATTGTACTCGAAAACAATCCCACTGTAAGGTCTGTCGCAATTGGCGTCTGGATTGGAACAGGTTCTAGACATGAGACACCAGAAATTAACGGGATCTCACACTTTTTAGAGCATATGTTCTTTAAAGGAACAAAGACGAGATCTGCACGTGATATTGCAGAATCCTTTGATCGCATTGGTGGTCAAGTAAATGCCTTTACGTCTAAAGAATATACTTGCTACTATGCAAAGGTGCTTGATTCACATGCTAGTTATGCCCTCGATGTATTAAGCGACATGTTTTTTCACTCCGCTTTTGATGAAGAAGAGCTGAAGAAAGAAAAAAATGTGGTGTACGAAGAAATCAAAATGTATGAGGATACACCTGATGATATCGTTCATGATTTGTTAAGCAAAGCCATTTACGGTGATCATTCATTAGGCTATCCGATTTTAGGAACAGAGGAAACACTATCTACCTTTAACGGAGACTCACTTAGAACATATATGGATGAATTCTACACGCCAGACCGCGTTGTAATCTCAGTTGCAGGGAACGTAGATGAGACCTTTATTTCTGAGGTAGAAAAGCTGTTCGGCTCTTATGAAGGAAAAGGGAAGAAGCAGCCTGTAGAAGCTCCAGCATTTCATTATGACAAGCTCACACGCAAAAAGGAAACGGAACAAGCACACCTATGCATGGGATTTAACGGTCTTCCTGCTGGGGATGAGGGCATCTATGATTTAATCGTCTTAAATAATGTGCTTGGTGGAAGTATGAGCAGCCGCTTGTTCCAAGATGTAAGAGAGGACAAAGGTCTCGCTTATTCTGTCTTCAGCTATCATAGCTCATTTGCAGATAACGGGATGCTGACCATCTATGGCGGAACTGGAGCGAAGCAGTTGAACCTGCTGTCTGAAACCATTTTACAAACATTAGACGTCTTAAAACGTGAAGGTATCACGCAGAAAGAACTAGAGAATTCTAAGGAGCAAATGAAAGGGAACCTGATGCTCAGTCTTGAAAGTACAAATAGCAAGATGAGCCGAAATGGTAAAAATGAACTACTCCTTGGCAAACACCGTACGCTCGACGAAATTATTGATGAAATCAATCATGTCACATTAGACGGCGTGAATAACTTATCTAAACGAATCTTTACAGAAGATTATGCTCTCTCGCTGATTAGCCCGACGGGTGATCAGCCATCATAATGTAAACAACACGGCAGACTTTGAAAAAGGTCTGCCGTTTTAGTGTAAATAAAGAATAAGGGGGTCAGCTTTCATGGAACATGAAAAACTGAAACAGCTCTCTCCATTTCTGAAACCAGCCATCTCTTTTCAACCGATGACATCTGGTTTTTCACGAGATCGTACCTTTTTGGTTACAACATCATCTAATGAAAAACTGGTGCTTAAGTTGTCGGACATTCAAACGTATACGTGTTTTAAAATAAAAGCATCAGTTCAGCGGAAGTTAAAAGATCAAGGTATTCTTTGTTCTGAAGTCATTGAGATTGGAAGGAGTGCTGAACTAAACTGTACCTATCGTATTTTGTCCTATCTCGAAGGAGAGAATGCTAGAGCTTCCATCCAACTGCTCACAAATGAAGAACAGTATGAAATCGGGAGTCGTGCAGGCAGAGAGCTAAGTTTGATGCATACATGTCATGCACCTTCTCATGTTCGTCCATGGGGGGATAGAGTCATGGAGAAACATGAACGATATGTACATGCCTATCAATCAAGTGGCGTGACGTTTTCCCATGATCAGTTTGTATTAGATTTTATCAAGTCGCATGCTGATGCGGTAAAAGAGAGGCCTAACCAGTTCCAGCATGATGATTTTCATTTAGGGAATATCATCATACAAGGTAATCAGTATGCCGGTGTAATTGATTTCGATCAATCCGATTGGGGCGACCCGGTTCATGACTTTTATAAATTGTCCTTATTTAGTCGAGAAAACAGTATTCCATTTTCAGCTGGGCAATTGGATCAATATGAGAGTACGCAATCCTCAAACAATTTTTGGCTTCTTTTTTCCATCTATACAGCAATGAGCTGCTTTTCATCTATCGTATGGACACTTTCCTATGATCCGGGACATCTAAAGGACATGCTGAACCGAGTAGAGAGAATGTTGATAGATCATAACAGCTTTCATGAACTTAAGCCGGTTTGGTATACCAATTGGCAACATTCATAACTTGAAAAGAGCGGAACGGTCTATTTATTATTTTTGATGCATATATGATATGGAAGGGGAGTGATGCGATTTTGAGGCTGAGTGAGCTGTCAGGAAAAGAGATCGTCGATATCAAAAGAGCGGAGCGGCTTGGCGTGCTTGGACAAACCGACCTTGAAATCAATGAACAGGACGGTCAAATAACAGCACTCATTATACCTTCCGTGAAGTGGTTTGGCTTTCGAAAACAAGGTAATGACATCCGCGTTCCGTGGAATCACATTCAAAAAATAGGATCAGATATGATCATTCTTGATGTGCCTGAAGACCTTCAGCCGCACGGAGAAAAAGAGCACCCATCATAAACGGGTGCTCTTTTTCTTTTCTCTCCTTGATTTGGTCACAGGCTGAATCCTCTCCTCATATGCTGAAAGGGAGATTCAGAAAATATTACAGACTTTTTTAAATAAAGAAGGTGAACGGTCAGTATGTTGAGCGGTTTAACGGTTGCGGTGATCGGGGGAGATGCAAGGCAGCTCGAAATTATTCGCAAGCTGTCACAGCAGCATGCCAAAGTGTTTTTGGTCGGATTTGATCAGCTGGATCACGGATTTATCGGTGCAGAAAAGCTGAAAATGTCTGAACTTCCATTCGAACAGGTAGACAGTTTGATCCTGCCAGTATCAGGAGCAACGGATGAAGGCGTAGTTGCTACAGTCTTCTCAAATGAGCAGGTCGTGCTTGAAGCGGAATATTTAGAAAGAACCCCTGCCCATTGTACCTTGTATTCAGGTATTTCTAACACGTACTTAGACAATCTGGCAAAGCAGGTGAACCGGAAGCTTGTGAAGCTGTTTGAGCGAGATGATATTGCCATATATAACTCAATTCCAACAGTTGAAGGGATTATCATGATGGCCATTCAGCAAACGGACTATACGATTCATGGATCTCATGTCGCTGTTCTCGGACTTGGAAGAACAGGACTCACCATTGCTCGCACATTTCGGGCACTAGGTGCGGACGTAAAAGTAGGCGCGGCAGATACAGCACATTTAGCGCGGGCCTTCGAGATGGGTCTTCATCCATTTTCAATGGATCGTTTAAAAGAAGAAGTAACGGACGTTGATATTATTATTAATACCATTCCAAGCCTCGTTTTAGATTCATCTGTTATCGTCAGCATGACACCAAAGACACTCATTTTGGATATTGCTTCCCGCCCAGGCGGAACAGATTTTGATTTTGCACAAAAGCACGGAGTGAAAGCACTTCTTGCACCAGGTCTCCCAGGGATTGTTGCACCAAAGACAGCAGGACAAATCATTGCAAAAGTGCTCTCCGGACTTTTATGTGAACTTGCGGAGGAAATAAGGGGGATGGAATCATGACAACATTTAAAGGGAAAAGAATCGGCTTTGGTATAACAGGTTCCCATTGTACGTATGAAGCTGTTTTTCCGCAAATTGAAGCACTTGTAAAAGCAGGGGCAGAAGTACGTCCAGTGGTGTCGCACACCGTGCAGAGCACGAATACGAGATTTGGAGATGGGGCGGACTGGATTGAGCGGATTGAGAAGCTGACTGGATTTCAAGCGATTGACTCTATTGTGAAAGCAGAGCCGCTCGGACCTGAGCTGCCACTTGATTGTATGGTCATTGCTCCTTTAACAGGGAACTCAATGGCGAAATTTGCAAATGCCATGACAGACAGTCCAGTTTTAATGGCGGCTAAAGCAACCATTCGAAATCATCGTCCTGTTGTTTTAGGAATCTCGACAAACGACGCGCTTGGCTTAAATGGTACAAATTTGATGAGGCTGATGTCGACAAAAAACATTTTCTTTATTCCATTTGGTCAGGACGATCCATTCAAAAAACCGACCTCCATGGTAGCAAACATGGATCTGCTTTCTCAAACAGTAGAAGAAGCGCTCCAGCATAGACAAATTCAGCCAATTTTAATTGGACCAAACGAATAATTGTTTCACTAGAAAATCATGAAAGATTCAAAAAAGATGATTCAAGCCTTGCTTTTCTATGGTAAAATAAAATGTAAAAAGTCATAGGATGGCCATCCGAAAGAAAAGAATCATGGATGGGTCGGAAGGAGTTTTACTGATGGGAAGAGGATTGCATGTAGCTGTAGTTGGAGCGACTGGAGCTGTCGGTCAACAAATGTTAAAAACACTAGCTGACAGAGATTTTGAAATGGATACACTTACTTTACTATCCTCAAAACGTTCTGCTGGAACAAAAGTGACATTCAGAGGTCAAGAGTACACTGTTCAGGAAGCAACACCTGAGAGCTTTGAAGGAGTCAACATTGCATTATTTAGTGCTGGAGGAAATGTTTCCAAAGCGCTAGCTCCTGAAGCAGTCAAACGAGGCGCGATCGTTGTAGACAACACAAGTGCTTTTCGTATGGACGAAAACATCCCTCTTGTCGTACCAGAGGTAAACGAAAAAGATTTGCATGACCATCAAGGGATCATTGCAAACCCTAACTGTTCAACGATTCAAATGGTAGCGGCATTAGAACCGCTTCGTCAGGCGTATGGAATAAAAAAAGTCATTGTGTCTACGTATCAAGCAGTATCAGGTGCTGGACATGAGGCTATTGACGAACTATACAGCCAATCACAAGCCATTTTAAATAAAGAAGATGTAACACCAGAAGTCATGCCTTATCAAATTGCTTTTAATGCGATTCCGCAAATTGATAAATTCCAAGACAATGGTTATACATTCGAAGAAATGAAAATGATCAACGAAACGAAAAAAATCATGCACATGCCAGAGCTGGAAGTAGCGGCAACATGTGTGAGACTTCCTATTGAAACGGGTCATTCAGAATCTGTCTACGTCGAACTAGAATCAAATGATGCAACAGTTGAAGACCTCAAATCAATTCTAAAAGATGCGCCAGGAATTACGTTGCAAGATGATCCGTCTCAACAAATTTATCCAATGCCTGCAGATGCTGTTGGGAAAAACGACGTATTTGTCGGCCGCATTAGGAAAGATTTGGACCGTCCAAATGGGTTCCATATGTGGATTGTATCTGATAACCTGCTAAAAGGCGCTGCATGGAACTCCGTTCAAATCGCAGAAAGCTTAAAAGCATTAAAATTAGTTTAACATTCAATGGATGATGAGGACGAACAGAAGAGAGTGAGGCATCTTTCGCCTGCTCTCTTCTGTTACGTCAGAATGAACTTGGAGTGAAAACAGTGAAAATAATTGTCCAAAAATTTGGCGGTACATCTGTCAAAGATGATCAAGGTAGAAAAAGGGCACTTGCACATATCTTATCTGCAAAAGAGAAAGGCTATAAGTCGGTTGTCGTCGTTTCAGCAATGGGACGAAAAGGTGATCCTTATGCGACAGATACGTTGCTTGGTCTGCTTTATGGCAGCGCGCAGCATATGACAAACCGAGAAAAAGACTTGCTTGTTTCTTGCGGAGAGAATATATCAGCTGTTGTATTTTCAAGTATGCTGAATGAAAACGGTCTAAAGGCTGTAGCGATGACTGGAGCTCAGGCGGGCTTTGTGACAGATAAGGAGCATACAAGTGCGAAAATTATTGACATGAAGTGCGAACGTCTGGAGGCGGCACTGTCTGAACATGATGTTGTCGTTGTCGCTGGGTTCCAAGGAGCCGCGAAAAATGGAGACGTGACAACAATCGGACGAGGTGGCAGTGATACGTCCGCAGCTGCTTTAGGCGCTGCATTGCAGGCAGACTTTATTGATATTTTTACAGATGTAGAAGGTGTTATGACAGCAGATCCCCGCATTGTTGAAAATGCAAAGCCGCTTCGAGTCGTGACATATACAGAAATTTGCAACCTTGCATATCAAGGGGCAAAAGTCATTCACCCGAGAGCTGTCGAAATTGCCATGCAAGCAAAAGTACCAATGAGGGTCCGTTCAACATACTCTGATGATGAGGGCACACTTGTGACTTCACACTACTCAGATAAAATGAGCCATGATGTGTATGACCGCCTCATAACTGGTATCGCACATGTCAATGATGTGACGCAAATTAAAGTCCCTGCAAAAGAAGGACAGTACAGTGTACAAACAGAGGTCTTCAAAGCAATGGCAAATGCAAAAATCAGTGTCGACTTCTTCAACATCACACCGAGTGAAATTGTGTATACAGTGACAGGTGCAATGACTGAAAAGGCGACATCCATCTTAAAAGACCTTGGCTATACACCAATTGTGACAACAAATTGTGCGAAAGTATCAGCTGTTGGCGCAGGCATTATGGGTGTACCAGGTGTCACATCTAAAATTGTATCGGCACTATCTGAGCAAAATATTCCGATTTTACAATCGGCTGACAGTCATACGACCATTTGGGTGTTAGTGAACGAAGAAAACATGAGAGCAGCTGTTAATGCCCTGCATGAAGTGTTTGAACTTTCAAGATAAATGTGATTGAATCATGATGAGGTGAAAAAAATGAATTTCGGAAATATCGCAACAGCTATGATTACACCTTTTGATAAAAAGGGCAACATCGATTTCCAAAAGCTATCAATTCTCATTGATTACTTATTAAAAAACGGCAGTGACTCTTTAGTCGTTGCAGGGACAACAGGCGAATCGCCAACTTTATCGACTGAAGAAAAAGTTGCTCTTTTTCAGCAATCGGTAAAATTAGCAAATGGTCGTTGTAAAATCATTGCAGGAACAGGCAGTAATAACACAAATGCGTCTATCAAACTAACGAAAAAAGCAGAAGAAGCGGGCGTTGATGCAGTGATGCTTGTCGTACCTTACTACAACAAGCCATCACAGGAAGGCATGTATGCACACTTTAAAGCAATTGCCGAGTCTACATCTCTTCCTGTCATGCTTTACAATGTACCTGGAAGAACGGCTGCGTCATTAGCGCCAGAAACAACAATTAAGCTTGCGGAAATTCCAAACATTGTCGCAATCAAAGAAGCAAGCGGCGATCTTGATGCCATGACTAAAATTATTGCAGAGACGCCAGAAGATTTCGACGTATATTCTGGTGACGACAGCTTAACACTTCCTGCTGTATCTGTTGGTGCAAAGGGAGTTGTCTCTGTTGCGTCTCATATCGTAGGACTGGATATGCAGCAAATGCTGAAAAGCTATGCTTCAGGTCAAACAGCCAATGCCGCATTAATCCATCAAAAGCTGCTTCCAATCATGAAACAGCTTTTCTCAGCGCCAAATCCAACACCTGTCAAAACAGCCCTTCAGCTGAAAGGACTAGATGTCGGATCTGTTCGTCTTCCACTTTTGCCTTTGTCAGAAGAAGAGAGACTGAATTTAAGCAGCGTTTTAAACAGCTGATCAAAACAAAAGATTTCGTAAGCGGTCATTCTCAGATGTCCCTGAGTATGACCGTTTTTTATACATAACACTTTCTTAAAATGTGACTTCATCTTGTTTTCTAAAATTAGATTCAGTTATAATAGCATTAAGCGATGATGGACGGGCTTGAGACTAGGAGGATAAGAATTTTGAAAAAGAAAAATACAGAGAACGTAAGAATTATTGCACTGGGAGGCGTTGGAGAAATCGGGAAAAACTTATATGTCATTGAGATTGATTCGGACATATATGTGGTAGATGCAGGTTTAATGCATCCAGAAAACGAAATGCTGGGCATTGACGTTGTCATTCCTGATATCTCTTATTTAACAGAACGTGCTGATCGGGTGAAAGCAATTTTTCTTACCCACGGACATGATGAAGCAATCGGAGGCGTATTCCATTGCTTGAGCAAATTGTCTGTACCAGTCTACGGAACGAAGCTGACCCTTGCGTTACTTCGAGAAAAATTAAAGCAGTATGGCTTCAATCAAAAAGCTGATTTACGTGAGGTCCATGCGAAGTCAGTGATTACTTTTGAAACAACAAAAGTATCATTCTTTAGAACGAATCACAGCATCCCTGATTCAGTCGGGATCAGCTTCAAAACCTCTCTTGGTTCAATTGTATGCACAGGTGATTTTAAATTTGATCAAACCCCAGCGCTTAACCAAGCCTGTGACATCGGAGAGATTGCGAAAATTGGCAATAACGGCGTTTTAGCGCTGCTTTCAGACAGTGCAAATGCTGAAAAACCAGGCTATACACCTTCTGAGGCGCTCGTCCAAGACGAAATCTCAAATGCGATGTACAATGCTGAAAATCGAGTGATTGTCGCTGTATCTTCATCGAACATTAACCGCGTACAGCAGATCATTAATGCAACGAATCAAAATGGACGTAAACTTGCTGTAGCAGGGAAGAATATGATGACAACTCTTCAGCTGGCAATTAAGCTTGGTTATGTTACAGCAGACGAAGAATTATTTGTACCCGTTCAAGAAGTGAAGAAAATGGCGAAAAACGATGTGGTCATCCTGACAGCGGGAAGCCACGGAGAGCCTCTTGCTGCTTTAACAAAAATGGCGAAACAAAATCACAAACAGCTTCATATTGAAAAAGATGACACTGTTGTGATTGCATCTACACCTCTTCCTGGACAAGAACTCACGTATTCAAAAACAGTGGATTTCCTTACAAGAAGCGGAGCACAAGTCATTTTTGCGCAAAAACGTGTGCATGTATCTGGCCATGGCTGCCAAGAAGAGTTAAAGCTGATGCTGAACTTACTAAAACCGAAGTATTTAATTCCGGTGAATGGCGAATACCGTATGCAAAAAGCACATTCTCGTATTGCAGAAGAAGTAGGTATGAAACGCAGTGACATTTTCTTGATTGATAAAGGGGATGTTGTTGAGTTTAGAGGACAGAACGTCAAAATCGGTGAAAAGGTTCATCAAGGCAACATTTTGATCGATGGTCTTGGTGTTGGTGATATCGGAAACATCGTGTTGCGCGACAGACGCCTATTGTCTCAGGATGGTATCTTGATTGTCGTCATTACGCTCGATAAACAAAAGAAACAATTAATTTCTGGACCTGAAATCATCACAAGAGGATTTGTGTATGTAAGAGAATCCGAAGAGCTGATTGTGAAAGCAACAGAAATGGTTAAAGGGATTGTCAAAGAGCAAACGGAAAACTCAATTGTTGAATGGTCAACATTGAAACAATCCATGCGCGATGTACTAAATCAATTCCTATATGAAAAAACAAAACGTAAGCCAATGATCATTCCAATTATTATGGAAGTATGATGAGAAAAGCCCAAAGAGTATAAGCTCTTTGGGCTTTTTTGATGTGCCGTGAAGGATGCGGATGGAATAGAGTTTTCTTGTTCATAATAGGAGAAGAGTTTGAGGAAAGGATGGAGACAAATGGACGAAAAGAATGAACAGCAGCCTGAGCGAAAGCCAGAAGAAAAAGACAGCATTATGAGCAAAATACAGCAGCTAGGTGAAACAGCCGTTCCACAGCTGCCGCAAGATACAAATATCCATTGCCTCACCATTATTGGACAAATTGAAGGCCACATGCAGCTTCCACCGCAAAATAAAACAACCAAATATGAACATGTCATTCCACAAATCGTAGCAGTTGAACAAAACCCGAAAATTGAAGGTCTTTTGATCATCTTAAATACAGTAGGCGGCGATGTTGAAGCGGGCCTCGCGATTGCAGAAATGCTGGCTTCTTTATCAAAACCGACTGTATCGATTGTACTTGGCGGAGGCCACTCCATTGGTGTTCCGATCGCGGTGTCGTGTGACTATTCGTATATTGCAGAAACAGCTACGATGACCATTCATCCTGTGCGTTTAACAGGTCTTGTGATTGGTGTTCCGCAAACCTTTGAATACTTAGATAAAATGCAGGAAAGAGTCATTAACTTTGTCACAAGCCACTCCGATATTACAGAAGAGAAGTTTAAAGAGCTTATGTTCTCAAAAGGCAATTTAACAAGAGACATAGGAACAAATGTCGTAGGTCATGAGGCGGCAGAATACGGACTTATGAATGAAGTAGGCGGCGTAGGACAAGCGATCAAAAAGCTGAACGAGCTTATTGGAGACAGGGCATCTCAAAACGAGGGGCTGATCCAATGATTTTATATACCCCTATGCCATATGAAGCCATTTACGCTGAGGAACAAGGAGAACGCAAACTCCAGCAGGTAAACATTCAAGGTGTGCCAGTAATGGTTGAAATGAAAGAAGATGAGGCAGAAATTGTCCAAGTCATGAGCACCAATCCAATGGATTTTCTCAATCAAGAGCTTGCACCAGGCACGCGGTTGAAGTTGCATTTAGGCACCAATCAAACCGACTCATATGAATGATTCTATGCTATAATAAAGGGAAAACTTACAACAAGATGCAGCCAAAACCAGGCTGCTTTCTTTCTGATCTTTCGGTAGGTTATATTTTCTTTCGTAGTAAGGTGATGAGTATGGCTAAAAAGAGAAAACGGAAAACGAGAAAAAAACAAAATAAACAGCTAAAACTGAAATATGAATTAAATGGGTTAGTCTGTATTGCCATAGCGATCATTGCCATTTTACAGCTAGGCGTTGTTGGACAAACCTTTGTGCATCTATTCCGATTCTTTGCAGGTGAATGGTTCATTCTCTGCCTTATCGGATTATTTCTTTTTGGTGTGACGATTTTCTGGAAAAAACAAATCCCAGATATTTTGACAAGAAGAAAAGCGGGCCTATACTGCATCATTGCGAGTATCTTGCTTTTGTCTCATGTGAAGCTCTTTCAGCACCTTTCATCTGCGGGCGTCATTGGCTCTCAAAGTGTGATTAGAAATACATTTGAGCTATTCTTAATGGACATAAAAGGTGAGACGGGATCTCCTGATCTAGGAGGCGGCATGATTGGAGCCGTATTATTTGCTGCTTCTTATTTCTTATTTGCACAAGCAGGCTCGCAAATCATGGCAATAGTTCTCATGCTGATTGGAATTGTACTGATTACAAACCGTTCCCTTCAGGAAATGGTGAAAAAAGTGCTGCTTCCTATCTCACAATTTATGGTGAAGCAGTGGAAAGCGTTTGTTCAAGATATGAAAGGCATCAGGCAGGCGAAAAAGAGCTCGTCCTCTCAGAAAACAGGCGAAAAGAAAAAACGATCACGCATTCAAGAAGAGGACGAAGATGATCTAATTTTCGTTGAAGAGGAAACGCCGTCTCCTAACAATAGCCAGCCGATTATTTCAAGCTTTGCAGACAGAGATGACATTCTCACCCCGCCGGCTCCAAAAAAGCAGGCGGTAAAAGAGACAGATCCTCTTCAAGATTCTGTGCAAAATGCACAGAATCAATCTGATCCAGCTGATGAACCAAAAGAGGCTCCGCCGATGACATTTACTGAACTTGAAAATAAAGATTACGAATTGCCATCACTTGATATTTTGGCAGAGCCGCAGCATTCAGGTCAGCAAACAGATAAGAAAAATATATATGAAAATGCAAGAAAGCTTGAACAAACATTTCAAAGCTTTGGTGTCAAAGCAAAAGTCACACAAGTTCATTTAGGTCCAGCTGTGACCAAATATGAAGTATATCCAGATGTCGGCGTGAAGGTAAGTAAGATCGTCAATTTAAGTGATGATTTAGCCTTGGCGCTCGCGGCAAAAGACATTCGAATTGAGGCGCCGATTCCTGGTAAATCAGCCATCGGCATTGAAGTTCCAAATGCAGAAATTGCAATGGTTTCATTAAAAGAGGTATTAGAATCGAAGCAAAATGACCGCCCTAATGCCAAGCTCCTCATTGGACTAGGCCGCAATATTTCGGGTGAAGCCGTGCTTGCTGAAATGAACAAAATGCCGCATTTGCTCGTAGCAGGCTCAACAGGAAGCGGAAAAAGTGTGTGTATCAATGGCATTATCACAAGCATTCTCATGAGAGCAAAGCCTCATGAAGTGAAAATGATGATGATTGATCCGAAAATGGTTGAATTAAATGTGTATAACGGCATTCCGCATCTTTTGGCTCCTGTCGTCACAGACCCTAAGAAAGCCTCGCAGGCACTTAAAAAAGTAGTCAGCGAAATGGAACGCCGCTATGAATTGTTTTCTCATACAGGAACAAGAAATATTGAAGGCTACAATGATTACATTAAACGAATGAATCAAACGGAAGAGGCTAAACAGCCAGAACTTCCTTATATTGTCGTCATTGTAGACGAGCTTGCAGATTTAATGATGGTCGCTTCCTCTGATGTGGAAGATTCCATTACAAGACTTTCTCAAATGGCGCGTGCTGCGGGAATTCATTTGATTATCGCCACACAAAGACCTTCTGTCGATGTTATTACTGGTGTTATTAAAGCAAACATCCCTTCCCGCATCGCCTTTAGCGTATCCTCACAAACCGATTCAAGGACGATTCTTGATATGGGAGGCGCAGAAAAGCTGCTTGGCAGAGGGGACATGCTGTTTTTACCTGTTGGGGCAAACAAGCCAGTTCGTGTGCAAGGCGCCTTTTTATCAGATGAAGAAGTAGAACATGTGGTTGATCATGTGATCACACAGCAAAAAGCACAATACCAAGAGGAAATGATTCCAAGCGAGGAAACGCAGGATCAACTTGCAGCTGTGGAAGATGATCTATATGATGAAGCAGTCGAGCTGATCATTGGCATGCAGACGGCTTCCGTTTCTATGCTGCAAAGAAGATTCCGCATCGGTTATACCCGGGCAGCGCGTCTGATTGACGCAATGGAAGAGCGAGGCGTTGTCGGCCCGTATGAAGGAAGTAAACCGAGAGAAGTTCTGCTCTCAAAAGAACAATATGACGAGCTCTCTTCATAAGTTGAAGAGGGCTTTCCTTAAAAAGTGAACAATAGTATCATTATGTTAACTAGATGTCAGACTATTTATTTATTTGCAAAAACATGATATAGTTATGTTCAACTTATCTCGGAATAGAGATTTCTCATCTTATCATTTGCATTGATTAGACGGAGGGAAAACATGTCGACTAAAACAGACAATCGCCATTTATATTTGAAAGTGATTGACCGTATTAAAGAAGATATTCAAACAGGCGTATATGCCGAAAAAGAAAAGCTGCCTTCTGAGTTTGAGCTCTCAAAGCTTTTAGGTGTGAGCAGAGCGACACTGCGTGAAGCCCTTCGTATACTAGAAGAAGAGAAGTATTTAATTAGAAGACATGGTGTGGGAACTTTCGTCAACACAAGACCGCTTTTTTCAACAGGCATCGAACAGCTGACAAGTGTCACGAAAATGATTGAGCAGGTCAATATGACGCCTGGTACCATCTTTTTATCCTCGCAAGAAGGCGAGCCAACAGAAAACGATGTCATTCGTTTTCAGTGTGATGAATCTGATGAGATTTTTTCAATGGAACGCGTTCGAACGGCAGATGGACAGCCAGTTGTTTATTGTTTAGATAAAATTCCAGTCAAGCATCTTCCAACTTCTTTTACACATGAAGAAGAGTCGCTTTTTGAGTTGTTTGGAAGAGAACCACACAGCGGAATTAAATATGCAGTTGCTGACATCGAACCAATCGGCTACCATGATCATATTTCACCGATACTAGAATGTGACCCGGAAACGGCGTTATTGTTATTGAAACAAATGCACTATGATCACGATGATCAGCCGGTCTTATACTCGCTCAATTATTTTCGAGCAGATAAATTCAGCTTTCATGTGATACGTAAACGATTTTGACAAGCAGTCGCTTCTATAAGCGGTTGCTTTTTGTTTGTCCATACATAAAACCCGTAAAACATGCCACACTATTACGTAACAGTATATAGAATTGGGTGAATCATGTTGGGCGAGAAAACAGTCAGTAAAAAGAATATTATTGCATTATCATCAGTGCCTTTAATCATGACACTTGGGAACTCGATGTTAATACCAGTATTGCCAGAGATAGAAAAGACACTCTCGATCACTTCCTTTCAAGTCTCACTCATTATTACCGTATATTCGGTTGTAGCGATCTTATGTATTCCAATCGCCGGTTATTTGTCAGACCGGATTGGGCGAAAAAAGGTCCTGCTGCCGTGTCTTTTAATTGCAGGACTTGGAGGGGCTGTGGCTGCAGTCGCCTCAACGATCATGAAAGAACCCTATATGTGGATTCTGCTTGGCAGGGTCCTTCAAGGTGTTGGTTCAGCTGGAGCAGCACCTGTTGTCATGCCATTTATAGGAGATTTGTTTCATGATGATGAAGAGGTAAGTGAGGGACTTGGCGCCATTGAAACCTCTAACACAGCGGGAAAGGTACTCAGCCCTATCATCGGAGCACTTCTTGCTTCATGGTTTTGGTTTGTGCCGTTTTGGTTCATTCCGTTCTTTTCGATCATCAGCTTTCTTATGGTACTGTTCATGGTAGAGTCTGCAAAAAAAGAGGAGGACCCGCCTACATTTAAAGAATTTTTAAAATCAACAAAGACCATATTTAAGCATGAGGGACGCTGGCTTTATGCCATTTTTGCTATTGGCGGTTTTATTATGTTTCTTCTTTTTGGTGTGCTTTTTTACTTATCGGATAATTTAGAGGCGGTTTATCAAATAAAGGGAGTTAAAAAAGGGCTTCTGCTTAGTATCCCACTCCTTTTTCTATCAATCAGCTCCTACATTGCTGGGAAAACGATTGGAAAAGAAAAAGGGAAAATGAGAATCTTTTTAATCGCAGGCATGGCCTTGTTATCACTATCCTATATTTTTCTATGGTGGAATCACAGCTTTTACGTATTGTTTATCTGTTTAAGCATTGGCGGTGTTGGAATCGGTATTGTACTGCCTGCACTCGATGCCCTGATTACAGAAGGGATTGAAAAAGAGCAGTGCGGAACCATTACGTCATTTTATAGCAGTATGCGTTTTATCGGTGTCGCTTTAGGACCTCCAATTTTTGCTTATCTCATGGATAAAGGAGACTCAATCGTTTTTATCCTCTCGACCATTTGCAGTCTCATCTCACTATTTTTGGTTCTCTTTTTCATCCAGCCAGATGAAGAGGATGAAAGCAAACAATTGAACACGGTTTAAATATAGAAAAAAGATGGTATTTTGCCATCTTTTTTCTTTTTTATAAATTGACATGTAAAATTTTGATAGTTAAACTAATGTATAGTAATATCTTTTAAATTATCCCAAATTGGAGGTGTGCAAAAACATTCATTTTCTGTCTTTCTTTAAGGCAGGAGTTGAGTTCGTGGCTGATGAAGGAGATGTGTATCTTCAACACGAAAGGACAATTGAATAGGTCATCCTGCCATTAGCACGTTGAAGGAGACGCAGTCAGCACTTCAGACACGCTCAAAGACAGCAAATTGATTGATGAACGAGAAGGAGCTTGAAGCAGCTATGTTGCAAATAATTAAAGCAAGATGGATTGTATTAGTGGTGTGGATGATAACAGCTGTGATTCTGTTTATGACCGCGCCCGATTTAGAGGAATTAACAAGAGAAAAGGGGCAATTAAAGGTTCCGGAGGGGACACCGACAGCTGAGGCACTTCACCTGCTGGATAGGTTATCAGATCATAATGGAAAAAAGGATACCGGTGTGATTGTATTCTCCGAACAACATCTGTTCCCTGCCAAAGAGCAGGAATTAAAAAAGGCTTTAGCTGCATTCACGACACACGCCCCAGAACTCCACATTGACGGAATTACTTCGTATTTTGATGTAGATCCGGACATTCAAAAACAACTTTTATCTAAGGATAAGAGTACACTTCTTGTTCCATTCAAATTCGATCACTACGAAACAAAAGCTGTGAAGATTAAAAAACAAATTGAGGAAGTTTTAAAGCCCTATCATGTCTCATATGAAATGACAGGTCAAAAATTTGTGGATTCAGATGTCATTAAAAGCTCTCAGCAAGGTCTGAAGAAAACTGAACTTATCACGATGATTTTTATTTTCTTTATTTTAATAATTGTATTCAGATCAATATTGGCACCTGTTGTTCCGCTCATAACGATTGGCATATCTTACGCCGTCAGCCGGTGTATTGTGGCTTTTCTCGTAGAATATACACAATTTCCTCTATCTAATTTTACTCAGATTTTTATGGTAGCCATCATGTTCGGTATAGGAACAGATTATTGTATCTTGCTGTTAAGCCGTTTTAAAGAGGAGATTGGTCAAGGTCGTGATGTCAGAGAATCGATTATCGTCACGTATCAATGTGCAGGGAAAACAGTATTTTTCAGCGGGTTAGCCGTGTTAGTCGGATTCTCAAGTATTGGATTTGCTAAATTCCAATTGTACCAATCAGCCGTTAGTGTTGCCGTTGGAGTTGGCATTCTGCTAATTGCCCTAGTCACCATCGTTCCCTTTTTTATGTCAGTTTTCGGAAAATCTCTATTCTGGCCATCTAAAAGAGAAAACATTCGGCACCCGCAAAGTAAGTTGTGGGAATGGGCTGGGCGTTTTTCATTTAAAAGGCCTCTGATCAGTTTAGGTTTAGTCGCACTGATTACGGTGCCCCCTATTCTAATGTACGACGGCACCCTTTCTTATAACAGTTTAAATGAAATTGGGTCAAATTATGAGTCGGTGTCTGCATTTAATACGATATCAGAGCAATTTGGTTTTGGTGAAGCGCTGCCGCTGAATGTGCTTGTCGAAAGTGATAATAAGCTAGATAATCAAGAAAAGATTGTCATCATTGAAAAACTGACCCGTAAATTAAATGACATTGATGAAGTGAAGACAGTCCGAAGTGTTACGCGTCCTGTTGGAGACGGGCTGAGCCAGCTTTATGTCATCTCTCAAGCGAAAGAGCTCGGAGGAGAACTTGGTAAAGGTCATGAAGGAATCGGGAAAATTTCAGATGGCTTGACCGAAACAAATCTCGCTCTTCTCAAACAAAAACCAAAAATCGAAGAATCCGCTCAAGGCATTGACCAGCTGATTGATGGAACAAAAGCAATCAAAAGCGGGATCGGAGAAGTAAGAAAATCACTCATCTCTTTAGAAGATGGCGTGAGGCGCAGTAAAGATGGCGTCGGCACCATTCGAAGTGAAATCAAAGAAGCGAAAAAAGAATTAGAGCAAGAATATCGCAGCAGCGAAGCAATGATACAAGAGCTAAAGCAAATGGTAAATACACTCGACCGCCATGCGAAATCGAATCAGCAGCTGATGACGACCATTAAGAAAGTAAAACAATCTTACGAAAATTTATCGTTTGAAGCACTAGAAGATCGGCTTCCAGAAGTAAAAGATATGGATGAATATAAAGAAATTAAGAAAGTATTTAAAGATACAAAAGGAATGCTTGATCAAGCAGGGGATCAAATGAGTGTATATGAAGAGGAAGCCTCTCACTTTAAAGAAAAGATCAAAAAAGCAGATCAAGTGGTTCAAAGCTTATCAAGCAAGCAAAAAGACATAAAACGCCAAGTGCAAGCGCTCATGGACGGGCTCGATGAACTTTATGACGGTCTTGATCAAACAAATAAGGGCCAAAAACAATTGATTAAAGAAATGCCTAAAATTGAAGATGGCGCAGATCAGCTGACTGACGGCCAAAAAGCCATCAAAAAAGGGTTTAGCCAGCTTTCATCAAAGCTCACATTATTAACAGATGGATTAGATGAAAGTATTGAAGGGCTTGAACAGGTCAAAAGCGGCTTCACCGAGGCTGATGGCTACTTAAAACAGCTGCAGCAAGCACCAGACGAAGAAATAACAGGCTGGTTTATTCCAGAAGAGGTGCTGAAACGCCAAGAATTTAAGCAAATCTTCCATACGTATATGTCTCCAGATCGTAAATTAACGACCTTTGAAGTCATATTAAATGTGAATCCATACAGCAATGAAGCGATGAAAGGTGTCGCAAAAATTGAGGACACCCTAGATCAATATTTACCTGTAAGTGGACTGAAAAATGCCAAATACGGTGTATCTGGGATCTCAAGCTTAAATGTGGATTTACAAGAAACGTCTGACGGTGACTTTATTCGAACAGTCATTTTCATGTTAATTGGTATTTTTATTATTTTAATTATTTTATTGCGGTCAATCGTCATGCCGATATACTTAACACTTTCACTTATTTTAACGTATTTTACATCCATCGGTTTAACAGAATGGATCTTTAAAACCTTTTTTGGCTACGATGGTGTCAGCTGGGCTGTTCCATTTTTCAGCTTTGTCATTCTTGTCACGCTCGGCATCGATTATTCGATCTTCCTCATGGATCGATTTAATGAATGGAAGGGAGAGCATGTGCAAGCATCTATGATATCCGCAATGAGAAATATGGGCTCTGTCATTATTTCTGCTGTGGCCATTTTAGCGGGTACGTTCGCCGCCATGCTGCCATCTGGTGTATTATCACTAGTTGAAATTGCAACGGTCGTACTCATTGGACTTTTATTATATGCTTTTGTTGTATTACCGCTCTTTATTCCAGTTATGGTTCGTATTTTCGGTAAATGGAATTGGTGGCCGTTTAGAATGAAATAACGACCGGCGTCTCTGCTATGAGCAGAGGCGTTTTTATTTCCTATCCTTTCCTCTGATTGATATAATGTCTATTAAATGGCTGTTTCACGTATATATCAGCTATGTTCTAATACATAATAAATAGGATGAACAAAGGAGGTTTCTCATGACGTACTTACAAGAGAAGACACTAGACACACCTGGTCTTCATACTCATATTGTCAAAACAGAAAAATTTAAAACCGTGACAATCCTTTTTAAAATGCTTGCACCGCTTTCCAAAGATGACGTCACCATGCGTTCTCTATTCCCGCATGTGCTGTTAAGAGGAACAGAAAAAATGCCGAAAACAGGCACATTGCGTGCTTATTTTGATGAGCTTTATGGTGCAACTGTTTCAGCAGACATGGCAAAAAAAGGTGAGAATCACATTATTACCTTCCGCCTGGAAATGGCGAATGAAAAATATTTAAAGGATCAAACCCCTTTACTAGAAAAAGGGATTGCCTTACTATCTGACCTATTGTTCCACCCTTATGTTGAAGATGGGGTGTTTAGCCCTTTATATGTAGAGCAAGAAAAACGCACATTAAAACAGCGAATTCAGGCAGTGTATGATGACAAAATGCGTTATTCCAACTTAAGACTCGTGCAGGAAATGTGTAAGGGCGAACCATACGCACTGCACGTCAATGGTGAAATGGAAGACATCGAAACCATCACACCCCATTCGCTCTTCGAGGCTTATAAGCAGGCGCTTCAATCAAACCAGCTGGATCTTTATGTGGTGGGAGATGTTGACGAACAAGACATCAGCCGAATGGTTTCTCAATACTTCAATACAAGTGAAAGAGAACCTGTCAAACAACATGCTGAAGAAGCAAGGCAAAAGGCAGAACCAAAAGAAGTCATTGATGAAGAGGACGTAAAACAAGGTAAGCTGAATATTGGCTTTCGCACACATACAACGATTGCAGATGAAGATTATCCGGCGCTTCATTTGTTTAATGGCATATTCGGCGGATTCTCGCATTCTAAGCTATTCATCAATGTTCGGGAAAAAGCAAGTCTTGCGTATTATGCTGTGTCTAGACTTGAGAGCTTCAAAGGCTTGATGATGGTCATGTCTGGGATTGAAGTTGGCAACTACCAGCAGGCAGTAGACATCATTAAAGAACAATTTGAAGCGATGCAAAAAGGTGATTTCTCAGATGAAGCGATTGATCAAACAAAAGCTGTTGTCAAAAATCAGCTGCTTGAAACGATCGATACATCATATGGGACAGCAGAATATTTGTATCAGCATGCTGTTGTGCCAACAGGGGAAACCCTTGATTCCTTTTTAGAAGCATTAGACCGTGTGACAAAAGAGGACATCATCAAAGTGGGTCAGAAAATCGAATGGGATACGACCTACTTTCTTAAAGGAACGGAGGGTGCTTCATGACAGTGAAAACAATTCAATTCGATCAGCTACAAGAAACGGTCTATCACGAAAAAATGGAGAGCGGACTTGACGTCTACGTGCTGCCAAAGCAAGGTTTTAACAAAACCTATGCGACCTTTACAACAAAATATGGCTCTGTCGATAACGAATTTGTGCCGCTTGGCAAAGAAGACATGATTCGAGTGCCTGACGGAATTGCCCATTTCTTAGAGCATAAGCTGTTCGAAAAAGAAGATGGGGATGTGTTTCATACATTTAGTAAACAAGGAGCATCCGCAAACGCTTTTACAACGTTTACGAGAACGGCTTACTTATTCTCAAGCACCTCAAATGTCGAACAAAACCTTGAGACACTCATTGACTTTGTTCAAGAACCTTATTTTACTGAAAAAACAGTCGAAAAAGAAAAGGGTATCATCGGCCAAGAGATTAACATGTACGATGACAATCCAGACTGGCGTTTATTCTTTGGTCTGATTGAAAATCTATATCAAGAGCATCCCGTCAGAATTGATATTGCTGGAACAGTAGAGAGTATTGCTCCTATTACAAAAGATCATTTGTATGAATGCTATGAAACGTTCTATCACCCAAGCAATATGCTTCTATTTGTTGTCGGTCCTGTTGATCCGAAGCAAATTTTAGATCAAGTCAGAGCGAATCAGGCAAAAAAACCATTTACAGATCAGCCAGAGATCAAACGAAAAGACATCAATGAGCCTGAAGGTGTGTACCGGAAAGAATATGAGCTTCCGATGAACGTACAAGGCTCTAAATGTATGTTCGGTTTGAAAACAAAGAATCCGCATAAAAAGGGAAAGCAGCTGCTAAAACATGAGCTTGGCATGAATCTCATTTTAGAGACGCTGTTTGGCAAAAGCTCCTTACAATATGAACAAATGTACGAAAACGGCTTAATTGATGAAACTTTCAGCTATGATTATACGGAAGAAGGCGGCTTTGGCTTCACTTCAGTTGGCGGAGATACAAATGATCCGGACCAGCTGGCAAAAGTATTAAAAGAAACCCTTCTTCAAGCAAAAAGCTTAATAACAGAAGAAAAAATTGAGCTTGCACGCAAGAAAAAAATTGGCAGCTTTTTAAAAGCGATGAACTCTCCAGAATACATTGCAAACCAATTTACTCGATATGCATTTTTAGACATGAGCTTGTTTGATGTTGTAACCATGCTGGAACACATTCAAATAGCCGATATTCAACAAATTTTGGAAGAAGAAATTGATGAAGAACGGATGTCTGTTTTTAAAGTCGTTCCAAAAACAAAATAAATGTAAAAAGACAAACTCTGTTGACCCCGAGTTTGTCTTTTTTTATGTCTATTTGAAAAAAACATTTTATTCGCAAGGATATTGATTGACAATTGTTTTGGCCATTAGTTAAACTCTTTAATAGTTAAACACTTAAACTAAAAAGGAGCAGCGTATGGAACATAATAAAATTGCACAGCTCATTCAGAGGTATGCAGATGTCTATCTCATGATGGAGAAAAAAGTATCGAGTATGATCACCGAAAAGCTTGATAAAGAGCTGACACTTGATCAGTATTACTCGCTTCGATACATCAATTTACATCCTGGGTGTACATCAACGGACCTTGCGTATGTATGTAATGTGAATAAAAGTGCTGTAACATCCATGACCAATCGTCTTTTTACGAAAAACTATATTTTTCGTGAACATGATCAAGCAGACAGAAGAAATGTTCACCTATACGTTACGCCAGAGGGAAAAGATGTGGTCAGCCGAATGGAAAAGCAGCTTCAGGATCTTGTTCGATCTTATTTTGAAAAGCTGGAAGAAAAGGAAATGGAATCATTTATTCAAACATATGAAAAGATCTATCAAGTGATCATCGAAGAGGAGGCACAAAGTACTAATGAGAGCAATCATAAAGGGTAGGTGGCTGATCACGATTCTGTGGGTCGTATTAGCGGCAGTGTTACTCATCACTGCTCCTAATATGGCACAATTAACAAAAGAAAAAGGGCAAATTTCTGTACCAGACGGCTATCCGTCCTCATACGCTGATCAGCTTTTAAAGAAAATGTCTGAAAACGGCGATACAGAAAAATCAATCGTCATTGTCTTTCAAGAAAAGAATATTGTAAAAGAAAGAGAAACATCTTTAAAAAAGGCAATGGATATTTTAGAAAAGGATCAAGATCTTCACGTAGAGGACATCACTTCATATTTTGAAGCAAATAAAGATATCAAAAAACAAATGCTTTCCAAAGATGAGACGACGCTCCTAGTTCCAGTTACATATGACTCAAACAAAATCAAAGCGTCTGATTTTAAAGAAAGAGTCAATGAAAAGCTAAAGAGCTTGAACCTAAAGTATGAAATGACAGGTCAGCCGTTAATAGATGATGATGTCATCACAAGCTCTCAGGAAGGCCTGAAGAAAACAGAGTTCATTACAATTGGGTTTATTCTCGTCGTCCTTGTTCTTGTCTTTAGATCAGCTGTGGCGCCTTTCGTTCCGTTAGTTGCAGTGGCACTGTCTTACTTAGTGAGTCAATCGATCGTGGCTTATTTAGTCAAATATCTCGACTTTCCGCTCTCGACCTTTACTCAGATTTTTATGGTCGCAATCATGTTTGGAATTGGAACGGACTACTGTATATTGCTTCTCAGCCGATTTAAGGAAGAGATCGCACACGGTAAAGATAAAATAGAGGCGATTCTGATCACATATAAAACAGCAGGAAAGACCGTCTTATTCAGCGGTATTGCGGTTCTGATCGGTTTTACATGTATTGGTCTGGCACAATTCCAGCTTTATAAATCAGCTGTTGCAGTAGCGGTTGGGGTTGCTGTGCTTATCGTGGCACTTCTCACGATTGTCCCGTTCTTTATGGCCGTTTTAGGAAAAGTGTTATTTTGGCCGATTAAAGGCGATATTGCCCACCCGCAGTCAAAAATGTGGGAAACAGCAGGCCGTTTTTCATTTAAAAAACCGCTTTTCAGCTTATTAATCGTAGGAATCATTACGCTTCCGCCAATTCTCATGTATAAAGGAACCCTTTCTTATAACAGCTTAGACGAGATAGGTAATAAATATGAATCGGTCAATGCATTCAATACCATTTCTGACAAATTTGGACCAGGTGAAGCACTCCCAGCAACAGTTGTCGTGAAATCATCTGACCTTCTAGACAACAATGAAGGACTGATTGCCATTGAAAAACTCAGCCGTGCGATTGAACAAACAGATGGTGTAAGCAAAGTCAGAAGTGCTACCCGTCCTGTCGGTAAAGGACTAAGTGATCTGTACGTGAAATCACAAGCCAAAGAGCTGAACACTGGACTTGATAAAAGCAATGAGGGCTTGAAAAAAATACAAGATGCCCTGACGACAATGAGTCAATCCATTGAGGATCAAACGCCGCAAATCAAATCATCTGGAAAAGGAATTAATCAGCTGATTTCTGGTACAGAATCAGTGCAAACAGGCATTCAAAATGTTGAAAAATCTTTAAGAGATTTGCAAGACGGAATTGACCAAAATAAAAAAGGTGTAGCAGCCATTAAAGAGAAAATCAAAGGTGCGAAAAAGGAATTAACAGCTCAGCTCGCGCAAGTGAATCAGCAAGTTACGCTGTATAAAAGCATTTCGAAAGAATTAAAGGCAGCCTTAGCGCAAGTGGATACGTCATCCTCTGCCGCAGCGGATGTAAAAGCGTTGATCAAACAAGCAAATACACAATTTAGTACACTTGAGAAGCAAATTCCGCAGGTAAAAGAAAATCAATCGTATCAAGCGATCAAAGCTTCATACAGTGAACTTTCTGCGACCTTGCAAGAAGGGGCCAAACAGGCAGACAGCTATGCAAAACAAGCAAAAGAAGCCAGAAAACAGCTTGAAGCAGCTGATGCCTTTATCGCAAAAGCTTCAGAGCAGCAAAAAGTCTTGACGAATCAAATTGATCAGCTCATTGTTGGTTTGGACGCAGTTGAAAATGGACTGGATCAAACGTCTAAAGGCCAAGGACAAATAGCTGACAATATGCCAAAGCTTGCAAATGGAGCTGGCGAAGTGATTGATGGTCAAAAGCAAATGAAAGAAAAGATTGGTGGCTTTGGGGATGACCTGACCAAGCTGACAGATGGTCTGAACAAAAGTGTAGATGGACTGGAGAAAATTTCAAGCGGTTTAATGGGTGCTGGTGACTACCTAGATGAACTGAAAAATGCACCAGATCAAGATATGGCTGGCTGGTTTATTCCAAAAGACGTCCTGAAAAATAAAGCATTCAAGCAAGTATTTGATTCGTACATGTCAGATGATCGCAAGATGACAAAAATTGATGTCATTTTAGAAAAAAACCCATATGGCAATGAAGCCTTATCGACGATCAAACAAGTTGAAGCGTCTGTCGAACGGGCACTTCCTGAAACAAACCTAAAAGATGCGTCATTTGGCGTTTCAGGTGTATCAAGTATGAACGCAGATTTAAAACAGCTGTCAGATCAAGATTTCAATAAGACAGTACTGTACATGATGATCGGTATTTTCCTCATATTGGTGATCCTGTTCCGTTCGCTTGTCATGCCGCTCTACTTAGTAGGTTCACTCATTTTGACTTACTTTACAGCCATCGGTGTAACAGAATTTATTTTCACCCATTTCTTCGGATATCCGGGCATTAACTGGGCTGTTCCATTCTTTGGGTTTGTTATATTAATGGCGCTCGGAGTCGATTATTCGATTTTCTTAATGGAGCGGTTCAATGAATACAAAACGAAAGACATTCAGTATGCTATGACTGAATCAATGAAGAATATGGGATCTGTCATTATGTCGGCTGCTGTTATTTTAGCGGGAACATTTGCTGCAATGCTTCCTTCAGGTGTGCTGTCTCTCTTACAGATTGCAACCCTTGTCCTGACGGGACTTTTACTGTACGCACTCGTTGTGCTACCATTATTCGTACCGGTGATGGTAAAGCTATTCGGATCAGCAAACTGGTTCCCATTTAAACGAAAAGAATAGGTATCCCAAATAGAAAGTAGGAATGAATGTTATGAGTCGTTGGGCGCTGATTACGGGTGCCAGTGGCGGGATTGGGCAGGCCGCAGCCAAAAAGCTTGCCCATGAAGGCTGCCACGTAATGCTCCATTATTACCAAAATGAACAGGCAGCTGTGCGCCTTGCCGCTCATCTAGAAGAGGCATATCACATTCAGACGCACGTCGTTCAAGCAGATTTAGCTAAAACGGGCGGAGCAGATGAGCTTGTCAGCCGTTTGCCGCTTTGTCCAGATATTCTTGTTTTAAATAGCGGTAAGAGCCATGTCGGATTAGTGACAGATACAGAAAAAGCCGTATTAGCGAGTATGGTGCAGCTTCATGTGACAAGTCCATATGAGCTGACACAAGCCCTTTTACCTGCCATGATTCAAAAGAAAGCAGGGCATATCATTGTGGTCAGCTCGATATGGGGAGAAACGGGCGCATCGTGTGAGGTGCTGTACAGCATGGTCAAAGGCGCGCAAAATGCGTTTATAAAGGGACTAGCCAAAGAGCTTGCTCCAAGTGGAATTAGAGCAAACGCAGTCTCGCCAGGTGCGGTCAAGACAGATATGATGAAAAGTTTTACGCAAGAAGACATTGCGATGCTGGAAGAAGAAATTCCGCTTGGCCGGCTAGCATCCCCTGAGGAGATTGCAGATGTCATTTGGTTTCTCGCCTCAAAACAGTCAAGTTATATCACAGGTCAAATTTTATCTGTTAATGGCGGCTGGTACTGTTAAAAAACGTGTATAATTCGTCCCTCCATGACAAAAGCTATGGCTGTAATTCATCTTTTCAAATGGAGGAATCGACATGTCTGTACTTGAGAACTGGGACCATTGGAAAAACTTTTTAGGTGATCGCTTAAATCATGCGCAGGATAAAGGTTTAGAAGGTGAGACCATCAATAACCTTGCGTATGAAATTGGCGGATATCTAGCAAACGAAGTTGAAGCAAAGAACGAGCAAGAAAGAGTACTTGCTGACCTTTGGAGCGTTGCATCAGAAGATGAGCAGCGTGCCATAGCAAATATGATGGTCAAGCTGGTTGAAAATAATAGCTCGCACTAAACAAAAAGAGGGGTCGTTTGTGCCCCTCTTTTTATTTTAACCGTTTCACAACATTGTGCTTTCTAAAAAGGTGAAAATGCTTTATGATAAAGGAAGGTAAAAATTTGCCACAATGAAGGGGGTAATATCATTTGGCAAAGCTCGAATGGTATTTTGAATATGAGATACAAGTAAACCGTCCCGGACTTTTAGGAGACATTTCTTCTTTAATGGGGATGCTTTCAATTAATATTGTGACAATCAATGGTGTTGATGTATCAAGACGCGGAATGCTTTTGCGATGTGACCACACAGATCAAATTAAGCGCCTTGAATCAATTTTAAATACAATGGAAACGATAAAAGTAACGAAATTAAGACAGCCAAAACTGCGTGACCGCTTAGCTGTCCGCCACGGAAGATACATTCAGCGTGATGCGGATGACAAAAAGACGTTCCGTTTTGAAAGGGACGAGCTTGGACTGCTTGTTGATTTTATGGCTGAATTATTTAAAAAAGAAGGACATAAATTGATTGGGATTCGCGGTATGCCGCGTGTTGGAAAAACTGAATCAATTGTGGCTTCAAGTGTTTGTGCAAGCAAGAGATGGCTGTTTGTATCGTCTACACTTTTGAAACAGACGATCCGAAGTCAGCTGATCGCAGATGAATACAGCCCAGATAACGTCTTTATTATTGATGGGATTGTGTCGACTCGAAGAGGATCTGAGAAGCACTTGCAGCTTTTAAGAGAAATTATGAGACTGCCGGCAACAAAGGTGGTTGAGCATCCAGACATTTTTATTCAAAATTCAGAATATACAATGGATGATTTTGACTATATCATTGAATTGCGTAATAGTGCAGATGAAGAGATTACATATGAGCATGCTGAAGAACCACAAGTGTTTGATCATTCTGGTTTTTCTGGCTTCGATTTTTAATATGGTAATGGTAGGTGTTTGTTTTGACTGAATTGGGAAAACGGCTCGTTGAGGCCAGAGAGGAAAAAGGGATGTCGCTGGAGGATCTTCAGACGGTTACCAAGATCCAAAAGCGTTATTTGCTAGCAATCGAACAAGGAAACTATGATATTATTCCAGGTAAATTTTACGTCAGAGCGTTTATTAAACAATATGCCGAAGCCGTTGGACTGAATCCTGAACAATTGTTCGAAGAATTTCGTAAGGATGTTCCAAGCACGTATAACGATGAAGTATCTGATAAGTTATCTAATATTAAGCCGCAAAGAGAGCTGCCAAAGCCTGCCTCTAAAGTGCTTGAACTATTGCCGACAATCTTAATTATTGCAGGCATCCTTGTGGTCATCGCCATCATTTATGTGATCGTGCAGGCGGTCAATCATGATAGTGGACAGAAGAATAATCAGGCGGCTCCTCAGAAATCAGAATCTAAATATGAAGTATCTGAGGATTCATCCCTTGCAAAAGATCAAAAGAAAAAAGAAAAAGCTTCGCCTGCGGATAAAGAAAAATCATCTAAAAAGGATGATTCATCAAAAGACGATGGAACTGTATCTTTGAAGGCAACGAATACAGAAGGCTCAACGACAACGTATGAAGCATCAGGTGCAGATGAGATGGAGTTAACCATTTCTGCCTCGCAAGCTTCGTGGCTGCGTGTAAGAGACGAATCTGGAAATGTGCTGAAGATGGGTGAACTAAAAGATGGCGAATCGTTTAAAACAGACCTGTCTGATCTTTCTCAGGTCGATATCCGTCTAGGCAATGCGTCCGGAATTGAGATCAAGGTAAATGATGAGACGCTCAAGTACGAATTAGACCCTAAGAACACCATGACACAAAACATTGTGATTGTGAATAAAGGAAAGGAAAAGTCATCTTAAGCAGTAGATGACTTTTCTTTTGTTCCTACTATTATATATACATAAAAAATTGCATTATTGGAGGATTGGGATTTTATGTTTAACTTACCGAATAAAATAACTCTTTCTAGGATCGCCTTGATCCCTGTTTTTATGATCATTATGCTTGCACCGTTAGATTGGGGTGTTGCGCGCTTTGGAGATGTCAGCATCGACGTAACGCACCTCGTTGGAGCGATCTTGTTTATTGTCGCGTCAACAACTGACTGGATTGATGGATACTACGCGCGTAAGCTTAATTTGGTGACGAACTTTGGTAAATTTTTAGATCCGCTTGCAGATAAATTGCTTGTTTCAGCTGCTTTAATTATACTTGTTCAATACGACCTCACACCGGCATGGATGGCGATTGTGATCATTAGCCGTGAATTTGCTGTAACAGGTCTAAGGCTTGTATTAGCCGGAGGCGGTGAAGTAGTGGCCGCCAATATGCTTGGAAAAGTGAAAACATGGGCGCAAATCATTGCGATTTCAGCACTTTTACTGCATAACCTGCCGTTTGAACTAGTATCATTCCCGTTTGGTGATCTGGCGATGTGGGTAGCGGTGTTCTTCACTGTTGTCTCAGGCTGGGATTACTTTGCGAAAAACTGGGAAGCTTTAAAGAATTCTAACTAAAAAGGACGTGTACGCTTTGAAGTCAGAGAGAAAAGCAGAAATTATTGCAGTCGGTTCCGAACTATTGCTAGGGCAAATTACGAATACGAATGCACAATTCATCAGCAAACAACTAGCTGAAATTGGTGTAAATGTTTATTACCACACAGCAGTTGGTGACAATCCAGAGCGTTTAAAAAGGGCCATTCAAGTGGCGCAGGAAAGATCCAATTTTATTATTTTCTCAGGTGGTCTTGGACCAACCAAAGATGATTTAACAAAAGAAACTATTGCGAGCACGCTCGGGAAAGAGCTTGTGCTAAATGAAGAAGCATTTGAATCGATTCAAGACTACTTTCGAAAGACCGGCCGTGATATGTCACCGAACAACCGCAAACAGGCACTCGTTCTAGAAGGATCTGATGTGCTTGTGAACCGGTTCGGGATGGCTCCAGGTATGTTTGTTCAAGAAAACGATACGTTTTATATGCTGCTTCCTGGACCACCAAGTGAACTGCATCCGATGTTTGAAAACGAGGCAAAGCCGTTGATTTCTGAGAAACTTGGCTTAAAGGAAAAAATCGTGTCTGTTGTCTTGCGCTTCTTCGGAATCGGTGAGTCACAGCTTGAAACAGACCTAGAAGATTTAATTGATGCTCAAACCAATCCGACGATTGCGCCACTTGCATCTGACGGTGAAGTGACGCTAAGGCTTACTGCTAAGCATGAGGATGAAAAAGAAACGGAGCGTCTGTTAAAAGAAACAGAAGCGCAAATTTTAGAGCGGGTAGGTGAGTACTTCTATGGATATGGAGAAACATCACTTGTCCGCGAAGCGTCTAAGGCCTTGCACGAACACGGGAAAACAGTAGCAGCAGCAGAAAGCCTGACTGGCGGAATGTTCTCCGAATGGCTGACAGATCTTGAAGGGGCCTCTTCGATTTTGAACGGAAGTGTGGTCTGCTATACAAATCAAGTCAAGCAGCAGTTGCTCGGATGCCGCGAGGAAACACTGTCTTCCCATGGTGCCGTCAGCAAAGAGTGTGCTTTAGAGCTTGCCGAAGGGGTTAGAAAGCTGACTGGAAGTGATATTGGTATTAGTTTTACCGGCGTGGCAGGCCCTGCAAGTCAAGAGGGACAGCCGGTCGGAAAAGTGTTTATCGGACTATCTACAAAAGACCAGACAGATGTGTTTGAATGGATGTTTACAGGCAGCCGCTCAGGCATTCGAAAGCGTGCTGTGAAATATGGTCTGCATCACTTACTCAATTTATTAAAAGAGAGTTAATTTTGTTTTTTGTTAGGTTCACTCCTTTATAAAAGAGCGTTTTTTTCTAATAGAAACCACTCTTTTCTTAAACAATTTGCCGAGAAAAAAATCGAATATGTGTTCGTTTTTTTCTTGGCAAATGACTTGAAACAAGGTATAGTATAGATAGTGGAATTGATAAAGGAGGAAACAATAGAATGAGTGATCGTCAAGCAGCCTTAGATATGGCTCTTAAACAAATAGAAAAACAGTTTGGTAAAGGCTCTATTATGAAACTAGGAGAGCAAACAGATACACGTATTTCAACAGTACCGAGTGGTTCGTTAGCACTTGATACTGCGCTCGGAATAGGCGGATATCCCCGTGGCCGTATTATCGAAGTATATGGTCCAGAGAGTTCTGGTAAAACGACAGTAGCACTTCATGCCATTGCTGAGGTTCAGCAGCAGGGAGGACAAGCTGCATTTATTGATGCAGAGCATGCCCTCGATCCAGTTTACGCTCAGAAACTAGGTGTCAACATTGATGAACTGCTACTTTCTCAACCGGATACAGGAGAACAAGCTCTTGAAATTGCCGAAGCTCTTGTCCGCAGTGGTGCAGTTGACATTGTTGTTATTGACTCTGTAGCTGCTCTTGTACCAAAAGCAGAGATTGAAGGAGACATGGGTGATTCACACGTTGGTCTTCAAGCACGTTTGATGTCCCAAGCACTTCGTAAACTATCAGGTGCCATCAACAAATCGAAAACAATTGCCATCTTTATTAACCAAATCCGTGAAAAAGTTGGGGTCATGTTCGGTAACCCTGAAACAACGCCTGGTGGACGTGCGCTGAAGTTCTATTCGTCTGTTCGTTTAGAAGTGCGCCGTGCTGAACAGCTGAAACAGGGCAATGACATTATGGGGAATAAAACAAGAATTAAAGTAGTGAAAAACAAAGTAGCGCCGCCATTCCGTATTGCGGAAGTAGACATTATGTACGGTGAAGGGATCTCAAAAGAGGGAGAAATCATCGACCTTGGAAGCGAGCTAGATATCGTACAAAAGAGCGGTGCTTGGTATTCTTACCAAGAGGAACGTCTTGGACAAGGCCGCGAAAATGCGAAACAGTTCCTAAAAGAAAATAAAGATATCATGCTGATGATCCAGGAGCAAATTCGCGAACATTACGGCTTGGATAATAACGGAGTAGCGCAGCAGGAATCTGAAGAGGCGCTAGAACAATTAGAATTAGAATAAAAATAAAATCAGTATGAAATGATAAAAAAGGCTGGGTGAAAAAACTCAGCCTTTTTTATTTTGCAAAAAAATTTCGACAACTTTTCCAGTACTTCATCCGTCTAAAGTGTACAAAATCGAATTTATTTCGGGAGGAAAAAATAATGACAAGCCCGACCCGCAGAGGAACTACAAAACGCAGATGGAGAAAACCGAGTCAGAGGGGAAAACTTGTGCTTGTTTTTTTAGCAGCGATGATTTGCTTTACGATGTGGAATGCACTCCATCGAAATAGTGAAGAGAACAACCCGTTTCAAAAAACTGCAATAGCTTTAGAAAACAGCCAGAAAAAAGAAGTCAAAAGGAAAACCGCCAAAAAAGCAGAGGAACAAATCAAAACAGTGGACCGCAATCACAAAATCAGCAGTTATTTAAATGCGATCGGTTTCAGCGGAACAGCTATGATTGTTAGAAATGGAGAAATCGTAGTAAATAAAGGTTTTGGTTATGCAGACCGTAAACGAAAAATTCGAAATAATCCATTGACATCTTTTTATGTCGGTTCGTCACAAAAAGCGCTGATTGCAACCGCTATTTTACAGCTTGAGGAAAAGGGGAAACTCCGGACAAGTGATCCGGTAAGCACGTATTTACCTCATTTCCCTAACGGGCGAACGATTACTTTGAAAAATCTGCTTACACATACATCGGGAATAAACGGACATATTGAGGGAAACGGCGCAATTACTCCGGACGATTTAATAAAAGATATAGAACGTCAGGGAATTAATCGTCAGCCTGGCGTATGGGGCTACAAGGATTCCAACTATTCTGTTCTTGCTTATATTGTTGCTGAAGTAAGCGGTGATTCCTATGAACAATATATAAAGAATCATATTTTTAAACCGGCAGGAATGACGCATGCAGGCTTTTATAAAACATATGAAAAAGAACCTTATCCTGCTGTCGGGTATAAGCTGAAAGGTAGCAGAACGGTTACACCGTATATGCCCGATCTATCTCAGCTGTATGGTGCAGGAGATATTTATATGAGGGCTATAGATATGTACAAATTTGACCAAGCCCTGATAGACGGCAAGCTGTATTCGCAGAAGAGCTATAAAAAGATGTTTACGCCAGGAAGCAGCTCCACATACGGTATGGGATTTTATGTTGATCCAGGTAGCTATTCAAACCATGGTGTCGTGCCGGGCTTCAACATTTTGAACAGCTTTAGCAAATCTGGGCATACCATTGTTGTTTTGTTCTCAAATATACAAAATAACACTAAACTGGGCCAAGTGAACAATAAAGTATATCGGCTGCTGAATCAAGAATAATTCTGATCTGCTTTTGCAAACGCTAAGATAGCAAGCTTGACAAGTATTTCCGACACAATTACAATGGGAATGTATCACTTGTTTTTCTTAACATGATTGATAACTAATTTAAACTTGACAAGGGCAGTGAGGATCTCATTCCCTGTGAAGGCCCTGTATGTTGAGACACAAAACAATGTACATGCCGACACTTTATTTGTAAAACCAAGTTCATAGCAAGAGGAGGTGAAAATATGTCGCCTACGATGTTTACGATCATCTCCATTTTGCTGAGCCTAATCTGTTTAGTTGTTGGCTACTTTGTTCGTAAAACCATTGCAGAAGCAAAAATATCCGGCGCAAGAAACATGGCCGAACAAATTGTTGAGGATGCAAAGCGTGATGCGGAAGCATTGAAGAAAGAAGCGCTCTTGGAAGCGAAAGATGAAATTCATTCGTTTCGTGTAGAGGCGGAGCAAGAAGTTCGTGAAAGACGTAATGAGCTTCAAAGACAAGAAAACCGTTTACTTCAAAAAGAGGAAAATCTTGATCGCAAAGACGAATCTTTAGATAAACGGGAGTCCCTGTTGGAGAAGAGAGATCATTCTCTGAATGAACGACAACAACATATTGAAGAGATGGAAAGCAAAGTGGATGATATGATTCGTTTGCAGAAAGCCGAGTTAGAACGCATTTCAAGTTTAACTCGAGATGAAGCGAAACAAATCATTCTGGATCAAGTTGAAAATGAGCTTTCCCACGACATTGCAGTCATGACGAAAGAATCTGAAAACCGAGCGAAAGAAGAGGCCGACAAAAAGGCGAAAAACATTCTTTCACTTGCGTTACAGCGTTGCGCAGCTGATCATGTGGCTGAAACAACGGTATCTGTAGTCAATCTTCCAAATGATGAGATGAAAGGTCGTATTATCGGACGTGAAGGACGAAATATCCGTACGTTAGAAACGTTAACAGGTATTGACTTGATCATAGATGATACACCTGAAGCTGTCATACTATCGGGCTTTGATCCGATTAGACGTGAAACAGCGAGGATAGCTCTGGACAAGCTAGTCCAGGATGGCCGCATTCATCCTGCACGAATTGAAGAAATGGTGGAAAAATCACGCCGTGAAGTCGATGATTATATCCGCGAGATGGGTGAGCAAACGACATTTGAAGTCGGAGTTCACGGTCTGCATCCGGATCTTATCAAAATTCTCGGCCGCTTGAAATTCCGTACAAGTTATGGACAAAATGTCCTGAAGCATTCAATTGAGGTTGCACATCTTGCAGGTCTCATGGCTTCAGAGCTTGGAGAAGATGCAAAGCTTGCAAAACGAGCAGGTCTTCTGCATGACATTGGAAAAGCCATTGATCATGAAGTAGAAGGAAGCCACGTAGAAATTGGCGTTGAGCTTGCGACGAAATATAAAGAGCATCCTGTTGTCATCAACAGTATTGCCTCTCACCACGGTGACCAAGAACCGACATCTATTATCGCTGTTCTTGTTGCGGCAGCTGATGCATTATCTGCAGCACGCCCTGGTGCAAGAAGTGAGACGCTTGAAAATTACATTCGGAGACTTGAGAAATTAGAAGATATCTCTGAATCTTATGAAGGTGTTGAAAAATCGTTTGCGATACAGGCTGGACGTGAAGTACGTATTATGGTGAAGCCAGATTCAATTAATGATCTTGAAGCTCACCGTCTAGCAAGGGATATTCGTAAGCGAATTGAGGACGAGCTCGATTACCCTGGTCACATTAAAGTGACGGTCATTCGAGAAACTCGCGCAGTAGAGTATGCAAAATAGAGCGGTGCGCTTAGCGCCGCTTTATTTTTTTGTGTAAATGTGCAACACTGATAAGAAGATCAATTTATAAGAGAAAGGGTTCAAAAGCGCATGAAAATATTATTTGTTGGAGATATCGTCGGTTCACCTGGCAGAGAGACACTGAAAGAATACTTGCCAAAGCTAAAGAAAAAATATCAGCCGCACTTTACCATTGTCAACGGCGAAAATGCTGCTCACGGGAAAGGTCTGACTGAAAAAATCTATCATGAGCTACTGCAAGCAGGAGCTGATGTGCTCACAATGGGCAACCATACATGGGACAAAAGAGACATTTTCGATTTCATCGATGACGCGGCCAATATGGTTCGTCCTGCCAATTTCCCAGAAGGTACGCCAGGAAAAGGTCTCACGTTTATTAAAAAACAAGGAAAAGAGCTGGCTGTCATCAACCTGCAAGGACGTACGTTTTTACCGCCAATTGACTGCCCATTTCAAAAAGTAGATGAATTAATTGCGGAAGCATCCAAACGTACACCGTTTATTTTTATTGATTTTCATGGTGAAGCCACAAGTGAAAAGCAAGCGATGGGCTGGTATACAGACGGCCGTGCATCATGTGTCGTTGGAACGCATACACATGTTCAAACAGCCGATAACCGCGTATTGCCAAAAGGAACTGCGTATATTTCAGATGTTGGAATGACAGGTCCTTATGATGGCATTTTAGGGGTTGACCGAGAAACAATCATTAAACGATTCAAAACAAGTCTTCCAGTTCGTTTTGAAATTGCAGAAGGCCGCACGACTTTAAGTGCAGTCATAGTAGAAATTGACGAACAGTCGAAAAAAGCTGTCAAAATTGATCGAATTTTGATAAATGATGACCATATTTTCTTTGAATAAATGTTCACATATTTATTTCAGAAAAATATTAATCAGAAAGAAGGAATATGCGCCCTCTATCGTGAATATAGTAAAAATGGTAGGTAGCCTGCTATTTTTGAAAAACATTTTGGGGATGGGATTTCAAAAAAATAGCATCATCTAACAAAGATTGTTCTAATGAACACTCACTTATCCATTGTAAATTTAAGGGGGAGCAGAAATGGAAATTTTAAAAGTTTCAGCAAAGTCAAATCCGAATTCAGTAGCAGGAGCATTAGCCGGCGTTTTACGTGAACGCGGTGCAGCAGAAATACAAGCAATTGGCGCTGGGGCTCTGAATCAGGCGGTCAAGGCGGTTGCCATTGCAAGGGGATTTGTTGCACCAAGCGGAGTGGATTTGATATGCATTCCAGCCTTTACTGACATTCTTATCGATGGAGAAGAAAGAACAGCCATCAAATTAATTGTTGAGCCACGATAATTCTAATTTTATTATTTTCAACCTGCTTACATCATGTAAGCGGGTTGTTTTTGTTTACCGCTATACATTTCTTGTATAACTTATTCAGTTCCTGAAATAGATAAAAATTACATAATAAAGCTTGCATTTTTTCACCGTGATGATAAATTAAGGTTAAGTTAAAATTACTTCATCAAAAATAAATATTTAAGTAGGTGAAATAATGATTGAAGCTTTTTTGAAAAGAGGAAAGCTTGTTTTTATTTTATTTTTTATCGTTCTCATTGCTGGAGGCTATTTATTTACACAGCTTCCAAAAAGGGAACTGCCAGAATTCCAGGCGAATATCGTCACGATTTCTACCATTTTTCCTGGTGCGGATGCAGCACAGGTGGAAAGAGATGTCACCAATAAGTTAGAATCGGCCTTATCTGATATCAATGGTGTAGAGAAAACGAGCTCTGTTTCTGCCATCGGATTTTCAAGTATTGTACTTGAAATTGATGATCAAGCTGATTTTCAAAAGGTGGCAAGTCAAATTAAGAATGAAACCACAAGTGCTGCATCTTCATTTCCCGACGGAGTGATGGAGCCGGATGTAAAAGATGAGTTCGGCAACATGCCGGTTGGTTCTTACATGATTGTGTCGAGTCAATCATCTGATTTAGCAAAAAGTCAGGAATCGCTGCGTGCGTTGAAGGAAAAAGTAGAAGACATCAAAGGGGTAGACAGTGTCGTTATTAAAGGATTCAATGACAAACAAGCGGTATTAAACTTAGATTCAAGTAAGCTGGAAGATGAAGGGTTAAGCGTGACGGATGTCACAAATGCCATCAAAGAGGAATTTGATACTGCTCCACTAGGTGATATTCGGACAGGCAAAGAGAAGGTCAAGCTGTCCATCGATACATATGATCGCTTAGATCAAATCAAAAAGATTGAGATTTTCTCAAAAACGAACCGAGAGCCAGTCACAATTAGTCAGCTTGGCAGCTTAAAAGAAGTAGAAAAAGAGAAAAGTGATATTGTGTCGTATAACGGAAAGCCTGCCTATTCATTTACTGTGAATATAAAACCAGGGCTTGATATTCCTAAAATGTATGACAAAGTCAGTGATGTCATTGAGAAAGAAAAGCAGCTGCCAAAAGGGGTGGAGTGGATAGACTACTATTCACAAAAAAGTGAAGTGGATGCCATTTTTAATGATTTATTAAAAGAAGCCATAGTTGCGGTCATCGCTGTCATTATCGTCACCACACTTGGTCTCACCATTGGCGGGGCGTTTATCGTTTCACTCGCCATTCCATTATCAATCACAATTGGAACCATTCCGCTGCCATTTTTACAAGTGGACCTCAATCAAATTTCAATCATCGGCTTTATCATTGCTTTAGGGATACTTGTGGATGATGCCATTGTCGTGAACGATAACATTCTAAGACAGATGAAAAAATACGAAAATCCGCTTAAAGGAACGATTGCAGGGGTGAAAGAGGTCGCAGGGTCCATTTTGACATCAACACTTGCCGTTGTGTTTGCCTTCTTGCCACTTGTTTTTCTATCAGGTGCAAACGGTTCATTTATTCGGGCGTTACCGTCTGTTCTAGTCACGACTGTGCTGGCGTCTATGGTGATTTCACTGACACTTGTGCCAGTTTATCAATACACTGTGAACAGAAAAAGAAAGAACAGGCAGATTCAAAAAGAGCCGGGATTCCTAGGCAAACCATTAAAAAAACTGGCTGATGTCTATGCAGACCGTGTGCTGACAAACATTGTAAAGCGGCCGCTTCTGATTGGACTCAGTGGTTTACTCATTGCAACACTTGCCTTTTTACTTATTTTTGTCACACCATTTGAATTTTTCCCTGCGGCGAATAAGAAAGAAGTGGTTGTCACTGTCACACTTCCTAGTGAAACAACATTAGACAAAACAAATGAAACACTAGAGAAAATAGAGCAAGAGATAAAACAGCAAAAAGGAATTGAAGAAACAGCGATTTTTGCAGGCGGCGGTGTCCCGAACCTGTTTAATGAAAGTATTTCAAATGCAAGTGACCATACGGGTCAAATTGTCGTGAGAGTAGACAATGATCAGATGACAAGTAAGGCGTTGATAGATCGTATGACCGAGCCTTTACGTGAGGAATACAAAGAGGCTGATATCTTTATGAAAACCATTGTTCAAGGTCCGCCAACTGGAGCGCCAGTGACAGTAAAGGTTGCGGGTGACTCTTTTTCAAAACTCATTGATGTCAAAAAAACGCTGACAAATGAAATGAAAGACAAAGGGGCGAGCTTGATCACAGATGATGTCAATGAGCCGGTAAAAACGATCTCCTTTGAATTAAACCGTGATCGAATGGCGGAGGATGGGCTCAGTGCTCAGTTTGTCAGTAGACAGCTTGGTCTTGTAACAGAAGGAATGCCATTAGGAACCTTTAAACAAGGCACAAATGATATCGATTTAGTAGTGAAACAAGATATGGGCACACATCAAAATGGATTGAAGCCAAAAGAAATCAAGGTACCTGTGAATACTGAGGGTGGTATGCCTTCACTAGTACCGCTTAGCCGGTACGTGAAAGAAAAAGAGACAGAGCAGTACGAGAGTATTCCGCATGAAAATGGAGTTCCGACCATTACGCTGAAGGCGTACCCGGGCGTGTCAGATTCGTTTAAAGACGATATGAAAGAAGTCGTTCATCAAGTGGGGAAAAGCGCGGCAGCGAAGGATCTGACCATTTCACAAGGTGGAGAAAATGAAAATCAGACCCAGTTCTTTATTGAAATTAGTCTCTTATTTGCGGTTGTCTTGCTGCTCATTTATGTGACGATCGCTTTCCAGTTCAATTCATTGATGCTTCCGCTGTTAGTTCTAGGAACAGTATACTTAGCTGTATCAGGCGCCATTATCGGACTGTTTGTCACTCAAACACCATTCAGTTTTATGGCAACAATGGGAATCGTCTCATTGGCAGGCATCGTCGTCCGAAATGCGGTCGTCCTATTCGAATTTATTGAACAGCGGCGCAAGCAAGGGTTTGATCAACAGACAGCTGTGATTGAAGCGGGAAGAGCAAGAATTAGACCGATTTTGCTCACGGCATTTACAGCTCTGGTTGCCTTAATGCCTGTTGCATTAAGTCAAGATCCACTTTTTAAACCGCTGGCAATTTGCATAGTATCAGGTGTCTTTTTCTCAACGATTCTCACTTTACTCATTGTGCCAGCGTTATATGTTGCCGTTTCAAAGAAACGATGACAATGAAAGCGAATCTCCTTTCAACCGGAGATTTGCTTTTTTTTAGAAAAAGATTCAAAAAAATATGTGGGGTGTTCATTTGTTTTTTTAGAGTGGACAGTGGTGTTTACGCTTAAAATAAGACGTGTTAAAATCTGATTGGGAGAAGTTTTTTAACAAAGGGGTTGTACGTCATGTGTGGAACGATGAAAGCGATTGTTAAAAAAGAAAGCGCTTACGGAGCGGTACTGATGGAGATGCCGATTCCAGAAATCAAAGATGATGAAGTATTGATAAAAGTGAAAGCCACTTCGATATGCGGAACAGACGTGCATATTTATAATTGGGATGAATGGGCAAAGGGCAGAGTCAAAGCGCCCTATATTTTCGGACATGAATTTACAGGTGAAGTTGTCAAGACGGGGAAGCAAGTCTCACGAGCAAAAATAGGGGATTTTGTATCGGCTGAGACGCATGTTGTATGTAATCAGTGCTCTATGTGTTTAACTGGGCAGCAGCATCTGTGCAGTGAAACGAAAATTTTAGGGGTAGACATTGATGGCTGTTTTGCTGAATATGTCAAAGTACCTGAACAAAATGTGTGGCACAATTCAGCTCAAATGCCAGTAGAGCTTGCGTCTATACAAGAGCCGCTTGGCAATGCAGTCCATACAGTTTTGCACACACCTATTTCAGGTAAATCAGTGGCGATTTTTGGCTGTGGACCCATCGGTTTAATGGCCATCGCTGTTGCAAAAGCCTCTGGGGCTGTCCAAGTGTTCGCTGTTGATAAAAATGAATACAGGCTGGATCTTGCCCGGAAAATGGGTGCAGACCATATCGTGGATATCGGAAAAGATAATCCAGTGGCGATCATTAAGCAGCTCACGCGCATGGAAGGGGCAGACGTGATGTGTGAGATGTCAGGTCATCCAGCAGCCATTAATCAAGCACTTGAAGCTTGTGCAAATGGAGGGAAAGTCAATATACTAAGCTTGCCAGAACGACCAGTGACAATTGACATTACGAATCAAATTGTGTTTAGGGGATTAACCGTGCAAGGGATCACGGGGAGAAAAATGTTTGAGACGTGGCGTCAAGTATCTGAGCTATTAAGAACGAATACCATTGATGTAAAACCAGTTGTCACCCATACGCTGCCTTTTGAAGAGTTCGAAAAGGGATTTGAACTCATGCGGAACGGTACATGCGGCAAAGTCGTATTGATGATGCCATCATATCAAAGGGGGAAGAAATGATGAAGGAATTCACGTATTTACAAGATGAATTGGAAATAATGAAGGAGCAAGGCACCCACCAAACATTGAAAGAGATCGACTCAAAACAATCATCCACTGTTACTTTAAATGAACAATCTGTCATACAACTCTCCTCAAATAACTACCTAGGACTCAGCTCACATCCAAGGCTGATGAAAGCGGCAAAAGAGGCAATTGATGAATTCGGTGCAGGGACAGGATCCGTACGAACCATCGCCGGCACAATGACAATGCATGAACGTCTTGAAAAAAAGCTCGCTGCATTTAAAAAGACAGAGGCAGCCCTTGTGTTCCAATCAGGCTTTACGACGAACCAGGGGGTGCTATCAAGTATCCTGACAAAAGATGATATTGTCATTTCGGATGAACTGAATCATGCCTCAATTATCGATGGGATCCGATTAACAAAAGCAGATAAAAAGGTGTACGGTCATTCCAATATGGAAGAGCTTGAGAAGATTTTAAAAAAATCTATGAATTACCGCGTCCGTCTCATCGTAACAGACGGTGTGTTCTCGATGGATGGTGATATCGCTCCACTTCCTGAGATTGTCAGGCTTGCAGAAACATATGATGCATTTGTGATGGTAGACGATGCGCATGCCTCGGGCGTGCTTGGTGAGAATGGCCGCGGGACAGTCAACCATTTTAAACTCGACGGCAGAGTGCACATTCAGGTTGGGACACTTAGTAAGGCTGTTGGCGTGCTTGGAGGCTATGTGGCTGGTTCAGCGGTTTTAATTGATTATTTAAAACATAAAGCAAGACCGTTTTTATTCAGCACCTCACATCCGCCAGCTGTGACTAGAGCGTGTGAAGAGGCGATTGAAGTGCTGTTAGATGAACCGGAGCGAATCGATACACTTTGGGAGAACGCTGCTTATTTTAAAGAAAAGGTCATCCGCCTTGGATTCCAGGTCGCCCCAACAGAGACACCGATTATCCCAATCATGATTGGAGACGAAGCACTGACTTTCCGTTTTTCAAAGGCTTTAATAGAACGAGGCGTATTTGCTCAAGGCATCGCCTTCCCGACTGTGGCAAAAGGAAAAGCAAGAATTAGAGCCATCATCACAGCCGAGCATACAAAAGAAGAACTAGACCGAGCACTGACGATAATCGAAGAAGAAGCAAAAAAATTGAACATACTTGATTGAGAGAGCAGAGACTCTCTTTTTCTTTTTGTGAAAAATGATCGTGACGGTCCGGCTGAATAGGCAATTTTCATAGAAAAACCGCAGATGAATTTATTTTCAATTCATTACAAAATAGTCTATACTGTAGGGTGGAACTTGGTTTGAAAGGAGTACAAATTCATGAATGAAGAGCAGAGAAAAGCGAGCGGACAAGTGAGTTCATCGGACAAAAAATCCGAGAAGGACTACAGCAAATATTTTGAAGCTGTGTACATTCCGCCTTCCTTAAAAGATGCAAAAAAACGGGGTAAAGAAGAAGTCGAATACAATCAATTTCAAATTGACGAACAGTTTCAAGGGTTAGGGAACGGCCGCAAGTTTTATATTCGCACATATGGCTGTCAAATGAATGAGCATGACACAGAAGTGATGGCTGGTATTTTTATGGCGCTTGGCTATGAACCAACGAACTCAACGGAAGATGCGAATGTCATCTTATTAAACACTTGTGCTATTCGTGAGAATGCAGAAAACAAAGTGTTCGGAGAGCTTGGTCATTTAAAAGCATTAAAACGTGAAAAACCAGATTTAATCTTAGGTGTCTGCGGATGTATGTCACAAGAGGAATCTGTCGTTAACCGTATTTTGAAGAAGCATCCATTTGTTGACTTGATTTTCGGCACGCACAACATTCACCGCCTGCCAGAGCTGTTATCTGAATGCTATCTTTCAAAAGAAATGGTGATTGAGGTTTGGTCGAAGGAAGGCGATGTGATTGAGAACCTTCCGAGAGCTCGTCAAGGGAAAATCAAGGGCTGGGTAAATATTATGTACGGCTGTGATAAATTCTGTACATACTGTATCGTGCCTTACACGCGCGGCAAGGAAAGAAGCCGCCGCCCAGATGAAATTATTCAAGAAGTTAGACGTTTAGCTGCTGAAGGATATAAGGAAATTACCCTTCTTGGTCAAAACGTGAATGCATATGGAAAAGATTTTGAGGATATGGAATATGGTCTTGGCCACCTGATGGATGAGCTGCGAAAAATTGATATTCCGCGAATCCGTTTTACAACCAGTCACCCGCGTGACTTTGATGATTACTTAATTGAAGTGCTTGCTAAGGGCGGAAACCTACTTGATCATATTCATTTGCCAGTTCAATCCGGAAGTTCTTCTGTGCTGAAACTCATGGCGAGAAAATATGACCGCGAGCGCTACCTTGATCTTGTACGTAAAATCAAAGAAGCCATGCCGAATGCTTCATTAACTACGGACATTATTGTTGGTTTCCCAAATGAAACAGATGAGCAGTTTGAAGAAACACTTTCCCTCTATCGCGAGGTTGAGTTTGATGCCGCTTATACATTCATTTATTCTCCAAGAGAAGGAACACCGGCAGCGAAAATGAAAGACAACGTGCCAATGCGTGTGAAAAAGGAACGTCTGCAGCGCCTGAATGCACTCGTCAATGAAATTTCTGCGAAAAAAATGAAGGAATATGAAGGGCAGACTGTCGAAGTATTAGTAGAGGGTGAGAGTAAAAACAACCCTGAGATCCTAGCCGGATATACAAGTAAAAGCAAGCTTGTGAATTTTAAAGCACCAAAAGAAGCGATTGGCAACATCGTCAAAGTGAAAATCACACAAGCGAAAACTTGGTCTCTTGACGGAGAAATGGTTGGAGAAGCTATCGAGGTGAATTAAAATGACGCTTTATTCAAAGAAAGACATTGTCGAGCGTGCAAGAGAGCTCGCTAAAATGATTTCTGAAACAGAAGAAGTGGATTTCTTCAAAAAAGCAGAAGCGCAAATCAATGAAAATACAAAAATTGCGACGATCATTAATCAAATTAAGGCACTTCAAAAACAAGCCGTGAATTTAAAGCATTACGGCAAACAGGAAGCCTTAAAGCAAGTCGAAGAAAAAATCGACGCCCTGCAGGAGGAACTGGACGAAATCCCAGTGATTCAAGAATTTAAAGAATCACAAATGGAAGTCAACTCCCTTCTTCAGCTTGTCGCACATACGATTTCTAATCAAGTAACGGATGAAATTATTCTTTCAACCGGCGGCGACCTTTTATTAGGAGAAACCGGTTCAAAAGTGAAAAACTCATCACCAAGTTGCTCCATTAAATGAGAAAACCCCGCAGATGCGGGGTTTTTTATTATATAGAATATATGTTATTTGTATTTTGCTACTATTGATGTGTTATCAACTAAGAATGAATTGATTTTACAGATTAAAAGATTTGAATTGAAACTCAATGCTTACTCCAAAAATATTTATTACAATATGAAACTCTCTCATAAAATCCCCTCCCTATATAAAGAAGGGCTACTATCTTCATTACATCAAATGACACCATTCCAGTCAACCCCAATCTCACACTCTCCAACTTTTCCAATTTTCAAGGCAAGTTTATGGGCGACCATGCATACACTGAAACAGAAATGAAATTAATTGAACATGAAGTTCAAAATCGTGACACACTAGACGAATGCCCAGCATAAGATAAAACGATCAAGAACAAGGAGGCATGCCGGAATGTCTGAATACAGAGAAATTATTACAAAAGCGGTGGTTGCAAAAGGGAGGAAATTCACCCAAAGCACACACACCATTTCTCCATCGCAAAAACCAACCAGTATCCTAGGTGGTTGGATCATTAATCATAAGTATGATGCTGAAAAGGTCGGTAAAACTGTTGAGATCGAAGGAACATTTGATATTAACGTATGGTACTCATACGCAGACAACACAAAAACAGAAGTCGTCACAGAGCGTGTGAAATATGTTGACATCATCAAACTGAGATATAAAGATAAAAATTTCCTTGATGATGAGCATGAAGTGATTGCAAAAGTGCTGCAGCAGCCGAATTGCTTAGAAGTGACTATTTCTCCTAATGGCAATAAAATTATCGTTCAGGCAGAGCGTGAATTCATTGCTGAAGTAGTGGGAGAAACAAAAATTGTCGTAGAGGTCGATTCAAGCTGGAAAGAAAAAGATGATCATGAGTGGGAAGAAGAGGTGGATGAGGAGTTAGAGGATATACATCCAGAATTCCTAGCAGGTGATCCAGAAGAGTAATAAATGACTAGGGCGCATATCCCCCTAGTTTTTTTGTGTCTGATCTAGGAGAAAAAAGGGGAATTTTTATGCTATAATGTAAGATGGTATGAATTCGAAAGTAATATAGTGAGGGATTAGAAATATGGCAAGTTATACGCCCATGATACAGCAATATTTAAAGATCAAGGCAGATTATCAAGATGCCTTTTTATTTTTTCGTTTAGGCGATTTTTATGAGATGTTTTTTGATGATGCAAAAGAAGCGGCACAAGAACTAGAAATTACATTAACAAGCAGAGACGGCGGTACAATTCCAATGTGCGGCGTTCCTTATCATTCTGCTTCTGGATACATAGAACAATTGATTTCAAAGGGCTACAAAGTCGCCATTTGCGAGCAGGTGGAAGACCCTAAAACGGCAAAAGGTGTGGTCAAAAGAGAAGTCGTTCAACTGATTACACCTGGTACCGTCATGGATGGTAAAGGCTTAAGTGAAAACGAGAACAACTTCATTGCGTCTGTTACCAGCTTTCAAAATGGATATGGTCTTGCGCTTTCTGATTTATCAACAGGGGAAAACATGGCTGGTTTCATTCATCGATTAGATGAAGTTGTATCAGAAATTTATTCTGTCGGTGCAAAAGAAATTGTAGTGTCAAAGCAGCTGGATGAGGAAACAGTAAAAACCCTGAAAGAACGCTGCCAGGCGACCATTTCATACGAAGATAGTGATGAATTAATAGAGGAAGCTGAGCGACTCGTTTCCCACCTTGATCATCATCTGAAATCAGCATTTTTAACACTATATGCCTATTTAAGAAGAACGCAAAAGAGAAGTTTAGATCACCTTCAGCAAGTTGAAGTGTTTGAGCTTGAACAAACGATGAAAATCGATCTTTACTCAAAACGAAACCTTGAATTAACAGAAACCATTCGTTCAAAAAGCAAAAAAGGCTCTTTATTATGGCTGTTAGATGAAACAAAAACAGCGATGGGCGGCAGACTGCTCAAGCAATGGATCGACCGGCCGTTAATTCGCCTTTCGCAAATCAAGGAGCGCCAGGAAATGGTGCAAATTCTGATGGATCATTTCTTCGAGCGAGAGGATCTGCGCGAGCGGTTAAAGCAAGTATATGATCTTGAGCGACTAGCGGGCCGCGTGGCATTTGGAAACGTGAATGCCCGTGACCTCATTCAGCTCAAGGAATCCTTAAAACAAGTACCAGATATTAAACACCTCGTTCATTCACTGCCAGAGGAAATGGCAAAATCAAGAGCGAATGAGATTGACCCTTGTGGTGACTTGCTTGAATTATTAGAAGGAGCCCTTTATGAAAATCCGCCGATGACGATAAAAGAAGGCAATTTGATTAAAGACGGCTACAATGCAAAATTGGATGAGTATCGTGATGCTAGCAGAAACGGAAAGGACTGGATTGCACGGCTTGAACAGCAAGAAAGAGAATATACCGGCATTCGCTCCTTAAAAGTCGGGTTTAATAAAGTGTTTGGTTATTATATCGAAGTGACACGCGCGAATACACATCTGCTGGAGGAAGGCCGTTATGAAAGAAAACAAACGCTTGCCAATGCAGAGCGGTATATCACACCTGAATTAAAAGAAAAAGAAGCACTGATTCTTGAAGCAGAATCAAATATTAACGAATTGGAATATGAGCTCTTTACAGCTCTCAGAGAGCAAGTGAAAGCCTATATTCCTAGATTACAGCTGCTTGCAAAACAAATGAGTGAGCTGGATGCGCTTCAATGTTTTGCGACTGTCAGTGAAAAACGCCGTTATATCCGTCCGGAATTCTCAAAGGATGAAGTAGATGTCACAGATGGGCGCCACCCTGTCGTTGAAAAAGTGCTGGATCACCAAGAATATGTGCCGAATGACTGCCAGATGGGAAAAGGTAGACAAACCTTACTCATCACTGGACCGAATATGTCAGGGAAAAGTACGTATATGAGACAAATGGCACTCACCTCGATTCTTGCGCAGATCGGCTGCTTCGTGCCTGCATCAAAAGCGACTCTTCCGATCTTTGATCAAATCTTTACACGCATTGGTGCGGCAGATGATTTGATTTCTGGTCAAAGTACTTTTATGGTAGAGATGCTTGAAGCGAAAAATGCGATGGTGCACGCAACGAAAAACAGCTTGATTTTATTTGATGAAATTGGCCGCGGGACAAGCACTTATGATGGAATGGCGCTTGCGCAGGCGATCATTGAATTTGTTCATGATCATATTGGGGCGAAAACGCTATTCTCTACACATTACCATGAGCTCACGGTTCTTGAATCGCAATTAAGCGAGCTGAAAAATGTTCATGTGCGAGCTGAAGAGCATGAGGGAACGGTCGTTTTCTTACATCAAATCAAAGAAGGTGCAGCTGATAAAAGCTATGGTATCCATGTAGCGCAGCTGGCTGAATTACCTGATGCGATCATTAATAGAGCTCAGACCATCTTAACGGAGCTTGAGAGCGGTTCACATGACGTGACCCCGCATGTATCTGCAGCACCAAAAGCAAAAAAGGCTGAGGAAAAACAGCAGCTTTCCTTCTTTGAAGTAGATGAAAAACCGCAAACGAAAGCTGCTTTGAAACAGAAAGATCAAGCGGTCATCGACGAATTAAAGTCATACAACCTGATGGATATGACGCCGCTTGAAGCCATGACAAAGCTATATGAATTGCAAAAGAAATTATAATGTAAGGTGAGGTGAGCAAAAATGGCAAAGATTATTCAGTTATCCGATGACCTATCCAATAAAATTGCTGCAGGTGAAGTGGTTGAGCGCCCGGCTTCTGTCGTAAAGGAGCTTGTAGAAAATGCGATCGATGCAAAAAGTACAGTCATTGAAATCGATGTAGAAGAAGCAGGTCTTTCTTCTATTAGAATCATTGACAATGGTGTTGGAATCGATGCTGAAGATTGTAAGCTCGCCTTCCAGCGTCATGCAACGAGTAAAATCAAAGATGAAAATGATCTGTTCCGTGTAAGAACCCTCGGATTCAGAGGTGAGGCGCTGCCAAGTATCGCATCTGTTTCTCATTTAGAAATGAAGACAAGTACTGGTGAAGGAGCTGGGACACATCTAGCTCTGCAAGGCGGGAAGATCATATCAGAGAAAAAAACCTCTGGCCGCCGCGGTACGGAAATTGTGGTCACCAACTTATTCTACAATACGCCAGCCCGCCTAAAATATATGAAAACCGTTCATACGGAGCTTGGGAATATATCAGATGTTGTGAACCGAATTGCGCTAGCTCATCCAGAAGTATCGATCCGCTTGCGTCATCAAGGGAAAGTCCTGCTTCAGACGAATGGAAACGGAGATGTCCGTCATGTGCTTGCGGCCATTTACGGGACAGCTGTGGCGAAAAAAATGCTGCTGCTTCACGTCCAATCGCTTGATTTTGAAGTGAAAGGCTATATTTCCTTACCAGAAGTGACAAGAGCATCACGGAATTATATGTCTTCTGTTGTAAACGGGAGATATGTCAAGCATTTTCCTCTTGTGAAAGCGATCCATGAAGGATATCACACACTGCTTCCGATTGGCCGCCATCCGATTACATTTATTGAGATGAAGATGGATCCAATTTTAGTTGATGTGAACGTTCATCCCTCGAAGCTTGAAGTGAGACTAAGTAAAGAGCAGGAACTTCATGAGCTGATTAAACAAGGAATTAAGGAAGTATTTCAAAAGCAGCAGCTCATTCCAAGCGCTTCAGTGCCAAAAAAAGCACCAATGCCATCAGTGAAAAATGAGCAGCAATCCTTAACCTTTGATGCGAAACAAGGAACCCCAATCCGGACGGAATCACCGCGATCCTATCAGCCGGAGCCGCTCGAATCGTTTGTATACGAGACAAGCCAAGCCGCATCAGACGAGATGCCTGAGCAGGAGAAGCAGGGAGCATCATCCCCCACATTTTATGAAGAAGCTCCAGCTGAGAATGTTCATTTAGAGGAATCCGCAGCTTCACTTGAATATGAAGAGACAGTACTAAAAGAAGATGTTACAGAAACGATTCCAGAAAACGAACGTGTTCCTGTGATGTATCCAATTGGGCAAATGCATGGCACATATATTTTGGCTCAAAATGAACAAGGGCTTTATATCATAGATCAGCATGCGGCTCAAGAGCGAATCAAGTATGAGTATTATCGTGAGAAGGTAGGAGAGATTGAACAGGAAGTGCAAGAAATGCTTGTCCCATTAACATTTCACTACTCGAAAAACGATATACTGATTATTGAAGAGCATATGGATATTTTAGCGAAAGTGGGTGTCTTCTTAGAGCCTTTCGGATCTGGAAGCTACATCGTTCGTTCGCATCCCCAGTGGTTTCCGAAAGGTGAAGAGGCTGAACTGATCGAAGAGATTATAGAGCAAGTGCTGGATGAAAAGCGTGTTGATATCAAGAAACTAAGAGAAGAAGCGGCCATTATGATGAGCTGTAAAGGCTCAATCAAAGCAAATCGTCATTTGCGTCATGATGAAATCAAAGCCTTGTTAGATGAACTCCGGCAAACGAAGGACCCATTCACCTGTCCGCACGGCCGGCCAATCATCATTCATCACTCGACCTATGAAATGGAGAAAATGTTTAAACGGGTGATGTGATATAAAAAAAGCGCTCTTATTAGAGCGCTTTTTTATTTAGCATCCGCAAGGATCTGGCGGTGTGACCACAACTGGTCGTGTATTAATATCAATCGTATCTTCTGCATAAAATTTGGAACCAATGCTGATTGCTCGATTTTCTGCGCGGAACGTATATGTACCTGCAGCAGGAAGTACTTTATGAGAAAGCTTTAATGTATATTGGGAAATTCCAAGTAAATCCAATCTAAGCGGAATACGAACGGTTTGTCCGTTGTTCAAAATGTAGCTGTCTTTTAATGCTTTACCGTTCAAGATGTCTTTTGTTGTTGCTTGGAAACCCTTTGGCAGTGTGAACTCAACTGCACCAAGACTTAGAACTGAATTTGGGCTGTACGTCAGCTCAATGTCAGAATAAGACCATTCCTGCTTACTAGCTCCTGTAATTTTAGCGTAAAGAGCAGCTGGCTTTACATTGGTTGATGCTTTGCTTTCGGCTCCTTCAGCAGATGCAGCAAGTGGTACTGACAGCGCCATGACCAATGTGAGCATCCCCATCATAAGAATCGTCCATGTTTTTTTCATTTCTTTTTCCCCCTTGTTGATTATAGGTAAATAATAGATGATTACATCCATTATTTACCTATGATGTTACCATATTCCTACATGGTATTAAATGGTATATTATACCCTTATTTTGTCATTCTTTAGTAATAGCGGGGGAAAAGCGCATTTGGTTGATTCATTCCGTGAAAATGGCCAGCCATTTGCTGATTTGGCTGCATCATCATATGCATATCTTGATAGCCGTACGAATGGTATGGCATCATCCCGTATCCACCATAGTGGTCATGATGATGGTGATCCTTCATTGGAACATACTGTGGAAAGAAATCATGTTGATTTGGAAACGTTGAATAGGCTGAATGATGATGCGGGTGGTGCGCATGATACACATCTTTTTTGCCACTATGGTAATGGTTTGGCATATTCATATGATCATGCATGTTTGGCGCGACCACATGCTCATGATTGGCTGTATACACATTTTCAAACGTGTGATAGGGATTTTCTTGGTGATAATGATTCATTTGGCTATTCATATTGTTCATTTGATATCTCATCCTTTATGTCAGGTTGCCATATCCTATGAGTATGATTCGTATCATGAGCCTATCCATATGAAAGAAAAAAACCGGCTATTCAGCCGGGAAAACGAAAAGCAGGTAAAGCGTCAAGCCTTAATATGAAAAGCTATGTCTTCTTCTACGACGCTTTTTACATCTGCTGCAGACACTTTTAGGACAATAATAGGGATCGTAGCTTCGGGAAGTATCCCAAAAATCACTCTCAAACCAATCATCTTTTTTATGATAAAACTTTTTTTCTTTACATGGATCCTCATGGTGATGATGGTCATGCTTTTTATGGCAGTTTGAGTGGGAATGTTTGCACTTGCATTTGCACATTGTCATCCCTCCTAAATGTGACTCAATGCTAGTATATGTAAGAAAGAGTGTGGAGGACTGGATACTCGCACTTCTTTTGTAAAAAAAGGCTTTTTCTGAAAAAACTCAAATAAAAAGAATTGACTAGTGCTAAAATAACATGATAAAATATAAATTTTTATCCTCTGATGAAATGTGTTATAATGGTATTGTGAATACTTTCGGAGGTGGCGGATTTGTTTCAAATAGGTGATAAAATTGTTTATCCTATGCATGGAGCCGGTGTGATTGAAGGAATGGAAGAAAAAGAGATTTTAGGTAAGACGCAGGAATATTTTCTGATTCAAATGCCGAATATGCAGATGATGATCCCAAAAGGCAGAATCACTCAACTAGGTATACGTCCGGTAGCAGATCAAGCAACGCTGAAAGTTGTGATGAACAATTTTGCAGAAGAAACAAACGACGACACGCTTACTTGGAAGCAACGATATGATGAAAATCTGAAGAAGCTAAAAACAGGTGCGATCGAAGATGGTGCAGACGTTGTCAAAGATCTAATGAGACGAAATCAGAAGAAAGCATTAAATTCAAGTGAAAAGAAAATGCTTGAAGATGCAAGAGGCATGTTAGTGAGTGAAATTTCACTTGCACAAGGACTGTCGCAGGATGAAGTGCTAACAGCTTTAGAAAATGAATTAAGAATGTAATAATGATATACAGAAACTGGCTGTAAACAGAAGGGACACTCCTTTTGTTTACGGCTTTTTTTATTTTGAATAAGAGTAATTTTTCCATTTTTGTGGGTGATTTTCACTAAAATTGAAATAAGGTCATACGATTTAGTTTTTAGGTGCACAACAAAAAATGTAAAGACCTCTAAAATACCTAGAAGACTTTAAAAAACAGGTAAGTTCTCCTGATTCATTCAATTGAGCCGGACAACCTTTGAATTTTCTAAGCCATTGATAGTAAAATAATGCGATAAGACGACACCTATGAGAATGAAAAGGAGCGGTGAAATGAAAAGGCTACTAATATGTGGATTCATCTTTCTCATCCTATGCGCACTTTTAATGGTGAAATGCAGCCATTCTGCTCAAGAAAAAAAGGGGCAAAAGCAACATCATGAAGAGGTAGAAAAATATCAAAAAGAACGAAAAAAAGGTGATCAATATGAAAGCTTTAAACAGCTCTTGCGACATGAAAAAGATGGCTATGAAATAGAATTTCACGAAAAAGGTGGGAGTGATTTACTCGTATTTTCGCCTCACGGAGGTGAAATTGAACCAGGAACTAGTGAAATTGTAGAAGCGTTTCAAGAAAGATACTCTACGTATTTGTTTGAAGGGACGAAGCAAGACAATAATCGCGACTTGCATATCACGAGTACAAAATTTGATGAACCCATTTTGGTTCAAATGATTAAAACGTATCCTTTCTCGATTTCCATCCATGGCTATAAAAGTCATAAAAGGCACACGTTAGTTGGCGGGACAAATGAAAAAATGCAAAGAGCGGTTGTGCGAGAACTAAAAGATCGAGGGTTTTCTGCAGAAATGGTACAAGAAGGCGAGCGGCTTTCTGGAACTGATCCTAAAAATATTAATAATCAAAATGCGAGTGGTGAAAGTGTTCAGCTAGAAATTAGTACGGCACAGAGAGAGTCCTTTTTTGACAATTTTGATACGAGAAATGGAAAGAAAAAAGCATTCAGACGTTATATCAGTGCTTTAAAAAAAGTACTAAGAGAGTTCGATCCGTCTTCGTAAAAAAAGGTTTTGATGGGTTAAAGTACACAATTTGAACTTGGTAAAAAAGATAGAAAAATGCGATTTGAACATAAAATTTGTAATAACTTACAATTTGCCTTAAAAACATAAATTATGTAAAATAATAGTTATCAGTTTGATATGATAGAATGGGGCTGAAGTGGATGGCACACAAAATACCATCTTCCGAAGTAGGTGTAAAGATCAATCAATGGTACACGCATATTTGCAAATTTGACGTCGAACAGGCAAACGACATGAAGCGTCTTGTGGAAGAAGAAATTCATGATATGGAAGAGGATCAAGATTTACTTCTATATTATTCTCTAATGGATTTTCGCCATCAAATGATGCTTCAGCATTTAGCGCCAGTTCATGCAGGGAGTGAAACGCTTCAAGCAGTGTCCTTTCCTAAAGAAATGGAAGATACAGAAGATGAAATGACGGGCTTACTCGGCTATTATTTTCATTTTTTCCATGGAATGTATGCATTTATCCAGCGCCGGTATATCGAGGCCATTTCATATTACAAGCATGCGGAACATCAACTGATCTTAGTGACAGATGAGATTGAAAAAGCAGAGTTTTACTATAAAATCGCTGAAGTATACTATCATATGAAACAAACCTATTTCTCTATGCATTATGCTAAAAAAGCGAGAGACATCTATAAGAAACATCAGCTTTATGGAAAAAGAAGCATTCAATGTGATTTTGTCATGGCAGGTAATTGGATTGATTTAAGTCAGTATCAAAAGGCGCTTCCTTATTTAGAAAAAGCGTTAAAGGTCTGCGAAGCGATGGAACAAAAAGAATGCACATCTTACTTTAAAGCGATGGCACTTAATAACTTAGGCACCTGTCATTATAGTATGGGAACGTATCATACAGCGACTGTCTTCTTCGAACAAGCCATTTCACTTTATCAGAAAGATCAAGCATCGACGATGATTAAATCATTGTTTTCACTTGCACTCACTTGGTTTAAACTCGGAGATATCCAGCGGGCAGGCGAGACTATATCTAAAGGATTAAACGAGGCTTGTGTATTGGGAGATGAAATTTATCAGTTGAAATTCCAATTTTTGCAGGCGCTCTATATAGAGAAAGACGGCTGTGAGCAATTGAGGTCAGCACTTTTTGGTCTGAGAAACAAAAAAATGTTTGCTGATTTAGAGGAATTAGCACTTGATGCGGCTAATTATTATAAGGAACGCGACATGTACAAGGAATCTTCCACTTTTTTTGAGATTGTGATCGAAGCGCGTACGCACATTCAAAAAGGAGATGAGATGTATGAGAACGAAGCATAACATGTCAGCTGCTCAAGTAGATGAAAGACTTCACACATAAAAACGAGACAAACAACACCCTTTACGCATAAACGTAAAGGGCTTTTTTCTTTATTCTTTGATGGCTTTTTCTGCGTCAATTGCACCTGCTCCATAAATCATCGGGTCATCCCCAGACCATTTGTTTGTATTTTCTTTTAACAGCGTTTTGACATCATCAGGTGTTAAATCTGGTGAATGCTCCAATAAAAGAGCGCAAATGCCAGCACAAATCGGTGTTGCCATAGATGTGCCAGATAACGTTGTATAATCACCATCGACTCTGCTTGATTTATCGAGTTTATCCAGAAAGGATCTTGGTGATCTGAGAGAAACGATGTTTACGCCTGGTGCGAGGATATCTGGCTTTGCTTCCCCATAAACAGTTGGCCCTCTACTTGAAAACGGTGCGACGACATCGTCAGCTGATTCTGGTGTATTCCGGTCATCGTAGGCGCCGACTGTAATGACTTTTTGGCTGACAGCAGGGCTTGCAATCGTCTGGCTGTTAGGACCAGAGTTTCCGGCAGCGACGCATACAACAATGCCTTGATCCCATGCAGCATTGACAGCGCGTACCATTGGATCGTCTTGTTCGTCATCATAACGCTGGGCATCTCCGCCTAGCGACATACTGATAATATGAATGGGATCATCGGGGTGGTCTTCGTTGAACTGTATACACCATTCAACACCTTCTATAATAGTAGAAAGTGATCCAGCTCCTTGTTTATTTAACACTTTCACGCCTATCAGATTTGCTTTTGGGGCAGGCCCTTTATATAAGCCATCAGAGGCGGCTCCATCTCCCGCTACATCTCCCGCGCAGTGAGTACCGTGGCCATTATCATCATAAGGTTTCGTTTTTTGTTTGACAAAATCCACAAAATCGCGAATTCTTCCATCTAAATCTTCATGCGGATAAATTCCCGTGTCAACGACAGCCACTGTAATACCTTCTCCGGTTAATGTTGTTCCGTTTCGGATGATTTCTTCAGCATGACTTGCTTGTGTCGCCACATCCAGCAGTGCATGAACTTTCCGGTCTAAATAAATCTTACGAATATGCTCACCATTTGCTAACAGTTCCTCTAAAGCAGCAGGCGTTAGATCAGCAGCGCAGCAATCGATATGAGAGAAATGCCGTTTTATATTTGTTTTTCTGCTTTTTTTCATGAGCTGTTTTGTGCTTTGGATCCCTGCTTCAGCTGTACCTTCCTTAAATTCAATGATCACACGAAGCTTCTTTTTCTTCTTTAACCTGCCTTCGAAAAAGCGATGAAGAAAGCATGGTGTCCATTTAAAAGGTTTATAAAGGTGAAGAACGGTCTCTCTTAAAGGCTGATCTAGTTTACTAGCATGTGTTCTGACCATTTGCACCATCGAAAATCCGAACATGTGATGCCCTCCATTCTAGCTATCCATTCTCGTACACTTTTACGTTATGAAAATGAAAACTGCTTGGTTCGGATTCTTGTCCCTTCTTTTCTTCATTTTGGCGGCTTGCTCATTTCTTTCAAAAAAGAAAAGCGCTTACATTTTGTAAAATAATAGAAAAAGGTGGAAATCATGTAGAATCTGCCGATGATAGGTGGGAGAGTTCTTCTGAAAGAACCAGTGAAACAAAGGATTTTGCAGAAAAAGGGGGGATTTAGACAGGGTCAATGCTCATATAAATGTGACGCGTTACAGATGGAAAAAATCAAATCCGCATCAAATAAAAGCCGAATTAAAGAAAACAGACTGGATAGGACTAGGTCATATTAAACATAACGTCATTTGTTTGTCATACTATTCTAACTCTGTATTCAAAGAGGAGAGGCGTTTCTGTGTATATAAATGCAATTATCTTATTTTTGAGGAATCTCATGATCTAGAGTGTTATGATCAAACTTGAAGAGAAAATGTGGAAAAAATGATAAGAAATGATGATTCAATATAAATCATAGAAACGGCTTAGAAATCTGTTAAAGGAGAACGGGAATGAAGAAGTTTTTTGCTTTGCTTCTCCTGCTTGCGATCGGATGGGGCGTTTATTACACCATGCAAGCACAGGAACATGATGAGCCAGTGTCATCACGTGGAGAAGACGAAAGCGGTTCAAATGATATTTATCGTAATTTTAAAGAATTAGAAGAAAACGAATCAGCAAACAACTACCACATTACATCCAACCCAGTGCCTGGCAGCCGCCTTCTCGTGATGTCACCCCATGGCGGGAGGATTGAAGGCGGCGTAAGTGAGATTGTCCATTTTTTTGATAACGATTTCTCTACGTATTTATTTGAAGGCTTAAGAGAAAATGCGTTCGAACTTCATATTACAAGTACAAACTTTGACGAGCCAATTGGTGTTGCGCAGGCAAAAGCACATGAGTACGTTTTAGCGGTACATGGATACAGAGGGGAGGAAGGGATTGACCATACTCTCGTCGGTGGAACAGATTACGACCGTGCAGAAAAAATTGTGAACTCATTAGAGCGGAATGGATTTTCTGCTGAACTGGCTGTCGGACACGAAACCCTGAGTGGAACGAGCAATCATAATATTAATAATCTTACTAAAACAGGGCAAAGTGTGCAGCTTGAGATTAGCAGAAGTCAGCGTGAAGCTTTATTTGACAGTTTCGACTATCAGAGGCGGTCCAGTACAAAAAACGAGAGGTTCTATCGTTATGTCAGGGCCATTCGCACAGTGCTGGATGAAGAATATACGTAAGGATTGTGCACATGTTAAGACAAGCAGGGGGAATTCTTGTTACACTGTAAACAGTGATAACAAAAGGAGAGACAGATATGGCGCGTCATCATTTTCATCTTCAGGCAAACTGGCCTGGTCTGCGTAACGATGTTGGTACAATCGCATGTGAACAATTAAAAACGGAAATCTCGATTCCAAAGGAAATGGACGGACCGGGTATTGGAACAAATCCAGATGAGATGCTCTTAGGTGCGGCGGCTACGTGTTATATCATTACTCTTGCAGCCATGATGGAGCGGAGTCAATTAGAGAAAGAGGATCTATCGATGAGCTCTGAAGCTGTCGTAGATGTGACAAATGGTGTGTTTACTTATAAGGAAATCATTCATCGGCCTGTCATTATCCTCAAAGAGTCTGCTTCTGAGCATGATATTGAGCTTGCCCGTAAACTTGCGCATAAAGCCGAAAGCTCATGTATGATCTCAAGAGCTGTTCAGGGCAATGTAACCATTTCATTAGAAGAAACCATTCAAGTCGGCTGTTAAAACAAAAAAGTCATTTTCTCTTGAAATATGGAGAAAATGACTTTTTTTATGACGTCCATTTGGTCTGATCGAGTTGTTCTTTGTTTTCATTCTTTTGTTTCTTGGATTGATTTAAGACAATCACGCCGAATATGACAAGTGCAAGGCCGATAAAACCCTTCGTGCTGATCGTTTCGTTAAACAGCACAAGCCCAACAAGAGCGGTGAGTGCTGTTCCGACGCCAGACCAAGTTGCATAGGCAGACGAGAGCTCAATGGTTTTAAGTGCCAAGCTGAGGAAAGTAAAGGCGCATCCAAATCCGATCAGTACCCCAATACTCGGCAGCAGCTGCGTAAAACCTTGAGAAAGCTTCAGCATCGTACTGCCAAAAACCTCCGTTAAAATGGCTCCTGTTAAATAGAGCATACCTTTCATGATTTCCCACGTCCTTTATGACATATTTAATAGTACGACCCCTGAGACAAGCATAGCCATTCCGATGACTGCTCTCTCGTTCAAGGTTTCTTTGAAAAAGAGCACGCCAAAAATAGCCGTGAGGACTGTACCAACCCCAGACCATGTTGCGTAAGACATGCTAAGTGGAATGATGTTAAGTGTCAATGACAGCATATAAAAAGCAAGTGTATAGCCAGCAACAACGACTGCGCTGGGCTTCCAGCGCGTAAAGCCATTTGATAGTTTTAGCATCGCGGCGCCAATGGCTTCTGAAAAAATAGCAACAGCCAAAAAAAGATATCCAAGGATCATCATCATCCCTCCTCTAATAGGTGTAACATCCGATGAAGTAAAAGGGTTTTTTTCTCCTGGTTCAGCCGCTCTAGCTGAAATATTTCTGAAAACCAGTATGCTTTGCAACCTGTTGAAGAGTGAACTGCTTGATCCTTCTTTTAATATCATGCGGACAGCTGCATCAAAATGGTTCTTTTGTGGTTTTAGGCATAAAAAAAACACCTACTTTACTGAACAGTCGGTAAAGTAAATGTTAACTCATGAAAAAAGAGTGTGTCAATCGATTCATTTTATGAACGATGTTTTCACTTAAACGTCATATTTAATAATAAGGGTATGGTCCATATGGCGGGTATGGCGGCGGATAAGGGTATCCATAGCCATATCCTGGCGCAAGCAGAGATCCGGCAAGCAGGCCTCCCGCAAACCCACCTAAAAATGGAGGACCAAAGAATCCAGGTCTTCCAAATCCAAACCCAGGGCGTCCAAAGCCAAAACCAGGTCCCCCAAATCCAAACCCAGGGCGTCCAAAGCCGAATCCAGGTCTTCCAAATCCAAAAGGTCTTCTCATGTCTTCTTGAATAAACGGAGGTGTTTCAAAATAATTCATAAAAAAAGTCTCCTTTCTCATAAAATCACTGTAACTGCCATCAGTGTATTCCAGTAGCCTACAAGTGTTTGGATGAACGCCTAATGTAAGGAGGAATGTCAAAAATGGGCCTGTATCCATCTGATTGGGCAAAGTGTCCGCCGCATGCACATGCATATAAAGCACGTACGGATGTAACAGAGGGGCATTATCATTTAATAGAAGGTATTTCTCAGCCTGTGAATGGAAGCAGTACCGACCGGCATACTCATTTTTACCGAGGGATCACCTCCTTTGAAAGAGGGCATTTCCACAGGTACTACGGTATCACAGGGCCTGCAATCCCGAGAGTCGACGGAACGCATTATCACGAGATTGAGGAAGTCACTTATTCTGCCTATCTCGATTCTGTCCCTATCCCATATGGAGGTGTCGTCTATAGTCCAGATGAGAATCGGCCAACACATAAGCACCGTTTAAAAGGAAAAACATATGAAGTGGTTGGAAATGAACCACTCGGCTGGTGATGGGCAGTATATAGGAGAGAAGGAGAAGTTATGCTATACTGTAGGCAGTTTTGTAAAAGAGAGTGATGTTATGAATAAAGCGAAGCAACCAGTCATTGTGTTAGTAGGGCCGACGGCTGTCGGCAAAACAAAATTGAGCATTGATTTAGCCAAAGCATTTAATGGAGAAATTATCAGTGGGGATTCTATGCAGATTTATAAAGGTATGGACATTGGAACAGCTAAAATTACCCCCGAAGAAATGAATGGCATCCCGCACCATTTAATTGATATTAAACAGCCAGACGAATCTTTTTCCACAGCTGAATTTCAGCAGCTGGTCCGTTCGAAAATTGAAGAGATTGCCTCTAGAGGAAAAACGCCAATGATTGTCGGTGGAACAGGTCTTTACATTCAATCCGTTTTATATGATTACACATTTACTGACGAGAAAAGTGACCCTGCTTTTAGAGAAGAAATGGCCCGGTTTGAACAGCAGCACGGCCCGCTTCAGCTGCACGAAAAGCTAAAGGCAGCAGACCCTGATACTGCAAACGCCATTCATCCGAATAACGTCCGCCGCGTGATCCGGGCGCTGGAAGTCATCCACACAACAGGTCAGAAAATGTCGGAGATGCAAAATGGGCATCAAGAAGTTCCTCTTTATGACACAGCCTTCATTGGGCTGAAAATGGATCGAGAGCTTTTGTACGAGCGCATTCATCAAAGAATTGATATGATGATAGATGAAGGCTTAATTGAAGAAGTGAGAGCACTTTATCAATCCGGTTTGAAGGATTGTCAGTCTGTTCAAGCGATTGGTTATAAAGAGCTGTATGCTTATTTTCAAGGCAGCTATTCACTTGATGAAGCCATCCGGCAACTAAAGCAAAATTCCCGTAGATATGCGAAGCGTCAGTTCACGTGGTTCCGTAATAAAATGGCTGTCACTTGGTTTGATATGACACCACCTTGCCACTTTTCAGACAAAAAAGAGGAAATTTTCGCATATATAGCAGGAAAGCTTGGACTTAAAGCGAAACTGTAGTTATCAGAATCAAGGAGGACGAAACATGAAACCGATTAATATTCAGGAGCAGTTTTTGAATCAGATCCGCAAAGACAATACATTTGTCACAGTATTCTTACTGAATGGCTTTCAGCTTCGCGGTCAAGTGAAAGGATTTGACAATTTCACGGTGCTGCTTGAAACAGAAGGGAAGCAGCAGCTTATTTATAAACACGCCATTTCTACATTTGCACCTCAAAAGAATGTAAATCTAGAATTAGAATAGGATATGCCGCATGTAATAGCCCCATGCATCTGCGAATAAACCGGCCGGAACCCGCTACGTTTTTTTGTCAGTGCAGAGGGGCTATTTTGCATGCGATGAAACTTTTCTGTCCATTTTACGTATAATTCCTTATTGGATATTAGAAGGGTGAGGAGATTTATATGGAAAATGCAGAGCTTGAATTAAGAAGGATTAGAGTGATCCTCCTTTTAATTGGAATTGTTGTCTTGTTTGGATCGTGTGCCATTTCAAACATTGAATCGAGACAAGAAAGCTGGAACAATCATTCTCATGAAAATGCAGAGGGGATTTTACCATCATCTGCAGAACTAAAAAATAATCACTTTGCTGTTGTGAAAGATGATGAAGTACATGTATACCGGTTTGATGAAAAAGAAGGAGAGCTAACTCTCGTTACAAAGAAGTACATAGATGAATGGGACGAAGAATATGATGATGGCCTTGATGATGAAGAGTAAGCACGTAAATTTACAAATGAATGTGAAGCCGCTACACTATAATCATGCATCAGACATCTAGACAGAAAAGGATGAGTTCATGACACACAAAATTAAAATTAATCATTGGGAACAAACTTGTGAAGACGACTCCTGTTTCGAATATGGAACAAGCGTTTCTGTAAATGGGAAAGAATTAGTGAGAGAAGCTTCAATCGTCTCTGCGCTTGAAGCGGTGCTAAAAGAATTAGGTGTTGACGTAGAAATTACAGAAGTGTCAGAAGATTTACAGTGCGATGCCTACAAAAAATAAAACAAAAAGTCTAGTCTACTAAGCGATTTTTTTTCGTGTTATGATAGATTTCGGTTTCAGTTGAATACGGAGTAGAGCAGTCTATTTTTAGATCCTGTTCTGCTCTATTTATTTGAACGTACGAGTTCGGCTATGAACGTTCGGCCGGGTTGGTTGATTTTTTTCGTTTTGAACATCTATATATTGTGTTTTGAAAAAACATAGTATACTATATATAGTGAATAGCGAAATAATCAACAATACTAAAAACTAGGTCGTGATGGAATTGATTCAAATCGTATTTGATTCAAAAACAGGAAATGTTCAACGCTTTTTGGACAAGACCCCCTTTACAGACAAACGAAAATTGACTGGAGAAGAGTTTTTGGATACGCCGTTTATTCTCGTCACCTTTACGACTGGATTTGGACAAGTCCCTAATACCACTCAGTCCTTTTTAGAAAAAAATGCTCACCTTTTACTAGGTGTAGCGGTGAGTGGCAACAAAGTGTGGGGAGATAATTTTGCAAAAAGCGCCGATACGATTTCTAAACAATATCAAGTTCCTATTTTGCACACCTTTGAACTAAGCGGAACAAAAAGGGATGTTGAATTGTTTACACAGGAGGTAGAAAGAATTGTCACAAAATCAGGTTCCAAAGTGGATACAATTAAATAACGAAATTATGATTCAAAAAGAAGGAAAGTTTCAGTTCGATAAGGACAAAGAAGCTGTACATAGTTATTTCGTAGATTATATTAATCAAAACACAGTCTTCTTCCACAATTTAGAAGAGAAGATTGATTACTTAATAGAAAACGACTACTATGAGGAAGAATTTTTAAGACAGTACAGCATGGCAGATATTAAAGAAGTCTTTGAAGCTGCATATGCCAAAAAATTTAGATTCCCATCATTTATGAGTGCGTTTAAGTTTTACAATGACTATGCACTGAAAACAAATGATAAAAAGAAAATCCTTGAACGCTATGAAGACCGCATTTCAGTTGTAGCGCTTTTCTTTGCGGGCGGAGATAAAGAAAAAGCACTTGAGTTTGTAGAACTGATGATCAATCAAGAATACCAGCCAAGTACACCAACATTCTTAAACGCTGGACGTAAAAGACGCGGCGAGCTTGTGAGCTGCTTCTTGCTTGAAGTGAATGACTCGCTAAACGATATTTCAAGAGCGATTGATATTTCAATGCAGCTTTCAAAACTAGGCGGCGGTGTCAGCTTGAATCTGTCAAAACTTCGTGCAAAAGGCGAAGCAATCAAAGATGTAGAAAACGCGACAAAAGGTGTTGTCGGCGTGATGAAGCTTCTTGATAATGCATTCAGATATGCAGATCAAATGGGACAAAGACAAGGATCAGGAAGTGCCTACCTGAATATTTTCCACAGAGATATCAATGATTTCTTAGATACGAAAAAAATCTCTGCTGATGAAGATGTTCGTGTGAAAACACTATCCATCGGAGTCGTCATTCCGGATAAATTTATCGAGCTTGCTAGAGAAGATAAAACAGCTTACACCTTCTATCCGCACACAGTCTATAAAGAATATGGACAGCATCTTGATGAGATGGACATGGAAGAAATGTATGACAAGCTTGTAGAAAACCCGAAAGTCAAAAAAGAAAAAGTCAATCCGAGAAAGCTTCTTGAAAAATTGGCTGTTCTACGCTCAGAATCAGGCTATCCATATATCATGTTCCAAGATAATGTGAATAGAGAGCATGCATTGAACCATATTTCACGAGTGAAATTCTCAAACCTTTGCTCAGAAGTGCTTCAGGCTTCAGAGGTCTCTTCTTACACGGACTATGATCAAGAAGATGAAATCGGTCTTGATATTTCTTGTAACCTCGGTTCATTAAATATCATGAATGTCATGAAAAACAAATCGATCGAAAAAACGGTCAAGCTTGCAACAGACTCACTAACGCTTGTGTCTGAAACGACAGACATTCGCAATGCACCAGCTGTTCGAAAAGCAAACAAGGCGATGAAGTCAATTGGACTTGGCGCGATGAACCTTCACGGGTATTTAGCTCAAAACCAAATTGCCTATGAAAGTGAAGAAGCAAGAGACTTCGCAAATACGTTCTTTATGATGGTGAACTATTATTCCATTAAACGCTCAAGTGAGATTGCAAAAGAAAAAGGAGAAACATTCCATCGTTATGAGGGCTCTGGCTATGCAACGGGTGAGTACTTCGATAAATACGTGGAGAATGATTTCACACCAAAAACAGAAAAAGCAGCAGCACTATTTGAAGGCATGCACATTCCAACAAAAGAAGACTGGGCAGCACTCAAAGATTTTGTAGCGGAAAATGGCATGTACCATAGCTATCGTTTATGTATCGCGCCAACAGGTTCAATTTCTTATGTTCAATCGGCAACAGCCTCTGTGATGCCAATTATGGAACGTATCGAAGAAAGAACATACGGCAACAGCAAAACCTATTACCCAATGCCGGGTCTTTCAGCGCAAAACTGGTTCTTCTATAAAGAAGCATACGATATGGACATGTTTAAAGTGGTCGATATGATCGCAACGATTCAGCAGCACGTCGATCAAGGAATCAGCTTTACACTATTCCTGAAAGATACGATGACAACGCGAGACTTAAACCGCATCGATCTATATGCACACCATAAAGGCATTAAGACACTTTATTATGCAAGAACGAAGGATACAGGGCAGGAAGGCTGTCTTTCTTGTGTTGTTTGATTAAAGGAGAGTTTAACGTGACAAAAATTTATGATGCAGCCAACTGGTCAAAACACGAAGACGATTTTACACAAATGTTTTACAACCAAAATGTGAAGCAGTTCTGGCTTCCTGAAGAGATTTCCTTAAACGGAGATCTCTTGACATGGAAATATCTAGGTGAGAAAGAGCGGGATACGTACATGAAGGTACTTGCTGGCCTCACCTTACTTGATACAGAACAAGGGAATACAGGAATGCCGATTGTCGCTGAACATGTGGACGGCCATCAGCGTAAAGCGGTGTTAAACTTTATGGCGATGATGGAAAATGCGGTGCATGCGAAATCATACTCAAATATTTTCATGACACTTGCACCAACTGAAACGATCAGCGAAGTGTTTGAATGGGTCAAGAAGAATAAATTCTTGCAAAAAAAAGCGGATATGATTGTTAGTTTATATCGTTCGATTCAAAAGGACGATCCTATTTCCCTCTTTAAAGCAATGGTTGCTTCTGTTTACTTAGAAAGCTTCCTATTTTATAGTGGTTTTTACTACCCGCTTTATTTCTATGGACAAGGAAAGCTCATGCAAAGTGGTGAAATCATTAACTTGATTTTGCGCGATGAAGCGATTCACGGTGTGTACGTTGGATTATTGGCACAAGAAATTTACAACAAACAAACACCTGAAATGCAAAAAGAGCTGTATGATTTCTCTATTGACCTCTTGAACGAGCTTTATGAAAATGAACTTCATTACACTGAGGATATTTATGACCAAGTCAATTTATCGCATGATGTGAAAAAGTTCATTCGTTACAATGCCAATAAAGCGTTAATGAACCTTGGATTTGCTCCTTATTTTGAAGAAGAAGAGATCAACCCAATTGTATTGAACGGACTGAATACAAAAACAAAGTCACATGACTTCTTCTCAATGAAAGGGAACGGCTACAAAAAAGCAACAGTTGAGCCGTTAAAAGATGACGACTTCTTCTTTGGAGATGAATCATAAGGAAAGCGTAAAAGTCAAAACGCATTACTCGTTTTGGCTTTTTGCCATTTCTAACAATGGATTACATACTGGAGGTTACCGAACATGGGAAAAATGGACGAAATCATTTTAGTTGCACCGCGCACGCGCGTGTTCCAAAACGAAACACTCGCGTTTAACGGTGTGAATAGTGAAGAGAAAACAATCAGCACCATTATGAAAGAAATCGAAGAGCACTTCGAGCAGATGCGAAGAGGCGATGCAGAAGAAAATCCTGACTTCAAGCAGCCGATTCCTTATGTCGTGATTAAGCGTGAGGACGAAGTGTATGTATATGAAAGACTTCAAGGCGGGGGAGAGACTCGATTACATCATAAGTTATCTCTTGGCTTTGGGGGTCATATGAATTTCATCGAAGGAAAAAACTTTGCTGAGATTCTAAAAGAAAATACGGATCGTGAGCTGGACGAGGAGCTTTCTATTCAAGAAGAAGACAAACTTGAAATGAAAACCCTCGGATTAATCAATGACGATGACAACAGTGTCGGCCGTGTACACATTGGACTGTTATCAGCTCTTGAATTATCTCCAGGCGCTCATGTCGAAGTAAAAGAAACAGATCAAATCTCAGGAAAATGGATGAAAGCATCAGATTTGAAAAAGCCTGAATACTTCGATCGTCTTGAAACGTGGTCTCAATTTGTCGTTAACATCTTAGCATAAATGCAAAGACAACAAACCGGCTCAGCATTAGACTTGAGCCGGTTTGTTTCGTTATAACAGCTTTTAGCTTATTGGAAAACGAATGCGTCGTGACCGGCCTGTTTCAATCTAGCGACGAGGTCATCCGCATTTTGCTTTGTACGGAAAGCCCCGGCCTGTACTCGGAACATGCCGCTTCCTAATACAACGAATGCGTCAAAGCCTTTGGATTTTAGTGTGGCTGCTAATTCATCCGCATTGGCTTTCACCTTGAAAGCTCCCGCTTGCACTTTATAAAGATTACTTGCTTTTTTTTTCAGCTGAAAGGCTTTCTCTAGACCAGTGGCATGAGCACGAGCGATGCCTTGAAGGAAGGTTGCGTTGCGGAGCTTATTTGCATCAGCTGCCGTATCAATGAAACCATTCTCTGTTAAAATCGCGGACATAGAAGTTTCTCGAAGAACGTGGAAATTCGCAGTTTTTTTGCCGCGGTTAGCAAAATCAACCGAGCGGACAATCTCATCATGAAGAGCGTTGCGATACGTGGTGGTCGGTGCAGAAACACCAGGATGCACATAGCTTTCAAACCCTGTGCCCCCGCCAGCATTAATATGAATAGACACGAAATAGTCTGCTCCCCAGCTGTTTGCCGCATTCGTACGCTGGGACAAAGTGACGGATTGGTCAATTGAACGACTTAAGCGGACGGAAACCCCATCATATTCACTAATCAAAATATCTCTCAGTAAAAGCGCGATTTGAAGTGTGATATTTTTCTCCAAAAGTCCATTAGCACTAGCTCCAGAATCTGTTCCTCCGTGGCCAGGATCAATAAAAATTTTCACCATCTATTCATCACCTCGTCTTTATTTTATGAGGAAATAGCAGAATTGCCTGTACCAAATGCGGAAATGATCGAGACTCTTTTCTACACAATTTGTGATGAAAAAGCTGTATTTTTCTAATAAAAAGCAAATTGTTGGTTTGTCCGCCCAAAATGGATGAATACAATGGAAATAGCACATCATTTCCTGGGAAACCGCAGAAATCCCTACAATATCCGGTATCTCGGGTCATTTTGACAGCAAACTTGGGCTTAAGCGGGCGATTGTCACGATTACAGCTCCACCCGAATAGAATAAAGAGAGAAGAGCGAGAGGTGAATACGTTGGAGCGAGCTGTCACATATAAAAACAACGGCCAAATCAATATTATACTTAACGGACAAAAGCAAGTATTGGTTGATGCAGACTCAGAGGCAGAATACCTCGAAGCCTTGCAGAAAAATGAGGCAAAACACAGCATCTTACGGGAAATAGAGCGTGAAATGAACAGCCTTGTCGGTATGGATGAAATGAAACGAAACATAAAAGAGATTTATGCTTGGATTTTTGTTAATCAAAAAAGGCAGGAGCAAGGATTAAAGGTAGGGAAACAAGCGCTTCATATGATGTTCAAAGGGAATCCAGGCACAGGAAAAACCACAGTTGCAAGGCTTGTCGGAAAACTTTTCTTTGAAATGAACGTGCTCTCAAAGGGTCACTTAATCGAAGCGGAGCGCGGTGATCTTGTCGGAGAGTACATCGGTCATACAGCACAAAAAACAAGAGATTTAATTAAAAAATCACTGGGCGGTATTTTGTTCATTGACGAAGCTTATTCTCTTGCCCGCGGAGGAGAGAAGGATTTTGGAAAAGAAGCAATTGATACCCTTGTCAAACATATGGAGGACAAACAGCACGAATTTATTCTGATTCTTGCTGGCTACTCCAAGGAAATGGATCATTTTCTTTCTTTAAACCCCGGCCTGCAATCAAGATTTCCAATCAATATCAGCTTTCCAGATTATACAGTCGATCAGCTCATGGATATTGCAAAACGAATGATGGCTGACAGAGAATATATATTTACCCAAGAAGCTGAATGGAAACTGCGAGATTATTTAATGCACATTAAAAGTACCACGAGTCCTGCAAAATTCAGCAACGGCCGGTTTGTGCGAAATACTATTGAAAAGGCGATACGAACCCAGGCGATGAGACTGCTTCTTGTGGATCATTATGATAAAAAAGATCTACTCACCATTAAAAGTCACGACCTTCAAATGAGAGAGGATACGCCTTCTTAAAATGGCGTATCCTTTTTATAAAGAGATACTAAAATAAACCATCCGAATAGTGGTATACGTGTGATGTGTTTGGTATGATGGTACTACTGAAAACTTAAGTACAGAAAGGAAACAACTAACGTTGAATGAACATGAAATGACTGAAAAAGCGATCCTTGTCGGCTGTCAATTGCCGCATGTAACAGATGAACGCTTTCAATACTCAATGGAAGAATTAGCTTCCTTAACTAAAACGGCTGGCGGTGAAGCTGTCAGCGTGATGACGCAAAAGAGAAATAGACAAGACAGCGCAACGTATATCGGTAAAGGAAAAGTAGAAGAGCTGGAAGTCCTTTGCGAGGAATTAGAATGTGATGTCATTATATTTAACGACGAGCTTTCTCCAAGCCAGCTAAAAGCTTTGGCGACTGCTTTAGATGTGAAAATTATTGATCGTACGCAATTGATTTTAGATATCTTTGCGAAAAGAGCCCGTACAAGAGAAGGGAAGCTGCAAATAGAGCTTGCCCAGCTTCAGTATGCCTTGCCGAGACTGAGCGGACAAGGAATCAGCCTCTCAAGACAAGGAGGCGGAATTGGCGCAAGAGGTCCAGGTGAAACAAAACTTGAAACAGATAGACGTCATATTCGAAACCGCATTCATGAAATTAACGGGCAGCTATCTGCAGTCAAAGAACATCGAACAAGATACCGGGAACGCCGAAAGAAAAATGGTGTGTTCCAAATTGCGATTGTCGGGTATACGAATGCCGGAAAGTCGACTCTATTTAACCAATTAACGGAAGCGGATAGTCATGAAGAGGATTTGCTGTTTGCGACACTTGATCCAATGACACGTAAGATGACATTAGACTCTGGCTACAGTGTGCTCATTTCAGATACAGTTGGCTTTATCCAAGACCTTCCGACAACACTGATTGCTGCATTTCGTTCTACTCTTGAAGAAGTGAAGGAAGCCGATTATTTGCTTCATGTCATCGATTCTTCTAATGAGGATTATGAAGGTCACGAGCGAACAGTTCATCAGCTTCTAGAAGAATTAGAAGCAGACCGCATTCCAATGCTGACAGTTTATAACAAAGAAGATCAAATCAGACCAGATTTCATCCCATCTTCAAAGCACCGCCATATTTTAATCAGTGCTAGACGCGAAGAAGATGTGAAAAGGTTAAAAGCGGATATTATGGCTGAATTGAAAAAAGCCTTTTTAAAACCATACCATGTGAAGATCCCAGCATATGAAGGAAAGCTTATTTCTGCATTAAAATCAGAAACGCTCGTGGAATCACTAGAATTTCAAAAGGAAGCAGAGCTTTATGACATCACTGGATTTAGTGGTGAGGATCAGACCATCTTAGGACAAATCAAGAAGTATATGTTGGAAAGGAATTAACTGAAGATGTTTCACACATTAAAACACGGCAGTATATTAGAAAAAGTAGCAGCAGAAACAGAACAAGAGATTTTACACGTACATCAGCAAATTGATCAAAAGAGCGAACAAAATGAGTGGCGGGTGCTTGAAAGCTATCGAAAGCACAAAGTCAGTGACTCTCACTTTAATCCAACGACTGGATACGGCTATGATGATATGGGAAGAGACACGTTAGAAAAGATTTATGCGGATGTCTTCGGAGGAGAAAGCGGCCTTGTGCGTCCGCAAATTATTTCAGGCACACATGCGATTTCCATTGCCTTATTCGGTGTGCTGAGACCCGGCGATGAATTGATCTATATGACAGGGAAACCATACGATACGCTTGAAGAAATTGTTGGGATTCGCGGGAAGGAAGGGACAGGCTCATTAAAAGACTTCCAGATTGACTATAAAGCCATTGATTTGCGTCAAGATGGATCAGTCGATTACGACAAAGTAAAAGAGTCGATTTCCACTAAAACAAAAGTCATCGGAATCCAGCGATCAAAAGGCTATGCTTCAAGACCATCCTTTACAATAGAAGAAATTGAGCAAATGATTTCATTTGTGAAAGAGATCAATGAAGAGATCATAGTATTTGTGGACAACTGTTATGGTGAATTTACTGAATTACAAGAACCATGTCATGTAGGAGCGGATCTTATGGCTGGTTCTCTCATTAAAAACCCAGGCGGAGGTCTTGCCAAAACAGGCGGCTATATCGTTGGAAAAGAAAAATGGGTAGAAGCTTGCTCTTATCGCATGACATCTCCAGGCATCGGCAGTGAAGCGGGTGCATCGCTGTATGCCCTCCAGGAAATGTATCAAGGCTTCTTCCTAGCGCCGCATGTTGTGGCACAAAGCCTAAAAGGCGCAGTGTTTACCGCTCGTTTTCTTGAGAAGCTCGGATTCCAAACGAACCCAGCGTGGAATGCGAAAAGAACGGATTTGATTCAATCAGTTGAATTTGGAGACCCTAAAAAAATGATTGCGTTCTGTCAGGCAATTCAGTATGCATCTCCGATCAACAGTCACGTCACTCCACATGCAAGCTATATGCCGGGCTACGAGGATGATGTCATTATGGCAGCAGGCACCTTTGTTCAAGGAGCAAGTATCGAATTATCAGCCGATGGTCCGATCAGACCGCCTTATACTGCCTACGTTCAAGGCGGACTCACGTATGCCCATGTGAAAAATGCGATTTGCAGTGCTGTAGATGCCTTATTGGAGCAAGGGTTTATTGAAGTACCTGCTCGATAAAAAAATCCATGTTAATATTCCTAACATTTCGTTGACACATAATATAACATGACATATAATAAATTTAAGCAAAGAGGAGGAGACAGTTGAGATGAGTGATAACATTCGCCGCTCAATGCCTTTATTCCCAATTGGGATTGTCATGCAGCTAACAGAATTATCTGCAAGACAAATTCGCTATTATGAGGAAAATGGTTTAGTATTTCCAGCAAGAAGTGATGGGAATCGCCGATTATTTTCTTTTCATGATGTTGATAAATTACTAGAAATTAAAAATCTCATCGAACAAGGTGTAAACATGGCAGGAATCAAAAAACTTTTTGCCAAAGCTGAGGCTGAAAATCCAACGCCAGAAACAAAAGGCGAGGAGAAAACCACTGCTAAGCACAACTTGTCAGATGATGAACTCAGGAAGCTACTGAAGAAGGAACTCATTCAGGCTGGACGTTTCCAACAAGGAACGACCTTTAGGCAGGGGGATATGTCAAGGTTCTTCCGTTAACCAATTAGCAAAAGCATTGCTATACACATTTTACCTTTTGTAGGGGAGGAGTTTTACGAAATGGCAAAGTACACAAGAGAAGATATCGTAAAATTAGTAAATGAGGAAAACGTAAAGTACATCCGTCTGCAATTTACAGACATTCTCGGAACAATTAAAAATGTTGAGATTCCTGTGAGCCAGTTAGAAAAAGCTCTCGATAACAAATGTATGTTTGACGGTTCATCGATTGAAGGATTCGTACGTATCGAAGAATCAGATATGTATCTATACCCAGACCTAAACACATTTGTTATTTTCCCTTGGACAGCAGAAAAAGGTAAAGTTGCACGCTTTATTTGTGACATTTATAAGCCAGACGGGACGCCATTTGATGGAGACCCGCGTAACAACTTAAAGCGTATTTTAAAGGAAATGGAAGAACTAGGATTTAGTGATTTCAACCTTGGACCTGAGCCAGAATTCTTCTTATTTAAATTAGATGAAAAAGGCGAGCCAACGCTCGAATTAAACGATAAAGGTGGATACTTTGACCTTGCACCAACAGATCTAGGTGAAAACTGCCGCCGTGATATCGTGCTTGAGCTCGAAGAAATGGGCTTTGAAATTGAAGCATCTCACCACGAAGTAGCACCAGGGCAGCACGAAATTGATTTCAAATATGCAGGCGCGATCCGTTCTTGTGATGACATTCAAACGTTCAAGCTTGTTGTCAAAACAATTGCGAGAAAGCACGGTCTTCATGCGACATTCATGCCAAAACCATTGTTCGGTGTAAACGGATCTGGTATGCACTGTAACCTATCATTATTTAAAAATGGTAAAAACGCATTCTTTGATGAAAAAGCAGATTTACAATTAAGCGAGACTGCTAGACACTTTATCGCAGGTATCGTCAAGCACGCAACAAGCTTTACAGCGGTCACAAACCCAACGGTCAACTCTTACAAGCGTCTTGTACCTGGCTATGAAGCACCTTGCTATGTGGCATGGAGTGCACAAAACCGCAGCCCATTGATCCGTATCCCGGCATCACGCGGCATCAGCACACGTGTAGAAGTGCGCAGCGTAGACCCATCTGCAAACCCATACCTTGCATTAAGCGTATTACTTGCAGCAGGTCTAGACGGAATCAAAAACAAACTAGAAGCACCAGCTCCAATTGACAGAAACATCTATGTCATGGACAAAGAAGAGCGCCTTGAAAACGGCATCTCTGACCTTCCTGCAACACTTGCAGAAGCACTTGAGCTGCTAAAATCAAACGAAGTGATGATCAACGCACTAGGCGATCACCTATTCGAGCACTTCATCGAATCAAAAGAAATCGAATGGGATATGTTCAGAACCCAAGTACACCCATGGGAACGCGATCAGTATATGTCTCAGTATTAATAAAGAAAACCCCTTGGAACCATTGGTTTCAAGGGGTTTTTATTTTGGTCAAAATATGACCAAAAAAATTTGAAGTTATGAATTTAACTCCACAATTAATCATACGTAGGATCGTGAATAAACAGACAATAGATAAAATCATTAATTATTACACGGCATTGCTCAAGCCTTCAATACAAAATAGATGACTGAATTCTTCGTGGTTTTTTAAAGAGTCGTTTTCTTCTTTTGAGGTGTTTTTCTCGGTTGCAAAACTAGGGGGAACAGGGGTCAAAATCAAGAACAAGGACAACAAAATAATGAACAACATTCATTTTATCATTTAATTACTTATATAGAAAATATAGTATTTCAACACTATCACTTATTTTTTCAACAAATTTAAAACAAAGACTGAAATGCCATTTTATTACGAATGTCTGTTTTGTATTAATTGTAGATTTATAGTTGTATGCATTTTCCGAGAAAACTAAAAAGGCCCTATTAGGGCTATGGTCAATCGTTAGGGTGTTTTGATATTTAGAATATCTGAAAACTTTATAAAAATTTGTATCGCCACGATCACATACTATCATCTCAAAAGGAATTACAATCAAATATTTGTTCGTTTTATGAATAATAAAAATTCCTTTAGAGTCTTATTATTCCATTAGTTTATTTTTAAAACTTCCGTTTTTTTCTTTAAATTTAGTTTAAAAGTTCAAGTGTTTATCTAGACCTGGGAGAAAAGACGTGTATATAATACGAAAGTTCGAATTTGATAGAAATAGGAGAGATGAAATTTATGATTAAATCAAAAAACGAGTATCCCACACAAGTATTTGAGCAATCAGCTGTTCTCAGTGCATTAGAACAGTCACTAGCAATGATTGAATTTGATGTCACAGGTGAGGTGCTATGGGTCAATGATCTTTTTGCAAAAGCAATGGGATATTCTCAGCAAGAGATGATCGGTCTAAAACATAAACAATTATGCCCTCCGCATATTGCAGAACATCCAGACTATCGCATGTTTTGGAATCGTTTGAAGACTGGTCTGATTTTTCAAGATAAGGTGCAGCGAATGACCAAACATGTTGCGAGCTTATGGTTTGAAGCAACATATACCCCAATTCGAAATAATGCTGGAGACGTAGTAGGTGTGGTGAAAGTAGCGACAGATATTACGACGAGAGAAAACGCTATGAAGCAGGTCGTAGAAGATTTAAGGAATATGTCTACAAAACTAATGGAACGAGCAGAAATCTGTATCCAGCATAGTCAAACGGTCAATGCTTCTTATGAACATATAGCCAATGAAACAGATCAATATACGAGCTTGCTAGATGGATTAACAAAGCAAGTAGAATCAATCAGCTCAATTGCTACGACTATTAACAGCATTGCCTCACAAACTCAGTTGCTTTCATTAAATGCGGCCATAGAAGCTGCGCATGCAGGTTCTTATGGAAATGGTTTTAGTGTGGTGGCAGCAGAAATACGAAAGCTTGCGACTGATTCAAAAGAGGCGATCGTAAATGTAAATAAATATGTGAAGGCAATTCACGTGGAATTAGAAAAGGTGATTAAGGGAACAGATCAAGCCCAGTCAAGTGTCTTTAAGAATCAGATGCTTATAAAGCAGGCAAGTGAAGAATTCATTCATGTGGGAGAAACCGCCCGCAGATTAAATCGACAAGCCGATTGGCTATTGGCAGAGCTCAGTGAATAACTGTTTAGTCTAATAGTAAACAACGTCGAATTGTTTAAATATGCCACATTGAACACTTTTTATTTTACCAAAAGGAATTATAATCGAATGTTTGTTCTCTTTTTGGGTTTGAGTTACAATAAATTTATATACGGTTTGCCGGCGGAGACAGGATAAAAAATTCATATATTTCGAAGATTTATTTCTTTAGCAAACCACTGTTATTCATAAGAATCAATTGGTTGAAACACGACGATGGTCGTCCGAAATACAATGTCTCTAAACATATAGATAAAATTAAAACGCAATTGTAAAACTTCGGAAAATCAAACAAGAACAAATGTTCGTTTTGATTTTTCGATTTCTTTATAATAACAATCAGATTGACCCCTTCATGAACCTGGTTGAAACTTAGTCAGGTCTTTATTATATTTACTGGTGAACTCGCTTTTCTTGAACATTGATGGGCCGAAAATTGACGAGCGTCTTAATTAATGATTGCTATCACTATTTAATTAAGTTGTGGATGAAGGATTTAAAATCTATACGTGAGGCTATTGCCTGTCAAAGTGTGAGCAATAAAAGGGGTAGGGAGGGATAGCTTGATTGAAGCATATGAAGAAATTAGAAACTGTAATTCTATTAAAAGTGAAGGTTTATTAGATGTTTCTTATTAGATTTCCAGATTTTCAAATAAAATTAAAATCTTTTATCAAACTAAGTTTGTAATGAATTCTCATTCTCTTAGGAAACATCCACGAATCACCCACAATTCAAAAATATTTTATGATTTTTTAAATGGGTGTTTCTTATGTTTGTTGTAGTAACACTACGTATACTTTTCATTAAAAGTGGTTTCAATCAACCTCAACATGATGATGTCCAAACTGTCGCATCAAGACGCAGCACTGAAGAATAATTGGTTAAAAAACGATAAAGTGGATTAAAGTGTAAGACTCCTTATGGTATTCTAGTAAAAGAATATTCCATAAAAGGAGTCTTTTTTATATGAAAATATTAGATGCTCCATCTTTATTATCAGCTGTCGAACAGAGGTCAAAGGCCTATCATGAGCTTCAAGAAGAAATGAAACTTGTGAAAAAAGCATTAAAAAGTGTATCGGGATTAGGTGATGAATTTACTGGAAAAGGTGCAGACAATATCAAAGCCTTTTATGAGGATCTTGCGCTTTACACGGATACTTATCTTGATTTTATTGATATGCAAAAAGCTTTTTTAGATGGGATAAAAGGAAAGCTTGATGACGAATCATTAGGCGGAAGTACATTTATTGATGAGCATTTCTTAGACGCTCAATTAAAACAAGGCATTCAAAACAATAAAGATATGCTCAAGGAACAAAAAGAAGCCCTATCCACTATTTTTGATGACGTCAGTGATCTCATAGAACTGAACGTATTTTCAACTAAAGAGGTCAATGAACATTTAGATGATGCGAACAAAAAAAGAAAAGAAGCCATTGATGCTGTACATAAAATAGATCATGAGCTAAAAACAGAATACGCAAAATCAGAAGCGATTGAAAAACACCTCGCCACTTTTTATGCAAAAATGATGGCTGCTACAGGAAAAGGGAAAAATGCGCAGCCAATGTATTACGATGCGAAAGCATTTCATGAAACAGATGTGTACAAGAATCATGATAAAATCGATGCTCAAGTGAAAGCATATTTAAAGGTGAAAAAAGAAGAAAAAGAGAAACGAAGAATCAAAGAATTGAAAGAAAAACTCAACGATCCTTCGTGTATATCAAAAGAGAAATACTTTGAGATTGTAGACGAAATTGGATATGAAAATCTTTCATACGATCAAAAAATGTATTACAGCCAGCTTCTCCAGATCAAAGCGCAGGAAGAAGCATCAGAGGGGTTCGTTGATGTTGTAAAAGGTGCAGCAGTTGGTCTATATGATGTGGCCAAAGATACAGTAGTTGGAATCTACGATCTTGTGACAGATCCCGGGGGTGCCGTTGAATCGGTCGTAACGGCTGTTTCTCATCCAATTGAAACATCAAAAGCGATTGGAAAATCGATATCAGACTCATTCCAAAAAGAAGTCATAGATGGTGATGCATATTCTCGATCACACTGGTTCGCCTATGCAACTGGCTCTCTAGCAGAAATCGTCTTTGGCTCTAAAGGGGCGGGTGCCATTACAAAAACGGGAACAACGGCAGCTAAAACAACGGTGAAGAAAGGGCTTGAACAAGGAGCAAAATCACTAGACAGAGTATCTATTCCGAATCTATTGCCATACTCACCAAAGTTTCA
>NZ_LGYN01000025.1 GCF_001307105.1 Bacillus australimaris | reverse complement strand
CAGTTACTCCAGTGCCACCCGTTGCGCCGGTAGGACCGGTTGAACCGGTGATACCCGTGGCCCCAGTTGGTCCAGTGCTGCCTGTTGCACCAGTAGGACCGGTTGAACCAGTAGATCCGGTTGAACCAGTGCTACCCGTGGCCCCAGTATCTCCAGTTGGTCCAGTGCTACCGGTTGAACCAGTAGATCCGGTTACTCCAGTGCTACCAGTGGCGCCAGTAGGACCGGTTGAACCAGTAGGTCCAGTTGGTCCAGTGCTGCCTGTTGCACCAGTAGATCCGGTTACTCCAGTGCTACCCGTTGCACCAGTAGGTCCAGTTACTCCAGTGCCACCCGTTGCGCCGGTAGGACCGGTTGAACCGGTGATACCCGTGGCCCCAGTTGGTCCAGTTGCTCCAGTGCTGCCTGTTGCACCAGTAGG
>NZ_LGYN01000024.1 GCF_001307105.1 Bacillus australimaris | reverse complement strand
CAGTGATTCCCGTAGCGCCGGTGCCTCCCGTAGCGCCGGTAATTCCCGTAGCGCCTGACATTGCTAATAATGTGTAATCGCTTGAAAAACTAGGTATGCCTGATGGAGCATTCACTTTAGCCACATACGTACTTCCATTAAAAGTTACGACTTGACCAGCTTCATAGGTTGGTGATTGAGAAGAATCAAATGGAACTGCTGTTGCTAATCCACCAGCAGGGCCAGTCGGCCCAGCTGGCCCAGCTGGCCCAGCTGGTCCTCTCCTACCTCTCCCGCCTCGTAACTCCCTAATTACACATACACATGGAGATTTTCCGCAACAAGAAGCATTTGTTTTTTTGCATGTATCGCAGGTATCATTTTCAAAAGTTCCATACCAGCTTCCTTTTTCTTGATTTTTATATGTTTTCCCACAATATTTACACCTTTTCATAGAGTCACCCCAAAACATACTATGCATCAATTATAGAAAAGTGAATTCAGATTAAAATAATTGAGAATTTACATATTTTATATAATTA
>NZ_LGYN01000023.1 GCF_001307105.1 Bacillus australimaris | reverse complement strand
GTCTTGTTTAGTTTTCAAAGAACTTGTGTGCCACTCTCTCAAAGCGACCACTTAAATATATCATATATCTCTATCAACAGTCAACATTTTTCTTAAAAAACATTTTATTTTTTTAAGAGGTTTCCACTGTAAAAGAGATAAAAAATAGAGCTTCTTTTTGCTCCTTTGAAAGATTAACACATATCTATGAAAAAAGCATTATAAATTTCAAAAAAACTCATGTTTTTTCACAAAAAAATAAAGCCGGTACTCCACCGGCTTTATTTTTACTCAGATTGCTCTTGATCTGACTCTATATTTTCTACGTTTTCTTCACTATTCTCTTCATCGTCTTCTTGTGATTGTTCAACTAATGCCACTGTAGCGACATGTTCCTCATCACCGAGACGAATCAGGCGGACACCTTGAGTGACTCGACCTGTTGTTGAAATGTCTGAAACGGCCATACGAATGATCACGCCGCTTCCTGTAATAATCATTAAGTCCTCTTCAGCCTCAGCATTCGTCGCCTTCACTGCGACAAGCGGACCATTGTTATCAGTAATCTTACATGTTTTAAGCCCTTTACCGCCACGACTTTGAACACGGTATTCTTTCTCAGGTGTTAATTTACCGTACCCTTTTTCGGTTACGATCAATACGTTTGCATCTGGCTCAAGAATTTCCATACCAACAACGATGTCATCCTCAGAAAGCGTAATGCCTTTCACTCCAGCTGCCGTACGTCCCATTTCACGAACGTCTGTCTCGTCAAAACGGATCAGCATACCCTTTTTCGTTCCAATGATGATTTGTTTTTCTCCATTGGTTAAACGAACAGCCATCAGTTCATCTTCGTCACGAAGACTTAGTGCAATAAGTCCATTGTTTCGAATGTTGGCAAACTGAGACAATGATGTTCGTTTTGATACACCGTGTCTTGTTGTAAAGAAGAGATATGAATCTTCATCAAATTCACTTACTGGAATAATGGCGTTAATCCATTCTCCCTTTTCCACTTCAAGAAGGTTGATAATCGGAATCCCTTTTGCCGTTCGTCCGAATTCAGGAATCTCATATCCCTTCGCACGATAGACCTTCCCTTTATTAGAGAAGAAGAGGATCGTATCGTGTGTCGATGTCGAAATCAGCTGTTCAACGAAGTCATCCTCATTGGTTCCCATACCTTGGACGCCTTTACCGCCTCTTTTTTGACTGCGGTATGTTGATGCAGGAAGACGTTTGATATAACCGTTATGAGTCAGCGTAATCACGATATTCTCAACAGGAATCAGATCTTCGTCTTCAATTGTTTCAATACCTGCTGTCACAATTTCAGTACGGCGTGTATCATTGAAGCGTTCTTTGATTTCAGTTAATTCTTCTCTGATGATTTCAAGAACTTTTTCGTTGTCTGCTAAGATGGCTTTCAATTCAGCAATCAAATCAACAAGTCCTTTGTATTCTTCTTCTATCTTTTCTCTTTCCAAACCAGTTAAGCGCTGTAGTCGCATATCAAGGATGGCCTGTGCTTGTTTTTCGGATAAGCTATAGTTCTCCATTAAGCCATTTCTTGCGATTTCAGCAGTTTGAGAGCTTCTAATTAATGAAATGACTTCATCTAAGTGATCAAGGGCAATTCTTAAACCTTCTAGAATATGAGCTCTTGCTTCAGCTTTACGAAGTTCATACGCAGTTCTTCTGCGAATGATCACTTTTTGATGCTCTAGGTAATATTCAAGACATTGTTTGAGGGACAAAACTTTCGGCTGTCCATCGACAAGTGCCAATAAGTTGATTCCAAATGATGTTTGAAGTGTTGTCTGTTTATAAAGATTGTTTAATAGAACATGGGCATTTGCGTCTCTGCGAAGTTCAATCACAATCCGCATCCCATTACGATCGGATTCGTCACGAAGATCTGTAATACCATCAATCTTTTTATCCCGTACAAGATCAGCAATTTTTTCGATCAAACGAGCTTTGTTGACCTGATATGGAATTTCATTGATAACAATCCGCTGTTTGCCGCTGGATGTTTCTTCAATGATAGACTTTGCACGTAATGTAATAGAGCCACGGCCTGTTTCATATGCCTTGCGGATTCCGCTTCGACCAATGATTTGTCCCGCAGTTGGGAAGTCCGGTCCTGGAATGATCTCCATTAGTTCCTGTGTTGTCATCTCTGGGTTCTGGCTAATCGCAAGTACACCGTCAATGACTTCACCTAATTGATGTGGCGGGATGTTGGTAGCCATCCCTACAGCAATACCTGTTGCCCCGTTGACTAATAAGTTTGGGAATCGAGCAGGCATAACGATTGGTTCTCTTTCACTGCCATCGTAGTTATCTTGATAATCAATCGTATCCTTGGTGATATCACGCAGGATTTCCATTGAGATTTTTGATAGACGCGCCTCAGTATAACGCATCGCTGCTGCACTGTCTCCGTCGACAGAACCAAAGTTTCCATGTCCTTCAACCAGCATGTTACGATAGTTGAAATCTTGCGCCATCCGAACCATCGCTTCGTATACAGCGCTGTCACCGTGAGGGTGGTACTTACCGATAACTTCCCCAACGATACGTGCAGATTTCTTAAATGGTTTATCACTTGTCATACCTAGGTCATTCATCGCATACAAAATTCTTCGATGCACGGGCTTCAATCCGTCTCGCACATCTGGTAATGCACGCGAAACAATAACACTCATTGCATAATCTAAAAAGGACGTACGCATTTCTTGACTAATATTCACTTCGCGCACATTTGGTGTATGTTGTTCACTCACTATAAGAACCTCCCTTTACGTATCACATGAAATAAATTATGTGGGAGTAAAATATGTATTTATCTTCACAAGACTATTCTCCATTATATCAATAATCTCGGCTTTATACACATTAATTTACTAGAAAATCAACGAAAACACGGAAAACCAGGACATTCGTTTCACACGCCTATTTCTTGAAAAACAACCTTATTCCAAACAAGAAATAAGGTTGTTCTCAGGAGGGAGCTATCTAAATATCAAGGTTTTTCACGTATTGTGCATTTTCTTCGATAAAGTTCCGTCTCGGCTCTACTTTATCTCCCATCAGCATTTCAAATGTCTCATCAGCATCCATCGCATCCTCAAGTGTGACTTGAAGAAGTGTTCTTGCTCCAGGATCCATTGTTGTTTCCCAAAGCTGAGTAGCATTCATCTCTCCAAGACCTTTATAACGCTGAAGTCCAGGCTTTGGTGTTTGAGGCAGTGATTTTAACAGCACATCCAGCTGTTTATCGTTATACACGTACTCCACACGCTTTCCTTGCTGCACTTTATATAAAGGCGGCTGCGCAATATACACATAACCGTTTTCAATGATTTGACGCATGTAACGATAGAAGAATGTTAAGAGCAGCGTTCGGATATGCGCTCCATCCACATCGGCATCTGTCATGATCACAACTTTGTGATAACGAGCTTTCTCTAAAGTGAAGTCTTCTCCGATTCCAGTTCCTAACGCTGTAATCATTGCACGAACTTCGTTGTTCGATAAAATTTTATCTAATCGGGCTTTTTCAACGTTTAGGATTTTCCCTCTTAACGGTAAGATCGCTTGGAAGTGACGATCACGTCCTTGCTTCGCAGATCCGCCCGCAGAATCTCCCTCTACGATATAAAGCTCAGAGATGGAAGGGTCTTTAGAAGAACAATCCGCCAGTTTCCCAGGTAAGCTGGAGACTTCCAAAGCACTTTTACGTCTTGTCAGCTCACGAGCCTTTTTGGCAGCCATTCTTGCACGAGCCGCCATCAGTCCCTTTTCCACAATTTTTTTCGCAGAATCAGGATTTTCAAGCAAGAATTTCTCAAGTGCTTCTGAGAAAAGGGAGTCTGTGATCGTTCTCGCTTCAGAGTTCCCAAGCTTTGTCTTCGTTTGTCCTTCGAATTGAGGGTCTGGATGTTTGATGGAGATAATGGCGGTTAAGCCTTCTCGCACATCTTCACCGCTCAAATTCGCATCTCCATCTTTGAATACGCCATTTTTACGAGCATAATCATTGATGACACGCGTTAGACCAGTTTTAAAGCCGGCTTCGTGTGTTCCGCCTTCATACGTGTTGATATTGTTGGCGAAGGAATAAATATTGCTTGTATAAGAATCGTTGTATTGTAGTGCCACTTCCACCGTGATTCCGTCTTTTTCACCTTCGATGTAAACAGGCTCTTCATGAACGACTTCTTTTGAACGATTTAAATGTTCTACATAGCTCTTAATACCGCCTTCATAGCAGTACTCATTTTTCCGCTCTTTGCCTTCACGTAAGTCTTCAATGATGATGTTTACACCTTTTGTTAAGAAAGCTAACTCACGTACACGGTTGGCAAGTGTATCGTAATCAAATTCAATGGTTTCATTGAAAATTTCTGGATCTGGCACAAAGTGAGTAGTTGTCCCGGTTACATCTGTTTCACCAATAACCTCTAAATCTCCAACTGGAACACCGCGTTTGAACTGTTGATAATGGATTTTCCCGTCACGGTATACGGTCACGTCTAAGGTAGTAGATAACGCATTTACAACAGATGCCCCTACTCCATGCAGACCGCCAGATACTTTATAACCGCTGCCATCAAATTTACCGCCAGCGTGAAGAACAGTCATAATGACCTCTACAGCAGGACGTCCCATTTTCTCATGAATTCCAACTGGAATCCCGCGGCCATTATCTTTCACTGTAATACTATTATCTTTTTCAATTTGAACTGTAATGTCTGTACAATAACCAGCTAATGCCTCATCAATACTGTTGTCGACAATTTCCCATACAAGATGGTGAAGTCCTTTTGCATTGGTTGACCCAATGTACATTCCTGGACGTTTTCTAACAGCTTCAAGTCCTTCGAGCACCTGTATCTGATTTTCATCATAACTATTATGTTGCTGTTCCATTGCCACGTACATTCACCTACACTTTTCTTAAACGATATATTTATATGAATTGAGCTTTTAGACTTCAATTTCAATCACAAATGAAGCACGTTTTTTGAGCGTGCTTGAGGAAAGAGGAGAGTAATAAACAGATTCAGTTGTGACGACGATGGATTTGGGTGTCCCTTGTGATAACGAAATGATTTGTTTCTCTTGTTTTTGAAGAAACTCTTCTACAACAGAAGATGACCTCATTTTGTAATCAACAATTGCGACAATCTCTCGTGTAGAAACAACACAATCATCACCTAAATGAATATACAAGACTCACACCTCATTTATCAGTCAATTACTTTTCCACTGGCTACTCTGAAAATTTCCGCTTCTTTCAAGGTAGCGTGGTCGATGCCTTCAACACTTGTTGTGGTGACGAAGGTCTGTACACGTCCCTGAATGGTATGGAGCAAATGAGACTGTCTGTAATCATCAAGTTCAGATAAAACATCATCGAGAAGAAGAATAGGATATTCTCCGATTTCTTCATGGATCAGATCAATTTCTGCCAGCTTTAGTGAAAGAGCTGTTGTTCTTTGCTGTCCTTGAGAGCCATATGTCTGAACATCCCGACCATTCACAAAGAAAAGCAGATCATCTCTGTGAGGTCCCCACAGTGTCACCCCTCGGTCTATTTCTCTGTCTCTTAGTTTCTGAAACGATTCTTCATAGCTATTCTTTATTTTCGACAAGTCTGACGCTTCTGATACCTCTATTGCCGTCTGGTATTGGAGCGTGAGAGTTTCTAGCTCTCTAGAGATCCCAAAATGCAACGGCTGCGCCCATTTTTCGAGCTGTTTCGTAAAAGTCAGTCGTCTTTTGACAACTTTCGCTGCCACATCAATCAACTGCTCTGTTAAAATCTCCAGCATCGCTTGATCCGTTTGCTTTCTTGTCTGCAATTGTTTCAAGTAATGATTCCGCTGAGAAAGGATTTTTTGATAGAGCGATAAATCATGCAAGTAGACAGCAGAAACCTGTCCAATCTCCATATCGAGGAATCTTCTGCGGATCTGCGGGCTGCCCTTCACAAGACTTAAGTCCTCTGGTGCAAACATGATGGTGTTTAACGCACCAACATAATGACTGAGCTTCTGTTGTTCAATATGATTGACCTTGCCCTTCTTCCCTTTTTTTGAGATCACGAGCTGCATGGGGAGTGGACCATTTTTTTTAATGACTCTACCTTCTATTTTAGCATAGTCTTGGTCCCATCGGATAAGTTCTTTATCATTTGACGTACGATGAGACTTTGCCATCGACAATACATAGATCGCTTCCATCAAGTTTGTTTTCCCTTGGGCATTCTCACCGATCATGACATTCACCTTATTGTCGAATTGAAGCTCGGTGTGTTCATAGTTTCGGTATGAAGTTAACGCCAGACTTTGAATGTACATGTATTGTCACCCGTTTCTAATTCACAACTTGAAATGCGCCGTAACCTTCTATCTCGACAACATCTCCTGGGTATAGTTTGCGTCCCCGTCTATTATCTGGCTCTTGATTAATGAACACCTCATGTTCACTTAAAAACCATTTCGCCATTCCGCCAGATTGGATGACTTCGGCTAATTTCAAAAACTGCCCTAATGTAATCATTTCTGTTTCAATGGTTATAAGATTAGGCATTGTATCGACCTCTTTCAATATCACTAATATCTAATTGTACTAAAAAACAAGACAAGAAGGAAAGGGGGAAAGCGAACTGGGATGAAAGAAAGCATGGCTAATGAGAAGAAAAGCTACTGTGCACTCACACAGCAGCTATTTTAGGATTGAATTAATACGTTCTTACCGGAAGAATCAATTGCAAGATAGAATCATCATTCGGTGTACGCAACAGGAACGGTCTCATCGCACCAGTGAAGCTTACATGAATATCTGTTCCCTCTAATACTTTTAACGCATCCAGCATATATTTGGGACTGAAGGAGATTTTGAGATCCTCCCCTTTAATGTTATCTGCTTGAACCGTCTCCACCACTTTCCCGATCTCAGGTGAATTAGAAGAGATTTCAAGGCTTTGTTCAGGATCAGCAGACAGCTTGACGACATTGTTACGTCCTTCTCTTGCCAGAAGTGATGCACGATCAATGGCTTGAAGGAACTCTTTCGTGTTAACCACGACATCTGTTTTACTTTCTTGAGGAATCAGCCGAGCTGTATCTGGATAATTACCATCCAGCAATCTTGAGAAGAAAAGTACGTTTTGTGCTTTAAAAAGAACTTGCGTTTCTGTAATAACGATGCTGACAAGATCTTGTCCATCATCAAGAATTTTACTTAGCTCTGTTAAACTTTTCCCTGGAATCACGACATTATACGAGCTTTCCTCGTTAATATCTAACTTCGCTTTTCTTAAAGCAAGACGATGGCTATCCGTCGCTGTGCATATTAATTCACCGTTTTCCACTTTCCAGTTTACACCTGTCAAGATAGGTCGTGTTTCTGAGGTGGACACCGCAAAAACAGTTTGACGAATCAAGTTTTTCAGCAGGTCTGTTGGAATTTGAAATGCATGATGCTCTTCAATTTGTGGAAGATGCGGATATTCTTCAGCGTCTAATCCGTTTAAGTTAAATTCGGCTGAACCAGAGCGGATGATGGTCAGGTGATTTTGTTCTACTTCGATTTCGACAGTAGCCATTGGCAACTTCTTCACAATTTCACTAAAGAAGCGGGCCTGAAGAACAATACTTCCTGGACGATCGATCGTGATAACCTCTAAATCTCCATCTCTTTGAGGAATAAAAGATTCAATTGAGATATCAGAATCGCTCCCTGTTAAAGAAACCCCTTCATCAGATGCAACAATTTTAATCCCTGTCAAAATAGGAATCGTTGTTCTAGAGGATACGGCCTTTAATACATCTTGGACACTTTCAACAAGACGATCTTTTTGAATCGTGAATTTCATAGTGGTCCTCCTAAATTTTCTTAATGACATGTATATATATTTTATTAATAAAAATCGTAGAAGTAATAGTAGGGCTTGTGAATATGTGGATAAGTCAGTGAAAAGAAAGGAAAGACAGCCTATCCACATGTGGACAGACTGTGTATGACTATGCTCAAGTTATTCACATTTTCCCGTACTTATTATATCAGCTTGGCTATTTTAATTGTTCTTTAATTTCTTTGACATGCTGCTGAAGCTGTTCATCTTCAACGATTAATTTCGAAATCTTCTCATGAGCATGAATGACAGTCGTATGATCACGACCGCCAAATTCTTCTCCTATTTTAGGCAGAGAGGAATCGGTCATTTCTCTAGAGAGGTACATAGCAATTTGTCTTGGATAAGCAACTGACTTCGTACGTTTCTTCGCTTTGAAATCTTCTAATCGAATATTAAATTGCTGCCCTACAATTCTTTGAATATCTTTAATTGTAATGACTCTTGGCTTCGATGAAGGAATGATGTCTTTTAGCGCCTCAGCTGCTAGATCTGCATTGATGTCTTTATTAATTAAAGATGAGTAAGCAACGACACGAATTAAAGCACCCTCCAGCTCACGAATGTTGCTGTCGATTTGATTGGCAATGTACAGCATGACTTCATTCGGAATGTCTAGGCCTTCTGCTTTTGCTTTTTTTCGCAAAATGGCAATACGCGTTTCTAGATCTGGCGGGGTAATATCTGTGATTAAGCCCCATTCGAATCGAGAGCGTAATCTGTCTTCAAGTGTCGGAATTTCTTTTGGCGGGCGGTCACTAGAAATGACGATTTGCTTACTTTCTTCGTGAAGTGTGTTGAATGTATGGAAAAACTCTTCTTGTGTTTGTTCTTTTCCTGCTAAAAATTGAATATCATCTATCAAAAGCACATCTACATTCCGATATCGATTACGGAAGTCGACAGCCTTGTTATCTCGGATTGAGTTGATAAATTCATTTGTAAATTTTTCAGATGATAGATAGACTACTTTGGCTGATGGATTATGGTCAATTACATAATGACCAATCGCATGCATCAAGTGAGTCTTTCCTAAACCAACGCCCCCATAAATAAAAAGCGGGTTATATGCTTTTGCTGGTGCTTCTGCAACTGCAAGTGAAGCGGCATGAGCAAAACGGTTGCCTGAACCAATAACAAAAGTATCAAATGTATATTTTGGATTCAGCATATTTTGTGGAATGTCAACGGGCTCTTCTTTAGACATTTTTTTAATTGGAGACTTAGGCATAGCTTCCTCTTCGTCCTGATTTTGAGGAATAATAAATTTAATGCTGAGCTCTTCACCTGTCAGTTCATAGATGGTATCAGCAATTAAGTGAAGATATCTTGACTCCAGCCAGTCTCTAGCAAATTCATTAGGTGCCGTAATTGTAAGCGTATCTCCCTGAAGAGAATGGGCTTTTGTGGATTTCATCCATGTCTCAAAACTGGGTTTGCTCAATTTTGTCTCTATTTTTTGAAGTGCTTTATTCCACAGATCCAAAATATTTTCCATAAGGCTTCTCCCCCCTCCTTTTCTTTTTAAAATGACCAGTATCAAACTGTTATAGAACACGAAAAAGAGCAAATGGTCATCACCATTCGTGCACATACATTGTTGAAAACAATTAATATAGTAGAAAAACGTCTTTTCGACAAATTACACAAGCTGTGGATAAACAATTCAACAAGCTGTGTAATAACTTTCCACAGGTTATCCACAAATTGTGGATAATATAAATAGGCCAGATAAGTAATTAAGAGTTAAAACACAAATATAATATCAAAATAAACAAGATGGCGCAATGGGTGTCACAAACTTATCCACACACTTTACATCCTGTTGAAAAATAATTATCCACATCAGTTATTTGTGTGAAAAAAATGTCGATAATGGATGTGGATAGTCTAAATATGCCGGAAAACTATCCACACCCTAGTTTTGAAGGTCTTTTAGGAGGGAAAAAAGAATAAAATGCTGGAAACTGAAAAAGAAGGTTTCTTCGTTTGATAACTTATGTTATGCTTATAAGGTTGATAATAAGAGTTTTATCATTGATATTGACAATTGATAGGTTACACAAATATAATGAGTTAGACTGTCTTAAACAGCTATTCCTCAGGGAGGTGTCATAAATGAAAAGAACGTTTCAACCAAATAACCGTAAGCGTAGTAAAGTTCATGGCTTCCGCAGCCGTATGAGTTCTAAAAACGGACGTCTAGTTTTAAAGCGACGCCGCAGCAAAGGTAGAAAAAAATTATCAGCTTAGGCCACTGAATAATGTCAGTGGTCTTTTTTACATAAAATCGTAAATGAACTGTCAGTTTTTATCGGAGTGGAAGAAGACATGAAGAAGCGAAACAGGCTAAAAAAAAATGAAGAGTTTCAAAAAGTGTTCAAAAAAGGTCAATCGATGGCAAATCGCCAATTCGTTATTTACCAGCTGGATCAACCAGATCAACATGAACTGCGTTTAGGATTGTCTGTCAGTAAGAAGATTGGTAATGCAGTGATGAGAAATCGAATTAAACGACTGATCCGCCAGGTGTTTTTAGAGGAAGGTCATAAGTTAAAGCAAGAAAAAGACTACATTGTCATTGCACGAAAACCAGCGAGTGAATTGACCTTTGAAGAAACAAAGAAGTCTCTCCAACATTTATTTAGAAAATCCGCTGTTTATCAACAACAACCGAAAAAGTCTTCGTAATAGAAACTTTCGTTGAATCAATTTTTAAAAGCGCTTCCTTCATCTAGTGAATTAAAATGAAACCGCCACTTTATAAAGAAAAAATGTTACCATACTGATTAGGTGAGTCACTTTCGTAATCAATTCCAACTTAAATAAAGTTTGAAGTAATGGGAGGAATCTTGTTGAAAAGGCGATTATTACTAATATTTAGCTTGATTGGCGTATTGGTTCTATTGGCAGGATGTACACAGATCAATGAACCAATTACATCAGATAGTAAGGGATTCTGGAATTCTTATATTGTTTACCCGCTATCTCAATTAATTACGTACATGGCAAACTTAACTGGTGAAAACTATGGTGTAGCGATTATTATTGTGACACTGTTAATTCGTTTGCTTATTTTACCATTAATGATTAAGCAGTTAAGAAGTACAAAAGCGATGCAAGCATTGCAGCCTGAATTGAAAAAGCTTCGTGAAAAATATAGCTCTAAAGATCAAAAAACACAGCAGCAGCTTCAACAGGAAACAATGGCCCTTTTTCAAAAAAATGGTGTCAATCCATTAGCAGGATGTTTCCCAATTTTAATTCAGATGCCAATCCTTATTGGTTTCTATCATGCAATTATGAGAACAGCAGAAATTAAAAAGCATACATTCTTATGGTTTGATTTAGGTAGCCCAGATCCATTGTTCCTATTACCGATTATTGCGGGTGTAGCGACTTTCATTCAGCAAAAGCTGATGATGGCTGGAAATCCTTCGGACAACCCTCAAATGGCTATCATGCTATGGGTGATGCCGATAATGATCATTGTATTTGCAATTAGTTTCCCAGCAGCACTTTCACTGTACTGGGTTGTAGGTAATATTTTCATGATCATTCAAACATTGGTGATTAAAACACCTCAAGTAAAAGTTGATACAAAAGAAAAAGCTGGCGGGAATAAAAAATGAAGGAAATAACTGCTGTCGGTCGCACAATCGAAGAAGCAGTAGATTCCGGACTTAAACAAATTCATCTACTACAAGAAGAAGTAGACATCACAATAGTAGATGAAGGAAATAAAGGGTTTTTGGGATTTTTTGGTAAAAGGAAAGCTGTCGTCAAGTTAGTAGAAAAGAGAAATGCTCTCAAATTAGCTACACAGTATTTAGATAAAATTGTTAAATCCATTGATCCTAAAGCAAAAATTATTTCCAAACAGGAGCCGAAAAAGATTTCTTTCCACATTGATGGAGATAAAACATCATTAATGATTGGAAAAAGAGGACAAACATTGTACTCTTTAGAAACGTTGGTACAGCTAGTGTTTAATCGTTATTCTGATCAGTATCATCATATAACAATTGATATTGGAGATTACAGGAAGAAACGACAAGAAGCACTTGAACAATATGCCATTAAGACAGCAAATCGTGTTTTAAAAACGAAGAGAAAGGTTCATTTAGAACCTATGCCTTCGAATGAACGGAAAATTGTTCATGATGCGATTGCTGCATTTTCTAAAGAAATTGCAACAGCATCGGAAGATACAGGCAGCAAACGTCATGTAGTGGTGCTGTATAAAAAATAGCAGAAAGGCTAAGATTCAGCAAAGCTGGATTTTAGCCTTTTTTTATTGAAAAATTACCTTTTTATAGAGATTCATACTTTATTTCTAAAAAGTGAGTGTGTGTTTTGATTGAAAAACGCCATTTTTGCAAGTGAGTAAAGGGATAAAGGCGTTTAAATTTATTGGATTTAGGTGTAAGATGTGAAGACAAGTTGAGAACCTCGTTATTCACATGTGGATAAGTTAAATGTTAAAATAGATAAGATGTGAAGCTGTGGATAATTGTATATAGGATACTTTCACTTCGCTTTCATTTATGGTATCTTTAAATTTTGGATTAAGCGTTTTTGATATAGAGATGGACATTGTCCATTTAATAGATAACAGACTGTCTATTAAGTAGAGAAAGAGGTGAATGAGCGATGGATACAATTGCAGCAATTTCTACACCGATGGGTGAAGGGGCAATTGCAATTATTCGTTTAAGCGGGCCTGATGCGGTACAGATTGCTGATCGGATGTATAAAGGGCCTAAGGAGAAAAAGCTTGTCTCGGTGGACTCTCATACGATTCATTATGGTCATATTGTGGATTCTAGCACTGATCAAGTAATAGAAGAGGTCATGGTGTCAGTATTAAGAGCGCCAAAAACATTTACGAGAGAAGACGTTATTGAGATCAACTGTCATGGCGGAATTGTAACGGTTAATAAAGTATTGCAGCTTGCTTTAAGAGAAGGAGCAAGATTAGCGGAGCCAGGTGAGTTTACAAAACGTGCTTTCTTAAATGGAAGAATTGATCTTTCGCAAGCAGAAGCGGTCATGGACTTGATTCGCGCAAAGACAGATCGTGCGATGAATGTAGCGATCACTCAAATGGAGGGACGCCTCTCCGGTTTGATTAAACGACTTCGCGGCGAGATTTTGGAAACACTTGCCCATGTTGAAGTCAATATTGATTATCCTGAGTATGACGATGTTGAAGAAATGACTCATCGTGTCTTAGTTGAAAAGGCAACATCAGTTAAAAAGGAAATTGAATCGCTGTTAACGACTTCTCAGCAGGGGAAAATACTTCGCGAGGGCTTATCCACTGTCATTATCGGAAGACCGAATGTTGGGAAGTCTTCCTTGCTGAATAGTCTTGTTCAGGAAACAAAAGCGATTGTGACGGATATTCCTGGAACAACGAGAGATGTCATTGAGGAATATGTAAATGTCAGAGGTGTACCGCTTCGTTTAGTCGATACTGCAGGTATACGTGAGACTGAGGACATTGTTGAGCGTATAGGAGTTGAACGGTCGAGACAGGTCTTAAAAGAAGCTGACCTGATTTTACTTGTGCTCAATTATAGCGAGGAACTATCAGAAGAGGATATCAAACTTTTTGAGGCTGTCTCAGGCATGGATATCATCGTGATCGTGAATAAGACAGATCTTGAGCCTAAGCTTGATATCGAAAAGGTCAAGCAGTTAGCGAAGGATCGTCCAGTGGTGACTACGTCATTATTACAGGAAAAGGGGATTGATGAGCTTGAAATCGCGATTCAATCACTATTCTTCACGGGTTCAATTGAAAGTGGAGATTTAACGTATGTTAGTAACACAAGGCATATTGCCCTCCTTCAAGCAGCAAAACAATCAATTGAGGATGCTCTTGAAGGAATTGAAATGGATATACCGATCGACATTGTTCAAATAGATTTAACACGCTGCTGGGAGCAGCTAGGTGAAATTATTGGGGATGCTGTTCATGAAAGCTTGATTGATCAGTTATTCTCTCAATTCTGTTTAGGAAAGTAAAGGGAGGAACATAAGAAATGGGTTATGAAGCTGGCAATTATGACGTAATCGTCGTGGGTGCCGGTCATGCTGGAGTTGAGGCTGCTCTTGCTTCTGCAAGACAGGGCGCCAAAACACTTGTATTGACTATCAACCTCGATATGGTTGCTTTTATGCCATGTAATCCGTCCGTAGGCGGCCCCGCAAAAGGGATTGTCGTCAGAGAAATTGATGCTCTAGGCGGAGAAATGGCACGAAATATAGATAAAACGCATATTCAAATGCGCATGTTGAATACGGGGAAAGGACCTGCTGTCCGTGCGTTAAGAGCGCAAGCAGATAAGTTCCAATATCAGCATGAAATGAAAAAAACGATGGAAAATGAACCGAACCTAACAATGCTGCAAGGTATGGTGGATCATTTAATTGTAGAAGATGATGAATGTAAAGGTGTCGTTACTCAAACAGGGGCGAACTATCGTGCAAAATCTGTTGTATTAACGACAGGAACTTTCCTAAAAGGCCGCATTATTTTAGGGGACTTATCGTATTCAAGCGGTCCAAATAACCAGCAGCCTTCAATTAAATTATCGGATCATTTAGCAGAGCTAGGATTCGACTTGGTTCGCTTTAAAACAGGAACACCTCCTCGAGTGAATAGCCACTCGATTGATTATAGCAAGACAGAAATTCAGCCTGGAGATGATGTCCCGCGGGCGTTCTCCTATGAAACGGTTGAATATATCACAGACCAGCTGCCATGCTGGTTAACTTACACGAGTTTAGAGACTCATCAAATTATTGATGAAAATCTTCACCGTTCTCCAATGTATTCAGGTATGATTAAAGGAACTGGTCCTAGATACTGCCCGTCTATTGAAGATAAAGTAGTTCGTTTCAATGACAAACCGAGACATCAAATTTTCTTAGAGCCAGAAGGTCGTAATACACAGGAAGTTTATGTTCAAGGTTTGTCGACAAGTCTTCCGGAGGATGTACAGCAGCGTATGCTTTCAACTATCCCGGGACTCGAGAATGTTCAAATGATGAGAGCGGGTTATGCCATCGAGTATGATGCGATTGTGCCTACTCAGTTGTGGCCTACACTTGAGACAAAGAAAATTTCTGGATTATATACAGCAGGTCAAATTAATGGCACGTCTGGCTATGAAGAAGCAGCAGGTCAAGGGATTATGGCGGGTATTAATGCAGGAAGAAAAGCATTAGGTAAAGAAGAAGTCATTTTAAGCCGCTCTGATGCATATATCGGTGTTCTCATCGATGACCTTGTCACAAAAGGAACAAATGAACCTTATCGTCTCTTGACGTCACGTGCTGAGTATCGTCTACTTCTACGTCATGACAATGCTGACTTAAGATTAACTGAACTTGGCCATCAAATTGGATTAATTTCTGAAGAAAGATTCCAATCATATCAGCAGAAAAAAGAAGCCATTGAAGCAGAGAAAAAACGTTTATATTCTGTCATCATTAAACCTACAGCTGAGACACAAGAATTTATTCGTTCGCTTGGTGGAAGTGAGTTGAAGGATGGCATTCGTGCAAGTGATTTGATGAAGCGTCCAGAAATGAACTATGAATCTGTTGTGAAATTAGCACCTTCTGAAACACCGCTTCCTTCTGATGTGTGTGAGCAGGTAGAGATTCAAATTAAATACGAAGGTTATATTGAAAAGTCACTCCAGCAAGTTGAAAAACTGAAAAAGATGGAGAACAAAAAGATTCCTGATCGTATTGATTATGATGCCATTAAAGGGATTGCAACTGAAGCGAAACAAAAGCTGAAAGAAGTCCGACCGCTTTCTGTTGCACAGGCTTCTCGTATTTCAGGCGTTAACCCTGCTGATATTTCTATCCTTTTAGTATATTTAGAGCAGGGCCGTATTGCGAAGATAGCAGAATAGAAAGGATGTCGGCATGAACATTGAACAATTTACAGCAGCACTAGAGGAGAAAGAGATAACTCTTTCTCCTGTGCAGCTTGAACAATTTGAAACTTACTTCCGCATGCTTGTAGAATGGAACGAGAAGATGAATTTAACGTCCATTACTGAAAAGGAAGAAGTGTATTTAAAGCATTTTTATGATTCAATATCAGCAGCATTTTTTATTGATTTTCACAAAGTGACGACGATTTGTGATATTGGAGCTGGTGCTGGTTTCCCAAGCATTCCTCTTAAAATTTGTTTCCCTCATCTACATGTGACCATTGTTGATTCTCTTCAGAAACGGATTACGTTTCTCAATGAGTTAGCAAAAGGGTTAAACTTACAAGATACTACTTTTTATCATGATCGTGCGGAGACGTTTGGACAACGCAAGGAGAAGCGTGAAAGCTATGATCTTGTCACTGCTAGAGCAGTTGCGCGTTTATCCGTCTTGAGCGAACTATGCCTGCCTCTAGTGAAAAAGGAAGGATTGTTTGTTGCCTTAAAAGCATCTGCCGCTGATGAAGAAATGCAGGCAGGGAAAAAAGCTGTTACAGTCCTCGGAGGAGAGGTTGTTGAAAAGCATTCCTTTGTTCTTCCTTTAGAAGAAAGCGAACGGAACATCATTGTCATTGAAAAGAAAAAGCAAACACCAAAAAAATATCCTAGAAAACCAGGAACACCTAATAAATCACCAATAGAAGGTTGATCATGTAAAAGATCGTTTTTTCTTCAATATTTATGATTTTACAGAAGGAAAAAACATGAGAAAATAGAATTATAAAAAGGTAGTTTTTAAAGGTGGTGTAGGTTCATGAAGCATTCACTCTCACGCTTCTTCGGGCTTGGTGACAAAGAACATCCTGAGCGTGAAACCGAAATAGAGGCAGAGATTGCTGAGCATGATACATTAAAGGAAGAGATACAGGAGCTCCCGGTCGACACAATTATGCCAAACCGTTTTCAGCCACGCACCATTTTTTCAGAAGAAAAAATACAAGAGCTGGCCACGACGATTCATACCCATGGCATTATCCAACCGATTGTTGTTAGACCAACAGAAGAAGAAGGAAAATATGAACTGATCGCCGGCGAAAGACGTTGGAGAGCGGTACAGACTCTTCAATGGGAGAAAATCCCCGCTATTATAAAAGATTTTACTGATACAGAAACGGCATCTGTGGCATTAATTGAAAATTTGCAAAGAGAAGAGCTGTCTGCTATTGAAGAGGCTCATGCTTATGCACGTCTTTTAGAGCTTCATGATTTAACACAAGAAGCGCTTGCTCAGCGTCTAGGCAAGGGACAATCTACTGTTGCAAACAAATTAAGACTTTTAAAGTTGCCTGAAGAGGTACAACAGGCCATTTTAGAGAAAAAAATCTCAGAGAGGCATGCCCGTTCACTTGTGCCTTTAAAGCTTCCAGAATTACAAATTACGCTATTGCAGGAAATCATCGAAAAGCAGTTGAATGTGAAACAGACTGAAGAGCGTGTAGTGAAGATGCTTGAACAAAAAACAGATCGCAAACCAAAGCCAAAACGTAAGGCGTTTAGTCGTGATACACGAATTGCGATGAATACCATTCGTCAGTCTCTCCATATGGTAGAAGACAGTGGACTTAAAATAAATACCGAGGAAGAAGAATTTGAGGAATATATCCAATTAACGATTCGCATTCCTAAATAGAAAAAAGCTGATGAGCGCCACTCGTCAGCTTTTTTTGTTTGACAGATTTTCCTGCACACACAATATTTACATAATATTTATAAATTGGTAAAATATGATTTTCATAGTATAAAGGAGGGGACAACTACTGATGAAAATGAAGAAGACTATTTTCGCCATTATTTGTTATTTACTATTTTCTTTTTCTCTTTTTTCAAATGAAGCGACATTATACGCTGTGAAATCGCCAACGGCTCACGCGGATGAAAGTCTGATGACCAATGAAGAATTGAACGTTTTGAAGGAGCAAGGTGTTGTTTCTCAAGATGTGACTGTACAGCAATTCAATCAAGAGTATGGATCTTCCGATGATTCGATCGACTTGATTACAGCTGAAGATGATTTGAAGAACTATGGTTTACGACAAAATAAGCAGGATAAGCTGGTGACGGATGAAAAGCCGCACACCCTCAAGCACCTTTTAGGAAAGCCGTATCCTGGTACCGATATTATACCTAAAAAAGGAGATATCTTGGTGACAACTACTGATGCTGTGAAGGGTTTGGTTGGACATGCAGGTATCGTCATTAATGAGAAAAGCTATGCTTCTATTCCAGGGTTTCGGCAGCATCCTCAACTTGATTCCATTCATGACTGGTTTCGATATAGTACCAATACAAAGGTAATTCGGATTAATCATGAGGAGAAGGCAGATTTAGCAGGAGAATGGGCACACGATTATGTGAAAGGTCATCCGAAGGCTCGCTACTCCATCACCATGTCAATTCAATCACTCGACCCGACTTATTGTTCAAAGATCGTTTGGCAGGCCTATGGCAAAACAGGGGATGCTTTGGGACATGCGACATTTACCATTAAGACACCCTACGGATTTTTAAAAAAGAAAAGCTATAAAACAGTAACTCCTAAGGTCATTGTAAGTGAAGGCCGTAAAATAGGTGAATTAAACTTTTGATATGTGACCCTCACTTTTGACGAAAGTGAGGGTTTTGTTGTATGTCTATTTCTTTTAAAAAAGATATATTAATATATCTTTTGGTGTGTTTTCATTCGTTTTTTCATGTACGAAAATCAACATTTACCGACGAATTTATAATAGAGAAACAAAAAAAGCAAACGTTTCATACTTTTTTTGATAGAATAGAAAGTATGAATGAATGAGAAACTTGTTAAGTTGAAAGTGGGTGACATCGTGGGTAAAATCATAGCGATTACCAACCAGAAGGGCGGCGTTGGGAAGACGACAACTTCTGTTAATTTGGGTGCGTGTTTAGCATACATAGGGAAACGGGTGTTGTTAGTTGATATTGATCCGCAAGGCAATGCCACGAGTGGTATAGGGATTGAGAAAGCTGACGTAGAGAAATGTGTGTACGATATTTTAGTTGATGATGCAGATGTTCTTGAGGTGATTAAAACGACAGAGGTCGAAAATCTAGATGTCATTCCTGCGACGATACAGCTTGCAGGGGCTGAAATAGAGCTTGTGCCTACGATTTCACGTGAAGTGAGACTGAAGAGAGCACTTGAATCTGTTAAGCAAAATTATGATTATATGATTATTGACTGCCCGCCATCTCTTGGGTTGCTGACGATTAATGCGTTAACTGCATCCGATTCCGTTTTAATACCAGTTCAGTGCGAATATTATGCGCTTGAAGGATTGAGTCAATTGTTAAACACAGTTCGTCTTGTGCAGAAACATTTAAATACCGATCTTGCCATTGAAGGTGTCTTACTGACAATGCTTGATGCTCGAACAAATCTTGGGATTCAGGTTATCGAAGAAGTGAAGAAATACTTTAGAGATAAAGTCTATCAGACCATAATTCCGAGAAATGTGAGACTGAGTGAAGCGCCTAGTCATGGAAAGCCGATTATCTTGTATGATCCACGTTCAAGAGGTGCAGATGTCTATTTAGACTTAGCAAAGGAAGTGGATGCGAATGGCTAAAGGACTTGGAAAGGGTATTAATGCACTATTTAACAATGTAGATTCAAATGAAGAAACGGTTGAAGAAATTAAATTAAAGGATCTGCGTCCGAACCCGTATCAGCCAAGGAAAACGTTTGATGATGAGGCATTGTCTGATCTGAAAGAATCGATTCAGCAGCACGGTGTTTTACAGCCAATCATTGTTCGGAAATCGATTAAAGGATATGACATTGTAGCAGGGGAGCGCCGTTTTCGCGCAGCACAACAAGCTGGGCTGACAACCATTCCTGCGATCGTTAGAGAGTTTTCAGAAACGCTGATGAGAGAAATTGCCCTTTTAGAAAACCTGCAGCGTGAGGATCTATCTCCACTAGAGGAAGCGGAAGCCTATGCTTCCTTGCTGGATCATCTAAGTGTGACGCAAGAGGAATTAGCGAAACGATTAGGGAAAAGCAGACCGCATATTGCAAACCATCTTCGTCTTTTGACTTTACCGGATGAAGTACAAAAGCTGATTGCAGAGGGTACGTTATCAATGGGGCATGGTCGGACATTGCTTAGCTTAAAGAACAAAAAGAAGCTAGCTCCATTGGTTAAGAAAGTCGTAAATGAGGGGTTAAACGTACGTCAAGTTGAGAAACTTGTTCAGCAGTTAAACGAAAATGTTCCACGTGAAACAAAGAAAAAAGAAGCACCAAAGGATCGCGTGTTGAAAGAAAGAGAGTCTTTCTTACAAAACTACTTTGGTACTTCTGTAACGATCAAGAAACAGAAGAAAAAAGGGAAAATTGAGATTGAATTTCTCTCGAACGAAGATTTAGAAAGAATCCTCGAATTGCTTTCTACGAGGGAATCATCCGAGTGACCATCTTGATACGAGATGGTCTTTTTTATATTCTCCCAGTGATATTTTGAATAGGGGTGAAGAGAGACCGACTTTTTTCTCTCGTCCAATCCATTTGATCAATGTGAAATAGACTTTCAGAAAGTGTATTGGCCATAGACATGACAAGATGAAGACGTGTGTTTTGGAGAACGAAGTATTCCATGAAACCACTCACATTGACGATCCCATTAATATGAATATCTCCTACCTCTGGCAGTTCCTTTTGCACACCTGCTCCAGGCTTTAACGGCCCATCACCAATTTGGAACGAACCTACACTTTTCACTCTTCCTAAACAGGCATCAACTGCCACAATAAATGGATGTTTGTGAGCTTGTTCAATTTCAGCGAGCTTCTCTTTTAAATTGACTGCATGCACTGGGTCAGAGAGTGTTCCGTATACATAGAGCTTTTTCAAATCCAGCCCTGAAAGCTTTGTACCAACAAGTGGACCTAGAGAGTCGCCAGTTGAGCGGTCTGTTCCAATACAAACGATGGCAACGGGTCTTTTTCCTGCTTTCTGAAGATGCGAGAATAAAATACTTTTAAGCTGTTGAATGGCATTTGAATCCGTATGGGACACGTATTCTTTCACCCTATTTTTAAAAAAAAGACCGTTCTTGCTATTCATAGGTCTCACTTCCTTGTCATAGTAGTTAGTAACAGTATACGGAAACAAGCTTAATTCTATACCTATGAGGTGATGATTGTGTGGAAGGCTGGTTCAAGGTGGACGCTTTTAATTTTAGGAAGCTTAATAGGAGCGGGATATGCTTCCGGCCAAGAAATTTGGCAGTTTTTTGGCATTGATAGCGGACTAGCCATTCTACTGTTTACATTGATGTTTATGCTGTCTACCTATGTGGTGTTAAAAATTAGTTATGAGGTGCGTGCTGATCACTTTGTTCCAGTGCTGGAGCGGCTTGTCGGTCCATGGCTGGCTAAGGTGTATGATGTTTTAATTGTCCTTTATTTATTCACGACAACGACGGTCATGATTGCGGGAGGCGGGGTGACTCTTGAGATGTATCATGTACCTTTTTGGTTCGGCATCGGTGCGTTTTGTTTGTTTTCATTTATGATTTTTTTCTGGGATGTGAAAGGGCTTTTATCTGTGAATGCTTTCATTATACCAATTTTGGTGGCGGGGCTCATCTATGCGTTTGTTTTTTATTATATGAACCATGATCATATGTGGCGGATTGATTTTGGGCAGCAGTACAACTGGCCAGCCAGCATTGTCTTTGCTTCTTTGAATATATTATCTGTTGTGGCTGTACTGTCTTCGGTTGGGAAAGAAATGAAAGGACTCGGTGAAGCCAAAGTGGCGAGTATATTAAGCGGTCTCATTTTTGGTGTCATCTCGTACGTGTATAACGAAATACTGGTTGATATTTCTGGAAGCCTTTCAGCAGAAGGAATTCCTTTGTTTACAGTATTAGAAGGGGCGCCGACGTCTCTGTTTGTGTTTATGACCGTTGTTCTTTGTTTAGCGATTTATACGACGACAGCCGCAGGGTTATTTGGATTATCCAGCCGGATGCTTTCTTTAGTACGGATGCCTCGCTGGCTGGTTGTATTGGTGATGCTGCTTTTGATGGCGCCTTTAACATCTCTTGGATTTGCAGATTTGATTGCTTTCTTGTATCCAATTTATAGTTTGTTAAACCTTTATTTGCTCGTCTGCTTAATGCTCTATCCGATTCTAAGTAAAAAGATATTTTCTCGCTCTAAAAATTATATTGATAAAATAAAATAAGCACACCTCTCTTTAAGAGCTGTGCTTATTTTATTTGAATGGAATCAATAGCATCTTTAATATCATCATAGACGGGCAGTTGCTTGAGACGTTGGAGGCGATCTTCTAATTCTGATATGGCCTGTCCTTTTAAATGCTGGGAGATGTGTTGTTTGACAATGGTCGTCTGGTTTATCAGGTCTTCTGTTTTAGACAATTGATACTCCAAGTGCACGCGTGTGTTTGCTAATTCGTCATGCAGCCGCATTTTGAGCAGCCGTTTGAGATCCTTGCGTTGTCCTTCTCTACGCATGGCCTGTATGGCGGCTATTTCTTCAGGAGACTGCGTTTGTGTATGTGGTGCCGATTGATTTTCGAATACAGACATGGAGCGGCGGGCACTCACATTTTGCAAGAAACGCTGGGCGTCACTAGGAGGTTTATTGTGATTGATCATGCGGTGACTCCTTTCTTAATGAATTCCCATTTGCATCGCAAGTCGTTTATCTGCCTTGGCGTAGTCATTCCCCATTGTGTACATATGTCTTGAAAGGGTAGAAAGCTCTTGTTCGTAATCTCTCAGGGTGTACAAGGCATTTAGTTGTTTCTCGTGTGAATAAAAGGAGGAGTGCGCTTGTTCCATCCTCACTTCTTCTATCAGAGCTTCTACATCACTATGACTTAATAAATCATAGTGGCCAAAACCAACGAGTCCTTTGAGCTCTTGTTTCACATGATGGACGGCGTCTTTTACGCTTTCATCGATTCCATCGATTTTTTCGAATATAGTGTGTACTTCGTGTTCAATCATACTTTCCAGATCATAAGAAGAATTTTTAAGTAAATGGGATTTTATGATAATTTCAAGTCCGTTTTGTGCATAGGCACGTCCTGAATGAATTTCTTGCAGCAGCATGGCTGTAAAACTTGTATTATGATCAAGCTGTTCATCTAAAATACGGGCAGATCCATTCGAGTGGAATGAATATCCATTTACTTTAAATTCTCCAGAAACAAGCGCTAAAAAAGCATTTGTATCAAAGGATTCGTTCCATTCTATATTCATAGATGCAAAAGCTGATTTTAAAAAGGTGTCAATTTCTCTTTTTTTGTATTTAACGGATTCTTGGACTGAGCCTTGATTCCGTGGCGGTACGGTGTACTTGACTTGACCTACTCCGTGATCATGACGATTGATTAAACCGACATAATGACTAGGCTGGATATATTCAGTCAACATGCGTGTATATTGACCTTGCTGCGCCTTCTGCTGAATAGAAGGCGATAGGCTGCTCCATATATTCGGGCTATCAAAGGTGACAGCTTTTTTAACAGCTGGCTGCTCTGTGACAACATAAGCACAAACAGCACCGGCAAGGGCTTGTCCAGTGAGATAGATACCTGCATTTGGATGCTTTTGACTGACTTGCTCTATGTATTCCTTCCCTTTAAAAAAGACATGATCTTGATTGCTGTCAAGGGACTTTCTTTCAATTGGAAAGGCATAATCCGTTTTGAGCAATGACTGTGCTGCGTTTTGTACATCTTGTGGTGATGTCACCGTCATTTGATCTGGCAGCGGACAGTGAAAAGCAACGATAAATTCGTCTGATTGCTCAGGCCGCATCGTTAAACCATATAATTTATGATCGATTTTTAGAAAATCGTGGACAGTGAGCGTTTGCTGACCTACTTCTATCGTATGGTGCTGCTGGTAGTTGTCTATGTTTCCAGCATGATCGGATATGATTTTATATTCTTGATCAGTTAATCTATCCTTTCGATTGACCATCGTACCTGCTCCTCACATAACATTTATGCAGATATCATAAATCAAAAAATATGGAAAAACCACATCGTTCTACCAATAAAAACCTTTTGACCTACAGTGTTTGTGACAATATTGAAAAAAAGCGGATTTTAAGTAACTATTGGTCACAAATAAAATGATCTAAAAGAAGGGTTTTTTCTATATAAAAGAAATGGGTGAATGATTGAAAGAGGCTCTTTGTTTTGTACATTGCCCTCCATCGAAGTTTTTTTGTACAATAGATGCAATGAAGTGAGCAAGAGAGGTGAAGGCTGATGGCGGACAAAGCGTTCGGGTTACATGATGTCGTTGAAATGAAAAAGCCCCATCCATGTGGTGCCAATCGGTGGAAGATCATTCGTTTGGGCATGGATATCCGTATTAAATGTGAAGGATGCGGGCACAGCGTGATGATTCCAAGAAGAGATTTTGAACGAAAAATGAAGAAAATTCTCGTCAAGCATGAGGAGCCAACTGCTTAAGTAGGCCTCATGCTTTTTTTATTAAATTTGTCTTTTCTACAGCAGAGCCAGGTGCAATTTCTCGTTTTAAAGCATTGATTTAATCTTTTTGACGATGTTTCTTCTATTGAAAATGCATGATGGTTAGCTTGTCTTTTCATGTAAACCTACTTATAATTGCTCTAGGTTCATATTACGCAGTATAACGAGCACGTTTGATATAGAGGAGATGAAAGAATGGCTTTAACAGCTGGTATTGTTGGCTTACCTAACGTCGGGAAGTCAACGCTATTTAATGCAATTACACAGGCTGGAGCGGAGTCTGCTAACTATCCGTTTTGTACCATTGATCCAAACGTTGGTATTGTAGAAGTTCCAGACGAACGTTTACAAAAACTTACAGAATTAGTGCAGCCGAAAAAGACAGTTCCAACTGCTTTTGAATTCACTGATATTGCGGGTATTGTCAAAGGTGCATCTAAAGGTGAAGGATTAGGAAATAAATTCCTTTCTCACATTCGTCAAGTAGATGCGATTTGTCACGTGGTGAGAGCTTTTGCTGATGACAACATTACACACGTAGCTGGTAAGGTTGATCCTGTGGCAGATATTGAAACGATTAATCTCGAATTGATTTTGGCTGATTTAGAAACAGTTGAAAAGCGTTTAGCTCGTGTGAGTAAACTTGCAAAACAAAAGGACAAGGAAGCAGTAGCTGAATTTGAGATTTTGTCGAAGCTAATGAACGCATTTGAAGCTGGGAAATCGGCAAGATCTGTAGAATTTACTGATGAGCAGCAAAAGCTTGTGAAACAGCTTCATTTACTCACATCTAAACCAGTTCTTTATGTAGCAAATGTGAGTGAGGATGAAGTAGCAGATCATGACGGCAACGAATATGTGAAGCAAATCCGTGAGTTTGCTTCTGGTGAAAATGCTGAAGTCATCGTCGTTTGTGCGAAGATCGAGTCTGAAATTGCAGAGCTTGAAGGAGAAGAGAAGCAAATGTTCCTTGAAGAGCTTGGTATTAATGAGTCAGGGCTTGATCAGCTAATTAGAGCATCTTATTCGCTTCTAGGATTAGCTACGTATTTCACAGCAGGTGAGCAAGAGGTACGCGCTTGGACATTTAAAAAAGGAATGAAAGCGCCAGAGTGTGCTGGAATCATCCATACAGACTTCGAACGTGGATTTATTCGTGCTGAAACGGTTGCGTATGAAGATTTACTAGCTGGCGGAAGTATGTCTGCTGCAAAAGAAGCAGGAAAAGTTCGTCTAGAAGGTAAAGAATATATAGTGAAAGATGGAGACGTCATTCATTTCCGTTTTAACGTATAGGTTCTTGTCATAGGCCAAGTGATTTGTTATAATATACAATTGTGAGTAATATAATTTATTGCTCCTTGCCCGTTTAGGGCCGCTTAGACCAAAAGGAGGTGCAATCAGATGAGAAAGTACGAAGTTATGTACATCATCCGCCCAACAGTTGACGATGAGGCTAAAAAAGCAGTTATCGAGCGTTTCAATAACGTGTTAACTTCTAATGGTGCGGAGATCACTGGAACAAAGGATTGGGGTAAACGTCGTCTTGCATACGAAATCAACGATTTCCGTGACGGTTTCTACCAAATCGTAAACGTTCAATCTGACGCTGCAGCAGTTCAAGAATTTGACCGCTTAGCTAAGATCAGTGACGATATCATTCGCCACATTGTTGTTAAAGAAGAAGTATAAATCATTGAAATATATATTTAAAGGTGGTCTTTCAATATGCTAAACCGTGTTGTATTGGTCGGAAGACTAACAAAAGACCCTGAGCTTCGCTACACGCCTAATGGTGCGGCTGTAGCCACGTTTACTCTAGCTGTGAATCGTACGTTTACGAATCAATCTGGAGAGCGTGAAGCCGATTTCATTAACTGTGTTACTTGGAGAAGACAAGCCGAGAACGTGGCTAATTTCTTGAAAAAAGGAAGTCTTGCCGGTGTAGACGGTCGTTTGCAGACAAGAAACTATGAAAACCAGCAAGGACAGCGTGTCTTCGTGACAGAGGTTCAAGCTGAAAGTGTTCAATTTCTTGAACCTAAGAGCGGCGGTGCTGGTTCAGGTGGATACAGCGGCGGTGGCAATAGCGGAGGCCAGTATTATGGCGGTAGCCAAAATGATCAGAATCCATTTGGAAATGAACCAAGTCAAAATCCATATGGCAATCAAAACAACCAAAATCGTAATCAGGGAAATAGCTTCAATGATGACCCATTTGCGAACGATGGTAAACCGATTGACATCTCCGATGATGATTTGCCATTCTAATTGATCTGAAAAAATGACTAAAGGAAAGGTGTGAAAACAAATGGCAGGTGGACGCAGAGGCGGTCGTGCGAAACGTCGTAAAGTATGTTTCTTTACTTCTAACGGCATCACGCACATCGATTACAAAGATGTTGATCTTCTTAGAAAGTTTGTTTCTGAGCGTGGTAAAATTTTACCTCGTCGTGTAACAGGAACTAGCGCTAAGTATCAACGTAAATTAACTTTAGCGATCAAAAGATCACGTCAAATGGCATTACTTCCATACGTTACTGGTGAGTAAGTCGTTGACTTAAAAAGCGGAGAGCCTTGAGCTCTTCGCTTTTTTTAGTAGATATTAAAAGTTTAAACTGATCAAGTGAATATATTAATGATGTTTCCCATATCAGCATTTTTGCTTTATATTTAGGGTTTTCTATATTTTTTTATATCTGTCAATGTAAAGGAGAAGGATGCATTTCAGATGGCAAAAGCCTATTAAAAAAAGAAAAAATTGCTGCAATAATCAAGGTAAGCAGAGCTGTTTATGGAAAAGCGGCTCTGCTTTTTTAAAAAGAAAAACAAAAATCGTTGACATTTATTTAAAAACATCATATCCTTAATTCGAGATAAATATATTTTTTTGGTTTAATATCTCGAATTCGAGATAATATAAAGGCGTCAGTAAAGACATAATGAATATAGGCTTGTTACTTCATGATTAGGAGGTCATTAGAAGTGAAAAAAACAGAAGGAATTCATCATATTACAGCTATTGTGGGTCATCCTCAGGAGAACGTTGATTTTTATGCAGGTGTTTTAGGGCTTCGTCTCGTGAAGAAGACCGTAAATTTCGATGATCCAGGCACATACCATTTATATTTTGGAGATGAAGGCGGCTCTCCAGGGACGATTATTACATTTTTCCCTTGGCCAGGTGCACAAAAAGGACAAATTGGCGCAGGTCAAGTAGGTGTGACAACATATGTTGTACCGACAGGCGCTTTCTCATTCTGGAAGGGACGTCTTGAGCAGTTTGATATCTCTTATGAAGAAGTTGAACGCTTTGGTGAAGCTTTTCTCTCATTTGAAGATCCACATGGCTTGTTGATTGAGCTTGTAGAGCGTGCGGAAGGAAAGCAAAATGAGTGGGTATTTAACGGTGTCACACCAGATGTAGCGATTAAAGGGTTTGGCGGAGCGGTTTTATTAACTTCGCAGCCGGAGCAAACAATGCAGCTGCTAGAGCAAACGATGGGACTTGAACGAGTCGGTGAAGAAGGAGACTATGTGAGATTCCGTTCGTTTGGTGAAATAGGCAATGTCATTGATGTGAACATCACACCTGTTCCAAGAGGACGTATGGGTGTTGGAGTTGTGCACCATATTGCATGGAGAGCAACAGATGATCAGGATCAATTAGATTGGCAAAGACATATTGCACAAAGCGGGTATCAAGTGACACCTGTACAAGATCGAAATTATTTTAATGCCATTTATTTTAGAGAGCTTGGGGGCATATTATTTGAGATTGCTACTGATCCTCCAGGGTTTGCACACGATGAATCAGTGGAAACAATGGGTGAAGCATTGAAACTTCCACCGCAATATGAGGCGCAGCGCCGTCAGATTGAACAAATTGTGCTGCCAATTGAAGTGAGAGAAATTAAAGGGAAAGGAGATTCGTGATGAAGCATCTTTTTCGAAAAGGAAAGAATGAACAAAGACCTGTCCTGTTATTACTGCATGGAACTGGCGGAACGGAAGAAGATTTATTGCCGCTTGCAGATTTAGTAGATTCTGATGCATCTGTTCTTAGTGTGAGAGGAAATGTGTTAGAAAACGGCATGCCGCGTTTCTTTAGACGTTTGGCAGAGGGTGTATTTGATGAGCAGGATTTAATTGAGCGTACAGAGGAGCTGTATTCATTTATCGGAGAAGCAGCCGATGAATATGGGTTTGATCGTCACAATGTGGTGGCTATCGGATATTCTAATGGGGCGAACATTGCTGGAAGCTTGTTATTCCATTATGGGGATGCTCTAAAAGGAGCCATCCTGCATCATCCAATGGTTCCAAGACGCGGGGTTTCATTGCCTTCATTAGAGGGGAAACAAGTCTTTATAGCAGCTGGTGAAAATGACCCAATGTGTCGTCCAGAGGAATCGCAGGAGCTGGAGCAATTGCTGCAGGGTGCGGGTGCTTCAGTTACACTTCATTGGGAAAATCGCGGACATCAGTTAACAAGAGAAGAAGTCGATGCTGCAGCTTTATGGTATCGTCGTCAATTTTAAATAAGGTGGGGAATACAGGTGGGATTTTTACAGAAGCTTTTTGGGCAAACTAAACCAAAGGAGATGGAACAAATGGAAAACGTAAAACTAGCGATTATTTATTATAGTTCAACAGGTACAAACTATCAGATGGCAAAATGGGCTGAGGCAGGAGCGAAAGCAGCTGGTGCTGAAGTTAAAGTATTAAAAGTTGCGGAATTGGCACCAGAAGCAGTTGTTGCATCAAATCCAGCATGGAAAGCACACTTAGATGAAACAAAGGATGTTCCAGAGGTTCAATTGAGTGATTTAGAGTGGGCAGATGCCATCATCTTTAGCATGCCGACACGCTTCGGTAACCTGCCAGCTCAAATGAAGCAGTTCTTAGATACGACAGGCGGCTTGTGGTTCCAAGGTAAATTGGCAAACAAAGCAGTAAGTGCGATGACTTCTGCTCAAAATGCAAATGGCGGACAAGAGCAGACGGTTCTCAGCCTTTATACGACGATGTTCCACTGGGGAGCTATTATTGCCGCTCCTGGATATACAGATGACTCCTTATACGGTGCAGGGGGCAACCCTTACGGCGTAAGTGTCACTGTTGACCAAAATGGAAAAATCCAAGAGGATGCAGAAGCAGCTGTAAAACATCAGGCAAAACGTACAGTCAATGTGGCAGAATGGATCAAAAAAGGTCAAAACGCTTAATAGATATATACAAAAAGAATGCAGCCAATCAGCTGCATTCTTTTTGTATTAATAAGGATCTGATGGTGTGCTGTTGTTGATGGCATCGTCTACGGCTTGTGCTGCGCCTGTAGAGCCTATAGGTCCGCTCGGCTGTTCTTGTTTAAAGGCTTTTAAGCCGTCAGCGACACGCTTTCCGTAATCAGGGTCTGCTTTTGTAAAGTTTTCGATCATCTGGTCTTGAATGTCCTTTTGACAGGTGGCAAGGGTGTTGACTAAGTTCTTAATCAGTTCTTCGCGCTCCCAATCATTGAAGCTGCGATACGTTTCTCCCGCTTGTCCAAAATTGTTCGGCCGGTCAATGGCTTCTCTTTTGACTTCACCCTCTACAAAAGGTGTATGATCCTGTCCATCTTGCTTCGCTTCTTTTAATCCGCCGAGGATGGATGGTTCATAATTCACATGGGGGTTTTGCCCTTTGCCTTGATCGACATGGTATTCCATTTGCCCATCTCGCTGGTTGGTAGCGACATGCTTTTTCGGTGCATTGATCGGCAGCTGTAAATAGTTTGGTCCGACACGATATCGCTGCGTGTCAGAGTAGGAGAAGGTGCGGCCTTGAAGCAATTTATCATCTGAGAAATCCAATCCGTCTACAAGAACCCCAGTCCCAAAGGCAACCTGCTCAACTTCTGCAAAATAATTTTCTGGATTTTTGTTTAACACCATTCGTCCGATTGGTTTCCATGGATAGTCATCCTTGTACCATAGCTTTGTCGGGTCAAGCGGGTCGAAGTCGAGGTGAGGGTGGGCATCATCCTCCATAATCTGTGCATATACCTCCCATTCAGGATAATCCCCTTGCTCAATGGCTTCATATAAATCCTGTGTGGCATGATTAAAGTTTTCACCTTGAATCGCTTGAGCCTGTTCCTGGGTTAGGTTGCGAATCCCTTGCTTCGGTTCAAAATGATATTTCACCAGCACTGCTTTTCCCTCATGATTGACCCATTTGTACGCATGAACACCTGAGCCTTGCATGTGACGGTATGTCGCTGGAATGCCCCAAGGTGAGAAAAGAAATGTCACCATGTGTGTCGCTTCAGGTGATTGCGAGACGAAGTCAAATATGCGCTCGCCATCCTGACGATTTGTGACAGGATCAGGCTTGAAGGCATGAACCAAATCTGGGAATTTCAACGCATCTCGGATAAAGAAAATTTTTAAGTTGTTCCCAACGAGATCCCAGTTGCCTTCTTCTGTGTAAAATTTAATCGCAAACCCTCTTGGATCACGCAATGTTTCTGGCGAATGACCGCCATGAATGACGGAAGAAAAACGAACGAAGACAGGCGTCTTTTTCCCTTTTTCCTGAAATAATTTCGCTCTTGTATAGGTGGAGATCGGTTCATCTCCAAATGTGCCGTAGGCTTCAAAATAACCGTGAGCTCCAGCTCCGCGTGCATGAACGACACGTTCAGGGATGCGTTCACGATCAAAATGACTGATTTTCTCTAGGAAATCGTAGTTTTCTAGCGTAGTGGGTCCTCTATTTCCCACAGTTCTCATATTTTGATTGTCTGTGACGGGATGACCTTGCCGATTCGTTAACGTATCTTCAGACTCTGAAGATGATTTAGGCTGTTGATCTTCTTTCAATTCGAATCCCTCCTTCAATATCTCTCTAACAATATGGTCATGTTGCTCCCTATTTCATACAAGGATTGATATAATGAGTAAAAACTTTCACGAGGAGCGACCCAGATGATTCGATTACACTGCCTTCATGCCCATCCGTCCAATATTCCTTACATCGAAGACGCTTTTCCCGGGAAATCATTTGACGTGCATCACATAGTCGATTCATCATTTATGGAACGAGCCAAACAAGATCCCGCATTTGACCTTCATCATCAGCAAGCCTATGCTATCGATCGACTGATGCAAGAAAGAGAGGCTGATCTGATCTTATTAACGTGTACACAATACATTGCGGCATTAGGAGATCAGCAGCATCTTTTTCAACAACCGATTGTGCCGATAGATGAGCCTTTATTTGAGCAGATTTGTGAGAGAAAGGGGCCGCTTCAGCTAGTGTTTTCAAACCCTGACACAGTCGAAGGAACGATGCATCGTTTGTATGCATATGCACAAGAACGGGGAAAGCAGGTTGAGGCAGAAATACTTGTGCTAGAGGATGTCTTTCATCTTTGTTTAAACGGTGAGATGGAAGCCTATCATGAGCGTATCATGGTGCAGCTGAGACGATCTGTGAAGCAGCATAGGGAAATTTGTGTGATGCAGCTCTCGATGGTACATGCTGCACAACAGGTGGAGAAGGAGACAGGCGTGCCTATCATACATCCGCTGTCCTCCCTAAAATCCTTTGTCCATCAAAAAATAGTGGCTGCGAAAGAGTGAACCCATCAGGTTCACTCTTTTTGTATAGAACCGTAAATACAATGACATGTTAAAAAAATAAGCGAGCACAAACTATTTTCAGAAGATGCGCGTCTATCCAATGTAAGAAATAACAGATGCGCATTTAAGATAAAGGAGCTCTTTGTAAAATGAAGAAACAAAAGATTGATGATCAATTTGCGGATTACGTAATGGAGCATAAACACAGTTTTTATCGATTGTCCTATAGCTATGTCAAAAACCCAGAGGATGCCATGGATGTTGTCCAAGAGGCCATTCATAAAGCACTCAAATCTGTTCACCGATTAGAGGATGCAAGTAAGATGCATAGCTGGTTTTATAAAATCGTGGTGAACGCTGCGCTAGACTTTTTACGAAAGAAGAAACGGGTGCAAGTGACAGACGATGACACACTTGAATTCTTATCAAAGGGAGAGTCAGATGTCTATGAGGATCAAGACGTCAGACGGGCTATAGAGGACTTGCCGGAGATGTATCGGACGATCATTATATTGAGATTTTTTGAGGATTTAAAACTGGAGGATATCGCCCAGATACTCGAAGAAAATGAAAACACCATTAAAACAAGATTATACAAGGCGTTGAGGCTTTTAAAAGTAGAATTATCGCAGGAGGAAGTTTAAATGGATAAGCATTTGGAACAGTTAAAAGAGGAATATTTAGAAATTCCAATTCCGCCAGAATATGATGCTATGGTTGAACGGACGTTAAAACGAAAAAATAGAAAACCTCATTTTCAGCAATGGACCATCGGACTTGTTGCTGCAGCTGCTCTTTTTGTCACGACTGTTAATGTCAGTCCACAAGCAGCAAGAGCGATTTCAGAGGTACCTGTCATTGGCGAGCTGGTGAAAGTTGTGACGTTTACAGAATTTAAAAAGAGCGATCAAGGAACGGATATTGATCTCAAAACACCACATGTTTCAGGGCTTGGGGATAGAGCATTACAAGACAGTCTGAATCAAAAATATTTAGCTGAAAACAAAAAGTTGTATCAAGATTTTGAAAAGGAAACAAAGGGTTATAAAAATGGTCATTTAAGTGTTGAGAGCGGTTATGAAGTGAGAACGAACAATGATCAAATCCTTTCACTAGGTCGATACAAGGTGACGACTCAGGCTTCTGCTTCAGAGGAAATGACATATGATACGGTTGATAAGAAAAACCATGTCCTTATTACATTACCAAGCCTATTTAAAGATGATCGTTATATTGATGTGATTAGTGAAAATATTAAAGAACAAATGAAGAAACAGATGAAAGAGGATTCAAACAAGATCTACTGGATTACCAAGCAAGATACGGTTGATCCATTTAAGAAAATTCAGCCGGATCAAAACTTCTATATCAATTCAAAAGGGAAGCTTGTGATTTCTTTTAACGAATATGCTGTGGCGCCTGGTTACATGGGTGTTGTTGAATTTACGATTCCAACAAGTGTGCTGAAGGATATTCTCGTTAGTGATATGTATATTCATTAAAAAAAGACTGCTGAGTGATTCAGCAGTCTTTTCGTGTAGATTAAGAAAGTGCGTCTGTTAGTGCAGGTACGACCTGTTTCTTTCTTGATACAACACCTTTTAGTAAAGCTGTGTTGTTTTCAAGAGTGACGTTAAATGCTTTTTCAACTTTTGCTGCTTCGGCACCGAGTGCAAGAGCAAGTGAGTCGTTTTCTAAAATGTCTGTGATGACTAGAACAAATAGATCAAGACCTTTTGCTGCAATGACTTCATTGATTTTCGCTTCAATGTCAGCCTGTCTTGCTGTTACTTCTGCGATATCTACTGTATTGACTTGCGCAATTTCCACTTTGCTATTGCCTAGCGCAAATTCTTTTGCATCAATGGTAATTAATTCTTGAACTGTTTTTTGGCTTAGGTCAGCGCCTGCTTTCAGCATATCTAGGCCATAAACTTCTGGGTCTACCCCAGCGATTTTAGCAAGCTCATGCGCAGCATCAATGTCTTGCTGTGTGCATGTTGGGGATTTGAATAGTAAGGAATCAGAAATGATCGCAGATAAAAGCAAACCAGCGATTTCTTTTTCAATTGTCACTTGGTTTTCTTTGTACATTTTGTTTAAGATCGTTGCTGTACATCCTACAGGCTCAGCACGATAGTAAAGAGGTTCACTTGTTTCAAAGTTGGCAATACGGTGGTGGTCAATGACCTCAGTCACTTGTACTTGATCAATATCGCTTACACTTTGCTGGAATTCGTTATGATCGACAAGAATGACTTGTTTTGTTTCATTTGCAGCCGTTTCAATGAAACGAGGTGCTTCTTGTTTAAAGAAATCTAATGCGTATTGTGTTTCTCCATTGATTTCTCCAAGTCTGACGGCCTCTGCCTGAACGCCGATTTTGTTTTTTAGATCAGCGTAAGCAATAGCAGAGCAAATCGTGTCTGTGTCAGGATTTTTGTGTCCGAATACGAGTGTTTTTCCCATGTGAATTCTCCTTCTTACATTTATTGATGATGCTTCTATTCTAACAGCTTTTGACCTTGAATTCAGGGTTTATAGCTAAGAATTATCTTAAAAATTGTAACATGCTGTTTAAAAACTTGCATGTGCGATTTCATATTGGTGTTCCACGTGAAACGTTCCCAGGATAGCCTGCATTTTACTTGCGATTTGCCGCTATGGTAAAATAAAGGTTGGGGCAAGACATGATGGAGCTTACATCATACGTATACATAGAAGTACACATTGAGCAAGATATAGAAAAAGGATTGGATAGAGGTGAAGGTGTGAAACAAACAAAAGCGTTAGTAGAGGGCGCAATCATGATCAGTATTTTCTCGGTCATGACGCTGTTTTATCTGTACGTGCCGCTATTATCGATTATTTTCTTTCTAGCTGCTCCGATTCCAATCATCCTCTATACAATTAGACACGGCTTGAAAAAAGGAGTTGCTGCTGGCGCTATTGGCATAGTGATCAGCTTTTTAATTGGGTCTATAAATGGTCTCATGACTGCGCCAATATTGATTGCTGTCGGATTAGGTATGGGTGTTTTTTACAGAAGACGGCAGCCTGGGAATGCCATCATAACAGGTGCGCTGATTTATTTATTCAGTTTTCTCATCTCCTTTGTTGTCAGTGTTCAGCTCTTTCAGATCGATATCATGAATATGGCGAAAGAGTCGATTGAGCAAATGATGCCGATGGTAGAGAGTACCTTAAAGCAATCCGGTGCGTCTGAGAAGGACATTGCAAAGCAGCTGAAGCAGTTCAGAGAGATTCAGGATACGGCATTAAGTGCTTTACCTGTAGCGCTATTAATTTGTGTCACAATGATGTCATTTGTGAATCACTGGTTCGTTCGGCCCTTAATCAAACGGTTCGTTCCAGACATGCCAGTCTTGAAGAAATTTAAGGATATGCGGCTGCCAAAAAGCATGGTATGGTATTATTTACTCACGTTGCTTTTGATGTTGATTCAGACGGAAAAAGGCAGCTTTTTATGGCTCGTTCAAACGAGTGCGTTTCAAATTTTATTTATACTGGTGCTTATTCAGGGACTTTCTTTTATCTTCTATTATTGCCACGAAAAAAATATCTCAAAAGTGGTACCGATATTCGCTGTTGTGTTAGCGGTTCTCTATCCGCCAATCGGTACGATTGTGCGTATTATAGGAATTGCTGACATAGGCTTTGATTTAAGAGAAAAAGTAAAAACAAATAATTCACTCTGAATGTTGAGGAGTTGATATCAGTGCCAAGCTTCTATAGAAAACCTGTCATCAAGTATCCGATCATCGCATTAATTGTCCTTGCGGTGGTCACAGTCCTCCTCAACCTTTATTTTAATTGGATCATAGGAGCGGTTGGTCTTTTCGTTCTTGCGGGTGTGCTCTACTTCTTAAAGTGGGCAGACAGGCAAGTGCAAAAAGAAATTGATTCGTATATTTCAACATTATCCTATCGAGTCAAAAAGGTTGGAGAAGAAGCATTAATGGAGATGCCAATTGGTATTATGCTGTTTAATGACCAGTATTATATCGAATGGACGAATCCATTTCTCGCTTCGTGCTTTCATGAAAGCACGCTTGTCGGCAGATCCTTGTACGATACATTCGAGTCCATTGTGCCGCTTATTAAACAAGAGGTCGAAACAGAAAATGTGACGCTGAATGATCGGAAATTCAAAGTCATTATTAAACGGTCAGAGCGCCTTTTATATTTCTTTGATGTCACGGAACAGGTGCAGATTGAAAGACAGTACGAAAATGAACGAACGGTATTATCTTATATCTTTCTAGACAATTATGACGATGTCACGCAGGGCCTTGACGATCAAGTGCGCAGCGCGATTAATAGTGAAGTGACGTCTCTTTTAAACAATTGGGCACAAGAATACGGTATTTTCCTGAAGAGAATTTCGTCTGAACGATTTATGGCGGTTCTAAATGAAAGCATCTTAGCCGAGCTTGAAGCGTCGAAATTCTCCATATTAGACGAGGTTCGTGAGAAAACAGGGGCACATAGTGCGACGCTTACTCTGAGTATCGGAATTGGTGCATCCGTTCCTTCTTTAAAAGAGCTTGGAGTACTTGCACAGTCGAGTCTTGACCTTGCCCTCGGACGAGGCGGAGATCAGGTAGCCATTAAACAGCCGAATGGTAAAGTGAAATTCTACGGCGGAAAAACGAATCCAATGGAGAAACGGACACGCGTACGCGCACGGGTCATTTCTCATGCTTTAAAAGAAATTGTATCTGAAAGCGGTAATGTCATGATCATGGGACATAGATTCCCAGACATGGACTCAATCGGTGCATCCATCGGGATTTTAAAGGTCGCCCAGGCCAATGGAAAAGAAGGCTATATTGTTATTGATGCCAACCAAATTGGAGACAGTGTTCAACGCTTAATTAGTGAAATTAAAAACTATGAAGAGCTTTGGTCACGTTTTATCACGCCAGAGGAAGCTATGGAGCTTGCAAAGGATGACACACTGCTTGTGGTCGTAGATACACATAAACCGTCCCTTGTCATGGAGGAACGACTGCTGAATAAGATTGAAAACGTCGTGGTCATTGACCATCATAGACGAGGCGAGGAATTTATCCGTGATCCTTTACTTGTTTATATGGAACCGTATGCTTCATCTACAGCAGAACTTGTGACAGAGCTCTTAGAGTATCAGCCGAAGAAATTGCGGATTAATATGATTGAGGCTACGGCGCTTCTTGCTGGGATCATCGTTGATACGAAGAGTTTCTCCCTCAGAACGGGGTCAAGAACGTTCGATGCAGCATCCTACCTTCGTGCGAAGGGAGCAGATCCTGTCCTTGTGCAAAAGTTCTTAAAAGAAACAGTCGATCATTACATCAAACGGGCAAAACTCATTCAGCATACTGAGCTGTATCAAGATCAGGTAGCAATCGCTTCATTGCCGTCAGACAGCTCTGAGTATTATGATCAAATTACGATTGCACAGACGGCTGATTCCTTGCTATCGATGAGTGAGGTAGAAGCGTCATTTGCTGTCGCTAGACGAGATGACGATACGGTATGCATTAGTGCAAGATCATTAGGGGATATCAACGTTCAAATTATCATGGAAGCGTTAGATGGCGGCGGTCATTTGACTAACGCTGCAACCCAGATTTATGGTATAACCATTGAAGAAGCGGTAGAGAAGTTAAAGGCTGCCATAGACGAATATTTCGAAGGAGGGGTTCAAAGATGAAAGTCATCTTTCTAAAAGACGTAAAAGGCAAAGGGAAAAAAGGCGAAGTCAAGAATGTAGCAGACGGATACGCTCACAACTTTCTCATCAAACAAGGGTTAGCTGTTGAAGCAACTCCAACGAACCTAAGTGCATTGGAAGGGCAGAAAAACAAAGAGAAAAAGAATGCCATCGAAGAGCTTGAACAAGCAAAACAACTAAAAGAAACACTTGAGGCGTTAACAGTGGAACTCACTGCTAAATCAGGTGAAGGCGGCCGTTTGTTTGGTTCAATTACAAGCAAACAAATCGCTGATAAATTGCAAAAGGATCATCAAATTAAACTCGATAAGCGTAAAATCGAACTAAATGACGCGATCCGTGCATTAGGTTATACAAATGTACCGGTGAAGCTTCATCCAGAGGTACAAGCAACGTTAAAGGTACATGTGACAGAGCAGGCATAAATAGAAAAGAACCCGTCTACGAGGAGGCGGGTTCTTTTTTTTTATGAAGGATCTGAAATATAGACACTGCGTCCGGCACGCATACCGGATAAAAACATGAAAAATAGGATGATGATAAAGATGATAATCGATGGTGTCCATGTATGTGTGAAATCAAAAAGGATACCGATCATGAATGGACCAACAGCGGCTAATAAATAACCGAGAGACTGCGCCATTCCAGAGAGGGCAGCTGCTTGTTCCATATTAGTTGTTCGTAATCCGATAAATGTGAGGGCAAGACTGATACTGGCTCCTTGTCCAACGCCAATCAATAGGACAGAGATGACAAGAATAGGTGTCGATCCTCCGAGAAGAAGTCCAATCATGCCGAGTAAATACACAAGGACAAGGCCGACGACAAGCGGTCTTTGCGTTTTTAATTTTTCTGCAAAAACGGGCGTTAAGAAGGTGGATGGCAGACCAGTGAACTGCATAATAGACAGCATCCATCCAGCTGTCGCCAGATTCATTCCATGTGATGTTAAAATATCAGGAAACCATGCGATACTGCTGTAGAAAAGGAATGATTGCAAGCCCATAAAAAAGGTCACCTGCCATGCGACACGTGAACGCCATATTGGCTGTGCTGCGAGTGAAATGCTTTTGACGGCCGCTGTGTCCTGATGAAGAAGCTGCGGCGCCCACACCATCATAGCAAGAAGGGCAAGTCCAGCCCATACAAGGAAAGATGTATTCCAGCCGCCAGGCATCGTATGACTGAGTGGAACACTAACACCTGATGCAAGTGCAGCAAAGACTGACATTGAGGTCGTGTAGACACTTGTCATCAATCCAGCATGTGCAGGAAATTTATGCTTCACGAGCCCGGGTAGGAGTACATTACAAATCGCAATTCCTACGCCGACTAGCGCTGTTCCGACCATTAAGAAGGTGATGGTGCCTAACGAGCGAATCACAATCCCAAATAGAAGGACAGCAAGTCCAAGCCAAAGAGTTCGTTCATTGCCAAGGCGTTTTCCGATTTTAGGTGCAATTGGAGAAAGCAATGCGAATGAGAGCAGTGGTAATGTTGTGAGAAAACCAGCAAGTCCATTTGAAAGCTGCAAATCGGAACGAATTGCGCCGATAACAGGGCCAACGGACGTAATGGCAGGCCGCAGATTAAATGCAATGAGTAAAATCCCAGCAATCAGCAAGACAGTTTGCCCTGTACTGCGAGGATGTAATGTTGATTTTTCTAGTTGTTGTTTCATGAATGTAAACTCCTTTATTTCTTTAAGAACGATCTTTCTTCTGTTCAAGCTCCGCTAATTTAGCTAATAAAATGTGCTGCGGCATATGCATAATTTGCTCTAACGGTACATTGAGTGATGCAGCAAGCTTTTGTGCGGTATCGGCTGAGATTTGTAAAGGTCTCATGCGCAAATCCCTCCCTTTCAATCTATACGTTCCAATATACCATATCGACTTTGTGCCTTGCTGATAAAAAATTAGCGTTTTCTTTTATAAAAGCACTTAATGGCCGATAAGAAATTTTTTTGAAATTGTTTTAGGTGATGGCCCTCTCCTTGTTCGATGTGAAAGTGCAGCTGCCATTCCTGCATCCCTTTCTGTAATAGAAGGTCATGCAGTTGTTTGTTGAATAAAGGCATGTGCTGTTGTACAGATGTTTTGCCTTTCCCTTCTTCACTGCCTACCGACAAATAGACAAGGTGACCCAGACACTGAATGTTTTGTTGTTTAGCAAATGGTAGAAAATCTTGATACCAAAATGACCCGGAGAGGGATGCGATGTTTTTAAAAAGGGCAGGGTGCATGAATAAGGTATAAATAGCAAATAGTCCACCTAATGAAGCACCTATGTGACCATGTTCATCACAAGTCTCTTTAACTGGGTATTCTCTTTTGATATATGGGAGCAAATCATTCGCTAAAAATGACACATACGTCTGTGCCTCGCCTTTAAAGTCAGGGAATCCAGAACGCAGTGATGCTGCTTTCCATGGTGTATATTCATCGAGTCGATTGAAGGGGTGTATGCCGACAATGATGATAGGCGAGATGGTTTTGGCTTCGATCATGTTTTCGATCTCTAGCAGGCGGGTTCTAAACAAAGAAGAGCCATCTTGTACAAAGACAGCTGGAACATCAACAGAGGTATCCGGTGGAAGGTAAATATCAAGCTGACGCCCGTTAAACTCGTCATATAGAAACGTTCCGTTCATATGTAATCTCTCCTCCAAGTTTTCAAGCTACGCTGAAAAGAAGACAAAGGGCTAAAAATAAAGATCATTTTAGCCCTTTGTCATTAGTCACATCTTTTTAGTTGTTTTGATCTAACCATTTGACAGCCTTATCAAGGAAGGTGGTTTTGCTCAGTGCTGTTCCTCCTTGAAGCATAGGGTCAACGACATTTTCATTGATGTGCCCATTTTTCACAGCCTTTAGGCTTGTCCAAATTTTATTTTGCTCTAAGTCCTTCAATGCATTTGGATTCGATGAGTTTTCCTCTTTAGAGAACTGAACAAAAATATAGTCAGGATTTAGTTCTCCTAGGCGCTCCAATGAAATCAATGCTTGTGCTTTGGCTTTTTTGATATCACTTGGTGCTGTAAATCCTAAGTCGCCATATAAAGTAGAGTTGAAGTATACGTCTTCAGGGTACACGTATAGGTCGCCTTGTCTAATGCGTAAAATGACAGCTGTTTTGTTGCTGCTTTTGTCTTTCAAAGTTTCTTTCGCTTGTTTGAGATCTTTCTGATAATCAGAGATGATGGTTTTGGCTTCTTTACTTTTTCCAGTCAGTTCGCCGAGTAATAATAGATTGCTTTCCCAGTCAGAAGAGACATGGGATACTGGGATCGTTGTTTTAACTTTATCTAGTTTTTTAATTGTTGCAGGCGGGAACTTGGTTGATCCGAGTATCACGTCTGGTTTTAGTTTTAAGATTTTTTCTAGGTTCGGTTCTGTTTTTTCACCGATGCCTTCTGTTTTTGCTGTGATGTCTTTAAATAATTCAGGGAAAGTGCCGCCTACAGTAGAAGCACCAATAGGCTCAATACCAAGTAGTTTTGCATCTTCCATTGATTCTAGGCTTCCAGCAATGACGATTCGTTTCACTGGTGTTTTGAGTTTGTACGTTTGATCTAAGTAGTTGATGTTTGTTTCTGCTGCTTCAGCTGACTTGCCTTTGGTTGTGTTTGAAGCAGGTTTATTTTCTGCAGCACCACAGGCTGCTGCGGTGATCGTCATGATACAAAGGATAAGCAATGCTAACCATTTTTTCATTTGTTTTCTCCTTTAACTGATAATTGTTCTCAATTAAAGATTGTAGTAGTCTTTCGTCCTTTTATCCATAGACAATGATCTGTCGAATGATGGACTTTTTACGGAAAAAAAGATAAAAGGTCCTGAATGACTCGTTGATGACTGGCTGCTGTGTATTCGCGCCAAGGGTCAGAAGTAAGCGGATAGACTGCTTGATGCGTCACAGCCTTGAGATTTTGCCAAGCCTCCTGCTGCTTTAATTTTTGATAAAAAGCAATGGTTTTTGGCTCTTTATGCAACAAGAGAAAGATGGCATCTGGGTCTAACTGCTGTATAGAGTGAATGCTGATTTTTTTTTCTATTAGCTCACCATCATTCTGAAAAGCTGGCAGAAGGCCAATGTCATGAAAAATTACTTCTGACATGGTGCGATTTACGGACAAGTAAAGCTGATCTTGAAAGATACGAAGAGGGAGGATGGTTTTTGGTTGATGATCGATAAGGCATGCCTTTTTCGCTTGAATGACGAGTTCCTCGTAAGAAAGCAGCCATTCTTCTGCTTCCCTCGTTTCGTTTAAGAACATAGCTGTTTGTCTGAATTGAGCGCGCCAATCCAATTGTGTGAATGGAACAAAGTGAACAGGACAGATCGTTTTCAACACTTGTTTTTCTTCCGCTGTCACATGATCATTAGCAATGATCAGTTCAGGTTTTGTTTCCTTTAATTGCTGTAAATTGGTTTCAGCGTGCTCGTTGATACGATGTGCACTCAGGTGAATCGGAATTTCTTCTGCATAATGCTCAAAATCATGTGCTGTCCATTTAGGGTGAAGAGGGGCAGCATATGGGATGATATGAATGGGTGTGAGCTGACCGAGTATGGAATGTCCATAGGCCGCAATTTTTCGTTGACGGCTTTTCATATAAGTAGATGGGGTGATGCCCGTTTTTTTCTTAAAGATGCGGCTGAAGTAATATGGATCTTGATAGCCGATTTCCAGTGCAATATCTTTGAGTTTTGCATTGCCTTTCGCCATTAACTGTTTGGCTCTAGCCATTCTTTTTTTGGTGATATAATCAGTCACACTCACATCAAAATGCTTTTTAAATAGCTCACTGTAATGATTGGCGCTGATTCCAGCCATTTGAGATAGACTTGTAAGGCTGAGGGGTTCTTCAGAATGCTGATCGATATATTGTTTTGTTTTAAAAAGGGCGTGTGCCGTGTCACAAATATCTTCTTTATGCAGTGTGAAAAGCTGTAAAATGAGCTGTTGAAAAAGAGTTTGGCTTCTAAAAAAGCTAATGGATTCAGGCTTTTGCCATTCCTCTGTCATGTCGGACAGTAAAGAATGAATTTGTTCAATCGAGCTAATATCGATAAATTGCCATACATTCAGTAAAGAACGGGCATGATCAGTTGATACTTCTCCTATGTTTTGATCTTGCATCGTGTAGAGCTGAAAGCGAAACAGAAAGAGCTCGTGTTTTTGATAAGGCTCTGTTTTCAGCATAAATGTTTCCCCAGGCATGATCGTATAGAGTGTCATATTTTTCAATCGCCATTTTTGATCGTTCAATGTGAGTAAACCGCTGCCGCTTATGCTGAAAAGAAGGCAGAATGTATCTGATAGCTGCTGCTCCGTATGCGGAAGCTCTGCATTATTTATTTTCTCAGTATATGTTAATCGATAGATGAATTGTTCGGCATTTGCCTTTGTACGTAATTGATTGTTGTTTCCCATAAAACCACCTGATCTCTTATTGATTGATAAATATTCTCAATTGAATTGTAGCAGAAAGAGCTGAAAGATGGTGATGTTTATTCTGTCAAAAAAGCACCCTGATGGAGATCAGGGTGCGATGATTTATTCCGTTTTTGCTAGTGCAGGTTCTTTTGATAAGCTTAATGGCCGTAAGTCCTGCCAGTGTGTCTGAATATAATCGATGCAGGCATTTCTAGTGTCTTCACCAAAGACTTTTTCCCATCCATCTGGCACTGGTGCAAATGATGGCCAAAGTGAATGCTGTCCTTGTTCATTGACAAGCACAAGAAATACACCGTCTTCACGATCAAAGGGATTTGTCATTTGTCATCTCTCCTTTATTCTTAGTGCTTTTGTTTGACCCGATGCAGTGCGTTGTCTAAGATGACACCAATTTCTGCTAGGGGTTTAGGCTGGCACATGTCTTTGTGCCGGCAATGAATGTCGTGCTGTTCAATTGTTCCGTTGATATAAGGTGCCCATGCTTTGGGATCAATAGGTGTAAACCAATCTGGGATAATGGTAGATCTAAAGAATAATATGTCTCCCTGATAAGTTTTTGGCTGATATTCTCCGAGCAATCGAACTGAATTGACGTAGGTTTCTTTTAGATTTCTAATGGCATCTTCACTTAAGCTTGCTAGTGCACTTCCATCTTTTTTCAAGATGTCGATAGCACTTTTCATCGTGAGAGGTTCACCTGTTAAGGTATCTGGATCATAACCACCGAGCGCGAGAAGAGCGATTAGTGCTTCTTCTTCATCAGGTGCTTCTTTAATCGGTAAGAAATGGTTCGGATAGGCATCCAGCATCGCAACGAGAGTGATTTCTTCACCTTGCTGCTGGAGCTGTGTAGCCATTGCCTGTACAACGTTTCCACCTAATGACCAGCCAAGAAGATGATAAGGGCCTTTTGGCTGAATGGTTTGGATGTGCTTGATATAATCCGCAGCCATATCATCTAGTGTGTGCGGGTAGTCATCCTTTCTTGCGATTCCTCGTGCCTGTAATCCATAAATAGGGATGTCTTTCTCTAATGTATTCAAGAGACCGGCATAGCACCAGCTAAGACCACCTGCTGGGTGAACACAGAAGAGTGGATATCTTTCTCCATTTGTTCGCAGCGGCAGCAAGATTTCTAGTGCGTTTTCATCGCTTCCTGTTTCTAGTTTCTCTGCCAAACTTGCAACATTTGGTGCTTCAAACAATGTTCCAATGCTTAGTTTGACACCAAGTGCATCACGAATGCGGCTGATTAAACGAACCGCAAGTAATGAATGCCCGCCAATGTCAAAAAAGCGATCGTCAATGCTGATTTTAGGCAAATCAAGCACCTCTTCAAAGAGATGACATAGGATTTCCTCTTTCGGGTTTCTTGGGCCGCGGCCATCCGCTTGCTGTAAATGCAATTGAGGTGCCGGCAGTGATTTTTGATCAAGCTTCCCGTTTGCTGTAAGCGGCATGGTATCAATCTGTACATAAGCCGCGGGCACCATGTAATCAGGAAGACTGGCTGCCGCAAAATGACGAAGGGTCTCTGTATCGAAACGGTCTTCTTCAGTTGTGACGACATAAGCGACTAAGCGTTTGTCACCAGGCTGATCTTCTCGCATAATGACGGCAACTTGTGCAACTGCATCGTGGCGTGCCAGAACGGCTTCGATTTCTCCAAGTTCAATGCGGAATCCACGTATTTTAATTTGATGATCAGCTCTGCCAATGTAATCAAGTGCCCCATCATCTGTCCAGCGCGCGAGGTCGCCTGTACGATACATCCTTGTGCCAGGTGCTCCATAAGGATCGGCAGGGAATCGATCTGATGTCAGGTCAGGTCTGCCTAGATAACCTCTTGCAAGGCCAGCTCCAGCTACATACATTTCACCTGTCGTCCCAGGGGGAACAGGCTGCAGGTATTCATCCAGTACATAAACGTGTAAATCAGGAATCGGCTCGCCTATTAAACTGCTGGATTTCTTTGTAATCATGTCTCGATTGAGCACATTGTACGTAACGTGTACGGTGGTTTCTGTAATGCCGTACATGTTAATTAGCTTTGGCTTACAGTCTGAGTGACGGCTGTACCAATCTTCTAATCTGCTAAGCTCTAATGCTTCACCGCCAAAGATGACATAGCGGAGTGATAATGATTGACCAAGTGTTTGTTGTTCCTTGTCTATCTGCATGAGCTGATAGAAGGCAGAAGGTGTTTGATTGAGCACAGTCACCCCTTCTTCGACTAGAAGCTGCAGCATCTCTTCAGGAGAGCGAGAGATGGTATGAGGTACAATGACAAGTCGGCCGCCATATAAAAGTGGTCCCCATATTTCCCATACTGAAAAGTCAAAGGCATACGAATGGAACATTGTCCAAACATCTTCTTCATCAAAATGGAACCAATGTTCAGTAGATGTCAGAAGACGGATGACATTTTGGTGTGGGATGACTACTCCTTTTGGTTTTCCTGTAGAACCGGATGTATAAATAATATAGGCCGGATGCAGAGAAGATAGCGGTTCAATTCTGTCTATATCAGTCGGATTGTGATTCGGCGTAGTCAACAATTGATCGCTCGTTTCTTTTTCATCTAGCAAAATCAAATCGCAATCAGCAGGGAGATGCACTGCAGCTGCGTTTGTTGTGATGCTGCAAACTGGTTTGGCATCTTGTATCATGTATGCCAGCCTGTCTGCTGGATAGTCAGGATCAAGCGGAACATAGGCTGCGCCTGCTTTATGAACGGCTAATAAGCTTACGAGCATATCGATTGATCTTGGCAGGGCAAGTGCAACGAACTGTTCTGGTCCAACGCCTCTTGCTATTAATAAATGAGCAAGACGATTGGCTTTGTTGTTTAACTCACCGTAGGTAAGCTGCTCCTTGCCATACGTTACAGCCACTCGATCAGGGTATTGCTTCGCCGTTTTTTCAAATAAGGCTGGGAGACTATGTGTTTGGTCTAACTGAGCGAATGTCTTTTTATCAGGGAGAAATGTTTGCCGCTCTTTATCTGATAAAATGTTCACTTGACCAATCGACAGGTGTGGGCGCTCAGTCACTTCTGTTAAAAAGCGCTTCATTCTGTCAGCGATTGCTCGAATGGTACTTTCTTTAAATACATCTGTACTGAATTCAAACAAACCTGTTAATCCTGCTGCTGATCCAGTTTCAGTTCTTTGTTCTGTCAATTCGATGGTCAGATCAAATTTAGCTGACCCTACTGGTTTCACGTAAAGATCTGAGTCAAGCTGTGTCAGCTTCATTTCCGCCTTCGGTGTATTTTGGAAGGCAAGCATGACTTGGAACAATGGATTACGTGATCTGGATCGGGTTGGATTTAGGATTTCGACTAATCGTTCAAATGGCAGGTCCTGATGCTCATAGGCTGCTAAGTCAACGTCTCGCACTCGCTTCAATAGCTCACTAAAGGTTGGATTACCATCTGTATTGGTACGTAATACTAGCGTGTTCACAAACAAGCCTACAATGTCGTCAAGTGCATCGTCATTCCGTCCAGCAATTGGACTGCCGATAGGGATATCTGTCCCCGCTCCAAGGCGTGTCATTAATGCTGCAAGTGATGCTTGAAGCACCATGAACAAACTCACTTGATGCTGCTTGGCAAGCTCAAGGAGGTTCTGATGTAAAGCGGGTTCAATCGTAAAGTCTATCGTAGCACCGTTGAAGCTTCCTTCCTGTGGCCGCGGGAAGTCATAAGGCAGCTCAAGTTCTTCAGGCAGGTCATGTAAGGCATCTTTCCAATAGCTGAGCTGCTTGGCAAATAGACTATCTGTCTCTTCTTCACTACCCAACAGCTTCTGCTGCCAAATAGCATAGTCAGCATATTGAACAGGTTCTGCTGGCAAGGAGATGGATTTTCCTTGTATACGGGCTTCGTAAGCAGCAGCTAAGTCTCTCGTCAATGGTGCAAGTGACCAGCCGTCACCAGCGATGTGATGCAGCAATAGAAGCAGCACGGATCGGTTTGCATCAAGCGTGAATAACTCTGCTCGCAGTGCAGGTTCCTCTTCAATTTTAAAGCTATAGCGAATGGCTTCGTTTAACTGACTCTCAATTTGTTGATCGGTTGAAGCTGTGACATGGAGCTCAGGCTGAACACTTTTCGGATGTAAAATGACCTGTCTTGGCATGCCATTCTTATCTGGAAAAATGGTTCTAAGGGTTTCATGTTTTTCAGTGATATCTGCCAGAGCACCAATTAGAGCTTTTTGATCTAGTGTACCTGTCAGTTGAATGACAAGTGGAATATTGTAAGTTGGACTTGGCCCTTCAAGGCAATGCAGGAACCAGAGCCGTTTTTGGGCAAAGGATAACGGGATTTCCTCTGGCTTGTCTTCTACCTGAAGCGGCGGCCGAATGTCCTTCGCTTTGTCAATATGCTGCGCAAGATCAGCAACCCGAGGAGATTCAAAAATGGTACTCATGCTTAGGTCTGCGCCAAGTGTATCGCGTATACGTCTAAGCAGACGAGCGGCGAGTAAGGAATGTCCTCCTAAGTCAAAGAAACTATCATCTATGCCAATTTGAGATACGCCAAGGGTTTCTGCAAATAAACTACATAACATGTCTTCTTGTGGTGTTCTAGGTGTACGCTCAGAACTAACTAAAGACATATTTGGTACTGGTAATGCTTTGCGATCGATTTTGCCGTTTGGTGTAAGTGGAAGTTCTGGCAAAACGACAACAGCAGAAGGCACCATGTAATCAGGAAGTAATGAAGCCACAAACTGTCTGAGCTCTGAAGGGTGTAGAGAAGAGCCGTCTGTCAGCACAACATATGCACAAAGCAGCTGTTGTCCAGGTTGATCCTCACGAACGATAACAGATGTATGCTTAATGGCTTGGTGCTGCATAATCACGGTTTCAATTTCACCTAGTTCAATACGGAAGCCGCGTATTTTAATTTGATGATCGGCACGGCTGATATAATCAATCGAACCATCTTCACGCCATCTGGCTAAATCACCAGTACGATACATTCTCGTGCCGCTTGTGCCGAATGGATCAGCGACAAAACGTTCAGCCGTTAAATCATATCGTCCAAGATATCCTCTAGATACTCCTTCACCAGCAATATATAGTTCACCGATTGACCCTGCTGGGACTGGGTTTAGTCCTTCATCTAAAATATAAACGCTCGTATTCCAAATTGGTTTACCAATTGCTGGTCCGCTATTCTCTTGATGTGCTGTGACATTTTCCATCGTAGACCAGATCGTCGTTTCTGTAGGTCCGTACAAATTGGTAATGTCGCATTGAAGAGATTGCAATGTATGCAAAAGGGAGGCAGGGAGTGCTTCTCCTCCAACAAGAACTCGCATACCTGTAATCACGTCAGGATATTCATCTGCCAATGCATGCCACAGCGTTGGTGTTGCCTGCATGATTGTGACATGATGAGAACGAATCATATCTGAAAGCTTTGCTGGATCTTGTATGGTTTCTTTTTTTGCCAATAAAATAGCAGCCCCATGTAATAGCGGGAGGAACATTTCCAGCCCGGAAATATCAAAGGCAATGGTCGTTACGGCTAATAGTTGGTCTTCTTGATCTAATAAAAATGAATCTTGCATGGACAATATAAAGTTGATTACATTTCGCTTTGTTACAACAACACCCTTTGGTTTGCCTGTCGATCCTGACGTGTAGAGGATGTAAGCCGGGTGATGCGGGGAACCCTCGCTCCAGGTCGGATTGAGATGAGAACTGCCTGCTATCTCCTGATGAACAACTGCATCATCCAGTTGAACAATGTGCGGATGGTCCAAACCGTCTGCTGTCTCTTTGACTGTGAGCAGGCACGCCGGTTTGGCATCATCTAGCATGTAGGCGACACGATCGTTAGGGTAATCTGGGTCTAGTGGCAGATATGCAGCTCCCGTTTTGACGACGGCTAATAGACTTACGACCATATCGATGGATCGAGGCAGAGCAATTGCGACGAATTGTTCTGGTCCAATGCCGAGCTTTTTCAAATAATGAGCTAATTGATTTGCCCGCTGATTTAGCTCTTCGTAGGTCAAAGTGATTCCTTCAAACTGTAGTGCTTTAGCTTCTGGCGTTATGTTCACTTGTTTTTCAAATAGTTCCCGTAAAGATTCCTTTGGTAATTCTCGTTTTGTATCATTCCAGTGATTGAGAATGGTCTCTTTTTCTTCAGACAAAAGAAGGTTGAATTGACTAATCGTCTGATCTTGCTCCAGTCCGGTTATTTCCTCTAGCAATTGAAGAAAACGATGCTGGTGAGCGTCAACTGCTTGCTCTTTGTAAACGGCAGGGTTTGCATCAAAGTCGATTTGAAATCCGTTCCCATCCGCGCGGTCGTATATGTTGATCGATATATCATCCACGGGTCCTGCCGAAAGATTATGTGCTTGACCAATGCTCTGATCGAACTGGAGATCATAATCAAATGGCATGATATTGATCTGTGGGCCAAATAATCGCTGATTTCTTCCGATAAGTTTAAAGTCTCTCCGCATGTCCTCGTGACGATATCGTTGATGAGGACGAATGGCTTTTAGCTCATCAGATACTTGGCGAACAAGTGCTGAGAGCGTCATTTCTGGTTTACATGTTAAACGAAGTGGTACTAGGTTCATGACCATTCCGGGTGTTTGTAAGGCGCACGATCCAAGGCGCATCATCACAGGTAATCCTAAAACAATATCATGCGCACCAGTCATACGGTGCATATAGAGTGCGGATGCCGCAAGAATCATTTCATGCCACGTACCACCGAAGGCTAGAGCATTTTTTTTCATTTTGCTTACCTTTGCGGCATCGTAGCTAGCTGTTTTTCGGATAAAATGATCCGACGTTCTTGGGGCAAGCTCCGCAAGGCTGACAATTTCAGGTTGATCAGCAAAGCGATTTTTCCAAAACGCTCGATCATCTTCAGATCGATTGGACTGTTGATAAGTGATCTCCTCTTGAACTACGTCATGTAAGACTCCAAATGTTTGAGGAGGCACAGATGTCCCTTTCGATAGAGCGGAATAGACCTCAGCAACACGACGTGCAATGAGCGAAAAGGCGAATCCATCAATGGCAATGTGATGAATGCGCTGATACCAAATAAATCGATCGTCAGCAAGTTGAAAAAGTACTTCACGGAATAATACATCTTTCTCTAAAGAGACTGGTGTTGAAAGATCTGCCTTCATCCATGCTTTAGCTGCATCAAGCGGCTGTTGTTCATTTTGTAAATTGATAAATTGAAATGGAATTTCTTTCTTAGATGTCAACCATTGCTTTGGACCGTCAGTATCCTCAACGAAGCGCATATACAAGGAATCTGCTTCTAAGACAGTCTTTCTAATGGCTGCTTCAAAGTGTATGGGGTCAATAGGACCTTTAATATCTATATACTCAGCTGTATTGAAAATAGGATTAGATGGATCAAGCTGCTGCGCATACCAAATGCCTGATTGGGCACCGGTTAGTGGGAATGAATCGACTGACTGGATCGACAAGGGTCTATACCTCCTTTACAAATAATCGATATTTGGAATAGATGGCTGTTTCTCTGGGAAAAGAAGAGTCCGCCAATGAGCGAGTGTTGGATTTGCTGCAAGCTCAACGAAATTGACTGTTGCTCCTTGTTGTCTCCACTTTTCTGCTAGGCTCATCATTCTAATAGAATCAAGCCCAAGGTAGACGAGATTCTCGTCAAGCGGTATTTCATTCGGCTCCATTTGGAGATACTCAGCTACTTGCTGAAGAATGGCCTCAAAGGATAGGTCATCACTTTCTGCTTCCTGTCCTGTTAAACGACGAATGATTTGATTGGTTGTTGTGGTGACTGCACAGCGTTCAGCTGCATAGGTCATCGCCATTTTGTGATGCTTAAGTGAAAAGTCAGCGACGGCATCGGCGACAAAAAAGGTTTCAATATCGAGCATGAATGCTTCTGCGGCTGTCAGCATACAGCCAATATGTGCATATACGCCAGTAATGATCAGTTGATCACGTCCGCCTTCTTGAAGAATATCCAAAAAATTAGATTTCTTGAATGCACTATAACGCCATTTTGTCAGCATTGTATCTTCCTCAGATGGAGCAAGCTGATCAATGATTTTTGTCAATGCTTCATCATCACCAAGTCCAGGTCCCCAAAAATCTGTTAATAGGGCACGATCCTTCGGGTCTTGGTCGCCAGGCTGTGCTGTATAAACGACTGGAATGCCAAGTTCATTGCATGTATCACGTAATTGTTCAATATGCTGAACTAATTCTGTAATCGGTGATGTATCTTGTTGAAATGCATTTAAAAAATATTGCTGCATGTCATGTATCAGCAGAACAGCACGTTTCGGATCTGGTATCCAGTTCACTTTATTTTCGGGTAAATCTTGTGTGCCTGGCATTGGATACGCAGGAATAGTAGGGATTGCCATGGTTTTCACTCCTCATTTTTATACGTTGGCAGTATGGGTTGCAGCTAATTCTCTTAATGCTTTTTTACTGACTTTGCCTACACCTGTTTGTGGGAACGCATCAATCCATTCAATGCGGTCAGGAATTTTATAGGCTGCGAGCCCGCGATCTCTTAGAAATGATTTTAAGACGTGCGGTGCTGGTTTGTTGTTTCCTTTCGCAATGACAAAGGCACATGAGCGTTCGCCAAGAAATGGGTCTGGCATGGATACCATGGCGGCATCATGAATGTCAGCATGCGCAAGTAAATGGTTCTCAACTTCTTCAGCGGCAACCTTTTCGCCGCCACGATTGATTTGATCCTTGTCTCTGCCTTCTACAACAACATTTCCTTCTTTGGTTAATCGCACGATGTCACCAGTTCTGTAAAAGCCATCGGGTGTAAATGCTTTTTTGTTTTGTTCATCGGCTTTATAGTAGCCGCGAATCGTATAAGGTCCTCTTGTTAAAAGGTGTCCAGCCACTTCATTTGGAACGGGCTTGTCCTCATCATCTACCACTAGTACCTCATCATATTCAGACATCGGGCGTCCTTGTGTATGAATAATGACATGTTCAGGATCATCTAATCTGGTATAGTTGACCAGACCTTCTGCCATGCCAAAAACTTGCTGTAACTTACATCCAAGGGTAGGCATCACTCGTTTTGCTGCCTCAGCACTGAATTTAGCACCACCGACTTGTAAGACCTCAAGGCTGGATAAATCATCTGATCGATGAGGAGCGGCCTCTAGCCAAATCAATGCGATAGGTGGAACGACAGCGGTAATGGTCGCGCGTTCTTTTTCAATGAGTGGAAAGACAACATCAGGGCTTGATCCAGGTGCAAGAACGACTCTTCCGCCTGCGTATAACGTTCCAAGGACTCCAGGCGAGCTTAATGGGTAGTTGTGCGCAACGGGAAGTGTAGCTAGATACACACTATCTTGTGTGAGCTCGCACACCTCATTGCTTTTCCAAAGACTATAAATATAGTCATCATGTGTACGAGGAATCAGCTTAGAAAGGCCTGTGCTGCCTCCAGATAACTGAAGAAATGCAATATCGCTTGCCTCTACATGAATGTGCGGATCAAGTGCTGGATCCTTGCGCAGATCATCCAAGCCAAGGAATTCCTCAGCTTCCCCTGCAACAATGACATGAGATAATGAGGGAAGCTTTTCTTTCACTTGACGCGCGAGTGATCGATAATCAAAGCCGTCAGCGATATCTGGTATGACATATGCGTCTGCTTCGGCAAATTCAATAAAATAAGTGATTTCACTGCTTCTATGAGATGGCAGCGAGAAGACGGGTAAAGCACCGATTCGAAATAAAGCGAAAATGACTTCAAAAAAAGCAGGAATATTCGGAAGCTGCACGACAACTCGACTTCCTTTTTGAATTCCAAGCTGATGAAAACCGGCAGCAAGACTGCTGACGCGCTCATCGAGTTCTTGGTAGCTCATGTGCGTATCAGCGTATGTAATCGCTGTTTTATTTCCTAACGATGCGGCACGTGCACGAAGCATACCGCCAAAGGTTTCCCCACGCCAACAGCCGTTTTCACGGTAGCGTTTTGCAAATTCTTCTGGCCATGTAGGTGGTTGAACAAACATGTTTTTGTCATCTCCTAAATATTTTTATCGCTGATGGATGCCCATCGCATGAAGCATCGTGTTGAATTTTGCAGATGTTTCAGCTAGCTCTTCTTCTGCCTTTGATCCTTTGACCACCCCTGCACCAGCAAAAAGGCGAAGTGACTGACCCTCAGCTTCTGCACAACGAATGGTGACAATCCAATCACCATCACCATTTTCATCTGCCCAGCCGATCATTCCTGTGAAAAATCCTCGATCGAAGGGCTCGATTGCTTGGATGGCTTCACGTGCATCTGCTGTAGGTGTTCCGCATACTGCAGGTGTTGGATGAAGGCTCAGCGCTATATCAATTGAGGACACATTTGGATCTGCTAATTCACCTTTTACGACAGTAGATAAATGCCACATCGTTTCTGTTTGTATGACGGATGGTGATGCAGGCACATCTAGTGTATGACAGTAAGGAGCAAGCGCTTTAGTGACAGCTTCGACAACCACTGCATGCTCGTGTAAATCCTTCGCTGAAGTAAGGAGTTCATCGTGACGGCGCTTGTCTTCTACTGGATCTGAACTGCGGGGCCGAGAACCAGCGAGTGGATTGGAAATCACAGATGAACCAGTTTTTGAAAGAAGCAGCTCAGGACTTGCCCCAAGAAGTGTTCGCTTTTCGGAAGATGCCGGGTCAGCTACATTTGTAGCAAACGTATAGCCAGTCGTATTATGACGAGCCAGTCGTTCGAGTATTGCTTTCGTATGAATTTCTTGATTTGATTTGAGATGGAGAGATCGAGAGAGTACGATTTTGCTAAGCTCTCCGCTCTCAATTTTAGCTAACCCTTCGTTCACACCTTCCATGTAGACATCTGGAGCAGGGACAGGTGTCACCTCATAGGATGGAGATACCTCTTCAGGTTCCTCATCAGCTTGTTGAAATTCGAGTGGATCACTAAACTGTACATGGACTGGCACATTTAAACGAACGGGCTGTACCGGATCAAACGGGACAGCACCAGCAACAATCGGTGCTTGAATACCAGCTTGTTTGGCAGCGTCAAATACGTGCGCTACCTTTGTGGATAGTTCATTTAGTTGATTGGTTTCAATATGCTTGAATATCCCTTCGGCAAGTATCGTGCGTTTAGGGGAAGCAAGGAAAAAAGCGCCTGGCTGATAGTCTTGAAGCAACTGTACTTTTTCTTCTGACGACAATAATGAATGTTTCATGAAAAGGCCTCCTTTTGAATGAAATGCTAGATTCCGAGTGTTGCGCCACCATCAATCGTGAGATTCTGCATCGTAATATGACTGGATTGCTCAGATGCAAAGAAAATGACTGCATCAGCGATGTTTTGAGGATCAGCGATTTTTTGTAAAGGAATACCGGTTTTATACGTCTCTAATGAGCCTTTAATCACCTGATCTTCTCCTTGTTCATCAGCCCATAAAGCCCATTGCATAGGTGTTGCGGTAGAGCCAGGAGAGACGACGTTGCATCTGATTCCGTAGGCTGCCAGCTCTAATCCAAGTGTTTTTGTAAAGGAAGTAGCTGCTGCTTTCGAAGCGGCATAGGCAGCCATATTCACTCTAGGGATGGCACCTGCGTTAGAGCTGACGGTCACAATGACCCCATCTGATCTTTTCATCATGTATTTGGAGACAGCTTGAGATACGTAAAAGACTCCATGTGTGTTGACTGCGAAGGTTTGTTGCCAGTCATCTGCACTAAGCTGGTCAATGGAACTGATTCGAAGAATGCCTGCTACATTGACCAGTAAATAAATGGGGCCAAGCTGCTGTTCAATTTGATCGACAATGTGCTGTACAGAAGCTTGATCGGTGATGTCACCTGGATAGGCAAAGGCACGTATCCCGTCATCATTCATTTGTTGGACGTTGCTTTGCAGCTGGTCTTCATTTGCATCAACTGCTGCAATAATCGCACCTTCTTCGGCTAGTCTTTTTGCGACTGCTTGTCCAATACCTTGTCCTGCGCCTGTGATCAGGGCAATTTTTTGAGATAGACCACTGTGTTTCATGTGTTCACTGCCTTTCCTTCATGTCTGTGGTTGTGAAAGAATCATCATGATAGAGTGCAAAACGAAAAGCGTAATTCATCAGCACTGGTAAAACGGACGTATGTCCTTCTTCAGGGAACTCGTGATAGGCCGTATGCAAGCCATATGAAGATAAAGGCAGCATCCGATTTACTAGTGCATGTGCATGATCATTCATTTGACATGGATGATGTTTTTCTAACTCACCTACACCTACAAGTAGCCTGACATCCATAGGCACCTGACGTATATGGCTGGTGAATTGATGTTCTTTTTCTAGAAATAATGTTTTGTTCCAGTGGATAGAAGGACTGCCTGCAATATATGTCTGATAAGCATCAGGGTGCTCAAATAGTGTGTTTAATACAAAAAGACCACCAAGAGAATGCCCAAATAGTGTTTGACGACTCTGGTTGATCGGAAAGCGCTGCTCGATATAAGGCTTTACCGTCTTTTCTATAAAAGAAAAGAAAGAAGAGGCGCCGCCATATGTATGAATGGAGAAGTCCTTTCTTTTGCCCCCAATGGAAGCGTCAGGGCCGGTAAGAGTGAGATCATAATGCCTAAGCGGATGGTAGGGCGCTTCTGTCTGATAGCCAATCCCAACAATGATGGCAGGTACGACACCTGTTTTTTCAGGTCTTCTTGACTGTAAACGAATGGCTTCGACCATTGTGCCAAAAAGTGAATTCCCATCAAGCACGTACATGACCGGAAAACCAGCCGCTGGAGGAGTAGTATTCGGTTTAAATATAAAAAGTCTGTATGGGTATGCTGTGATATCCAGTTGTTCCGTCCCAGGTATAAAAAAAGGACGGCTTTCTCCAAAAAGTGAATCCTCAGTACCCATTCCTTCAGGGCGTTTGGACATATGTAAAAAATCCCCTTCCTCAAATTGACCCTTATACGATGAAAAAAGCAGGCTTGCGGATATAGGGTGAGTTTAGTAATAGAATTCAAATGAAAATGGTTCTCAATGATCACGCAAGCAAATCAAATGATAATGGTTATCAATTACGAAGTCAAATATTCATAAAGTTGTGTAATTGATGATTTAATCCCAATATTCAGAAAATAAAGGACTAACTAACTACCAAATGATTGGAAATAGGGAATGTCGGACTGTGTCATTTAAACGGAGGAGAAATACCAAAAGGCCTTGACCGTCTCGGGATATTTACCATTTTCTTCTGTTTGATTCAGGAATAAATATAGGTTTTTCTTCTTGAAATCATTTTAAGGAAAAATAAGTCTATAGACCTGCTTGTATTTTAAGGAAAAAAGAGGAGGATTTTATGAAAAGCTGGTGATCATATCTCACAACTTATTCAATATCTTGCATAAATTCATATACAATTTTCTATGGAAGACAAGATGGAAGGGAATGTAGGCACAATGAAAACCACCCCATTAGGAAAACTGAAGCTAAAACTGCTTGAAAATCAACTCAAACTGAAAAATACGTTTACAATGGAAGAATATCATGAAATGAAGCAATCATTGCATGAAATACGGATGATATTTGCAGCCTATGAACAATGGGATTTGTACCAGCGGGCCACCGATTTGATCACCATCCTCCTCTTTCAACACGCCATCAAAGAAAACCACCACTAACACTATGAGCAGCGTATTTCTTTATGAAAGGACAGTGCTGCTTTAAGAGAGGCAAAAGATATATAGCATCAAAAATACGGCAATTAAAAAAGTAAGGGATGTCCCCTTACTTTTTGATCAATCGGTGTACATGTCTGTAAACACCATTCAATTAGAATCCATCTGTGACATCATATTCATAACGGATATCGGCTTTGACATTGCTCATAGTGGATCTCGCTGTAGCTTTTGCATTGTACTTAAAGTTCCATTTTTGAGCCACTTTTAATTCATCTTCCAGTGAAATACGATAAGAACCACTTGTTGCAGATGAAAAAAGTGATGTGTACCAAATATTACTTTCACTAGCCATCAGTTTGTGTGTAACATTCCCTTGGTTTGGTGTTTGGGTACTAGTTGTCGTAATTGATTTTACGATAGCGTTGTTAGGAATAGAAGAATTGGTCGTTAAATCCATTGTAATGACAGAAGAATCAACACCTGCTAGGTTCAAAGAAGAATTCCCCAAGTTGGTAGCAGTCCCGGTAAAATTGAATGTCCCATTCCCAGATTTGATACGATCTTGGATGGAAACAGTAAAGTACATATTCCCTGTATATGAACCACGGGTCACTTTCACAAAATAAGTTTCTGAAGTTGAAGTAACGTCACCAGTATTAGCAAAAATAAAGGGCGTTACTGAATCAGGGTTAATGACTCTTGACCCTGGCTTAGAACTCTTCGAATTATACACTTCGATTTTCATCCCCGTGTATTGCTTATCATATGAACTTCGCACATAAACCCTTTCACCCTTATTAATCGTGAACTGATAATACGCTTCATTTTCACCTTCAGGTAAGATTGTCGTGTCTGGACGACTACTTTTCCAATATCCCATTGAGCTAGCTGTGTTAGGGCTGTTATTTCCCGTAATAGCTGCTTCCGCTGAATTAGATGCAAAAAAACTAGTAACAAGCACTAATGCCAATGCAGGTAATAAAAAACGTTTGAAGATAGTATTTGCCATATTTTAACCCTCCTTGTAATAATTACTATATCGGATCAAAACTAACAAATTTTAACTTAATTGCCGATATATTTAATAATCACTATTTTTTAAAAAAAGGAGAATCAAAATGAATATTAATACGTCATACTCTGCAGGTGCCTCAAACAATCAGAGCCGAATCGACTATAAAGGTCAATCAGCCATTAAAAGTACAAATGAGGTGATGACCGAATCTGATAGACGGATGAAAATATTAGATGAAAAATACGAAAAAATAAATGAACAAAATAAGCGTTTCAAAAATCCTCAAGGCCATATTCACGATAAGTATAGAAATTCTAACTCACCTTACTTCAGGAGTGATCTAACTAAAGTAGAGAGAGAAGCTGCTTATACGATGGAGATTGGCTGGGCTAATTCTGGAAAAGGAGGTCAATATGATTTTAATGACGCCATCTTCCGTAATGAAAAACGGTATGACCCTACCCAAGAAAGTGTAGAAAAGAAAATACTCAATCGTCAAAAGGTCAACGAACAATTACAAGATTTATTCTCTAAAAACGGTATAATCATTCCTAAAAACACCAATTTAACTTTTACCATTGACCCGAATAATTTCAAGCTAGTGGTGAGTGGTTCAACAGACGAATCGCTGATCAGACAAATAGAAGATCTATTAAATACAACCAACAATACAAGAGAATTATTTTTCCATATCATGAAAAGCAGAAATGAAGATTCTACTCAATTCACATCAGATTCTCTTGCCAAATTTCATCTTGTCAACCAAATCAAAACGGTCACAGGCTACAATTTAAAAGATTTAAGCATTGTAAACGGTCAATTTGTAACGGATAACGGGACGAATATTTTTGATCTATACAAAGAAGAACTTCTGAAAAATCCATACACAGCAGAAAATGCACGTATTGCCGCTTCTCATTATGGTGCACAGCTCTTTGATTTAGCCAAAAATGGGTTTGATTCTATTCCCGATTTGGTGTTATCTATTGGGTATCAAAATGGTTCTTTACAAGACATTGGACAAAAAGAGAATTATGGGATTAAGAGAACGATAGATTAACAAAACGTGTATGACAACAGGTACAAAACTAGATAGCGATAATAAAGGACTCTATAACAATCTTGTTACAGAGTCTTTTCTATTGAAATGCGTTGATTTGCTGTTCAACAAAAAATCAACATGGTAATTTTGACTATAGTCGATGTTTTTCACTTTTTTATTGATGAAAATGTTAAAATGATGAGTAGCGTATTTTTTTATGAAAGGACGGTGCTTGGCATGACGGAACTTCTCGATGACCGGCTGCCGCCGCAAAATATAGAAGCCGAGCAGGCCGTATTAGGTGCTGTTTTTTTAGAACCATCTGCGCTAACGCTCGCTTCTGAGGTATTAATTCCAGAGGATTTCTATAGAATGTCGCATCAAAAGATATACAATGCGATGCTTGTACTTGGCGATAGAGGGGAACCGGTCGATCTTGTCACGGTGACATCAGAACTTGCCAATACAGATTTACTAGAAGAGGTAGGCGGGATTTCGTATTTAACTGATATTGCGAACTCGGTTCCAACTGCCGCAAACATTGAATACTATGCAAAAATTGTAGAAGAGAAATCCATTTTAAGACGTCTGATTCGTACTGCGACAACCATTGCACAGGATGGGTATACGCGTGAGGATGAAGTAGAGGATCTGTTGAGTGATGCTGAAAAGACCATTATGGAAGTGGCACAGCGTAAAAATTCAGGAGCCTTTCAAAACATTAAAGACGTTCTTGTTCAAACATACGATAATATTGAACAGCTTCATAACCGCAAAGGCGATATCACAGGGATTCCAACAGGATTCTCTGAGCTTGATCGGATGACAGCTGGATTCCAGCGAAATGACTTAATCATTGTAGCGGCTCGTCCATCAGTAGGGAAAACCGCCTTCGCATTGAACATCGCCCAAAATGTCGCGACCAAGACGGACGAAAGTGTCGCCATCTTTAGTTTAGAGATGGGGGCTGAGCAGCTAGTTATGCGTATGCTTTGTGCAGAGGGGAATATCAATGCACAAAACCTAAGAACCGGTAATCTGACAGAAGAGGACTGGGGCAAGCTGACAATGGCAATGGGGTCGCTGTCAAACAGTGGGATTTTCATTGATGATACACCTGGAATTAGAGTAAGTGAAATTCGCTCAAAATGTCGCCGATTGAAGCAAGAAAATGGTCTTGGTATGATTCTGATTGACTACTTGCAGCTCATTCAAGGAAGCGGACGATCAAGCGATAACCGTCAGCAAGAGGTTTCTGAAATCTCAAGGGCATTAAAATCGCTGGCAAGGGAACTTGAAGTTCCGGTTATTGCCTTGTCTCAGCTTTCACGTGGGGTTGAGCAGCGTCAGGACAAACGTCCGATGATGTCTGATATTCGTGAATCAGGAAGTATCGAGCAGGATGCCGATATCGTGGCATTCCTTTATCGTGATGATTACTACGACAAAGAATCAGAGAATAAGAACATTATTGAAATCATCATTGCCAAACAGCGTAACGGTCCAGTTGGTACAGTATCACTGGCGTTCGTCAAAGAATATAACAAATTCGTCAACTTGGAAAGAAGATTTGACGATGCGGGTGTTCCACCCGGTGCTTAAAGCCCAGCTCAAGAAGCTGGGCTTTTTTTGATTCGTCTACATCGAAAGAATGATGAAAAAACGATCGAAATGAGGAGGAGAGGGAGAAAGAGAGCGGGTATACTCAAAGAAGAAAAGGAGTGATGACTGATGAAATTTCAACAGTTCAAAGCCGCTCAATTACGCATTGCACGCCCAACCGTCAACATGAAAGAGGTTGTTTCTTTTTATGAGGAAGGCTTAGGGCTTAAACGAATCGGCTCATTTGATCAGCATGAAGGGTACGATGGTGTGATGCTTGGGCTTCCTCAACAGCATGTGCATTTAGAAATCACCAGGCATGAAGAGGAAGAAGTTCTGCCCGTCCCGCACCCAGAACAGCTGCTTGTTTTCTATATTCCTGATGCAGAGGAATTTCAGCAAATGAAAGAGAGATTGATCTCATTCGGCGGACGGCATGTCACCTCAACCAATCCATACTGGGATCGAGGAGGAGCTACCATTGAAGATCCAGATGGGTATCGAGTTGTGCTGATGAACACAGAAGGAATCACACCCGTTTAAAAAAGACGCCCATTTTTGGGGGTCTTTTTTTGTTTCGTGCCAATCGCAGTGGTTGAACAGCTGGAAACGATAAAAAGTTGTTTTTGCTTTAAATCTCCTTTTTTAAGCGCTGAAGAAGTGATTAAAGCGCTTTTCTTCATATTTAAAACGAACAAAATTCGATTTCGAGATATTAATGTTCGGATTTCACGTTGACTTTTTCAGTGTGCATTGATAAAATAAATGTGTTTGAAAGAGATAACGTTTTGAAAGGTTAACGGAGGTGCACGATATGTCTTCAGTAGTCGTAGTAGGTACGCAGTGGGGTGACGAAGGAAAAGGGAAAATTACCGATTTCCTTTCAGAAAATGCAGAGGTGATTGCCCGTTATCAAGGGGGAAACAATGCAGGTCACACGATCAAATTTGATGGAGTGACTTACAAGCTACACCTCATTCCATCCGGTATTTTTTATAAAGAGAAAACTTGTGTCATCGGTAATGGAATGGTAGTTGATCCGAAAGCGTTGGTCACTGAGCTTGCGTATCTTCACGAACGGAATGTGAGTACAGATAACCTCAGAATCAGCAATAGAGCCCATGTTATTCTGCCTTACCACTTAAAATTGGACGAGGTAGAAGAAGAGCGGAAAGGGGCTAATAAGATCGGCACGACGAAAAAAGGAATCGGACCAGCTTATATGGACAAAGCTGCTCGTATCGGTATCCGTGTCGCAGATCTATTAGATCGTGAAGTATTTGAAGAGAAGCTTGCACGTAATTTAGAAGAGAAAAATCGTCTTTTAGAGAAAATGTACGATGCAGAAGGCTTCAAGATTGAAGATATTTTAGATGAGTATTATGAGTATGGCCAGCAAGTGAAAAAATATGTCGTAGACACATCTGTTGTTCTAAATGATGCACTAGATGAAGGCCGCCGTGTTCTATTTGAAGGCGCACAAGGTGTTATGCTTGATATCGATCAAGGGACATACCCATTTGTGACGTCATCTAACCCAGTAGCTGGAGGAGTGACGATTGGTTCTGGAGTAGGACCAACGAAAATTCAACATGTCGTCGGCGTGTCAAAAGCGTACACAACACGTGTTGGAGATGGCCCATTCCCGACAGAACTACATGATGAAATTGGCGATCAAATCCGTGAGGTTGGCCGTGAATATGGTACGACAACTGGACGCCCGCGCCGTGTGGGCTGGTTTGACAGCGTTGTTGTCCGTCATGCGCGCCGTGTGAGCGGAATTACAGATTTATCTCTTAACTCAATTGATGTACTGACAGGGATTGAAAAGTTAAAAATCTGTGTCGCATATAAATTGAACGGAGAAATCACAGAGGAATTCCCAGCAAGTCTAAACGAATTAGCGAAATGTGAGCCTGTCTATGAAGAAATGCCAGGTTGGACAGAGGATATTACAGGCGTGAAGAACTTAAGTGAACTGCCTGCAAATGCCCGTCATTATTTAGAGCGTATTTCACAATTAACAGGTATTCCACTTTCCATTTTCTCAGTCGGACCAGATCGTTCACAAACGAACGTTGTCCGCAGCGTGTACCGTCCATAAGAATAGAATGATCAAGCACCAGTAAAATTACACATTTTACTGGTGTTTTTTTGTTTAAATATTCCTTAATTTCAGTAGAACAGGCTTCCGAACTTTACCAAAATATGATAACTGTATAAAGGGAAGGAGCGTTCTAGTGAAAGAAAGAATACGATTATTAGATATTTTAAGAGGTTTTGCCATACTAGGTACATTGGGAACGAACGTCTGGTTTTTTGCATATGCAGGAGATACCTTTGCGACAGATCAGATTGCGGATGAATATGAAAATGGCAGTTTTCTTGAAAGCCTTGTTTCTATGTTTGTTTATGGAAAAATGCTCTCGCTGCTTACGATCATGTTCGGTGTTGGATTAGAGCTGAAGTATCAGCAGGCGAAAAGAAAAGACACGCCTTGGCCGGGGACTTATTTATGGATTCTTTTATTTTTATTCATCGAAGGCTTTGTCCATTTTGCGCTTGTGATGGAATATGATGTGCTCATGAGTTATGCCGTTACGGGTTTGCTTGTGGCTTATATTGTAAGGGGAGGCAGCAGGCGCATCAAAAAGGGCATGATGTTCTCAGGTGTGATTCATCTGCTCGTCATGTCATGTCTGATGGTGTATTCCCTCTCTGAAATGGAGTCAGAATCCTATGACCAAAGCGGTGAATCGGCGCTAGAAGAGCAGCTGCCAGAGACATGGCTCTCGCAGGTTCAAGAACGGTTACAATACTTCTTCATGTACCGTGAAGAAGCGATCTTTATTATTCCAATGAACACATTTCTGTTTTTATTAGGTGTTCGGATGATGAGAGCCGGTGTATTTTATGCAAATGAACGCGGACAATCTCTTCGGAAAATATTGTTCCGAATCGGACTATGGGTTGGTCTGCCGCTGAATGCACTAGTCTTCGTTCCGAACGATCTAGTGGAATTCGCGGTGCGCTACGCCTTTTCACCATTCCTCTCTATTTTCTATATAGCTGTCATTGCGAAGCTCCTAGCACACACGGAGTCATGGTTCATGTGGACTTGGTTTGAATATGTCGGGAGAATGGCGCTTAGCTGCTACATCCTGCAAAATGTCATCTGCTCGGTTCTTTTTTATAGCTGGGGATTGGGTCTAGGCGGTCAAATCAATGCGCCCCTTATCGTCTTGTCATGGCTGTTGATTTCACTTCTGCAAATCGCCATATCAGCAGTTTGTCTAAAGGTTTGGAGAATCGGACCAATGGAATATATTCGTTCGCAGGCACTTCGCCGGGTGACGATGAAGAAAGCATCATAAAGGGGAATAGTAACAATGTTTTTTAAAAAAACGACGAAAAGAGAACAAGCGAATGCACATAAAGCAGCTGTACCAGCATTTATCTTTTTTCTGCTCGCATTAGGAGCACATGCGTTGTACGCGTTTTTCCAAGGTGACAGGCCACCCGTCACTTTTATCATTCTCATGGCGGGGCTCTTTGTTTTTTTCGCCGTAGATTGGCTTTATAACAAAAGACTTGTATAAAAAAGAAGCCCTCATCACAAGGGCTTCTTTTTATTTCACGCTTTTATATTGGCCTTTTAAGTTTTTGCGGATGTACTGGATGATTTTACGCAGTTCGTTGGCGTGCGGTCTGCCAAACGGACTGGTTTGTCTTTGCTGATAGAGCACTTGCCCTTTTTCATTTAATAAGAAATAGGCGGGTTCACCGTGCACCCCGTGATCTTCATAAGGAGCATCTTCCCCGTGATAATGTACTTCATATGCTTTTAATGAAGTAAGGTCATGGTCATACATGATCGGGAAGGACAGACCCTCTTGATCCGCAAATTTTTTCAAGTCATCAGGGTTATCTGTTGAAATCGTCATCAAGTGAATACCCTTGTCTTGAAAGTATGATTGCTGCTGTTCGAGCTCTTTTAATTCTTCTACACATACCGGGCACCATGATCCTCTAAAGAAAACGATCAGGTGCCAGCTTTGATGCTCCTCTAAATGTTTATCGAAATCAATGTGATCGCCCTGTACTGTTGGAAGTGAAAAGTTGGGCATTTTATCTCCTAATTTGAATGAACTCATACTGTTTCCTCCTTTTTCAATGACAATGTCACTTGTTTCATGTATAGCCATTTTTGAGCGGCTTGAAACGTGTCTATGTGCTTGAAAGGGCAGTGGTCATTCAAAAGGTGCATCCAAATTGAAGGCGGTTGCAGTAAAGGAGGCTTTGATAGGAGATATGAAATCCGACACTTTTTTTAAAAAAATGTCGAAAAACGTATTGCCATATGTAATTATTCTATGATATTATAAATCTCGTTGTTGCAAAGGTCTCTGAAACTTGTTAGGATGCGATGTTCCAGCTTTTTTAAAGCGATTGGTTTGACGCAATACAACTTCTTCAGATTTACTTTTCACAAACCGAGAGCCATTAGCTCAGTTGGTAGAGCATCTGACTTTTAATCAGAGGGTCGAAGGTTCGAGTCCTTCATGGCTCACCATGTTTTGGCCCGTTGGTCAAGCGGTTAAGACACCGCCCTTTCACGGCGGTAACACGGGTTCGAATCCCGTACGGGTCATTGATTTACTTTAGCGTTAAGCTAATTTTTCCTCACTTGCTTGGAGGAGCACCACGATTGCTTTTTCAGGCAAGTTACTGAGGTCCGGTAGTTCAGTTGGTTAGAATGCCTGCCTGTCACGCAGGAGGTCGCGGGTTCGAGTCCCGTCCGGACCGCCATTTATACATATTCATCTTTTTGATGATGGCTCGGTAGCTCAGTTGGTAGAGCAACGGACTGAAAATCCGTGTGTCGGCGGTTCGATTCCGTCCCGAGCCACTTCCAAACGCATCTGCAATCGCAGGTGCGTTTTTATTATGAAAAGAAGGCATAAAAAGGGAGAAGCCGGACCTAGGTAGGGCCCGGCTCCATAAGAAGAAGACGTTACATCTATATAGACGTTCAGTGATTGGAAAAGTTTCAATAAAAAAGGAAAAAGTCATCAATTTTTTTGATCGGCGCCTTCCTATCCAACGTTTACTAGAAAAGAAAGCCGTTATTATTTTTATCTTTGCCTCGTAAAACGTTATAATAGACAGTGAGCCTTTTTTTCGTAAACGGAAAAGGCGTAATGAGACATGCAAAATGGAATGACATAGATGCTAAAAATGCAGGAGGAAATCACAATGGAAAAAAAGATTCTCGTCGTAGATGATGAAAAACCGATTGCTGATATATTGGAATTTAATCTAAGAAAAGAGGGCTATGAGGTTCATTGTGCATATGATGGAAACGAAGCCCTTGAAATGGTAGAAGAAATCAAGCCGGACATCATTTTGCTCGATATTATGCTGCCGAATAAAGATGGTGTTGAGGTATGCCGTGAAGTGAGAAAGAAGTATGACATGCCGATTATCATGCTGACAGCAAAAGACTCTGAAATTGATAAAGTCATCGGTCTTGAGCTTGGCGCAGATGATTATGTGACGAAGCCATTCAGCACGCGTGAGCTGCTTGCCCGTGTGAAAGCGAATTTGAGAAGACAAACGGCTACTCCGCAAACAGAGGAAGAATCTGAATCAAATGATATTGAAGTTGGATCACTTGTCATTTATCCAGATGCGTATGTGGTGTCTAAGCGTGAGGAAACGATTGAATTGACGCACCGTGAGTTCGAATTGCTTCATTATTTAGCGAAACATATCGGACAAGTCATGACACGTGAGCACTTACTGCAAACCGTATGGGGTTACGATTACTTCGGAGATGTGCGTACAGTAGATGTGACAGTCCGCCGTCTTCGTGAAAAAATTGAAGACAACCCTAGCCACCCGAGCTGGATCGTGACAAGACGAGGCGTCGGCTATTATTTAAGAAACCCAGAACAGGACTAAGATTCTTATGAATAAAGTAGGTTTTTTTCGCTCGATTCACTTCAAATTGACCTTAATTTACGTGCTGCTGATCATTGTTGCCATGCAGATCATTGGCGTGTACTTTGTGAAGCAGCTAGAGCAGTCCTTAATTAATTCATATGATAATTCCTTGAATCAGCGAATCTACTCGTTATCGTATTACCTAGAACAAGATTCATCGAAAACCAAGGCAGAATTAAAAGAGGATGCTCAAAAGATATTAAACGATTTTAACAACAAAGATGAGTCTAATGAAATTTCTGAAGTCAGCTATATTGATGAAAGCAGAGAGGTCATTGCTTCTGTAAATAACGGCAGTCAAGAGATTGCCGGTAAGAAAATCACTGATCAAATCATTAGCCGTATTTTCGCAGTCGGTAAAGACTACGAGAAAAAATTCTATGATCCTGAATCAAACAAACGGGTGCGTATTTCTGCGACAGCCGTGAAAAATGAGAACCAAGAGACCGTTGGTGTGATTTATGTTGTGTCTTCGATGGAAAGCGTGTTTAACCAAATGCGAACCATTAACACCATTTTGGCGACGGGTACACTCATTGCACTTGGGACGACCGCTCTACTTGGTATCTTCATCTTCAGAACGATTACTCATCCTATTTCAGATATGAGAAAGCAAGCAATCGAGCTTGCCAAAGGGAATTTCTCCAGAAAGGTTCGGAAGTATGGACATGACGAGATTGGCCAGCTTGCGACGACCTTTAACCATCTAACGAGAGAGCTGGAGGAAGCTCAGCTGATGACGGAGGGTGAGCGGAAAAAGCTTTCTTCTGTCATTGCCTATATGACGGACGGCGTCATCGCGACGAATCAAAACGGGGCAATTATTCTATTAAACAGCCCTGCACTAGAGCTGTTAAATGTTTCACGTGAAACAGCACTAGAGATGCCGATTACGTCCTTGCTTGGCTTAGAGGAAACTCACACATTTGAAGATCTAGTCGAAAATCAAGATTCCATGCTGATCGAAATTGAACGCGAAGATCAGCTGGCTGTTTTGCGTGTGAATTTCTCGGTCATTCAGAAAGAGCATGGGAAAATTGACGGTTTAATTGCGGTCATTTATGACGTCACAGAGCAGGAGAAAATTGATGCTGAACGCCGTGAATTCGTCGCAAACGTATCGCATGAGCTGCGCACACCGCTGACAACGATGCGAAGCTACCTTGAGGCTTTGGCTGAAGGGGCGATTGGTGATAAAGAGCTTGCGCCAAGATTCCTCAGTGTCACGCAAAATGAAACTGAGCGGATGATCCGGCTTGTCAATGACCTGCTGCAGCTGTCTAAGTTCGACAGCAAGGATTATCAATTCAATCGTGAGTGGACGAACTTTATCAGGTTTATCTCGCTCGTCATTGATCGTTTTGAAATGACGAAGGAGCAGCATGTCGATTTTATCCGCAACCTGCCGCAGCGTGAAATATATGTGGAAATCGATCAAGATAAAATTACACAGGTGCTCGATAATATCATTTCCAATGCCATGAAGTACTCTCCAGAGGGTGGACACATCACGTTTACCGTTGATCTGGACGAGGAGAAGGGCCTTGTGTTATTCAGCGTCAAAGATGAAGGAATTGGTATTCCGAAGAAGGATATGGATAAAATCTTTGAACGTTTTTATCGAGTGGATAAAGCGCGAACTAGAAAGCTTGGCGGAACCGGCCTTGGTCTTGCAATTGCAAAAGAAATGGTTCAGGCTCATGGCGGAGATATTTGGGCTGACAGCATTGAAGGAAAAGGAACAACGGTGACCTTTACCCTTCCGTACAATGAAGAACAAGAGGATGATTGGGATGAAGCGTGAGACCTTTAAAACCATAATATTGACAATCCTAATTGCGATCAGTCTTGTGTTTACGTGGAATATTTGGATGTTCCAGCCCGTCATGCAGGACCAGGCAGACGCCGGCACACAGGTCGTGGAAAAGAAGAAGATTTCAAGTGACGAGCCTAGAAGTCTCATTGATGTCGTGAAGCCGCGTGAGATGTTCATTCATTCAAATGGGGAGCATTTTAAAGTGGATCAAAAGGAACTCTTCCAAAACTTTTGGAATGATGTGAGCCTTTGGGATGTCAAAGAGATTAATGATGTGTCGGATCAATATTCCGAGCAGAAATTTAAGAATTTCTTCTATGGACGCGATGGACAAGGGAAGACATTGGATCTTGTGTTCAATGATTCGATTCCGATTGATATTTTCCAAGCATTGTTCAAATGGCCGAACAAGTCCATTGAATACAACTCGTTTGACCGGATGATCGTGCCATTCGCCCAGCAGGATAAGGCCAATAAGAAAGTGTATCTGGTCTCATACAGCAAAGAAACGGTGCTTGAGCTGACTATTGAGTCCGCCAACTATCGGAATTTAATGGACAGTATCGCAGCCGCTCAAAACGAGATGCCGCGATATGATCTTTATACTTTCTCAACGAATTCTAAACGAGATTTCCTTCTTCCGAGAAAGCAAAAGCAGCTTGAAGCAAAAATGTTCTTTATCGAAACGATTAAGACAAACAAATTCAAAGACGCTTTGTTTACAGACCCAAGCCTTGTCGGTGAGGAATCTAATTTAAACCGGACGGTGTACACAGATGGCACAAGCCGCCTTGAAGCCAATCAAAAAGACCACCGCATTCAATATCAGCATCGCAATATCAATTCCAGCACCGTTTTCCAAACGGGGGATCTGATCAAGCGAAGCGTGAAATATTTCAATGATACAGGAAGCTTTACAGATGACTATCAATACTTTGGCATCAACAGCAACCAGCAGCTGTCCTTTAATATGTTTATGGACGGTTTGCCGATCGTCAACAGTACAAAGCATCCATTTGGGATGACCTCCCTTGAAGTACAATGGGCGAATGATGACATCTTGAATTACAAGCGTCCAAACTATATTCTTGGCAACAAAGCGAGTCAGAGTGAACAGGTCAAACTCATGAATGGGACAGAGCTGAAGGACTTGATCGTCAAGCAGACGAAATATGATGACCTTGAGAAAATTGAACAAATTTTCCCGGCATATCAAGCGGCTTCAACCACAACAGATCAAGATCAGGATCAAGCGATGTTTGTCTGGCTGGAACCCGTATGGTGCATGAAATATAACGGCAAAATCGTCATTTTATCGAAGGATCTGCTGACAGAGGGGAGCGAGAATCATGGAGTGGAATAAGACCAAAACGATCTTTATCCTAGCCTTTCTCGTTCTCGATATCTTTCTAGGGTTTCAATACTTTGAAAAACGGTCAACCGATCATTTTGCCATTATCGAAAAAACAGATACGCTGGAAGAAATGAAGGCAGACGGGATTCAATATGGCAATCTATCAGATGAAGCGAAAATTGGATACCGTATTACAGCTGAAAAGAAGCAATATACGAAAAAGGATGTTGACGGATTAGCTGATCAAAAGGCGAAAAGCACATTCCCGAAAACTGACAAGGATGACCCTGTCACACTGCTTGAAATGACCTTTAATAAACCCGTTGCCTTGCCGAAAAAGGATATCAAAACAGCAGCGACGAACTTAGTGAACCAGCGTTTGCTGGATGGGAAGAATTATAAGCTGTGGAGTATTGATGAAGAGACAGGGGAAATCGTCTTCTTCCAAACATATAAAGGGAAATACATCTTCCAAGAAGGCCTTGATGACACCGAAACCATCGGGAAAATCACCTTAGTCTTAAACGACCAAAACGAGGTCGTCTCATATCAGCAGTCGATGGTGACGTCGATTAATGAAGTGAGAAAAGAAACCCTTGTCCCAGCGCTTGAAACGGTGAAGGATTTATATACGCAAAACATGCTGAGCCAAAACACGAACGTGAAAAAGGTAGAGCTTGGCTACTATACGCAATACCCGGGTGCAAGCACGCAAGTCATGGTTCCTGTATGGCGTGTGGAGCTTGAAGGTGTATCAGCAGGTTCAAAGAAAAAGACAGAGGAAGAATATTTGATCAATGCCATTGATGGCTCAACACTTGATCATATAGAGAAAGATGACAAATCTTCAATGGAGTGAGAGAACATGAGCTTGCAGTTCAGTGTACTAGCGAGCGGAAGTACGGGGAACGCTTTTTATTTAGAAACAGACGAGCATGCCTTTTTAGTGGATGCTGGTTTAAGTGGCAAGCAGATGGTCGAACTGCTTGGTCAAATCGACCGCAAGCCTGAAGACTTGGACGGTATTTTTGTGACACATGAGCACTCTGATCATATTAAAGGGCTTGGTGTCATGGCGAGAAAGTACAAGCTTCCTGTCTATGCAAATGCGAAAACATGGAAGGCGATGGAGTCCCATATCGGAAAGATTGACACAGAGCAGAAATTCCACTTTGATATGGAAACCGTTCAATCCTTTGGCGGTCTCGATGTCGAGTCATTTGGCGTCTCGCATGATGCGGCAGAGCCTATGTTTTATGTGTTCCATTATGGAGGGCGCAAACTTGCTCTCATGACGGATACAGGCTATGTGAGCGATCGTATGAAAGGTATTATTAAGTCAGCCAATACGTTTGTCTTTGAAAGCAATCATGATGTCGGTATGCTGCAAATGGGCCGATATCCATGGAGCATTAAGCGAAGAATTCTGAGCGATGTCGGACATGTTTCAAACGAAGATGCGGCTCTTGCGATGACAGACGTGATTGGAGAAGCCACCTCACGCATTTATTTGGCTCACTTGAGTCAAGACAACAACATGAAGGATCTAGCCCGTATGGCGGTCCAGCAGACGCTTGAAATGAAGGGCTTTGTTGTGGGGGACGGCTTTGATTTATTTGATACGGACCCGAAAAAAGCAACCCCGCTTTGCGCGGTATGATTTTTACAATCGAATGATTAAGATAAGAGCTTCTTACCAACACTATATACATCATCTATTCACTGAAAGGAAGGAAACATAGTGGATTATCGCGATGTAGAGTGGAAACCGAGACGAAGCAGAAAGGGTTATTTCCTGTCTGGTTTGATCGGTGTATTGGTAGGAGCTTTTTTAATGGGATTCTTTTTTCCCTATGTATCTGGACAGAACGGCAGTCTCTTTGGTTGGCAGCAGAACGGAGATGGACAAGTATCACAAGGATCTTTAAAGACTGTGAATGTGAACGTCAATGATGCTGTCACGAAAGTAGTGTCGAACATGTCAGATACGGTGGTCGGCGTCATTAATATCCAAAAGTCGAGCTTTTGGGAGGAAGGCGGAGAAGCAGGCAGCGGGTCAGGTGTGATTTATAAAAAGAAGGGTGATACCTTTTATATTGTCACAAACCACCACGTCATCAAAGGCGCCAACCAGCTTGAAGTGAGCCTTCATGATGGGACAAGAATTGGTGCCAACCTTGTCGGCAGCGATCAGCTCATGGATTTAGCGGTACTCACTGTCAAAAGTGATAAGATCAAGAAAACCGCAGCCTTTGGTAACTCAGATCATGTGAAGCCAGGTGAGCCAGTCATCGCTATTGGAAATCCATTAGGGCTTGAATTCGCAGGCTCTGTTACACAAGGAGTCATTTCAGGCACGGAGCGAGCGATTCCTGTTGATTCAAATGGGGACGGACAGACGGATTGGAATGCAGAGGTACTGCAAACAGATGCCGCCATTAACCCTGGAAACAGCGGTGGTGCTCTAATCAATATAGACGGAAAAGTGATCGGCATCAACTCAATGAAGATTGCTGAATCTGAGGTAGAAGGAATCGGGCTGTCTATTCCGGCGAACCTGGTCATTCCTGTCATAGAGGATTTAGAGCGCTACGGAGAAGTGAAGCGTCCATATCTTGGCGTTGGTATGAAATCGTTAGCGGATATTGCGAGCTACCATTGGCAGGAAACGTTGAAACTGCCTTCTAAGGTTACAGCAGGGGTCGTTGTCATGAGTGTAGAGCCTTTATCTCCAGCAGGAAAAGCAGGACTAAAAGAGCTGGATGTCGTAACTTCATTTGATGGTAAGAGTGTACAGAATATCGTAGATCTTCGTAAGTACTTGTATCAAAAGAAGGTCGGTGACAAGGTAAAAGTGGAGTTTTACCGAAGCGGGAAGAAAAAATCAGCAGAGATCAAACTTTCTCAAACCGACCGATATGGCGGTTAACCAGTTCCATCAAGGGGCTGGTTTTTTTTGCATGACTGCCATATGATGAAGGAAAGGGGGAGGTACAATTGATTACACTACAACCGATGTCACAAACGGATTATGATGCATTGATAGATAAGTCCATTCAGCGGTACGCGGAAGAAAAGGTACTCGCAGGGACATGGGAGAAGGAAGAATCACTGGCAAACGCAGAAGAACAATTTGACAGGCTGCTTCCAGAAGGTCTTCAGACAGAGCATCATGAGCTGTGGAATATCTTAAATGGAGAAGAAGCGATTGGATGGGTTTGGCTTTGCTATGACCCGGATCACCCGCAGCACGAAGGATTTATTTATAACTTTATTTTATTTGAAGCTTATCGGGGAAAAGGATTTGCAAAGCAGGCCATTGCGGCATTAGAGGAGCAGGCGAAGTCATTAGGTGTGCAAAAACTTTCGCTCCATGTCTTTGCTCACAATCAAATCGCCCGTTCGCTGTATGAGAAAACAGGCTTTGCAGAAACCGGCATTTACATGAGCAAACCTTTATAAAAAAGAAGAAGTACCGTGCGGAAAGCGTACGGTACTTTTTTATGAGGACATCATGGCATCCTGAGCCGTGACTCTGTATAAATCGACTTTGCACTTCACGAAAGCGCGGATGATCGCTGGAACTTGAGCTTCTGAACGAATTAACAATGAGGTCTCGTCATCACTGATCACAAGATCTGTTCCGACAGTTTGTAAGTACTGCGTGAGAACAGGTTTCACCTCATCATCGATCCATGCATGCTTGAAGGTTGCACGTATGTTTGAGGATGTGATGGTTTTCTCTTGAGGATGAGTATGGGGGGACACTAATTTTCCTTCAGAAATAAATGCAGTTTTGGTACAAATACCATTTGTGAACCTTGGGCGGTCAGCAGTTAAAAAGACAGTTTTCCCTTCATGCTTTAACGTTTCAATGACCCTTTGAATGTGCAAAATAGAATCTGCATCAATATCGGCAAAAGGCTCGTCGAGTAAAATAAATTCAGGCTGATGGGCGATGGCCTGCGCCATTCCAAGCCGCTTTTTCATACCAGGTGTGAAGGCACCGACCTTCTCCTGATGATAGCGATGTAAACCAACAAATTCGAGCAGTTCTTCATAATCACTTGTTTTCTGGCGTGTCCCGGTGATTTTTGATAAATAGGCAATATGCTCAAGTGCCGTGAGCCCTTCATATAAATCCGTATATTCAGGAAGAACACCGATATGCTGCCTCACTTTTTTTAGCGAAGGCATATTCATCACCTTAAATGTACCAGAGGTTGGGCGAGAGATACCTGTAATGATATTGAAAAACGTCGTCTTACCAGAACCCTTTGGTCCAATGAGTCCGAAAATATCGCCTTGATTGACATCAAGGTGAATATGATCTATTGCGACTTTTGTACGATATTTTTTTGTTAGTCCTTTTGTATGCAGCATCTATACATCCCTCCTTTGAAACAGCAGTGCAGTTCCAATGAGTAAGACAACGGTCATGATTGTATTCATGAGGACATAGGTCAGCGGTTCACTCCAGCGCGCATAATAATAAGGCGTCATATATTGGAACCAATGAATCATTCGTTCTGAAGAAAGAACAGAAATCGCACTGACGATCGGGAAAAGAAAGGAAAACAACATCCCAACAAACATTGATTTCTGCGGTGTTGGAAAGAGCATGGATAAAAATAAGGCACAAGAGATGCCAACACTGATAAAGGTTAAGATTTTTAAGGCATCAGAGAACAGAAACCGGTGTGAAATCAACATATTCAGTACATATGTCGTCATAATGCAGCTAAGCCAAAACAGCATCAGTCCAAGATATTTTCCAATGATAATGTTCAAACGGGTTGTTTTACTGACGAGAAAACGAATGGTTTTCAAATGAATCTCGCGGCTTAAAATATCATGAGACAACAAAAAAATGAGGAAGAAACCAAATAATGAAATCACCAGTTCATTCCCAATAGAATAGGGGTCCTTTGCCTGTTCCCACTTTCCTTGATAAGCAGCAATAAACGGAAGACTTGAAACAAAAGTAGATAAAATGAAAATAATAACAATTGTTAAAATAGATTTTGTGCTTTTGAAGAGCTGCTTAAACTCATTCATACAGATGGTCCACACACGCTGTACCTCCCTTCATCTTTATTATACCGCTAGAAAAGAAAGACACCATATCTCGCTCTTTAACATTTGTTTAAATTTTATAAAAAGAAGACTCTTCCAGTATCAGTTAACCCACTTTTAAAAATGTTCAGAAAAATATCTTGATTTCTCAAAAAACATCATGTATGATAGCTTTAATTCAAGATAATACAGGCAATGACGAGAGAAAGTACAATCATCAATTTTTCCACAGAGAGCTTCGGCAGCTGAAAAGAAGCAAAAATAATGATTCGAAAAATGGTCTCTGAGCCTCGTGCTGAACATATCTATGATATTAGTAGGTGACGACGAGAGTTGGTACTCGTTATCAAAACCACAGTATATGAGCCAGATTGGAGCTTTGTACTTGTAGAGGCTGTTTAGCGCGAGCAAACAGTAAATAAAGGTGGTACCACGAGACAAATACCTCGTCCTTATGATTCAAAGATAAGGATGGGGTATTTTTTATTGTCCACTTTTTTTTCATACAATTGTTCAAATGTTCCACGTGAAACACCACATCCATTTTTTCAAATGAAAGGGAGATTGACATGAGTGAACATGCATTGGTTTTACAATCAGATTTCGGCATTGATGACGGAGCTGTCAGCGCAATGTACGGAGTGGCAAATACGGTCAGCAGCGGCATCCGCATTTTTGATTTAACACACAATATTCCACAGTATGACATTTGGGAGGCTTCTTATCGCCTGCTTCAAACCGTCACATACTGGCCAGAAGAGACGGTATTTGTATCCGTCGTTGACCCAGGTGTTGGGTCAGAGAGAAAGAGTCTTGTCGTCAAAACCACAAGCTCGCACTATATCATTACCCCAGATAACGGGACACTCACGCATGTCGCGCAGGATATTGGCATTGTGGAAGCCCGTTATTTAGACGAAACCATCAACCGGCTGCCAAAGTCGGGAAAATCACATACATTCCACGGGAGAGACATTTATGCGTATACAGGGGCGAGAATTGCTTCAGGTGTGATTTCTTTTGAAGAGGTTGGGCCACAGGCGAATATTGAGGAGATTATCCACCTTCCAGTCGTACAGGCTTATGCGGAAGAAGATGTGATCACAGGGACAATTGATATTCTAGATGTAAGGTTCGGAAACCTGTGGACAAACATTCATCACACGCTATTTGAACAGCTATCAATTAATTATGGGGATGCAATAGAAGTTACCATTGCCAACGGGCCGAAAAATGTGTATAAAAATATCATGACCTATGGACGATCTTTTGCCGATTTAAAGGTAGGCGAACCACTCGTATATGTCAATTCACTCGACCATTTAGGCGTGGCGATCAATCAAGGGTCATTTGCAAAGGCTTATAACATCGGTACAGGCACAGGCTGGCGCCTTTCGATTCGCAAAGCTCCGCGCATTATATACGAATAAGAGGAGGATACATCATGGCAGGAAAACAACTTTCAACGAAAACTGTCGTTGCCATCGGAATTGGCGCAGCCGTCTTCGTCATTTTAGGACGCTTCGTTTCGATTCCAACTGGAATTCCGAACACACAAATTGAAACCTCATACGCATTCCTTGCATTAATGGCCGTGTTATTTGGACCTGTTGCAGGCGCACTGATTGGTTTTATTGGACATCTCATCAAAGATGCGACCACATTTGGTCCTTGGTGGAGCTGGATTATTGTTTCGGGTTTAGTAGGTTTGATGATCGGCTTCATTTCCAACCGTTTAAAAGTAGAAGAGGGAGACTTCGGCTGGAAGAAAATCACGCTCTTCAACGCCGTACAAGCAGGCGCACAGGCATTAGGCTGGTTTGTGATTGCTCCGGTACTTGACATTGTGATCTATGCAGAACCTGCGAACAAAGTATTTGTTCAAGGCATCGTGGCAGGGATTTCGAACATCATCACTGTCGGTGTACTAGGAACCATCATCATTGCGGCTTATGCGAAAACGAGAAGCAAAAGCGGCAGCCTATCGAAAGAAACATCATGAAGCAAGGTGGAACACATAAATGAAGAAACCGATGATTCAATTCGAACATTTCGGATTCAAGTATCGCAGTCAGGCAGAACCAACATTAAAAGACATCAACCTGACTATCTATGAAGGAGAAAAAGTTCTCATCGCAGGCCCGTCTGGATCGGGAAAAAGCACACTAGCCCATTGTATCAATGGGCTAGTTCCTGCGTCTTATAAAGGTTCTATGGAAGGAAGTCTTCACATCGGCGGGAAAAATGCAGAGAAAGAGAACATATTCTCCCTCTCACAGCTTGTTGGAACGGTGCTTCAGGACCCTGATGGACAATTTATCGGGCTCACCGTTGGAGAAGACATCGCGTTTACGCTTGAAAATGATCAAGTCTCACGTGAAGAAATGAAAACACGTGTCGAGGAAGCGGCAAAATTAACAGAGGTAGACGGCAAGCTGGCATCGTCCGTGCATGAGCTGTCAGGTGGTCAAAAACAACGTGTCGCTATCGCTGGTGTACTTGTCAACGATGTCGACATTTTGCTGTTTGATGAACCACTTGCAAGCCTTGACCCCGCAACAGGAAAAGAAGTGATCGATCTCATTGATCGACTGCAAAAACAAACGAAAAAAACCGTCGTGATGGTTGAGCATCGATTAGAGGACGTCCTCTTCCGTCATGTGGACCGGATCATTGTCGTCAATGACGGAACGATAGCTGCCGATATGACACCAGATGAATTGCTCGCCTCAAACGTATTAGAAGCGGCGTATTTACGTGAGCCTTTATATGTAAAGGCCATGAAATATGCAGGTATTCCGGTTGCGCCAGGAGATCAGATCGCTGATTTACAGCGTCTCACCTTAGACGACGAGGCAAAAGAGAAAATCGAGCAGTGGATGGAAGCAACTGAGCAGCAAGTCGAACAGGATGCAGTGCAGGATGTGCTAGAAGTGCGCGAGCTAAGCTTTGACTACCCAACAAGACCAAACACGCTGAGCAATATCTCTTTTACCGTCAAAAAAGGAGAAATGATCAGCATTGCAGGAGCTAATGGCGCAGGTAAGACAACATTGTCCAAGGTGCTCTGTGCGTTTGAAAAGCCAACAAAAGGGACCATTCTTTTAAATGGTGAAGACATTACAGGAGATACAATCAAACAGCGCTCTGAACGAATCGGCGTCGTCATGCAAAACCCAAATCAAATGATTTCAAAACAAATGATCTTTGATGAAGTCGCACTCGGTCTCGTTTTAAGAGGCGTAAAGGAAGACGAGATCAAGGAACGGGTGGAGCGGGTTCTGAAGGTGTGCGGACTGTTCCCATTTCGGAACTGGCCGATCTCAGCCCTCAGCTTTGGACAGAAAAAACGTGTCACCATCGCGTCTATTCTTGTATTAGAGCCAGAAATCATCATTTTAGATGAGCCAACCGCCGGACAGGATTTTAGACATTATACAGAGATGATGACGTTTTTAGAGCAATTAAATCAGCAGGGTGTCACGATTTTAATGATCACCCATGATATGCATTTGATGCTCGAATACACAACAAGAACCATTGTCATTTCAGATGGAGAAAAAATTGCAGATGATACACCAGCCAAAGTGCTGACAGATCAGCTGCTTGTCCAAAAGGCGAGCTTAAAGGAAACATCGCTGTATGAACTGGCGCTGAAAGCAGACTGGCCAAATCCAAATGAACTCGTGGATCGCTTCATTGAGGTTGACAGAAAGGAGCGAATGACATGGCTGTAGACATGCTGTCCTATATTGACCGCCCGTCACCGATTCACCGGCTGACAGGTGCAACCAAACTCATTTGCTTTATCCTCTGGTCATCCGCAGCGATGCTCACGTATGATACAGGCGTTTTAGTGTTTATGCTAGCCGCAAGTATCGTATTCTTTCAGATGTCGAACGTACGATTTCGTGATATTTCCTTCGTGGTGATCGTCCTGGCGATTTTTCTAGTGATTAACAACATCGCCATCTACATCTTTGCACCGCAGCAAGGTGTCGCCATTTACGGAGCGAAGCACGAGCTGTTTCATATTGCAGGCTGGTACAATGTCACACTTGAACAGCTTTTCTATCAATTGAACATTACACTGAAATACGTGACCGTGATGCCAGCAGCGCTTTTATTTATCGTGACAACAAATCCAAGTGAATTTGCCTCATCACTCAGCAGAATCGGGGTCAGCTACCGGATTTCGTATGCTGTAGCTATTGCCTTGCGCTATATTCCAGATATTCAGCGTGATTTTCGAACGATCGCGATTTCTCAGCAAGCAAGAGGAATTGATTTATCGAAGAATGAAAAACTGGGGAAACGAATCAAAAATGCGCTGTCGATTGTGATGCCGCTGATTTTCTCCAGCTTGGAGCGGATTGAAACGATCAGCAATGCAATGGAGCTGCGCGGGTTTGGGAAACATAAAAAGCGCACATGGTTTACGGCGAAAGACTTTCAAAAAGCAGATTATGTGGCGTTAATATTTGTTGGTGTGGTGCTGATTGTTTCGTTAGTCATTACATTTGTTAGAGGAACGAGATTTTATAATCCATTTTTATAGAAAGAAGCCTTCACAGGAGTGGAGGCTTTTTTGTTTGGTTTGTGGATAAAAGGTGTGGAAAATGGCAAAAGACTATTAACATGTGAATAAATCGGTTATATTGAAAAATGAGCGAAACACTTGTGAATAATCACAGAACATATTGGAGGAAGAACAAACTTATGAACAAAACATTTTATGCTTGTGCAGAACACATAGAAACCGTACTAGACATGTACATAGATGATCACGAAACGCCGCCAGAATTCAGAAAAATCGAACATACACACAGCTTATCCACAACCTGTGAATTGTGCGATGAACCTGCAATATATATAGTGGGGAACGAATGATCGGACACAAAATACACAAATTTTATCCACAATTGTTGATAACTTATATGAATAACTTGTTCTTAAGGTGGGGATGACCTGTGAATATATCAATTATCACAGTAGGAAAATTAAAAGAGAAATATTTAAAGCAAGGCATAGCCGAATACACAAAACGATTACAGGCTTACGCAAAAATCGAGATCATTGAGCTCGCGGACGAAAAAGCGCCCGAACATCTCAGCGATCAAGACATGAAAATCATCAAAGACAAAGAAGGCGAACGTATCCTAAGCAAAATCAACCCAGACGCCCACGTCATCGCCCTAGCCATCGAGGGAAAAATGAAAAGTTCCGAAGAATTAGCCGATACAATAGATAAGCTAGCAACATACGGAAAAAGTAAGGTATGTTTCATCATAGGCGGATCCCTTGGCTTAAGCGACGCTGTCATGCAGCGTGCGAATGAGAAACTGTCGTTTTCGAAGATGACGTTCCCGCATCAGTTGATGAGGCTGGTGTTGGTGGAGCAGATTTATCGGGCGTTTCGGATTGTGCGGGGGGAGCCTTATCATAAGTAACTGCGGTGAAATCAACTTAATTGAACTTTTTGAAACATGATTTAAATTAAATGTTAAATAGTTAGGGAGGGATTTTATATATGGCAATTAAAATGGATAACTCACAGTTAATAGCCAGTGAATTAATAAAAAAGAGTTTTGAAGAAAGTTTACTAGATAGGCAGGAAGATATTAAGTCTAATTCATCAAAATTTAACAAATTGCTACATGATTATTTTGAAACTTTTTCTGCAAGCTTAATTTTAAAAGCTTTTGATTTAAGTGATGAAGAACTTGAAAAAGGTATCGTTGGTAATGGAAATGACGGTGGTTGTGATGGTCTTTATTTATTTGTAAATGAAGAATTGATTTATGATGACACACCGTTGGAAAATATTAAAAGAAACCCTAAATTAGATTTATACATAATACAATCGAAATTTGAAACATCCTTTAGAGAAGATGTTTTTAATAAGTGGAAGAGTATTGTGGATAATCTTTTTAAAATAGAAGCATTTAAAGATAATGATTTTTCTAATCGTTACAATAGTGATGTTTTAGAGTTCTTTGAAAGGTTTCATAATACATTCTTAAGTTTAATAACTAAATCACCTATAGTTAGCTTTAAATTTATTTATGTGAGTTTAGGAAATGAGGTACATCCCAATGTAAAGCAACAGGCAACAGAGTTAATGAGCAAGCTTAAAACTTTATTTCCCAGTCCCAATTCTGATGTCGATGTGGAATATATTAATGCAGAAAGAATTTTGAAATTATATGATGCACCTTCTAAAACAGATTTTGTTTTGCATATTTCTGAAACACCAATAATTGTACAAGAAGAAAAAGAATATATTGTATTAGCTGATCTTAACCAGTATTTTAAATTCATTACTAATGAAAATGATAAATTGATAAAACATATGTTTGAAGCTAATGTTCGAGACTATCAAGGTAATATAACTGTTAATAAAGAAATTGCTGCAACCTTAGAGCAAATCGATTATAAAGAAGATTTTTGGTGGTTAAATAATGGAATAACAATGTTGGCTAGCAAAATTGATCAAAAATCGACTAAAGTTTTTGAAATAAAGAATCCAGAAATAGTAAATGGATTGCAAACCTCGACCGAAATATATAATTATCTGATTTCCACAAAAAAAGAAAATAAGAATGAGAGCAGAAAAGTTTTATTAAGGATAATAGTTCCTGATACTGATGCCTCAAGAGATAATATTATATTGGCTACAAACAGTCAAACAACAATTCCAAAAGCAATATTAAGAGGTACAGATAGTATTCATAGAGAGATTGAGAATTATATGAAAACAAAGGGGTTATTTTATGATAGAAGGAAAAACTTTTATAAGAATGAAGGTAAACCTAAAGATAAGATAATTAGTATTCCTTTTTTAGCTCAATGTTTAATATCTATTCTTTTAAGGAAACCTAATTATGCTAGAGCAAGACCTTCTACACTATTAAACGATGAAGAAACATACAAACAACTATATTTAAATAATAAAATATTAGATAGTTATTATAATGCTGCGGTAATTGGAAAAAGAGTTAGAAGTTTTATAAATAATCTAGGTGTTTATTCTATTAGTGAACAATCAGATATTTCCTTCTATGTAATGTATGTTTGTTCCGCTAAAATTTCTGGATCTGCAGATATTTCACCAAAACAATTAGGTAACTTTAATGTAGATGATATTACTGAGGAAAAAATTAAATTATGTGCTGAATATGTTTATGAAAAATATCAGAAACTTGGAGGCAATAATAAAGTAGCTAAAGGCACAAATTTAATAGATAAATTAGTGGATGATGAATTTATTGTAAAACCATTTAATTAAAATCGTAGATTTATTAATAGATAAGAAAGGTTAAATTTACAAATACAATTAGTTGGTTTACTTTAAAAAGAAGCCAATATGCTAAAGTGTGTATTGATTTTTTTATATTTAATCGAAAATACTTGTATTTCATCCATTATAAGATTAGGTATACTGCAATGATTTGAAAGTTGTCTATTGGGGGATTGTTAGAATGATATGAAGATCAGTGATAAAAACTTTAGGGAGATGATGAATAAGAGAAGTTTCGATCAAATCTTTTTATCAGGATTTTTCGTATTATCATGTGTAAGTGGTCTTGAAATCAAAGTTGAAGTTTATTCGCATTATTTTGAAACGTTTTGGAGAAGTTGTGTATTAAGTGGGGGTTATTGGAAATGGGGAATACAAGAGATTTGTTAAGTCCTAATTGTAATAGATGGATTAACAACTCAAAAAAATGATAAAAGAATTAGATAATAAATAGCATAAATGAGCGTCATTCAATTCTATTGAATGACGCTTTATTTTTTATTAGAAATGTAATAATCTAATGTTTACAGAGGAAATGTAACTATAAAAGGATCTCTTAATTTAAAATATATTTAGTGAAGTCTCTTCATTAAGGTACTGATGATTATTAATTTCATGTTCAAGTATCTCAATTCCCATTCCTAGTGTAAGTGTCTCTTTAATTATCTCCTATTGCAAATTCACAAAGATCTAAAGTACTTTAGAGGCATTTGCCATTTACGATTCGATTAAACAATCAATTGAGTAGTACTGGAAAAGTATGTTATTATTTAATATTAAAGACTCAAAGATTATACAAAAGTATAATTGTCGTTAATTAAATATGCTCGATAACAGGAGATATAGCATGAATAAAAAAGAAGATATTCTAAATGCATGGATTACAATAGAGCAGTTATCAGAAGGTTCAATTAATAAAAGTGGCAAATTATTAAAGACACTTCATCGTATTGAAAAAGATTGGCAACAATTCTTTATGAATTTTTTATCTCATCAAAAACAACAAAATAATATGTCAGATAAAGCCTTTAAAAAGTCTGGAATCGTATTTTACTTTGGTATTTTCAATTTCCAAGAAGTTGTTGATATTTTGAGAGAAAAATATAATATTGAGAAAAATTATGAGGAAATCAATCATTCGGAAAAATTTACTTTCGCTTTATATTTTGATCATCAACTCAACCTGGTAGCTGATAAATTGTTTTTAACAATGAGTGGGTATATCCGTGAGCATGGCCATTTACCTGATGATTTTTTAAAAGTTGAAACTTTATTTAGAGAAGAATTAGATCGAAAATTTGAAGAGGGTTTTCATAATGTGTTCTCTGAACTTATACAAAAGTATCATGTGTCAGTAGATAATTTCCGCTATAAATTCATACGACATCTGGATAATGAGGATATTAATCTACATTCTTTCTTTATTGAAGATTTAAAAATGGCAAAGTTAATTGATACTGAAAATATAAACAGATATTTTAACGGGTTTACTGGAAATAGGAGAAATCTAGACAGTCATAAAGAGTCTGAACATTTTAACGCATATATTTTTGAGGAAATTGCTTTAAAACCAAAATATTATCCGTTAGGACGTTTTCCATCAAACCCTGATTATGCACTTTATTTTATGCAACAAGCAGCTGTCAATTTAGCTTTAAACGACAAAAACGATATCCGAAGTATTAACGGCCCACCAGGAACAGGCAAGACAACATTGTTGAAGGATATTTTTGCTGATTTAGTCGTACAACAGGCACTAGCTATTTCAAATCTTTCTAATAAAGTGATTCAAGGCAGTCTGACCTATTGGCAAAATGCTAAACTGGGCGTTTTACCACGATCTATTTCTGATAAAAATATTATTGTGGCAAGTTCAAATAATGGAGCAGTTCAAAATATCGTTAATGAATTACCGGTGAAAGAAGAGATTCCAAAATGTTTTCAAGATCAATTAGAGAAAGCAAATTATTTCAAAGATATTTCTAATTCTCAACTAACAGGAGAAGGATTTGGGAAAGATCGATACATTATAAGTGAACTGCTCAATGATAAAAATTGGGGTGTTTTTTCATTAGAAGGTGGAAATTCAATCAACATCAATAAATTGCTTCTCAATATAGAGGCAATTGAAAAAGATTTAGAGGAAGATTATCAATCTAAAACTGGAGTATATCAGGAATTCAAACGGCTTTATAATAAATTAAAAGTTGAAAGAGACAAAGTAGAAAAATATAGCCAAAAATTATATAAAGTACGAAAACTAAATATCAATTATATAAATCAAGTTAAAGAATTTGAAAATGAGAAAAAAGAAAAACATAAAGTTTTGACTAGTAATGAAAAAGAAGCAAAAGCAGAATTAGTGAGACTTAGAGAAGAGGGATTAAAATTTCAAAAAGCTTTATCTAATGTTTCTGTTGAACTAGAAAATTTATCAAGAGAAGAAGTACAAGCTGAACGAAATTATCATGTTCTTACTTCACAAAAACCGAGTTTTTTATGGTTTCAGAAAATATTTAATAAGTCTAAAGTTGAAAATTATTTCAATAATCTAAACAAGGTGAATGAACACTTAAATGATCTAACTCAACAAAAAACAACACTTTCAAATAATTATAGACAGCTTGAAAATGATCTAGAGAAAAATGGTGTTAAAAAAGAGTATACTCAAAAACAAATGGAGGAAAGAAAATCTATCTTTGAACGATGGGTGAGTGCTAAGAACAATGATCTGGAAAAAATGAAAAAAGAAATTGATGCATTTGAAAAGTTCAAATCACAAAGTGAAATTAAGGAAATAGATTTTTCTCTATCATACGAAGAACTTCAAAAGTCTAATCCTTGGTTTACAAAGGAGTTTCGTATTTTACAATCAGAATTATTTATTTCGGCTTTAAAAGTTAGAAAGCAATTCCTCAATGAGAACGTAAGGAATTTAAAAGCTGCAAGGATTATCTGGAATAAACAATCAAATTACATTGCGAAAGAAAATGGCCATGAGTTAATTTCAGAAGCATGGCAATGGATCAATTTCGCTGTGCCAGTTATCAGCACTACTTTTGCAAGTTTTGGTCGAATGTTTAAAAACCTCAAGGAAAATTCAATAGGCAACTTATTCATTGACGAGGCTGGTCAAGCATTACCACAGGCAAGTGTTGGCGCCATTGTTAGAAGTAAAAAAGTAATGGTTGTTGGGGATCCCTCACAAATAAAGCCAGTATTAACTTTAGATCCAAATGTTTTAACTTTGATTGGAAGACACTATAATGTAGACGAAAAGTTTGTCTCTGCTGATGCATCCACTCAAACAATAGTAGACGATACTAGTCAGTATGGTTTCCAAAAAAACGAAGAAGAATGGGTTGGTATTCCACTGTGGGTACATAGACGTTCAAACTATCCGATGTTCACGATTTCTAATGAAATATCATATGATGGTTTAATGGTACAAGGTAAAAACGAAGATGAGGTGCAAGGGACTTCAGAGTGGCTTCATTCTGTTGGAAAGGCGAATGACAAATATGTTAAAGAACAAGCTGAGTTACTGAAAAAACAAATTACTGAGCGATTACAAGCAAATACAGATTTAGCTGATGATATCTATGTAATATCTCCTTTTAGAAATGTTGCATATCAAATTGCGCGAGTTTTAGATGAAATTCGCTTTACTAAACGAAAAGAAGGTAAACCGATAAATGTAGGTACTGTTCATACTTTTCAAGGAAGAGAAGCGAAAATTGTCTATTTTGTCCTAGGAGCAGATTCAAATAGCAGTGGAGCAGCAAAATGGGCTGTTTCCGACCCCAATATAATGAATGTTGCGGCCACTCGTGCTAAAGAAGAATTTTATATTATTGGTGATAAGAAATTGTATGCATCTCTTGGAAGTGACGTTGCAAACAAGACTATTTCAATTATTAATGACTATAATAATAAGTGAATTTCAAACATATAACATATACGTACAACTGGCTTGTAACCCAGCTGCGTAAGTAGTACTTCAATATACAATCTAAGAAAGCAGGCACACCATGCACACAATTAAAAAAATAGGCCAAACCTTCTCCTACATCACACCAGTATCACTCACCGACCGCCCCATCCTAGGCATGGTCGTAGGCAGTAACAAAACATTAATGATCGATGCCGGTAACTCAGAAGATCATGCCAAATACTTTATCAAAGAAACCTTAAAACTCGAGAACGCCACGCCCGATATGGTTGTTCTCACGCATTGGCATTGGGATCATATTTTTGGTTTGCCAGCGCTGCCTGATTCAGTTTCAATTGCTTCTGCAAAGACCAGAAAGGAAATGGAGAAGCTTCTGCCGTTTTCTTGGTCAGATCAGGCGATTGATGAGCGGGTGAGGGAAGGAACGGAGATTGAGTTTTGCGCGAAGGCCATTAAGGAAGAATATCAGGATCATCGAGATATTCAAGTGGTTTTACCAGATGTCACGTTTGACCGTCGGATAGAGATTGATCTTGGCGGGGTCACTTGCATCGTGCAACATGTTGGAGGCGATCATGCGGCAGATTCAGTGATCGTGTATGTGAAAGAAGAGAAAATCCTTTTTCTTGGTGATTGCATTTATCCGAAAATGTATGCCGAAAAAGTTCATTATACGGTGAAAGAAATATTACGTCTTTTAGATAAGTTAGAAGCTTTTGATGCCGATACGTATATTCCTTCACACCAAAGACCGTGGACAAAAGAGGAGTTTCGTCAGGAAACAGACAAGCTTAGGATGATTGCGAAATTCACGGATCTATGTGGTGGAGATCAGCAGAGAATCGTGAGTGAATATCAAGTATATGTGAACAGAGAACTGAAAGAAGATGAGTTAGAGACGATCGCTTATTTTGTAAATGGTTATTAAGTAAATCAAGTTGCTAAAAGCAGAGGGATATATCCTTTGCTTTTTATTTTTAGTATTAATAATAATGACACAATCTCAAGTACGTTTAATTTTCAGATCGATGTTTTCGTCCAGCCAAATCACGTTGTTTAATTAGTCTAAAATGACCATTTCCTTTTCATGATAATCTTTAAAAGCAGTTAAATCTTCTTGTAATTGAATAGTTCAGTAAAAAAGTAATCTTTTTCATTGTTTCTCCTTTCATCATTGCTTACTTGAGGGTTTTCATATTTTTTTTCGAGTCTTCAACTAGAGAGGTAACATACAGGTGAACAATATCATTGGCAAGCCTTTAAAGATGTAACATCGATCAAACAATTAAAAGCAGGTATATACAATATCAAAGTTGATGACCCTGTGAAAAACAGTGTTTGAACCCCGATTGAGATGAAGTGAGTTTCCCTAAAGATCGGGAAGTTCACCTCAAAGTAACCTCTATTTAAAAAGTATATTATTATTTTATATAAGTTTACTTTACTTTTATAAAAAAACAGTTTATAATTTTTTTAAGAGGTGATGGAAATGAAGGGAGATTTTGGTGATTCAATATCTAATAAGGTTTATGAGTATCGGGTGCTTTCCAGAATGTCTCAGCAAGAGCTTGCTGAGAAAGTCGGTGTTTCTAAACAAACCATTTTCGTAATGGAAAAAGGAAATTATGTTCCTACCTTATTGTTAGCATTTCGTATTGCGAATTTCTTCAAAGTTGATGTTAACGATATTTTTACTTATGTGAAAGGAAATGAGAAGAATGAAAAATAAGGGAGATCTTACAAATACAATCTTTTATCCTTTAAAAACCTGGGTGGAGACATCAACTGATAATTGGAACATGCTTCTTGGTATTGGATTTGCCATGCTTTTAGTGGGATTGATTTTAACAATTGTATTCCTTAAACGAATTGGGAAGAGTGATGAGAGGACAAATCAAATCACTTTAAAAAGTTGCCTCTACATGTTATTCGTAGTAATTTTATGTGACGTGATTTTTCCAAAGGAATATATGTGGCAAATTTTCTTTTTATTTAAATATTCTATTGCAACTCTCGCTTCAGGAGTATATCTAGCTGTTCGATATAAGAGAGATTTTAAATAAAGATTAAGTTGGAGGGTTGGGGAATGCAAATAAAAGAGATTTCGAAAAAATATAATAGTATTACAGTTTTAAATGGAATATCTTTTGATTTTCAACAAGGAGAAATAATTGGTTTGATTGGAAGTAACGGTGCTGGAAAAAGTACTCTTATGAAGATAGTTGCTCAAACAATTCAAACATTTGGTGGATCCATTGAAGAAAATAATCATGTGGGATACTTAATTGAGGAACCGAAATTATATAGTAATAAGACTGGCTTAGCACACTTAGCCTATTTCTCAGAAATATATGGGAGGAAGTTTGAACTTAATGAATACGATGAGCTTCTTAAGGGACTCCAACTAGCTGATGTATTGAATAAAAAAGTGAAAGAATATTCTTTAGGAATGCGTCAAAAATTAGGAATTGTTTTAAGTTTACTAAATAAACCAAAGTATGTTGTGTTGGATGAGCCAACAAATAGTATGGATATAGAAACTTCCCTCGAAGTATTACAACAATTAAGAAAAATGGCTAATAAGTGGAATATAGGCTTCTTAATTTCCAGCCATAAGCTAGAAGACATCGAAGCCATCTGCGATCGAGTGTTGTTTTTAGAAAAGGGAACTATTTCTGGAGAACAACAATTTAATAAAACGGGTCAATATATTATTAATTTAGTTTTTGATAAATCTACTGACTTAGCAACATTTGCAGAGAATCAAGAGTTTGGAAGTATCATTCATTCAAGTGACAGAACCATTCAAATTGAAACAACAGCAGAGAATTCTGACATTTTTAAATTCTTGAATATGTATGGAATAAGACTATCTGATTTTACTTCTGAGAAAAAAACACTTCGCAATGTTTATATGAACAAACTAAGGGGTGATGATCGTGATACTAAATATTAAAAGTTATGTTAATTACAACTTGAAAGAACTAATTAAAAAAGGCTATTTGGCTGTTGGATTGTTAGGAGCTTTAGGTCCAGCAGTACTCGTGAGTTACTTTATCATAACAGCTAATACGCCATTTACCATAAAACATGTCTCCAATTTTTATTGTATGTTGGGGATGTTGGCAGCGGTATTACATCCACTCTATTTTGTAAATAGGGACTACTCTTCTAAGACAATTTCATTGATAAATAACTCAAAACAAAACAGAACAAACTATGTATTAGCCAATGTTGTAATAGCACTAATTGTGAGTCTATTGTATGTAGTATTGGGGATAAGTTTACTTCTAGTTACACAACAACTTGGAGTACCTGGTGAATTAAAGCTATCCTTCCTTCTGGGATTCTTTGTTAATTCCTTACTTCTAGTTCTCACTTATTTCTTGTTAGGATATATTTTATTATTAAATGGTGTTCGAAGTGGTGCAGTTTACAGTATTTTAACAGCAATGTTACTTTTCATTCCGAATATTTTGGCGAATATTTTAGATAGTACTAATAACAAATTTTTCAACGGTTTAATTGAAAATTTCCCAGGCTACTTCTACCCGGTTATGGTTGGCTCAAATCCACTTTCGCTTCTTCAGTACTTCATTGCCTTCCTTACCTTAATTGTACTTTTTATACTTGTTCTAAAAAGAAGCAAGAAAATTGAAATATAAGTTTAATTTGTAAAATAAATTAACTTAATACTTAATATACAGTCTATAATTATATTGATATGTTGAAGAGCAGCTTGTGCTCTTCTTTTTTTGTAGAATACTGAAATAATCTTTTGTTTCGAATTTAAAGACTTGCCCTCCGTTTTATCCTAATGTCTTATATAATTTCCACGTCTTTTTTTACTATATTATAAAAGTTCTAACTGTTATCTTTTGATGGTATCAGATAGTTTTTTAGAATTATAGACAAATCCCATACTTGTAAAAAAAGAAAAAATACCCACAAAATACCATTCTATTATATCATGCTTTAGATATTTTTACCTGTTATAGTATAAATTAACATCATGTTTCAACAAAATTTAAAATAAACAGAAAAGGAGAAATAATATGAAAAACGAAGTGAATAAATTACAAAAAGAGGAACAAGTGACATGGTTTGAGGAAATAGTAGATCAAGAATTTGATGATGATGTATTTGGAGCTTGTTCTACAAATACATTTTCACTTAGTGATTACTGGGGAAATAATGGTGGTTGGTGTACCATTAGTCATGAATGCATGTCTTGGTGCAAATAAATTAGAATGGTTTTATAGGATAATAGTCAAAAATATATGAAAAGAGGATAATATAATGAATGATAATAACTCTAAAGCAAAAAAAGGTTTAAAAAATGAACTGGAGCTAGGAAAATACTTAGAATCAGATATGATTGCATTAACTGATGATGATGTTGCTGGTGGAGTAACACCTTCAGTAGTTGTTTCAGTTATTACGGGGTTTATTTCAACTAATACATGTCCATCTACTGCTTGTACACGCGCTTGTTAAAGGAGAGATAAAACAATTATGGTTATTTATAGGAAGAAGTTATACCCGGAACTTGAAAAGTCAGATTTCGATAAGCACATAGTGCCAATTCTAAAGTATGTTGCTGATAATTTATCTGTACATTCATCGGATCATATGAGGAATATGGAAACTTTTAAGGACCGGGAACTATATCCCTATCATAACCCCTGTAGGATGATTGCGAAGAACATCTTGGATAAAGTATGGGACTCGAAGATGGACAAGCATCTTGTTGAGCCGCAATCTTTCAAAAAAGTTATCTGTGAGCTATTCTCACAGATAGCTTTCTCCTATCTAATTAGATGTTTTGCTGAACAAATTAAAAAATTACCTAGGGGTTCTATGAATTCAAAAAGTATGTACGATAATTATACCCAAAATTTAATGGATACAAAATTTAAAGAATTTGCGGGTATTTATCCGGTTATATGGGGAAGGTGCAATAATTTATTAGAGAATAGAGCAATTGCACTGAAAAATACTATTCATTTGACTCAAAAGCATCGTTTAGAAATAGAAAAGACATTCAAGATTTCAAGCAGCAGTCGTATTGTTTCTGTAGAGACTGGTGGAGACACACATAATAATGGGTCATCAGTGTCTATTATTACCTTTGAACAAGGTGAAAAGCTGGTTTTTAAACCACGATCAGTTTCCGGGGAACTAGGGTATTCAAATTTCATTCGAGAAATAAACCAATTCATATCTCAAAAAATGCCTTCTATAACTGTTGTTGATTTTGGTAGTTATGGATTTACATCGTTCGGAGAAATCAACCAAGAAAAGAAGGATATGTTTCAAGCTGGTAGATTAGCATGTCTTATGTATTTATTAAATGCCTCTGATATGCACTATAGTAATATTTTATGGACAAATGAGGGGCCACTTCCAATAGATTTAGAAACTTTATTTCACCCATCTCGCATTAGAACTGGAATCCCTGAATCTAAAAGAAGTGCGTATCGAGCATTAGAAAAATCTGTATATGGCACAGGAGTACTTCCAATATCATTGGGTAAAAAATCAAGTAATGGCACAGTTGATGTTGGCTTCACCGGTATTCGTGATCAAAATAGTGTAAGTCCTTTTAGAACTTTTGATATCAAAGATGGCTTTTCTTCAAATATAAAAGTTGTCTGGAAAAAACAAACTGTTGATAATGACCTATCTACTGATTCCAATTTAGAAGCAGTGATTCATGAAAGATGTGACCAAATTATTGACGGTTTCTCAAATTTTTTTATGGATATTTTGCGTCAAAAAGAGTTGTTTATTAAATCAGTTTTAAAGTCATTTAGTAACACTAAGCTTCGCTATATACATAATATGACATATAGATATGAGCAGCTTTTGCGTATCTTAACAGATGCGGAGCCATCCAGAAATATGGATACAGCACATGCTTTATTATCACGCCTAGGTATATTGAGTATGACCAGTGATGTCAATCTGGTTATATCTGAATGTAAACAAATATGGAATGGTGATATCCCATACTTTTCTATCGATTTTCAAGGGACAGAGGTATCGTGTGGAAATAATGTTGTATCTTCTATTGCAATAAGTCCCAAATCCGAGTTCATTTCAAAGATGGAGAACCTTACGAAAGATGAATTAAATAAACAAATTAAGCTAATAAGATTAGCATTTGTTGCTAAATTAGCAGATCCACATGTTGATGGAAATATCAATATAGAAGAAACTAAATTTATTGAGAAAGAAAGGCACAAAGAACTCGACATAGCAAGAAATAAAGATACTTTGAAAAATAGAGAAATAATTTCTTGGTTTACCAACTCATTAACCACAACTCTTTTGGATGACCGATATGAACATTTGCCTAAGACGTGGATTGGTCCTGTTGCAAGGTTTGGGAGCCAAGGTTGGACTCCAGGAGTTCTAGGGTATGATTTATATAGTGGAAGAGTTGGTCCTGCACTTGCGTTAGCAGTGGCAGGTAAAATTTTATCGAACGATGCTGCACTAAAAGTCTCTTATGATGTTTTTGAGAAATCTGCAGAAATCCTTGAAGGAAAAAATTATGAACTTAGAAATCTTTTACTGTCTGGGATTGGTGCATTCTCTGGAGTATCAGGATTACTGTGGACATTGTATGCAGCAGGGGATGTCATTGGGAACAAAAAGTGGAAAGATGTAGCTGTTAATTCCTGGCCAATATTGCATCACTCTTTAGACGTGGAAGATAATAACTTTTTTGATATGATTACAGGAAAAAGTGGTTCAATTGTTATGAGATACCATATGCAGAAAGATTTCAAATTAAGCAATGATATGATCGATAAATGTATCTCAAATGCATATTCAAAAATTAATGTTAATGATGCTAAAACGACATCGGGGCTGGCCCATGGATATAGTCAATTACTTTGGTTTTTTGCTGTAGTTAACCAAAATCAAGAAAAAAGCGAAATAAAAAGAGTAATTCAAGAAATTGATTCGATTATCTGTAACAAGTACATCAATGACGGCGGTATCATAGAAACTTATAAAGATGGAGGCAAAGAGGAGCATGTGTCGTCATCTTGGTGCAATGGATTAGCGGGAATACTAATAGCCTATCACGAAGCATATAAATCAGGGGTTTTACCTAGGGAATCAGTGCTAAATATAATTGAACAGTTGAAAAGGATATCTATTTCACGTATTCCGGTGCTTTGTCATGGAAGTCTAGGAATAGTAGAGGCACTTCAATATGTGAGTGAATCGTTCCCAGAAGAAACAGCTGAAATTCTTTTAGAGATAAATTCAACTTTCTGCTCTCCAGAATTTATCTTTGATTACTATAAGAACGGGAAAGGCCGCTATCCGTTAAGCCCAGGATTGATGGCGGGTCAATCAGGAGCGCTGTTACATCTTTGTAAATATATTAATCCTGAAATTAAAATTTCCCCGTTAACGCTTGATATTTAACATGAAAATATTTTCTAAAGTTATAAAAAGAAAACTTACACCAACCTTACAATTAGCACAGTCGGAATGTGGGCTATGTTGTGTTAAAACTATTCTGGATGCTTATAATTATCAAATATCACTTTCAGAGCTCAGACAAATCAAAGAGCCTGGGAGAGACGGTTTAGGATTCCAACAACTAAAAAAATTGCTCTCTCATTTTGGAATGAATGCTAAAACTTATCGAATTAAAGATTCGAGGGCACTAAAGTTAATAACAAATCCATTCATAGCCTTTTGGAAAGGATATCATTTTGTATGTGTTGAATCATATAATGAACACGAAGTAATAATAATGGATCCTTCTATTGGCCGGATAAAAATAACCCATCAAGAGTTTCTAGAAAACTTCCAAGAGTATGTATTAATTGCTGAACCAGGGATAGATTTCAAGAAACGAAGTGTCAGAAATATTAGCAAGTGGAAAAAGAAATATATATGGCCAGCTAATATGATAAGTCTATATTTAAAGATAGCTTTAATGAGTATTATTTTAGTTGGAATAACATTAACGATCCCCATATTTACACAGTTTTTAATTGACAATAGATTTGATGATGCTAATTCTTTTGCTGCAATACTGGGATCTCTAATCATAGCATTAATTATTATGGTGATTTTAAACTATCTCAGAACTTACTTCTCGATAAAGATAATTTATCGTTTTAGTTGGCACCTTCTAAGTAGTGCTTTTACACGTGTTTTATCACTCCCAGCAAAATATTTTACGGTGCGGGCGCCTGGTGAAATTATTTATAGACTCAACTCCCTTACACGAATACAAGATGTTTTGGGGACAACACTTGTACAAGCATGTCTTGATCTGGTGAGTGGTGTGTCAATATTAATCTATATTTTTTGGGTATCACCATTGCTGGGATTAATGGTACTATTGTTAACTTTGTTTACATTTACCTTTTTAATTATTACTCAATCCTATGTAAATTCTGCAACAGATAAAGAACTGCATGAAGGAACTAATGCACAAAGCATACAGTTAGATGCCATAGTGTCTATAAATAGCGTAAAACTGGGTGGTTATGTTCAGTCTTATATAAATGACTGGGAACAGCGTTTTAAAAAGTTCTTAAATGCAACAAGCCATAGAATGCGTATCCAACAAGGAATTATAGGATCAATTTTATCTGGAATACAAGTGTTTGCTCCTTTAATTTTTCTTGTTACATGTATATATATGGCAGAGTTGGGACTTATGACCCTAGGGCAAGCAATAGCGGTTCAGTCGATAGTGGCATTGTTGTTTGTCTATGTAAATTCAGTATTTACAATTGTATCGGAAGCACTGGTAGCAATAAGGTATATTGTTCTAGCTGAAGATATATTCGAATATCCTGTAGAATATTCACAGGGGTATTCTAAGGAATTGGATTCTGGATCAATATCCATTAAAAATCTTAGTTTTAGTTATACTTCTGATAGTATTTCGGCCATTAATAACATTAATTTAGATATCTCTGATGGTGAAACAATAGCTCTTGTTGGTTTATCTGGTTCTGGGAAGACTACACTGGGAAAGGTAATAGGTAGTTTATTCGAACCTACTAGTGGTTCTATTTATTTTGGAGGAGTCGAATATCATCAATATAATCTCGATAAATTAAGAGAATCTATTAGTTATATTCCTCAAGAAGCACATTTGCATAATCGAACTATCATGGAAAATCTCAAACTTGGTACCAAGCAAACAAAAGTCGAAATACAGGAATTTTGTAATTCGTTGGATTTCATGAAATTTATTAATGATTTTCCCATGAATTATAATACAGTTATATCAGAAACGGGAGCAAACCTTTCTGGGGGACAGAGACAACGTATTCATATAGCGAGAGTTTTACTACAAAAACCTAAATTACTGATAATGGATGAAGCGACTTCTTCACTGGATAATATTTCACAATCCCATGTTTATAATTCATTATCAAAACTTGATTGTACAAAAGTTGTTATAGCACATCGCTTAGAAACGATCCTGAATGCTGATCGTATTGTAGTTCTTGAAAATGGGAGTATCGTACAAATTGGATCTCATGAAGAATTAATTAAAAAAGATGGCTTGTATGCAAAATTGTTTGGAGCTGAGATTGAAAAGGGGAGAATTGAAAATGCAATTGGTAGCAGATAAACTGGCTCATGCTGTGGAGAGCCTGTTTGCGGACGAAATAAAATATACTAATAACAAGATAAAAGAACTTCTTTCCTCGCAAGATGTAGTTTCACATACTGAGATAGCAGCTTCGGACTGTTTACATACATTATTGGAATATCATGTGTGGAGACTTTGTCAAAAAACCTTTGTATATGAATTTCATAAATATCGAGAAAGTCTATCTTATCCTGCTGATCCTCTATCATCAAAAATATTTGATCGATATGTCAATACCATCGATAAAGAACTTATTAGTAAATGGTTTGCAAAATATGACTGTTTAAGAAAAATGGTTACACAATCAGTGATTAATACTTGTTCATTTATAGAAGATGTGTGTGGCAATTTTAGCAGAGATGCTTATTTACTTTTATCAGAAGGTTTAATTAGCAAAGGATCAAGAATACAATCTATTATGCCTCTTGAATCTGATCCTCACAATGGTTCGAAAGTAGTTCTTTGCATTGAATTTGAGCCGTCTAAAAAAATTTTATATAAGCCTCGTTCTTTAGAGATTGATATTTTAATCGATAGACTTTTTTCTGATGTTTTGGAATTCGATTCTTTAAAGAACAACTCGCCAGTTGCACAAACTGTGAATCAGGGTGATTATGGTTGGCAGGAGTTTGTGCAACATACACCTATAAGTGAAACAGAGGCCTCTGATGCTTATTATAATCTTGGTTTATGTGCAGCAGTGTTTACTTGTCTAGGAGCAACAGATCTACATGATGAAAATATCATTTTTAATGGAGTATATCCTTATTTTGTCGATTTAGAGACTAGTCTACAACCGGCATATGATCGGTCAGGTCATTTACTCAAGGAGTTAATGGAAGAAACACTTTCCTATTCGATAGCTGCTACATCAATCATTCCCGCTAAACTGATTACAATTCCGCGTAATGTATTGATTGGAGCTATTAATACGCCCTACCCACAGAAAACTAATGAAATGGTTTTTACATTTAAAAACCAAGAAACGGATGCTATAGACATAGCAAAGGAAAACATAACTATTAATCGAACGACTGTACCCATCACGATGACTAGTAATAAAGCTCCTGATCCACTTCCATTTCAAGAAAATTTTCTCAGTGGTTATTCAGATGGATATAAACAGATGATGGAGAAACGAGAGCATATTTATTCATTAATTAATGATATTGAATGTTTAATAAGAGTAATTAATAGACCTACTGTTCAGTATTACTTTATGCTCGATGCATGTTTATTTCCGGAAAATTTAGTTGACGATGTCACAATGAATCAAGTGTTGAAATATCTTAAGCCTTCTAAATTGATTAGAGACTCTGAAACAGCCAAAAGTATATTAGAAGAAGAAATCCGTTCATTAAAAACTGGAGATATACCGTATTTTTCCTTAAATACAAATGATACACGTCTATATTCAGGGGATTTTATTTCAAATGAAGTATTTGATGTGTCACCGAAAAGTAATTTAATAAGACGATTAGAGAAGCTTTCACAAAAAAGGTTATTACTTGATAAACGCTTAATTGCAGAGGGATATTCCGAGATTAGAATACATGAGGCAGAGCACAGTAAAGTAGAGCATGTGGGTTATCAATCTCCTTTCTTTTTAGATGTATTAAGAAAAATGACAAATAATAACCCTAATCCTTTAATTGAATTAATTATTTCTTTATCAATTACTACTGAATCGGATAATCCTGAAAGTGGATGGATCGGAGGAGTGTATGGGAATGTCCCTATATCCTATGAATCCAATACTCTTATTTCACTACATGATACGGGGGGGATTCTATTCCTTTTGGATCACCTCGCTAATTATGAAATAATAACTAATGATTCTAAGTACTCTGTTATTTATGATCAAGGTAAACGAGGTTTAAAATCACTTAGTAATGCTTTTTTTCCACAATTAAATACTTCGCAGGAATCAATAATTTCAGGGTATTGTTCTATAGATTTCATACTTAATCATAATAGGGATAGGGTAAGAAGGATAGAGCAAGTTGTGTCTCAGATTCAATTTGAAGAAACTTCGAGTGGTGATGTATTTGTAGGACCGGTAGGTATAGGTCTTACGTTGGCTTCATTTTCAGATACACCTAATCAGGTTCTAAAAAAACTAGAAGATAAAATTCTTGAAACGAATATATTAAATACTGATGGACTAGCTCATGGTAATTTAGGAGTAATATGGGCGCAATTTAGACTAGCTTATGCATTAAATAATACTTTAAGATGTAAGAAATTATTTAAAAAGGCATTACAGATAACTTTTCCGAAAAATATTAATAATGTAGGCTGGTGTAACGGAAATGCTGGTTTATTAATGGTTCTCTCTGAGATGGCAAAAGTACTAGACGAACAAATAAACCTTTATGGTTTAGCTAAGAAATCAATGATTTTACCAGAAGATGGGCCGGTGGATTTGTCAATTTGTCATGGAGCTGCTGGAGTACTCCAATCTCTACTATTTTCATATGATGTTTCTGGAGATGCAATGTATTTATCTTTTGCAAATCAGTATTGGGAAAATGTCTTAAAATTAGCTAATAATCAAGGTTTTTACACTGGTGAAAAGAATAGAGACTATCTTTTAGGGTACTTTCTTGGTTGGAGTGGAGTTGCTGATTCTGCTCTCTTGTTAAAGAAATATAACAATGGTGATTCGGCTTGGTTTCCGCTTAATCTAAGCTCTGTTTCATACCAACGAAATATTAAGGAGGGTATAGAATGCGCTCATTAGTGGCAGTTAATCCAAGTAATAAGAATTCGATGGAATATACAGAGCTAGGAAGTGTTAAGTTTGGAAATATAGACATACTGTTAGGAGCTGTTGAATTAGAACAGCCTTTTTTCGATGTCGAAAATCCCAAGAATCATGAATATATATTAGTAAGAGTTACAGATTTTTCATGCAATTACCGTGATAAGGCAATATTACTTGAAAACTACAAATCAATCTTGAATTCTGATCGCTTGTTTGTTCCTTTTGGTTCTGAATTTAGCGCAAAAGTCGTTGCTGTCGGCAGGGAGGTGCATGAATTTAATGTCGGAGATCGTGTTATGTCTGATTGCTCATACCCCTTTAGCGGAAAAAAAGGAATTTATCCAGGTGTAGCAACTAATTTTGCATCACTGGGATGGTTGCGTCTTCATAAGAAAAAGGTTATAAAAGTTCCAGAAAGCTTAAGTGATAGTGAAGCTGCCTGTTTTTCTTTGGGCTCTCAAACTGCCTCATCTATGATAAAACGCTCAGGAATATTAACAAATGGTGGGAATCCATTGGTCTTTAGTGCGAGGTCACATACATCACTGTTTATTATTCAACAGCTACTTTCATATGGTATTACCCCAATATGTTTGTCAACGTCAGAGTGGAGTGATACAGAAAAACAAAAAATATATCCTAGCCGAGTAGAATTAGCAAGTAACACTATTAATAGTACATCAAATAATATCGTCAAGCAGAAAATTACTCATGTTTTTGATCCGTTTTTTGATATGAATATTGGTAATGCATTATATTATTTGCAAACCGGTGGAACTTACGTTACTTGTGGTATAAGGGATCAACATCCTCTATTGTCAAGTGACACACCAATTAATGCTGAGGCTGTGATCAGGGGAGCATTAGAAATGAGCATTGTTAAGAATGTTTCTATTGTAGGAAATTGTCTAGGATCAAAAGAGGATTTAGAAAGAGCAATTCAACTACAGATTAGAACAGGAACAAGCGTAATTATCGATCAGAAATATCAATTTGAAGAAGTTGTTGGCTTTTTACAACGCTCTTTTTTCGATTCTTCTAGATTTGGTAAATGTGTAATGAGTCTTTAAATATAAGGGGTGACTAACCGTTTTAACTTTAAAATGGATTTTAATCATTTTTTTCTCAACAGGTATTGGTACGTTTGTAAGCCGAATTTTGGAAAATATAGATTTGAACATTTGGGTATCTAGAGGCATTGGTTGTCTCATTTCTGTAATCTTTGGGCTTCTTCTATATAAATATTTCATTAGGAATTAATTTTCTTAATATAGTATTTATTTGGATAGTAACTTGATGAGCATCAAATTGAGTTGTGGTTAATCAAGTTAATATTGTCATTTTGAATTTAGAACCTAAATAGAACATAATTTTATTCCTCACATGTAAGAGTATTCAAAATTAGAGGCGTCATCATAGGAATGGAAAATGCTTTATGAACATATGAAAATAAATTTCTTCAGATAGTACAGTAACCGAAAACCATCTGCATTTAGGTGGTTTTTTGTACATTCTATTTTTTGGTATAATCCGATATAAGGAAAGAAAAGATAAAAGGCTGATAAATTTAATTAGCTTAATCGGAGGTCCATATGAAACAGCTATACATGAAGCAGAAAGTATTTAGCCTAAGCGGCAAGTTTACCGTAAAAGATCAGCAGGAGAATGATGTGTATGTGGTCGAAGGCAGCTTTATGAAGATGCCGAAGACGTTCACCTTACTGAATACAGAACGAGATGAAATCGCTGTGATTACGAAGAAAATGTTTAGCTTTCTACCGAAGTTTTTAGTAGAAGTTGATGGTCAAGAGGTATTGACCATCAAAAAAGAGTTTACGTTCTTTAAAGCAAAATATTCAATTGATGCCGCAGGAATTGAAGTGCAAGGTAACTGGTGGGATATGAATTTCCAAGTGCTGCAGAACGGCGAAGTGATCGGTCAGGTGAAGAAGGAATGGTTTACTTGGGGGGACAGCTATAAGGTTGATATTTTGAAAGAAGAGATGGAGCCTGTGATGATTGCGCTCGTTGTTGCAATTGATTGTGTGAAGGCTGATGAAGCAGCGTCTAGGTCTTCGTCGTCGACTACGATGAATAATTAATTGGAGGGTTAAAAGATTGGCCAATCTCACCCGCATTTTAAGATTAAGAGATGCAGAAATATGGGCGTATGAATTTCTCGATAATCAAGACATCATCATTTATTTCTCCATTACAGATGTAAATAGAAAAGCAACCATTCACGATAATCCGCTAGCTACCCAAGAAGAATTGGATGAAAGAGATAATTACCTTTCAATTGATGTGCATAGTAATTTGGATCTTAAAAAAATGCTTGAAGAAGATACATTTGATGATGTTATCACTGAGATTTCTTTTTTAGTAGAACATATGCATGATTTTCACAATGCTCATGTTTTTATGAAAATGCATGTTCATGACAACATCGATTTAACTGATTTTCAGTTAGAGGAAGATGAAGATTTGCATGGTGATGAAAAAGAACAGCTCTATACATTTCAACGTTTATGGATTCAGCAGACTTGCTTTCAAATGATAGAACACCATTTAAATCGAAAAATCAAAGAAATATCTAACAGTAGATTTTGCCAAGATCTAAAATGAGCTTGTGAGGTGAGCAAACTGATCACATTCCAATACAAAGTATTTCTAACAGCCGTCGAATGCGGCAGTTTTACAAGAGCCGGGGAGAAGCTTGGGCTGACGCAGTCTGGGGTGAGTCATAATATTGCGAAGCTTGAGTCGGAATTAGGGGTTGTGCTGCTTCGGCGGAATCGAAACGGGCTGTCGTTAACGGACGCAGGTGAGCGGGTGATGCCGCATATTCGGCAAATCATGCATCATGCAGCATTGCTTGAGCAGGAGGCGGCGCTGATTCAAGGGATGGAAGTAGGGAGCATCAAGATTGGGACATTTCCCAGTTTTTCTTCAAATGTCCTTCCGCGCCTCATTCATCGTTTTACGCAAAGCTATCCGCATATTAAGCTGGAGTTATATGAAGGCGGTTATGAGGAGATTGAGGAATGGATTGCTTCAGGCACGGTTGATGTTGGATTTTTAACGCAGTCATCGAGGGAATTCGAGACCATTCCACTTTTTCAAGATGAATTGGTGGTGCTCATACAAGAGAATCATCGTTTCAATACGAAGAAAGTGATTGAAGTGGACTCGCTACAGGATGAATCCTTTATCATGCCGAAAGCGGGCTGTGACATACTCGTCAAAAAGCTGTTAAAAGAAAGCGGCGGTGTGAAGCCCCATGTTTTATTTGAAATTGGAGACAACAATACGCTCATTTCTATGGTTCAAGAAGGGCTTGGGGTCACGATCATTCCGACATTAATTTTGCCGCCGCACATACCTCATACGAAAATCATTCCACTTGAGACGAGTGTATATCGTGAGGTTAACCTGGCGTTTAAATCATTCAAAGCAGCTTCCCCATCGGCCAAAAGATGGATCAAAGCAGTCAAAGATCATTTTAAATAGGATCAGCTTGAACGAGATGTCTCCCATTCAAGCTGATCGTTTATAGAGTCAACACGCCGCGAATGGTAATGACAGCTGCGCCTGCCACTTTGATCACTGGCTGTGATTCATTCGGAATGACTGTGATCGTAAGCATACCTGGTCTGCCGATGGTATCTCCTTGAGCAATGCTCAGGTGAGTGGGGTTCTGTTGAGAAATAATGTTTTCTAAGTAGAGAAAACCAGCCAATGCCCCGTTCGCTGCCCCCGTCACAGGATCTTCGGGTATCCCAATCCCAGGCGCAAAATCCCTCGTATAAAGATCACATTCTTTTGAGGTGTGAAATGTATAAAGGTGGGTCGTCGAGATGCCATGCTCTTTATTCATTTTAGCTAAAGCCGTTAAGTTTGGAGACGCTTGATCAATGTCCTGCTGATGCTTCATCGGAACGAGAAGGTGCCAGTTTCCGGTGTTTGCTAATTTGATAGGATAGGATGGATCGATGCGGTCACTGCTCACACCAAGCAAGTCACTAAGCTCTTCTACATCGATGGCAAAATCTCTCGTCTTCGGGGTTATCTGCGTCATTTCCACATCAACAATTTCTCCATTTTCTTCGTGCCATACAACGGGCACATTGCCAATCTTTGTTTCTAACACGACCCCTGATGTCTCTTTCGCCAGCCCTAGCTCAGTCGCCATAAGCCAAGTCAATCCAACAGTCGCATGACCGCAAAAATTAACTTCCTCTGTCGGCGTAAAGTATTTGACCCGATAATCAGCTTCTTGATCATGTGCAGGCAGCAAAAAGACGGATTCCGCTAAATTCAACTCCTTGGCGATTCTCTGCATGTCTTCCTCTGTTAAAAACTCACCATCCAATACGACTCCAGCGGCGTTTCCTCCAAATGTCTCAGTTGTAAACGCATCAACATGATACACTCTAATGTCTCTCATCTAACGAACCCTCCTATACATTTTTGTTACGTTTATCATAAGTTTGTTTGATGCATTCGTAAAATGAATCTTTTTGATGTTTTACATTGGGAATGTTCATGTAAGAGAGAAGAGTTCACTGTATCTATTAATTTAGTATATATAAGTCTTTAGTCACTGTATTAACCCTTGTACCTATATCGAATGAAATGTATAATATTTGTATATAAAAACATTAATAGGAAAAGTGAGGATATATTTATGAAAATGGTCCTGAAATTAGTAGCTTCTATTCTATGTGTGATGATGTTGAGTTTTCATATACAAGAAAGGGTAAGCGCAGTAGAGAGTGGAACAATCACAACGGTTGATCGCTATCAATATGGTGATAATTATCTGACAGGTAAAACAGCGCCAAACGCAATCGTTGCATTCGTAGATTGGGGTGTTCCGAGTAACTGGAAATCTAAATATATGCACTATGCAAAAGCAGATAGTAACGGAAACTTTAAGTTGTTTTCTTTGAACCTTAGTTCAGGCCAAACAATGGAATTAGATACGTATGACCAAAATGGGACAATGCTGTCTTCAAACAAAGTGTATGTTTTCAAGGAATCTTTTAGCTCATTAGATCCGATCTATGATACTTCTCAAGAATTAACTGGAAAAACAGTGAAGAACACAAAAGTAGAGGTCATGAAAGATGGCAAAGTAATTGCCTCAGGCACATTCAATAATGCCATTCATTTAAAGCTGCCTGCACTCAATGCAGGGACATTCCTAACAGTGAAAATGACGACTGGCAGCAATATCGACGTTTACAAAAAAATTGTGAATCCTAAGAAAATCTCACTTATTCCTACGACAAAATGGTCTAAATCAGTGAAAGGCCAAACGGGAATTCCTTATGCAAAGATCGTCTTTAAAAATCAAAAATCAAATGACATCATTCAATCGATGATTGCAGATGGTGATGGCAATTTTGAATTGAGTGTGGACAAAAACACAATAAAATCATTAGATCAAAGTAAATTTCAAGTGATGGAACCCTCTTATGATAATGCTTTGCATGAGACCATTTTTCAACTGAGATCAACCGCTCCGACTATTGATCCATTTACGCAGCTTTCAGCTTCAGTGGGTGGGACCGCAACTCCTAAAAGTATGATCAATATTTTAGATGGAGAAGGAAGAGTCATTGGGGAAGGTCAGACAGACTCTAATGGGTACTATGATGTCCCTGTTTCTAAATTAATCGGTGGTGACTTAATTACAGTCAAGTCGTTCATGGCTGATAATCCGAATGAAACGAATCAATCTCAGGAAGATGTACAGAAAGTTTTTGTGGAAGAAATCGATGATGCAAGTGATACCATTAATGGCGTCAGTACCTTTGGTCAGCAAGCTGTTGTTGAGGTGCAATCTGATTCAGCGAATAACACAATAAAAGCAATGTCGAGACTCAGCACGAGCACAGCGAAAAAGAAATACGGACCATTCTCCATTACGCCGGGCAAAGATTTCAAATTGAAAACGGGAAAATTACAACAAGGGTCTAAAGTAACGATCACGTTGTTAAGCGGAAATAGAAAGGTCGCCCTGCCAGCCTTGACCGTCAAAAAAATCGTCACATCACCACTTCTAGCATCTCAAGTAAAGGTGGCGAACAATAAAGGGAAAAACGATACGGTGACGATAAAAGGAATCAAAAAGCAATCAGTCATCAAAGTTTTTAAACAATCTTCTGGCGGTAAAGCGATTGCCCAACAGGCTGCATCTAGTTCGAACCTGACGATTTCCTTGAAGCAACTGGGACAAACAAGTGGAACGCTTTATATCAGTATGAAAGAACCTGGTTTAAAAGAGGGAAATCGAGTACCAATTCGTTATCAGGGTGAGAAATCAGATGCTTTAAAAACGAACCAAGTCAAAATCAACAATCTTAAAAATAAAAATGACGTCGTCACAGTGAGTAAGATGAAGAAAAAAGATGTGATCAAAGTCTACTCAACAAGCGGAAAATTACTAGCCACATCAAAACCGGCTAACAGTTCGTCCATCAAATTGTCCATCAAACAAGTAGGAACTAAGAGCGGTAAAGTGTATGTCACGCGCAGCAGCGATAAGATGCTGGAAAGTGGAAAGCAAGCCATTTCTTTTAAAGGCGAGCCATCTGCTGTATTAAAAAGCAATCAAATCAACATCGTGAACAACAAGAAGAAAAAAGATGTAATCACTTTCAGTAAATTAACGAAGCAGGATGTTGTCAAAATCTATCAACCTTCAGGAAAGCTTATTGGAAAATCAGCGGCTTCAAAAGGCAAGGTTGTGAAAGTTACTTTCAAACAACTAGGTGCGAAGGGAGGAAAACTCTACTTCACTGTCACTGGAAAAGGCATGTCGGAAAGTAGTAAGACGGTAAAGACATTTAAGGCTGAAAAGTAGAGTTGTTTCATCATTGAGAATCTTAAAATCGTCATTCATTTCTAGGGTGACGATTTTATTCCTAAGAACCACATGATATAAATTCCAATGATAGGAGAGTGGTTTATAATGAAAAAAACAAAGTATTTGATTCTAATCGCTGTCATCTTTTGCTGCAGTATGTGGTCCACTGCTGTTCACGCTCAATCCGGATATTTCAACACATATACAACGTATTCTGCAATGTCAGGTTCTGGTTTCTACACTTCGATGCAAGGAATGGCTGTAGACCGGAATAATAATATGATCTATGCTGCAAAAATCAACACATCAAACCACTTGACGCAATTGTACGCTATAAAAATGAGCGGCTCATCAAGCAATAGAACGGTTAAGCTGCTTAAAAACTCTGACACCAATAGTACGAGTAATGACTTAGGTCATGCCAATGACTTGGCAGTGAAAGCCGAAAAAGGTGATGATCAAGTTAGCTTATATGTAGCGCCAATGACCGATGGCGTAAAGTATGTAAAAAAGATAGTGAAGCTACGCGTGAACACGAAGAATAATACGTACAAAGTGGCTAAATCTTATGTCCTTCAGTACAATGGGGCGGATTTATCTATTAGCGGCATTACCTATTCTGTGGGAACGGATAAGTTTATTGTCAGGTCTGGTAATCGCTTTTTTATTGGGAATTTTAATGACCAAAAAGGACAATTTGAGTATGAAGCCACGTTTACATTAAATTATAAGGAAGCCATTGTAAATCAATCAGTGGTTGATGCTTCGAAGTACATTCTTCAAGGTATTTCTTTCTACCAAGGAACCTTATATGTACCGTTATTTAAAACAGATACCAACGGAGGGGCTTCTAATGTAAGTGTTATTCTTACATATCCGTTAAATATCAATCAAATGTTGAAAGAGCAAAAGGAAACACCTGTAAAAGATTTTTCAAAAGAATTGTTTACGAGAAAAGACCTTTCTTTCCGAATTACGAGCAGCGCATTTACTCTTTTTGAAATAGAAGCTGTTGATTTTGATGATGGCACGTTATATTTTAATACAAATCGCGCGAAGACAGGAACAGAGGAAGATATGATAGCAACGTTCAATGAGTATAACTATTACAAATAAATGTTTATTTTCAAAAAGCCCCTCAGGCTCGAGGGGCTTTTTCCATACCATCACCCATAATAATTATTCGCTTGAATAAAAAATTGGGACTGCATGTAGTTATACGTAATTTTCGAGAAGTCGAAGGGCTGGCCGTTTGTGAGGTGAAAGACGGTCTCGACGCGGAGGGCGGGATCATCTTGTTTGAGGCCGAGGTGTGCCGCTTCGGTTTTATTCAATTTGCCTACTTGTAAGTACATATCGGAAAAACCGACTTTGAGCCCCAAAGCTTCACTGATGAACTTAAAAACAGAATCAGCGGCAATTTCTGTGTTGAGATAGGGAATGATGGTTTTTCGGTAATAGGATTCTTCTAAACATAAGGTTTGTCCATTGATGTAACGAATGCGTTTCAGGTAAAAAACATCCTCTTCTTGTTCAATGTTCAAATTAAGCGCAGCTTCTTCGGACGGCTTGATGGTGTCCAGCATTAACACCTCTGATGCCAGTTGAAATTCCTCTAAATCTTTTTTAAATCCTTGGTTGGATAAAAGACTGATGTAGCCCTTGCGGCGGTGTCTTCGAACAAAGATGCCGCTGCCCCTCACTTGATAGACTATTCCTTTTCTTTCGAGTAAGTCTAAGGATTTGATAATTGTACTTTTGCTCACAGCAAATTGGCTCATAAGTGTTTCAAGTACAGGAAGCTTATCCCCTTGCTGCAGCTCATGGGTGACAATATATTTTTCAATATCATTCGCAATTAGTTGATACTTTAACATAGCCATTCCTCTTTGTTTCCACGATTTATTGTTCCTGTATTATAGCACATACCGATTTTCCTTTGATATGTTAACTTGAATTATATATGTATTGATAAATTGTACCGGTATAATTATAATGAAGAAGAAATGATGTTTCGATGAACAATGAAGAAACAATTACTGCACACCTTGCAGGGAAAGTGCTCCCGTTATCTGAAGTGCCGGATGCCGTATTCAGCTCGGGGATGATGGATAAAGGGTTTGCGATGGGACTGCGTTCAGAATTCGGTGTGGAGTTACTTGTTGATGACATTTGATCAAGAAGCCATTGAAAGCAAAGGATTAAAAACAATCACACCAGTCATCATCACCAACACACAAGCATACGAAGATGTGATTGTAGAGAAACTGAGATATGTCAGCCAACGGATGTCATGATAACTATTGTGAAATAGGAGGAATAAATAATGACTTTACCAAAAGATTTTCTATGGGGCGGCGCATTAGCTGCACATCAATTTGAAGGTGGATGGAATGAAGCAGGAAAAGGTCCAAGTGTTGTAGATGTGATGACAGCAGGTGCTCATGGAGTACCGAGACAAATAACTGAAACGATAGAAAAAGATAAATTTTATCCGAACCATGAAGCGATCGATTTCTACCATCATTATAAGGAAGATATCGCAATGTTTGCTGAAATGGGCTTAAAATGCTTACGTACATCAATCGGCTGGAGCAGAATTTTCCCTAAAGGGGATGAAGCGGAACCGAATGAAGCAGGCTTACAATTTTATGATGATGTATTTGATGAACTGCTCAAGCATGGCATCGAGCCTGTAATCACGCTGTCTCACTTTGAGATGCCGCTTCATTTAGCAAGAGAGTACGGCGGGTTCCGCAGCCGAAAAGTCGCCGAGTATTTCGCGAAATTCGCAGAAGTATGCTTCAATCGATACAAGGATAAGGTCACTTACTGGATGACATTTAATGAAATCAATAACAAAATGGATGTCAACAACCCATTGTTCCTTTGGACAAATTCGGGGGTGTCAGTCAAAGAAGGCGAAAATGCCAAAGAAGTGATGTATCAAGCAGGACATCATGAATTACTTGCAAGTGCATGGGCAGTAGCCAAAGGAAAAGAAATCAATCCTGCTTTTCAAATTGGAGCCATGGTGTCTCACGTGCCCATCTATCCATATTCCTCAAACCCTGAGGATGTCATGCTTGCTGAAGAATATATGAGACAACGTTATTTCTTCCCAGATGTACAGGTTCGCGGCTACTATCCGAGCTATGCATTAAAAGAATTCGAACGCGAAGGCTATCATATTCCGTTTGAAGAAGGCGATGAAGAAAGCTTAAGAAAAGGGAAAGTGGATTATCTTGGCTTTAGCTACTACATGTCGACAGCGGTTAAAAGTGATGTGGTGTCTGACAACAACGGAGATATTGTCAATGGAGCACTGCCGCATGGTGTAGATAACCCTTATATCAAATCAAGTGACTGGGGCTGGTCGATTGACCCGACAGGCTTAAGATATACATTGAATCGTTTTTACGATCGCTATCAAATCCCGCTATTCATCGTCGAGAATGGATTTGGTGCCATTGATCAAGTGGAAGAAGACGGTTCTATTCACGATCCAGAACGAATTCAATATCTCGCTTCTCATATCGAGGCGCTGAAAAAGGCAATAGAATACGACGGTGTTGACCTCATCGGCTACACACCTTGGGGGATCATTGATATCGTGTCATTCACAACAGGCGAAATGAAAAAACGCTACGGCATGATCTACGTTGACCGTGATAACGAAGGGAACGGCTCAATGAAGCGCCTCAAAAAAGATTCGTTTACTTGGTATCAAAACGTTATTGCAACGAACGGTGAAGAAGTGTAAAGAAAAATAATAGAGAGCCGAATGAGCATCATATCGCTTGTTCGGTTTTTTTGTGTGCTAACTCCATGAATGCAAATAGCTATTAACACCCCAATAGAAAAACCTGCCAAGGTTGAATTGAGTTCTGATATACTCTATGAAGTCATCCAGACTCTCCGATAATTAATAGTCGGTGTAGTTGCTCTGTTCCTCAAAAAACTTCAAAAACTCTTTCGTCGCAGCTGATAAGTAGCTGTTTGATCTCCAAACCAATGAAGGATCAGAAATCCATGGATCATCTTGAATGGAGATCTTTTTAAATTCCTTCGTAAGTCGATGATTTACCATAGATAAAGGTAATATTGTCGCCCCAAATCCTTTTCTTACTAAACTTAATAACATAGCAGAGTCGTGACATTCACATAATATATTGGGCGTTAATTCCAACTGTTGAAATGTATCAACAATTTGATCAAATAATCCCACTCCTTCTGTTGGACGGAGTAATACAAGCGGAATGTCAGAAAGTGTTTGTATGCTGATTTCTTTTTCATCTATCTTATATTCTTTAGGGACAACTAATACACAAGGATCTGTATACAAACTTTTCACTTTAATATCTTTTTTAGGAAAAGGTCCTCCTGTAATCGCAACATCAATTTGCCGATTATTCAATAATGTCATTAAGTGAGCAGAGTTTCCTTCCCAAATATTAAATTTAACATGAGAATGCTTTTTTCGAAATTCAGTAAGAGCAGAAAGTAAAATCGGTGCACAATAGATAGTAGAACCAATTGAAAGTGTTCCGCTTATTTCCTCACTAAATTCTTTAATTTCATGAATAGCATCCTCCATGCTATAAACTATTTTCCTAGCCTTTTTTAAAAAGAGTTCTCCCTGAGCGGTCAGCGTGACTTTCTTCTTTTTATTCCTTTCAAATAAAACAACACCTAATTCATCCTCCATCATTTTTAATTGCCTGCTAAGTGGTGGCTGAGCCATGTGCAGGTATTCTGCAGCTTTAGAGATAGTCCCTTGTTCTGCAATCGCTATAAAATATCGTAGTTGTCGAATATCCATATTTCTTCTCCTGTCTTTTTTATACTTTATAAGTATTATATATAAATAATATGAATATTATCAATATAATAAATTGGGTAGTATACTTTATCTAGAGATATGAATCATTAAATATTAAAGAAGGTGAAGCATATATGAAGATTATTGTTGGAATGTCTGGTGCGACAGGAGCCATCTTTGGAATTCGTCTTCTAGAAATTCTCAAACACACAGATATTGAAACTCATTTGGTCATGTCTTCATGGGCAGCGGCAACCATAAATGTTGAGACATCTTACACGGTGAAGGATGTTGAAGAATTAGCTGATTTCACATATTCATATAAGGATTTAGGTGCGAAAATTTCAAGCGGATCCTTTAGAGTAGATGGAATGATTGTTGCTCCTTGTAGTATGAAAACTCTTGCATCAATTCGAATGGGGCTGGCAGACAATCTTGTTACACGTGCTGCTGATGTCATTTTAAAAGAGAGAAAAAAATTGTTACTGATGACCCGTGAAACACCTCTTAATGATATTCATCTTGAAAATATGTTGGCTTTATCAAGAATGGGATCTATCATTTTCCCTCCAATGCCTGCTTTTTATAATCACCCTCAACAGATTGATGATATTGTTAACCACATTGTTTACAGAGCCTTAGATCAGTTTGGTATTCAATTATCAGAAGCTAAGAGATGGGACGGTATTAAAAAAGCGAAGTAATCTAATCATAAGATGGTTTTGAGAGGCAAGAAAATTTACTTTTTCAATCAGGTTCGTCCTAAAAGGACGAACCTTTTTTATTAGATTCCCATTTTAAACATCATTTCGGCTAAATGTGATACCTTTAAGGTATATTTTAAATATTTAATAGATATTTTTAATATCATAAAATGGGGCGTACAATAGTGATGTAAGGGAAAACACATCACATAAAAATTGCTGAATAGGAGGATTTCCCATGTCCTATAGAGATTTAAGAGAGTTTCTAGATTTACTAGAATCAGAAAATCAACTAGTTCGTATTAAGGATGAAGTAATGCCTGAACCAGATTTAAGCGCGATTGGCCGTTCTGCCCCGGATATGGAGAATGCACCAGCTGTTCTTGTAGAAAAAGTGAAAGGGTATAACACACCTGTTGTCCTAAATGTACACGGTTCATGGCAAAATCATGCCTTGATGCTTAACATGGACAAGAACACACCAGTTAAAGAACAGTTTTTCGAATTAGAAAGAATTTGGGATAGATATCCGATTAAACCTGTTTGGGTAGATAAAAAAGATGCACCAGTTAAAGAAGTTGTAATTGAGGAAGATATCAATTTATTTGATGTGCTGCCACTGTTTCGTATTAATGAATTCGATGCGGGCTTTTATCTTTCTAAAGCTCTTGTGGTTAGTAAGGATCCAAATAAGCCTGAAAGCTATGAGGAACAAAATGCCGGAACTTACCGTATTCAAGTAAAGGGTAAAGATAAAGTAGGAATTCAGCCACTTCCATTTCACGATATAGCGGTTCATCTAAAACATGCAGAAGAAAAAAATGAACCTTTACCAATTGCCATTTGCTTAGGTAACGATCCTGTCTTGAGCTTTATGGCGAGTACACCGATTGAATATGCTCAATCCGAATATGATTTTGCCGGAGCTTTAAAAGGAGAAGCAATTGAATTAACGAAAAGTGAGCAAGGTCAATTAGATATTCCAGCGAGAAGTGAGGTTGTTCTAGAGGGATACATTATGCCTCGTGAAAGAGAAATAGAAGGCCCATTTGGCGAATTTCCTGGAAGTTATTCAGGAGCACGTTTGCAGCCGATTGTAAAAATCACTAAAATCACTCACCGTCAAAATCCAATTTTCGAAAACTTATACTTAGGTATGCCATGGACGGAAATTGATTATTTAATGGCTTTAAATACAAGTTTACCATTGTATAAACAGTTAAAGCGTGACTTCCCAGAAGTTGAGGCAGTAAACGCAATGTATACACACGGTATAGGAACTATTGTATCGACAAAATCTCGTTTAGGTGGATACGGTAAGGCGGTTGCGATGAGGCTATTATCAACTCCTCACGGAATGCCTTATACGAAAATAGCGATTATCGTAGATGAATTCGTTGATCCGTTTAATTTAGAACAAGTGATGTGGGCATTAACAACTCGGGTACGTCCAGACAAAGATGTGTTCAAAATTCCATATGCGCCTGGAATGCCATTAGATCCATCTTCTGACCCTGCTGGTATGCACACAAAGCTAGTCATTGATGCGACAACTCCAATTGCACCTGATATTGCCCGAGATACTGAACTTTTGGCTACGCCAGAAAAAGCAGAAGAATGGTCTGCCATTCTCCGTGATTTAATAAAAAAGGGAGGAAATAAATAATGAAGTGTCCGAGATGTGAATCTGAAAAAGTAAGCTTATTAACAAAGTCTCCGGTTAAGGATGCTTGGGAAGTATATATTTGCGATACTTGTACCCTATCTTGGAGAAATACAGAAGGTCCTAATATCACAGACCCAGAAAAATATGATAAACGTTTCAAGTTGGATGCAACTAAATTTAAAGAGTTAGATCAAATTCCTCCAATCCCAAAGTTAATAGATTAATGTAAAAATAAGAAGATCTCTATATACCGCTTAGAGATCTTCTTATTTAGTAAAAAAAGTAACGATAGATTGTCTAATGAATCTTGGCTCAGTATCGTCTAATAGGTGAAGATAAGGAGGTGTTAGCATGTGTAAAACGGAATTGTCTCCTGAGGTATTTGAATTCTTGAATGGAAAAGAGCTGTCAGATAAACAGCATGAAGCTATGATGTTAATGACTGTAGGAGAGGATGGCTGGCCACATAATGCGATGATTAGTGTGGGGGAAATTGTTGCATTAGACTGCCAAGAATTAAGAATTGGTTTATGGCCAAATACAACGACTACATCCAATATCATTCGTACACAGAAAGCGACTTTGGTAATGGTATGTCAAGGAAAGGTTCACTATATTAGACTGTTTTTGAAAAGGCTAGATAAGACGCCTGACAGCCATTATGTAAGAGAAAGATTCTCTGCTCAGGTTGTTTTAGCTAGGGAAGATGTAGCAAAATATGCACAAATAATCTCCGGCATCAACATCGACTTATTCAATGAGAAAGAAGTCATTGAACGCTGGGAACAAACAGTGAAAGAAATGAAAGAATAAGTAAAAGGGATGGCTTAGTTAAGCCCATCCCTTTTTTCTCTTAGAAAGGATATTTTCTTGGTTGATTTTGTACAGAAACCCATTGGACTCTGGTGAATTCTTCTAGAGCCCATTGGCCCCCAAAGCGACCAATTCCAGAAGCCTTTTCCCCGCCAAATGGCGCCAGGCTATCATCATTTACGCTTTGATCATTCACATGAGCCATTCCGCTTTCAATGCGTCTTGCTAATGTAATCCCTTTTTCAATATTCTCTGTAAAGATACCAGCGCTTAAACCATATTCACTGTCGTTTGCGATATGGATTGCTTCTTCCTCATTGTCAAAAGGAATGATAGAAACAACTGGACCAAATATCTCACTGCGTGCAATATTCATGTCGTTATTGACATCTGCAAATACAAACGGTGTGATCAGATTTCCTTCTCTTTTTCCTTCTAATACTAATTTGGCACCTTCATTTTTTCCTTCTTCAATGATCGACATGACATGATCAGCTTGTTTCTCATTAATTAGAGGCCCAATCACTACAGAAGGGTCTACGGGGTTCCCACATTTTAATGAAGCTGCTCTTGCAGTGTACTTTTCAATAAAGGTATCATAAAGATTACGATGAACGAGAATGCGGTTAATAATCATACAAATTTGCCCTTGGTGTAAAAATTTACCGAAAATTGCAGCGTTTATCGCTTGGTCAATGTCTGCGTCTTCCAATACAATAAACGGATTGTTTCCACCAAGCTCTAAGGCTGTTCGTTTCAGGTTTTTCCCCGCAATTGAACCAATATGACGCCCAACGCCAGTTGAACCTGTAAAAGAGATGATTTTTGGAATTGGATGTTCGATAAATGAGTCTCCAATTTCTTTTGTATTGGTCAGGATTAAGTTGAAAACCCCTTTTGGCAGACCAGCGTCTTCAAACGCTTTTGCAATGATGACACCACCTGATAATGCTGTTTGCATATCTGGTTTGTGTACAACTGAATTTCCTGTAGCAATTGCAACAGCAATAGAGCGCATAGATAAGTGAAGAGGAAAATTAAATGAACTTATAATACCAGCTACCCCTATAGGTGCTCGATAGACATAATTTGTTTTGTTTTCTATTAAAGCAGGAAGCTCTGATCTCTCTTCTAGTTGGTGTGGATAATCCATTGATTGCTTCAAAACATTCATGGTAGCTTCGAGTTCAATATTGGCTTTCACGAAGGAACTCCCTGCTTCTTTACAGAGCGTTTCTACTATGTCGTCCTTATGTTTTTCAAAGAACTGATATGCTTTTTCAAGCACGCTCACCTTTTTAGAAGCTGATACTTTTCCCCAATGTTCTTGAGCTTCTTTTGCAGCTTGATAGGCTGCGTGAATATCCTCTTCTGAAGCTATATTTACTTCAGCAATGACCTCTGAAGTATAAGGGTTATAAACTTTCTGAATTTTATTTGATGAACCTTTTCTCCATTGTCCATCAATATATTGATTTATTTTTTTTGCGAATAAATCCACAATGATTCCCCCTTGTGTCTATCAATTTCAGCCATTATTTAATTATAATGATGATATATTAAGAGGGGAAATATCTATTTTGTATAAAGAAAATACCTATTAAGTATCTTATTCCTCGAACTTTAATAGGCTAGGATGAACAAAAGAACCTTCCAGAGTGGAAGGTTCTTGATTATCATGTTCAGCTAATTTTCACAATCGGTTTTAAAACGGCACCAGATTTCGAATCAGCAAAGGCTTGGTTGATATCTTCGAATTCATAAAATTTCACTAGCTTATCAAATGGGAACAACCCTTTTTTATAGAAATCAATAAGCTTCGGAATGAATAACTTAGGAACTGCATCGCCTTCAATTACACCCATTAATGTCTTACCTTCAGCCATGATATCATTATGGACATCAAACTCCATTTTTGGTGTGACTCCAACAACTGCGGACACACCTAGCGGCTTTAGAGCATGTAATGATTGACGAACAACAGGTGGTACACCCGTTGTTTCAACAGCATAATTAGTTCCACCGTTTGTTATTTTTTTAATTTCTTGTACAGCATCTACTTTTGCTCCATTAAAGACATCTGTAGCACCTAATTCCTTGGCAAGTGCTAATCGGTTTTCATGTACATCTATCGCAATGATTTGTTTACAGCCTGCAATTTTCGCAGCCATGATGGCACTTAATCCGACTGCTCCACAGCCATATACAGCAATTGTCGAACCAAATTCAGGTTTTAATTTATTTAAAACGGTTCCACTTCCTGTTTGGATTCCACAACCTAATGGTCCAAGAAGAGCCAAATCAACATCTTTCTCTACTTGAACGACATTTCGTTCGTTAACAACTGCATATGTGGCAAATGAAGATTGTCCAAAGAAAGTAGAAACAGCATGATTGTGTTTGTGTATTCTGTTTGTATGATCTTCCATCTTGCCATCAAAATTTAGTTCATTGAACCGCATACAGCTAGTAGGATGTGCAGCTAAACAGTTTTCACATTCTCCACAAGAAGCAAATGATAAGACAACGTGATCTCCTTCTTTAACGGACTTAACACCATCTCCGACAGCTTCTACAATTCCAGCTCCTTCGTGGCCTAAAACTACAGGGAAGGGTGATAATCCCATATCGCGAGCCACAGCATCTGTATGACAAACTCCAGTTGCTACCACTTTAATTAATACTTCATTACTTTTTGGGTTTTCTAGCTTTAGTTGTTCAAATACAAAATCTTCACCTTGTTTTTCAATGACAGCCGCCTTGATTTCCATCAAAAATCCCCCTTTTATGAACTCTTCTTATGTGAATTAAGAAATCAGAGAAATTATATGCTGTAACTGTTTAGATTACAAGTGATTGATTTTCGGTTAATTAACAAGAAGAGGGTGACGATGAAAGCGTGGTAAGGGTTGTACCCGTTTGAGAAAAAAGTCCTAATTTGAACAAATGGATTGTTTTATTAGATAATTCTTGTGATGATAGTATAAAAAAACAAGGATTGTTAAGTTGATTTTTATGAATAACAACAGAAAAACAAAAATCGAAACCTTAAAAAGAAAAAGCAGAAGAAAGCACTTAATGAACGAATTGAGCTACATGACACTTCCAGAACACCCCTTTTTAGATAGCGAGGAAAATCAATTGTTTTGTCAGAAGGTGTTTGCTTTCCTTTATGCAAGAGAAAATAAGCTTCAAATACATGGGGATAACTATCGAGAACATATAAAAAAGTCTACACAAATGTTAAAGGAATTGGTCAAGAATGCAGAACGTTATCCCAAAGAAGCTAGAATCATGTTTTTTCGAGAGCATGAAATTGAAGCTCTTTTAGTAAACGTGAACGAAGTGTTTAGCCATTTAAACCAGCTTCTTGAGCAAACGAAATTTTTAAGTGGATATGGAGATTTTATGTTAGTCACAGAGGATCTTCAATTTGGATTATGCATTGAACGGACGGAATATTTTTATGAGTTAAGTACTTGGGGGCTTTGAGTTTAGACGGTCTTTATTTGAAAGAGCATACCATTTATCTTCAATAGGTACGATTAGATGATATAACAGTGCTCTTTGATCTATATTTAATCAATTTATTATTGTTTTTCGAGAAAAAACATTGCTTTTGTGAAGATAATTAATTACTATAAAGATATTAACATGTTAAAAGCGGTTTCATGAAACGATGAAAAGTTAAAAATAGAATAATGCGTACATTCAATAAGGCGTGTTACTGTTCGGCAGGCAAGACCTAGATTGGATGGGATATCTGTATTTGTATATTCCCACCCAATCCAGGTCTTTTTTTGTTGCCTGAGCGCCTATAATCAAAAATGAAAGCGGTGACTTTAATGAACCATAAAGACTTAGCTCAAGACATTCTTAAACATATTGGTGGAAGTGAAAACGTTCAAAACTCCATCCACTGTATGACGAGATTAAGGCTGACTTTAAAAGACTCCTCACTCGCAAACTCTGAAGAAATTAGCCGCCTTGATGGCGTCATTCAAGTAGCAGATACAGCAGGTCAGTATCAAGTTGTTATTGGCAATGATGTTGGCTATGTATATAAAGAGTTTGCAAAACTGATTGAACAAAATCCGGAAGCAAGCGGACAGATTGTACAGAACAAAGATCATAGCTTAAAAGGATATTTCAATCGTTTTGCCAACTTGATCACCGGCATTTTTGCGCCGATTATCCCTGCAATTGCCGGGGCAGGGATGTTAAAGGCTTTACTGATTTTATTGCCGATGCTGAATTTGATGAAAGAAGACAGCCAAACCTATTTGGTATTGAAAATCATCTCAGATGCAGCATTCTTCTTCCTACCTATTTTGTTAGCCTATACAAGCTCACAAAAATTTGGTACAAACCCTATGGTATCGATGGCTTTGGCAGGGGTACTGCTGCATCCTAACTTAACAGCCCTGTTTAGCAGCGGGGATCCAGTTGTCTTTGCGGGTATTCCACTGAAAGCTGTTTCTTATGGCTCATCGGTCATTCCGATTATACTCATTGTCTGGCTGATGTCTTATGTAGAAAAGCTGGCAGATAAATTATCACCGGGACCGGTCAAAATTTTTATGGTTCCTTTAATCACAATGATCATTGTTGCTCCGATTGGCTTACTGTTTTTAGGGCCGCTTGGTATGTACCTTGGTGCAGGTTTAGCCGCAGGGGTCTTATGGATTCAGCAAACGGCAGGATGGGCTGCCGTTGCCATTTTAGCCGTTTTCTTACCTTTTATCGTCATGTTTGGGATGCAGAAGGTGTTCTATCCAGTTGTTATCGCGTCCCTTGCTTCACCAGGGTACGACGCTCTCATCGGGGTGGCTATGCTAGCGGCGAACTTTGCGCAAGGTGGAGGTGCTTTGGCTGTTTCATTTAAAACAAAAGATCCTAAATTAAAACAAATTGCCATGTCCGGAGGAATCTCTGCTTTATTTGGGATAACAGAACCTGCATTATACGGCGTTCATTTAAAACTTAAGAAAACATTACTCGCATGTATGATTGGAGCAGGAGTTTCAGGTATTTTTGTTGGATTGATTAAGCTAAAGGCGTTTGTCATGGTTTCACCTGGTATCGCAACAATGCCGATTTTCATTGAAAAAGGGACTTCAAACTTTACGTTTGCCATTATTGGTGCAGTCATGGCAGCGGTCATCGCGTTTATTGCTGTTTACATCATCGGCTTTAAAGATGCAGAAACTGAAGTCATTCAGAAGAACAGCGAGCCTGTCTCCACATCAGAAAGCACAAGAAATCGCGAAATCATTTATGCACCGATTAAAGGAGACATCATTCCTTTAGCAAAAGTGAATGATAAAGTATTCTCTGAAGAAGTGATGGGGAAAGGGGCAGCGATTCAACCTAGTGAAGGGAAAGTATTTGCTCCTTTTGATGGACAAGTAGAAATGATTTTCCATACAAATCATGCCATTGGTTTAAAATCCAACCTTGGTGTGGAAGTTCTGATTCATATTGGTATTGATACCGTGAACTTAAATGGACATTATTTTACTTCACATGTTCAAAAAGGTGATACAGTGAAACAAGGTCAACTTCTGATTGAATTTGATCAACAGAATATACAAGAGGCTGGTTATGATACAACAACACCAGTCATTATTACAAATACAGCTGATTATTTAGAAATCTTACCCCAAGAGGGAAAAACGAATTCTGTTTCTGGACATCAGCAGCCACTTTTAACTGTCTTATAAATCGATTTTGAATGTAACCGGGAAGGTGATATGGTATGGAAATTATAAAAGTGCTGAATACCAGTGTGGTTCTCGCTAAAAGAGATGACGGTAAGGAAATCATCGTAATGGGTAAGGCGATTGGGTTTAAAAATAAGCCAGGCAGTCTTATTCAAGAGTCTGATATTCAAAAGATTTATGTGCTAGAAGATCAAAGCACGTCTAATGATTTAGCTGAGCTTATGAGGGAGACCCCAGAGGAATTTTTAATCATGACAGATGAGATTATATCCTATGCGAAGCGCCGTTTATCTACACACCTAAATGAGCATCTTTATATTTCTTTAACCGATCACCTTTTTATGGCTACGAAGCGCTTTAAGGAAAATTTAACAATACAAAATCGCCTGCTGTGGGAAGTAAAGAAATTTTACCCCGAAGAATTCAGTATTGGTATGCATGCACTAGAGCTGATTGAAAAACAATTAGGCATTCAGCTGCCTGAAGAAGAAGCGGCGAATATTGCATTTCATTTAGTAAATGCACAGCAGACCAAAGATAATTTGAATCAAATTGTGATGATGACCAATATGGTCAAAGACATTTTAAATATTATCAAAATGCATTATAAGATCGAGATTCCAACAGATACGATTAATTATTCTAGGTTTTTAACACATTTACAGTTCTTTGTTCAACGTTTACTTGAGAACAAAATGCTCAAAACAGATGATCACGATCTAATCGATCAAATCATGAGGAAATACCCTGAAGAAGTAAAATGTGTGGAGAAAATCGAGAAATATATTAAAACAAATGTGGATTACACGATATCTAGTGACGAAAAAATGTATTTAATTATTCACGTCAATCGAGTGGTTCAAAGAAATAACGCATAGTCTTGAGGAGGAAGAAACATGTCTAATCAAATCAGGAAATTTCCAGAAGGATTTTTATGGGGAGGCGCTATCGCAGCAAACCAAGCAGAAGGTGCATGGAATGTAGATGGAAAAGGGCTATCCACTGCTGATGTGGCGATCTTTAAAAAAGGTCTCAGTAAATCTGACTATAAAAAGCACAATAAAGTGGATGAAGAACAAATTCAGCAAGCGATGCGTGCAAATACCGCTGAAGGTTACCCGAAACGAAGAGGTGTCGACTTTTATCATCGCTATCCTGAAGACATGGCGCTGTTCAAAGAAATGGGATTGAAGACGTTACGTGTTTCGATTGCATGGACACGTATTTTTCCAAACGGTGATGAAGAAGAGCCAAATGAAGCGGGATTATTATTTTACGACCGCCTATTCGATGAAATGAAGAAACATGATATCGAACCACTTGTTACGTTATCTCATTATGAAATGCCGTTATATTTAGTGAATCAATATGGAGGATGGTCTCATCGCATTGTTGTTGATTTCTTTGTGAAATTTAGTCGAGTGGTATTTGATCGATACAAAGATAAAGTCAAGTATTGGCTGACTTTCAATGAAATTGATAGTATTGTTCGACATCCATTTACAAGTGGTGGAATCGTTTCAGAGCGCTTTGACAATGTAGAGCAGGCTGTTTATCAAGCGCTGCACCATCAATTTGTTGCAAGTGCTTTGGCAGTTAAATATTGTCATGAAATGATCCCAGGGGCAAAAATAGGGTGTATGCTGACGAAATTAACAACATATCCGTATTCCTGTAATCCAAAAGATGTTCTAAAGGCATCAAAGAACAATCAGTTCAATATGTTCTTCACAGATGTACAAGTGCGCGGTGAGTATCCGCGTTTTATCAATCGACTGTTTAAAGAAAAGAACATTCACATTGAGAAACAGCTGGGAGATGACGAGTTATTAAAGGTGCATACGGTTGATTTCATTTCATTCAGTTACTACAATTCGTTAGTTGCTACTGAAAATAGTGAAGGGATGGAAACTGTAAGCGGCAATACAATAGGTGGAGTGAAAAATCCTTATTTAGAAGTGAGTGAATGGGGTTGGCAGATCGATCCGATTGGAATTCGTATCTCTTTAAATGACTTATACGATCGCTATCAACTACCACTTTTTATAGTTGAGAATGGATTGGGTGCATACGATAAGGTGGAAGATGGAAAGATAAATGATGATTATCGTATAAGCTATCATGAGCAGCATTTCCAGCAGATGCTGGAAGCTATTGAGGATGGAGTCGAATTAATGGGTTACACCAGCTGGGGAATTCTTGATTTAATTAGTTACTCGTCATCTGAAATGGAAAAGCGATATGGTTTTATCCATGTTGATCAAGATAACGATGGAAACGGAACGTTGAATCGGACACCTAAAAAAAGCTTTTACTGGTATCAAGAAGTCATTCGTCAAAATGGGTTGAAAATAAATGATGAACCGAATGGAGATACTTTTTAAGGAGTGGCGGATGGCCGCTCCTTTTTCTACCGATGGTGTTATACGCTTGATTGATGAATTTCCCTCTAATTTAAGCAATTCACTATCATTACCTTTCACATTCATATAAAATAAGACTTAGTGAAAAATTTAAGAAATGCTTGATAAATGAAGGGCATGTTAGCTGTGGACTACATGACATGATGTGATGTTTGAACGTGAAGGATGCGAAGTTGTTCCTCCTCACACATGAAATTTTGTAAGCGTGACCATGATTTGTCACTTCATTGCGATAGTGTTGAGGGGTGTGTCAGGATGAGGAATCCGTATGTGAGAACGGCTTCTAGTCTTTATATCAATTATTTTTTATTAGGTATGGTCAATATTATATTGGCTTCAAATATGCCATTTTTAATCAAACAGTTAGATACCAATAGTGCGGGAATTAGCTATATGATTTCGGCGCTTGGTATTGGCAGGGTGCTCACATATGGTTTATCAGGTGTGCTGTCAGATCGTTTTGGGAGAAAGCCGGTCATTTTGGTTTCGGGTGTGCTGATGGCGGTGTTCCTCATTGGCATCCCATTGTCTCCGAATTATCAAATTGCCTTTGCGTTTGCGATTTTGGCAGGGGTCGCGAATTCAGCGATGGATGCAGGAACATATCCAGCGTTAATGGAGGTTTTTCCACAAAGCTCGGGATCTGCGAATGTGATGGTGAAGGCCTTCATTTCGATTGGGGCAACCATTTTGCCACTGGGGATTTTCTTTTTAGCAGAGCATGATTTATTTTATGGAATGGCATTTTTTGTTCCTGCTCTCATCTATCTTGTGAATGTCTTGATGCTGTGGACCTTGCCATTTCCAAATCATCGCAAGGTGGAGCAAGTCCAGGTAACAGAGCATAACGGACTCCCGCGCTTCACTACAGAGCCGACGTTTTGGAGAGAAGGGGTTGCACTCGTAGTGATCAGTTTTACGTCAAATGGGCTGTACGCATTGCCGCAAATTTGGCTTCCGACATACGGTGAGACCATATTGGGAATGGCATCGGGCAGTGCTGTAAAATTGCTCAGTTACTATAGCATGGGCGGGCTGCTGTCTGTCCTGCTGCTTGCATTTCTTTTGCGCCGTTTTGTTCGTCCAGTCACTGTGCTGCTGATCTATCCAATCATTACACTTGTTTCTATTTGTGTGCTATTGGTTGTGAAATCTCCAGTCATCGGAACTGTCAATGCCTTTGTTTTGGGATTTTCAACAGCAGGAGTCTTTCAGCTGACGTTAACTGTGATGGCTGAATTCTTCTGGAAGAACAAAGGAACGATGACAGGGATTATTTCCACAGCCGGTGGGGTGGCGGCTATCGTCATCCCAGTCGTAACAGGTTTAATTGAAACGCACTTATCCATTTTACAAATCTTTATGTTCGATGGAGTGGTGGCTGTTGCCGCCATTATCGGTGCGCTGTATATCCTGTATCGATACCACCGAATCATGGTACATGATTAAAAAAAAGACGACTTCCACTCAGGAAGTCGTCTTTCTTTTGTTTTAGAATCGGTCATTTTCAAAAAGAATTTGTTTCACTTGATCAATTGGCATATCTTCACCAGTGAAGAGTTTGTAAGCAAGGGCACCTTGCCATAGCATCATGCCAAGACCGTTAATCGTTTTGGCACCAGCTTCTTCTGCTTGCGCAAGAAGTTTTGTTTTTTGCGGGTTGTAGACGACATCTGTCACGATTAAGTCTTTACGTAATACATCAAGTGTATCGTCAATAATGCTTAGCTCATCTAATGGTTTCATGCCAAGGCTTGTCCCGTTTGCTAAGATGGCACTTTCAGCTACTTCACGACGGAAAGCGTCTTTGTCTTCAAGTGGGAAAATGTTTGCTTTGACACCGAAGGATTTCATTTCGTTGTTGATGTAATTTACATTTTCTTCTGCTTGAACAAAGTATTGATCATTACGAGCAAAAATACTAATTTCACGAATGCCTGACTGTGCAAGCTGAATGGCAATCGGTGTTGCAGCGCCGCCAGAGCCAACGAGTGTGACCTTCTGACCAGCTAATTCAACGCCATGTTCAATCAAGTTTCTCACATATCCAAGACCATCTGTGTTGTAACCGATGAGCTTGCCATCTTTGTTCACAACAGTGTTACTTGCACGTGTATGTTTTGCAGAATCATCTAGTTCATCTAAGTAATCCAGTACTTTCATTTTGTGTGGCATAGAGATGTTAAATCCAGCTGCACCCATTGCTTTCAAACCGTTTACGGCTGCTTCTAGTCCTTCACTCCCTAAATCAAATGCGAGGTAAGCATAGTTGATACCTGTTAGTGTATAGCCAAGGTTATGCATACGTGGTGAAAGGCTGTGCCCGATTGGTGTTGCAAGAAGACCGACTAATTTTGTTTTACCATCAATATTACGTTCATGTATGTTTGTCATGATTGACATCTCCTTTAATTATCTAAATAATTTTTTCATGCGTCCAAGAACAAAGACTGCTAACAATACGCTAATGACCGCAATGATCATATCGAAAAATAATGTCATTTTAATATCGTACGTGCTGACCAATCCACTTGTAATGAGCGGTACGAGAATAAACGCCGAGCTTGCGGCAATGTTGACATAGGATGAAGCCGTTGCTTTGTTTGTTGGGAACAATTTCATCATAATGCTCATCGCAAGCTGGAAGATCCCTGCTGTAAATAATCCTAAGAAAAACGTGCTGACAATGACAATGCTGTACGTTTCGATTTGGAATAATGAAAGCATCGCAAGGAACGCACCAATAGGATAAATAATGGCCACCATAATCGGTGAAATAAATTTATCTAAGACGATCGATAGCAAGAGAACAGATACTAGTGCTCCAATACTAAAATAAGATAGAAGCTGCGTAGCTTGTTCTGTGCCAAGTCCGATTAATTTTAACCCGAGCTGTGGAAGCCATGTCTGCCATACGACAAACAATGCAGTAGACGTGAATCCCATAAGTACAACAGCTAAGCCTTCGCCAAGCATTTTTGGTTCTTCCTTGAACTGTGCCTCTACTGGAAGAGCGTCTTGTGAAGAAACTTGCTTATGGTTCGGGAATGGCATAAAGATCAAGTAGATCCCTACAAGTAAATAAAGAAGCCCTAGTCCAAAGAACGCCCAGCCCCAGAAGATGTCATGTGCCACTAGGTACGCCAAGATAAATGGAAGAACAGTCGCACCAATAGATACAGACGCTTTCACTAAAACAGAAGCTGAACTTGCTTTTTTCGGAAATGATTCTGTCAAAGCAGGATAAGTTCCCGAATCAAGCAGTGAGTTTGCAATCCCTGCTGAAATCGCAAAGATAAATGCCAGTGTATAACTTGTTGTCGTTGGAATACCAATTAAGAATAATAAGTAGAGAAAGTTTCCTGTAATAATGACAGGCTTACGTCCCCAGCTGTCGGCTAACCGGCCGGAGAAAAAGAGAGCAATTAGTTTACCAATTCCGATTGCCGATACAAGCAGGCTGATTTTCGGAATATCTACATGGTAGCGTTCAGATAAGCTGTCCATGTTGGACGCCACAATAATATTGATCATGCCAAGCATGAAGTAGTTTAAATACATGCCAAGTGACGATTTAATATAAGGATTTTTCATATTCCCACTCCTATATTTGAAACCCCTTTAAGGTCAAATTTGTATACCCTCTGTTAGTGTTTCCTTAAAAATAAATAATATGAAGCCCATCACAACACCCCTTATGTGATTGATGAAAAGATCATGAATATATTCATCTGTTGTTTAAATAAGTACATCGTTCTACTAAAAATTAAAAAATAATAACAGACTTGATTAGGAAGTGAACCTTCATGATTTGATCGGAATCATTTGAAATCAATTTTGTCCGTTTTTTAATAGAAGTAACGTTAGGATGAAATAGGTATAACGATATACTAAAAGAAGCAACGAGATAAATATACTCCTGTGTTTCAAATGTGTCAAGTTTATGACTTTGCGATTTAAAAAAAGAAAAATGAAACAAAGAAACAGTTGACTTGATCAATAAAAAAAGGAGAATTGCTGTCCACAATTCTCCTTTCCATGATCAGGTAGAGGTTTCTCTAATATGAAGTTGAGGCTTTAAGATCAATCGCTGCAGCTCTTCATCCTGCTCGTTCATTTTATGATATAAAAGGTTCGCTGCTTTTACCCCGATGGATCGGGGGAATGAGGAAACAGTGGTGAGCGGAGGATGGTACAGCTCCGCTTCAGGGATGTTATCGAATCCAACCACATCGATATCTTCACCAGGCTTGATACTGCGTGCTGATAGTTCTTGCATGACTCCAAATGCAACTAAGTCACTAAAACAAAAAATAGCAGTAGGAGGCTCAGGTTGATCCATGACTTGAGCGAGTGCTTCTTTCCCGCCTTCACGAGTAGGTACGATATCAATAATAAGAGAATCATCAATCGTCAGGTTTTCATCGTCGTGAGCTCTTTTGAAACCCTTCATTCGCTCAATCCAGGTCGATGAAGTCTTGATACCGCCTAAGAAGGCGATACGTCGATGCCCCTTCTGAAGAAGATGATGAATGGCCATCCAAGTGCCTTGTTCATAATCAACGCCGACATAGTCACATTGCACATCTGATAATTCACGATTTGCAAGTACTTTTGGGGTGCGAATTTGATTTAACTGTTTGGCTGTCCGAGCCGAGCTTTTCGAAGCTAGGTTTAAAATGATTCCGCCAACTCGGTGCTCTACCATAGTGGAAATGAGCCGCTCCTGTTTATCGACACTGTCAAAGGTTGTACCAAGTAAAACAGTATAGCCTAGTGATTCAAGCGTGGTTTGCACGCCGATTAAAAACTCCGAAATAAAGGTGTTAGAAATATCTGTGACAATCACACCAACGATATTTGAGCTTTTTGACCGCATGTTGGCAGCGACGCGGTCATATACGTACCCTAAGTCTTCCATGGATTGAAGCACTTTGTTTCGAGTGGCTTCAGAAATTCTAGGATTATTTCGAACAACGAGTGATGCCGTTGAAGTCGAGACACCGGCATGCTGGGCGACTTCCTGTAATGTGACACGCTGTTTGTTCATTTTTTTCATTTGTCTTCACCAACTTCAATGGATTGCCTAACTTTGTTCATGATCAAGAGGGATTTCTCCATCAGACGAGCCGAACATCTTTTGATTTATTATACATAATCAAGGGGGATTGATGAAGTGAAGACATATGAGTGCCATCAAACATCATAAAAGATACCATTGACAGCTTTCAGATTGAGGCGTAAAATATGAAATTATTCAGAAATAGCAACATTCTATTTAAATAACGAAGGCTATGATTGCTGTGGGTCACACTATAGCAGGAGCAGCTTCTGGAGAGACCGCATGTATGTGCGGCGCCGAAGGGTTCACAATCTCAGGCAAAAGGACAGAAGAGTACGAAATATTGTATTTGTGATGCATGGATGATGCCGTGTATTACTTTTCTCTATTTTGCTATTCTTTTATGACCATGAGATTGGAGCGCATCCAATCTCTTTTTTTATGGACTTTTTGAGGGGTTCATTATTTCAGTATAAGATCGTGTCGTAGGAGGTCGTTAGCATTGGCTCAACAAGAATTAAAACGAGATTTATCAAACCGTCATGTGCAATTGATTGCCATTGGCGGAACCATCGGAACAGGCCTGTTTCTAGGCTCTGGAAAAGCTATTCAATTGGCAGGTCCATCAATCATTTTTGCTTATTTAATTGTCGGAATGGCCATCTTTTTTGTTATGAGGGCACTTGGAGAATTGCTTTTATCGAAGGCGGGCTATCGGTCATTAACCGATATTGCGGAGGACTATCTCGGCCCGTGGGCTTCCTTTGTGACAGGATGGACATATTGGTTTTGCTGGATTATGACAGCGATGGCGGATGTCATTGCGGTCGGAGTGTATGTGCAGTATTGGTTTGATATCCCGCAATGGATTCCTGCCATCATTTGTTTGTTGATTTTACTAGGATTTAATTTGTTAACAGTGAAGCTTTTCGGAGAAATGGAATTTTGGTTTGCGTTAATTAAGGTCATTACGATTCTCCTGCTGATTGGCGTTGGGATTGTCCTGTTAATCATTGGTTTTCAAACAGATGCCGGACCGGTGACGGTAAAGAATTTATGGTCTCATGGCGGGTTATTCCCAAATGGTGTCACAGGCTTCTTATTGTCATTTCAGATGGTCATCTTTGCGTATGTGGGAGTGGAACTGGTCGGTGTGTCTGCAGCAGAAACAGCAAATCCGCAAAAAAACATTCCGTCTGCGATTAATAAAATTCCATTAAGAATTCTATTTTTCTATGTTGGTGCCATCTTTGTTTTACTATGTATCAACCCATGGACTGAGCTCAGTGCATCGGAGAGTCCTTTTGTGAAAACCTTTGGACTGATCGGGATACCAGTAGCAGCGGGGCTCATTAACTTTGTTGTCCTGACGTCTGCGGCTTCCGCTTGTAATAGCGGCATGTTCTCGACGAGCCGAATTTTGTATAATCTCAGTCATCAAAAGCAGGGGCCAGCTTCCTTCGGACGTTTGAACAAGCACGCTGTCCCAAGTAATGCACTGTTCGTTTCAACGATAGTGGTCTCTGTCGGTGCTCTTTTAAGCAAGCTGATTCCTGAACAAGCCTTTGGTATTGTCACAACGATCAGTGCCATTTGTTTCATTTGGGTGTGGAGTATTATTCTTATTTGTCATTTGAAATATAAAAAAACAAGACCTGAACTGCATGCAGCATCAACTTTTAAAGCACCGTTCACACCTTTTGTGAATATATGTGTTCTAGTGCTCTTTGCTGCCATTCTTGTCATCATGCTCTTCGCAGACGCAACACGTCCAGCGCTGTTGTTGACACCGGTATGGTTCGGATTCTTATTTTTGATTTATGCACGAAAGAAACGTCATTCAGTATAATGGACGAAAAAAGCACAGCATGTTCACAACGCTGTGCTTTTTTCGTTTAACGATTTCTAATCTTCAGCATATAACTTGCATTCAAAATGATTAAAACAAGTCCAATCACCATGATCGAGAAGAGCTGAGAGTGATTGGCTCCAAGGGAATACACAATCATAATAAACATGGCACCGGTCAATAAGATATTCATCAGCTGATACGTATGAAACAGTCCGCCAAGCATCACATGCTTCTCACCTTCGTCCGAAATGGCGAGCAGCTTTTTACTATAATCTTTGTCGGATGGACTTGGTAGATTGCGATTAGGGTAAACAAGTTTGAGGACGGATATCGCCACATAAGAACTGATAATGGTCACGATAAATAAAGCAGTATTGACCAGAATCAGCCAGATTGGTTGCTCGGTGACGATGGCCATACCGATGGCAATAATGGACAAAATTGTACTCACCGTATTAGATAATGACAAATCAGTAAAGGTCCGATACTGTTTTGCCTCCAGTTCATCCTCCTCATCTCCAGAGACCGACAGAGATACTCTTTTTTTCATACGTGAAATGCCTGAAAAACAATAAATAATCAATAGAATCGTCAATACGCTGATGACAACAGTTGCTTCAAATGCAACCTCAAGAAGTGTCATTTCAAATTCAGCTGCCAGTAGACAGTAAGCGGCGAAAAAGCCAAAGAGAGCACCTAAGAGCATTTTGTATACAGTTTTCATGAGAGTTCATCCTCCTCGAATAGAAAAATACGTTCAATGGGTTCTTCAAAAATACGTGAAAGCCTGACAGCTAGTAAGAGAGACGGCATTAATTCGTCTCGTTCCATTAAGCTGATGGTCTGGCGGGAAACCTTTGCGCGTTTCGCAAGCTCTGTTTGGTTTAAACCATCACGGGCACGAAGCTCTTTTAGACGATTTTTCATTCTGTCACCTCAAATTTGATCGAAATCTTTCTTAAATTGTAAAGTATTATATTCATTTTGACAAGTAAAGTTGTCAAAATGATAAAAATAATTGTCAGAAAGATCATCTTTCTTCAAAAGAGAATCAATGATACGCTAATGAAAAGAGAAACAGAGAATAGGTGAAGCCCATGTTCATTGATCAATTAAAAAATGACTTACATCAATCACAACCGTTGTTTATTGGAGAAGAGACAGCGTTCAAAGCGGCAGTCCTTGTCCCTTTAGTGCAAGTAAACGGGGAATGGCATGTTTTATTTGAAGTAAGATCGTTAACGATGAGAAAGCAGCCTGGTGATATTAGCTTCCCTGGAGGCAAACTTGATGGCAATGAAACAGCACAGGAAGCTGCACTGCGAGAAACACATGAAGAATTAGGGATTCCGCCCGAGTCAGTGAAGATTCTAGGACAGCTCAGCCCATATATTGCCTCGCCATCCTTTGTGGTGTATCCATTTGTCGGGATCATTGATGAACAGCAAGTCAAACATTCCTTTAACCAAGAAGAAGTAGAGGAGACCTTTACCGTGCCTCTATCATGGCTCAGTCAATATGAACCATACTTACATCATGTATCCGTTCAGCTAACACCGGGAGAGGACTTTCCTTATGAAAAAATCATGAATGGTGAGAAATACAGCTGGGGGAGCCGTTCCATAGAGGAATGGTTTTATGATTACGACAACTACACCATTTGGGGATTAACAGCCCGCATATTAAAATATTTTGTGACTGTTGCAAAAAGAAATTCCTAGAGAATCGTTCTCTAGGAATTTGTTGTATGCAGACGCTCTTTCGCTGTTTGTTTCCCTTTCCCTATTGGAATTGGGGCTCTAGCTTGGCTCAATCCATATGAAGGCATGTTCACATAGACAGACTCATGCGAACCGGCTGGAATCTCATATGTTTCATGATAAATTCCGACTGCGTCATTATGTCGTGCTCTGTGATTAAACGCCTTCCAGGCTGCTAAATGCTTTTCCATTTTGGCATAGGCAAGAAGGTCATCTGTTGATTTCCAATATTGAATCATCGCTGTCGTGCGTAATCCGAAATAATTCTCTGTCCCGAGGAACCCAAGTTCGTCTTTATGAATATAAAGTTCTTTAATCATACCAGGCATCGCCATAAACACAGGCAGCCATTGATGGATTGCCCACCGTTTGTTGATCCGCATTCCAATGATGAACACCACAATCGAGTCAGAATTGTCCGTTGTAAACCTGCCAGCACGAATGTCTTTTTTCATTCATTTACCCTTCCTTCTTCATCAAATGGAATGTTTCCACGCACCAATCAATTCCTGCTTGAGCCACTCTTTTCCCATAATCTAAAGTAAACAGCCAATATTTCGCATCAGCTTCATCTGGATACAGCTCTTTAATATTTTGTTCAATCGACACATATGTCTCATAACGAATACGCAACTGCCTTTCGTAATCCTGTAAAAGTGCAAGTTTCTTCTCAAACGAAAGGTATTGTCCGAAGAATAACTTTAATAACACTTCATTTCGTTCAGATGGTAACTGATCAAGCGGCTGCGCCAGCCATTTCCTCAAAGCGTCCAATCCCTTTTCCGTTAGATGATATTCTCGCTTGTCCGAGCGGCCAGTTGTAGAAGCAGGTGAAACCTTAGCAAGCCCTTCCTCGACTATTAACTTTAAAGCTGGATAAATTTGTCCATAACTAATTTTCCAAAAATGGTGCAAGCTCCTATCTATTAATTGCTTCACTTCGTACCCTGACTTACAATCTGTCGTTAAAATACCTAAAATCGCATACGTCGTATCATTGTATTTTTTCATATTAGCACACCTATCTAAAAGATATATCTTTTAGATATATCATAAGCGATACTCAGGTGGAGATACAAGAGGTTTAAAAAAATTCAATGAAGGAGGTGACCACTCATATATTGATAGAAAAAATGAAAATCTGTCGGTGGAGGTATGTATGAATAGATCGAAAATCTGGATCGTGACAATTCTAGCGGTACTAGCCATTTGTGCTGTCAGCTGGATAGCATATCAAGCAAATGCAAAAAAGAGTGTATTGAATCAATCTTACGCCTTTGTATATAAGACAAAGGATCATGTGAACTGGTTCAAAGTAACGGAGAAAAAAGGGAAAGTCACAGGTCATCTGAATGAAACCATTTTGGAGGAAAACCCAAAAAGGCATTTTGATCCTAATCTATTTATCAACAAATATAAATTAACCGGCAAAACTATTGAAAACGGTTACGAATTTCAAGTGAAGCAAGGGAAAGAGCTGGTCACATATGAAGTTCACCCTGCTGAAAAAGATCTTTCTGTGAAAAAACAAGGTGAAAAACAAAGCATCACATACAAAGCAGTAGATCAAAAAAAACTACGTGCTGTTCAAAAGGACATTCATGACCGATATGACGAACTGATGGAGGACACTGAAAATAGATTTCATGATTATGTAAGAAACTTCATTAAAAAAGTAACAGGCGCTTATGGTTATCTGTATACGGCGGAGGATGGTTCATACCAGCTATTTCTAAAAGTAAAACGAATGTATATGCAGTCTGAATGGGCAGGTTCTTTTCTGATGAGAACGGTCCCAGGAGATGGTGGAGCACCTTATAAAGAAACGAAACATACAGCCGGCGGTGTTTCAGATGGGATAATGTTTGATTTGAGTACTTATCCTGCAATTGAAAAGGGGTTTATTTTAGGGGAAACTGACCGAGACGCAACATCAATTAGATTTCCCTTTAAAATGGCAGGCGGTACAATAGAATTTAAAGCTGTCACGAAAGAGGAATATCAAGAACAAACGGAAGCATTTAAAAAGCAGGCTGAAGAAAAGAAAAAATAGATCGTATTGGACCAGGTGAATAAGGGCTAATAACATATTTGATTTCTCCATGAAAAAAGGAAATTACTTTGCATAGATGCAAGGCGTTATCGTAAAAATACTTATCTAAATTTTCTAGAATCTATTTTTAAGTGAATAAGAATTTAATTGAATATATGGTAAAATATTGTTGATGTTGATTTCTCAAATTAAATATTAGAGGAGGTACGTATGAGCAAAGTGAAAATCTGGGTCGTGTCTATCCTAGCCGTACTCATCTTGGGTGGAGGCGGCTGGACAGCATATCAAGCAATCGCACAAAAAAATTCATTGAATCATTCCTATGCATTTGCGTATAAAACTAAGGATAAACTGAACTGGTTTGAGATATCTGAGGATAAAGGCAAAGTAACAGGTCATTTGAATGAAAGATATATAGAAGAAATTTGGTGGGACCCTCAACTATATAAAAAACAATATGTCATATCTGGCCATTCAAAAGAAAATGGGTATGAATTTCAAATGAAAAAAGGAAAAGAAACGATCATATACGAAGTTCATTTTTCGGGGAAAAACCTTTCTGTGAAAAAACAAGGCGAGAAGCAAAGCACGATTTATAAAGCAATTAATCAAAAAAAGCTAGATACGTATCAAAAAAAGATTCAAAATCGACATCAAAGTCTAGTTGATTCATCAGAAACTAGATATTATGAAAATATGAGACACTTCAGGGATAAAGTGGCGAAAGTATATGGTTTTCTATATACGGCAGAGGACAAACAACTATTTTTACAAGTGGAAAGCATGCATGTTGAGATTGGATGGAACGGCTCGTTTCTAATAACTACTGTTTCTGAAGAAGGTTGTAAGCCCTATAAAGAAATGAAAATAGAGGTCGGGGGCTATACTGATGGGGCAGGATTTTTTGAAATGAGCTATGATCCTATAATTGAAAATGGTGTCATTATAGGTTCGACTGATCGAGATGCAAAATCAGTAAAGCTGCCAATTAAAAAGACAGACGGTACAGTAGAGTTAAAAGCTTTCACGAGGAAGGAATATAAAAAACTCCCTAAACCATATATCATGACAGGCGATTCAGTAGAGTTAAAAGCTGTCACGAAAAAGGAATATGAAAAACAAGCGAAAGCATTTAAAAAGAAGGCAGAAGAACTGAAAAAATAGTGATCTTAGACCAGATGAGTGAATCTACTTATCTGGTTTTATAGTGTTGGTTAATGATAGAAGGAAACCTGCGTGTAAGAATGAGCAGAAGGTTGCTTTAAGTAAATAAAGAAAAGTAATTTAGGTATATAGACCTTAATAATTTTTAGAAAATTAATGTTGACGCTTTCATATAATCAATATATACTAGAAACAAATCCAATATGAATTAATTAGACATGTGACTGGTCATGCAGGCAGGATCTAAAAACGATGAATTTTTTTAATTTGTCGTTTTAGGTCCTTTTTTTATTGCCGAAATATAGGTCCCGTGTATGAGAAAAGGGGGAGTAAAAATGAATTACACACAGGTTGCAAAAGACGTCTTACAGCATGTAGGTGGCGAAGAGAACATTGCGCACCTTGAGCACTGTTCAACTAGACTTCGTTTCACACTAATCGATCAGAAAAAGGCAGATGTATCAGCACTAGAAAAAACACCAGGTGTTATAGCTGTCAGAATGTCAGGACAATGCCAAGTAGTCATTGGGAATGACGTCATCGAAGTGTATCAAAAGTTAACAAGTTTAATAAGCAGCAGTTCATCAGGGGAAGAAGTGCCATCCAATCAGCCGAAAGAAAAAAGGAAAGCAGGCGCAGTTCTGTTAGATTTCATTGTAGGCGTCTTCCAGCCGCTTGTACCAGCTATCGCAGGCGGAGGAATTTTAAAATCATTTCTTCTCCTTTTCTCTTTATTAGGCTGGATGGATGCAAAGGGACAAACCTATCAAATACTGAACATGGTCGGTGACGCGCCGCTCTACTTCCTGCCTTTACTAGTCGCTGTAACGACAGCCAACAAACTAAAAGTAAACCCGCTCGTCTCATTATCGGCAGTCGGTGCTCTTATTCTACCGAACATGACGGCGATGCTGACGGAAGGTGCACAGCTTCTCTCGTTTGATGTGAAAAATATAGCCTATGCGTATCAGGTATTCCCTGCAATCCTTTCTGTATTGCTTTACGCTCAAATGGAAAAATTCTTTACGAGATTTTCACCAAAACCAATTCGGATTTTCTTCGTCCCGATGATGTCATTGGTCATTACTGTACCAGCTACATTATTACTACTAGGGCCGATTGGTTTTACAGCAGGCCAAGGTTTTTCATCCGTTATTCTTGCGATGTTTAATACAGTAGGCTGGGTAGCTGTCGCCATTTTAGCAGCGGTTCTCCCGTTCATGGTGGCATCAGGCATGCACAAAGCGATGGTCCCTTATGCAGTTACAACGATGGGGAACCTAGGGAAAGAAGCGCTTTATTTACCGGCATCACTTGCGCATAACATCGCAGAAAGTGGAGCGTGTTTCGCAGTGGCATTGCGGACAAAAGACAAGGTACTCAGATCAACTGCCATTTCAGCAGGAATTTCAGCGTTATTTGGCATCACAGAGCCGGCATTATATGGTGTAACACTTCAAAATAAAAGAGTGCTAGGAAGTGTAATGATTGGTTCCTTTGTCGGTGGGATTTTCATTGGGTTAGTTGGCATACAAGCCTTTGTGCTTGTTGGCCCTGGATTAGCAAGCATGTCGATGTTTATCTCAGACGAGCTCCCACGAAATCTTATGTTTGCGATCATTGGAGCAGTCATTTCGTTTATTATCGCTTTTATCGCTGCTTTTGTATTAGGTAAAGATCGAACAGTAGAAGAAAAGACAAAGGATCAAACTGGATTTGCTGAAAAAATTGGCGCAGGAGAAACATTCAAAAGTCCTGTGATTGGTCAAATGATCTCTCTGTCTGAAGTAAAAGATGATATTTTCTCTTCAAAGGTTATGGGAGACGGAATTGCCATTGTCCCTTCGAAAGGAGCACTTTATGCACCAGTAGATGGTGAGGTAACCTTGCTGTTCGAAACAAACCATGCACTTGGTATGAAAACAGACCAAGGAGTTGAAGTATTATTCCACATTGGCATTGACACCGTTCAGTTGGAAGGACAGTATTTCCATCCAAAAGTGCAGCCGGGAGATCGTGTTCAAGCAGGTGATTTATTGATTGAATTTGATCTAGAAAAAATCAAGGAAGCAGGATATGACCCAGTAACACTTGCTGTAATCACAAATACAGATCAATATGATATTAAGGTACAGCCATTACAAGAGGTCAATCGTCAAGATACATTGATGGTTGTCACACAAATAGGAGGCTAATCATATGACAACAATTAAAGGTTTTCCAAAAGGATTTTTATGGGGCGGTGCTATTGCCGCTAACCAGGCAGAAGGCGCCTGGAATATAGATGGAAAGGGACCGTCTGTTGCAGACATTGCAATGTATCGTTCCAATTTAAGTGTAGAAGATTATGAAGGTCATCTTGCTGTTACTTCTGAAAATATAGATCGTGCGATAAAAGATCCAGACGATAAAAAGTATCCAAAACGCAGAGGTGTTGATTTCTATCATCATTATAAGGAGGATTTGGCTCTCTTTGCTGAAATGGGATTTCAAACACTTCGCATTTCTATTGCATGGAGTCGTATCTTCCCTACTGGAGAAGAAGCTGAACCGAATGAAAAAGGGCTGCAATTTTATGATCGTGTATTTGCAGAAATGAAAAAACATAACATAGAACCGATCGTGACACTCTCTCATTATGAGATGCCTTTAGCCCTTAGTGTAAAATATAACGGGTGGGTTGAAAGAAAAGTAATCGACCTCTTTGTGAAGTTCGCCAATGTTTGTTTCGAACGTTATAAAGATGATGTGAAATATTGGCTCACTTTTAATGAAATTGATAGTATTCACCGCCACTCCTTCATTACAGCGGGAATTATTCCAGATCGCTGCACAGAAGGAAAAGTAGAAGAGACAGTGTACCAAGCACTTCATCATCAATTTGTAGCATCTGCTCTTGTAACAGCAGATTGCCACCGCATCATCCCAGGCAGCCAGGTAGGATGTATGCTGACGAAATTGACAACGTATCCGCATACGTGCCACCCGAAAGATGTGGAACAAGCCCTGAAACAAAACTTAGAAAACTATTTCTATGCAGATGTTCAGGTGTTTGGTGAATATCCGCCACTAATCAAACGCATGATTGAGAGAAAAGATATTCATATTCAAATGGAAGCAGATGATCTGACTATTTTAAAAGAAAATACAGTAGATTTCATCTCATTCAGCTACTATATGTCTTTAACTGAATCAGCCCAAGAAGGATTAGAAAAGACAGAAGGGAATACCATTCGTGGAGTCAAAAATCCTTATCTTCCTTCAACTGACTGGGGATGGCAAATTGATCCGGTTGGTCTGAAAATTTCTTTGATCGAATTGTATGATCGCTATCAAAAACCGCTTATCATTGTCGAGAACGGCATGGGTGCAAAGGATGTCGTTGAAAGTGATGGCTCTATCCATGACGAATATCGAATTAACTATTTTAAAGAGCATTTCCGTCAAATGAGAGAAGCGATTGAAGAAGGCGTCGATCTCTTTGGATATACGAGCTGGGGCTCGATTGATATCATTAGTGCAGGTACATCACAAATGTCAAAACGTTATGGCTTCATTCATGTAGATCAAGATGATGACGGGAACGGGACATTAAAACGATCTCGAAAAGACTCATTTTATTGGTACCAAAAAGTCATTGAGACAAATGGTGAATCGCTTGATTGAACACCACAATCTTGAAAACAGGTGATGACGATGTTTAAAATTAAAAAAGTTTTAAACTCGAGCGTGGTCCTGGCTGAAGATCAGAACCAACAGGAGGTAGTTTTGTTTGGCCGAGGAATTGGCTATGGACAGAAAACAGGTCAAATGATAGAAGAGAAAAAAGCGGACCAAGTCTTTATGTCAGTCGATAACATGAGAGCGAAAGAATTTCTTCAGCTGTTAGATTCAATGCCTCAGGAGTTGATCGATTTAACTCAGCACATCGTCCAATATGCAGAAAAGCGTTTAAACTCAAAGCTCAATTCAGGTGTTTATTTTACCTTAATGGATCATTTGAATTTTGCAGTTGAACGGCATAAAAAAAATATTAATATTACGAATCGTGTGTACTGGGAAATCAAAAATTACTATACGGAAGAATTTGAAGTAGGGAATTACGCACTTGAGTTAGTCAATGATAGATTGGGTATACAATTACCAAAAGAAGAAGCTGCCAATATTGCCTTTCACTTAATTAATGCTCTAGGTGAAGAATCTGATTCGAAAAATGGTATGAAATACGCCAAGATGATCGGGAGTATCGTCAATCTTGTGCGCTATACGTTGAATATGAAAATGGATCAAGAGAATATTCATTACAGCCGGTTCATTACACATGTGAAATTCTTTGTCGAAAGATTTTATGCAAATAAATTATTATCAGATCAAGAAAATGAGTTATTTGAACAAATTGCACACTTGTATCCTCAAGCGATGGATGTTGCTTTTAAAATCAAGGATTATATTAAACAGGTGCATAGTATCGTCATTCCTAATGATGAGCTTACTTATCTTGCGGTACATATACACCGCCTTATATCTTATCAACAATTAAAATAAATGTGGAACCACTTGCCTTTGGATGAGACGAGTGGTTCTTTGTATGAAAAATTTTCTATGTTAAGTTCCGATAGGTCGTTCTGTTGTGCCAGGGTTTGTATCATTTAATGAATTGATAGCCCCTGTTTGTCCTAAAACTACGATGCTTAAAGCGAAAATCAATAAACTCATTTTTTTCATTAGAATTCCTCCAGTCAATGATAGGATGTTTCATGTGATAAGCTTCCTTTAAAAAGTGATAGGCTTGATGTGTTGCGCCCAGCTCTTCAAAGTGTTTTGCGGCTAGTGCACTTAATTCACATACACCTTCAGCATCTCTTAATTCTTTTAGAATGCTGATTTCAGCGAAACAGGCTCGAGCTTTTTGAGCCATATCATTAGTGAAATATAAATGGTAAAGCAGATTCATTTTTGCTGTATAGATGGGGCACTTCTCTGTTGCATGTTTTTGTTTGACCAATTCGAAGTAATAGAGAGCTTGTGTTCTCTCATCGATAGAGAGCAGCTCTTTCATTAACATAAACATGGTGTGATGGAAATAACTCGATGAGAGATAGTCTTCATGACTAAGAGCCTTTTCTAGGGCATCGATGCATTTTTTTGATTTTCCAACTTCGGCGTACAAAATGCTGATATTATGATGAAGCTGTGATATTAGAAAATGATCGTTTAGACTTTCTGCGGTGTGTAATGCTTTTTTGTAGTAGGTTTCTGCTCTTCTGAAGTCACCAATGTCCATATAATTAGCAGCAGCGATGACAAAGGCTGTGGCTAATCTTCTTTCATATCCTTCATGACTTTTGAAAATATCAATAGCATTCTGAATATAGTGAAGAGAAACTAGGCTTTGGCGAAGAAGCATATATAAGTTGGCGATTTTCGTATGAAATTCTGCTACTTCTATTTCATCAGGAATGTGTTGTAGTTTTTTCTCAGCAATTTCAAACAATCCAATGGCTGATGCATAATCTCTTTTATATGAAGCGTAAAGGGCTTTATATAGGTAAAAATAGTATTCAATTAAATCGTTTGTTTTAGAGGGGCAATCTAGATCTGTTTGTTCCTTCAGTTTTTCACCTCTCCGTTCATATAACATGAGTTTATACTTGCCTTCTAGTAATGAATAATAGGTCAATACCTCCTGATTCTCTTCCATTTCTTGAAGTAATACTTTTAATTCTGCGTACATTGCTTTTGCACTGTGTACATCATGCTTGCGAATGGCAATTCGCCAATCGTTTAAACGGTTCCCCACCTGTTCAGCTGAAATGATAGTCATGAAAATTTCACCTCTTTAAGATCCTTTCACCTGTTTCACTAAAAAACGATATCACAATTTTTGGAAGAATATAATCATTTTTGGGAGGTGATTGACAAGAGGTAATAAAAAGGACCTAAGGTCATGTGATGTACGATATTGTAAAGCTGATTGCTTGTTTGCACAAATGAATAAAATTTTTTTTTGAAGTCTAAAAAAGGGATATATACAATAGATTTTTTAATTATGTTCGAAAATATCGCTTATATATTTGGGATAAAGAAATTTCAGTTATTTCAGGAGGGAAATGGGAGGTCGATCTATGAAAGAAAATCGTGTATGATGTTGCTAGATCATGAAGTAAGAAACTGATGAATGTAGACAAAGGCAAGTGCCAAACACGAACTCTCACTCTTTTGAAAGGATGCTGAAATGAAAAAAAGATTTCAAAGTGTAAACAGGCAAATCACAGTTATTATCACGACTCTTTTAATTGTTTTAGTAACTCTTTATATGTCAAAGAGATACTTTTATAGCAAAGAAATTGAACTTCTGACAGAATCATGTCAACAAGCTGGTGGCAAAATTATGTTAGACACAAATAGTTTGTCTATGGATTACTCATTTGATTGCCAGAAAAAGTAGAACAAACAGGCAGTTTCCTGCCTGTTTTTCCTCAAATTAAAAACCTAAATCTTGCAGCCATTGATTTAATCTAATTTCTCTAATCTCGTCGGTTGAGTGATCATACTTCCCTAGTCGTAAACTTGATGCAATTTCTCCGTCATTCATAAACATGATTCTTTCAGAACGAAGAGCAACCTTGGGGTCATGTGTGACAAGCAGCAATGTTGCTCCTTCAGAGTGGATCCGTGAAAAAATATTCATTACTTCCTTCGTTGTACTGGAGTTAAGAGCACCTGTTGGTTCATCAGCGAAAAGAATGTCTGGTTCATTCATGAGTGCTCGACAGATAGAGGCTCTTTGAAGCTGTCCTCCCGATACTTCTGTTAAATATCTATTTGATAAATGATCAATATCAAGTTTTTTCATTAAATATTGAGCTCGTTCATTCAATTCTTTTCTTGGCTTTTTCTTTGCTAAATAGGCTGCAGCAATGATGTTGTCAAATAGATTAAGATTTTTTAATAAGTGGCTGTGTTGAAAAACAAATCCCATCTCTGTTAAACGCAGAGCAGTGAGCTGTTTATCTGTCATTTCTGATAGTAATCGGCCTTTATATTTGATCTCTCCCGTAGAAGCTGTGTCTATACCGCTAAGCTGATAAAGTAATGATGTTTTCCCACATCCAGAAGGCCCCATAATGGTCACGAATTCCCCAGGCTTTATCGATAGATGAATATCCTTAAGAATAGTTTGTTTCTGTCCCTTTAATGAATCAATTTGCAAAGACAGTTGCTTCGTTTCAATCAAGTGTTCCATGTGAAACATCTCCTTATAACAGTGTATGCCGTGTAGTTTGTCTAGAAAAAAACGTCTTCAATAAACAGGCGGTTAAAGCTAAGTTGACAATCAACAATGTGACTGGGTACACGATTGACACCCATTGTGGTGACAGCCACTGAAGGCTGGATGCCCCTAAAGATGCTCCGCCTGCACTCATCAAAGCGGGACCTATGGTATTGACTGCGATTGTTCCAATAAAGGTGCCAAAAGAGAGTACGACGATAAAACTAGTTATATATTGTGATGTTATATCTTTTATAGAAAATCCAATTGTTCTTAGCATGTAGTTTCGGCTTGAATCTTTCGCCTTTAACATGTGCAGAAACATGAATAGCATTAAGCTGGCTGTTGCAAAAGCAGCTAATGCAGAAAAAAATGCAACGACTTTTACTATAGAAGCTGTGCTGCCAATGGTTTGATGAACGTATTCTTTCATATCAGTCACTTTTGCAGGAGTTGCCTTTTTTTCAAATACTGCCTTTTTCTCTGCAATATTTACTCCTGGTTTTAATTGGATTTGAATGGTTCTCCAAAGAGCTGATTGAGGGAATGGCTGTGATAGTGCTTTTGCTGTTTTCCCTCCATTGGTAACGTCCTGATAAATGCCTGTCACCGTTCTTTGGATTTCAAGTCCATTAGTTACGAGAGTCATTTTTTCTCCTACCTTTTTCTGAAGTGAATCTGCATTTAACACAGATAAGGCAATTTCTTCATTCTTTAAAGGTTGCCTTCCTTGTAAATAGGTGAGGGGAAAGGCTGAGAGTTCACCTGTTTCTAAATAGAGCGTTTCTAATGTGTTCTCCTTTGATTTTGCCTGAAGAGATGTAGTTTCATAGATGGCTGATGTTTGAATGCCCTGATCTTCACGAAGCATTGATTCTATTTCGTTTGTATTATCCTTTAGATGATTTCCTTGCCGTATATCAATTCGAAGGTCACTTTTACCAGAGCCAAGGTATGTGATGAAATCCGGTGATTGTAAGGTATGCCATAGTTGAATTGGTATCAGCATTAAAAATGTACAAAGTGCGATAATACAAGTAATCGTTGTGTACAACTTCATTCGTGATAACAAGTCTTTTAAACCAAGCCAAATATTGACTGGTAGGAATCTGTTTTTCCTGAGGTGCATAGGTATTTGTTTCTTATGATTCGATGAAGTGAGACCACCTTGAATAGCTTGAGCGGCTGATATTTGACCAAACTTTCTTAGGACAGCATAGCTGAAAGAGATAACGATGATTGCCGTCACAATAGAAACAAGAAGCGGAATCAACCAATGGGCAAAAGAATGCTGATTCCCCATGTATTGTTGAATATTGGCTGTAAACATATCACCAAATATAAGTGTTAACACATAGCCTGCTATACATCCTGCACAAGCAAGCACAGCATACTTTCCAACGTATAATTGCTTAATTTTTGTTAAAGGAATTCCAAGTACCTTCAGTATGCCAATTTCCCGTTCATCCTCTTCTATGGAAGCTGTCATAGCAAGACGGAGAGAGAGGAGAGCTATACTGATGAGCAGTATGCAAACAAGCAGGAGAATGGCAATCACCATTCCATCTGTTAATGCATTCAGCATACGCAGCAAAGGTAATGTGACAGATGGACCTTGTTGTGGCAGCTGTGTTGATTGATAGATTGCTTGAAAAGCATCTGCCTGAGCGGCATCATGCAGCAAAAACTCGATCAAGTATTCCTTTTTTTGAAATACTTGATTCAGTGTATTCCAATCGTCATTATGAAGAAGGAATCTTTTTGAACTGACAAGACTGGGATTCATTTGCGCATCTCGCAAGAATGCTTTGATGCGAAAGGAAAATTGATTAGTCCCTTTCTCAATCAGTAATGTTTCACCTATGTTGAGGTGATACTTTTGTTGAAAGTAAATTGGGACAGCGACTTCACCTTTATTGACCGTGAGCTTTTCGTTTTGTTCGTTTAAAAGAAAATCGAAATCACGGTTTTGTTTCACAAATAAATGGTCCATCACACCTGTTTTGGCAGGCTCATGTCCGAATCTGATGTTCGCATGTTCGATTTGAATCATTGGGACGATTTGATGTGCTTTTACCATGGACTGCTTGCTTGAAAATATATCAATATCTTTTTCATTTAGAGTGCCGTCATGCATTTGGACAAAGTCTGGCGCTTTGGCAGAATGGAGCAGGTTAGAAATGGAACCATTCAGCTGTATTGTCATTTGAGCTGCACTTGCTGCGAGAAACGAAGTCATCATGATGCAAATAGTTAAGCCAATTGAAATAAGACGATGGCGGGTTAAGTCTTTCTTTATAAACTCGCATCTCATGAGGCTGATTCTCCTTCATGCTGAAGCATATTTTTTGTTAGGTAGGCTAGTGCAAACATCAAAATACTGACGATCAGCACAGTCACATACATGTTGGCTGAAAACGTATTAAACAAGAACCCATACATCATTTGACCAAGCGGAACAGCACATTGAGAAACCATTGTCAGGTTGGCCATCACTTTTCCTAATTGATGATTTGGTGTTTTCTTTTGAATATGTGATATCACAACGATCGAGATCATTGTAAGCAGCATAGCAATTGGAAGACATCCTACTAAAAAGAGAAAATAAGCTGGATAAGTGCCAAATTGTAGAGCTGTAGTGGATGTTGAGAACGCCACAGGCAGCAAGATGATGGCGATGACAAGCAGCCAGCGATATAAAGTAGGAATGCGCCAATGCTTCGCTACAAGTCCAACTAGCAGAGCCCCTGCGATGACAGCGAACTCAATCAAGCCCATTCCTATTCCATACATGATGTCACTGGTTTTCATTGTGACCCTTAAAATGATTGGACCACCCACGATAAAAAATGGTGTAAGGATGAAATTTAACATTGCAGCAAGTAGCATGGTTCTTTTTAAAAATGGCTGGCTGCCAATATAAGAAAATCCTTGTTTCATATCTTTTATGAGCACTTTGCCCATGGACTCTGTCAGCGGACTAGGAGAGAAGGAAATTTTTAACCGTAACAGCATGCACGCTGATAGGAAAAATACGATGGCACTGATACCTATGATGAATTGACTTCCAATCATTCCGTATAGAACTCCACCGATAACAGGTGCGAGAACACCTGAAAGTGCCTGAACGCCATTGACGATGCCGTTGGCTTGTTCTAATTGCTCTTGTTTCACTAGCTGTGGAATGCTGGACATCACAGTAGGTGCATAGAACGTACTCATCACACCAAGCAGTATCATGACAGCTCCGATCATATAGAGTGAATCATTTCCAGATAATAACCAGAAATAAAAAGCCAGAATCATGATGCCAGTGAGGACGTCAAATAAAATCATCAAGTTCCTTCTGTTAAATCGGTCAGCGACTGCACCAGCTAATGGGGAAAGAAGGAATGGGATATTGGATAAAGCGAAAAGTAAGGCAAATAAATCAACTCGTTGCGTTATATCCAGCACATGTAAAGATAGAACAAAACGAATAAGGGAAGACCCGAAAACGGAAATAATCTGTCCGAGAACGAGGTAGATAAAGTGGGATGAATCTCTTTTGAATAACAAACTCATGAATATCACTCTCCTTTAGACCGACCGTCAGTCTATAATGTATGCAGGATTGGTATTGAAGTGACCAATCACTGATTATTTTCATCCAGTTCTCCAGTTAAGCGCCGGAGCAGAAAGGAGAAGCTTCCCTTTTCTGCATGTAATGATGATTCAAGCATATCAATAAAAGCTAAAGCGCGTTGTATACTTTCTTCGGCCGTCCATTGAAAAAGGCCCTCATCAAATATGACTTGTGCAGAAGCAAGAAGGAATTCGACTGTCTCTTGCGGATAATTCGTTTTGAATGTCCCTTCCTCTACACCTTGCTGAATAACATCTGCCAAAACGGGTGATAGTTCTTTAATGGCTTTGATTAAGCTCTTTTGATGCATTTCTGCATTAGAAGGTTGATGAAATTGATCGATCATACCTTGTTTATGACTTCCTTGCTGAGGCGATTGCGCCATGATGATACGAAATAGTTTGTCAACGACTGGAAGGTCTGGCTCAGCCGCAATACGTTTTGCCACGACGATATCTTCTTTGATGATCCTGTCAATAATGGCATCCATTACTTCTTCTTTGGATGCGAAGTAATAATAAAAAGTGCCTTTTGCAATGCCAACGGCTTTTAATATGTCTATGATCGTTGTTTTCTGATAACCTTTGGTTGAAAAAAGCTCTTGTGCAGCGTTTAATATGTCATTTTTACGTTCCTCAGGATGTTTAACAGTTCTCATAAAGCCATCCTTTCTTTTAACTAGACTGTCGGTCGGTCCTTTGATTTGATTAAACACTTTTCAACGTACCTTTGTCAACAGCTGGTTTTTGAACACTTTGCATTTATTGTGCAATATCACTATGATACATTGAATGAAAACATCTTCAGGAGAGCTGCTTTAACTAGTGAATTGGCTCATGAAATGTTGAACGAACAACCCATATTGATTTAAAAACAACAATGTGATGAATGCATTTGTGTAACTATTGATGAGACAAAGGACATTCGGCATTGTAGCGAGCGGTTGAAACTCATGCCTTTTAAATCGTTAATCGATTTGACGTTAACCATTGTATGACCATTATTTTTGACGTTTTCCAGCTGTTTAGCTGAGACATGATAAGAAACGAGGGGCTTTAGGATGAAAATTGTGATCGCGCCAGATTCATTTAAAGAAAGTTTATCTGCTTATGAGACAGCCTGTGCCATTGAACGAGGATTTCGTTCTATTTTGCCAGCCGCAGAGTATATCAAACTTCCAATGGCAGATGGAGGAGAGGGCACTGTTCAATCGTTGGTTGATGCGACGGACGGATATATTGTCAGTCAAGTAGTCACGGGCCCGCTTGGTGAACCTGTGGATGCCTTTTTTGGCATGCTAGGAGATGGTCAGACAGCTGTCATAGAGATGGCCGCAGCCTCTGGGTTACACCTTGTTCCGCCAGAAAAGCGCAACCCGTTGTTCACGACGTCGAGAGGAACTGGGGAATTAATACTTGCGGCGCTGGATAAAGGAGCGAAGCATGTGATGATTGGGCTTGGCGGGAGTGCGACAAATGATGGGGGCGTTGGGATGATGCAGGGATTAGGTGCGGCTTTCCTTGATCAAACAGGAAACGACTTAACTCCAGGCGGGGGCACACTTCATCAATTAGCTTCAATTGATCTCTCTGGACTTGACCCAAGACTGCAATCTGTTCGGCTTGAGGCGGCTTGTGATGTGGATAATCCTTTAACGGGGGAGAGAGGAGCATCTGCTGTATTCGGCCCTCAAAAGGGAGCAGATGAAGCAATGGTTCAAGTGTTAGACAAGAATCTAGCTCATTTTGCACAAATAGCTGAAAAGCAGTTGAATGTATCCTTTGGAGATGCAGCAGGGACAGGAGCGGCAGGAGGACTTGGTGCGAGTTTATTAGGCTTTTTACAGGCCGATTTGCAAAAAGGAATTGATATTGTGCTGAAGGCAGTTCATTTTGATGACGTCATCAAGGAGGCAGACCTTGTCATTACGGGAGAAGGCCGAATTGACCAGCAGACCATTTATGGAAAAACGCCAATTGGTGTAGCCAAAGCAGCAAAACAGTATAACCTGCCTGTGATTGGCATTGCTGGCACACTCTCTAAAGACAGTGCCATCGTACACGATCATGGTATTGATGCCCTTTTTAGTATCGTTCCAGGTATCGCTACCCTTTCAGAGGCGATGAGAGATGCGGCTCTTCATGTTGAGAGAACGGCTCGAAATATTGCGGCTGTGATAAAAATTGGAAGAAATAAGTAAACAGTGAAAAATGTTTCCTTTTCTATCACGTTCCTTTCGATAGAAATGTGGTAAAATTGTTATAAATCATGTAGAAAGTTGGAGGAAACAAAAATGTCTAATCTACCGAATTGTCCTTCGTGCAGTTCACCTTATACTTACGAGGACGGCAGCCTGCTGATTTGCCCTGAATGTGCGCATGAATGGTCACTTGAACAAGAGCAAGCGGCAGAGGAACAGCTTGTTGTCAAAGATGCGAATGGGAACCTGTTAAGTGATGGGGACACGGTCTCTGTCATAAAAGATTTAAAAGTAAAAGGTTCTTCATCCGTTTTGAAAATAGGGACGAAGGTCAAAGGCATTCGTTTAGTTGAAGGCGATCATAATATTGATTGTAAAATTCCTAGCTTCGGCGCAATGAAGTTAAAATCAGAGTTTGTGAAAAAGATATAATAAATGAAAGGGGCTGTCAGTAAGAGGCCTCTTTTCTTTATTTATAGGTGAAAGGAATAATCTTAATTAGAATTCCATACATATATACCTGTTGAAAAAGGTTCATTTTTTTAAAAAATCAAGCCTCTTTTCACATAAAAATCTGCCGTTTTCTTAACCCTACCTTAAAAAAGGCAGATGATTCGCTAAATTTCGGCAAATCCCCTTCACAACTTTTGGGCATTGCTGTACCATATGGAAGTGTTCTTCTATTTTTGACGGATCATGGTGTTTATCAGGAAATAGATGATAGATGATACTTAGACAAAGAAGGAGAGGTAACGTGACGAACGTTTTAGAACTGCATAATGTATCTAGGCATATTCGCGGGAAAAAGATTGTTCAAGACTTGAGCTTTTCTGTCCAAGCGGGCGAAGTCTTTGGCTTCTTAGGACCAAATGGTGCAGGGAAAACAACAACCATTCGCATGATGGTCGGTCTTTCTCCCATTACATCTGGTGATATTCTGATTAATGGTCATAGTATTCAAACCTCATATCAGCATGCGATCCAAGATGTCGGTGCGATTATTGAAAACCCAGAAATGTATAACCACTTAACAGCAAGACAAAATCTTGTTCACTTTGCCAGAATGAATGGAAAAGTGGATGAAGGACGAATTGATGAGCTGCTAGAACTTGTCAGCTTACAGCATGTGAAACATAAACGTGTCCGTACGTTTTCATTAGGAATGAAACAGCGTTTGGGTATTGCACAGGCACTCATACACAGACCGAAACTGCTGATCTTGGATGAGCCGACCAATGGACTTGATCCTGAGGGAATTCGTATGATACGAGATTACTTGAGAAGGCTTGCGAAGGAAGAAGGGCTGGCTGTTATTGTCTCAAGTCACCTCATGTCAGAAATGGAATTGATGTGTGACCGGTTTGCGATTATCCAAACAGGAAAGCTCATTGCGATTGAGGATCAGCGTGCTGAGACGAAGCAGGATGATTTGATCAATTATCGAATGAAGGTAGCCGCTGGGGAGCTTGAAGAAGTACAGAAGCTCATTGGTATATTCGAGGAAGGCATCACTGTAAGAGAAGAGGAGCAGTACTTATTCTTCTCTATGCAAGAAGAAAAAATGCCAGAATTAATCCGTCATTTAAGCAGCGCGTCTATTCATTTGTACGAAATCAAAATCGAAAAACAAACCCTAGAAGATAAGTTCTTAAGCTTAACAGGTAAAAAGGAGGCAGACGTATGATTCGCCTCATTCAAAACGAGTGGATGAAAATTAGTTATCGTGTTGGTACTTGGATTATGGTTGGACTTCTTGTTTTAGGTATGATTGCCACGCTCATCTTTGCAGTGAAAACAAATGACGAAGATCAAGCTTCAGGTGATTGGAAAACCGAACTGAGAATGATGAATAAAGAGAAGAAACAAGAATTGAAAGAAAATGACTTAGCATTTTATAAGAGAACCCTTGAACAGGAAATAGCGATCAATGAGTACCGAATCAAACATGATTTGCCTCCTGCGGATCAATTCGGTAAAAATGCATGGTCTTATGTGAAGATCAATGCTGATTTGCTTCAGTTGGTTGGTGTATTTGTGATTATCATTGCAGCCACGATTGTCTCGGCTGAATATAAGCATGGTACAATTAAATTATTACTGATTCGTCCACCATCAAGAATGAAGATTCTCTTATCTAAATACTTTACTGTTCAACTTTACTCTCTATTTTTGATTGCGGTCCTATTTATCCTGTCATTTATCCTTGGTGCGATATTCTTTGGACTCAGTCATGATTATGTGTATTTGTCCTATCAAAATGGAGAAGTCATTGAACGATCTCAGCTTGCAAATATGATCTCTTATTATTTGGCACATTGTGCTATGTTTGTTGTATTAGGGACACTTTCTTTTGCCATTTCAACGGTATTTAGAAGTGAGGCCATATCTATTGCAATCAGTGTGTTAGCTTATATTGTTGGAGCATCCATCACAAGTATTTTGATGTTCTTCTTTGATTGGGCGAAATACTTATTGTTTGCCAATGATCCTGCACAATATTTCGCAGACACACCTACTTTTATCGAAGGTATGTCTCTAGGATTCTCATTAACAGTCCTAGTCATCTATTGGGCTATTTTCTTGGCCATTGCCTTGATTGTTTTCCAAAAGCGAGAAGTGAAAACAGGCAGTTAATTTAACTTTTTAGGAGGTTTACACATGATTAAACGTAAAGGTGAAAAAATTATGGGGATTATCAGTGTTGTCCTCAGTGTCATTGGTGTTGGTTTTGGTGCTTTAATGCTTTCCGTGGATCCATCATTTTATGAGGAAATGAATGATGTATTACAAGAGGAAGGCAGCGCATTGCCGATTGAAACACTTGAGGCTTCAGTTCATGCATTTGGTATTCAGTACATGATCGTTTCGGCGATTGCAGCTGTGTTAACCATCGTAGGTTTGATTTTCTTGAAAACAGACCGCCGTGCTGTGCTTTCTGGTATTCTCTTCTTGGTTTCTGCTGTGACTCTTTTAATTGGAACAGTAGGCCTTGCATTCGTACCGATGGTTCTATTATTTGTGATTGGCTTGATGTCACTTATTAAAAAGCCGAAAACAGACATTCACACAAGTGAATATCCTTCATAATCAAAGAAAAGACATGCGCCCATCAGCGCATGTCTTTCTTTTTTAAATGATGCCAATCAGCATGGCAATGAACAGAAGGATAATGCTGAATCCCCACATCCAAAAGAAGGAGTAGCGGATGTGTTTCCCCATATCAACCCCTGCAAGACCTACAGCGAGCCAAACAGCGGGAGCAAGCGGGCTGACAAAGGTTCCGATGATGTTTCCAATCATCATGGCATATGCCGCAGAAGTGCCTGGTACGCCAACTTCAGATGTAATGGATTCAACAATTGGCAGAAGGGCGTAATAATAGGCATCTGTACTAGTCAGCATATCAAGCGGCACCCCAAGCATCCCAACAATGATATGTAAAAATGGCAGCAAGAAGGCTGGCAAAATGTGAATACTGTCAACCGCAATGGCTTTGAGCATCCCTGTGCCTTCAAGAATCCCTAAAAATGAACCTGCGGAGAAAATGACAGCCGCCATCATCAGTGCACTAGGTGCGTGTGCCTTGATCCTTTCCATCTGCACATTCACATTCGGAAAGTTAATCAACAGTGCCAGTGACAGGCCAATCATAAACATATAGCTAGCAGGCATCACGTTCAACACGAGAAGCACGACAACAGACACAAATAGGATGAGGTTGACCCAGATGAGATGATAACGCTTTAAAGAGGCGTCTCCAGTTTCGCTGATCGACTGAATGGCGCGATCCCAATCTGCGCCTTCAAGTTGCACCGCAGCTATCTCGTTAGCAGCAATTTTCACCCGAATTCGTTTTTCTTCCCTTTTTCCTAAAATAAATGCCATTCCTAACACGAGTACAACGCCAATGAGCTGAATGGGAATGAGCGGAACCCACAGTTCAGATGGGTCCATATTGAGGACGCTCGCTGCCCGTCCAGTTGGCCCGGCCCACGGAATCATATTGGTTAATCCGGCACTTGTCCCGATTAACAACAGCAGTAAGTAAGGACTCATATGTAATTTTTTATAAAGCGGAAGCAGTGCAGGTACAGTTAATAAAAAGGTCGTAGCCCCTGCTCCGTCTAAGTGTGCAATGACCCCAATTAAGGCTGTTCCCATTGCAACAGTGACAACATTTCCTTTTGTCAGCTTAATTAATGCTTTGATTACAGGTTCAAAGAACCCTGTATCTTGCAAAATGCCAAAAAATAAAATGGCGAAGATAAACATGGTCGCCACCGGCAATACTTTGATAATCCCTTCCTCAAAGAAGGTTTGAATGTCATTGATCCCAAATCCCGCAATCAGCGCACCTATTAAAGGCACCATGACCATGGCGACAATTGGACTTGCCTTCCCCCAAATCAGCAATACAACAATCGTTAAAATAATCAACAATCCAATAAACGTTAACATAAGCCCCTCCCCCTACAATAAACCGTTTACATTTGTCTATTCTTTTTATATACAATGCATTCTTACAAGTGCATTGAAAAAAAAGGGTATCAAATATATGAGCATGAAGCAACCGCTTTCATACCTATACAATGGTAAAAAAGGATGCCAACACCAAACGTGGCGTGGGATCAAACATGTTAAAAAAATTAGATAAAATATAATAGATAAATTTATATAGGTATTTAGACTTATTTAAATGAAAAAGCGCCCAATCAAATGGACGCTTCTTTAAACTATTTTTTCAAGATGATGTATTCGTAAGGTTCAAGCTGAAGCTGCTCAGGCACATGCTGTCCAGTCAGCACATTTTCATAGTTTTCCGTTGAATTAAGTGAGAGGAGCTGCTGCTCTTCTGTAAAATTCATCAGAAACACATAATCCTGTGTTCCGTCTGTTCGTTTTTGTACACTGACTCCATCTGGAATCGCAGTAGATAGAACAGGTTGTAAGCCGATGCCTGTGATGAGATCTTCGTAAAAATCATCATAAAAAGCCTGCTCATTTTCTGAGGCTATATAGTATGCCTTCCCTTTTTCTAAAGAACGGACAGTCAGGGCGGGCTGTCCTTCGTAGCAGCCATTCTCAAAATGTCCTAACACAGAGGCTGTTTCAGGATGGATGGATTCGCAATATTGTCCGACATGATAGGTGCGTCCATTTCCTGTGGTCATTAACACATGTTCATCTGGCATCAATGTGTTGATTTCCTCTGCCCAAATGCCAAGTACATCGCGGAGAGGACCAGGGAAACCGCCGAGGAAACAGAGGTCATTTTCATCGACCATGCCGCTCCAGTACGTCGCAATAAAAATACCGCCTTCTTGAACAAACGCTTCTATCCTTTCCGCAACGCCTGGTTTGATCATATAGAGCATTGGCCCAACGAGCACCCGGTAGGAGGAAAAATCCTTTTCCATGCTGACTATATCTACAGGGATGCCCTTTTTCCAGAAGCTTCGATAATGAGTTTGACATGCTTCTACATATCGTTTGTTTGTATTATTTAAGCCTTGCGCATCATCAATCGCCCAGTGGTTTTCCCAATCGTATATAATGGCGACCTCAGGCTGTACAGATGTGCCCGCAATTGGCTGAAGCTGCTCGAGTTGTTTCCCTAGATCAGCCACCTCTTGAAACACGCGCGTATGTTCATGGCCAGAATGATCGACAACAGCGCCGTGGAATTTCTCAGAGGCACCTCGACCTTGCCGCCACTGGAAATAAAGAACAGAGTCTGATCCGTGGGCAATGGCCTGCATGGCAGAAAGGTGTGCCATTCCTTTATGTTTAACCTTGTTCACTTCATGCCAGTTTACAAGGCTCGGTGTACTCTCCATGACGAGAAACGGCTTTCCGTCTTTTAATGAGCGATACAAATCATGCACAAAGGCGACGTTTGATGCTAATTCGGCAGTTGTTTCTCTGCCGCTGTGCCAAGCAGGGTAGCTATCCCATGAAATCACGTCGACCTCTTTTGCAAATTGATGATAATCTAGCCCAAGGAATGGACGCATATGCGGATAATCGCCCATAAAGTTTGTGGTTACTGGGATATGAGGCGTCAATTCCCGAAGCGGCTCAATTTCATTTTGATAAAAATTGATCGTTTGTGCTGTAACAAAGCGCTTCCAATCTAGATTCATCCCGTGAATCATGTGCTCCCCGTGCGGTGCAGGTGACTCGATTTGTGACCAATCACTATACGTGTGGCTCCAAAATCCTGTCCACCATGCTTGATTCAAAGCCTCAAGATCATGATTGTATTTATCTTTCAAATAGTCTCGAAATGCTTCCTGGCAAAGATCACAATGACATTCGCCGCCGTACTCATTCGAAATGTGCCACATGATCAGTGCTGGGTGATCCTTGTAGCGTTCCGCAAGCATCCGGTTGAGTGTATTCGTTTTTTCTCGATAAACGGGTGAGGTGAAGCAATGATTATGGCGCAGTCCATGTAAATTGCGCTGACGGTTGGCCTCGACCCGTAATACCTCTGGATATGTTTGTGACAGCCAAGCAGGTCTTGCCCCGCTTGGCGTTGCGAGAATGGCGTGTGCCCCCTGCGCTGCCAAGCGGTCCATAATGTCATCCAGCCAGGCAAAGTCATACTGCCCTTCTTTTGGTTCTAGCTTACTCCATGCGAAAATGTTGATGGAGAATGTTTGACAGTGTGCAAGTTTCATTAATCGAAAATCTTCGTCTATGATCTCTGGCATATGAAGCCATTGATCTGGATTATAATCGCCACCATGTAAAAAGCCTTTTACATTTGGGTGAACGAGTGGGTAACGCTTTCCCATTTTGTCACGTCCTATCCTTAATATTACGGTGTCATTTGTTTAAATACATCAAGAGAAGGCAGTGCTTTTCCGTTGAAATCAAACATCGCTTGATTTTCCCAAGCATTTCCGACAGTACCGGTTGTTTGAATATAAGCGAGTCCATATTGGCTAGACCATGGAGCGCCTTTCGCTGGAATCCAAAGCGGCTCCCAATAAAAGAACCCCTTCCCGCGGTTGTTGTTTACTTGTGAAATTTTTTCGGAAAGATCTCGTATAAAAGAAGCCTGGCCTTGTGGTGATGCTGGATAACCGGCTGTATTGACGGAGTCTTGATTAAATGAGTTTTCTAAGTTGTCACCATTTGCTGTCGTAAAGCCGTAAGCAGTTTCTACCACGATGACGTCCTTGTTATAGCGGTTGCTAATGTCATTCATATTGGAGGTCAGACCGCTAAAGCCGCCGTCCCAATACGGGTAATAAGATAAACCGATCGTATCGAATGAGACGCCTCGTTTTGTGATTTCATCAAACCACCAGCGGGAGGCACCATTGTCCCCTCCATGTGCAAGGTGAAGCATAATTTTGATATTTGAATCGACAGAGCGTACGGCATTTGTGCCAGCCTTTAGCAAAGCGGCAAGCCGGTCAAATTCACCTCCGCCTTCCCCCCAGCTTTTGCCGTTTGGCCACAGCATACCTGAGTTCAATTCATTCCCGACCTGAACCATATTCGGCAAAGCATTTTGTGCTCTCATTGCTTTGAGTACATCACTTGTGTAAGTACCGACCGCTTTTTCTAAGTCGCTTTGTGAGAGGGACGCCCACGCTTTCGGTTTGAATTGTTTACCAGGATCCGTCCAGAAATCACTATAGTGAAAATCAAGCAGCACTTTCATGTTTTGTGCTTTTGCACGTTTCGATAAAGCGATGGCTGTATTGAGGTCATTTGTCCCGCCGTTATAGGCGCGGCCTTGATTGTCATATGGATGGTTCCACAGTCTGATGCGCACATAGTTAACGCCTTTATCCTTTAATAGCTTGAGCGGATCAACCTGCTGTCCGTTCTGGTTGTAGTATTTGCCGCCGCTTTTCTCTACTTCTGCAAGCATAGAGATATCGGCTCCTTTGATGAAATCACCTTTCAGTCCATTGATCGGCTGAACAGAAATCGTATCTGCCTTTGCTTCAGGCAAAACACCTAACCCTATCAGAAAGAAAAAGGCAACAGTGACAAGCAACCATTTTTTCATCAAATCTCCCCTTATCCTTTTGTCCCGCCTTGTGTGAGACCGGACACAAATTGTTTTTGTAAAACAAGGAACAGTAAAGCGACTGGAATCGCAATGAGTAAAGCCCCGGCTGCAAAGGTCGTGTAGCTGGCACCCATTTTGTCTGACACAAGATTGTACAGACCAATCGGGAGCGTATACATTTCGGGTGAGCGGACAATGACACTGGAGATGATGAAATCACCCAGTGGTCCTGTAAATGAGTTGATCGCGACAACAGCTAAGATGGGCTTAGCGAGCGGCATAATAATTTGGATGAAAATCCGGAAATGCCCTGCGCCATCCATTCTGGCTGATTCATCGAGATCTTTCGGAATCGCATCAAGATAGCCTTTCATTAAATACGTATTCATCGGAATTTGTCCGCCTGCATAAATCAAAATCAAAGCAAGGTGGCTGTTAATCAATCCGAGCATTTGAGCTAAAACAAAAATCGCAATCAGCGCTGAAAATTGAGGAATCATTTGTAGCAGCAAAAAGAGCATGAGCCCATTTTTCCGCCCTTTGAAACGAAATCTAGAAAAGGCATAGCCTGTGAAGCTGACAAGAATCAGCGTTAATATCATTGTGGCAATACTGATTTTCATAGAGTTCCAATACCATTTTGCATAAAGTGCCCCTTGACCGAAGAACAGCTCGGTGAAATGGCTGAACGTTGGATTTTTCGGAAACATGCTGGTACTCATGAGGCTGTTGCCAGGGTTAAAGGAAGCACCGATCGTCCAAAGCAATGGATATAAAATACAGATGGAGGCAATGAAAAGGATAAAATAAGTGATGCTCAGGCGAATGAGCTTGTTTTGTTTTGATCCCATATCACATCATGTCCTCCTCTTTGAATGAATTCGTTCTCTTAAACTGCCAAAGTGCAATGGCAATGACAAAGATCGAAAGTAAGATCGTAACAGCGGCAGCAAGTGCATATTGCGAAGACTGCATCGTGAGTTTGTAAATCCAAGAAACCAAGATGTCCGTTCCCCCAGCAGTTGACCCAGCAACAGGCGGCCCTCCGCCATTAAATAAGTAGATGATATTAAAGTTGTTAAAGTTAAACGTATATTGCGTGATAAGTATAGGTGCAATGGAATAGAGGACAAGCGGTAACGTGATAGACCGGAACTTCTGAAAGAAATTAGCCCCATCAATGGTCGCTGCTTCGTATAAATCCTCCGGAATCGCCTGCAAAACACCGGTTGTCATAATAAAAACAAAAGGAAATCCGAGCCAAGTCTGCATCGCAATGAGTGCAATTTTGCTCCAAAATGGATCTGTCAGCCATGGTTTTGGGTCAATTCCAATTGAAGCAAAAAGTGTGTTGTTAATGGCCCCAAATGTATCATTGAATAGTCCAGCAAACACCAAAATGGTCACAAAACCCGGAACAGCCCATGGAAGAATCAATATGGTTCTAAAAAATCGTTTTCCTTTTAAATCCTTTTGGTTGAGTAGAACCGCAAGAAAGATGCCGATAGCACATTGAAGGGTCGAAGCAGCCAACGTCCATACGACGGTCCAGCCAAGTACATCAATGAAGGTATCTCTCCAAATATCAATAGAAAAGATATTTTGAAAGTTCTTAATCCCCACCCAATCGATCAGATTGGCAGGAGGCGAATGGTATAAATCGTAGTTCGTAAAGGCAAGTGCAAAGCTAAACATAATAGGAAAAACAACAGAGAATAGAAGTAAAAAGAAAGCAGGAGTGCTCATTAAGTATGGAAAGCCTTGGTCGATGAGCTGATGATATTGTGCACGGATGGAATGGAGCGGAATCCCTTGATCACGCTTTTTTCCGTTCATAAATGCATCACGTATCATGAGTACGTAAAAGCCGATACCAAAACCAGCTGTTAACAGCGCAATAATCCCCTTTGCCAAAAGGAAAACAGAATTGTCACGAGGCAGCATCGTACCAAGTGTGAACAGCCCCCAGAAACCAATATTAAATAAATCATAAAATACGATGATAAAAGAGACGCCAAATAGGAAAAAAAGTGCCCCTTTGCCGTACTGCTTGTTGTAAATCTGCCCCATCCCGGGTATAAGGGAGAACATTAGCGCCCGTCTCCGGTGTGTCTTTGATTCCACTATGTGTGTGCGGTCTAGTTCAAGGTTACCCGTCACGTCTAACACCTACTTCATATGAAATTAGATCAAATACGGGCAGCTTGTTAGACTTAAAGGCTACCCGCGTTTGATGATTATTTGGAGTGATTTGCTTTAATTTGAGAGTCAATTTGATTGACCGCATCATCAAATGCCTTTTTCACATCTGTTCGGCCTGTCGCAATAAGACCTAATGCGCTATCAATCGGCTTCCACACCTCTGCCATTTCAGGGTTGTTCGGTGTCAGCGTGGCATATTTCGTTTGTTTTGAAACAGCATCCGCATTGGCATTTTCAGTAATGACTGGATCTTTCATCAGCTTTTTCACTGGTGGAATTTCCTCTGTTACTTCAAATCGCTTCTTCGAATTTTTTTCATTCGTAATAAACTCAACAAATTTCTCAGCAAGATCTTTATTTTTAGAATAAGAGGAGACGTTGTAGCTCTTTACACCTAAGAATGAGCTCATATGCTTTCCATTAGGGAGTGTTGGCAGTTCGGTTACGCCATAGTCAATACCAGCTTCTTTGTATGGACCAAATGACCACGGACCAGAAATCACAGCTGCCGCCTTTTTCTCTGTGAATAAGGAGTTGAGGACATTGATTCCTTGTTCACCAATGATACCTTTCGGGAAAAGTCCTTCACTAAAGAATGTCTCGATGTACTTTCCGCCTTCAATCGCGCCATCGTTGTTCAGGCCAATATCCTTCACATCATAGGAGCCATCGCTTTTCTGTTTGAAAATATAGCCCCCTGATCCGCCTAACACACTTTGTGCATAGTAAATTTCATCCCATTTCGCAACAAAACCGTATTTCCCGCCTTTTGTCAGCTTTTTCGAAAGGTCATACCAGCCATCAAGTGTAGTTGGTGCCTTTTTGACAAGGTCTTTGTTATAGAAAAGCACGGTTGTTTCAACGGATTTAGGAAGTCCATACAGCTTGCCGTTTACCGTTTGTGATTGAATGGATTCGTCTGTGAAGGAATTGATCACTTTTTGATCAGGCTTGATTTCCTGTAACAGTCCCTCAGTGACGGCTGATCCAATTTGATCGTGAGGCATCGTAATGACGTCTGGACCTGTCCCGGCTGCTCCATCAAGACGGAGAGCTTCGATTTGGTCAGCATACGCTTTTTCGACCACTTTGATTTTCACATTATTTTCTTTTTCGAATTCTTTAACAGCGTCTTGAATCCCATCAGACTTTTTGACATCCTCCCAGACTAGCAAGGTCTTTGTACCTGTAGATGCTGGCTGGGACCCGCTTGAATTGTCATCTCCCGGCCCGCATGCTGAAAGCAGAAGTACAGCAGTACCAACGACTGCTGATAATGTCGCCCATTTTCCCTTTTTCATTGGTAATCCCCTCTCGTTCTTTTTTCACAGATGATAAGAAAACGCTTTCTTAATGTGAGAATATCAACTTAAGTAAAAAAAGTAAACATATTTTATTAAATTTATTAAGTAAAATTTTTTACTCGTGTAGAGAGAAAAGAAGCCCTCTGCATTGGGAGGTGCTTCCATTTGTTTATATGGTGCTTTTCCGAAAAACAGGCTCAGAGGCAATTAGCACAGTTTTGGGTAATGTTCTGCCGTCCACAAGTCTTTCTAAAAGTAAATCGATCGCCGTCTCACAAAGTAATGATGTATGGATATGATACGTAGTGAGCGGTGGTGACACATATTGAGACACATGAATATCGTTGATACTAAAGACACTGACGCGATTCGGCAAAGAAAAGCCGCGCTCATTTAATGCTTGTAAGCAGCCGATGGCAAGAGGGTCACTAGCGACGCAAAAAGCGGTGGGTAGATCATCACCAAGCTCGCCGATCGCCGTCATCATCAGCGAATAACCTTCATCGACTGAGAAGTGGCGGCCGATATAGACCAATCGTTCATCAAGCAAATTTTGAGTCATCATGTATTCACGGAAGGTCGTTTCACGAATATCAGGAATATGCACATTTGTATTCAGATCAAGGTCTGTGCCGCCAATGAACCCAATGGATGTGTGCTCTTTTTCGATAAAAGAATCGATGATCTTTTGAACAATTCGTTTCAGGTTCGGCTTTACCGAATCAAAACGGTCTTCATCTGGTGTTGTATCAATAAAGACGATATGCTGGGTGATCGCATATAATTGGTCAAGCTCTGACGTTTTAAATCGGCCGATGGCGATGATTCCTTCTGTAGAAGGATCTATGGAATGAAGGCCATCAGATGGATTGTAAGCGGTAACATTTAAGCTTCGAGTATTGGTCAGTTCTTCAATGCCTAGACGAATGGATTTAAAATAAATATCTTCAAGCTCTTCCTTTTCGGTCATCCAATAGAGAAAGGCAATTTTTTTTAATGAATGTTTGAATGTCTTCTTTTGATAGGACAAAGCTTCTGCGGCGGCATATACTTTTTCGCGTGTTTGATTGGTGACAGATAGGTTGGGGTCTTGGTTCAGTACGCGCGAAACAGTCGCAATGGATAAGCCTGCTTTTTCTGCAATGTCCTTTATTTTAGCTGCCAAATCAGCACCTCCTATAGAAAATATCTCCTCTTAGTATAGAGTCTTTAAAAAAATTAGTAAATATTTTTATTAAATTGTTTTCGTTTAGACGGTTCTTTACGCGCTGGAAAGGAATTAGTAAGATGTATATATGTAAGGTGTTGGATTAAGATTTCTGATAGGAGAGGGACTGATGTATTACGATGCACTGAAGACATTTGTGACAGTGGTGGAGGAGAAAAACTTTACAAAGGCAGCTCAGAAGTTACGGATTTCTCAACCGAGTGTTAGTCTTCATATTAAGAACTTAGAGCAGGAATTCCAGACAGTTCTGCTGAATCGTTCGCCAAAGCAATTAACCGTTACACCAACAGGGGATATGTTGTACCATCGATCAAAACAAATCATTCGCCTATATGAACAGGCGAAGCAGGATATTTATGAGCATCATCATCTGGCAAGGGGAAAGCTGACCATCGGGGCGAGTTTTACTATTGGTGAGTACGTGCTGCCGCAAATCTTGGCGGAATTTCACCAGCTCTATCCGCATGTGGATATTGAGGTGGTGATTGATAATACAGAGGCGATCGCAGGGCATGTCCGCTTATTCCATGTCGACATCGGTTTGATTGAAGGACAGACCAATGACAAAGAGCTTTCTGTAGAAACTTTTTTAGAGGACGAGCTTTATATTGTGGCGCCGTTAGATCATCCTTTTGCTAAGAAAAAGGATGTCACGATTGATCAATTGCAAAACGAAACATGGGTGACGAGAGAAGAAGGATCAGGCACCGGAGAATACTTACAGCACGTCCTGAAGTCAAATGGACTGAAGGCACGAACCTTTGTGACATTTAGCAGCAATCAAGCGATAAAAGAAGCTGTAATCCATGGAATGGGGCTTTCTGTTTTATCTAAATATGTCCTCCAGCGAGGCAGCATTGGCGGGGAATTGGCTGTCATCTCTGTGAGAGGAATGGACTTTAAACGGAAATTCTCCTATGTCGAATCCCCGATGACAGGCGGGAATAAAAATAAGGAATTGCTCGTGGATTTGTTAAGGAAAGAGAGAAAAGACGCTTCTCCGGAGTAGGAGAAGCGTCTTTTTTATAACCCTTTTATTTTGATTTCATCGACTGGGAGGAAGATTTCACCTGTATCTGTATATTTGATCGTGACCTGATCCCCTTCTTTTAAATAAATGACAAGGGGCTCTTTTTCAGATGACATGGTGTAGTTTTTCCCATCGCCAAGCAAGAAGGTGACAGTTGTATAATCACCGGTCTTTTCTTTATAGACGCGTTTCACTTTCCCTTCCGCCTCTTTCTTTTCTTGCTTAGATGAACTGTTGACGGTGCCGCCGCCCTTTTGAAGAGCTGTTTTATAGGCTCTCAGTGCTTCGTTTGGTGTTGAAGCATACGCAGCGATTTCAGGATTGGCTGCAGAAACAATAAAGTAGTTTTGCAGGAATCCATTTGAATCGAGAACAGGTGTGAGCCAGCTGGCTTCCCCATAGAAATTATAGAGAATCGGCATGCGCCCTTTCCATTTCTTCTCAATGAATCGCTTCTCAATAATTTGCAGAGCGCCCTGAGAATCCATGTAGGATTCTTCAAGATTTCCGGTATAATAAGTAGCTTTTCCTGTCCGGGCATTTGTCAGGGCATATCCGAGCATGGAATCAACGCCTTCTTTCGGACTTGTGAAATCTGTGAAGTAATACATATCTCCTTTTGAATCAAACACCGGACTCACATTGGCTTCCGTTCCTTCATCTGAAGGCAGCTTTACATCTGACTTTCCAAACATACTGTTCCAGAACCCGTGAATATAGTTTCCGAAATAGCTGTTTTGCAGACTGACCGCTTCTGGAGAAACAGCGCCATCAATAAAGGCTGGCACTTGATCTAGAGTATATTTCTTCGTTGCACCTGTTTTGGCATCAACCACGACCACGCCGGAAGCTTTAAAGCCGTTTCGGGCAGAGATAAAATCACCATATGTTTGAATGTAATAAGGCTTGCCGTCATCATTGATTTCCAGCTGGGTGTCGCCGTAGAAAATCAAATCTGGATACTGGAGACGAATATGCCGCTCAATTTCTTTGTTGAAATAGGAGGAAGGCGTATAAACCATCTCAGTCTTCACGAACTTTGGATTAGCAGATGAGTCGGTCGCACTTAATGTAAAATAACCTGGTGTGCTGCCTGCACGAATCCATTTAAAGAAGTCCGAGAATTCCACTGGGGCAATGTATACATACTCACCATTGACCTTCTGAATTTGCAAGCTACCAAGCTCGTAGTAGCTTGTGTTTGGAACCTGTCCGAACGATTTCTTCATTTTATTACGGGCAAATTGAGGCGGTACACTAGCAGGTGTTTCTGTTTCTTCAAATGCTTTGATTTCTACTTTTTGCTCCATTTTGGAGACAGCGAATTTCTCATTCGCATTGAAGAGAGAAGCTGTCGCCATGTAAACGCCGAGCAGCAATAGAATAAGAAACAAAACACCTTTTACCTTACGCTCCAATCCCACTGATAAAAAGGCGCCTGCTGCTGTCACAACAAGTCCAATCAGCCAGAGGGATGAAGGATTACGATCTAAATTGGTCATGTAGTAGAAGACAAAAATACCGATCATGAACAGCAAAGCAAGGCCTGCAATCCACATAAGCGGCACCTGCTGTTCCGTGCCTTTCTTTCTAACGATCAACCTGAGCGGTGTGAGCAAAAGGGTCAGGACAAGACCGATCACAACCGAAAACAACAATATATATCCCACAAACAGATCTCCTTTCAAAAATCACTCTTTTAGTATATACGAGTGAAGCGGGCAAAAGATTCATCGGATGGAAGGTTCGTTTTAGATGTCAATTGAGTCGATGACGGCTTGAACATCTTCTTTCAGTTCGACAAATGTGAGTCTTTGCTCGATTTTCTCTGTTAAGGCGTCAATTGCTTGACCTGACATATGCGTTTGGATGCGATTTTGATGTTTATACACTTTGATCTGAAGTTCATCAATTAGACCTAAAATTTTTTCCGCTTCTTGACGGTCTTCGGCAAATTCATTTTGAAGCTGATGCCGAATGGCTCGTGCTAGCGCTGTTTTCTGTTCTTCTTTGATTTTTGCTTTCAAAGCAGCCAGCTCTGCTGGTGTCATCTCTTCTGTGTGAAAGTTTGTTTGAGAGAAGATCGAGGTTGCTGTATGCGTATCTGTCATTCTTTGCAAAAAACGATCTGCATCTGTTGGTTGTTTCTTTGAAAATTCCATTTGTCGTACTCCTTAAGAAATACCCATATTCTTCGCCAGGGCTGTATCTGCATCGTGGTATTGTTTTCCGAGTGCGCTCATATCATCTGATATTGAGTCGATCCACCTTTTCATATTCATAGCGCTATCAATCGCTGTATCATACTTCTTGACCGAATAGAACTCATTTTCAAGACCCTCTGTTTTTAAGTGGCGAATCACGGCATCTACATCTGAAGCTGTCAGCTGGTCATATGAACCAAAGCCCACGATCTGTTTGTATCTTGAACGTACCCGTTCAACAGATTGATCCACTTTGTCATCGAGTTTTTCGATTTTGCGAATGATTTGCTGCATATGGTGATCGGCATATGTCGAGAATTTACGTCCTGTGTTCATGAGAACGTGGGACTTAATTAAAATCGCCACTACACTATGCGGATCAACATTTGATTGACTTAATTGATGTAACATAGCAGTGGTGAGAGATGGATTTTTTCGCAGCATATCATCAATGGTTTGAACGGAGCCATTTGGCGAAAAGGTATAACGATCTAAGCCATGGCTGCCAGCGAGGGCTTCAAGGAATAAATTAGCATCCAGTGAAGGATTCACACTCATTGCCCGATTGAGGAGGTTTTTCATGAATTGGACGGCTTTTGAGGAGTCCTCGGAGTAATCGACGCCTTCAGGGAGAGCGGCATCATACATCACTTTCACTCGACCGATTTCTGTCGTATGCCGATTTAAAAGAGAAAGCCCGTCATTGAGATTGATATATTCTGTTAATCGATTGCGGTAATCGCCTTTTAATGCTTTAGCCTGTAGACCATCCGATAGATTTGGATAAATATTTGGATTTTCAAATGTGACCCCGCCTTGAATAAAGTCATTTTTGACAAGAACATAGGAAGCATTTGACCCGCCGAGTGAATGACCTGTTACATACATTTTGGCATTCGGCATTTTCTTATGTATTTCTTTCGCATATCGGTCTGCTTGAACCATTTGATTCTCTGCCCCATGCTCAAATGGAATATTTTGAATCAGATATTTTGTATCCGACACCATCCAATCTTGAACAATTTCATTTGTATAGGTGGTTGTGCCTGTTGTCATCTTAGTCGTCACTTCCTGTGAAGCCTTCGATCGACTAAAAGGAGGCAGCTTCGTCAAAATGGTAGAAAGAAGATCATCTGACTCTTTTTTTCCATGTTTTTTAATGGTATCTTTATATTGCCCTGCGCCAATCGGTTCAGAACCACGGTAAGCGATGACTGCGTTTTTGATTTTGGTGAGGTCTTTGCCTTTGTTTGAAATACGATAATCTTCTCTCGAGACAAGGGTTAGTGCATTTAGACCTTTTTTTGTTTCTTTATAGTTAACGACGTACATTTTTCTACCGTTGCTAATTTCAATCTCTTTAAAATCCTTAAAGTTATTAATAGCATAGGATTTTGATGATATTTCCTTATAGTCTTCGTCAGTAAGCTTAAATATAGCTGGCTTATTGGTCAATATTAACACTCCTGTTATATTTATCTTTAATAATTATATTATAGAGTGGTATAAATAGCTATTGTAAATACATCGCTTGTTATACAAAAAAGCTGTGTTATATCATAAAAAGGTGGATATTGTATAAATGAAAAATATAATTAAAATTATATGTGTTCTAGTTCTCGTCATAGCCATCTCAGTGATTTTACTTATTTTACAATTTGATAAGAAAAAAGAATCAAACGATGCGGGAGGAAGAAATATAGTGGAAGAAAGAGAAAAAAGCGATCAAGAAAAAGCAGAAGAGTTTGCAGAGAAGATGAAACCTAAGATTGAAGAGCATTTACATAAAAGAGACATTCATCACTTTATTAAAACCATCACGTTTGAAAAAGGTGTGACTATCAACCCTATGGGAGATATTATGATTGATGGATATGTAAATGATGAACCGGAAAAGTACGGATTTTCAGCTTCTTTACAATATAGAGCTAAAAAAATAGGTTCAATGAGCTATGATCCTGACTTATCAGACCGCTTTGAAAACTGGGATGACTTTGATCCTCAAGTAAAAGAAGATTTTCTAAATAGTCTTTCTGAAAAAGAACGTGAACAGTATCTCAAAGACATTGGAGAAAAAGAGTGATTACAAGTGTTCAACTTCTGATGATCTCCAAATCGTTGAAAAAAGGTATATGCTATCATTCCCCTAACGACACTTTAAAATAAGGGAGAGATTTCACCCATGCCAAATAATAAGAAATTGATCTTGGACGTAGATACTGGAATTGATGATGCGATTGGGATTTTGCTGGCGGTGAAAAGTCAGCAGTTCGATATTTTGGGGATTACAACTGTATGCGGGAATGTGTCTGTTGATGCAGCTACATTGAATACGTGTAAAGTGCTTGAGCTGGTTGAGGCAGATAACATTCCTGTCATCAAAGGTTCAGCAACCCCTCTTTTAAGAGCACCTCATTATGAACATCGGGTACACGGAGAGGATGGAATTGGCGGTGCTTTAAAGGATGTCCAGCCAAAGAAAAAAGCAGATGCTGGTTTTGCGCCTGATTTTATCATTGAACAAGTGATGCAGTATTCGAAGCAGGTCACGCTTGTGTTGACAGGACCTTTAACGAATTTAGCCCTTGCGGTGAAAAAATGCCCTGATTTGATTCATCACGTGAAAGAAGTCATTTTTATGGGTGGTGTCGTGAAGGGACAGGGGAACGTCACCCCGGTTGCGGAATTTAATACATATGCAGACCCAGAAGCAGCGAAAGTGGTGCTGGAAGCGGGCTTCCCTTCATTGGTTCAAGTTGGATTGGACGTCACGAGACAGGTCTTGTTAACAGATGAGAGAATCGATGCCATTCAAAATGAAAAGTTGGCAGCTTATATCAAACAAAGTACAAGCATTTACCGCCAGCGCTATTTTGAGCGGAATGGTGTGTGGGCGTGTGCCATGCATGACCCGCTTGCTGTAAGTCTTGCCATTGACAAGCAGCTTGTGAGCACACAGGCTTTTCATGTAGAAGTGGAGACGAAGAGTGAGTTTTGTGATGGTCAGATGATCTGTGATTTTCAGCATCAATGGGAAAAAGAACGCAATGTCCAAGTATGTACGGATGTAGATGCGGAAGCCTTTTTTGATTTATTGATCAAGGTGATGAATTCCTAAAAAGCCTGTGCAAACAGGCTTCTTTTTTATAAGATGGGAACATGAGGAAATGTATGCGCTCACATGAATAAGGGAGGAGTGATGTCAATTGGGTTCTGTCAGTGTAAGTAGTATTGAAAGAATACGAGCAGCAAGCAGAGGATTGCCGCCAAAGCTGAAAGGAATTGCAGAACATATCACGAGTGAACCGAGTGATGTGATTCATTTGTCTATTGTAGAGCTTGCCAAAAAGACAGCGAGTTCAGAGGCAACTATTTTTCGTCTTTGTAAAAGACTTGGATTTGAGGGTTTTCAAGATTTGAAAATTACTATTGCCCAGGAAATAGATCAAACAAAGCCTGATTATGTAGATGAAGAGATGAGTCTTGAGGATGATATGGACGTTTTTATGCAAAAGGTTTTCCAAACAAATATTTCTGCATTAAAGGATAGCTTTCAATTGTTGAATCCAGAGGATGTAGAAAAAGCCGTACAAATCATTCATGAAACAAAACGTTTAGAGTTTTATGGGAGTGGTGGGTCTGGTCTCATTGCAACAGATGCTTTTCATAAATTTATGAGGACAGGCATCAATTGTATTGTTCACACAGATTCTCATTTTCAAGCAATGTCTGCCAGTCTCCTAGATCAGCACAGTACAGTGATCGGTATATCTCATTCTGGCCGTAATAAAGATTTACTCGATGCGATGAAAACAGCAAAGGAAAAAGGAGCTAAAACGATCGGTATTACAAGTTATCAGCGCTCTCCATTGAGCCAGCTTGCCGATGTCACATTGTATACATCGACTCAAGAAACGGCTTTTCGGACAGAAGCGATGTCTGCAAGGCTTGCTCAGCTTACTGTTATTGACGTACTATACTTTGCACTTGCTCACTTAAGACAGCAGGAAACATTAACAAATTTAAAACAAATGCGAGAAACCATTTCACAAAAAAGGGTGTAATGGTTTCAAAAATAAATTTTTCTATAAGTGAAAAATGCTGTTGTGGTAACGATTGTGAGCTTTTAAGTGAAAAAAATTTTCTTTTCGGTCGTTGAATGTCGAAAAAAATATTCCTATAATGGGATTTAACAGGCAGATCAAAATGACAAATGTGATTTCAAATCAATGATTGGGCGTGATACAGATGGAGGGAAACCAAGCGGTAATTGGTTTGGATATTGGAACAACTAGTACAAAGGCGGTTCTGTTTGGACCGCAGGGGAAAGTGATAGCAAAGCATTCGGTTCCTTATGATCTCATTCAGCCTCAGCCAGCATGGGTTGAACAGGATCCCGAACATATATTAGAAGCCGTCATTGCGAGTGTAAGAGGTACGTTGACGAAGGCAGCATTCGATCCAAAACATCTCATAGGCGTCGGCATTAGTACAGCGATGCATTCTTTGATTGTAATGGATGAGGATGACAAGGCGTTAACGAACAGTATCATTTGGGCAGATAACAGAAGTGCAGAACAAGCGAAACGTATCATTACGGACATGGATGGCTTTCAAATTTATAAAAGAACCGGCACACCGATCCATCCAATGTCACCGCTTTCAAAAATACGTTGGTTCAAGGAAATGTCACCTGATGTCTTCGAGAAAGCAGCGAAATTTATTTCCATCAAAGAATATATTCTTTATCATTTCTTTGGCCAGTATGTGGTCGATTATTCAATTGCTTCAGCAACAGGGCTGTTCCGATTGGAAACGCTTCAATGGGATGAAGAGGCGCTTCGTATTGCTGGAATTAAAGCCAATCAATTGTCTGAACTTGTTCCGACGACGCATCAATTGAGAGGACTTCAGCCAGAGATCGCACTGCGAATGGGCATTGCGGAAGATACACCATTTATTGTTGGTGCGAATGATGGGGTTCTAGCGAATTTAGGTGTGGGCGCAATTGGAAAAGGTGAGGTCGCAGTCACGATTGGGACAAGCGGTGCAGTTCGTACGGTTGTAGACAAACCAATCACAGATGAACAATCAAGAACGTTCTGCTATGCGTTGACAGATAAGCATTGGGTGATTGGAGGACCGACGAATAATGGCGGGATTATGCTGAGGTGGCTGAAGGATGAATTTGGATCTTCAGAGGTCGAGGTAGCAAAGCGCCTTGGGGTGGACCCTTACGATCTGATGATTGATATTGCAGAAAAAGTTCCAGCTGGCTCAGAGGGATTGCTGTTTTTGCCATTTTTAACAGGTGAACGTGCGCCTTATTGGAATCCAAATGCGAGAGGTACTTTCTTTGGGATCAGTCTTCAGCATAAGCGGGAGCATTTTATTAGAGCTGTGCTAGAAGGCGTCATTATGAGTGTTTTTTCGATCGGTGTTGCCTTAAGGGATTTAACCGGTTCAGCAAAGGATGTCAGGGCATCGGGCGGATTTGCGCGATCTCCGCTGTGGCGGCAGATTTTAGCGGATACGATGGGAAGAGAAGTGCTTGTCCCAGAAAGCTACGAGGCTTCGGCACTGGGAGCGGCTGTCCTCGCACTTCATAGTCTAGGTTATATGGAAGAGATAGAAGAGGTTCAAGAGTGGATTCGGATCTCTGACCGACATGAACCAAATATGGAGAACAATGAAACTTACATAGAGATGTTTTATTTATATGAGCGCCTCTATGACAAACTGAAGGATGAATTTGATGTCATCAGTGCGCTGCAATTAAAACAAAATCGATAAACATCAGGGAAAAGGTGGGAGAGCATGCTTTTATTCATCGTGATTGCGGCAATTGTCCTTTTACTCATTCTGATTACAGTCGCTAAGTTGAATCCGTTTGTGAGTTTAATTATTACCTCTATGCTAGTCGGCTTTGCCACTGGGATGGACTTGCAGGAAATCATTCAATCCATTAAAACGGGATTAGGCAATACGTTATCATTGCTGGCCATTGTTCTAGCGCTTGGAACCATGCTTGGGAAAATGATGGCTGAATCAGGGGGAGCTGAGCGGATCGCTCACACATTAATCGGCCGGTTTGGGACGAAAAATGTACATTGGGCAATGATGTTTGTTGCCTTTATTGTGGGGATACCTGTCTTTTTCCAAGTCGGATTCGTCCTTCTTATTCCTTTACTCTTTACGATTGCGATTGAAACGGGTATCTCGCTCGTGACAATTGGCATTTCTTTAATCGCGGGATTGTCTGTTGTGCATGGGCTTGTACCTCCTCATCCAGCAGCTATGGCAGCCGTCGGCATCTATCATGCCAACGTGGGGAAAACCATTTTCTTTTCCATTATTGTCGGTTTGCCGACAGCTATCATCGCTGGGCCGCTTTATGGAAAGTGGATTGGCAAACGGATACATAAACCAGTTCCAGAGTTGCTGAGAAAGCAATTTACTGAACGAAATGAAGATCGACAGCTTCCCGGCTTTGCGAATACGATGTTTACCATATTGGTGCCGGTGATTTTAATGCTTCTTGCCACACTGGCGGACATTATTTTACCAGAGGACAGTTTATGGTTTCAGATTTTCAAGTACATTGGAGATCCAATTACAGCGCTGCTGATTGCAACGGTGTATTCTTTCTTCAGCCTTGGTTTTATGCAAGGAATGAGCCGTGACAGGGTGCTTTCCTTTAGTAATGATTGCTTAGGACCGATCGCTTCGATTCTGCTTGTCATTGGAGCAGGCGGGGCCTTCAATAATGTGCTCATTGATTCGGGTGTTGGCGATTATATTGCAGATTTAGCCAAACACTCTCCGATCTCACCCATTTTGCTTAGCTGGCTGATTGCTGCGGTTATTCGTGTGGCAACAGGATCTGCTACGGTGTCCATGATGACGGCAGCTGGTATTGTCGCTCCTATTGCTGCGTCAATGCCGGATGTGAGCAGAGAACTTCTTGTGTTAGCCACAGGAGCGGGTTCGTTGATCCTGTCTCACGTCAATGACTCTGGCTTTTGGTTGATCAAAGAATATTTTGGTATGACCATTAAAGAGACGTTCTTGACATGGACGGCTATGGAGACAATCATCTCTGTTAGTGCCATTGCATTTATTATGATTATTAATATGTTTATATAGTGAAAGTAACAGCCTCGTTCTACGGAATTGGGCTGTTTTTTCCTTGTGATGATACCACTTCTTTCAGATTGGGGTAAAATGAAGATATTGAGAAGTGGGAGGCGGACACGATCGAACCATTAAAACATGTTTATCATGAGAAATTTATTCAAGAATTAGCGGAGAAACTTGCAAAAGCGTCGACTGGATTTGATGCTGGTGAATTTCAGCAGCTCGTGCTACAAGAGGATTGGCAGCAGCTTGAGTTAAAAGGACGAATGAGAAGAGTCACTGAATCAATGCATGCCTGTCTGCCTGCGGATTATGAACAGGCAATCGATGTGCTGCGTCAGGCAGCTCCGTATTTTTCAGGACTTAGTGCGCTCGTATTTCCAGACTACGTTGAAACGTACGGTCTTGCACATTGGGACATCTCGATCAAGGCACTCGAATTCTTTACGCCTTTTTCCTCTTCTGAATTTGCCGTACGGCCTTTTCTGATTCAGGATCAAGATAAAATGCTGGCGCAAATGCTCGTATGGTCACAGCATCAAAATGAGCACATCAGGCGTCTTGCTAGTGAAGGATGCAGACCACGTCTGCCATGGGGATTAACAGTTCCTGCGCTTAAAAACAATCCTTCAGTTACACTGCCTATTTTGGACAATTTGAAGTCGGATCCGTCGCGGTATGTGCAAAAAAGTGTAGCGAATCATCTAAATGATATCTCTGCGATTCAGCCTGATCTGATGAAGAAGACGGTTAAAAGCTGGTATGGAATCAATGAACATACCAACTGGATTGTCAAACATGCTTCCCGTACTCTGCTAAAAAAAGGTGATCCAGATATCATGGCTTTGTTTGGTTATGGAGACGATCCATCCGTTCAAGTAACGGATTTAAAGGTAGTGCAAGACCCTGTTTGTATTGGAGAGAAATTGACATTTCAATTTACTCTTCAGGCCGAGAAGCCGCTAAAACTGCGTGTAGAGTATGCCATAGACTATGTCAAAGCTCGGGGTACCCGCAGCCAAAAGGTGTTTAAAATCACAGAGTTTGAAACAGGTTCAGCGTTACATAGAGAATTCGTCAGATCACAGTCCTTTCAAAATATGACGACGAGAAAGCACTATGAGGGAACACATACTTTAACGATCATCATTAACGGCATCCCAAAAGCGTCGGTTGATTTTGAAGTTAAAGCAGTTTGAAGCGTTGTTAGCTCGCGCTATAGGCTCATGCAATGTCAATAAAAAACCCGCCATTTCGGCGGGTTTTGGCATTTAAGCTTTCTTCTTCATTAAGAATGAAGCAATGATGGCAGCGACTAAGAAGCCGATGCTGATAATGGAGCTAGGCAAGTTTTCTTGTCTGAATAGGAACAAAACAAAGCTCAAACTGAGTACAAGACCTGCAAATAAAGTCAAATACGGAAACAGCCACACCTTGAAATACGGCTCCTGTGGATATTTTGGACGGAGCTTCAGATGTGCCGCGCAAATGCTGATCCAAATAAGTGAAACAGCAAAGCCGGGAATAGCCAGCATATAGCTGAAAATTTGCTCTGGATATAAGTAAGCGAAAAATGTTCCGATGAGAAGAAACAGAACAGTGACCCATAAACTTAAAATCGGTACGCCTCTTTTGTTGACCTGTGCCAGCTTTTTCGGACCGCCATCTGATTTAGATAGAGAATGAATCATTCTCGTTGTTCCATAAATACCAGAATTGGCCGCAGATAAAACGGCAGTAATCAATACAAAGTTAATGAAATGAGAGGCGCCTTGCATACCAGCAGCAGAGAAGACTTGGACAAAAGGACTGTTATTTGGATCAATTTGATTCCAAGGAATGAGTCCACAGATGATCAAAATCGGCAATGTGTAAAATAAGATAATCCGCCACATCATACTTTTGACAACACCAGGCAAGACCTTCTCGGCATCCTTTGTTTCTGTAATGGTCAGCCCAATCAATTCAGAGCCTCCATAAGAGAAAATAACCACTAAAAGCGAAGCAAAGATCGCACCCCATCCGTTCGGGACGAAGTTTTGATAGTTGGTGAGTGCTGGTGTGCTTTGTTCGTTTGGAATGATCCCAAATAATAAGGCTGCACCGAGAATAATAAACACAATAATAACGAAAATCTTCATTCCAGCGAACCAGAACTCAATTTCACCAAAGTATTTTACATTATTTAAGTTAATTCCGATGACTAAGAGTGAGCAAAGTAAACAGAGTGACCATAGCGGCACGTTCGGCATCCAGTATTGAAGCAAACTGCCTGCTGCAATGATCTCGATGACACACACAGTGAGCCACATAAAACAGTAAACCCAGCCGACGACAAATGAAAAACGTTGACCAAGCGCAATCTGTATAAGGTCGCGAAGATTATTTCCCGGATAGACAATGGCCATTTCGGCTAATGCTGCCATGACGATGAGCAGCAGCAATCCGGCAAATACATAGGAAAAGATGACCCCAGGACCTGCTAAACCAATTGTATCGGCACTTCCTTTAAAGATTCCTGTACCAATGACCCCGCCCATTGCAATCATGCGAATGTGACGCGGTGATAAAAGCTTTTTTAATTCTTGTTGCTCCTGATTCGCGCTCATGACGTTCTCCTTTTTTAAAAATGCTTATGTTCCATTTTCTTTTTTCAGGACGTCAGTGTCAATATAAAAAAAGAGATTTTTCAGACAAAATAGGCGGTTGATTCTATCAATTTACCCACATATCTCCATAAAAAACTTCCTTCATTCAAATCCAGCATATGAAACCTCATGAAATAATAAACATTTGCCTTCTTTCTGACATAAACAATTTGCAGTTTTTGTCGATATATCTTTTGTATAACTAAAGTCCTAATAAAGAATTATTTATAACTGTAAAATATTTCAAAAGTATTAGAGTTGAAAGGAGTTATGAAAAATGTTTAAGAAAAGATCAGGTGATTCATCGGCTGGAACCCTTCTAAGTGAAAGTAGTCAATTAGTAGAAAAAATCGAAAAGGGAGACCTTTCAGCAAGACTAGACACTGCTGCATTCTCTTCTAGCCAAACGATAGAAGCAGTGGCACAAATTAATGAAGCTTTGCAAAAGATGCAGGAGTCAAATGAAAATATTCAAATGCGGATGGATTTAGTGACAAAAGCCATTCAAGTTGGCTTATGGGATATGGTCGTTATCGCTGGAGATCCAGTTAATCCAAAAAACGAATTCACATGGACGGATGATTTCCGCAAAATGCTTGGCTTTCAAAATGAGCACGATTTTCCGAATCTATTAGACAGCTGGGCATCTCGAATTCACCCAGATGAACAAGAATATACCCTAAATGCCTTCTCTTCGCATTTATTGGATCATTCTGGGCGTACGCCATATGATATCGAATATCGCATAAAGTTGAAAAACGGAGATTATCGCTGGGTCAAAGCAACTGGAACGACCGTTCGTGATCGAAACGGTGTCCCTCTTCGTGTGGCGGGAGCTCTTTTTGATATTCATGATCAGAAATTGAAAGAAGAAGAGCTGCAAGCCTTGGTGACAAGATTTGACTTGATTAGTAGAGCGCTTGTCGAAGCTCCTTGGGACATGGTCTTAGAAGACGGCGATCCAGACCATCCTAATACCGAAATCTGGTGGTCTCCACAGTTCAGAAATACGCTTGGTTTTACGGATGAAAAAGATTTCCCGAATGTTCTGAGCAGCTGGATAGACCGCCTGCATCCTGAGGATCAAGAAAATGCTGTTAAAACCTTTTTAGGTCATGTAAATGATCACTCTGGACGTACACCACTTGATGATAATTTCAGATTACAAAGTAAAAATGGTGAGTACCGCTGGTATCATGCAGGTGGTGAAACCATTCGTGATGAAAAAGGTGTTGCTCTTCGTGTCGCAGGAACCATTCGTGACATCACGTTAGAAAGAAACAAAGAGGAAACAGCGAATGAAATGGCGTCACAAGTAGAACAGCTTTCAAGTTCAATTAGCGAGATGGTATCGGGCATTAGCTCTGTGACAAATCAAGCACAGGAGCTGGCTGTCGCTCAAGAGCAGTCAACGTCTGCCGCACACTTAGCAAAAAATAGTGCAGATGAGACGAAAAATATTTCTGACTTAATCAAAGAAGTAGCAAACCAAACGAACCTGCTTGGTCTAAATGCTGCGATTGAAGCGGCCAGAGCAGGTGAACAGGGACGTGGATTCTCTGTCGTTGCAGATGAAGTACGAAAACTCGCGCTGCATAGTGCCAATGCAACGGAAAATATCGAATCTAGTTTAACGGATATGAAAACACAAATTGATGAAATTCTTGATAATATCTCTAATATGACAGCTCTTACGCAAACTCAGGCTGCTTTAACAGAGCAAGTGAATGCTGCAGTCGATGAAGTGAATCACATGTCTCAGCGTCTTGTGGCATTTTCAAAGAGCATTTAATCGTCAAAAACCGCCCTCTCGTGTAGAAGGCGGTTTTTTCATTAAAATTGATCTGCTGGGAAGACAATACCTGCATCTTTTCTTGCAGCGTCAAGGACTTTCATCACAGAGAGACTTTCATCAAGCAGGGCATAGCACTGTTCATGATTTTCTGTTTCAATGATCTGCTTGAAAGCTTCTGCTTCATAAAACAGACGGTTTGGATTCGTTTGTGCATTGAGTGAGATGACTCTGTCATCAACATGCAGCAGCACTTCTTCACAGCCATTCGCCCCATTTTTCACATGAATGAAGCCTTTTTCTCCTTGAATCAGTGCAAAATTCATGCTGCTAGTATCCTTACTGCCAACACTTGTCGCAATAAAATCATTGTAAGTGAATGTCAAAACACCAGATGTGTCAATGCCGTTTGGATGACGGTTTGCTTGGTAACGGACCTGCTCCGGTGATCCAAAAAGGTTCATGATGAAATGGACATTATAAATATTAATATCCATCAGCGCTCCCCCGGAGAACTCAGGGTTAAAGACATTTGGCGTTTCGCTCGCTAACAGCTGGTTATATTTACTAGAATATTGACTATAGTTGCATTGAACCAGCTTGATTTGACCTAATTGATGAAGGTGCTTTTTGATTAAATGATAGTTTGGCATATGGACGGTTGTAATGGCTTCAAATAAGAGAAGCTGCTTTTCCTTTGCGAGAGCGATTAAGGCCTCCAGCTCTTTCACGTTAGAGGTGAAAGGCTTTTCGCATATCACATGTTTTCCGTTGTTCAATGCAGCTGCTGCATGCTCGCTATGTAAACGATTTGGTGATGCGATGTAAACAACTTCTATGTGGGGATCTTCTAGCATAGCAGTTAGATCCGTATAAGTTGTTTGCACCCCAAATTGGTCTGCGAGCTTCTTTGCCGTTGCTTCCTTTCTTGAATAGACAGCGTGACAAGAAGCACCTTCGAGCTGTTCAATCGCTTGCAAAAAGCCTTCCACAATCACACCTGTTCCGATGGTTGCAATGTTCATTCTTCAAAACCCCTTCCACTCGTTTCCTATCATCTAGTATAACCGATCGATGTCTTCATTCAACGTGTACTTGGTACATTGGAGGAGAGATGCCAGTGGCAATACCGGCCCACTTTTGACGGTCCTTACAGTTAGCTGATGTTTGCTAATGTTTGCTGTGTTAACAATTGAATGGCAGCCTTCCTCTTTTTTAACTCATGAATGGAGTGTTGAATATCTTCGATTTTTTGTTCGAGCAGCTGTTCAGCCTCTATTTTTGACTGCTTTTCAAATAGTGATTGAATAATTTCGCGAATTTCTTTGAGTGAGAAATCTAGCTTTCTCGCTTCTGTGATAAAGGAAAGCATAAGGATATAATTTTTATTATATAAACGATAGCCGTTATGTGCTCTCTTTGGTTCGGGGAGCACACCCTCATTTTCGTAAAAACGAATGGTTTCAATATGTACACCAGACATTTTTGACAATTTACCTCTAGTAAACGTAATCATTTCCTTCAACTCCTTTCTTTTCTATCTATCATACAACTAGATTTGTTAGTTTCAAAATATTCTATAGTGAACAATTGTTCCATTGTACTTGTTTAAATGAGAGATCAGCACAATGGAAGCAGGATGATTAGAATACGTTATAATAGTGTAGACTCATGTGATATTTGTTACAGATGTGAACAAGTAGACAGCGTGAAGAAAAAACGATAGGCTAAAATAGGTAAATAGTAATGAAATAACGTGTCATCATGTAAATGATGGCTCAAAATAGTGACAGCACGTTTTTGCTGAGAAAAGGGGACCAGTGAATGTATAAATTAGTCGCAATTGATATGGATGGTACATTATTAAATGATCAACATATGGTGCCGGATGAAGTGTCTGAAGCCATTCAACAGGCAAAAGCAGAAGGAATTAAAATTGTTTTATGTACCGGACGGCCAATTGGCGGGGTGAATCGCTATTTAACTGAGCTTCAGCTTGATCAAGAGGGAGATTATGTGATTGCCTATAATGGGGCGCTTGTTCAAAACAGCCATACAAATGAAGTGGTGTCAGAGCTGACGTTATCCTATGATGACTTGACATCTTTATATGAATTGAGCCGTCAGCTGGATACACCGATGCATTATTTCGATTCAGCCAATTTGTACACACCGAATCGCGATATTAGTGAATACACAGTGCATGAAGCCTATTTAACAAAGCTGCCGCTTAAATATTTACCTGTTGAAGAGGCGGATTCATCCATGAGACTTCCGAAGATGATGTATATTGATCAGCCAGAACGTTTGGAAAAGACGATACAAGCCATCCCGTCTGAAGTGAAGGAAAAGTACATGATGGTGAAAAGTACAGATTTTTTCCTTGAGATTCTCCATCCTGATGTGAGCAAAGGGAATGCTGTGAAACTTTTAGCTAAGGAGCTGGGAATTGCTCGAGAAGAAGTCATGGCCATTGGTGACAATGGGAACGACGTATCAATGCTGGAGTTTGCGGGCTGTGGCGTCGCTATGGGAAATGCCATTGATGATGTCAAAGCAGTAGCAGATGTTGTCACAAAGTCTAATAATGAAGCCGGAGTAGCACATGTTCTGCATGAGCTGGTCATAGGAAAATAAGAAAAGAGCGGTCTGCCAATACGGTAGCCGCTTTTTTATATATTGGAGAAAAAGTAAACAAGCATACGTCTGCTGCTTAAATTTGTCTTTTGCAGCATGGCTTTCACATGATCATGGACGGTATGGGTTGAAATAAATAGTGTACTGGCAATTTCCTTTGTAGATTGTCCCTTTAATAAGCAGTCGAGGACGTTCATTTCCCTTTCTGTCAGCCTGTATGTTTTCGCCGCATACGGAAGAATATCATTGGTTTGGGCTCGTTTGATGTGAATCATCACAGCCTCTTCCTGCCCGTCTGCCTGCGCTAATCGAAAGGCTTGAAGGGAGAGAAAAAGTCCCGTAGGCATTCTTGTCATGCTTGCTGCTGTTTGGACGCTGCCGCCATATAAAAGTTTAGCGCCTAATGCTCTGAACGGACGTGGCATGACGGTCTGGTCATGAATTTGCTCAAAGGCTTGAAATGTATGAAGCCAATGAAGCCCTGTCTCATTTCCATAAAGAAGCTTGTAATGAGTTGAAAGAATGATAAATCCTTGCTGCTCCGCCTCGTCATTCTCCTCAGTGTCTCTTTTTTTGAAAAGCTCGTCTCTCAACTTGGCTGCAAGTGCCGGTGTTTGCTCAATGACCGCTTGTATATCTCGTTCCTGAAAAGGTTCCTTGCCCTTTTGACGATAAAGGCTGGCGATTCCCCAGCATTCTCCTTGAATCACAAGGGCTGCCCGCAATTCATCAGTCCATCCTTTAGGTAACAAAATATGCTGATATCGCTCGCTATTGAGATATTCCCCGCTTTGGATCAGGCTCGCAGCATGAATAGGGCCTTTGGCTAGAGTTTCATGCTGATGCACGTCCTTTTTTAAAAATTCATTTTGAAAGAGCTCGTTATGAATTTCTTCAATCGGTTCATCTGTGAAAGAACCTGTCGAGAGGAGAGTGGCTGGATCAATGGTCGTGATACAGGCGGAGTCAAAATCAAGGACGGCAGCAAGCTCGTCCCGAATGTGTTGTCTCAGCTGCTGAAATTGAGTGGCTGGATTCATCACATGATCTCCTCCTCAAAAATCCCCACTTTTAGGGATCGTTTTTTCCAGTGTCTCTTTTTACAATAAAGATGTCATATTGTTAGTGTACAGGAAACGATGGAAAGCGGAAAGGAACTGGAGGAGAATCACATGAAAGGAAACCAGCATTGGCACGATCCTGTTGCTGAATCATACAGAGCAACAATTTCACATAAAGTACCCGGCTATCACCTTTTGCATGAGTTGACAGTAGATGTACTAGAAACTGAAGTAAAGAAAGCAGACTCTCATATTCTAACTATTGGAGCGGGCGGGGGCGAAGAGATCGTCAACATGCTCCAAAGAAAAGAAGACTGGTTCATCACAGGAGTCGATCCGTCCACTTCTATGCTGGATATGGCGAAGCGGCGGGTTGCACAGCTTCGTATGGAGGCGCGCGTCACATGGTATGAGACCGTATTAAACAAGGTTTCTTCTGAAACTGTTTACGATGCAGCGGTGAGCCTGCTCGTGATTCATTTTGTAGAAAATCGGTTGCCATTTTTACAGGAGATTGCACATCGGCTTCGACCAGGAGCACCGCTTGTACTGGCTTTTATACAAGGAGACATGACGTCTCGCGTATTTCAGCAGGAGCTTCATATGCTTTCTCTTTTCATGCAGCGGCAAGGTTTAGAAAAAGAAGTGTTTTCATCCTTTAAAGACAGATTGGGACATGCGACACATCCTGTGCCTGAGGAGGAGATGAGAGGGCATTTAATCGAGGCGGGGTTCACAGACATCAGACCTTATTTTCAAGCAGGAATGATCAAAGGGCTTGTTTGCAAGCGAGATTGTAGAGAGGCGGATGACAGATGAGATCACAGGTGATGGTGATTGGCGGCTACGGACATGTAGGACAGCAAATATGTCTTCAGTTAAGTGAAGTATATCCTGGGCAAATTGTGGCGGCAGGCAGAAGTTATGAGAAGGCTGAACAATTTTCAAAGCAGACAAAAGGAAGAGTTCGTCCTTACCAATTAGATGTGAGCCAGCCATCTCATTCAGAATGGATGGATGATACAAAGCTGGTAATCATGTGTCTTGATCAAGAAGACCCGTCTTTTACTGAAACAGTTCTGCGGTCAGGCATTGATTATATCGATATTTCTGCAAAGGGAGCGTATATGGAGCAGGTGGCAAAATTGAATCAACAGCACATGGGTGGGACGGCTTTGCTCAGTGTAGGGCTGGCGCCCGGTCTTACGAATTTATTGGCGGCGAAAACGGCATCTATGCTCTCGTCAGTCGATCAAATAGATATTGGCATTATGCTTGGGATGGGCGATCAGCATGGAAAAGCCGCCATTGAATGGACCCTTGATCATGTCCATACGGATTATGAACTTACCGAGCATCATCAACGAAAAAGAGTGAAAAGCTTTACAGGAGGCAAACAGGTCGACTTTGGCGGGCAGCTTGGAAAGCGGTATACCTATCGATTCCCCTTCTCTGATCAACAGACATTGCCTTCAACACTTCATGTGCCAACTGTAACGACAAGGCTTTGTTTTGATTCACGTATAGCGACGAGGGCATTGGCATTCACAAGGAGTCTTGGCATGACGTCGTTTCTCACTTTACCGAAGATAAAGGAGCGAGCCATTTCGATGATTCAATCTTCTCAAGTGGGAACAGATCAATATGCGGTCAATGTGGAAGCGACAGGGACGGATGGGAAGCAAGCAGCGCTTGGAATAAAAGGGCACGACGAGTCTCAAGCAACAGCTCAAGTCGCCTGTGCCGCGGCCCTGCATTTATTGAGCAGACGGTTTCAACCAGGTATTTTTCATATCGAAGAGTTATTTTCACTAGCATATGAGAACGGTCATTTTGCTTTGGTGGATCAACAAACGAAGGAAGAGCAGGTATTAGGGGTGAGAGCCAGCCTTTTGACCGCATAAAGAAAGACTAGCATTACTGCTAGTCTTTTTATGATGACGACGACACATCTCCTTTTTTCTTGATGCTCATTGTGATGAGCTGTGTTAATGTGTCAGATCCTTTTGTTGAAAGGTGAACACCATCTGGTTGAAAATAGGATGACTGTTCTGAGGCGGCTGAATGCCAATCGACTAAGGTCACATGATCATATTGATTGGCTACGCGCTGAATCACTGCATTCACATCATTTTCCCACGATCGTGGAACTCTTGTATTGACAAGAAAAATGTGTGCTTTTGAAAAATGCTGAATCAATGATGTTAAAGTGCCCTCAGTAAAATACCCATTTGTGCCCAGCTCAATAATGACAGCAGCATCAGTCTTGTTAAATGAAGCGTATTGAGGAGCGATCCTGATGGCTTCGTTCATTTGTCTGCCAACCTTTGCATCAATGGTGATTTGTTTATATACCTTTTCGAGATGAGGCGCAATATCCAGCATGACAGAATCACCAATGGCAAGTACTTGGTGAAATTGTTTTGGGTCTTCTGCTTTTTTCTTTTTCTCGTGTTTGTCTTTCTTTTTCTTCGCTTTTGCTTCAGAAGAATCTCCAGCCTTTTTTGGCGCTGTTTTAATCTGTGTCACTTGTTGCGCCTTCGGGGATGTATGTGACGAGCTGGACATGCCAATCGTAAATAAAATCAAAAGAACTGCGGAAATCCCAAGAAACACTTTATTAGACGTAGACCATTGTTTGATTCCTGTTTTCCAAATAGACCAAGAGGAAAAATATTGTCTGAAACCAAGCTTTCGTATCGGCTGTTCGATGAAGCGATAAGAAGCCTCTGCAATTAGTAAAATGGCGATGAGCTGTAATGTGACTCGCCCTATGGAGGGCTGTCCAATTTCAATGACTGGTGTGGTCAGTACGATAATGGGATAATGCCACAGGTAAATACCATAAGACCGCTTTCCAAGCCAGACGAGCGGCTGGAAGGACAGCCATTTCCCAATAAGACTTGCAGGGTGGCAGACACATGCAATTAAGATCGCTGCATTTAGACAGAATAAAAGCATGCCGCCTTGATAAAGAAAGCCGTCAAATTCGTCAACAGCATAAACACATAGGAGGAAAACTGCAAACGAACCAAACCCGGCGATATGTAAAATACGTCTGCCAACAGGCAGCAGCTTTTTGCTGGACAGTCTTTGCATAGGCCACACAAAGGCTAGACTGCACCCAATCAAGAGCGCAAATGCACGAGTATCGGTCCCATAATATACCCTGCTTGGATCTGTTTCTGGTGAATAAAGAATCGCCATCCATAAGGCGGAGACAAGTGCAAGACCAAAGGTGATCACAGGCAGATGGGCTTTATTTTTTACCCATTTCAGTCCTGCAATTAACAGAACCGGCCAAATGATATAAAATTGCTCTTCTATCGCCAAAGACCACAAATTTTTCAGTGGAGATATGGCGTTGAAGCTATCGAAATATGACAGCTGATGAAAAATGTACCACCAGTTACTGACATAAAAAAAGGACGATATGGCATCGCCACGAATAGACAATAATGCGTTTGAACCAGCAACCGCACACCAGCTGACAGTTAAAAAAATCATGACGTAAGCAGCTGGAAGAAGCCTTCTAATCCTGCCCATCCAAAATGGCAAAAGCTCTTGATAGCCTAAATCCTGTTTATGTAACAAGATCGTTGTAATCAAGTAACCAGAAATGACAAAAAATAAATCAACGCCAAGAAACCCGCCGCTTGCAGGTCCGATATGTAAGTGATAAGCAATGACCGCCATTACAGCAACGGCTCTTAGCCCATCTAATCCTAAAATATAACGTAAACGATTTTCCTTGCTGTTCATGAAAGTAAATCCCCCATCAATGTCAAACGCTTCTTTTTGTTGTTCATTCAAAAGATCAACGATTCTTTTATTTTATATAAGAATAGACGAATCAGCATCATATTTTGTTGGCGAATTTCTGTCTTTTTTAAATTTTTTTTAATCGATGAAAAGAATTGATGGGTTAAGTGATGTCGAATTTAATACTCAAAACCAAAATCCCTGTCATAATAAAAGAAGAAGGAAAGGGGATGTGTTGAGTGAGAACAATTGAAAATGATCAGTTATTGGTTCAGATTCATGAAAAGGGAGCGGAAGTGAGGGAGGTGCTTGACAAGGAAAGCGGGCGTCACTATATGTGGTCTGGTGATCCTGTTTATTGGGGCAGGGTGTCGCCTGTTTTATTTCCGATTGTTGGGCGATTAATGAATGATCAATACAAGATTGACGATCAAACCTATGAGCTCACGCAGCATGGCTTTTTGCGTGATGTTGATTTTGATTTATATGAAGAAACGAAGCATGCGCTGACCTTTCAATATGAATCAAAAGGCCGCCACATTGAGCAGTATCCTTATGAATTTACCGCCCGTATTCGTTATGAACTGTTGGAAAATGGGCTGACGATTTCCTGGGAAATTGGTTATGACGGAGAAGACACGATGTATTTTTCCATTGGAGGGCACCCAGCATTTCATGTCCCTCTTGTTGAAGGTGAGCAAACAGCAGATTATTCACTGACATTGACACCTTCCACTGAACAGCTCCCAGTGCAATATGAACTGCGGAATTCACTTGTGAGGGAGAAAGGAGAAGGCATTCAGCTTGATCCGATTCAGCTTAGGCCAGAGCTTTTTCAACATGATGCGATGATCTTTAGCCATATCAATCGAGTATCGTTGACTTCCAGGGCAGGTCACGGGGTTGAGGTCGATCTCACTGGCTTTCCGTTCGTGGGCATTTGGTCGCCTTATGATCAAGAAAAAGGAACGATGGCTCCGTTTGTATGTATTGAGCCTTGGTATGGCATCGCTGATATGGAAGGGACAAATGGGCAGTATAAAGAGAAGTTCGGTATTCAAACCTTAGAAAAGAATGAGATTTTCCAAGCCGCCTATACGATTTTCTTCAAATGAACATTTGTGCAACATGAGGTGAACAATTTGTTATGATAGAAGAAAAAAGGAGGCGTACGAATGGATCGGGAGAAACAACAGCTGAGTATTGAAGCGGCAAGGCTTTATTATTTGTCTGATTACAGCCAGCAGGAAATTGCCAAGCAGCTCGACGTGTCGAGACCAACTGTGTCTCGGCTGCTTCAATATGCGAAGGAGAAGGGATATGTCCAGATTAAAGTGATGGACCCCTTTGAAGATTTAAATGAGCTGTCTTTATTGCTCAAGGAAAAATATGATCTGCTCGAAGCTCATGTCGTGTTTTCCCCAAAGGACGACTATCCAACCATCACTGATTACTTGAGCCGATTTGGTGCAGATTACTTACAAGACACAGTGAAAGACGGTGATATCGTTGGGGTGAGCTGGGGAACCACCATGTATCAAATTGCACAAAAGATGCAACCTAAACAGGTCAAAGGTGTAGAGGTTGTCCAGCTTAAGGGCGGGATTAGCCACTCCCATGTGAATACATATTCTGCGGAAACCATCCAGCTGTTTGCAGAGGCCTTTCAAACAGCACCACGCTATTTGCCGCTACCTGTCGTATTTGATAGTGCTGCAGTCAAGGAGATGGTTGAACAGGACAGACATATCCAGCGAATTATTGAAATGGGTAAACAGGCGAATATCGCTGTGTTTACTGTTGGAACGGTACGAGACGAGGCACTTTTGTTTAGACTAGGTTATTTCCGTGAAGAAGAGAAAGCGTTGCTCAAGGCATCCAGCGTCGGAGACATATGCTCGCGCTTTTATGATCAAGATGGCCGCATTTGCAGTGAAGCGATTAACAATCGCACAATTGGTGTGGAACTTGATGATTTAAAGACAAAAGAACGCTCTATTCTTGTCGCTGGCGGACATCGCAAGGTTGCTTCTATCCATGGGGCACTTAGAGGAAAATATGCAAACGTATTGGTGATTGACCAGCATACAGCAAGGGCTCTTTTAAATGTCACAAAATAGATGAACAAAATTTCATAACTATGTTTACATTTGTTCATATGTCGTATAAGATGAAAGTATCATAATTAAAAGGAAGTGTAAGCATGACGATAGCAAAACTCATTGATCATACAGCACTAAAACCAGATACAACTAGAGCTGCCATTATGCAGTTACTTGAAGAAGCAAAGACTTATCAATTTGCATCCGTTTGCGTGAACCCAACATGGGTGTCTCTTGCGGCGAAAGAACTAGCAGGAACAGGCGTTGATGTATGTACAGTCATCGGTTTTCCGTTAGGCGCAAATACAACAGCGGTGAAAGCATTTGAAACAAAAGATGCGATTGAAAACGGAGCGACAGAAGTAGATACTGTCATCAATATCGGGGCACTAAAAGACGGCGAATATGATGTCGTTGAGCAAGATATTCGCGCAGTTGTAGACGCGGCAAAAGGGAAGGCACTTGTGAAAGTCATTATTGAAGCGTGCCTACTCACAGATGAAGAGAAAGTCAAAGCTTGTGAGCTTTCAGTAAAAGCCGGAGCTGATTTTGTGAAAACATCAACTGGATTTAGTACAGGCGGTGCAACGGCTGAGGACATCGCATTAATGCGTAAAACAGTAGGACCTGACATCGGTGTGAAAGCATCAGGCGGTGTGAGAACAAAAGAAGACGTTGAGGCAATGACAGCTGCAGGCGCTACACGTATTGGCGCTAGTGCAGGCGTTTCCATTATCAAAGGGGATCAATCAGCTCCTTCGAAAGACTATTAATTCATACGATCCTATGGTAGGATAACATTCATGACTCATAAATGATGAAAAAGTCATATGCGGAAGGATCTCATTTCTGGGAATTTCTTCCGCGCTTTGTTTGCGAAATAGGGTTTGTTCTATACAAGCGCATTAATGTAAACGAATTCATTCAAGGAGGAAAAACATGAAATACGTGATTGGTATCATCGGTTTGCTGGTAATTCTCGCCATTGCATGGCTGGCTAGTAACGGGAAAAAACGAGTGAAATTTCGTCCAGTAATAGTCATGATTGTACTGCAATTTATTTTAGGTTATATTCTGCTCAATACAGGTGTTGGGAACTTCCTAGTTGGAGGTTTTGCAAAAGGATTCCAGATGCTTCTAGGCTATGCCGGGGAAGGAATCAACTTCGTATTTGGCGGGTTAATGAATGATAAAGCATCCACTTTCTTCATCAACGTTTTACTGCCGATCGTCTTTATTTCGGCGTTAATTGGTATCCTGCAGCATTGGCGTATCCTGCCGCTTATCGTACGCGGAATTGGATATTTGCTTAGTAAAGTAAACGGTATGGGGAAACTAGAATCTTACAACGCAGTAGCGTCTGCAATTTTAGGTCAATCAGAAGTCTTTATTTCTATTAAGAAACAGCTTGGATTATTACCTCAGCAGCGTCTTTATACATTATGTGCATCTGCAATGTCGACGGTATCAATGTCGATTGTTGGTGCGTACATGCAAATGATTAAACCAGAGTACGTGGTTACAGCACTTGTGCTGAACCTATTTGGTGGATTTATTATTGCGTCTATCATCAATCCATATGAAGTGTCTAAGGACGAGGACATGCTTGAAGTCGTTGAAGAAGAAAGACAATCCTTCTTCGAAATGCTTGGCGAATACATTATGGATGGTTTCAAAGTAGCGATTGTTGTTGCTGCAATGCTTATTGGATTCGTTGCATTAATTGCGATGATAAATGGTATCTTTACAGCTGTTATTGGTGTTTCTTTCCAAGATGTACTTGGATATGTCTTTGCTCCATTTGCGTTCCTTGTCGGTGTTCCTTGGAGCGAAGCGGTACAAGCAGGAAGCATTATGGCAACCAAAATGGTATCCAACGAATTTGTAGCAATGCTTGCTCTATCTGGAGACGGTCTGCATTTCACTGCTCGTACAGAAGCGATCATTTCTGTATTCCTAGTGTCATTTGCGAACTTCTCTTCTATCGGTATCATTGCTGGAGCAGTCAAAGGCTTAAACGAAAAGCAAGGGAACGTTGTCGCACGCTTTGGATTAAAGCTGTTATTCGGTGCAACTCTTGTCAGCTTCTTAACAGCAGGCGTAGTCGGTTTGATTTACTAATTTTAAAAAAGGAATGGTGAAAACAATGAGAATGGTAGATATCATTGCGAAAAAACGTGACGGAAAAGAATTATCTTCAGAGGAAATTTCTTTCTTTGTCAAAGGCTATACGGACGGAACAATTCCTGACTACCAAGCAAGTGCCTTGGCTATGGCGATTTTCTTCCAAGATATGACGGATCAAGAACGTGCAGACTTAACACTCGCTATGGCAAACTCAGGCGATACGATTGACCTGTCTGCCATTGAAGGCATTAAAGTAGACAAGCACTCAACAGGCGGCGTAGGCGATACAACAACACTTGTACTCGCTCCCCTTGTTGCGGCACTTGATGTACCTGTTGCGAAAATGTCAGGGCGTGGTCTTGGACATACAGGCGGTACAGTGGACAAGCTTGAAGCGGTGAAAGGCTTCCACGTAGAAATTACAAAAGATGAATTCATCGAGCTTGTGAATCGTCATAAAGTAGCGGTTATCGGGCAATCAGGTAACCTGACACCAGCTGATAAAAAGCTGTACGCCCTTCGTGATGTAACAGGAACGGTTAACTCGCTCACGCTTATCGCAAGCTCTATTATGAGTAAGAAAATTGCTGCTGGTGCAGATGCGATCGTACTTGATGTGAAAACAGGTGCAGGTGCATTCATGAAAACACCAGAAGACTCTGAGAAACTGGCAAAAGCAATGGTGCGCATCGGAAACAACGTAGGCAGACAAACGATGGCTGTTATCTCTGATATGTCTCAGCCGCTAGGATTAGCGATTGGAAATTCCCTTGAGGTGAAAGAAGCAATTGATACACTTCGAGGCGAAGGTCCTGAAGACTTAAACGAGCTTGTACTCACTTTAGGAAGTCAAATGGTCGTTCTTGCGAAAAAAGCGGATACACTTGATGAAGCAAGAGAAAAGCTAATTGAAGTAATGAAAAACGGCAAAGCACTTGAGAAATTCAAAGAATTCCTAGAAAACCAAGGTGGAGACAGCTCGATTGTGGATCAGCCTGAAAAACTGCCGCAAGCACCTTACAAAATCGAAGTACCTGCAAAAGAATCAGGTGTGGTAGCTGAAATCGTTGCAGACGAAATCGGCGTTGCAGCGATGATTCTCGGAGCAGGACGTGCAACAAAAGAGGACGATATCGATCTATCTGTCGGCATCATGCTGAACAAAAAAGTGGGCGATCGTGTTGAAAAAGGAGATTCACTCGTGACACTCCATACGAATCGTGAAGATGTTGCGAATGTCATGGAGAAAATTTATGACAACATCCGCATTGCTGATCATGCTGATGCACCAACATTGATCCACACAGTCATTACAGAATAAAGGAAAAGGACAAAAGTGATTCATCGCTTTTGTCTTTTTTTTATGGTCATTTTAGGCTCGCCTTTTTCTATCAAAATAAAAAAATTCACTTTATGAAACAAACCTCTTGCAATCATCAAACAATGGGTGTATATTAATTGACGAGTCAATGATTGATATATCAAGTAATTGATTTCCGAATAGAAAAGAGGGGATGGCATTGACTGCATTTTGCTCTGAACAGGCAGAGGTATTGTATCGTTTGCAGTGCGTGAACCGTATGATGGGCGTGAAGTTCGAAGCATGCACGGGCATCAGCCAATCAAGACTTGAGTTACTATCACTGTTATTCCAAGCCGATGAAATCAGCCAGTCAGATTTGCAGAAAAAAGTAAATATTGATAGTGCGGCTGTGACGCGTCACTTAAAACAGTTAGAAACAAAAGGAATGGTCACGCGCAGAAGAAAACCAGAAGATAATCGAGTCACACTTGTTCGCTTGACAGACGAAGGCAGAACGAGAATCGAAGCATCTAAAATAGAAAAAGAACGATTTATCTCAGAAATGCTTGAAAACGTAAGTGAGGAAGAACGAAGGCTTCTCACTGATGTGCTCATCCGTATACAACAAAACATCGAAAAGATTCAAACAACCTAAAGGAGTGTTACACACATGGCTACAACATTAAAAACAAACGATTTTATGGAAATTATGAAAGGGCGCCGCTCTATTCGTAACTATGATCCATCTGTGAAAATCAGCAAAGAAGAAATGACAGAGATTTTAGAAGAAGCAACAACTGCACCATCATCAGTGAATGCACAGCCTTGGCGCTTCATGGTGATCGACAGCCCAGAAGGAAAAGAAAAGCTTGCACCACTTGCAAAATTCAACCAAACACAAGTGTCAACTTCATCAGCTGTTATTGCCGTATTTGCAGATATGAAAAACAATGAATACTTAGATGAAATTTATTCAAAAGCAGTAGAAAATGGCTACATGCCACAAGAAGTGAAAGACAGACAAATTGCTGCATTAACTGCACACTTTGACGTTCTTCCAGCGCAAGTGAATCGCGAAACGATCTTAATTGACGGTGGGATTGTGTCTATGCAGCTTATGCTTGCTGCACGTGCACACGGCTATGATACAAACCCAATTGGTGGGTATGATAAAGAAGCCATCGCTGAAACATTTGGCTGGGATAAAGAGCGTTATGTACCAGTAATGCTGCTATCTATTGGGAAAGCAGCTGACGAAGGCTATGCATCTTACCGCTTACCGATCGACCGCATTGCTGAGTGGAAATAATATTTTTTAAAAAGGAGACGATCACATGATTATTATTCATGCAGGGATGACCATTCATCCAGAAAAAGAAAACGTATTTCTAGAAGAAATCAACGGATTAATGAAAGCATCACAGACTGAAGAAGGAAATGTTTCCTACAAACTGTTCAAGGATACAGAAAAGGAAAATACCTTTTTAATGGTAGAAGTGTGGAAAGATGACGCTGCGGTTCAAAGCCACAATGCAAGTGCACATTTCCAGGCTTTCGTAGCGAAGGCAAAAGAATTCTTAGCCGCTCCACTTGACGTAGTTGCTTTTAAAGGCGAGCAGCTTTCATAGAAAAACAACAATTACCCTAGGCGATATCGCCTAGGGTTCTTTTATTTCAGGCAAATAGTCTCGACCATTTCATACCCGTATTGTGCATTTTCCACAAAATTTCTGAAAATAAAATGTTTTTCGACTTAAGTATAATGGAATATGCTAGAATTAGATATTATTTATTACCATATTAGGGAGGAACCAATATGAAAAAAGGGAAATGGACGAGCATTGCACTAACTGCTGTCCTTAGTTTAGGCACATTGACAGCTTTCAGCACCCCTCTATCTGCCCACACCACAGAAAAATCAACATCCTCAGATGGTGGTCATTATTCAGGCATTCCATTTGACTCAAGTGTCGTGAATGAAGACCGTCTGATCAAAGCCTTGAAAAAACAAGGAAAGATCAAAAAGAATGCCAATGAAGCAGAAACCCAAAAAGCATTGAAAAACTATTTAAAGAAAAAAGAAGAAGCTGCCATGAAACAAAGTGCCAGCACCTTAACAGAAGAGCCTGAATTCCTAAAAGAGTACAAGCAAGAGGTACATAATAAATTAGCCAAAAAGAAAAAATTGAAGAAGCATAAAGGCAAAGAAGGCAATCAAGTAAAACCGGTCAAAAAGGAAAAGTATAAAGGCGAAGTCCGCAATGATAAGGTATTGGTTTTATTAGTAGATTTTAAAGATTATAAGCATAATAGTATCAAAAAAGAAGAGACTGATATGTACTATGACAAGTACGATCAACAGCACTATCAAGATATGCTTTTCGGAAAAAATGGCTACATTGGTCCAGATGGGAAACGAAAAGTATCCATGAAGCAATATTATGAAAAGCAGTCCGGCGGTAGTTACACAGTCAGTGGAACAGTTGCAGGCTGGTATACAGCGAAGCATGAAGCAGCTTACTACGGCGGGAACGTACCTGACGAATCAGGAAGTGACGGAAAACCGCGCGAATTGGTGAAAGAAGCGCTTGAAGCAGCAGCGAAAGATCCGAATATTGATCTCGGCGAATATGATCAATGGGACCGCTATGATATTGATGGCGACGGCGTTTATAACGAGCCAGATGGCATCGTTGACCATCTCATGGTTGTTCACGCTGGCGTAGGTGAAGAAGCAGGCGGTGGACAACTCGGCGCTGATGCGATTTGGTCACACCGCTGGTCACTTGGTGATGTATTTGAAATTCCGAATACTGAATCTGAAGTAGGACAAGGCGGAAAATTAGGCGCATTAGATTACACCATCGAGCCTGAAGATGGCGCAGCAGGTGTATTCACACATGAATTCGGACATGATCTTGGTCTTCCTGATGAGTACGATACACAGTACACAGGAAGAGGAGAGCCTGTTTCTTACTGGTCGATCATGTCAAGCGGAAGCTGGGCAGGTAAAGTTCCTGGTACTGAGCCAACAGGCTTTAGTCCATATGCGAAAGAAATGCTTCAAAATCTGCATGGGGGCAACTGGCTTTCTGGACAAACCATTGATGGTACAACATTAAAGAAAAGCAAAACTGTATTAATTGATGAAGCAGCAACAAAAGGAACGAATCAAGATGCCGTTCGAGTCGATTTACCAGATAAAGAGATTGTTGTCACAACACCTGCTCAAGGGAAATATTCATACTTCAGTGGAACGGGTGACAATTTGAATGCAACCATGACGACAACTGGTATTGATTTGTCGAAGGGAAGCAAAGCAGAGCTTACATTTAAAGCATGGTACGATATCGAAGAAGATTATGATTATGCTTATGTAGAAGTACGTGAAACGGGGACGGATCAATGGAAGACCATTGCAGGTAACATCACGAATGATCGAAACGAAGCCGGTGCGAACGAAGGAAATGGCATCGATGGGAAATCGGAAGGCTGGGTAGATGCAGACTTTGATCTTTCTGCTTATGCAGGGAAGAAAATCGATCTGCAATTCCGTTATACAACTGATGCAGGCTATTCACTGCCAGGCTTATTCGTAGATGATCTGAATGTTACAGCAGATGGAACGAAAGTGTGGTCAGATGATGCTGAAGGAACGTCAACATTCACGTTCAATGGATTCTCGCAATCTAATGGAAAACAATATGCAGCACAATACTATTTACTAGAATGGCGCTCTTACGCTGATGTCGATAAAGGCTTAAAGCATATCAAACGCGGGGCAAGTCTGATGAGCTATAATAACGGTTTGGTCGTGTGGTATGTTGACCAATCTTATAGTGATAACTGGGTAGGAAAACATCCAGGGAACGGCTTCCTTGGTGTAGTAGATGCAGATCAGAAAGTATTGAAATGGAGTGACGGATCCATTGCCGCCACAGGGTTCCAAGTACATGACGCAGCATTCTCTTTGAATCCAAGTACGAAGCTGAATATAGATTATACAGGAACAACAGGCTTAACTCTGGAAGACCGTTATATTCGCCCAGCTCATACATTTAGTGATCAAAAGAATTATGTGAATCCTAATAACCCAGATGCAGGACGCGATGTACCGACTTATGGTTTATCCTTTAAAGTCGTTGGACAAAGTAAGGATCGTTCTGTTGGAAAAGTATTAATTTCAAAAAGTAACTAAACAGAAAGCCGGATTCTACCATTGAATCCGGCCTTTTGATATGGTGAGAAAAGGATTGTGATGACACGATAGGATTTTTGGTCGAATGTCTGTTCTTTTTTGTTTTGATATCCGAATGAAACCATTATATAATAGAGACTGGAAGGTTTTTCTTTCATTCGTGATTCTTTTTAGCTGTTAAAACAAAGGGAAAGGATGAGCGTTACCAATGAGTTGTGTCACTACCAAGCAATTAAAGGTGATTCGAGGGACGATGCAGACTTTTTGCAGCCATTTGGAGTATGATGGCCACGGTAAGCTTCATATCAATACCATCATGGCTTTTATTAAAAAGGAATTCGGCGTGAGAAAAATGAAAGATATTCCACAAAGTCGATTTAATGAAGCGTTAGAATTAATACAAGACTTTGATTTATACACGGATAAAATAGAGATTCGTGAACGTCTACCAGAAAGGAATTAATTAAATTGAATATTTTAGCAATTATTTTAGTGGGAATCGTCGCATTAGAACATCTTGTCATCATGTTATTAGAAATGTTCTTTATGGAATCAAAGATGGCGAAGAGATCTTTTAAGCTGCCAGAACACTTGCAAAAAGATCCAAATGTCAAAGTGATGTTTGCCAATCAGGGGCTTTATAATGGGTTTTTAGCTGCAGGACTTATTTGGGGGCTCATTTTAGGATCGAATACTGTTGGATATATGATTCAGCTATTTTTCATTCTTTGTGTGATCATCGCAGCAGTATTTGGCGGTGTAACATCCAATAAATCAATTATCATCAAACAAGGAGTACCAGCGATGCTTGCATTAATTGCTCTGCTGTTGGCGATCTAATCTTAAATAAAGCCGCCCCTAGTAAGGGCGGCTTTTATCTTTTCCGAAGACCCATCAAACGAATAATGGATGTCAGACAAAGAGCAACGGCAACTGCCATAATGATTTTTCCGTACATGACCCCTGTTAGGTTCATCAAAAAGACGGCCAATATAATACAAAGTGTGATGATAATCATCACAATCGAATAGGTTTTCATCGCTTTTCCACTCCTTTAAAAGTTCTCGCGCATGACGAGAAATCTGTCAATCTTTCCTCATATGATATCATCCAATGACAATTTTACATGAAATTCCCTGACAATAGAATGTGACATATTGATTAGATTTTAAGAGATGTCATATTTTTTAGAAAAACGGGTATAACATGAAGAGCTGAATCAAAGTCTGATTGCTTGATATTTAATTGCGCAAAATATAAAATGACCACATGGTAAATCGAAAGGATGATGACGATGAGTAAGAAAGTGTTATTAGTTTCGACAAGCAGTTCGGAAATGAATGGACATCCAACAGGCTTATGGCTAGAAGAATTGGCAGAGCCATTTCATATTTTTAAAGAAAATGAACTAGATGTACAAATCGTCTCCATTCAAGGAGGCACTGTACCGATTGACAAAAATTCGATTCCAGAAGGTGTCCCAGCGCAATATCAAGATGTGTATGAATTACTTCAAGACACAAAGGCGCTTACAGATGTGAACCCAGCTGATTATGATGGAATTTTCTTTGCGGGAGGACACGGCCCCATGATCGACTTTGCGTCTAATCAGCTGGTAGCTGATGCAATCTTAGCGATCTCAGATAAAAATGGTGCGATCGGAGCCGTTTGTCACGGTGTTTCAGCATTCATTGATGTGAAGAATCAAGATGGAAAATCATTTATCGAAGGCAAAAAAATCACAGGCTTCACAAACGAAGAAGAAGAGGCCGTCCAGCTGACATCAAAGGTTCCATTTTTATTGGAAACAAAGCTTCGTGAGCAAGGAGCAGCGTTTGAAAAAGGAGATGTCTTTGCACCATTTGCTGTAGTTGACGGGCAAATCATTACTGGACAAAACCCTGGATCAAGTGCAGAAACAGCACGCTTGTTTGTCAAAACCATTGCATAAAACGATCAAAAACCAGTCGTAGTTCATACGGCTGGTTTTTTGTTATGAAAATGTACCAAAAAAGACCAAAACAATTATTGGAATAATGGTAAAATGATCTCAGGGTAAAAAACCCAAATTAGGAAAAAGGGGATGTTCCTGTGAGAGCATTTTATGTCAAAATTACCGCAGCTTTACTATCTGTTTTACTTGTTGCAACAGGTTTATTTTCACCAGCATTAAAAGCAGAAGAAGCACCGAAATCAGAAGGGAAAATATCACCACTGACGGAAAAGGCAATTCAGCAAGTGCAAGAGTCGTTTTTGAAGCAGGATGAAGGAATTGCGATCAAACAGAAGCAAGTGAAAAAATCATTTAAAGTGGATAAAAAGAAAGGAATGAGCATCAAGCGAAAAGCTGCTAAAGATGGCAAAATGCGCACGTCTGCTGTTCATTCCATTGATGGACTAGCAATCAATCAATCTTCTGTTTTAACAGAGGAGGACCCTGTTGATTTATGGTTTTTAAGCACGTCTTCATCTCAGGCACTCATCAGCCGTATTACCTCTTCAAATCCTGATTATTTCGTTCAATTATTTGTTGTAGATTATGAAACAGGACAAGCCTACCCGACAGATCTAATTCAGCCGGCAGGCAGTCTGCTAGGGTTAACCAATTTACCAGCAGGTGATTACGCATTTGGTATCACAAGCGGAGGAGATTTCGGGGATTCTTACACGTTACAAGTGAATGCAAAAAACCCGCCTGATTTCACAGGAGCTGAATCCCTATCGTCTACTTTGCAATACTTTGTAGCCGAGTATGCAAACGGTGATGTATTTGCAAATGGCACAAAAGTGTACAACAAGCAAACGAAGACAGCCGATTATGAATGGAAACGTGTATTTTACTTCCCTTATGATGGAAAATATGAACAAAGAACCCATCAGGTTTCAAGTGTGAAAGTGAAAAATATTTCGGTACCTGTGTCGTACTCAGCTCCGTATGCGAGCTCCTCAGAGGCCATTCTCGTTTACTTAGATGTGGAAACATTGTTTATGTACCATCAATCATCATTTGCAAGCGGACAATATTATTACGATACCTTTGTCGATACACTTGGAAAGCTAACGCCAAGGCGCTTAGATATTGACGATTTGACAAATTACGGAGATCATATTTTAGCTGTCGATTTAAAAACTGGACAGCCGATTGATTTCTTCAGTGTGCTGAATTTCTACTATGCTGCAGGTGTCGAGAAGCTGCCTACAATCAGCACGTTGAATTAAGAAAGGCGGTTGACATCAAATCGCCACATGTGTAGAGTAAAGATAATTAAATGACAAAAGTCCACTAGGGGAGTCATGTATGACTGAGACAAGAGAAAATCTTGGACCCTTTGAACCTGATCTAGTTCGTACTAGCGGAGGGAAGTGGAGCTGGACCTTGTCTTATTCATGTTTGAATCGATAAGAAGGCCGCTCCATTTGGGGTGGCTTTTTCATTTATTCAACTGAAAAAGAGGAGGTTTTTTTTATGACATTTTCAATGCAATTAAGAAAAGAAGCAGAATCAATATTTGAAGCCATTTATCAGCATCCGTTTGTCAGGGGACTGGCAGCAGGAAAACTGGAAAAGGAACAGATCATTCATTACGTCAAACAAGATGCAGAATACTTACAGGCATTCATTAAGATTTATGCAGCAGCGCTTAGCAGATGTACAGACAGGGAGGATATTGCCTTTTTCCATCAGCAAATCGCGTTTGTACTAGATAGTGAGACGCACCCTCATCAAAACCTCTGCCGAGTGGCAGGCGTAGCATATGATGAACTTCAAGGTGCTTCTTTGGCCCCGAGTGCTCATCACTATATTCATCACATGCTGCAAGTTGCACAGGAAGGCACGCTTGGAGAAATCATCGCTGTCTTGCTTCCATGCCCTTGGACATATTGGGAGATAGGGAAACGAATGCTCTCAGACGTGCAGCCAGACCCGTCACATCCGTTCTATGAATGGATCACGTTTTATGGAGGATTAACGGACTCTGTCACGGTTGAGCTTTGTAAGCGGCTTGATCAACTGGCGGAAGCAGCAAGCGAGAAGGAAAAGGAAAAAATGAAACAGCACTTTATCTTAAGCTGCCAGCTTGAGTACAAGTTTTGGGAGATGGCATTCACTGTAGAAGAGTGGCCAGTCCAACTGGAGGTGCATTCATCATGACATGGAAGATGAAAGAAGTTGTCCTAGCGGTGATTTTATCCGTTGCGTGCGGTGTGATCTATTTAGGATGGTCCACGCTTTACTTACCAATTACAGCACTTGTTGGCCCGGCAGGAGGAAACATCATGTTTGGAATCTGGGTCATTGCCAGTCCAATTGTCGCGTATATCATTCAAAAACCGGGAGCTGCCCTAATTGCGGAAACAGCCGCTGCAGCAGTGGAATTACTGACAGGCAGCCACTTCGGACTTTCAGCCTTGCTGATTGGTGTATGCCAAGGGCTTGGGGCGGAAATCGCCTTCGCTCTTTTTGGGTATAAACGGTATCGCATGTGGACACTGATGCTGTCTGGTGCCTTCGCAGCTATCGGAGCAATGGCGTACAGTCTCGTGGCAAATGGCTTTGGTTATTACACGTCTCAAGTTTTACTCATGACTCTTGTGACTCAAATCATCAGTGGGATGATACTTGGCGGCTGTTTAGCGAAAGTGGTGGTGGATGCACTATCTAAAACAGGTGTACTGAATCAATATGCCATCATGAAAGAAAAACGAAACAAAGGTGAGCAGCATGAATTCATTTCTCGCGTGCAATGATCTGACTGTCCGTTTTTATGAACAGCCTAAGCCCGTTTTGCATCAAATCTCCCTTACGATTCAAAAAGGGGAAAAGGTGCTTATTTTAGGTCCGAGTGGCAGCGGGAAATCCACGCTCATTTCGGTTCTAGCTGGAATCATTCCAGAACATGTGGAAGCAGACATGCAGGGCGAAGTGGTGTTACAAAGACATACAGGTGTCATGTTTCAAGATCCCGATTCCCAGTTTTGTATGCATCGCGTCAATGAAGAAATTGCCTTTAGCTTAGAGAACCGTTCCGTCCCTCGTGAAGAGATGGATGACATCATTCAGCAGCTCATGCAAAAAGTCCAACTGGATGTCGACCCGAATACAGAGATTCACACATTATCTGGCGGCATGAAGCAGAGATTGGCACTTGCTTGTTTACTAGCATTGCAGCCGGATGTTCTATTCTTTGATGAACCGACCGCACAGCTTGATCCGGCAGGCAGAATGGACATATTTCAACTGCTGCAGCAGCTTGCAGCCGATCAGCAGCAAACCATGATTTTTGTAGAGCATGTGCTAGACGGTGTCATCGAATGGATGGATCGGGTGATTTTATTAGACGATCAAGGCAGCATTTTAGCAGACGGATCTCCAAAAGATGTGCTCACGACATATGAGGAAGAAATGAAAGCGGCAGGAATTTGGCGGCCAAAATTATTTCCCGAGAAATGGTCCACGATCATTCAAGATCCCTTTCATCCAATGAGTCAAACCCTTATGAGAACCTTTGAAGATAGAAAAGAGCAGCATCAAAAAGTGCCATCAATTGAACGAGAGAACATGATACGTACAGACGGTCTTCAATTAAGCTACGGGAAAAAACGGATTATGAGTAACCTTCAGCTAGATATCAAAGCTGGAGATTGGGTAGCGATTATTGGCGAGAATGGAAGCGGTAAAAGTACCTGTCTCAAACATTTGATCCGTTTAGAACCAGCTAAAAAAGGTCATATTTTCTTAAAAGAAACCAACCTCAAAAAATGGTCTGACCGACTGCTATATGAAAAAGCAGGTTTTGTATTTCAAAATCCAGAGCTTCAATTTATACAAGATACAGTGTTTGATGAACTTGCATTTGGCGGCAGACAACGGAATTGGCCAGAAGCAGTAGTACAAGAAAAAACGATTCAGCTATTGGAAGAGTTTGGTTTAGAAAAGCATGCAAAAGCGCATCCTTTCACCTTAAGCTTAGGGCAAAAAAGAAGATTGAGTGTCGCCACGATGCTTCTTTTTGATCAAGATGTCTTGCTGTTAGATGAACCGACTTTCGGGCAGGATGAAAAAACGGCGAAGGAATTAATGAGGCGTTTAAAAGAGCGTCAGCGCCAAGGCACGACCATTTTGATGGTCACACATGACATGGAGCTTGTCGATGAATGTGCCGATCAGGTGCTTCTTTTTCATCAAGGGAAGCATGTGTATGATGGCACCCCGTTTGATTTATTTTCAAATCAGAACCTTGTCGATGCTTATCAGCTGAGAGTCCCTCTACATTATCGCTATGTGGCTGAAAGAAAGGATGTGCTGACACTTGCAAAGTAATCACTCCTTTCTCTCAACTGTCAATCCAGTCATAAAATTACTCGCTCATCTGTTTGCGATGTGCTGCCTCATGGCAATATCTGATCCTAAAACAACCTTCATCATCTGGCTGTTTGCTCTTGGCATTGGACTTGTCTTAGGTGGATGGAATTTGAAGTATCTTATCACAAGGCTTGTCCCTTATCTGCTCTTTTTTATTCTCGTGTTTTGGATGATGGCGGCCTTTGGTAAGGGGGATCATACCGTTTGGAAGTGGGCGTGGTTTCATATCACAGAGGAAAGTTTAAGAAATGGGCTCACGATCGCTTTCAGAATGCTTGGATTTGTGACATTTGGGCTCCTTTTTACGTCCACAACTGATTTGACAACCTTTATGATGAGCCTGATTCATCAATGCCGAATGTCCCCAAAATGGGCGTATGGGATGCTTGCCGGCTTCCGGTTTATTCCGTTATTTCAAAGTGAATTAAAGCAAATGAAGGCTGCGCATAAAATCAGAGGCTACAAGCAAAAAAACAGCTGGAAAGCCTTTATGCGATATGCACTGCCTCTTTTTACGCAAGGCGTACGAAAATCAGAGCGTTTAGCGATTGCGATGGAAGCACGGGGCTTCACTGGGACGAGGGAGCGAACGTATTATCATGTCATCAGCACCTCATGGATCGACTATATGTATCTTTTTCTCATCAGTATCAGTGTCTTTATATGCATTTACTTTTTTTAAAAACTCCCACATTCTCTTAATAGAATGTGGGAGTTTTTATATGTCTTAGGTCATTTGATTGATATTAGTACACATTACAGGCTGTAATAGATCATATAACGAACCGATAAAGAAGATGTACTGAGAAAAAGAGAGGATGAACATAAGCGAATGTCACAGAGAATTGATAACATAATAGACGCTTTACCAATCATTGGACTAGCCATGAGAGAGCAGCTAACCTTTTCTGTTTTAGGGAAAGAGAAGGTTCTTTATTATCAGCAGCACGGGAAAATTGATTTAGGCTTTAAAGCTGGTGATGCACTAGATGTTGGATTCCGAAACTTTGAGATGCTGAAAAATGGGAGAGAAGCATCGTTTATACAAATTCCAAAAGAAGTATACGGGATTCCAATGGATATCGTAGTTGTTCCAATTACTGATGAATCAGGTCAAGTAGTCGCTGCCTTCAGTGTGGCCTATGACCAAACCAATCAACAACGATTAGAGCACATTATGACGGAGAGCAACCAAGCTTCCGAAAAACTAGTCGCAATGGTTCAGCAGGTTGCCGCACATTCAGAGGAACTACAAGCGACAAGTGAACAAATTCTACAAAACACGAAAACCACTGTCGAAAATTCCTCTAAAATCAATCAAGTATCCAATCTCATCAAGGGTATCTCTGATCAAACGAACTTACTTGGACTCAACGCATCAATTGAAGCTGCAAGAGTAGGGGAAGCAGGAGCAGGCTTTGGAGTGGTCGCAACAGAAGTGAGAAAGCTGTCAACTCACGCAAAGCAAGCGACGACTGATATTGAAACAGCTTTAAAAGATGTGCAGGGATCGATTAAAGGAATGGAAGAAGAAATTGCCCAAATTGTCGCTTCCTCTGAACATCAGGCAGAGCTTGTAGGCACTTTTACAAAAATTATTGAAGGTCTTCACGAAACAAACGAAACAATGAAATCATTGGCAAACGATTTAGTGAACTATCAAGTGAAATAAAAGAACGATAAACCTCCAGTTGAATTGGAGGTTTTTTTATCATTTCAAGGTGAGAAACTTGTTAGGATCATGACCGTTTTATCGCTGACAGGCAGGGTACACTTCTGTATGATAGAAAAAGAGAGACTAGTTTTGTGATTAAACCTATTCATAAGGAGGAAGATCATCGTGACACAATCAGCGAAGCTGAAAGAAATACTTGCACCCTACCGTCCGTTGTTAGAAGAAACTGAAAAACCAATGATTCAATTACAGATGAAACACGGAAAAACAGGACTATACGACAGCAAAATAGCAGGAGATCCTTACTTCCCAAAGAGCGACGAATATCCGGTTGATGGTGAAGGGCATCCTATGAAACTTTTGGCACAAATTAATTTCGGCCAGCTGCCAAAGCTGAAGGATTATCCAGAAACAGGACTTTTGCAAGTCTTTATTTCTGTGCATGATGATCTTTATGGGATGAATATTGACCATAAAACAGAGCAAAAAGATTTTCGAATTAAATTTATTGAGGAACCTTTTCTGGCAGAAGAGGAGTTGCTGACTGATTTTTCTTTTGTGAAAATTCCTGACGATTTTTATTTTCCTGTTACGAAGGAAGGCGCGATTACAGGTGAATTATCAAGCGAAACGATCAGTGTAGAAGATTTCCGCTTTGAAAAAGTCACAGGAAAGCGCAGCTGGGATCTATTCGAAGATGCAGAGGGTATTGATGGTGATGAAGCAGATGATTTGCTAGATGAATTTTATGAAACAGCGAGTGGATTTGGTCACAAATTGGGTGGGTATCCAGGGTTTACACAAGAAGATCCGCGTACCTATGTAGATCAAGAACATACCGTTTTGTTATTACAAATTGACTCAGATGATGAAGTAGATTTGATGTGGGGAGATTGCGGTATTGCCAACTTCTTTATCAAACCAGAAGACCTCAAACGAAAAAATTTCGAGAATGTTGTCTATAATTGGGACTGCTCTTGATTTTGTAAAAACACTCTTTATAGAAGATTTGCCTACGGTATGCACCTCCATCTCAGATGGAGGTTTTTTGTGGTCACGGCTCAATCGATCATTGATAGAAAATATCTATTAACCTATAAAAGTATTCGAATGAAATCAAATTGACCGTGAAAAAGTTGAAGGATAATATAAATTAAACAGACCAATTTACTATGTTTTCATACAATATGATAAGTCAAATTAGAATTTTATTCATTTATATTTTAAATAACTGAATTGTCTGAATAATAGTTGTGTGATAGAATGTGAAACATTCATTTACAAAGAAGGTGCGCCATGAACATTGATCACTTAGAGGCATTCGTTTATGTTAATCATTTTGAGAGTTTTAGAAAAGCAGCGGACGCACTGTTTTTGTCACAGCCTTCTGTCTCTGCAAGAATTCAGTCTTTAGAGCGCGAACTTAATACAAAATTGTTCTTGAGAAAAGGGAAACAGTTTCACCTCACTGAACAGGGAAAGAATTTCTTACCATATGCCGAGGAGATTTTAAAAAGTTATCAAAATGGAAAAAAACAGTTGCATGTGCCGAACGAAAAAGATCAAGTTACAATTGGTTCCAATTTATTAATGGCACAATATTATTTACCGTACCTATTACCGTATCTGAGCAATTGCTACCCAAACGTGACATTTAAAACGATGACGACAACGAATGATTCGATGCTCGAAGCGATTTTAAATCAACAGGTGGAATTTGGATTAATGAAGCATACTTCCCATCCAGGAGTGGATTCTTTTAAACTGTTAGACAATCAAATTCACTTGATTGTTCCACCAGAACACGAATTATTGTCGATTGAGAAGCCAACAATTGAGGATATTAGCCGTTATCCCATTGTTTTTTATCAATGTGGCTCATTTGATTGGGCAATGATTCATAAAATATTTGAAGCACTTCCGGAGACGCCTAATATTGGTTTTCACACAGACAATCTTGAGGTAGCTAAAGAACTAATTAGACATGGAAAAGTCGGTTTTTTACCTGAATTGAGTGTGATGAAAGAATTGAGAGAAGGCACGTTGATGAAAAAGAAATTGAACATGTTAAGCGTGAGTCATCAAATCAGTCTTGTTTCATTAAAAGGCACAAAATCTGTTTTTACTGATCGTGTCAAAGCGATTTATCAACAATTCAATAGGAGCCTAATGCTTGCATAAATGAGTTTTGTATACATATAAATCATACTATTTTCATAGTAATAATCAGTTTTGACAACCATAGATGAGGTGATGAATGATGTCGTCAATAAAATTAAGCGTTCTTGATCAAAGTGCTGTCCACCAAAATGAGACCGCTCAAGAAGCTTTGCAGCATACCGTCGAACTAGCAAAAATTGCGGATGAAAAAGGATTCCATCGGTTTTGGGTAGCGGAACACCACAATATGAAAGAGCGAGCAGGTTCTTCGCCGGAGGTGCTCATCTCATATCTGCTCGCTCAAACAAATCAAATTAAAATCGGATCTGGTGGAGTGATGCTGCAGCACTATAGCCCATATAAAGTTGCGGAGAACTTCAATGTACTGGCCAGCCTTGCACCGGGAAGAGTGGATCTCGGTGTGGGGAAATCACCTGGTGGACTGCCTGTCTCAACTGCTACCTTACAAAAAGGTGTATCACAGGATGATTATCCGTTCACAGAAAAAATCAAAGAGCTGGCCCTGTGGCTTCATAACCAAAAACATACGGATGAAAAAGGGGATGAGATTAGAGCCTATCCGCTCCCACCGGTACCTGCTGATCTTTTTTTGCTTGGTACAAGTAAGGGGAGTGCTGAACTTGCTGCTAAACTAGGCGTTTCCTTTGTCTTTGCTCGATTTATCAATAGTGATGAACGGGCACTAGAGGAAGCAATAAAAGCATTTCAACAGAACGTAGATCCACATGTACACAAGAAGCCGTCATTCATTCTCGCATTGTCTGTCATCACAGCTGAAACCAATGAAGAAGCAAAAAGCCTTATTTCAAATGACGAAATTGTCAAAGTCTACTTAAAGAGCGGAAAAACATTTACCCTAGCAAGCGAGGAAAATGCAAGAGAATTTGGAAATCAGAGCGGAGAACCCTATGAGATTAAAAAACAAGAGCGAAAGGTTATTTTCGGCACACAGGAGATAGTTCGAGAGGAACTACTTGCTTTGCAGAAGAAGCTGGGAATTGATGAATTTATCATTTTAACACCAATTGATGATGCGGAAAAACGAAAAAGGTCTCTTGTTCTTTTAAAGGATGCCTTTCATCACGATCACGCAGAGACATTGGCATAAAAGGAGAAGATGACAATGAGAAAAAATAGTGTGTTTATTTTACTAGCAATTATAGTGACAGTCCTAGCCGCATGCGGTGGTCAACAGTCAAGCAGCAAAGGAAAGCAGGATAAAATTGTAATTGCATCACAAGGATCAGACGCCCAAGTTTGGCAGTTTATTGCGAAAACAGATGAGGCAAAAAAAGCAGGCTTGAATATTGAAGTCAAAGAATTTAATGACGGTGTGCAAATCAATGAAGCCACAAATGATGGTCAAGTAGATGTAAATGCCTTCCAATCACTATCCTATTTCCAAGATTACGTGAAGAAAAAGAAGGCAAAGCTTGTCGCCATCGCCACAACGTATCTTGAACCAATGGGACTTTACTCTGACAAATATCAAAAACTTGAGGACATTCCAAATGGTGCGAAAGTGGCGATTCCAAATGATACAGCGAATACAGCAAGAGGACTCAGAGTGCTAGAAAAGGCTGGTCTCATCAAGCTCAAGCCTGATTTCAACTCTTTTAGCACCTTGAAGGACATTAATGACAATCCGAAAAAGCTGCAATTCGTTGAAACAGATGGTACAGCTACGGCACGGGTGCTCCCGGATGTAGACGCTGCGCTAATTGGAAACAGTGTTGCACTTGATGCCGGTCTAAACGCTATAAAAGACTCACTATATCACGAAGAAGTGAATCAAGATACGAAGGCGAATATTAACCTGCTTGTGACACAAGAAAAAAACAAAGACAACAAAACGTTAAAAAAACTTGCAGAGGTTTATCATTCAAAAGAAGTTCAGAACTATGTCAAAAAAGAATTTGGCGGAACGAAAATTCCTGTCGATAAACCAGTCAGTGAAATCACGAACTAAAACCAATACAGGAGATGAATGCAATGACAAATATTAAATTAGATGGTGAAGAATTTTCGATTTATAACGAAAGTGGCAAACAGGTAAAAGGCAGTCGCACCATAGGAACAGAGGGTTTAACACCACTTGAATTATTAGGCGCTTCACTTGGATACTGCACATCGCTCAATTTACGAGTGTTATTAGAAAGAGAAGGGACTCCGATCACAGAGGAAAACTTCAATGTGGCTGTCCAAGCTCAAAAAGCAGTGGAGGGACCATCCAGAGTAGAAAAACTGCACCTGTCAATCAAGCTGCCTAAAGAATTAAGTGAAGAGGCTCGTCAAAAGGTCATTACATCTGCTGAAAGAGGCTGCACCATTAGACGTTCACTCGTGAATGCCATTGATATTACATTTGAGGACGTGACAAATCAAACAAAAGCCGTTAGTTCATAAAGAGGAGATGAATTTACATGAGAAAAATCAATATACTCGCTTTTATTTTCATACTGAGCCTCCTTGTTACCGCTTGCGGACAAACAAATGCGTCGAATGATAAACAAACGCTGACTTTAGGAACCACTGAGGCAACCCTTGATTTTTGGAAGGTTGTAAAGGAAGAGGCGAAAAAGAAAGGCCTTACTTTAGAGTTAAAAACATTTACTGGTGGCGTTGATCTGAATCAATTAACAGAAGATGGCGAAATAGATGCGAACTCCTTTCAGCATCTTGCCTATTTAACAAGCTGGAATAAAACAAGAAAGGGCGAACTGGTAGCGGATATTTCTACCATTGCAGCGCCTCTCGGTATTTACTCTAAAACAAGAAAGAGCTTAAAAGATATTAAAAAGGGCGATAAAATTGCGATTCCAAATGATGATAGCAACTGGCCTCGTGCCCTCGTTTTATTGCAAAATGCCGGTTTAATCAAGCTAAAGGATGATTTTAATGGACAAGGGGGAGAGGACAAAATCTTAGAAAATCCATACAACTTAGACATTGTCCCTGCTCAAGCGGCAAACCTGCCCCGTCTTTTAGATGATGTGGATGCAGCGGTCATCAATAATGGTATAGCCCTTGAAGCAGGCTATAAATTGAAAAGTTCTTTATATCATGAAAGTAAAAAAGAAGCTCCGTACGTTAATGTAGTTGCTGTGACAAAGGATGTCCAAAAGGAGAAAAGGAAAGAGCTTGATACAATCACAGAGATTTTACATTCTAAAAAAATCACGGATTATATTACGAATCACTACGAAGGAAATTTTCTTCCAGTCACCACACCGATTGATCAATTACTAAAGGAATATGACAAAGCTTTACAAAAAGAGGGGGCGTAAGCATGACCAAAGAGATGAAATTAACCGTATATCTCGTTGGATCTGGTATGCATCTTGGCTCATGGAGACTCCCTCATGTGCAAGCAGATGCAAGCATTGATGTGAATTTTTACCGAGAAATGGCTCGGAAAGCAGAGGAAGGAAAACTTGATGCGGTATTTATTGCAGACAGCCTTGCCATAGATGAGAATTCACACCCTCATATTCTTAATCGGTTTGATCCAGCGATTCTCATTACGGCGATGGGCGCTGCTACAAATCGGATTGGTGTTGTAGCTACTGCTTCAACAACCTATAGTGAGCCATATGTGCTCGCAAGACAGTTCGCATCTATTGATCATGTGACTGGAGGACGTGCTGGGTGGAATGTCGTCACCACAGCAGATGCAACGGGGCGAACTGCACAAAACTTTGGACGAACGTCACATGTCAAACATGATGACCGTTACCAAATGGCAGAGGAATTCATCGATGTCGTACAAGGATTATGGGATTCATGGGAAGATGATGCCTTTATTCGAGATAAGGAGACAGGGCAATTTTACGATGAACAAAAGGTGCATCCAATTCATCATAAAGGTACATACTTTCAAGTTCGAGGTCCTTTAAATATAGGAAGAACACCCCAAGGGCAGCCCGTCATCTTTCAGGCGGGCTCTTCTGAACCAGGACAACAATTTGCCGCACGTACAGCGGAAGTGGTATTTAGTCATAAGAAGGATTTGCAATCTGCTCAAGCGTTTTATAAAGAATTGAAAGAGCGGCTGCCTCAATTCGGAAGAAGGCCGAATGAACTTCATATTTTACAAGGCATATCACCGGTTATCGGAAGAACAAAAAAGGAAGCACAGGAAAAAAAGCGTCAGCTGGACGAAGCGCTCCTGCCTGAGCAGGCACTAAAGTTCTTATCTGGTTATGTTGGAAATGTGGATTTAACGGCTTACTCTCCAGACACGCCTGCAAAAGAGGTGGCGTGGACGGAAGTAGATAGTATTCAAAGTGACTTTGAAACGATCATGCGTATCATCGATGAGCAAAACCCAACAGTTGGTGAGCTTTATGCCAAGGTGAGCAATGCAGCTTCACATGACCGTTGGATTGGTACACCAGAACAAATAGCAGATGAAATGGAGAAATGGGTGGATGTAGGAGCAGCAGATGGATTTATGCTGATTCCTGCTGTTCTCCCAGATACCTTAAAAGACTTTGTCGAGCTCGTTGTGCCTATTTTACAGGAAAGAAAATTATTCCGTACCGATTACAAAGGGAACACGCTTCGGGAGCATTTAGGGCTTCGTGTACCAGTGAACCGATATCAATAAAGTAAAGAGAGGTCCGGCCAATGATTGAATTTAAAGATGTACAGAAAGTATATCAGAGTGGACAGCAAAATATTGAAGCCTTGTCCAACATCAATCTGACCATCGAAAAAGGTGATATATTCGGTGTGGTTGGATATAGCGGGGCGGGAAAAAGCACACTATTAAGACTCGTGAACTTACTAGAACGACCAACAGCAGGAGAGGTAAAGGTAAATGGAAAAATATTGACCTCACTGTCTAAAGCGAACTTAAGGAAAGAGAAAAAAGACATTGGCATGATTTTTCAGCATTTTCATTTACTTCAATCAAAGACAGTGTTTGATAATGTGGCTTTGCCGCTTCTATTAAACGGAAGCTCAAAGCGGAAAATCAAAGAAAGAGTAGATGAGCTTTTATCATTCGTAGGTCTTGAATCAAAGGCGAACAATTACCCAGAGCAGCTATCTGGAGGACAAAAGCAGCGTGTCGGAATTGCACGTGCACTGGCAACGAATCCATCCATTCTTCTCTGTGATGAAGCGACATCTGCACTTGATCCAGATACGACGTCTGCGATCTTAGACCTGCTTAAAAAAATCAATCAAGCATATGATATTACGATTCTGTTAATCACTCACGAAATGTCTGTCATTCGTGATATATGTACAAAAGTAGCTGTCATGGAAAATGGCCAAATCGTTGAAAAAGGTTCAGTGTATGAGATTTTTTCTCATCCGAAAACGGAGATTGCAAGACGTTTTGTCAGAACGGTTATCCATGAGCATTTGCCAAATAGTATCATTGAAGAATTAAAAAATGGCCAAAAAACGGTGTGGAAAATGAACTTTATTGGTCACAGTTCCAGCAAACCGCTCCTATCCACAATTGCAAAGAAATATGATATTGATGTCAATGTCTTGTCGGCTAATATTTCAGAAATTCAAGATACCCCTTTTGGCAATATGATTGTTGAAGTGACAGGTGAACAAACCGAAATTGAAAAAGCTTTTTCATATATTCAACAGGAGAAGATCAATGTACAGGAGGTAGCGGGTCTTGACTAGTACATCGCAGCTTTTTGGAATGGAAGTATCGCTAGATCAACTTTTAACCGGATTTGGTCAAACATTATATATGGTCACTTTATCCCTTTTATTTTCTATCATTATTGGGCTGCCGCTTGGGATTATTCTGGTGATCACAAGAAAGGGACACATTTGGGAGCAGTCGGCCATTTTTCATCTGTTGAATTCTGTCATTAACATTTTACGCTCGATCCCGTTTATTATTTTACTGGTTGCACTTATTCCATTTACTCGACTCGTGGTTGGAACAGCGATAGGAACGACTGCAGCAATTGTACCGCTTGTTGTTTACGCCGCACCGTATATTGCACGACTTGTTGAAAACTCACTTCTTGAGGTAGATAAAGGGATTATTGAAGCGGCAGAAGCGATGGGAGCGACAATTTGGCAAATCATTTATCGATTTTTATTGCCTGAAGGTCTCAGCTCGCTTGTGCTTACATTTACAACAGCTACAATTGGTTTGGTAGGAGCATCTGCAATGGCAGGCGCAGTTGGAGCAGGCGGAGTTGGTGATTTGGCATTGACGTATGGGTATCAGCGCTTTGATACAGCGACCATGGTGGTCACTGTTTTCGTATTAGTTGTGATTGTGCAGGTCATTCAATCCGCGGGTAACATCACAGCCAAAAAAATTAGAAGGCGTTAACAGCTTGGAAATATTTATGTATGAAAGAGAAAGTAATCAACAAGGATGCTCTCTCGTGAATGATTTTTCCAAACTTCAAAAAATGAACACCTTTGTATTTTATAAAGTGAGACAAAGTGCTAAAATGTCATTTGTTTTAGCACTTTTTTGTTTTTTCGTGAATGTTTTTAGACTTTTTTGTCCCTATTTCGTCATTTCTGAGAGGCAATATGTCATTCTTACTAGTTGACCGGATCAAAAAAAAATGTAAAATCATCTTAAAGTCCTCTTTTTTGAAAATAATAATAACATGACATATAATTCAACGATAAAATGCTCGAAAAAGCGGAATGTACTGGGGGGTATCAATTGATCATTTCTAAAGTAATCAATAATAATGTTGTCAGTGCGTATGATGACGAGCAGCATGAGCTGGTCATTATGGGCAGAGGGATCGCATTTCAAAAGAAAAGCGGAGACCCAATTGATGAAGAACGTATCGAAAAAGTATTTTCTATTCAAAATAAAGATATATCAGAAAAATTCAAGACCCTGCTTTATGATATTCCGATCGAGTATATGCAAGTGTGTGAGGCAATTATTGATCATGCGAGGACGTCCCTTAACAAAACCTTAAATGACAGCATCTATGTGACGTTGACGGATCATATTACCTTTGCCATTGAACGTCATCAAAAGGGAATGGATATTAAAAATGCTTTGTTATGGGAAATTAAGCGGCTGTATAAAGAGGAGTTCATGTGCGGTGTAGAAGCGATTCGGATCATTCAGGACAAGCTCAACATCCATCTCCCTGAGGATGAAGCCGGCTTTATTGCCATGCATATTGTCAATGCAGAACTCAATGAAGAAATGCCCAACGTGATTCAAATCACAAAGCTGATTCAAGATATTTTGAACATCGTAAAGTATCACTTTCAAATTGATTTAGACGAGGAATCATTAAATTATTTTCGATTTGTGACGCATTTGAAGTTTTTCGGACAGCGTCTGTTTAACGAAACACAAATGGAAAATCAAAATGAATTTCTGTATGAAGTGGTAAAAGAGAAAAATACCGCAGCTTTTCAGTGCGCTGAAAAAATTAACGAGTATGTACAAAAAGAACACAACCGAAGTCTCATAGAAGATGAAATGCTATATTTAACTTTGCATATAGACAGAGTAGTAAAAAGAAAATAAATTCAAAAAGAAAGCGTTGACATCACAAAAATAACATGATAATTTATAACTATAAACTCAATAACCCACAATCTTTTAGGATTGTTACTGGTCAAGCAGGCAAAACCTAAATCATTGTCCCTATCTTTTGATAAGGCGTGATTTAGGTTTTTTTATATCTAAAGACTTATAAAATTAAATAACGATCAATCGCTATGAAGGATTGTTACTGGTTAAGCAGGCAAAACCTAAATATCGATTAATGTCTGAATCGCTATTTTTCGGGCATTAATGGATGTTTAGGTTTTTTCTATATCAAGATTAAATCAACGATTGGAGGGTAACACAATGAACCACAAACAAACAGCAAAAGAAGTGTTAGAGCTTGTCGGCGGTGAAAAGAATGTTAAGCATGTTACACATTGTATGACAAGACTCCGCTTCAACCTATACGATGAAAACAAAGCAGATAAGGAAAAACTGCAATCAACAGACGGTGTCATGGGCGTGAATCAAAGCGGCGGTCAATACCATGTCATTATCGGTAACGATGTATCAAACGTCTATCAAGCAATGATTGCTGACTCTGGGTTATCAACAGATGTAAAATCAAGCGGTACAGAAGAAGCATCAAAACAAAATGTGATATCAAAGCTTTTCGATTTTATCTCTGGTGTCTTCACACCAATTCTTCCAGCCATCGCTGGAGCCGGTATGATCAAAGGAATATTGGCACTCATGCTCACGTTCCAGTGGATATCAGATAAAAGCAGTACGTATACGATTTTAGCAGCAATCGGAGACGGAGCCTTTTACTTCTTACCGATTCTACTAGCTGTAAGCGTAGCTAAAAAACTTGGCACAAATCAATATATCGCCGCTGCCATTGCAGCAGCAGCACTGCACCCGCAGTTAACTGCTTTACTGGGCGCGGGAAATACTGAATTTCTAGGTTTGCCAGTGGTTGCCGTTGTGTACTCTTCATCGGTGATTCCAATTCTACTTACCATCTGGCTCGGCTCATATGTTGAAAGATTCGCAGAAAAATATAGTCCAAAATCATTAAAAATCATCCTTGTCCCAACAGTGACACTTCTTGTCGTTGTACCAGTTATGCTCATCGCGGTTGGACCGCTTGGTGGGATTATCGGAAATGGCCTTTCAGGCGGAATTGATTTATTGTTTAAACATGCAGGCATTTTGGCCGGACTCTTGATCGGCGGATTCATGTCACCATTGATCATTACAGGCATGCACTATGCACTACTTCCAATCATGATCAACAACATTACGTTAAACGGTTTTGACTACATTCTTCCAATGATGTTTGTAGCAAATATGGCACAAGCAGGCGCAGCATTTGGTGTCTTCTTAAGATCAAAAAACAAAACATTCAAATCATTGGCGATGTCAACAAGTATCACAGCTTTAATGGGTATTACTGAACCTGCTATGTATGGTGTGAACATGCGATTGAAAAAACCGTTCCTTGCAGCCCTTATTGGTGCAGCAGCAGGCGGCGTGTTCATGTCGATCTTTAAAGTAAAATCATATGTGATATCTGGATCAGCAGGCCTCCCAGGTCTCCCAACATTCATTGGACCAACATTTGTCTACTCAATCATCGGTTTAGTGATCGGATTTGTTGTAGCAACGATCATGACACTTGTTCTAGGATTCAAAGATGTACCAGTAAAAGATGATACAAAAGCAGACAAACCAGAAGAAAAGAAAGACACAGGAGCACTTCAAAATGAAGTGGTACAAAGCCCGCTTGAAGGTCAGCTAAAGCCGCTCAATCAAGTAAATGATGCAACATTTTCTAATGAAATCATGGGTAAAGGTGCAGCCATTGTACCAACAGTTGGGCGTGTTGTCGCACCGTTCAACGGCAAGGTTGAAACCATTTTCCACACAAAACATGCCATTGGCTTGAAGAGTAACCAAGGCACAGAACTTCTTATTCATGTCGGAATTGACACAGTAAAACTTGATGGAAAGTATTTCACAAGTCATGTGCAGTCCGGTGATCTTGTACAAGCAGGAGATGTGCTCATTGAATTTGATATCAAGGGTATTCAGCAAGAGGGCTATGATGTGATCACACCTGTTATTGTCACCAACACGAATGATTATGCACAAGTTGATGCGAAAACAGATGGAACAATTACAGTGAAAGAGGCACTGCTCACAGTCAGTGTAGAAGAAAAAGAGGAGGGCATTCAACGTGAACAAGTTAGAAAAAACATTTCCTAAAGGTTTCTTATGGGGCGGCGCTGTTGCAGCCAACCAAATTGAAGGCGCAAATAACAAAGATGGAAAAGGCTTATCGACAGCAGACGTATCACCGCATGGTATTATGCACCCATTCGATGAATCCATGAAAGACCTTAACTTATATCATGATGCAATCGATTTCTACCATCGCTATAAAGAAGATATCGCGCTCTTTGCAGAAATGGGATTCAAGTGCTTCAGACTATCCATTTCTTGGCCGCGTATTTTCCCAAATGGCGACGATGCGGAACCGAATGAAGCAGGCCTCGCTTTTTATGAAAGAGTATTTGATGAACTGCGTAAGCATGGAATTGAGCCAGTTGTCACGATTTCTCACTATGAAATGCCGCTTGCACTTGTGAAAAACTACGGCGGATGGAGAAACCGTAAGCTTGTGGATCTTTATGAAACATATGCTAAAACATTGTTTACTCGCTTTAAAGATAAAGTGAAATATTGGATGACCTTCAATGAAATCAATGTCGTATTACATGCACCTTTCACTGGCGGCGGGCTTGTATTTGAAGAAGGAGAAGACGAGAAAAGCATTCAATATCAAGCAGCGCATCACCAATTTGTTGCAAGTGCTCTGGCTGTTAAAGCAGGACATGAAATCATTCCAGATGCAAAAATTGGCTGTATGATTGCAGCGATGACCACATATCCGTATAGCTCAAGACCAGAGGATATGTTTGCTGCAATTGAGCAAGATCGTAAAACATTGTTCTTCTCAGATGTACAGGCAAGAGGCTATTACCCAGGTTACATGAAACGTTACTTCCTGGAAAATAACATCAACATTGAATTCCAAGACGGGGACGAAGACATTTTAAGAAACCATACAGTTGACTATATTGGCTTCAGTTATTATATGAGTTTTGTGACGAGTACTGATCCAAAGATCCTTGAACAAGTTACTGGTGGTAACCTATTTGACGGTGTGAAAAACCCTTATCTAGAAGCAAGTGATTGGGGCTGGCAAATTGATCCGAAAGGACTTCGTACAACACTGAATCAGCTGTACGATCGCTACCAAAAGCCATTGTTTATCGTAGAAAATGGATTGGGTGCTGTCGATCAAGTGGAGGAAGACGGATCGATTCAAGATGATTACCGTATTGAATACCTCAGAAGTCATTTGCTAGAGGCGAGAGAAGCCATCGCAGACGGAGTAGACCTGATCGGTTATACAAGCTGGGGCCCAATTGACCTTGTCAGCGCATCAACGGCTGAAATGAAAAAACGCTACGGCTTCATTTATGTCGACCGTGATAATGAAGGAAACGGTACATTAGATAGAAAGAAAAAGAAAAGCTTCGATTGGTATAAACAAGTGATTGCGACGAATGGAGAGCATTTAGACGCATAACAAAAAGAGACAAACCGCTCATACGGCGGTTTGTCTTTTTTTCGTCAAAGGGACTACGAAGTCCACACTTGATCAGCAATCTCAATCACATGACGCAGCTTTTCCCATTGCTGCTCTTCTGTTAACAGGTTGCCTTCCTCTGTTGAGGCGAACCCGCATTGTGGACTCAAACAAATTTGGTTAATGTCTACATATTGAGCCGCTTCCTCGATCCTTTTTTTAATCTGTTCAACCGGCTCAAGCTCTCCGTATTTTGAAGTGATAAGGCCTAGTACAATTTGAAGGTTTGGGTTCTTCACATATCGAAGAGGCTCAAACCCGCCAGAACGATCGTCGTCGAATTCTAAAAAGAGACCATCAAGATCTAAGCCGGCGAAGATTGTTTCTGCCGCTGCTTCGTAACCACCTTCAGCAGCCCAAGTTGATTTGAAGTTACCGCGGCAAATGTGCATAGTAATCACCAAATCCTCTGGGCGATCGGCAACGGCTTCATTGATTGTCTTCGCAAACGACTCACGAAGTTCATCTTCTTCTCGGCCAAAGGCTTTGATTTGTTCATGACCTTTTTCAGAAAAGAACACAGCCCATGCCGTATCATCCAGCTGTAAATAGCGGCAGCCTGCATCATAAAATGCACGGATGGCTTTCTTATATGCCTGTGCCACATCATGGTGGAATTCTTCTAAGCTGGCATATACCCCTTCTTCAAGCTTTCCACGGAAAAAGAGCATATTCGGACTTGGAATCGTCATTTTAGCCGTATGATCACCAGCGATGCTGTGAAGGAAACGATAATCCTCTAGCATTGGATGATCTGTAAAATCGATCTTGCCTGTTACCTTGATCCCTCGTGCTTTTGTCGTTGTGTTATGGAATTGAATGCCCTGATCTGCCTCAAATCCTTCAACCCCATCGAGCCCTTCAAGAAAGTCAAAATGCCACCATGCACGTCTGAACTCCCCATCTGTGACAACCTCTAATCCAATTTCTTTTTGCTTCTCTACAATACGTGTGATTTCTTCATTTTCGATTTGTCGGAGCTGCTCCGCTGTCAGTGTACCGTCTGCTTTTTGCTTGCGTGCTTCCTTAATGCGCTCTGAACGAAGTAAGCTTCCTACTTGATCTGCGCGAAATGGCGGCTTCGTTGTTTTCTTTCCAATGGTTTGTACTTGTGTCATGCTGAATCCCTTCTTTCTCAGGTTTAAAAACAAATAAAAAAGCTCTTCCTTTGATAAGGAAGAGCATCATATACAGTGAGAACTCTGCCTTATCTTCAAACAAGCATCTGCTTGCTTAAGGAATTAGCACCATTCTGTTCCTAGGAACAGCGGTTGCCGGGTTTCACAGGGCCAGTCCCTCCACCACTCTTAATAAGGTTACCTTTTGATTAAATTTTCTTAATAAACACAATTATTAAACCTTTTCGAGAAAAAGTCAATGGTTTTTACAATTTAATTTCCTACATGAACAAATCAGCGATAAGAACACCAGCTAGTCCGACAAGTGAAAGCACGGTGACCATCAATGTCCACGTTTTAAAGGTTTGGGCCATTGACAGGTTAAAGTATTCTTTATAAATCCAGAAACCTGCATCATTCACATGAGAGAACGTAATACTGCCAGCACCTGTTGCAATCACCATTAATTCAGGGCTGACACCTGTCAGGCCAATAAGTGGTGCAGAAATGCCAGCCGCTGTGAGGCCGGCGACAGTCGCTGATCCTAAAGAGACACGAAGGACCGCAGCAATGAGCCAGGTGAGAAGCAGTGGAGAAAGTGTGCTTCCTTGCATGATTCCTGCAATGTATTGGTCGACGCCGCTATCAATGAGTACCTGTTTAAAGGCGCCGCCTCCTGCAATAATCAATAGAATCATGGCAATAGAGCCGATAGAATCCGTGATGGATTTCATCACGTCCTGCATGCTCTTTCCTCTGCCCAGCCCAAACGTATAGATGGCAAGCAGCACTGAGATTAATAGTGCAATGGCCGGCTCGCCTAAAAACTCAGCTGTTGGCAGCAATGGGGAGGATGGAAAGAAAATTTCCAAAAATGCTCTGAATGTCATAAGCAATACAGGCAAAACAGCGGTGAAAATGCTAATACCGAAGCTTGGCATTTCCTCTTCTGTAAATTCCTTTGGGTTAAATAAGTTCTTTGGAATATGTGCGTGTAATTGATCTTTTTTAAATAGTTTTGTAAATAGAAGTCCGCCTACTAAAACAGCAGGAATCGCTAAAATGATTCCAACTAATAAGGTTTGTCCCATGTTTGCTTGAAAGACATTCGCAATGGCAGTCGGCCCTGGGTGAGGAGGGAGGAAGCCATGTGTTGTGATGAGAGCAGCGACGAGCGGCATACCCACATACAGCACAGGAAGTCTTGCAGCTTGAGCGATTGTAAAGACTAATGGAATTAAGATGATGAATCCGGTTTCATAAAAGAGAGCAATTCCAATCACAAATCCAGTCAGCATCGTCGCCCATTGGATTCTTCCGATGCCAAATTTGTCAATGAGGGTCATTGCGATACGCTGAGCACCGCCAGAATCCGCCATTAATTTCCCGAGCATCGCCCCAAAACCTAAAACGAGTGCTAGGTGACCGAGTGTACTGCCAAGTCCTTTTTCAACGGAAGCAATCGCTTCTAGAGGTGTCATCCCTTCCAAAACAGCAACAATTAAAGAGACAATAATCAAAGAAATGAAAGCGTTTAACTTAAAGATAACCATGAGTAAAAGCAATAACAAAACGCCAAGACCAATAAACACTAACGACATCGTCTTTCCTCCTTTGTGGTGCATCAGGGGGCACAAACACCCCCTATGCTTCATCCTTCAAGTATATCTACAGCTTCTTTTAACGTATCCTTCGACCCAACATTTCCCGGGAAAATCACATAAGACATGAAAGGAAATTTACTTTCTTCTCCTGTTTTCCAAACGGGGATACCAGGTTTGATTTGACCTGCCACGGTCGCACGTTTCACGCTAAGTCCTCTTGTTCCAATATCGCTGGAGGTAATTCCGCCTTTGGCAATGAGATACTTAGGACGAATAGTGAGACGCTGGACAATGCTTGTTACAGCATCACTAATCTGTACAGAGAGCTTTAATTCTTCCTCTTGACGACCATCCCCAAGATCAAGCCGTTCTCTTCTTGTATAAACAGCCACAGATTGACCTGATGCTAACAGCGTTTCAGTTTGCTGAATGACGCGGTCAATTTCTTTGTGAAAGGCTTCCGGCTCTAACACGAGGTGTGTATTAAATTCAATAAAAGCCAACTCTTTATTTTGCTGAAGCGCATTTAATTGTTCTGTTGTTTTTTTTACGTGAGAACCGATCATAATGAGACCACCGTGCGGGCTTTCTTCTTGTATCAAGTCATCTCTTGTTAATAATGCTTGATTACCTATACCGCCTAGTACCTTCGTGAGCGCCGCCGCACTTCTGAACATCAGCTGCTGTCCTGCTTGAATGGCTTCAATGAGAGCTGTGACAAAGACTTTGACATCGTCATAGTCTACAGCGTTTACAACTACCTTTTTGAAATCCTTCACACTCATGAGCTGATGTTTGATTTGCCCAATGCGTAAAGCCCGTAGATCATCTAACGAGATGTAGGTGGTGTTCTCTTTTGTGAACAATCCGTCTGACTTTTCTTCAATCCATTCTCCAAGGTGAGAGGACTGAAAACCGAATGTACGGTCTCGCGCAAATTCTGTGTCACCAGCAGGAATTAATTCGTGTCCTTCCTGTACGTAATGAATATTGTTGATCGTAAAGCGTCCACCTTCTTGGAAAAAAGGAAGAAGGATCTCTCCATCGAACTGGCGGGAGCTCCGTTGTTCAATGGTCGCTCTGAGTACTTCAGTTTCAAGAGGGAAGTGTCCGCGAAGAGTAGAATCCCCTCGGCTGACAATGATGAAATCCTGATTAAGCCGTTCAGCCACCTTTACAATGGTTGCTGCGATGGTTTCGTGCGCAGCGGCAGTTTCTTTCTCTGTCATACTGCGAGAATTGGTCAGTATAAAGAACATGCGGTTGTCTTCAAGAAAACCAGCTTCAATGCTTTCTTCTGACCAATCGGTGAAAACAGAGACGCCATGTACAGTTTGAATCCCTGTTGGATCATCGTCTAATACAATGACTTTATGCTGAAAGCTGCTTAATGCTTGTTCGTATGCTGTTTGAATGGCCTTTGAATCCGCGCTCGGAATGGCATTCAGTATGTCAGTGCTTTGCTTCATGACACCTCATCCTTTCTTCACTTCGACATGAGCCATTTTTTCGTAATATTGAACGATACCGCCATGGTCAAGCCCAGATTTTCCGTCTGCTTTGAGGGCGTGGAAGATTTCGAGCAGTTGACTAGAAAGCGGGAGAGGAACACCGATATCATGAGCTGTTTCCATGACATTGGTTAAATCTTTTAAGTTGATGTCGATGCGTCCGCCAGGTTCAAAGTTTCGTTCTAAGATAAGAGGAACCTTTGCGTCGAGAACGGCGCTTCCAGCCAGCCCGCCGCGGATCGCTTCATACATTTTATCTATGGCAATGCCCGATTTAGCAGCAAGAACGAGTGCCTCGGACATGGCAGCAATATTTAAGTTGACGATAATTTGATTGGCAAGCTTTGCTGTTGTTCCGCTTCCATTCGGTCCGACTAATACGACCTCTGTGCCCATCGCAAGCAGGACATCTTTTACTTGCTCAAAGATGACTTCTTCGCCGCCAGCCATGATGGCAAGTGTTCCGTCTATTGCCTTCGGTTCTCCGCCGCTGACGGGTGCGTCGATAAACTCCACCTGATGCTGTTTTGTGAGAGAAGCTAATGCCCTGGAAGTAACAGGAGAAATTGAGCTCATATCTATGATCACTGTGCCAGGTTTAGCTGTCGTTAAAATGCCATGATCACCTGAAACGACTGCTTCTACATGCTCTCCTTTAGGAAGCATTGTAATGATGATATCGCTTTCAGAAGCTGCCTCAGCAGCTGACATAGCACCTTTTGCTCCGGCTTCTTGTAACGCTCGAATGGCTTTCTCATTCAGGTCAAAAACAGTCACAGTATGACCGGCTTTTAATAGATTGAGTGCCATAGGTTTTCCCATAATACCTAGTCCAATGAATCCAATCTTTTTTGTCACGTTGTCCGCCTCCTATATAGAAAACCCTTACAAAAAGCGCTTTCTTTTCATTTTGTTAGTATATATACTATCTTTATAAATTAATAGTAGGAAATAAACTATTGTTCATTTAATGTACATGACATGATAGGAACGTGTCAACGAAAAATATGATAAAAGTCACAAAAAAAGACCGGAAAACAGCTCCGGTCTTTTTCGTTCATGTTTTATTTTTAGCTACAGCTAATCGAGATCGTTTCACGTTTTCAATGGCATTTGATCCTAGTTCTAGAACAGCGTTGACATATAGTACATCAATGATCACAAGCTGGTTGATACGGGAGATCATAGAGTCCGATCGATAGGTTGTCTCTCTGGAAGAACTGAGCAAATGAAAGTCAGATCGCTTTGCGAGCTCTGATTTCGGATAGCTGGTGATAGAGGCAATTTTTGCCCCTTTTTCTTTTGCAAACTGTACGGCGTCAAGAATTTCTCTACTCTCTCCTGAATGGGAGATCGCGACGATAAAATCGTGTTCAGTGGCGTGTGTTGCAATCATATTCATCATGTGTGGATCACTGCATAGACTCACTTCAAAACCAAGCTGCAGGAACTTATGATAAGCATCTCCAGCAATAAAGCTGGACGCACCTGCTCCAAAAAAGACGGTTTTATGTGCCTGTTTCATGTGTTCAATGAATTGTGTCACGGCATGATCTTCTAAAATATGCTTCATGTCTTGAATAGAGTTTGTTGTTAACTCTATGACCTTATGTTTAATGTCAGCTACACTATCGGATGCCTCGATCTCGCCGTATATGGATTGAGGCGTATTGGTCGCGATATCCTGTGCAACATGGACACGAAACACTTGATACGATTCATAGCCAATTTTTCGTAGAAAACGAAAAATCGTCGTTTCACTTGTGTTGCATTCAGCAGCGAGAGCACTAATGGAATGAAGCACAACTTTCTGAGGGTTTTCTAAAATGTAATTGGCAATCTTTTTCTGGGTCGGGGACAAACTATGGAATGTCGTCCGAATGTGACTAAAAATATTCTCTTCTATGATAAACACCACACTTCATCTAGCATTCTACATTAAGCATACAGGAACTTATAAAAACGGTAAACAAACCCGATGTGGAAAAAGAAAGAATAATATGTAAAAAATCCTTCTTTTGGTTCTTTTGTCATGGTATACTCGATTGGTAATAGACAAAAATGGGGGTTTTTACTATGACGATGAAAAAAGGCCTAACGATCAGCCTGCTCATTTTCTCACTAATTGTTTCGTTGTTTGCACCAGTTGGATCGGCCGATGCCAAACAAGCAAAAAAAGCAAAAGTAAGCACACACTATTATAAAAAGAAAAAAACGTTTAAATATCCACAGGTGAAAAACCTAAGCAAGGCGCATATGAAAACCATCAATCGTGATTTAAAAGAAGATATTGCCTTCTCTTATTCTACTTACTTGTTCTTAAAGGACGAAGCGAAAAAGGAAGGCTATGGGAAGATCACGTACGAGAGATCGTTTAAAACGAAATTTAACAATGGGAAGAAACTAAGTATCTTAAACTATGACTACATGAATGATGGCAGCATGCATGGGGATACGATGGTTTCCAGCATGAACTATGTGTTAACAAAGAAAAAAACAAAGCAGCTGTTCTTGACAGACGTTGTGAAAACAAAGAAAAAGCGTACGAAAGTAAGAGATTATATTTATAACTACACAAAGAAACATAAAAGCAAATTCTTTTCGAACCTGAAAAAAAGTGACATTGAAATCAACTATAACACGCAGTATTACTTCACGAAAAAGGGAATTGCTGTTGTCTTCCAGCCATATGAAATTTCACCGTACTATGTAGGAATTCCTATGATTCAAGTCCCTGCGAAGGTGTATAAATAAAAAGAAAAACGACCAGATTTAGTGGTCGTTTTTTGCTGTTGATTCAAATAAAAAGAGCCCCTCAAGAGGCTCTTTTTTGGGATTTATACTTGTTTGGGTGCATTGTTTAGTGGGTGACGGCGTTTTCCGTTGTAGTGGCGGCGCATACGAAAGATTTCAAACTCCGAAAGCTCTGCGCTTTTTCTTTTTTGGGTGCGGTTATCTTTTTTGAAAGAGAATAGTAAGTAGCAGCAAAGTGAAGCGATAATCAATAAAATCATCATATGACATTCCTCCAATTCATCCTATTCTTTCAGTGTAGACAGGGTGAGTGATGTTTATAACTGAAAATATGCAGCAGATTCGGGTTAGTTCTTAAGGTTTATTTGATCTGCTAAATTAGGACTAAAATACTGGTTGTTTTTAACTATTATATTTCCAGTTATTTCACTCGTCAAGAAGAATTTTTCTGGGGTTGTCTCTATTAGTACGATTAAGTGTCATAAAAGTTTCAGAAAATTGTAAACTTTTATTAAAAAACCGTTCCCGAACAGGAACGGTTGTAAACATGTTTATGCTTTTTCTTCAAATAAACGGGCGATTTCAACGATGACTTCTGTTGCTTTCACCATGTTTTCAACAGAAATAAATTCATATTTCCCGTGGAAGTTTTCCCCGCCAGTAAAGATGTTTGGCGTTGGGAGGCCTTTATATGAAAGCTGGGAGCCATCTGTGCCGCCGCGGATGGGTTCGATGACAGGTGTGACTGAACGATTTTCCATGGCTTCATGGGCAATGTCCACAATATGTTTTACCGGCTCAATTTTTTCTCTCATATTATAATATTGATCCTGAATGCTAAGAGTGATGCTGTTTTCACCATAGATGGCTTTTAAGTCACTTGCTATTTTTTCAAACTGTGCCTTGCGGTTGTTGAATTTCTCTTTATCAAAATCACGGATAATATATTGCAGCTCAGCCTCTTCTACTTCCCCTACAAACTTCGTCAGATGGAAAAAGCCTTCATAGCCTTCTGTATACTCCGGAGATTCGTCAGATGGAAGTTTGTTATGAAAGAGCATCCCAATTTTCGCAGCGCTGACCATTTTGTCTTTTGCTGTACCTGGATGGACGTTGTTTCCTTTAATTGATACCTTCGCGCCTGCTGCGTTAAAGCTCTCATATTGCAGCTCGCCAAGCGGTCCGCCGTCAATGGTGTAAGCATAGGAAGCACCAAAGGCATCAACATCAAACTTGTGCGGTCCTCTGCCAATCTCTTCATCAGGCGTAAAGGCTACGCGAATCTTTCCGTGCTTGATGTCTGGATGCTCAATCAGGTAATGCATAGCAGTCATAATTTCTGCGATACCTGCTTTGTTATCTGCACCAAGCAGGGTTGTGCCATCTGTCGTGATCAACGTATGTCCTTGGTACTTTTGTAAATTTGGAAACTGTTTTGGAGATAAAACGATATGTAGATCTTCATTTAATGTAATGTCGCCGCCTTGATAGTTTTCGTGAAGCTGCGGTTTTACATTTTTGCCAGTGAAGTCAGTGGCTGTGTCGATATGAGCCAGGAAGCCAATGGTCGGCACGTCTTTGTCTGTGTTAGAAGGAATCGTTCCCATGACATAGCCGTTTTCATCCATTGTCACTTCTTGAATCCCAATAGATTTCATCTCTTCAACAAGCTGTCTTGCTAAGTTCAATTGTCCTTCAGTAGATGGGCAGCTTTCCTTTTCTGCATCCGACTGCGTATCTACCTTCACATAACTCGTGAAACGCTGAATCATTTCCTCTTTCATCTATACGTCACTCCTTTTGTAGAATACGTTCATTTTATCACGTCTTGAATGCGCTTCATAACAAGAAAGGCTTTCTCTGGCAATTAGAGAGGAAAAAGGCCTACTTTCATTAGGTGATGTGCTGAATGGTTCTTTAGGGTGATTTTTTTGGGTGTCTTTTTATTTATAATGAGGACATATAAAATCATCCATTTGTACGTTAAATTGGGAGAAAGGGGTGCGAAAGTTGGATTCTAGTCAAACGCTGGCACTCGCTCAAAAGTTTCAGGAAGCGGCTGATGAGATTCGGCAGTCAAAGCAGCTGCTGGAGAATCGGCTGAAGGCAGTAGGGTCAGGCTGGCAGGGAGAAGCAAGAAATAAATTTGATCAAAGCTTTGAAGAAACAACGGCTCGCTATGATCAATTTGAACAGGACTTGCTTGAAACAAGTCAGGAACTGCGGGATGCAGCGGTCAAAATCGAGGAGCGTAAAGCTGAAATTGCCCGAATGGAAGAACTTGAGCGAAAGAGACGAGAAGAACGGAGAGAAAGAAACCGAGAAGGGAGATGATGTGATGGCACGTGACATTGTGGTTGATCCAGATCAGCTGACAGGACTGGCGAATGATGTTGTAGGTGAGCTGTCTGCCATTGAAACGAAGCACCGCGATTTACATAGTGAACTGGATGGTCTGATTTTAGGCTGTGATCCTCGGTATAGAAGCTGTTTTTCTGGTGTCGGGGATGCATGGGGGGCAGGACAAGCACTCATCAGCAAATTGAGCAGTGATGATATTGCGATTCGTCATGCAACAGATAAAATGGTCGAAGCGGATGATATCTTGCGGAAAATGTACAGCATCTATGATCAATATGGTACACTCACAAGCTTAGCTGGTATCGTAATGATGCAGGCGAAATATTATGGGCTTGGAATGACGACCTTCATTAAAGAGAATGGCCGATATGCAGCGCAACATTCAAGGCTGCTGCTTGATCTGACGAGCCGGGTAGAAGGAACGAGATTTGACCGGCTAGCAAGGATATGGCTGAGTAAAAAAGAATTATTAAAAAGATCGAACTGGTCGATGGCTGATTTGGTCCATAAGAAATTCACAAAATTTTATCCTAGCGATACAGTTGCGTTCACGAACAGTGTCCGTGATTTTACAAAAGGAAGTATCAATTGGAAGGACACGGCTGCTATTAAGTCTGTTCTGAAAAATGGTGCAAGATTTGCGAAAGGAAATGCTATCATTGCAACGGTTGTCACTGGTGCAACAGAAACGGTTGGCTGTGGATTGAAAATTGCCGAGAACTATGCAGAATTCGGTGATCAGCCAGAAGTCCTCAAACGTGAAAATGCAAAAGCTGTTGGAAATGCAGTGAACAATACAGTCTTTATCGCTGGTGGATCTGTCGCAGGTGCCGTTGTCGGGGGCGCTCTAGGGAGCTTTGCAGGCCCGATTGGAACTGTTGTTGGCGGAGCCATTGGTTCAGCAGTAGGTGGATTTATTGGTGAAAAAGTTGCCAAGCTGACATCTGGATTTGCTGAACAAGTTGCGGTGAAATTAAAGGACCCGATTCATGCGGTCGTGGATAAAGGGAAGAAAGCATTTGAACTGGCGGGTCAAGGTGTAAAAGCAGTCAATGACACCATTGATCAGGCCAATCAGGTGATACATAAAGGGATAGAAAAAACAAAAGAAACCGCAGATTCGCTCATAAAGGGTGCAGGCGATTTCTTTAAGGGTGCATTTTCTTTTGGATAAGGAGAGATCAAGTTGGATCAGCTAAGCCTAAGTATTGAGGAACTCATCTTTAGTTTTTACAGTGAAGGCTATTTTGAACAAGGTATGTCCTTAAAGGAGGCCTATTATCCTGAAGTAGAGGATGAGCGCCTTGGTTTTTTATTTGAAATTGCCTGCCGTTCTTTGCTTGCAAAAGGTGTACTGGAATTTCGAAACAGACAATATCGTTATAAAGCGGAATACCGTCATTTTATTCAGGCGATGAATGATGCCTCTCACACGATCAAGGTGTCTAAATTTGGAGACTCAGATGAAGAAGTCAGTACTTCCTTTCACACGACACAGGCGGGTGTATATGCGCATCATACGCTATATGATCAACAAGTACATCAGATTCGTAAACTGAACGACGAACAGGTAGAGGAGCAAGTCACTGCCTTTTTTAACATACAGATGAATGATTACCCTGAGCCTGTTATCAGCCTGCAAGCAGAGGAATTTGAGATGCTATTAGAGCAAGCAAGCGAAGCGAAAAATGAGTGGCCATCCTTCCTGAATAAAGCGGAGAATCAAGAGCTTGTGAAGGCATTTGTTTCTGATGTACAGACGAGAAGAGGAAAGATGGACTCCCTCATGAAGGTCGTCTATGACAAAAATAATACCCCTGACGTGGAGTCCATGATATTTGTCATTCCAGGTGAGAAACGATCATGGCTTGTATCAGGAATAAAAGAAAATGAATTTCGCATTGAGACGGCTTATAGAGACGGGTTACGTTCTATATTCTAATGGAGAAAAGGAGAATGACGCTTGAATCCAAGTGAAGTAATAGAAGTGAGGAGCAGACCCTTTTTAAGAGTATGGGCATTCTTAGCGACGGGCGGCTTCGGTATTATCGGTATTTGGTTATTTTCAGAAGCTCTTACATTTGAATCGAATTATACATTGTTTTTATTTTTAGGCGGACTATTAGGTATTGTCTATGGCTGGATTTCCTTTTTGATGATTCTGCCTGCTTTTACGAAGAGAGGAAATGTGATTCTTCGCATTCAGCGTGGAGAGAATGGTGCTGTGCTTCATCGGGAGCAAACCATCCCTTTTCGAGACATTCAATCAATTGATATGCGCAGGCACCGGTATAGTATCAGAGGATTTCTCTTTATGGATGTACTCATTCGAAAATTAGATGGGAAATTGATCAAAATTCCAGCATACAGTATTTTGGATGAAGAAGTATTTGAGCAAACCGTCAAACACGAGATTTATCCATATTTAAATCAGACAGCCCAAGAGAACTGGAGGCAGCAGCATGGCCAGGTAGAAGAGAAGGTCGACTAAGCTGTTTTTGTCATGATTCAATAGGTTGAAGCGCCACTTTTTCAAAAAAATCGTGTATGATGTCAGTAAAGACTGAACACTGAAGAGGTGATGAGAGATGGATAAAGAGATGGTAATCGACCTCGTCACAGAACAAATGGCACGAATTCGAAAAGAAAAGAATTATACGCAAGATCGTATGGCGGAGGTACTTGGTTTATCGAAACGGCATTTACAGCAGGTTGAAAAAAACAGGCTGCGTCTCAACTGGACGCAATCTGCGGCCGTATGTGCATTATTCAGGGATAGTGACATTTTACAAGGAACACTAGGGGATGACCCGCTTGAGATTTTGGAAGTTGTGGCACATGATGAATTGAATCTATCAGTTGAGCGTACGATTGGCGGAAAAGTTTGGTGGAGAACGTCTGTCAAAAAAGGCACGTTTCGCCTTCAGCAAAATGTGCTCAGTCAGCATTATCGCATCTTAGATGATGAGAATTATCGCTATTATAGTTCGTTTAATAAGGAAGAAGCGAAGCGGCGGCTAGAGGAATTAAGCCAGCTGTCTTCTCCATATTGATCAGCAGCTGGTTGGAAAAGGAAAGAGAGGCACCCGTTTGATAGGGGCCTCTCTTTTCTGTGTTTATACTTTTAGAGTGTTTTTCGCCCGAATAAAGGCAACAAGCTGTTTGATTTCTTCATCATTTAGGGGAACGCCGTCTACGTGGATGGTTCCTTCTTTTGCTTCCGTCAGTTCAATTTTGATATCAGAGATTTTGCGTTGGATCTCTGGCTCGTCCGTTCTACCAAGTAAAAAATCAATGGACGTATCATACAAATCAGCCAGCAGCTTCACTGCTTCAAGCGAAGGTCGTCGGTACCCAGATTCGTAACCGGCATAGGTGCTTTTGGCGATACCTAGGCGATCTGCCGTATGCTGGAGAGACCATTTTTTCTTTTTTCTAAGTGTGGTTAAACGATCGAGTATCATTCATGAACGCTCCTTTATTTACAACAACAGTATATCATATTTTGACATAGAATGTACGCGTTATGCGTAACAATTTCTTGATTAATTCGCGTTATGTGACTATAATGGCAATGAAGGTACGCGTAAAGCGTATATTATAGAATAGCACAAGCTAGCTTATAATATGTGTGACAAACGGAGTAATTTTACGAAAGAGGTGGACCTGTTGAAGAAATTATTGCTTTTAACGACTGGTGGGACGATTGCATCTGTAGAGAGTGAGAATGGTTTAGCTCCAGGTGTTAAAGCTGAGGATCTTTTGAGCTATTTAAACGAAATTAATGCAGAATACACAATGGACACAAAGTCCCTAATGAGTATAGATAGTACAAATATGCAGCCTGAATATTGGGTAGATATCGCAACAGCCATTTATGAGAATTATGATCAGTATGACGGGTTTGTCGTTACTCATGGAACCGATACAATGGCCTATACATCAGCAGCGCTGTCTTATATGCTGCAAAATCCTGATAAGCCGATCGTGATTACAGGTTCACAAATTCCGATTACTTTTAAGAAAACAGATGCGAAGAAAAATATCACAGATGCGATTCGTTTTGCATGTGACGGTGTTGGCGGCGTGTATGTCGTATTTGATGGCAGGGTCATCCAAGGAACACGTGCGATTAAACTAAGAACAAAAAGCTATGATGCATTTGAAAGCATCAACTACCCATATATTGCATCAATTGAAAATCATCAAATTGAATACAATAGCAAAGTAAAAAGAACACCAATGAAACCGCTTAAATTAGATGCATCCTTGAACACAGATGTTTGTCTATTAAAACTGCATCCAGGTCTGAAGCCTGAGTTTTTAGATGCTGTCAAAAGCATGTACAAAGGTGTTGTCATTGAAAGCTACGGCAGCGGCGGAATTCCTTTTGAAGGAAGAAACCTTTTAGAAAAGATCAACGAACTGCTCGAAGAAGGCATTTCTGTTGTCATCACAACTCAGTGTCTTGAAGAAGGAGAAGACATGAGTGTGTATGAAGTAGGACGCAAGATCAATCAAGAACTTGTGGCACGTTCAAGAAACATGAACACAGAAGCAATTGTGCCGAAACTCATGTGGGCATTGGGCAAAACAACAGATCCTAGAGAAGTGAAAAAGATTATGGAAACGCCAATCGCAGAAGATTTAGTGATTTAACTATTCTATAGAAAGCAGGTCATAAGAGATGGTTCAAGCAACTTATCGCTATGAGAAGGATTTTCTTGGTGAAAAAGAAATTCCAGCAGACGTGTATTATGGGGTTCAAACCCTTCGTGCAAAGGAGAACTTCCCGATTACTGGATATCGGATGCACGAGGAACTAATTAGAGCCTTTGCCATCGTGAAAAAAGCAGCAGCTCAAGCCAATATGGAAGTTGGACGTTTATATGAAGGAATTGGAAATGCTATTGTTCAAGCGTCTGATGAAGTCATTGAAGGCAAACTCCATGAGTATTTCATTGTCGATCCAATTCAAGGCGGCGCAGGTACTTCAATGAACATGAATGCCAATGAAGTCATTGGAAACAGAGCGTTAGAAATCATGGGACATCAAAAAGGTGAATACATTCATTTAAGTCCAAACACACATGTGAACATGTCGCAATCAACGAATGATTCATTTCCAACAGCTATCCATATCGCTGTGCTCAAGCAGTTAGACATTTTACTTGAGACGATGCAAGTGATGCAGGACGTATTCAAAAAGAAAGCAAAGGAATTCGATCATGTCATCAAAATGGGTCGTACGCACTTGCAGGATGCGGTGCCAATTCGTTTGGGACAGGAATTTGAAGCATACAGCCGTGTGCTCAGCCGTGATATTAAACGGATCAACCAATCAAAGCAGCATTTATATGAAGTCAATATGGGTGCGACAGCTGTTGGGACAGGCTTAAATGCAGATCCTCGTTATATTGAAATCGTGGTGAAAAAGCTCGCTGATATTTCTGGTCTTCCGCTTGTAGGAGCAGAGCATCTTGTGGATGCGACGCAAAATACAGATGCGTACACAGAAGTATCTGCTGCATTAAAAGTATGCATGATGAACATGTCTAAGATTGCCAACGACCTTCGCCTCATGGCATCTGGTCCGCGTGCAGGTCTTGCTGAAATTGCATTGCCAGCTCGTCAGCCTGGATCATCCATTATGCCTGGGAAAGTCAATCCAGTCATGGCAGAGCTCATTAACCAAATTGCATTTCAGGTCATTGGGAACGACCATACCATCTGTCTTGCCTCTGAAGCAGGCCAGCTTGAGTTAAATGTGATGGAGCCTGTTCTGGTGTTTAACTTGCTTCAATCTATTAGTATAATGAATAACGGATTCCGCTCATTCACAGATCATTGCTTAGTAGACATTGAAGCAAATGAAAAACGTTTAAAAGAATATGTAGAAAAAAGTGCAGGCGTGATCACTGCCGTGAACCCTCACTTAGGCTACGAAGCAGCTGCTAGAATTGCAAGAGAAGCGATTTTAACAGGTCAATCGATTAGAGATCTTTGCTTGCAAAATGATGTTTTAACGGAAGAAGAACTTGATATTATCTTAAATCCATACGAGATGACAAAGCCTGGCATTGCGGGTGCAGAGCTCCTAGAGCGATAATAATATCAAAAATTTTATTTTATTAAAATGATGAATTGCCTGTGAAAAAGAGAAAAACAGGCAATTCACATTCTTTCGAATTGACATACTTTTTTCACAATATTTTGAAAACGCTTAACGCACGCACAAAGGGAGGAAACAACATTGAAATCGGTTCGCTTGCCATCTATGATGGAGGTCATCGCGGTATTAGGTTTATTTTTAGCGATTGTCCTTTCATTTACTATTTATTTTGACTTAGATATTCAACTGGCCTTATTTATTTCATGGTTTCTAGCAATTGGGCTTGGTCTTCATTTAGGACATGCTTATAAGGATTTACAAGGTGCTATTACAAAAGGGATATCGAATGGCCTTGAAGCCGTTTTGATTTTACTTGCTGTTGGTGCTTTAATTGGTACTTGGATCGCTGGCGGAGTTGTACCGACACTGATCTATTATGGTCTTGAATTTATTCATCCGAATATCTTTTTACTGGCGACACTTATTATTTGTGCCATTATGTCTGTCGCTACAGGTACGTCTTGGGGAACAGTTGGTACAGCTGGTATTGCCATGATTGCCATTGGTGAAGGTTTAGGGATTCCACTCCCAATCGTAGCTGGTGCCGTATTGTCAGGTGCATATTTTGGGGACAAGCTCTCTCCACTTTCAGATAGTACAGTTTTAGCCTCGTCCTTATCAAAGGTGGAAGTGCTGGCGCATGTGAGAGCAATGATGGTGTTATCCATACCTTCCTTCATTATTACCGCCATTATGTTTACAGTGACTGGCTTTATCTATGGAGGACGCAATATTGATCAAGAGAAGGTATCCTTCTTAAAGAATGCTTTGCTTGATACATTTCAAATTAATGTGTGGATGCTTATTCCAGCTGTGATTGTTGTTGTTTTATTGGTGATGAAAAAACCTGCTCTGCCGGTGATTGCGATCGGCGCGTTATTTGGAGCTATCTGGGCATTTGCATTTCAAGGAATGAATCCAGGTGATGCAATCGGTACAGCATACAATGGATTTTCAATTCAATCAGATGTAGACTTCCTGAACCAACTGCTAAATCGCGGTGGAATGGTCAATATGCTTGGCTCTTTGGTTGTGATTATCCTTGGGCTCGGTTTTGGGGGAGTATTGGAACATCTGGGTGTATTGAAAGTCATTGTCTCAACCTTTGAGAAAAAGCTGCACAATGCAGGGAATGTGACACTGTCGACCATTCTTGTTGCATTCTTTGCAAACATTTTTGGCTGTGCGATGTACGTATCATTGATCTTAACGCCGAAAATTATGGAGAAGAGTTATGATAAATTAAAATTAGACAGACGTGTGATGTCTAGAAACTCTGAGGTCGGTGGTACGCTTACGTCTGGAATGGTGCCATGGTCAGATAACGGAATTTACATGGCAGGAATTCTTGGCGTCTCGACATTCTCTTATTTACCATTTATGTGGTTGAGCTTTGTCGCCATTGGTCTTGCGATCATTTACGGATATACAGGAAAATTCATTTGGTACGTGAAAGATCAAGAGGAAAGAGAAGAATCAGCTTCATAAGCCTTTGCAAAAGCCGCTCCTTAACTGGGCGGCTTTTGTTTGTCCTAGGACCGAGAGACTATATATATTATATAGCAGGTGTTCGGGAGTTTAGGCCCTTTATAAAAGAGGTCTAAAGGTGGAACGTAGTGCCGATTGAAAGCATATTTATCCCATAAAAAGGGCGCAAATACCTATTCAAACATGAGTCTTTGAACCTTATAATAACAATATTGGAAAAAGTGCCATTCACCTTACGCTCGTTTAGAGGAACTCTAAGCAGCGTTTTTATTTTTTGACAGGAGGAGGAACCCATATGAGCTTATCGGATATGCTGTCTGCCCTAAACGGTGGCATTTCAAACAAAAAAGCAGAAATTGAAGAGAAAATTGCTCGGCTCAAAAAGGCGAAAAACAAGGTTGAACGTGAACAAGATGCGGCAGAAACAGATTTAAAGCAAATCAAGCAGCCAAAGCTTGGGACCTCTTGGAAAGGTGAGCGAAGCCAGGATTTCAAAACAGAACGAAATGAAGCACATGATGCGCTGCAAACGATCGTGAATGATAAATACCCACGCTACGTAAGCCGCATCGAATTCAAAATCAGTACATTAGAAGCTGAACAAGCTGCGTTATCCTTTGCCAGCTCCTTAGCTGGAGACGCCGCACGTCTTGCTGAAAAAGGAGAAGACGCAGTAGAGGATGCAAAACGCTTGATCTCAAAAGCATGGAGCAGCTTGTAAGCTGTCTTCATGCTGAACAAATCTGGAGGATATCACAATGGGACAAATTAAGTTAAACTACCAAACAGTCATGGATCAACTAGATGAAGTCTCCCAAGCAGTCGAAGCTTTAACGATGAAAAAAGCAGCAGATAAAGCGGGTGAAAACAGCCTTGAATTTGTGACCAAGTGGACGGCACGTGAAGCAGAGGTAAGTGAAATGGTTTCAAGCTTTAAAGAAGCCTTAATCAAAAATGTTCAGGACACGCGCTCTAATGTAAAAACGTTAAAAGAACAGGACGAAGCGATTGCTGCAAAATAATCAGCACAATTGCTTTTATTTATGGGTTACATTGACATGATATCAATTATAGTCTAAAAGACTCATATAAAATAAAGGGTGTAAGACCTTGTATTATTCCGTTTTTCTTCCAAATGAGAGGCTAAAAGGACACCTTTTCCCTATTTAAGGCTAAGGCTTTTCACCTTATACTATACTTAATGAAAGCAGAACGATAGAAATGCCAGGATTGGAAAAATCAAGTGAGTCAATCGTTTTCAAAGGCTCTGATGCCGTGCTTTCGTATGAGGTCAGATAGAGGTGGATGACATGAGTTTATCCGAGATGCTGGACCATCTGCATATGGGAATTGAGAACAAACATGCAGAATTTGACGAAATGATCTCTCGGTTAAAGACAGCCAAAAGTAATATTCGAACAGAACAAGATCTTGCGCAGTCGGATAGCAAGGAAATCAAGAAGCCCGCTCTAGATTCGTCATGGAAAGGTGAAAGAGGAACCGACTTTCATCGCCATCGGAAAGACGCTTATAGTGTAATGCACGACATCGTCAACAACGAATATGAAAAATATATAGCAGAAATTGACCAAAAAATCTTACACTTTGAATTGAAAAAAATGGAACTGGCTGTTGCCAGTAATTTTGCAGGAAGAGCTCAGGACGTGATGGAAAAGGGCGAGGATTTTGCAAATGATGTTAAGCATTTAATAGAACGGGGCTGGAAAGCTCTTTGAACCCATAAACGAAACAGCCGTCTCATAAGTGAGCGGCTGCTTTTTTGTTTAGTCACACCCACCGCCGCTATCACCTGAATCACCCCCGCAGGAGGTATCAGAAGCGTGATGAGTATACGAATCAGTATAGGTGCTTGTCGTTGAATTGTGATGTGCAGAACGCTTAGCAGATGTACGTTTATCCTTTGGTGTGAACAAATGGGCACTGATTGCTCCTAAAGAAACCAATATGATGATGACAACAAACATAAAAGAACCCATGATGCATCCCTCCTCTAGTTTTCTATTCATACGAATGAGCCATATCATGGTTCCCGATTTGAAAGAAAAACTGGGCAAAGAGTTCTATTTTCGTTTATGATGATAGGCAAAAGTAAATGCCAAGGGAGGAGAGCCCATGCTGTCTTTACGTCAGGAGGAGCTCCTGAAACGCTTGATGCAAGCGGAGCAGGAACTGACAAGTGAAGAAATTGCCCGCGTGATCGGAGTCACATCACGAACCATCCGAACAGATATGAAAGCGCTTAAATCAATTTTAGTAGAACATGGAGCCGTACTACATATTAAACGCGGGGCAGGGTATACATTGACTGTCGAGGATTATGGGGCATTTCGTACATTTTTGAAAAAGTCGCTGAGAGAAAGAAATGACAAAAAGGAACAGGTCATTCCCAATCAGCCTGAAGATCGTGTGGCTTATTTATTGAAAAGGCTGCTTCTGTCAGAAGAGTACATCAAATTAGACGGGCTGGCAGAGGAACTATTTGTGAGTGAATCGACAGTGAAAAATGATCTAAAAGCAGTCAGGCACTTGTTTTCATTGCATGGACTTTCTGTGTCGCATCGCCCTAAATATGGGCTGCGGCTGACAGGGGATGAAATGAAATTAAGATATTGTATGGCAGAGCATGTGTTTCAGCAGGAGCGTGCGAACTCTGCATTGTTACCTGAAGAAACGTATCAATTGATTCAGGACATCGTGCGCTCACGTACAAAATCCACTGGTTTTCATCTGTCAGAAATCGGTTTAAGTAATTTAGTAACCCACATTGCCATCGCTTGCAAACGAATTGAAGAGAAAAAGCTGGTCATGATGCCAGAAAGGGAATTAAATGAGATTCAAGTGCAGCCCGCTTTCAAAGTGGCTAAGCAAATGGCAGAGGATATTCGCCGTGTATTAGCGATTGAATTTCCGTTATCTGAAATGGCGTACATTGCGATTCATTTAATGGGAGCAAAGATGATGGCATATGGAGATGCCGGCCATACGCTATTTCACCTGCTAGACGAAGATCACTTTCGTTTCACTCACCATTTGCTTGCTTATGTAGAGGAGCACATGTCACTTGATATTCAATTTGATAAGGAGCTGATTGTTGGATTAAGTCTTCATTTGCGTTCCGCCATTCATCGTTATAGATACGATATGAACATTCGTAACCCTTATTTACCAGAGATTAAAAGGCACTATCCCATTGCGTTTGAAGCGGGTGTCTATATGGGCAGGTGGTTGAGAGAAAAAGAGGGGATTGAGATCCATGAGGATGAGATCGGGTATTTGGCGCTCCATATTGGGGCTGCAATCGAACGAACAAAATCACAGCATGTGAGAAAGACATGTCTTATTGTGTGTGCGACGGGTGTCGCCAGCAGTCAGCTCCTTCTTCATAAGCTTTCGGCAGCTTTTAGCGGAAGACTTGAAATCGCTGGAACCGCAAGCGTAGGAGAGCTTTCTGCTTATGATTTGAGAAGCATTGATTTTATTATTAGTACCATTCCGCTGCAGAATATATTGCCGGTGCCAGTGATTGATGTACATACGATTCTAAGTGATGATGATATTGTGCGGCTGAAACGGTTTGTGCAGGATTCACAGAATACAGGAGTTTTGCGGTATGTCAGTCCGGCGCTGACATTTTTTCAGCAAGACCTTCAATCAAGGGAAGAGGTTCTTCAATTTTTCGTAAACGTGCTAAAGGAACAACATCGAATCCCGGACGAGTTTGAACAATTATTGCTAGAAAGAGAGCAAGTGTCACCCACATCGTTCGGTCATTTGGTAGCCATTCCTCATCCGATTAAGCCAGCAACGGATGACACGTTTTGTGCAATCTGTACGTTGAAAAAACCGGTGATGTGGGGAGAAGATCGAGTACAAGTCGTTTGTTTGTTAAGCATCCAGAAGACGTATCAAAAAGAATTACAGTCGCTTTATCAATTTCTTGTGCGGCTGACCGAACGGAAGGAAGTGGTGGAGCAACTCATCAAGGCCACTTCATTTGAGGAGTTGTCAGCAGTACTTCACGTATTGGAGCAGCCTAATCAAAATACGAGACACCCATTTCCGCATCTGTGAGGAAAAAGATTAGATGTTAATGAAAGCGCTTTTAAAATAACATCAAAAGGAGGATGATCACGAGTTTTTGCAAAGGGGGAGACAGGTCATGAACTTTAAGGAGAAAGCGGCAGACGTCATGGGACATGTGGCTTATCGTATCACCAATCAGAAATATATTATGGCGATTAAACAGGCATTTGTCACACTGATGCCAATCATCATCACAGGAGCTTTTGCTGTATTGGTGGCGAATATGATCATGAGTCCAGAAACAGGGCTTGCTCATTTTGAGATATTCAGGTTTTTAGCAGAGCTTCAGCCTATTATGAAGGCAATCAATTATGCCACGCTGAACTTTTTAACCATTGGGGCTGTGTTCCTCATTGGGATTGAGCTTGGGAAAATCAACGGGCACAAGTCCCTGTTCCCAGGGTTGATGGCATTGATTTCATTTATATCTGTTATTCCAACGACACTTCTTCTTGAAGTCGATGGATCGATGCGTGAGGTTGTAGACGTATTGGCAAGACAATTTTCCGATCCAAAAAGTTTATTTTTAGGAATGATCATTGCGATCGTATCTGTGGAAATCTTTTGTAAGCTGACCGAGGTGAAATGGCTTCAAATTAAGATGCCGGATTCGGTTCCATCGAATGTGGCAACATCTTTTTCGTCCCTTTTTCCATCGATTATTACCATTACGATCATTAGTTCATTCGGCTTTGCATTTCATCGTTTGACAGGCATTTATTTACATGAAGCCGTGTATAACGTGGTGCAGCGCCCGTTAGAAAGTGTTGTACAGGGGCTGCCTGGGATTTTAACGTTGATGTTTGTGGCGCAATTTTTCTGGGTGATCGGCATCCATGGCAACCAGATGATTAAGCCGATCCGAGAGCCGCTCTTATTAGGGTCGATTGCCGTGAATATGACAGCATTTCAAGAGGGGAAAGAGATCCCGAATATTATCACGATGCCGTTTTGGGATGTGTATATGAGCATCGGGGGTTCAGGTGTGACCATTGGACTTTTGATTGCGATTTTTATTGCTGGAAGAAGGGAAGAGATGCGAAGTATTGCGAAGCTCTCATCCGGGCCCGGACTATTCAACATCAATGAACCCGTTATTTTTGGATTACCCGTCATGTTAAACCCTGTGATGGCAATCCCATTTATCGTCACTCCGCTTGTGACAGGTACGATTGGTTATATTGCGACGGCTACAGGATTTGCTGGAAAAGCGGTTGTGATGGTGCCGTGGACGACACCGCCAATTGTGAATGCATGGCTGTCCACCGCTGGCAGCATGGGAGCTGTCATCACACAGCTCATCTGTATTGTGGTGGCAGTCTTCATCTACTTACCATTTGTTCTCTTGTCTAACCGAAAGCCAGAAACGGCACCAGATTCAGAATAAAAGGAGTGAAATGATGAACAAGCAATTGGATGATCCAGCTTCACTCGGCTGTGAGGCGAAGAACGATGTTTCATTATTGCGTAAATATGCGAAAAAAAGGAGGCGGCGACATGAACAGTATTGAGATTCCAAGAGATTTTATCCTAGGTGCGGCGGCCTCTGCTTGGCAGACAGAGGGGTGGAAGGGAAAGCAGGCGCATCAGGACTCGTATATCGACTTATGGTATAAGGAAGGGTATCACGTGTGGCACGAAGGATATGGGCCGGCTGGTGCGACAAATTTTTACGAGCGTTATCCTGAAGATGTGGCCCTCATGAAAGAGATTGGGCTGACGCATTACAGAACATCCATCAATTGGTCGAGATTTCTCATAGATTACGAGAATGGGATTGTGGATGAGACCTATGCTCGTTATATTGATGATTTGATTAATCAATTAATTGCAGCAGGTGTAGAACCGATGTTTTGTTTAGAGCATTATGAGCTTCCTGCCGCTTTGCTTGAGAAGTACGGTGGATGGTCATCGAAGCATGTCGTCGAGCTGTTTGTTCTCTATGCGGAAAAGGTGTTTGAGCGCTATGGGGACCGGGTCAAACATTGGTTTACTTTTAATGAACCGATTGTTGTCCAGACACGTGTTTATTTAGACGCCATTCGGTACCCTTTTGAGCAAAATACGAAGAAATGGATGCAGTGGAACTATCATAAAGCGTTGGCAACAGCAAAAGTGGTGAAGCTGTTTCAAGAACTCGGTTTGAAGGAATCGACAGGTGCCAAGATCGGGGTGATTCTTAATCCGGAAGTGACGTATGCAAGATCGTCTGCCCCGCATGATCAAGAAGCGGCACGTATGTATGATTTGTTTTTTAATCGAGTGTTCTTAGATCCATCTATCAAAGGGGAGTATCCGGAGGAACTGCTCGATGTATTGAAAAAGCATGATATTCTTTTCGATGCCACAGAGGAAGAGCTTCAGATCATCAAGAATCATACAGTAGATGTCGTCGGGCTCAACTTGTACTATCCGCATCGCGTCAAGGCGCCGAGTAAAGCTTGGAACGAAAGGACTCCTTTTCATCCATCTTATTATTACGATATGTTTGAGCTTCCAGGAAGAAAAATGAATCCATTCAGAGGTTGGGAAATCTATCCGAACATTGTCTATGATATGGGGATGAGAATCAAAGAGGAATACGGAAATATTGAATGGTTTGTGGCTGAAAATGGCATGGGGGTAGAAAAGGAAGAACGGTTTAAAAAAGAAGACGGTATCATTGATGATCAGTATCGCATTTCATTTATTAGCCAGCATTTGAAGCGGGCACTTCAAGCGAAAGCAGAAGGATCAAATTGCACTGGCTATATGCTGTGGGCATTTACAGATAATGTCTCACCGATGAATGCCTTTAAAAACCGCTACGGATTAGTTGAAATTCAGCTGGAGAATGAACGGAATCGTCAGCTGAAAGCCTCAGCGTATTGGTACCAAACATTAATCAAAACAAGAGAACTGAAGGTTGAACCAGATGTCATCTATCAATAGGAGTGATGGGATATGAAACGAATCATTCTCGCTTGTGCAGCCGGAATGTCGACGTCTATTGTGGTGTCCAAAATGAAGGCAGCCGCAGAAGTTAAAGGACTGGATTACTATATTTATGCCATACCCGAGGGAGCCATTGCAGATGAATTAGAAGAGCATGGAGAAGATGTACAGGTGATTTTGCTTGGGCCGCAAGTAAGCTTTATGAAAAAGGCAGCAGAAAAAACCGCGGCACCCTATCAAATACCTGTCGATGTCGTCAACGTGAGATTATATGGAACAGCAAACGGAGAAAAAATTTTAGAGCATGCACTGAAACTAGCAAACGAATCTTGAGTAATTGGAGGAGAAGCAGATGACGGTATTAGAGGAAATGCAGGGAGCAGCCTTTCAAATCATTGCCTATGCAGGCGAAGCGAGAAGTCATTATATAGAAGCGATTCGTCTAGCCAGAGCTGATGATTTTGAAAAAGCACAGCAGTTGATTGAAAAGGGGGAGGCAGCGTTTCATAGCATCCACAACCTGCATTTGTCGCTGATTCAAAAAGAAGCGGCAGGTGAACAGCTTCCTTTTTCTTTACTGCTGATACATGCAGAAGATCAAATGCTCACAACAGAGACCATTCATCTGCTCGCCATTGAAATGATCGAAATGTGTAAAAAAATGAACACCCTGTCAAAATGATGTCAATGATTAACCAATTTCTGTTATAATCATTCGGTAGATAAAGAGAAAGCAGGATTGGTGAATGAAGAAAACATGTATGTTGATGGCGGTTGGTCTTTTGGTGCTGCTCATTTCAGGATGTATGGGAATGAAGGAGCAATCAGAAGGAAACCAGCAAGTCGTCAAAGAGGAAAAGGGTCCATTACAAACAAAAGATATTCAGCAAAAAGAAGCGGCAGTAAAAGAGACACAAAACTGGATTGAGGAAAAGGAGCCGGTGGAGCTTCCGATTTTGATGTATCACAGTATTTCAAGCGGCAACTCGTTGCGTGTGCCAAAGAGCGAGTTTGCGGCTCATATGAAATGGCTGAAGGACAACGACTATGTCACACTGTCACCAGAAGAGGCGTACCGCGTCTTCACAACAAATATGAAACCAAGTGAAAAAAGTGTCCTCATTACATTTGATGATGGTTATACGGATAACTATACAAAGGCTTTTCCGATCTTAAAACAGTATGGAATGAAAGCTACGATTTTCATGATTAAGCAATCCATTGGTCGTCCGAATCACTTAACAGATGAGCAAATGGATGACATGATGTCACATGGAATATCGATTGAGAGTCATACGATTCATCATTTAGAGCTCAATCGTTTATCAAAAAAGCAGCAGGAAGAGGAATTAAAAGGATCAAAGATTTTCTTTGATCAGCGATTTTCTCAGCGTACAAGAATGGTCAGCTATCCTGTCGGGCGCTATAACGAAGACACGCTGAAGCTGGCAAAGGAAGCGGGTTATCAAATGGCTGTCACCACTGAACCAGGACAGGCGAAGAAAGAGCAAGGCATGATGTCCTTACACCGCGTCCGCATTTCACCGGGACTTTCACCCGAAAGCTTTGGCAGGCTGGTAGAAGGGAAGTAACGATCAATGTTTCACATGAAACATTTTACGACAAGTTTCAACAAAATGAATCAGCTAATCGACTACACGTACAGCTTGATATAATATAGCTTTTTCAAAAGTTACTACAAGAGAGACTGAGATGGACAGAACTTTCATTACGATGAGAGTTCTGTTTTTGATAAAAGCATTGTCAGCCAGTGAAATCAATCACATTCTACATCTTATGAAATGCCTCATTGGAACACTCCAAGTATCAAGCCCACCTAATGAAAGAATGCCCAAGTGATTTTGCTCAGCCTACTAAAAATGAAGAAACACTTTTTACATTCAATTGAGGAAGGGAGAGAGAATGATGCCAAACTTTGTTGGAATCGATCATGTTCAATTAGCTGCCCCAAAAGGTAGTGAAGAGAAAGCCCGTTTGTTTTTCGGCAAAATTTTAGGGATGGAAGAAATACCTAAGCCTAGTAATCTAGCTAAACTCGGAGGTGTCTGGTTTCAATGCGGTCATCATCAGCTTCACATTGGCGTTCAGGATCATTTTCAAGCTGCAAAGAAAGCTCATCCAGCTTTTCTTGTAAAGAGTCTATCAGAATTAAAAGAGGTATTATTGAAGCATCAGATTAGTATAAAAGAGGATGAGCCATTAGAAGGTGCCAATCGGTTCTATGTAGAAGATCCCTTTGGGAATCGAATTGAATTTTTAGAGAGAAAAGCCTAGAAAACAAAGCTAGATTTTATAAAAAGATAAGGCTGTTGAGATATCCTCAACAGCCTTATTGTATTTGTTATTGATATACGGGATAGCCCGTAATTTTGATATCTTTCCCAAGCGGTTCCACTGCGAGTTGATCGAGTTCGATGGCGTCACTCATGAGACGTATGCCTTCGCCTCCGAAAAAGGAAGGGGAAAGTCGTCCGCCAATGAGCTTAGGTGCCATATAGATGACCAGTTTATCGACAAGCTGCTGTTCTAAAAAAGAAGCGTTAATCTGACCGCCGCCTTCAATCATGAGGGAGGAGACATTTTTTTCTCCCAGCACTTGAAGCACTTCTTGCAGAGGTACCCGTGTGTCGCTATCTGTTATAAAGACATGGACACCCGCTGCTTCTAAAGCTGCTCGTTTTTCCTCATCGGCTTGCTTTGTTGTAAAGATCCAAGTAGGTGCCATCTGATCGTTGACGACCTTTGCCGTCAACGGAATTGACAGCTTAGAGTCTAAAACAATTCGAATAGGATGGTGCCCATTTGGAATCCGCGCAGTTAATGAAGGGTCGTCGTGAATGACGGTTTGAGCACCGACCAAAATGGCATCATTGATACTGCGGATATGGTGAGCATCATAACGGGATGTCTCAGATGTAATCCATTTGCTGTCAGACGTGGCAGAAGCAATTTTCCCATCTAAGGTAATGCCTGCTTTGAGTGTTACGAAAGGTGTTTTTTTCGTAATAAAGTGGTTAAACACTTCATTCATCAGAATGGATTCTTGTTCAAGTACGCCTGTGATGACTTGGATGCCTGCGTCTTGTAAAATGGCAATCCCGCGTCCAGCGACAAGCGGATTCGGATCAAGTGCTGCCACAACAACAGTTTCGACGCCGGCTTTCACAAGTGCTTCCGCGCAAGGGCCTGTGCGGCCATGGTGGGAACAAGGCTCGAGGGTCACATAAATGGTGGCTCCTTTTGCCTTGTCTCCAGCCATGTTGAGTGCATGAATTTCAGCATGTGGTTCACCGGCTTTCATGTGAGCGCCGACACCAACAATTTCATTCTCTTGTACAATCACAGCCCCAACGAGCGGGTTCGGAGATGTCTGACCTTTCATGGCCCGCGCATTTTCAAGGGCTAACTGCATATAACGCTCATGATGTGGCAATCGTACGCACCTCTTGCTCCGCCTTCATGTGTCCTGAGCGGTTAATTTTTGTCTGCAAGTATTTTTCGTTAAATTCAGAGACGTCACCCCAAAGCGGAATGCGTCCAGAAAGAGTTAGACCAGCATGGCTGATGGCATCTGTCTTTTTCGGATTATTGGTAATGAGTCTGACCGGCTTTGTACGAAGTGTTTGCAGAACGGCAATGGCCTCTTCATATTGACGCGTGTCATCTTCAAAACCAAGTGCTTCGTTCGCTTCTACTGTATCGTAGCCGTTTTCTTGAAGAATATAGGCCATGGCTTTACTGAAAAGACCAATACCGCGTCCTTCATGATTGGCTAAATAAAACAGTGCTCCTGCTCCATTGTCCTCAATCATACGCATGGACTGCTTCAATTGGAACCCGCAGTCACAGCGTTTGCTCCCGAAAATATCGCCAGTGTGGCAAATGGAATGCATGCGGATAAGAGCTTCGTCTGCGTGCTCAAAATCTCCATACACAAGAACGCTTGACTGCTGATGTTCCGCAAGCTGGCGGGACGAGAGGCTTTCAATTAAAGCTTCATCTGACAATGGCTCATTTCCATCGTCTTTTAACCATGAATACCAGTTGAACGTGACAGTTCTGCCGTCTAAATTCACCGGCAGTTTAATGGGTCCAGTGATATATATATACCCGTCTTCTTGCTGTACTCGTTTGATTTTATCTTTTAAAATGGCTGTTTTAACCTCTGTGTGTTTGTCCATATTCTGCACCTTCTTTTTTGTCTGTTTCTTCAATCTCTAAACGAACGAGAACGCCAAATGGATCAACAAATTCGTGACTATTTCCTGTCGTGCTGACTTGAGTTCCTGCTTTTGTCAAACGTTCGATGGCTGATTGTCTGTCTGCTTCTTCTGGGAAGACCAGTGTATAACTTCTAATTCCTGAAAAACGTGGGTCAATGGCTCCTTTTCGTCCGCGTCCCCATGCATTAAAGGCAAGGTGATGGTGGTACACACCAGCGGCAATAAATACGCTTGCTGGTGGAGCCATTCGGATATGAAAACCGAGCGTATTGACATAAAAGGGTTCAGCTACTTCCGGATTGAGATGGAAATGCAAGTGTCCCATTACTGTACCGGCAGGGAGTCCTTCCCATGTGGTATCAGCGGCTTCTTTCAGGAGTCCATCTCCATCAAGCGGTGCATTTCCGCCACCTTTCAGTTCTCCATGCTCACCTACCCAAACGCTCTCAGGGCGATCAGCATAAATTTCTACGCCAATGCCGTCAGGGTCACTTAAATAAATGGCTTCACTGAAAAGATGATCGCTTGCTCCAATTAAAGGATAGCCTTTTTTGATCACATGTGCCAGCCATGTGCCCAGGTTTTTTCTGGTAGGTAATAAAACTGCAAAATGATAAAGTCCTGGCTCATGATCAGGCTTCTCTTTGAGCTGTGCGTCTTCTTTTAATAAAAGGATCGGTTCCTTTGCATTGCTGCCAAGTGTCACCGTAGAATCTGTCTTTTCTAATATAGAAAATCCTAAAATATCTGTATAAAAAGGTAAAGAACGATCAAAGCTTGACACGTGTAATTCTGTAACACCCAATCTGAGCTGTTCTATTGTATTCAATCTCGGTCATCTCCTTCATGATATATGCATCGACATGTTCAAATGTTTTTGAAAATCTATAAAAATGAATAGCTTGTTACTTTTAGTAACTAAACTATATAATAGTTAGTGACTTATTTCAAGTAATTAATTGTGTTATAATGAAAAAAAGAGAGAAAAGCAGGAGGGAGTAAGATATGGCTCAAGTAGATGGCTGCCCAATTACAGATGCCATGGAGATTTTAGGCAAGAAGTGGGTCATTCTCATCATCAATCAGCTTCTGACAGGGCCTAAGCGTTTTTGTCAGCTTGAAAATGAAATGAACATAAGTGGAAGATTACTATCAGAAAGGCTGAAGGATTTAGAAGCTGAAGGACTTGTTGAGAAAAACGTATACCCCGATATTCCAGTTCGAATTGAATACGAATTAACGGTGCAGGGGAAAAAAATTGAACCAATTATTCGTGAAATGTATGCTTGGTCTTTAGATCGCTAAACAGCAAAATAGGGGTCGGTGCCCCTTCTTCATCAATTTCGATCAGTATGTCTGATCGAAATTTTTTTGTGTGATTTTCCAGAAAACTAAGACAATAGTATGAAAAATGATGTTGACAATAATTGCATCCATTATATAATATCAAGGAGAAGAGGGTTCTTTTCCCTGTAATGGAATGGAGGTTATGCCATGGTATTATAAATGGGACAGATGACCTAAAACACGTAGCATATCATCATTCAGAAGTAGACATCTTTGACTTTTAGGAAGCAAAGATTTATTTTTTCAACTCAAGTGATAATGATTATCATAATCATCTATAAGTGTATTTTGCACTTATGAAGATTATTTTTTTTATTGTCTATTGAGAATAATTATCAATATCATTTAGGAGGGTTCATATGAAAGTCATTCGTTCAACATCACACGTATTATTATTCTTTAGTTTTGTTCTATTATTCGCGTTAGCCCCGGTTAGCTCTGCTTCAGCAGCTGGCTTAGCAGATGGTCAATATTCAGCTCAATACGTGGTATGGAAGGCAGATAGCGATTCGACTTCAACAGCGAATACGTATTTTGAAAAACCAGCCAAGCTTGTCGTAAAGGATGGGAAAATCAAAGCGCAAGTGACGTTAAACAATAGCTCTTGGATCACAAGTTTTAAAACGCTTGATCAAGGTGTCTACAAAGATGCGAAAGTGATCAGTACCAATACAGCTGCAAATAAAAGAACGGTAGAATTCAATGTGAACAGCCTGACTGAGGTCTTACCAGCAAAAGTGAGTGTGACTGTACCGGTCATCGGATATACAGGTAATTATGACATTCGCCTCAAGTTTGATGCGGCATCTGTTCAATAGAAAGGGAGGAAATTCGCTTGATGAAAAAATGGATGAGGCTACCAGCCTTCATGGCCGCTTTTTTACTGGCACTTCTACTGCCTTTTTCAAACGCACAGGCTGCCACGTTAAAGGATGGTACATACTCCGTCAATTATACTGTGCTGAAAGCTGAAGGAAATGCGGTATCAATGGCAAATGACTACTGGCTGAAGCCGGCAAAAGTGATTGCGAAAAATGGGAAGCTGACTGTGCAAATGACGATTAAAAATAGCAGCTGGGTAACGGAATTTAAAGTGCCTGGAAATGGCGGCTATGTCGACACAACTGTTCTCTCAACGAATAAAAAAGCGAATACAAGACTCGTTCAGTTTCAAGCTCAGAGCCTGTCTAAACCGATCAAGTCAAAAATTCACGTCACTGTAAAATCTGCTGATTATGATCATGATTACACCATTCAGCTGAAATTTGATGAAAGCAGTATGAAATCGCTATCGTCTAACAGTGCAAATAAATCAACGGGTGCACAAGAAAGTCAGCAGCCATCAAAAGAATCAACAAACAAAGCTGATACATCCACAACGAAACAACAAGAAGAGAACCCTCAAACTGGTGATACAAGCCAGGTAGGATGGCTCCTTGTGCTTGTCTTATGTTCAGGCGGGTTTTTAGCAAGAAAGTGGATCATCAAGCAATAACGGAAGGAAGTGTCACCATTTGAAACGTCTTTTTCATCTAAAGGCAGCCATTCTGCTTGTTTTATTCAGTTTGTTGACTGCGTTTCAGATTCCTCAAGGAACAGCTCAAGCGGCATCATTCGTTGATGGGGAATACACAGTCGGATTCACCATTTTAAAAGATGGTACCTCAGAAGCGTCTATGATGGATACCTATACAGAAAAGCCAGCTAAGCTGATTGTGGAAAATGGCAAGACAACAGCTTATGTCACACTGAAGCAAAGCAAAGAAATTACAGACTTCAAGGTTGAACAAAATGGTGCGCTCGTCACCACTGAAACAGTCAGTGAGGATGAAACAGCCAATACACGTGTGATCAAATTTGACGTACCCGACTTATCAGCAAAATTAAACGGCTGGGTGAAGATTTACTGGGATTTAGGCAGCTTTATTTATGACGAAGCGTATGACGTACAGCTTGCATTCGATCAAAGCAGCCTTACACTCGTTTCACCTGCAGAGCCAGAAGAAAACGAACCAAAACCAGATGATCAAAATGGCACAAAGCCAGACGATAACGAAACAAAGCCAGAAGAAAATGAACCAAAACCGGATGATCAAAACGGGACAAAACCAGACGATAACGAAACAAAGCCGGATGATCAAAATGGCACAAAGCCAGACGATCAATCGACAACACCAGGCAATAACAATGGCACAAAACCAGATGATTCCGCGCAAAATCAATTAAATGACGGCGTATATCAAATCAATTACAGTGTGCTCAAAGGTGATACGGATGAGGCATCTCGAATGAGTAATTACTTCTCACATCCTGCATCCTTAACTGTCAAAAATGGAAAACAAACCATCTCCTTTACGGTGAAGGACGATAAGTCTGTAGCATCTTTGAAAACAGAGAAAGACGGTTCTTATCAAGAAGCGAAAACAGTCAGCAAGGATGAAGCGAAGAACACAAGAGTGGTTTCATTTGATGTATCTGATTTGAAAAACGAGGTCAAAGGAAAGGTACACGTTGTAGTAGCAGCCGCTAACTATGACCAAACCTACGATATTCGTTTTCAATTTGATTCAAAGAGTATCGCTCCAGTGAAGGATGGGCAGGTGGTAGAGGAAGAAACACCAGCTACATCAGAAACACCAAAACCAAACACACCACCAACAGAAACAAATAACGGCGGAGCAGATCAAGAGACGGATCAGCTAAAAGATGGTGTATACAAGCTTCCTTTCTCAATGAAGAAAGCAGACAAAGATGAGCTCTCTCGCATGAACGATTACGTCGTGAGTCCTGCGACATTGGTTGTGAAAAATGGCCGCCATTTCGTTTCATATACAGTGAAAAACAGCTCAGCCATCACGTCATTCCAAGTAGGAACAGGTGGAAAGTTTGAAGAGACACTTGTTGCGAAAACAGATGAAAAAGCAGATACACGTGTTATTCAATATGAAGCAAAAAGTTTAAGTGGAGCTCAGGCTGCACGTGTAAAAATTGATATTCCAGCTGCGAACTACCATGAGCAGTACGATGTCACACTTGTCTATGACACAAAAGGAATCGCTCTCGGTGAGGGAAGCGGAATTTCAACAGTCATCGGAGACGATGAGAACATCGGATTTGTTAAAAATCCAAATGAGCAAGATTCTCAAACAAATCAACTTGAGAATTTAGCACCAGAGGAAACGGGTGCGGAGCAGATGACATTTACTCCATCAGATGACCAAACCAAATCTGAGTCTGGACAGCTGAACCCGAAAACGGGAGATACTTCTCTTCTTTGGGTGTATATTCTTTTATTCGGCGGATCTTTATTTGTACTCGTAAGGAAATATCAAACACGGACAAGATAGTTCGTTTTAGTTTAAGTGAGATGCGCCTTTTACCTGGGCGCATCCACTCTCTTTTTTCGAAAGGAGGCTTCTGTTTTTGAAGCATCGAATGTTATGTATCTTGATCGCTGCCTTCAGTGTGTGTGTGATCTTATCGGGCTGCTCACAGTCAGCTGAAAGTTCAGCGAAAGGCAAAAAAAGCGCAGAATCAAGTGCGCGTATTGTAGCAACGACTGTAGCTGCGGCGGAGATCATGGATGCTTTAGAGGTAGATCTTGTCGGGGTGCCTACAAGTCAAAAATCCTTGCCAGCTCGTTACAAAGGACTGCCAGAAGTCGGCAATCCCATGAGCCCGGACATGGAAATCATCCAATCACTTCAACCGACAGATGTCCTGTCTGTCACAACCCTTCAATATGATTTAGAAAAACCCTTTCAGCAAGCAGGTGTTCCTGCCACATACTTAAATCTCGAGAGTATGGCCAACATGGAGAAGGCCATCACGAAGCTTGGAGATCAGTATGACAGGAAGAAACAGGCTGAGCGCATTGTGTCTGACTTTGAGCAAAAAAAGAAAGATATCCAAGAGAAGACGAAAGGAAAACGCAAGCCGTCCGTTCTGATTTTGCTTGGTGTGCCAGGTAGTTATTTGGTGGCGACAGAAAATTCATATATTGGTGATCTTGTGCGTATCGCAGGAGGAAAGAACATTGTCAAAGGTGAGAAAATGGAGTATTTGGCATCCAATACGGAGTATTTACAAAAAGCCAATCCAGATATCATTCTCCGAGCTGCACATGGGATGCCTGATGAAGTCGTCAAAATGTTTGATCAAGAATTTAAAACAAATGACATCTGGAAACATTTTAATGCGGTCAAACAAGACCGGGTGTACGACCTCGAAGAAAGCTTATTCGGGACAACAGGCAATTTAAAGGCAGCAGAGGCATTAGATGAATTGACTCGTATGTTGTATCCGTCATAAGCTTGCGAATCTTAATGATAAAAGGACGTTCAAGATGAAAAAAACAGGATTTTTATTTCTGATAGTCAGTCTATTACTGGTCTGCGTGTTTATTTATTCCGCCATTACTGGGAGCATTCATGTCACCCCAATTGAATTATTGGAAGGGCTCATCACCGGTCAACATGCACAGGTAGAAATCATTAAAGATTTGAGAATCCCCCGCGTGCTCATCGCGATGTTTACAGGGGCCGCCTTATCTGTCTCCGGTGTACTGCTGCAGTCGGTCATGAGGAATCCATTAGCTGATGCCGGCGTCATTGGGATTTCATCAGGAGCCAGCTTCTTTTCTTTAATGGCGATTACAGCGCTTCCTCAATTTTATTTCTACACACCTTTATTTTCGGTTTTAGGCGGGGCGATTGCGTGTTTCCTCGTGTACGTTCTGTCTTGGAAGGGTGGTTTAAGCCCGATCCGCATGATCTTGGTTGGGATCGCCATCAATGCCATGTTTACAGGAATGGCTGAAGCATTTGTGACCATTTGCAGCTATTTCAATATCACGATTAATCAGTCAGGACAGTCGAATCTCACGATGAAAACGTGGGGAGATGTCCGTTTAATCGGTGTTTATGGTGTCGTTGGCCTTGTCGTGGCACTTTTCTTTAGCAGATGGTGTAACCTGTTGGCTCTTCAAGACAAGACAGCGAAAAATTTAGGATTGCGTGTGACCAGAATGCGCCTTTTGATTTCCATCACAGCGGTTTTACTGGCGGCGGTGACAGCTGCAGTAGCGGGTGTGATTGCTTTTGTTGGATTGCTCGTTCCTCATATTTCAAGAAGGCTTGTCGGCTCGGATCATCGGGTGCTGATTCCGTTTTCTGCGTTAAGCGGGGCTTTGCTGATTTTGACAGCTGATACGCTCGGCAGGACGCTTGTGGCGCCAAATGAGATTCCTGCTTCTACGATCATGGCCGTCATTGGCGGGCCGTTTCTGATCTTTTTATTAAGAAGGGGGGACCGTCTCCATGGACATTCGTGAGGTGTCATTCTCATATGACCAGCAGAAGGATATCGTTCAATCCGTTACAACCCAGATTGAAAAGGGGAAAATCACAACCATTATCGGTCCAAATGGCTCAGGTAAATCCACACTGCTTTCCTTGATGGCGAATAATCATTGTCCGAATAAAGGACAGATTCACTTAGACGGGCAAGCACTGAATGCGTTCAAGCCAAAGGAGCTGGCAAAAAAGCTGGCTGTCGTCCATCAGCAAAATGAAGCGCCGCTTGATTTAACGATCGAACGGGTCGTGGCATTTGGCAGAACGCCGTACCAGACAATGCGTGGAGGAGACAAGGAAGAGGATGAAAGAGCGATAGAGTGGGCGCTGTCCAGTACAAAGCTAACGGAAAAACGAAAGGTGCCGCTCGCCTCATTGTCAGGTGGAGAGCGCCAGCGTGTATGGATTGCGATGGCACTGGCACAAAAAACACCGATCCTTTTCTTAGATGAACCGACAACCTATTTGGATATTTACTATCAATTTGACATTCTTGAGCTGATCCGTGAGCTGAATGCCGTACATGGACTAACGATTGTTATGGTGCTGCACGACATGAATCAGGCTGTCCGCTACAGCGATGTCATCATTGCGATGAAGGATGGACAGATCATCAGCGAAGGACAGCCAAACGATGTGTTAACAGAAGAGAACGTACGGCACATTTATGATGTGTCCGTCACGATTAGACAGGATGCAGAAACAGGGATGTACATCGTGCCTGTTGGCATATAAGCTGTGCAAAAAGCAGGTGAAACAGTGTGAAAAGAGGAAAACGGCTCTGGCAGCGGATGCTGACGATCGTCTGTTTAGGTGTATTTATTTATAGTGGTACAGCTATTGGCTTAGAACTATTCGGTTATTATCAAAATCGTCAGGTGCTTGCAAAGGCCCAAACGATGTATGGACACGAAGAGAGAATGAATAACAAACAGAAACCAGGAAAGATCCGTTCGTCATTTGATGAGCTGCGGAAAGTGAATGAGGACATTGTCGGCTGGATCAATATGGAGGACACGATGATTCAGTACCCGATCGTTCAATCACGGGATAATGCGTTCTACTTAACTCGCAATTATTTAAAAAACGACACCCGGGCAGGCAGTATCTTTATGGATTATCGTAACGACGTCCTGCATGAAAGCCCAAACACAGTGGTGTACGGCCATCGGATGAGGGATGGATCCATGTTCGCTGGACTTACAAACTATTTAAAAAAAGATTTCTTCAATGAACACCGGACATTTCAGTACGATACGTTGTATCAAAGCTATGAAGCGGAGATTTTTGCCGTGTATGAAACAACGGTTGACTTCGATTATATTCAAACTGATTTTCAGGATCTTGGCGAATATGCGCATTACTTGCAAGCTGTGCGGAAGAAATCAATCTATCAAACAAAGACAGACGTGTCCACAGATGACCTCATCCTCACCTTATCGACCTGTGATCATGTGCTGGCACCTAAAAATGGGCGTCTTGTGGTACAGGCGAAGCTAAAGAAAGTTTACTAGAAAAGGAGAGACAGGCGGTTGAAATTTTCACATGTGATCTTGGCGGGACTCGTCTTGATGCTTCTCCTCGGCGGATGCAGTCAGGCAGCACCTGTAGAGAAAGAAAGCGCGGCAGGAGCGCTGAAGATAAAGGATTTTACCGGAAGAACGCTGTCGTTTGATGAATCCCCTCAGCGTATCGTCGCATTGTCGACCGGGGACATGAGCATTCTGTATGCTTTAGGCGGTGAGGTGGTTGGCAGGCCAACCGCCGAATTACCAGACAGCTTGCAAAAGGCAAAGTCCGTACAAACGATTGGCACAACGCATCAATTTGATGTAGAGCTGATTACAAGCTTAAACCCCGATGTTGTGCTTGGAAATGAACAATTAAACAGCAAGGACATCTCTACAATAGAAGGAATTGGTTCACAGCTACTTTTGACTAGTGCTAATTCAGTGAAGGACATCCAGCGCCAAATTACGCTATTTGGGGATTTGCTCGGGAAGCAGCAAAAGGCTAAAGCACTCAATGATCAAATCGATCAGCGGAAAAAGCAGGTCAACCAGCCTAAGAAAAAAGTAAAAACGCTCGTTGTGTACGGTGCACCGGGCACATATATGGCGGCACTTCCTCAATCCTTAAGCGGAGATTTACTGCACATTGCTGGGGGTGAGAACATCGCTGAGAATGAACCAGCGCTCGAAAAATTCCCTCAATACGCCCAAATCAATGCAGAAAAGGTGATCGAAGCCGATCCTGATCTCATTTTGCTCATGACACATAGTAATCCTGAAGATGTGAAAGCAGGCTTTATGAGTGAAATGAAACAGAATGCAGCATGGCACGATGTGTCAGCTGTCAAAAATGGACACGTTGAAATTTTGCCTAGTGATCTATTCGGGACAAATCCAGGCGCAGAAGTCATCAAAGCGATTGACGAACTAGAAAAGCGATTGAAGCGATTGTCGTCATGAAGATGAATGCAGAATTAGATTTTCAAAAAAGACAGTCGAGACGAAGATGGTTGATACCGGGACTACTTCTCTCGCTTGGTGTGGGCTTATGTTTAGGGCTTGCATTAGGTTCTGTTCAATTATCGCTGCCAGATTTGATCGCTGCTTTGACGGGATCAGGCCAGCCTGTCCACGAAAAAATCGTCATGGATTTACGCTTGCCGCGTGTCTTAATAGGTTTCATCGTCGGTGCTTGCCTTGCAGCATCAGGAGCGATTTTACAAGGAGTCGTCCGAAATCCACTCGCTGATCCTGGCATTATCGGTGTGACCGCCGGCGGTGGGTTAGCTGCTGTACTCAGCATGATTGTGTTTCCTCAATTCACGTATCTGCTACCAGCGGCTGCCTTCCTTGGCGCTTTATTAGCGGCACTCGTTGTGTATATCCTGTCGTTTGATCAAGGGGTTTCACCGCTTAAATTGATTTTGGCGGGAGTGGCCGTCAATGCCTTGCTTGGTGCGGTCATGAATGGGTTTATGGTGCTTTATAGTGAGCGTGTTCAGGCCGTTCTGCCTTTTTTATCGGGAGGGTTAAATGGACGAAGCTGGCATCACCTCGGCTTTGTGTCGCCCTATGCGCTTGCTGGTTTGTGTCTTTGTTTTTTTGCGATCAAGCCGGCAAATCTCCTTTTGCTTGGTGATGAATCAGCGCAGCTGCTCGGTCTTAGAGTAGAGCGAACCCGATTTTTCTTAATTGCACTGGCGGCGCTTTTAGCAGGTGCGGCTGTAAGTGTGAGTGGTTTAATTGGATTTGTCGGTCTTGTCGTCCCTCATTTTATCCGCCTTTTAATTGGAGATGACTACCGGTACCTGCTGCCGATCTCAATGCTTGGCGGCGGCGTACTTGTGGTCTTTGCAGATACAGCGGCACGGGTATGGTTTACACCAGTTGAACTGCCTGTTGGTATTCTGCTTGCTTGTATCGGTGCACCTTTCTTCCTCTATTTATTAAAAAAGAAAGGGAGGGGTTAAGTTGGATGTGATTGCGATGGATGACGTGAGTCTTAGTCAAGGAGGCTTTCGGCTGTCGTCTATTTCAGCAGCTGTTCCTAAAGGAAGTGTGACAGGAATCATTGGACCGAATGGGTCAGGAAAATCGACGTTTATTAAAGCGGCCGCACGTCTTACGTCGATCGAAAGCGGCGTGATTTACATTCACGATATTCCGCAAAAAGAGATGACGGCACAGGAGATTGCACAGGAGATCGCTGTTCTGATGCAGACGAGAACAGCGATCCCATCTATGACGGTACGTGAACTGGTTGCACTTGGACGCAGTCCGCATCGTTCGATCTGGAAAAAGAGCTCAAAGACAGATCAGGAAGCGATTGAGTGGGCGCTTGATGTGACAAACAGCCGCGTGAATGAAAACAGGATGCTGCATACATTGTCAGGCGGAGAAAGGCAGAAGGCATATATTGCGATGGCACTGGCTCAAAAGACAGAGACCATTATCCTGGATGAGCCTACTACTTACTTAGATATTGCGCATCAGCTTGATTTATTAGAGCTGCTCAAACAGCTGAATGAAACACATGGAATCACTATTTTAATGGTACTTCATGATCTGCAGCAGGCAGCAAAATATTGTGACCGCCTGATTGCGATGAAGCGTGGCCAGGTTTATCAAATCGGGACACCACACGAAGTATTAACAGAAAACTTTTTCAAAGAGGTCTTTGGGATTCAGGCCGAGGTTCACTTAGATGGTGCGCATCCGCTTATTATCCCAATCGCTTCGATCCAACAACAAAAGGGAGATGAATCAAACATGATCATTGTAAACAACCAGGTTAGAGTAGAAAAAGGCAGTGCAGACCACCTCGTCAAGCGTTTTAACAAACAGGGACAAGTAGAATTCATGGAAGGATTTTTAGGCATGGAAGTATGGGTCACACAGCAGACAACCGATTATGATGAAGTGACCATTCATACCCGCTGGAATCGAAAAGAAGACTTTGTGAACTGGACAAAATCTCAGGCGTTTGGTGATGCGCATGCTCATGGAAAAGCAAAACCTGAAGGCCTATTAAAAAACAAAATTACGTATTATGAAGTACAAGTCACAAGACCCGCATTACAGAAAAAAGCCTAAAACATGCACTCAGCGCTGCGACCCACATGCAGCGCTCTTTTTTTGCGATATTTTATTTTACGTCACATATTGTTGACAAAGTATTCAAATAACCGACACAATACCATCCAATTTTTAGGTAAAATTTACTTTATTTTTGAAGCGTATGGGTGTAAAGTACAGGTATAAATAACTAACCGAATGAAAATCAAGAGTAAAATTTCACCGAGTGAACCATTTCAAATGGGCTGTTATTTGTGAATCGTTGAACAAATAGTGAACATTTTGTGAAATGGTGAGCATGAATCGTTCGGCATGTGAAAGTAAGGGAGGATGTAAGGCTGTGAGTGAGCTGTTTTTAGCAAGATTTCAATTTGCTTCAACGACATTATTTCATTTTATTTTTGTTCCTATGTCAATAGGTTTGGTGTTTATCGTCGCATTGATGCAGACCCTTTATGTCGTCAAGAAAAAAGATATCTATAAAAAGATGGCGAAGTTTTGGGGTCATCTGTTCTTACTCAACTTTGCAGTAGGTGTAGTGACAGGGATTCTGCAGGAATTCCAGTTTGGGATGAACTGGTCAGATTATTCAAGGTTTGTCGGTGATGTCTTTGGTGCACCGCTTGCCATTGAAGCGCTTTTGGCCTTTTTCCTTGAATCTACATTTATTGGACTTTGGATATTCGGCTGGGATCGTTTGCCGAAGAAGATTCATTTACTATGCATTTGGCTTGTTTCCCTTGGTACGATCTTTTCGGCGTTTTGGATTCTACTCGCCAACTCATTTATGCAGGAGCCAGTCGGATTTGTCATGAAGAATGGCCGTGCAGAAATGAATGATTTTGGTGCTCTTGTGACGAACCCGCAGCTTTGGGTTGAGTTCCCGCACGTTCTGTTTGGTGCGCTAGCAACGGGTGCTTTCTTTATTGCAGGAGTTAGTGCTTATAAAATGATCAAAAAACAAGAAATCACCTTTTTCAAAAAATCATTCCAGATTGCCATGATCCTCGCTTTAATTGCTGGTTTAGGTGTGGCGTTCTCTGGGCATGATCAAGCGAAGCACTTAATGAAATCACAGCCGATGAAGATGGCAGCAAGTGAAGCCCTTTGGAAGGATAGTGGGGATCCAGCGGCTTGGACACTATTTGCCAACATTGACACAGATAAAAAAGAAAACTCTGCGGAGATCAATATTCCGTTTGCCTTAAGTTATTTGGCTTATTCGAAGTTCAGTGGAGATGTTCCAGGTATGCTGACACTTCAAAAAGAATATGAAGCCAAGTTTGGCCCTGGAGACTACATTCCGCCAGTGAAAACAACATTCTGGAGCTTTAGAATCATGGTCGGTGCCGGAATGCTGATGATTTTTGCTAGTATGCTTGGCTTGTACTTGAGCTTTAAAAAGAAACTCGAAACGAACAAATGGTATTTACGCTTTATGGTATGGATGATTGCGTTCCCGTTTATTGCGAACTCAGCAGGCTGGATCATGACGGAGATCGGGCGTCAGCCATGGACCGTCTTTGGCATGATGACGACGGCTCAATCGATTTCACCGAACGTATCGTATGGCATGCTATTATTCTCAGTCATTAGCTTTACGACGATGTATCTGATTCTTGCCATTGTGCTTGCCTACTTATTCATTCGAGAAATAAAAAAAGGTGCACATTCTGAAGAAAATACAGATCAAAAGGATGAAACGGACCTGTCTACAGATCCATTTGATGGAGGCGCATATCATGGCATATCTTAACGAGATTTGGTTTATTCTTGTCGCAGTATTGTTTGTTGGATTTTTCTTCTTAGAAGGATTTGATTTTGGTGTCGGGATGTCCATGCAGCTGCTCGGAAAGGATGCACACGAGCGCCGCATTTTGATTAATACGATTGGCCCTTTCTGGGATGCAAATGAGGTCTGGCTGATTACAGCTGGGGGCGCTATTTTCGCTGCATTTCCGAACTGGTATGCAACGATGTTCAGTGGATACTATATTCCGTTTGCGGTTCTTCTATTAGCGCTCATTGGGCGCGGAGTCGCCTTTGAATTTCGAGGGAAGGTTGAGAAAGCCTCTTGGATCAAGGTTTGGGACTGGATTATCTTCTTTGGCAGTCTGCTTCCACCGTTTTTGCTCGGTGTATTATTCACGAGTATTTTACGCGGGATGCCAATTGATCAAAGCATGAATATGTACGCTGGTTTTACGGACTTTGTCAATCTTTATTCAGTTATCGGCGGGGTAGCTGTGACGGTTCTTTGCCTTTTGCACGGATTGATTTTTATCACACTTCGTACAGAGGGTGAATTAAGAGATCGTGCAAGAAAGCTTGGGCAGCGTGTTCTGCTCATTGCATTGCCTGTTCTTGTTCTATTTGTCGGTGTGTCCATCATTGAAACAGACATTTATACCGTACGCCCGGTAATCACCATTCCGTTAACTGTGCTGATTGTCGTTTGTTATGTTGCAGCTCTTGTCTTGATGAGAAAAGAACGTGATGGCTGGACATTCTTATTCACTGGCGCAGGCATCATGGTGACGGTAGCCATGCTTTTCACTGCATTGTTCCCGCGCGTCATGATTAGTTCAATCAACCATGCGTTTGATCTCACGATTCAAAACGCTGCATCCGGTTCTTATTCATTAACGGTCATGACGATTGTTGCTATATCTTTGCTGCCCTTTGTGCTTGGGTATCAAATTTGGAGCTATTACGTCTTCCGTAAACGTGTAAGTGGCAAGGAGCCAATGACCTACTAATGGATAAACGTTTGCTTCAATTAAAAGGAATGAGAGGGCTTCTTGCCCTCTTAGGTATTGTGTCACTCATCCAAGGAGCAAGTATCATTTTCCAAGCACAGTGGCTGGCACATGCCATTACAACGCTGTTTGACGGGAAAAGCCTCTCGCAGGCAACGCCTTATGTCCTGCTGTTTCTTGCTGCCTTTTTGGTGCGGCACGGTCTTACCTTGATTCGGGAGAAGGTCATGTTTACCTACTCCTCCCGAATTGGAGCAGACGTCAGAAAGCAGCTGTTAGACCAACTCTTTCGTTTAGGTCCAGCGTTTACAAAGAAAAAAGGAACAGGAAAGCTTGTCACATTGGCGATGGAAGGAATTGCTCAATATCGGCAGTATTTACAGCTGTTTTTACCGAAAATGGTGAACATGGCGGTAATTCCAGCAATGGTCCTTATCTATGTTTGGACATTAGATGAAACATCTGCCGTCATTTTAATCGTGACACTGCCAATTTTAATTGTTTTTATGATTTTGCTCGGCCTTGTTGCTCAGCGTAAAGCGGCCAAACAATGGAGATCGTATGAGAAATTATCCAATCATTTTACTGACTCTCTCCGCGGGCTTGAGACGCTTCGTTACTTAGGTATCAGCAAAAAACATTCCCGAAACATTGCGGAGGTGTCAAAGCGATATCGAAAGGCGACCATGAGTACACTGAAGGTCGCATTTCTTTCATCGTTTGCCCTCGATTTCTTTTCCATGCTGTCGATTGCAGTCGTCGCTGTCTTTCTTGGCTTGAGATTAATTGAAGGAGAGCTTCTGTTATTGCCGGCTTTGACGGCGCTGATGCTGGCGCCGGAATATTTCCTGTCGGTACGTGAAGTGGGAAATGATTATCATGCGACGTTAAACGGAAAAGAAGCGAATGAAGCCATGCAGGTCATTTTAGAAGAAAAGGGCTTCCGCAAGCAGGAGACTCAATCTGTGCAGCTGAACGAGTGGGATGATCAAGCTGTGCTCACATTGCAAGATGTTTCTGTCCTGCATGATGAACATGCCCCATATTCCATTCAGGATGTAGACCTCACTGTCACTGGGAAGAAAAAAATTGGCATCATTGGTGCCAGTGGTTCGGGGAAATCGACGTTAACGGATGTCCTCGGCGGCTTTGTTGAACCGTCTTCAGGTCAAATCACGCTAAACGGCCAGCCGCTTGTTCATTTACAGATGAAGGAATGGCAAAAGGAAGTCGTCTATATGCCGCAGCATCCATATTTATTTCACATGACATTGAGAGAAAACATTCGTTTTTATGAACCGCATGCAACAGACGCAGAAGTTGAAAAAGCTGTACATGAGGCTGGTTTAACTCAGCTTGTCACGCAGCTGCCAAATGGTTTGGATGAGGTCATTGGAGAACAGGGAAGAGGGCTAAGCGGTGGACAGGCGCAAAGAATTGCGCTTGCTCGAACTGTGCTGGGACAGCGGTCCATTATGCTGTTAGATGAACCAACGGCGCATCTCGATATTGAAACAGAGTATGAATTGAAAAAAACAATGCTTCCGCTGTTTGAAGATAAACTCGTGTTCTTAGCGACACACAGGCTTCATTGGATGCCGGACATGGATGAAATCATTGTCATGGATCAAGGAACCATCGCCGAAATGGGGACACATGAATCATTAATGCAAAGAAAAGGCGTATATTATCAACTGGTACAGGAGCAAATGGGGGCGGTCACACATGGTCAATAAAGGCTGGTTTATACCTTATATTAAGGAGAATCAAAAGCTGTTTGCCTTGGTTTTATTTTTAGGAGCCATTGCGGTGTTCTCCGCTTCTATGCTGATGTATACGTCGGGATTTCTCATTTCAAAAGCCGCGACAAGACCTGAAAATATTTTGATGGTCTACGTTCCGATTGTGGCTGTACGAACCTTTGGTATTTCGCGCTCGGCCGCCCGCTATGCAGAAAGATTAGCGAGTCATCAGCTCATTTTGACAATGATTGAAAAAATGCGTGTGCGCCTGTATGACATGGCTGAACGCAGTGCCAAACAAACAAAACTGGGGACAGGTGAAATGCTTGGTCTCTTGTCAGATGATGTAGAGAGACTGCAGGACGCCTATTTAAAAACAATCTTTCCAGCCATCGGTGCACTGCTTTTATATGCCGCATCTATTGGGGCACTTGGTCTTTTCTCATGGCCTTTTGCGGGTCTGATGCTGCTTTATATGGCACTTCTCGTATTTGTTTTCCCATACGTCACAGTGCTCGTGAACCGTGCGAGACAAATTCAAATGAAAAAAGGCAGAAATGAACTGTACAGCCATTTAACAGATGCAGTCATGGGTGTTAGTGACTGGTTGTTTAGCGGCAGGCAGAAAGATTTTGTTGATGGCTATGAACAGAAAGAAGCGCAGCTGTTAGCGCTTGAAGCAGCCAAGCACCGATTTATCCGTCTGCGCCAATTTTTTGCACAGCTTATTATTGGAGGAGCTGTCGTGCTTGTCGTGTATTGGAGCGGCTCGGTCGTGCAGTCAGGGTCAATGTCACACACTCTGATTGCAGCCTTTGTGCTTGTACTGTTTCCGTTAACAGAAGCCTTTCTTCCGCTCTCAGATGCGGCAGGTGATATTCCAGTTTATCAGCATGCTGTCAGTAGATTAAATCATTATGAAAAGCTTTCATATGAAGAAGAATCTGAGAGCAAGACAGTGGATCAGTCAGCTGTTTCTCAAGGAGAAGCGGTCTGTTTTGACCATGTGTCCTTTCATTATGACGCGCATCACCATGTACTTCAAGATCTGTCGTTTTCTCTGAAGCAAGGGGAATCACTCGCGCTCTTAGGAAAAAGCGGTGCAGGAAAATCAACCATTTTGAAATTGCTAGAAGGGGCAGTCGTTCCAAATCAAGGGGCTGTCACCATTCAGGGAAAACCTGTTCAAAGCATTCAAGAAAAGGTGTCGGCCTATGTGTCTGTACTCAATCAACAGCCTTATTTATTCGATACATCTGTTTTAAACAATATCCGTTTAGGATCTCCAGAGGCAACAGAAGAGCAGGTAAAAGAAGCAGCAAGACAAGTGCAGCTGCATGAGTACATCGAATCTTTGCCAGAAGGTTATCACACAGGTGTTCAGGAGACAGGAGGACGTTTCTCAGGTGGAGAAAGGCAGCGTATGGCGTTAGCCCGGATTTTGCTGCAAGATACGCCAATTGTTGTGTTAGATGAGCCGACTGTCGGACTTGATCCGCGGACAGAGCGTGAATTGCTTGAAACCATCTTCCGTGTCTTAAAGGGAAAAACAGTCATATGGATTACCCATCATTTGACTGGCTGTGAGGCATGTGACCGCATCATGTTTATTGAGGATGGACGCATTGAGATGCACGGTCAGCATCAGGATTTACTAAGAGAAAACAAGCGTTATCAAAAGCTGTATGAGATGGATCGCCCGTTTTCTACAATATAAAGTAAAAGGAATGACAAGAACGTTCGGACAGAAAATTGCTGCCCGAACGTTTTGTGGTTTAAGGATTTACTTTCCCGACACCTGCATTTGAGATCACTTCTGATTTCACATTGTTCACGTTAAGCAAAGAGTAGTTATAAGGAGGGTTATACGTACCTGTTGAAGACGTTGGCAGACTGCCTGTGCTGTTAACGAAAGAGTTGTTGATGACATGCCATGTACCAACTTGACTGCTATCCCAGCTTCCAATGGCATTTTTGGTGTTTTCAAATACGTTGTGTTCAATTCTCATCTTCGCGCCCATACGTGAGTTAATCGCTGTTGCCAGGATGCCATTGTAATAGTTGTTATAGACGTGGCCTTGCCCGAAGCGCATCGACGGTACACGAGAGTTTAGGTTTTCAAAGCGGTTGTTGTGGAACGTAATTTTCCGATTGTAGTTATCGCTATCGGAGCTGCCCATAAGCATTGTTTTCCAGCTGTCATGGACGTAGTTCCACGAGAAGGTAATGTAATCAGAGTCATTCTTTACATCAAATAAACCATCATAGTCATCCTTCCCAGAATTCAATGTGTTGTAAAGTTCATTATGATCGACCCATATGTTTTTAGCGCCGCCTTCAACTCCGATGGCATCCTTATCACCAATTTTGCTATGATGGATTTTTAGGTTGCGGATAATCACGTTATTGGCCCGCCATACTTTAATGCCAATTCCATTGAATTCGCCGTTCGTACCTTTACCGACAATAGAAACATTGTTTGTATCTTTCACATCAATTTTATTGGCAGATGTATTAGAAGGGGTAATGGTCCCATCTACAACAATTTTTAATTTTTCATCCTTTCCTTTATTTTTGAGGGCGGCTAATAGTTCATTTCCAGTTTTGACGGTTACGGTTCTACCGCCTTCACCGCCCGTTGTGCCACCATTTAATGTGGAGAAGCCTTGTTGATTAAAGTTGGCCATAATAGAAGGGCTTTCTGGTAATTTGGCAGCTGCTTTTGCCTCCCCGTTTGGTGCGAATAATGAAGTCACGAGACCAACAGCTAACACACCGGCTAACATTGGAACTTTCTTCTTCAAAGTCAACATCTCCATTCCATTTAGTTTTAATGAAAACGTTTCCAAAATAAGCTGCGATTCAACCAATCCTCCTTCCTTCACAAGCATCGCCTCATTCGGAATGTAGGAAGAGCATAGCATGCAAAAAGGTATCATCGGCTAAGAATAGGCACAGTGTATTCCGTGATTTTCTAGGAAACTAAGGCAATGATTATTTCATTTTCTTCTTCATGAGATAAGGACCATTGACGATGGGTATGAGGATGACATCATGATTATGGAGGGGAGGCTCTCTGTTTGATAGAAAATCAAGATGATTACGAACATATTATTTTGTTAGAGAAGAAGGAATGCCATAATCATTACATAAGAAAAAAATGGATATCATGACCGGATCAACCGAAGAGAAAAGGAGACATGTTAAAAAATAAGGTCTATTTTGAACGATGTTGTCACCCGTGTCGTCTCATGAATGAGAGAAGAAAGAAAGGAGGGGCGTGTTTGGAGCAAAAAGAAGAGACCTCATTGATTCAGCGGGCAAAACAGGGCGATGATGCCGCATTTACAGCCCTTTATCGGTATCACTATTCCTTTCTTTACCGATATATAATGAAGCTGACGATGCAACAAGAGCTGACAGAAGAAATCATGCAAGAGACGATGCTGAAAGCATACATGAAACTTTCTTCATTTAGAGGAGATTCTTTATTTTCAACCTGGCTCATTTCAATTGCATCTCGACAATTTTTAGATCACCAGAAGAAAAGAAAACGTGAACAAATGAGAGAAGAAAAAGCAAATCAAGAGGCCATTCGCCGCTTCAAATGGGACGTTCAGCAAAAGGGCCATACATGGCATGAGATGTGGGATGTGTTAAATGAATTAAAGGCTCAGGAAAGAGCCCCATTGATTCTGCATTATTATTATGGCTTTACCTATCCAGAAATTGCTTCAATGCTTGGAATGAGAGAAGGTACTGTCAAATCGAGGGTTCATCATGGACTAAAGAAAATTCGAAAGGAGTGGCATTGATGAAGGATGATCGCTTTACCGAACGTTTAAAAGAAGAATTGCAGCAGTTAGATGAACAAATTGAAGTGGAAAAGCCAAGTGAGCATTCTGTTATGCTGATGCTGAAGCAGGCGAAGGAACAAGAGAAAAGGCGTTTTAAACAAGAAGTGCTGGCATACATTCTGATCAGTCTAACCATTCTTGCACTCTTTGCAGCTGCCATTACCCGTTTGCCTATCATCTTCATTCTTCTCCAAGCAGTGAGCGTGCCGATCTGCTTTGTTGTTGGCTACAAGGAATATCAGCACATCAAAGGGGGGTCTTCCTTATGAATCAGACGGAAATGATCATCTTATTATGCGCATTGCCGTTACTGTTTGCACAGGGCTTTCTTTTATTTATAGATGCAAAAAAAAGAGGGCGTTACAAGTGGTTCTGGGGCATTGTCGGTTTAATTAACTTTCCATCGTCCTCTATTTTATATTGGCTTTGTGTCGTGTTGCCTGATCGAAAAAGAGGCGATAAGCTCCGAAAAGATTGAGTGAACCCCATCAAACTTTCGACCCTTTTTTCGATGAGAAACCAGCTAGAAATTCATCATCATTCATGTGTTTGTCAAAGAAAGCGGGATGAGAGTAAAGTTCTGTTGTTTATTTCTAGCACATTAGTCATTGCTTGAGCGCTTATTTTGAAAGAAAATCGCTGCGGCTGCTTGATCTATCTCAATTCGGCATCATTTTCATCTGTTATCAATATTGATCAATTTTTACAATTGGTGTTAAATTAATCTCAATATGCGTTAGAAAATCTAACAATTAAATGTGTGAGATATATAGAAGGAGGCAGATGAGACATGTTGACCTTAGATCGAGCAGCACAAACAGCACAAAGCTATATCCACCGCGTGTTAGAAGAGGTGGAAAAACGAAATCCTGGTGAGGAGGAGTTCCAGCAAGCCGTAAAAGAAATTTTGGAATCACTCGTCCCAGTTTTTGCGAAGCATCCAGAGTATGAAAAACAGGGCATTTTAGAACGGCTTATTGAGCCTGAGCGGCTTGTGACATTCCGTGTACCATGGGTAGACGATGAGGGCAAAGTCCAAGTCAATCGAGGGTTTAGGGTTCAATTCAACAGTGCCATCGGTCCTTATAAAGGGGGCATTCGTTTCCATCCAACCGTCAATGCAAGCATTATCAAGTTTTTAGGATTTGAACAAATCTTCAAAAATGCACTGACTGGTATGCCGATCGGCGGAGGAAAAGGTGGATCAGATTTTGATCCTAAAGGGAAGTCTGATGGAGAAATCATGCGTTTCGTTCAAAGCTTTATGAGTGAACTCAGCCGATATATTGGTCCTGATCAAGATGTGCCAGCAGGTGATATTGGTGTAGGGGCACGTGAAATTGGCTATATGTTCGGACAGTACAAAAAAATGCGCGGTGCATATGAAGCTGGTGTGCTCACGGGGAAAAGCCCTGGGTTCGGAGGCAGCTTAGCGAGAAAAGAGGCAACAGGCTACGGACTGGTGTACTTCATGGAAGAAATGCTGAAAGCGCATGGACTCCAGTTTGAAGGGCGTTCAGTTGTGGTGTCGGGCTCAGGAAATGTGTCTATTTATGCAATGGAAAAGGTGATGGAGCTAGGCGGCAAGGTTGTGGCTTGCAGTGATTCAAGCGGAGCCATTTATGATCCTCAAGGGATTTCACTTGAGACGATAAAACAGCTGAAGGAAGTCGACAATCAGCGGATTGGGGCATATATAGATATTCACCCGCATGCTGAATTAATTGAAGATTGCGAACAAATTTGGTCTGTTCCATGTGATATTGCCCTGCCATGTGCGACACAAAATGAAATATCAGAGGCGCATGCAAAGCAGCTTGTGGCAAATGGTGTCATCGCTGTAGGAGAAGGAGCCAATATGCCATCTACTCTTCATGCAGTCAAAGTATTTGAACAGAATCGTATTTTGTTTGCACCTGCAAAAGCGGCGAATGCTGGTGGAGTAGGAGTCTCAGCATTGGAAATGGCGCAAAACAGCGCAAGAATGTCTTGGACATTTGAAGAAGTAGATAATCAGCTGAAACAAATGATGCAAACTATTTATCGTCAGTGCACAGAGACTGCAGATGAATATGGACACTCAGGGAACATCATAGTTGGAGCAAATATTGCAGGATTTCGTAAGGTGGCAGATGCCATGATCGCCCAAGGCGTGATTTAACTCCTGCTCTCCCGCACCTGTTTATTTCATAACAAGATGGGGAATTGTCCTGTAAGAATGACAATAAGGAGGCGCGGGAGAAATGAAAAAATGGCTGAAGCAAATAGTCAAATGGGCACCTGTGATTTATCCAGTCGTGAGAAAAATTTATAAAGAGCGAAAAGCTTCCAAACGTCGTAACGTATCAGCCGGATAATCCGGCTTTTTTTTATGAGATCAATCAAGCAAAAAAATATGCTGATCGAATGATCCAATTTAGATCTCTTTCCGTTTAGTACATAACAAACGGAAAGAGGAGGCACAACAAATGAAAATGAAAAAAGCTTTTTTAACCATCCCGCTTAGTGCAGCGTTATTACTTCCAACAGCTCAAATGGCAAGTGCACACGAAGGACATATGCATGGAGAGACAAAAAAATCTTCGGCATCTCAAGAAGTGTCAAATAAAGCAACAGATCTTCGGGCAGCACTAGATCAGCTGTTTTCAGAGCATGCTTATTTAGCAGTGATCACGATGCAAAAAGGGATTGACGGCAGTAAAGACTTTGATCAAGCAGCGGCGGCGTTAAATGACAACACGAATGATTTATCAGATGCCATCGCCTCCGTATACGGAAAAAAAGCAGGAAAACAATTCAAAGACATTTGGTCTAGTCATATCGGCTACTTTGTTGATTATGTACAAGCAACGGCAAAGAAAGATGAAGCAGGTAAAAAGAAGGCAGTCAAGCAGCTTGACCAATATCGCATGAAACAAGCCAATATGCTTGATCAAGCAACAGATGGAAGATTGAAAGCAAGTGAGCTTGAAGAAGGCTTAAAAATGCATGTCAATGAATTGCTGAAAGCTTTTAATAGCTATACAGAAAAGGATTTTGATACGACCTATGAAACCGTTAGAAAATCTATTCATCATATGTTTGAGGTAGGAAAAGGCGTGTCTTGGGCGATCACAGATCAATTTCCTGGGAAATTTGATCACAAATCTGTGGATACACCAGCCGCAGATCTTCGAGAGGACTTAAACTACTTATTCTCAGAGCATTTGGCACTCGCAGTAGTGGCCATGCAAAAAGGAAACGATGGCAGCAAGGACTTTGATCAAGCAGCAGCTGCCTTAAATGAAAATACAAATGATTTATCAGATGCGATTGCTTCTGTTTACGGAAAAGATGCAGGTAAACAATTCAAAGACATTTGGTCAAGCCATATTGGTTACTTAGTTGATTATGTGAAAGCAGATGCATCTGGAGACAAAGAAGCGAAAGATAAGGCTGTTAAAAACTTAGATGCGTATCGGATGAAGCAAGCGAAATTTTTAGATCAAGCGACAGATGGACGTTTGAAGGCAGCTGACTTAGAGGCTGGATTGAAAACACATATTGATGAGTTGATCAAAACTTATACGTCCTACCATCATGGTGATTATAATCAGCTTTATCCGACAGTGAGAGAGGCTTATGGTCATATGTTCATGGTTGGTCAGGATGTCGCAGCAGCGATTGTTGATCAGCATCCTGAGCTGTTCAAATCCAACATGCCTAATGAAATGCCGAAAACAGGTATGGGAGGCACAGCTGGTCCTTTAGGTATGTCCTATGAAGCATTTGCAGGAATGATTGCAAGTTTGATCCTTGCAGGTGGCGCAGTAGGTACGTTCTTCCTCATTCGCCGTAAGGCTTCAAATTAAGCGCGGATAAAGACAAGATGGGAACGTGCACAATCGTGCCGTTCCTTTCTTTAAAAGGAGGCAGACTAATTTGAAAAAATGGTTGTTTGGTCTTCTGATGCTTCTCATCATCACCGGCTGCGCATCAAAATCGCTGGATGAATCGTCATCCTCAAAAACCATCCCAGCATCTATGACCACAAATCAAGCCGAGAAACAAAGTCACTCACACGGAACATTAAAAGACGAGTCTTCTGGTATTGTTCCAGCTGAAATCGAGATTCCTGCTATTGATGTCAAAGCAAAAGTGGAGAAAACCGCTTTGTTAAAGGATGGCAGTATGGGCGTCCCCAAAAATACTGATCACACAGCGTGGTTTAAAGATGGTCCAAAGCCGGGAGATAAAGGGAATGCTGTCATGAATGGTCATGTAGATAATAAATGGGGTCCATCTGTTTTTTATCGATTAAAGGAGCTGAAAAAGGGAGACAAGGTGATCGTAACGTCCTCATCAGGAAAAAAACGAATCTTTGAGGTCATGAAAGTTCGAAGCTATCCGCGTGAAGAGAAGCCCAACGCGTTTTTCGGGTACGCCTTTACACGGAATCTCAATTTAATTACCTGTACCGGGACATTTGATCATGCAGCAGGTACGCATGAAAAAAGATTGGTTGTCTTTACTCAGCTCATCTCCTCATAAAGAAGGCGGATACACGAAGGTGTAGCGCCTTTTTTTCATGATTTGTGCAAGTATCTTCCAAGGAGAATCATAGGTCATTAGATATGGTTGGTTGTATAAATAGGGGCATTTGTCATATAAATGAGTTGGCAATTTTTATTTCTTTTCAGTAGAATATGAGTAATGAAGAGAACTGCAAGCGCTTACAACTTGTCCAGACAAGGCAGATTCTCCACTCTTACATAAGGAGGCCGATCTGATGCTGAGTAAAAGACTGGCGCATATTTTAAGTCAGCTCATGGCAGCTGAAACCCCGCTCACAAGCGCTGCGCTATCCGTCAGCTTGCAAGTCACAAGCCGCACCATTCGTACAGACATCAAGGAACTGAACGACCGTCTTGCCCCTTATCAAGCGGCTGTAACAGCTGTTAGAGGTGCTGGCTATGAGCTGTTAATCAACGATGAAAATGCCTTTCGCCGTTTTATGAAAGAGGAGGTCGAACAGGAAGAACCGCTGGCTGTTCTGCCGGAGGAGCGTGTGCGGTTTATTTTAAAAAGGCTCCTGCTTGCAGAGTCTTATGTGAAACTTGAGGACTTACAGGAGCAGCTGTTTATTAGTAAATCGACGATGAGTAACGATATGAAATGGGTCAAACGAAAGCTCGGGCCCTTTGATCTGCGGCTGGAAGCAAGGCCGAGTAAAGGCTGCCGGATAAAAGGATCGGAAATGAAAATCCGTTATTGTATGTCGGAATATTTATTCAATGAACGCCGTTCCTACCAAACGATGCTGAACACAGCCGTCACTATTTTGCCAAAGCATGAACTCGAATGGATTCAGAAAACAATGATAGATTATATCCATGAGGAGGGCATGAATCTATCAGACATCTGCATGAATAATTTAATCGTTCATGTCGCTATTGCCTGCAAACGAATTAGACACGGAAACTATGTATCTGTTCTTCCAGAGGAAATCAATGAAATTCCACGGGCAAAGGAATACAAGGTAGCTAAAAAAATGGTGGAGCGTCTTGAAGGGCTGCTGGATGTCTCATTTCCACAAGAGGAAATCGTCTATATCGCCATTCATTTACTAGGAACAGCCAAAATGGTACAGTCCTTATCTTCGAGCGGTCAAAAGCAAATTGTAGATGATGACACGAGTCGTCTTGTGCAGCTCATGCTAAAAGCCATTGATCAAAAATTACAGCTAGATTTAGCCGGCGATGCGGAACTCATGATTGGGCTGAGTCTGCACTTAAAGCCTGCCATGAATCGATGTAAATATGGCATGAACCTAAGAAATCCGATGCTTGATGAAATTAAAGCGGGGTATCCACTTGCCTTTGAAGCAGGAATTATCGCCAGCAGGGTCATTGAAGAAGAGAAGGGCCTAAGTATTCACGAGAATGAAATCGGATATATGGCGCTTCATTTTGGTGCGGCTTTAGAGCGGAGAAAAATGGAAATTCCGCCGAAGCGATGTCTCATTGTTTGTGCATCTGGTGCAGGTAGTGCAAGGCTGCTGCAGGATCGTTTGCGGTCACAATTTGGGTCAAAGCTGACCATTTTAGGAACAGCAGAGCTTTATTCGCTTCCACATGTCTCTTTGCATGCCTTGGATTTGATTATTACAACGATCCCGATTCATATGGAATTACCGATTCCAGTCATTCAAGTGAACACCATTTTGGGTGGCGGTGACTTTTTAAAAATTGAAGAAGCTCTGACGAATGAAACAAGAGTGACATTGGCCTCTCAATATATGAAAAAGGAATTAGTCTTTACAAAACAAGCCTTTCAATCAAAGGAAGAGGTCATCACCTTCCTCACGAAAAAAGTCATCGATATGGGATTAGCACCAGCTGAGCTCACAGCATCTGTCATGGAAAGAGAAGAGGCGGCACCTACCTCTTTCGGACATTATACAGCGATCCCGCACCCGATGACGCCGCTGACAGATGAGACGTTTTGGGCGATATGTACATTAGAAAAACCGATTCATTGGGGAGAGAAAAAGGTTCAATTTGTCTGCTTGCTGTGTGTCGAAAAAGAGAATGCCAAAGATTTAAGAGGGATGTACCGCCTGCTGGGTGAGCTTGTCCATAATGTGAAATTCATTCAGCACCTCATCACCTGTGATACATTTGAAGACATGCTGGATATCATGTACAAAAAGGCTCCTTCGTATAAGAACTAATTGTGTGATCTTAACTTTTTCCGCTTCCTAAAGGAAAAAGTATAGGTGTTTATGAAAGCGGTTTCATAATATGATGAATGTGTAAAGAGTAGCTTCACACTTTGAAAAGGGGGCGTTTACACATGAACATTTTATTGGTTTGCGCAGCAGGTATGTCAACAAGCTTACTTGTTACAAAAATGGAGAAAAGCGCACAAGAGCAAGGAAAAGAATATCGTATTTGGGCAGTATCTGGAGATTCTGCAAAAAATCATATTGATCAAGCCGATGTGCTTTTATTAGGACCCCAGGTTCGCTATTTATTACCACAAATGAAAAAGCTCGGAGAAGAAAAAGGGATTCCAGTAGACGTGATTAATACCGTGCATTATGGCATATGTAATGGCGCCGAGGTTTTAAAATCTGCTGAACAATTAGTGAACGGATAAAGGGGGCGGAGGGGATGAATGGATTCAACCGATTTCTAGAAGAGAAGGTCATGCCGTTTGCAGGGAAGATTGCCGCTCAAAGACATTTACAAGCATTGCGTGACGGAATTGTTTTAACCATGCCTCTCATTATTGTTGGTTCACTGTTTCTCATTTTAGCCAACCTTCCGATCCCAGGGTACAGCGATTTTATGGCAAGTATCTTCGGAGACGAATGGGCCACGAAACTATCCTATCCTGTTAATGCAACCTTTGACATTATGGCACTTGTTGCAACCTTTGGGATTGCCTACAGGCTAGCTGAAAAGTATGCCGTTGATGCACTATCATCTGGTGCGATCGCTGTTGCGGCTTTCCTTTTAGCTACACCCTATCAAGTCCCTTTCACACCTGAAGGCTCAACAGAAGCCATCCTAGTAGGCGGGGGGATTCCTGTCACACTGATGGGCAGTAAAGGTTTATTCGTTGCCATGATTATTGCCATGCTTTCAACCGAAATTTACCGCTTTATTGTACAGCGAAACATCGTCATCAAAATGCCTGATGGTGTACCGCCAGCGGTTAGTAAATCGTTTATCGCACTTATTCCAGGTTTTGTGGTCATCACGCTGATCTGGGTCGCTAGACTTTTAATTGAGATGACACCTTTTGAGAGTATTCATAATATCATCACGGTCTTAATTGGCACACCGCTTTCCATTCTTGGTGGAAGCTTAGGCGGCAGTATCGTTGCTATGGGTGTACAGATGCTCCTCTGGGCTTGTGGTATTCACGGAGCAACCATTGTCGGCGGTGTCATGGGTCCAATTTGGCTAGGGGCAATGGATGAGAACCGTCTTGCGTTCCAAGCAGGAGAAGTGCTGCCGAATATTTTCACAGCGCAGTTCTTTGAAATCTTCATCAATGTCGGCGGAAGCGGTGCAACACTTGCTTTGGTGCTGACCATGATCTTACGTGCTAGAAGTAAACAGATGAAACAGCTTGGCCGCCTTGCGATAGGGCCAGCCATCTTTAACATCAACGAACCGATCATTTTTGGAATGCCGATTGTGATGAACCCAATGCTTCTTATTCCGTTTATCCTTACGCCAATTATGATGATCATCACCACATATATCGGAATGAGTACAGGGCTTGTGGCAAAGCCAGCGGGGATCGCTGTCCCATGGACAATGCCGCCAATCATTTCAGGCTATCTCGCCACAGGAGGTAAAATCTCTGGTGCTGTCATGCAGCTGATTAACCTTGCGTTATCATTTGCTCTATACTACCCATTCTTTAGAATGTGGGATAAGCAGAAATTGAAAGAAGAAAATGAGCTTGAAACAAAAGCATCAACTGATGAAAATGTCGTCAGCATGTAATAGAGGGAACAAGGGGGATGCGGCCGATGGAAATGGAACAAATTGTGTTTCAACTCATCCTGCACGGCGGGAATGGCAGAAGCTCAGCAATGGAGGCCATCACATGTGCAAAGCAAGGTCACTTTGATGAGGCGAAGCAAAAATTGCAGGAAGCACAAGACGCGTTAAATGAGGCGCATCACGCACAGACAGAGCTGATCCAAGGAGAAATCAGGGGAGAAAAGACGGACATCAGTCTCTTAATGATTCATGCACAGGATCATCTCATGAACGCAATGACCGTCAAGGAGCTCGCAGCGGAAATCATCGAGCTCCATGAAAAAATGAAGAAACTCGGAGGTGTGAATTCATGAAAGACGGAATCAAAATTGTCACAATAGGCGGTGGGTCGAGCTATACGCCTGAGCTCGTCGAAGGGTTCATCAAACGATATCATGAATTGCCTGTAAAAGAATTATGGCTTGTGGACATTGAAGCAGGGCAGGAAAAGCTAAACATCGTGGGCGCTCTGGCGAAACGAATGGTCGAGAAAGCTGGTCTGCCGATTGAGGTACACCTCACTCTTGACCGCCGGGAAGCCTTGAAGGACGCCGATTTTGTGACGACACAATTTCGTGTAGGACTGCTGGAAGCACGTGCAAAGGATGAGAGAATACCGCTTAAGTACGGCGTTATCGGTCAGGAAACGAACGGACCAGGTGGTTTATTTAAAGGACTGCGGACCATTCCAGTCATTCTAGACATTGTGAAGGATATGGAAGAGCTTTGTCCGAATGCATGGCTTGTGAACTTTACAAATCCAGCCGGCATGGTCACAGAAGCTGTTTTACGCTACACGAATCTAAAAAAAGTGGTCGGTCTATGCAATGTGCCAATTGGGATCAAAATGGGGATTGCCAAGGCGCTTGAAGTGGATGTCGAACGCATTGAGGTGCAGTTTGCCGGCCTTAATCACATGGTCTATGGATTAGATGTGTATTTAGATGGGGTCAGCATTATGGACCAAGTGCTTGATGAACTAGGAAATCCGAATAGCCAATGGTCGATGAAGAACATTGAAGCGAAAAACTGGGAGCCTTCTTTTGTAAAAGGCTTAGGGGTTATTCCATGTCCATATCACCGCTATTACTATAAAACGAAAGATATGCTGGAAGAAGAGCAAAAGGCAGCTCAAGAAAAAGGAACACGAGCGGAGGTTGTACAGCAGGTCGAGCAGGAATTATTTGAGCTCTATAAAGATCCTGATTTATCAATTAAACCACCGCAACTCGAAAAAAGAGGCGGGGCCTATTACAGCGATGCGGCATGTAACTTAATCAGCTCCATCTATAATGATAAACATGACATTCAACCAGTTAATACAGTGAACAGAGGAGCGATTGCCAGCATTCCGGCTGAATCAGCGGTTGAAGTGAACTGTATCATTACGAAGGACGGACCAAAACCAATCGCGACAGGTGACCTGCCTGTAGCTGTGAGAGGACTCGTTCAACAAATCAAATCATTCGAGCGTGTGGCAGCTGAAGCGGCCGTGACAGGAAATTACGAGACGGCTCTTGTTGCGATGACGATCAATCCGCTCGTCCCTTCTGACGAAATTGCAAAGCAAATTTTAGATGAAATGCTCGAAGCGCACCGTGAGTATTTACCGCAATTCTTCAAATCAGTAAATGCATAAGCATAATGGCCCCTTTATGGGGTCATTTTTTATGATTACCCCATATGGAAACTGGAGAAAGAAGTGTATGATAGAAAAAACAGCATGTATGGCTTCAAAGAAAGGACTGTTGAAATATGGTTGCTATCGGTTTAATGCTTTACGGCTTTGTCGTTCAACCTCTGTTGAGTTATGGCACAGTGGTCTTGTTTTTGTATGGAATCATCGCTTCATTTATTGGTCTTATTCGTCATAGACAGTATGTGTGGATTTATATTCTTCGTCTGCTTGTTTGTTTCACCATTCCAGTGACCAACCTGTTGATGTATTTTGCAACCATCGGAGGAGATGAAAGAGATTTTGATTTTCAGCCGATGCCGCTTGCTTACAACCTCGTCTTTATATTAGAAATCATCATCATCTTGTTACCGGAGATCTTTTTATTGATCGAAAGAAAGCGGAGCGTGAAAGGGAAACTGTGGATATATGCAGGGGGCATTGTGGGTGTATCGATCTTGTTTTGGTGCACGATTTGATGAGAGGCTGACGGATCTTTCTTTCGGCTGACCTAAAAAAAGAACCCTTCATAAAATGAAAGGTTCTTCAGCGTGTAGACAAACCCTCGCATTCGGTGTCAGTCCTGCGCGCCGGTGCTCACGAATGTCAAATTCGCTCCGCGCCAGTGCTCGTCCTTCCTAGACTGCAAAGGTTTTCTATCACGCTGAAAAGAAGACAAAGGGCTAAAATAAAGATCATTTTAGCCCTTTGTCAACAATCTAAAGAACCCTTCATGAAATGAAAGGTTCTTTTACATGCTTATGCCTGCTTGACGACTGAGTCAACTTCAACTGTCCAGCCGAAGATGTCTGGCTGAGTCCCTTTTTGGATGCCAGTAATGGCTTCGTACAATTTCTTCGACACTTCACCTGTTTGACCATTTTGGATCACGTATGGCTGATCATGATAAATTAATTCCCCGACAGGAGAGATTACGGCCGCCGTTCCAGTTCCAAAGATTTCTTCAAGCTCGCCAGATTGATGTGCTTCAATTAACTCATCAATTGAAATTTTGCGCTCTGTCACTGGAATTTCCCAATGCTTTAACAGCTCAAGTACAGAGTTACGTGTGATGCCTTCTAAAATGCTTCCGTTCAACTCAGGCGTCACGATTTCACCGTTGATTTTAAAGAAGATATTCATGCTGCCGACTTCTTCAATGTACTTTTTCTCGATCCCGTCTAGCCAAAGAACCTGTGAAAATCCTTTCGTTTCAGCAACTTGCTGTGCTTTGAGGCTTGAGGCATAGTTTCCAGCTGTTTTGGCATTTCCTGTTCCACCCTTAACGGCACGGACAAACTCGTTTTCAACTGCAATTTTGACTGGATGGATGCCTTCTTTATAGTATGATCCCACTGGAGATAAGATAATGATCAGCTTATACGTGCTTGACGGTGCAACGCCTAAATACGGCTCAGTGGAAATAATGAATGGACGAATATACAAGGAAGTGCCCTCTGCATCAGGTACCCAATCCTTATCAATGCGAATGAGTTCATTTAACCCCTCTAACACTGTTTCTGAATCAATTTGCGGGATACACAGACGGTCATTGGATCTGTTTAAGCGTTCCATGTTCTTTTCCGGACGGAATAAGAGAATTTTTTGATCCTCAGAAACATAAGCCTTTAAGCCTTCAAAAACAGATTGACCATAGTGGTAGACCATCGAAGCTGGGTCCATAGGAATCGCCTGATAAGGAATAATTCTTGGATCATACCAGCCTTTATCAATTGAATAATCCATCACAAACATGTGATCTGTGAAGATTTTTCCGAATTCAAGTTGATCAGATTGAGGTTTTTGTTTTTTTGTTGAACTAAGTTCAACGCGGATGGGTTGTTTTGGCATTGTAAATCTCCTTGCTGTTTGATTATTTGAAAATTCTAATAATATGAAATAATTATGATTCTATTCTATACCTTCACAAAATATTAGCAATAGGTTTTCTGGAATTCAGACAAGAAAAATCTGTTAAAGCGCTTTCCTGCTCTCTGCCGTCAGTTTGGCCTATGTCACCCCTTTTTAAAAATAGAAATAAAATCCAATTTACCTAAATGACTGATTAATCTGACAATTTAAAAGCGGATGGTTTTCTTGTAAGATATTCTTTCAACCATACACCTTTTGACTAGTACATTGCAAGGGACATCGTCATATTTTAATCCTCTTTTTTTTAACCGATAAAGGAAGAAGAGAAGGGAAAGGAGCAAACAATAAGATGAAACGAGCGATACCAGGCATTTTACTTATTTTATTCATGACCGTGATCAGCTTCGGCTGTCAAGCAATGACAGAGGAGGCTGGCGCTAAGCAAAGTACAGCCTATTACGTAGCGGTAAACGGGAACGACAAAAACCCGGGAACGAAGCAAAAACCTTTCCGTACGCTGAAAAAAGCGGCCAGTATGGCTAAAGCCGGGACAACCATTTACATGAGAAGCGGTACATACAAAGAAAAATTGATTGTCCGCCATTCCGGAACAAAGAAAGCACCCGTAGTTTTTCAAGCTTACGGAAAAGAAAAGCCTGTGATTAGTGGGGCTTCCCTTAAAGGAAATCAAGCAGATGGGGGTCTTGTCACGATCAATCAAAAGAGCTATATCACCCTCAAAGGCCTGACGGTAGGACATCTTAAGACGAATAAAGAAGATTTGACACCAGTCGGTATATTCATTAAAGGGAGTGGCAAAGGCGTCAAGCTGCTCAATAACCGAGTGTATGACATTCAGACGAAACATAAAGATGGGAATGCACATGGAATTGCTGTTTATGGGACAAAAGCTCCTGAGGCTATTGAAGACATTGAAATCAAAGGAAATACCGTTGAAAAATTAAAGCTGGGCTTTAGTGAAGCCCTTGTGCTAAATGGGAACGTCAAAAAATTCCGTGTGACCCATAACACGGTCCGTCACACTGATAATATTGGCATAGATTTAATTGGGTTTGAAAACGTAGCCCCTTCCAAAAAGTATGATCAAGTCAGAAATGGCGTCGTCTCTAGAAACAAAGTATATGAGATTACTAGTGCAGGGAATCCAGCCTACGGCACCGACATCTCAGCTGGTGGAATTTATGTTGATGGCGGAAAAGACATTGTGATCGATCATAACATCACACATCACAATGACCTTGGGATTGAAGTCACGAGTGAACATAAAGGGAAAATGGCGGATCGCATTCGCATCGAACACAATCAAGTGTATTTGAACCGTTATACAGGCATATCAATTGGCGGTTATGATAAGAAGCGGGGCGGTACAACAAATACGACGATCTCACATAATATTTTGTACAAAAATGACACAGCCGGCTTAGAAGGCGGTCAATTGCTGATGCAATATCAAGCGGTGAACAATCGAATCACGAATAATATCATGACAGCTAGTGCCTCGCATTACTTAGTCGTAAACCTGTATCAAGTGAACCAAAAGAATACATTTCAGAAGAACGTTTATGATGACCGCAAAGGTGCGAAAGCATCACAGTGGGTATGGCGCGGAAAATGGCTGGAAGGATACAAAACGTATCTTTCTAAAAGCGGTCAAGATAAAGGATCAGCCCATCTCAATCCACAATTTGTGAATGAGAAAAAATATGATTTCCGTCTGAAAACATCATCACCTGCTAAGAAAATCATTGGAAGTTAATCATGTGCTGAAGCAAAAACACGTTATTTTAGAAATTTTCAAAAAAGTCATTGACATTGATGTGACAGCACATTAAAGTAAAGAAGACATTTCAACAAAAACAAATTTCATAACGGATCTCTTATCAAGAGAGGCAGAGGGACTGGCCCTGTGACGCCCGGCAACCGTTTCTATTTTAGAAATTGGTGCTAATTCCTGCAAAGCTGTGACAGCTTTGACAGATAAGAGAGGAAGACTTCCCGATACATGTTTCATGCAACGGTGATCAAGCCTCTCTTTCCAAGAGAGGCTTTTTTTCGTCTCTTTTTCGAATCAAATGATTTTTTTACAGGTATATTCCCACTTTTTTACCCAGTTTTCCGATGTGAAAAATAAAAACAACTTGAGGAGGAACAGCAATGAAGAGAAAGCATTTTACATCATTTCTTGTCTTATTAACTGCATTAACCGTTCTATTAACCGGCTGCGGCACTGGATCAAGTGCAGGATCAAAGGGAAATACGAACGAAAAGGTCTCCTTTGACAATGTACCGAAGCGATTTGCAAAGGGACAGGGAGCGAAAATTAAAGTCATCCGCAAAATTGGAGGAGACGATCATACAGCTCAGTTTTTAGCTGGGACCAAGGCTGAAGGTGAAGCGCTGGGCTTTAAAGTAGATGTCTACACGGCAAATGGAGATACAGCGAAGTTCCATGATGCCATCTCTCAGGCGCTTGAAGAAAATTATGATGGCTTTATCATCTCTCACGGGGACGATGAGGCTACAGTCGCTGATGTGAAAAAGATCACAGCGAAAGGCATACCAGTTGTAGCGTTTGATTCAAATCCTAAGCTGAAGGACATCAAAGGGGTGACAGTGACGTCTCAAGATGACGAACAATTGGCGAAAAAATCATTAGACGCGCTCGTATCTGATTTTAAAGGAAAAGCAAATATTGCATACCTGTGGGTAGATGGCTTCCCGCCAATGGTGAGACGCAACAAGGTCTATCAAGAAACACTCAAACAGCATTCAGGAATCAAGGAGCTTGACCGCTTTGGTGTTGCCTCCTCTGATACGTCTGTTCAAACGCAAAATGCAGTGGCAGCCATGCTGAATAAGTATCCAAAGGGTAAGCTGGACGCTATTTTTGCCACATGGGATGCCTTTGCCATTGGGGCAGCAAGAGCGTTAAAGGAAGCAGGAAGAACAGAAGTGAAGATTTACGGAATTGATGTATCAAATGCTGATCTTCAAGAAATGTCAGCGAAGGACAGTCCGTGGAAGTACACATCAGCGGTTGATCCGAAGCTCATCGGTGCAGTCGACGTGAGGATTCTTGCGAAGAAAATAGCTGGTGAGAAAACACCATCTTCCTATGACCTTGAGGCCTCACTCATCTCGCAAAAGCAGCTTCAACAAGCAGGAAAAGCCATTAATATGGTCAACCTTGCAGACGAGGTGAAGGGATTCGGTTCATCAACGGCCTTTGAGGAAGATTGGATGAAGACCTTGAAGAAACACTATACAAAATAAACGACGTGCACTCTCTTTCCATAGAGGGTGTTTCGTTTTTCAGATGATGATCGAGAGAAGGAGGACATCTATGACAGAGCCGCTTGTTCATATGAAGAATATTTCGATTGAATTCCCAGGGGTTAAAGCGTTAGATCAAGTGAATTTCACATTAAAAAAGGGAACGGTCCATGCACTGATTGGAGCGAATGGCGCTGGGAAGTCAACGTTAATGAAAGTTCTTTCTGGCGCTCATTCACACTTTGAAGGAACCATCTATATGAATGGCCAGACGACATCCATTCAAACCCCAAAAGATGCTTCCTCATATGGTGTGCAGACAGTCCATCAAGAAGTGGATACGGCGCTTGTTCCATACTTAAGTGTGGGCGAGAATATGATGATGCATGAGATTGAGAAAAAAACATTTGTCGGCTGGAAAGAGCTGCATCGCAAGGCAGCTCAACTATTAGAAGAAATGGATATCGACATCTCCACAAAACGCCTAGTCAGTGATCTGACCCTTGCCGAAAAACAGATGGTCCTCATTGCAAAGGCCGTTTCGATTCAATGCAGCATTTTAATTTTAGATGAACCAACAGCTCCGCTTAGTCATGCAGAAACAAGTAAATTATTCTCAATGATTGATCGGCTGAAACAGAATGGGACGGGGATCGTGTTTATCTCCCACCGCATGCCTGAAATTTTCACCATCTGTGATGAACTGACTGTGATGAGAAATGGAACCGATGTTGCAGCTCACCTTGTCAAAGACACAAATCCACAGCAGGTCATTGAAGAAATGTTAGGTGCGCCATTAGAGGAACAATTCCCGTCTCGCAAACCCTTGAAGGATGCACCAATTGTGCTAGAAGTGAAAGAGCTAAACGATCAGCATAAATTAAGCAATATTCATCTTCATGTGAAAAAAGGGGAGATTCTTGGGATCGCAGGACTTGTCGGTGCTGGTAAAACAGAATTGTGCAAAGCCCTTTTCGGTGCTTCAGAAAATAAGACAGGTACCGTGAAGCTGCATGGTCAAACCATTCGCATCACATCGCCTCATCAAGCTGTGAGAGCTGGCATTGCCCTTGTGCCGGAAGAGCGGAGAAAAGAGGGAATTCTCACAGAAGAGAGCGTGGGGTGGAACTTAACAGCAGCAAGTCTTCGTTCATTCTCACGGATATTCAGCTTCTTACATCGTTCGAAGGAAAAGCGGGAAGCAGGCGAAATCGTCAAACGACTTGGGGTGAAAACGCCATCTCTTGACGCAAAGGTGAAGCATCTATCTGGTGGAAACCAGCAGAAGGTTGCCATCGGAAAATGGCTGCTGGCTGAGGCGGATGTGTATCTCTTTGATGAACCAACTAAAGGTGTAGACGTTGGAGCGAAAAAAGATATTTTCACTCTCATTGCAGAGCTTGCTGCCCGCGGAAAATCTGTGATTTATGCGTCAAGTGAGCTGTCGGAAATTGCAGGTATCGCAGACCGCGTATACGTGCTATATGATGGGAGCATTACCCGGGAAATGACCGCTCCGACGACTGAAGAGGAGCTTTTATATCATTCAACAGGAGGACAATCATGAGTGAACAACAAATTCCAGCCCCTGTGCAGCAAATCAAAAAACAGAGGCCATCCTTACATCTGTTTGATTTCTTTTATCGATATGGCACGATTCTAACAATTGTCGTATTGATTGTCGTATTTGCGGCAGCAAATCCGGCATTTTTGCAATCAGGGAATATCATCAATATTTTACGGTCTATCTCCATTGTGACCATCATTGCAGTAGGTCTAACTATCTCACTGGCAGTAAACGGCTTTGATTTATCAGTCGGATCAGTCGCTACGCTATCAAATGCGATTGTCATTTCTATGTTTGTATGGTTCTCGCAAAACCCATTGATTGCAATTCTCTCAGCCCTGGCGGCTTCTCTCATTGTTGGTTTGTTAAATGCATGGATGATCGTCAAAATGAAAATTCCAGATATGCTCATGACCTTAGCCATGATGTTTATCATTCAAGGGCTGGCTCAAACGTATACGAAAGGGGCGACCATTTCTGAAAATATGGTGCTGCCTGATGGTACGTTCTCAACAGGAACAATCCCTGCCTTTTTCAGCAAAATCGGACAGGTGCCTTATATCATTCTCATTATGGCCGCCATTGTACTATTCGCGCATGTTTTCATGACCTACACAAAGCACGGCCGTTTCATGTACATCATCGGTGGAAATAAGGAAGCGGCTCGATTGTCTGGTATTCATGTGAACAAATACAAAATCGCGGCATATCTGCTCTCAGCTTTATTTGCAGCGATCGGTGGTATCGTGCTCGCATCAAGGGTGATGACAGCAGAAATTAATGCTGGTGCACCTTATTTAATGGATGGAGTAGCGGCTGCCTTTATCGGCTTTTCCGTCATGGGAGCAGGCAAGCCAAATGCATTTGGTACCTTTATTGGGGCTGTGCTCATTGGTATTTTGCAAAATGGACTTGTGATGATGTCTGTCCCTTATTATGCAATGGATATTGTCAAAGGATCTGTGCTGGCCCTTGCGCTAGCGCTGACATATTACAAACAACGAAGCTAACTGCGTCATTTTTAAAACCATTTGAGTTCTCTCTCCGTCTAGTAAACGGAAAGCGGTGCAGCCACCGTTTCCCAAAAGGAGATGACAAAGAGAATGAACATGTCAGCAACTCATGTAGAAGATTTGAAAAATGTCATGGAAGACTGGAAAAATGAACTATTAGTATATAAATTTGCATTAGATGAAATGGATACAAAGTTTTCGATTATCAGCCAGGAATATAATTTAATCCACGGACATAACCCAATAGAGCATACAAAATCACGGATCAAATCTTTTGAAAGTATTGTAAATAAACTCACAAGAAAAGGATGCGACATCACGACACAATGTGCCAAGGAGCATATCCATGATATTGCAGGTGTCCGCATCATCTGTTCTTTTATTCAAGATATCTATAACATTATGGATGTATTGAGGCAAAGAGAGGATTTGAAGATTCTTGAAGTGAAGGATTACATTCAACATCCGAAGCCAAATGGCTACAGAAGCCTTCATTTAATTGTGGAGATCCCTGTCTACTTAACGAATTGTGTGGAGCATGTGAAGGTTGAAATCCAAGTGCGGACCATTGCGATGGATTTTTGGGCGAGCCTTGAGCATAAAATCTATTATAAACTGCAAAACGATGTTCCTCATCAACTGACTGATGAACTAAAGGAAGCAGCAGATATTGCCCATTACTTAGATGAGAAAATGCAAAATATCAAACGAGAAATTGATTAGCACGTAAAAAAGCAGCTGTTTTGATCCCAGCTGCTTTTTTCATGTTAAGGGTTGGTTCCGCGGTCCCTCTTTTGCATGATGTCTTGAGATTGATTGTCTTTTTGAATGGAAGTACCAATAGAAACACCTGTTATCAAGAGCGTCAAAATCGCACTTGTGATGAACCATTTTTTCATCATAAATCACTCCATATTCTTAAGAAGTTTTTAAGGATAATGCCTTGTTCCTAAAATAAGAGGATTCTTCATGAAGCCCAAGATCCGTTAAGTAAGCTGCTGCATCCTGACAAATAGCTTCAAGGTCCACAAGGAAATTCATTGATTCTAACTGATCACAATAAGACTTGATTTGCTCAATCATGTTGTCTGGCTGAAGCATAAGTGTTTCTAAAATGGATAATTTAAGAGAAATGTTTCGTTGTTTTAAATTTTCTGCTTTTTGTAGTGAAAGCTGTACATAATAGTGGAACAAACCAGGCTTTTTTAGCTTAAATAGCGCTTTTGTGTAGGCATACATAGCAAGTAAATAGCCGCCTGGAGATGAAGTTTCGAATGTCTCTATCAATAAAGCCTTTTCTAAGAGCGGCACAGCTTCACTGTATTCATTTCTTAGACTTTTAATAAAGGCTGCATTGCAATATGCGTGACCAAGTAAATCTGGATCTTCCATCTTTTCTAGTGAATGAATCACTTCTTCAAATAACGATTCTGCCTCATCATATTTCGACTGATCCGCATAATTCAAAGCAAGCATCATTTGACAGCTGATTGATTTTTTCACATAACATGGATCTGCGTCATAAATAGATGAAGCCATCTTTAAGTGGTGGATGGAGAGAAGTGTGGACCTAATATTATAGTAAAGACACCCTGTTTTATAATGAAATTCTGCTTTTTCAATATCATCGTGCACGAGATCTAATTTATCCTCGGCCAATTTTAAATGATGAAATGCCGTTTCCTGATTGCCTCTGCGCATTTCATACATCCCTTTAAAGAAATAGAAATAATAGCTGAGCATGTCATCCGTACGGATCGCATTTTCATCAACGAAGAGACTATGATCTAACGAAGCTGTATCTTCTATAAGATCTTTAAAGCGGTACTCTAGCAGTTGATAGTAAAGTAAGACGTCTTGATTTTCTTCCATTCGATCAAATGCTTGAAGAATGTCTTCTTTTAATTGGATTGCACCCTGTATTTCTCTTTTTTTCATCATGACATACCAATCATTTAGCATATTCGCTACATCAACGGACGACAAAACAACTGTTTCTGCCAATTCATATCCTCCTTTCTTCATCTATCAAGATCCGTTCTTAAAATCAACTTTCCATATTCCATTATCTTCTTATATTTTAAGCTCTCCCTCGCGGTTTGTAAAACATGTTTTTTGATGTAAATTCAACCAGTAGTGAAAGAAAAAGGGATTCGATATCTATTTGTATACGCTTACATATTTTTAGGTAAAAAGAGGGTTTTTGAAAAGATATATTAAAATATCAATAATGAGAGGAAGGTAATTGTTGAATATGTATTCGTATACCGGAAAGAACCAGCGGTTTTCAAGGGGCTGATGCATTTTTTCGTAAGATTATCTCACATCATAATTGTGAATCCTGTTTCTTTTAGAATAAAATGAGTTATTCGCAAAAAAGTAAAATTTAAAGAGACTATTGATCTAGTATTGTATGGATCTTTGGTATTGATAAAAAACATCACACATCATAGCTTTAGCATGGTATAGTATGGTTATTATTGCGAATATTTAGACAAAACTGACAATAGGGGGTCGTATTTTATGAAAAAATCGATGTTATTGATCATGGGACTAATCGTTGTGCTTGTCATGGCAGCCTGTGGATCAAAATCTGACAGTGGTTCGGGAGAAGGCAAAGGGACATATAAAATTGGGATAGATACAACTTATCCGCCATTTGAATTTGAAAAGGGCGGTAAATATCAAGGGATAGACGTTGATTTAATTAACGCAATCGCGAAAGATCAAGATTTCAAAGTAAAGCTTGAAGCCATGGACTTCTCAGGTATCATTCCAGCAATGCAGGCAGGTCAGCTTGATGTTGGAATGGGCGGGATGAGTATTACAGATGAGCGTAAGAAGAAAGTAGATTTTTCAGATCCTTACTTCGATGCTGGTCTGACAGTTGTTGTGAAAAAGGACAGCAGCATCAAATCAATTAATGATTTAAAGGGGAAAAAGCTAGCTGTTAAAAATGGGACAACAGGTGCGAAATTTGCATCTGATAACGCAGATAAATATGGGTATGAAGTCGTTCAATTTAATGACAGCCCATCTATGTTCCAAGAAGTATCAAACGGAAATGCAGATGCCTTGATCGAGGATTATCCTGTCATTACGTATGCGATCGCACAACAAGATTTAAACTTGAAAACCGTTGGAGACCGCTTGAATGGAGACCAATATGGTATCTCTGTGATGAAGGGGAAAAATCAGGACTTATTGAAGAAGATCAATAAAGGACTGGAGAATCTAAAGAAAAACGGTGAATATGACAAAATTATCGATAAATATTTGAAGTCATAACACAAGCGAGGCGCGCTCCGAGCGCGCTTTCTTTATGTGTCAGCCGTATGTGAATTAGGGAGGGAGAAACATGGATACAATTATTAATGCATTTCCGTATTTAATGGATGGTTTGCAAACCACTTTATATATCTTTGTTGTTGCCATCATTTTAGGGTTTATCATCGGTTTAATTGTTGCATTATTCCGTCTGTCACCATTTAAAATCTTAAATTTCATCGCACTCGTCTTTGTCAATGCCATCCGAGGCACACCATTTATTGTACAGCTATTCTTCATTTATTTTGGTTTGAATACACTAGAATTCATTTCGCTAGATCGAGTGCCGGCAGGGATTATTACAGTAGCGATTAATGCAGGGGCTTATTTCTCAGAAATTATTCGTGCAGGAATTCAGTCCATTGATAAAGGACAAACAGAAGCTGCACGCTCTTTAGGCTTTACAGGGGGGCAAAACATGCGCTTTATCGTCCTTCCGCAGGCATTCCGCCGCATGCTCCCAGCAATTACAAACCAAGCCATCATCAGCTTGAAGGATACCTCTCTCTTATCTATTATCGGGATCGCCGATATTATGCAGCGAGGACAAGTTCAAGCATCGGCCACATTTGATCCTTTAAATGTCTGGCTCATTGTCGGTATCATTTATTTCGTGATCATTTATTTACTTTCTCTACTGGCTAGCTATGCAGAAAGGAGATTTGATATCAAATGAGTATGATTACGGTGAAAAACTTAAAAAAATCCTTTGGCGATCACGAAGTGTTAAAGGATATTAATGCAGTCATCGAGGAAAAGGAAGTCGTGTGTGTTATCGGTCCTTCTGGATCAGGGAAAAGTACGTTTCTAAGATGCCTCAATAAATTAGAAGATATCACAGCTGGAGAAGTCGTTGTCCACGGACATACGATTACAGACCCGAAGGTGAATATCAATAAAGTACGACAAGAAGTAGGCATGGTGTTTCAGCACTTTAATTTATTCCCTCATAAAACCGTTTTAGAAAACATCACGATCGCACCGATAAAGGTAAAAGGTATCGAGAAAAAGGCAGCGGCCGAAAAAGCGTTAGACTTGCTTGAAAAAGTGGGCTTAAAAGACAAAGCCCAAAGCTACCCTAACCAATTATCTGGTGGACAAAAACAGCGTGTCGCCATTGCAAGAGCGCTGGCAATGGACCCGAAAGTGTTATTGTTCGATGAGCCGACATCGGCTCTTGACCCTGAGGTCGTAGGGGATGTATTGGCTGTAATGAAACAATTAGCCGTCGAAGGCATGACAATGATTGTCGTCACACATGAAATGGGCTTTGCCAGAGAAGTGGGAGACCGTGTCATCTTTATGGATGGCGGATATATTGTCGAGGAAGACAAACCGGAAGCTCTCTTTGGAAACCCGCAGCATGAGCGTACAAAATCATTTCTTAGTAAGGTGTTATAAAAAGGAGTAAGGGCTATACATGCCCTTACTCTTCAGCGTGTTGAATTCTTTGTCAGGTCTGCGCTCCGGTACTCACCCTTCCTAGACTTCAAAGGTTTTCAAACACGCTGAAAAGAAAACAAGGGGCTAAAATAAAACCTTTGCCCAAAATCTAAAACGTCAGCAGTTGCTGACGTTTTTCTTTATGAATGAGTACATCGCTCCGCGGCCCCATTTCCTAGGAAATATTAGCGCTGGAAAAATTCAATCCATTCCTGGTCTGGTCCTCTGAAAAAGAAGTAGCAATATCCATTCGGTAATGTCGTGATTTCTTCATCAATTAATTCAATTTGCAGCTTTTGAATTCGGTTGAATTCAGCATGAATATTGTCTGTTGTGAAAGCGAGATGATGGACCTTTCCTTCAGATGGCAGGTCACTGCTGTAGCCTTGGATGAGCTCAATTTCCGTTTCTGTTTCATCTTTAAAACCGAGAAATGCAAGCTCAATGACCCCGTTTGTATGAGTGATGCGATCCTTTAATTTCATGCCCACCACTTTTTCATAAAAATCAATGGACTGATCAATATTCGAAACCATAATACCTGTATGATCTAAGCGTAATGTCGTCAAATGAAGTGCCTCCTATGTGTCATGTTGATATTTTTCTCCTCATCTTATCATAATAGAAGTAACGTATACATTCATATGGTAGGATAGAGAGAGTCAATTTAGGATAAGGATGACACAAATGAAAAAAATCTCATTAAAACAAACATTTGCAGAACAAGTGAAAAAGGGATATCCGCTCATATCCAAAGATGCAGTATCGCGTGTGAACGGTGTACGTGAAGGCGAGCTCATTGAATGGGTGGATGAGCGAGGCGCTTTTTTAGGAAAGGGCTATTATGGTGTCCAAAATAAAGGAATCGGCTGGGTACTGACCTTTGATGCAAACGAAAAAATAGATCAAGCCTTTTTCGTCTCTAAGCTTGAGCAGGCAGCAAAAAACAGAACGCATTTATTTCGTGATGCGCAGACGACTGCTTTCCGTGTGTTCAACGGAGAGGGTGATGGAATTGGCGGCTTTACGATTGATCATTATGACGGATTCTATCTCATCCAATGGTACAGCGAAGGAGTTTATACATTTAAGAAGGATGTATTGGCTGCACTTGAGCACGTATATCCAGATTACAAAGGTATTTATGAAAAGAAACGATTTGATACGTCTGGACAATATATTGAAGATGATGATTTTGTAAAGGGAGAGAAGGGTGAATTTCCTCTCATCGTAAAAGAAAACGGCATGAACGTGGCGGTTTACTTAAATGATGGCGCGATGACGGGTATTTTCCTTGATCAGCGTCATGTAAGAAAAGCGATTCGAGATCGTTATGCAAAGGGAAAGACCGTGCTCAACACGTTTTCTTACACAGGCGCTTTCTCAGTGGCAGCAGCGCTTGGTGGAGCGAGCCGCACGACAAGTGTAGATGTTGCAAACCGCAGCTTGAAAAAAACATCTGAGCAGTTTGAAATCAACGATATTGATGTGGACGCGCAGGATATCAAGGTCATGGATGTCTTTAAATATTTTCCGTTTGCAGCGAAGAAAGGATGGACCTACGATCTCGTCATCTTAGACCCGCCTTCCTTTGCACGAACGAAAAAGCATACATTCAGTGCGGCGAAGGACTATAAGAAACTATTAAAAGAAGCCATACAAATCACAGCTGAGAACGGCGTCATTGTGGCATCGACGAATAGCAGTGCATTTGGCATGAAGAAGTTCAAAGGATTTATTGCGCAGGCCTTTAAAGAATCAGGGAAAACCTATCGGATTCTTGAAGAATATACACTTCCTGAGGATTTTCGTACAACGAAGAGTTATCCCGAAGGAAACTATTTAAAGGTTGTCTTCATACAAGCATAAGAAAAAAAGCTATTTCCGATAAGGGAAATAGCTTTTTTCTATAAGGCAAACGATATGAGGATAGGTGCTGCACATAATGTAATAATGGCTGAAATAATCATTGATACACTTGAGATCGTGCCTGAGACGGAGCTCATTTCAAAGGCCTTTGATGTTCCTGCCCCGTGTGCACCTGTTCCAAGCAAGACGCCCATGGCAATATCATTATCAATGCGGAAATAACGGATCACCATTGGACCGATGATCGACCCAAACAGTGCGGTTAAAATGACAAACACAGCCGTAACGGACGGCATGCCGCCGATCATTTCTGACACACTCATTGCCACTGGGGTTGTGACCGATCTTGGGACAAGGCTCTCGATAAGGCCTGTGTCCAAATGAAACAACTTGGCGATAAATGCCGTTGATAGGATCGCGATGACAGAGCCGCAAGCCACATTCAAAAGAATTTCGACTGCATGCTTCTTCAGGATATGAAAATACTTATATAAAGGAATGGCAAAAGCAACAGTCGCAGGCTGAAGCATATTCGTGAGCCATTTCCCGCCCTGATTGTAAACATCGTAAGGAATGTTGACAATTAACAGCAGGACGACAAGGACAAGTGGAGTTACAAGTAATGGAGAGACATAGACCTTCGGATGCCGTTTGTACACCGCTTTTGATCCGAGATATAAAAGAACCGTTAAGATCAGAAATAGTCCGCCAACTAACATAGCTTTTTTCGCTCCTTTCGTTTCGCAATCATTTGCGTCATGATACCAGTTGAGAGCATGACCACAAACGTGCTAATTAACACAACAAGAACAATACTTGTGCCAGATTGAGAAAGTAATTTTCCGTAATCAATGACACCCACTGCTGATGGTATAAAGAAAAGCAGCAGTTCTCCGAGCAGCCATACGGCGCCAAGTTCTATCCATTTTAATTGAATGATCTTAAAATGAAGTAATAAGAAAATGACAAGAATGCCTAAGATCGTGCCCGGAATTCTTAAGTGCAAAAAGGCCGCCAGCACATTCATCAATTTCGCAAAAATAAACAAGGCCATAATCTGAAGGGCAGCAATCAGCGGCTTTTTGAGCAATTTCATTTTCTGTTCACTCCTTTTTCTATATAAATTGTTCACTGTTTCACAAAAACATGACAACGTTCCAGTTGATTAGCTTACTTTAAAGTGTACAGCACGTTTGATTATAGGTAAAATACATATATCGAATAGTTATTATTCCTTTTGTCTATAGGAAGGGTGAAGCATGTGGACATCAGACATTTAACATATTTTTTAGAAGTGGCGAGATTAAAAAGCTTCACGAAAGCATCCCAATCCCTTTATGTGTCACAGCCGACCATTTCCAAGATGGTCAAAAACCTAGAGGATGAGCTAGGGGTGCAGTTATTTTATCGAAATGGCCGGCAGGTCGAAATGACGGATGCTGGACAAACCATGTATACACAGGCGAGTGAAATCACACAATCATTTCAGAATTTAACGAGCGAACTAAATGATTTAATGAATGTGAAAAAAGGGCATATTCGAATTGGACTGCCGCCGATGATTGGGTCAAGTTTTTTCCCGAATGTCATGGGAGAATTCCGCCAGCAGTATCCAGATGTCACATTTCAATTGGTTGAGCACGGCTCCATTAAAGTCGAGGAAGGGGTCGAGGACGGGTCGCTTGATATTGGTGTCATTGTTCTGCCTGCAAATGATAAAATTTTTCATACGTACACCATTATTAAAGAGGACATGAAGCTTGTGACGCATCCATCCCATCCGATGGCTGGTCGCGAGGAGGTACATTTAGCTGATTTAAGGGAAGAGTCTTTTATATTCTTTAGAGAAGATTTTGTTCTGCATAGCCGGATTTTGAATGAATGTATGAATGCAGGATTCAGGCCGAATGTCATTTATGAAACGTCTCAATGGGATTTTATTAGTGAAATGGTCGCCGAAAATTTAGGGATTGGTCTTCTGCCAGAACGAATCTGCCGTGATCTTGATCCTGAAAAGGTAAAGGTCATTTCCTTAAACCCTTCAATTCCGTGGCATTTAGGTGTCATTTGGCGAAAGGACCGGTATTTGTCGTTTGCGGCAAGAGAATGGTTAAAGCATACTAAATCCTATGTATGGGATGCAGAGTAAAAGGAGGACGATACGGATGAAAACAAGCTACGCATCTTATTTATTGGAGAAGGTTCGAGCGGAAAATCCACTCGTTCATAATATCACCAATCAAGTCGTGACGAATTTTACAGCGAATGGACTGCTTGCTTTAGGCGCTTCACCAGTCATGGCAAATGCCAAAGAAGAAGTAGCTGAAATGGCGCAATTAGCGGATGCGCTTGTGCTGAATATTGGCACACTGACCAAGGAGACGGTGGAAGCCATGATCCTCGCTGGACAAGCCGCCAATGAAAAAGGTGTACCTGTTTTATTAGATCCTGTCGGCGTCGGTGCGACAACGTTTCGAAAGAACGCAGCGAAACAGCTGTTAGAGCAAGTGAACATATCGGTTGTCAGAGGAAATGCGGCTGAAGTGGCTCATTTACTTGGAGTGGATGGCTGGGAGTCCAAGGGCGTTGATGCAAAAGCGGCGAATGGGGATGCAGCGGCATTAGCCAAACAAGCGTCAATTGCACTTCAGACCGTAGTGGTGATCACAGGAAAGGTCGATGTGGTGTCAGATGGAGGTGAGGTGCTGTCCATTCATAATGGACATGAATGGCTCACCAAGGTGACGGGAACCGGCTGTTTGCTGACGTCTGTCATCGGGGCATTTTGTGCAGTAGGTGAACAGCCGCTCCATGCGTCTGCAGCTGCTTTGTTGTTTTATGGAGTTGCAGCTGAAAGGGCAGCTCAGCACACAAAGAATAAAGGACCGGGCACCTTTCAAATAGAATTGTTAAACGCACTATCACATACAAATGGTGATGATGTGGTGACACTAGGGAAAATAGGGGGAATTTCACATGACAAAGGCTGATCAACAGCAAATCAAACAGCAATTATCGGTTTATTTTATTATGGGAACAGCGAATACAACAAGACCGTCGCTTGATGTTGTGAAAGAGGCCATTCAAGGTGGAATCACCATGTTTCAATTTCGTGAAAAGGGAGAAGGAGCCTTGCAAGGTGAAGAGAAGAAACGCTTGGCTCGTCAAATTCAAGCGCTTTGCCAAGAAGCAAATGTGCCTTTTATTGTGAATGATGATGTACAGCTTGCGATAGACCTTGATGCAGATGGTGTTCATGTTGGACAGGAAGACACAAACGCACAGGACGTCAGACAAAGGATCGGCAATAAAATATTAGGCGTGTCGACACATAATCTTGATGAAGTGAAACAAGCCATGAAGGACGGAGCAGATTATGTTGGGATGGGCCCAGTCTACCCAACAGAAACAAAAAAGGATACACGCAGTGTCCAAGGGGTGTCTTTAATCACTGAAGTGCGTCGTCATGGTCTTCAAATTCCGATTGTTGGCATTGGGGGGATCACATACGACAATGCTGCACCAGTTATAAAAGCGGGGGCAGATGGCATTAGCATCATTAGCGCCATTAGCCAAAGCGCTGATCCAAAAAAAGCAGCAGAAGAACTGAAATCACTCATTGTATCAGAAAAAGCATCTCTTTGATTTAAGAAGACATGGATTGGCTCAATTCATGTCTTTTCTGTTGTCGGAGAAAATAGACAGGAGAGAAACAATTGTGTACAATCAAATAGTTCGAGTTTTTTCGAAATGACAGGTAAATAAAGGAGAATGAACATGGAAGTTCTCGATACATATTTCCGCCGATACGATGAAGCGGGAAAAGGACAGGAGCAAATGGATGAATTACTGGCATTGTTTTCTGATGATGTCATGATTGTCTTAAACGGCGACCAAAAGCCTGGCATCCAAGCGTTCACACAATTCTTGAATACATTTTTCCACGTACATGAAGACATTAAGCATATGTGGGATGGATGGATCAAAAGAGAAGACGGAAAGTATGAAACAAACTGGGCCGTTTGCGGAAAGCTATCGGATGGCCGTGTCTATACAGCAGAAGGAATTGATATTGCAGAGCTGGACGACAAAGGGAAGATCGTTTATTTAGAAAACGTTCCGAAAAACCCAGAGTTATTCCAGCGCTATTAAAAAGCCGGCTGAGAAGCCGGCTTTTCTTGATCAATCAGTATCCATATGCATGCCTGTATGTGCCTTTACTTGAATTTCCGTAAAGGTGTCTTCATCTGCTTTTTCAGACGAGAATATCGTGCCTAAGTAAGCGGCAAGGAATCCGAGTGGAATCGAGATAATCCCAGGGTTCGACAGTGGAATGAGCGGCTCCCCTGTGAAGATGGCTGCTCCCGATGGGTCCCAGACGCTTGGGCTGAGCGAGACAATGATTAATGCACTCAGAAGGCCTGTTAAGCTTCCTGCTATGGCACCCGTGGAGTTAAATCGTTTCCAAAAAACAGTGAAGATAATCAAAGGTAAATTCGCACTTGCTGCCACTGCGAAGGCAAGTGATACAAGAAAAGCGACGTTTAAGGACTGGGCAAATAATGCAAGAACGATGGAGAGAATCGCCACGCCGATTGAAGCAAAGCGTGCTGCCTTCACCTGTTCCCGTTCACTCGCTTTCCCTTTTCGGATAATTTGACTATAAAAGTCATGGGCAAATGCAGATGCAGCGGATAAAACAAGACCGGTCACTACTGCCAATATGGTCGCAAAGGCGATAGCGGAAACAAAGGCAAATAATAAATCTCCTCCAAGGGCTTGTGCGAGAAGTGGTGCGGCCATATTTCCAGCTGCATCTGCCGCTGTGATCGCTTCTGTTCCTACAAAGGCAGCAGCACCGAAGCCAAGGAAAACCGTCATTAAATAAAAAATCCCGATGATCCAAGTAGCGGAAAGAACCGATTTCCGCGCAGAAATCGCATCCTTGACTGTATAAAACCGGATTAAAATATGTGGCAAACCTGCTGTTCCAAGCACTAAGGCGAGATTGAGAGACAGGGTTTCTAAAGGTACATCATATTTATTTCCTGGCTGAAGGAATGATTCACCGAGCGGCGTCGCTGTTTTCATCTGTTCAAACATATTCAACAGACTAAAATCAAACTTTGCAAACACAAGCAGTGAAATAATTAACGTTCCAAGCATCAAAAGCACAGCCTTTGTAATCTGTACCCAGCTGGTCGCAATCATACCGCCAAATACTACATAAATGGTCATCAAGACACCTACGAGCAGCACCGCGATCCAGTAATCAATGCCAAGAAGCAGCTTAATTAATGCACCTGCTCCGACGAGCTGTGCGATCATATAAAAGGTGGAGACTGTGATTGTGTTAAAGGCAGCAACCCCTCGAATGGCAGGGCGCTTAAATCGCGCAGCAATCATATCGGCCATTGTATATTTTCCAAGATTTCGAAGCGGTTCAGCTACAACGTAAAGAACGACAAGATACGCGACTAGAAAGCCAATGCTATAGAAAAAGCCGTCAAATCCATTTAATGCGATCATTCCAGCGATCCCTAAAAATGACGCAGCAGACATATAGTCCCCAGCAATGGCAAGACCGTTTTGAAACCCAGTCAGACCTCCGCCTGCTGTGTAAAAATCACTCGCGTTGCTTGTTTTTTTCGCAGCAAAATATGTGATGACCAATGTGAGACCTACGATCGCTACGAACAAAATAAAAGCGGTCATGCTCATTCGTCATCACCTCTTGATTCAGTTTTTAAAGCGCTTACATAATTGTCGAACTTAGCTGCTTTTTTCGCATAAAGTCCACATAACACCCATGTCATGACAAATTGTGTGAGGGCGAATAACCAAGCCCATGAAACCGAGCCAATTGCTGGCGTGTTCAAAAAGGTGAAGTAGGATGTAGCAACCGGAAGTGAAAAGTAAAAGAGAAAAAAGAAAATCGTCATCGGTACGATAAATCTGCGTTTTTCCTCAAGAAGTTTTCGAAAATCCTCTGAAGCGGCAACCTTCTTATAATGAACTTTTTTGTCTGCCATTGTTTCCTCCTTTGTACGAAATAGGGACAAGGTACTCCAATGCATATGAGACGATCTGGTTGTTTATGACAGTATATCATAAAAAAGGCACCCGAAAAGGGTGCTTTTTATCGATAATTTTCAAGAAATGTTTCTCTCGCTGTTTCATATGCTTCTGCGTCGAAATGATCACCGCATTTATGAAGACACCAAGGCTCTTCTTGTCTTGCAATTCCGACCTCATAGCCCTTTTGCACAAATTCAAAGGACTGCGAGACATCATAAAAATGAAAGCCATCAAAGAGATCCTCACGCCACCTCACATCATACTGAGTCGCCATGAAAAGACCATCAATGGCCGAAGCCTTGATATAATCTTTCGCTTCAGATTGTGGACGGTCTTTTTCAAACGAAAGTAGCTGATAGGTGTCGTGGCGATATTCAATCACTTTCCCTCTGCAATCAGTACTCTCCCACCAAATCCCATTGTCAGGTACGCTTTCTGCTCCTATCACGCCAACCATGCCAAGTGATGGATTTTGTAAAAAAAGCGGGATGAGCTCAAGCAGCATATGCTGTTTGACAATCAAGGTATCCTGATGAAGGTAAATTTTAAACTGAGCTGGATGAGTGAGGGCTTCATTGTATGCGGAGGTCATGCTTGATGCATGTCTAATCGGTAAGACATCCACGTGATATCCATGAGGAGCCGGAAGTGAAGCGAGCTGCCGGAAGCATGCCTGAAACATGGACTCATCATTCACGCATAAAACAAATAGGATGGCAGGGTTACTCATTGAATGGAACCGCCTCAACCACATATTGATAAGCTGTAGCGGCCTCGTGAAAATCAGAACGAATGCCGTGTTTCATCAGTAATGCATGTAGGTCATTCAATACGTTTGTGTAGGATGGGTGCTGGACGCGAATGGCCTCGAGGCTGCGAATACGAAAACCTGCTGAATGAAAGAGTGCATGTATTTCATGAAGGGTAAAGAAACGTAAATGAGTTTGATCCATTAACCCTGCATCCGTATAAGTAAATCTGCCGGCCAGTAATTCTAAAACCGTTGAAATATGGCCGATATTTGGAATAGATGACAGAATAGCACCCTCTTTTTTGAGGAAGGGTTTCACCTTTTTTAAAACGGCCCACGGGTCTAATAAATGTTCGAGGACATCCCCGAAAATGATACAGTCAAATTGTTCATGTTCATAAGGAAGAGCCATCTGTTCAATATTTCCGAAGAGAACATGATCTAGTTCTTGCTCCGCCTCTTTTGCTGCATCCTCAAATGATTCAATGCCACAGATGGTCCGGCCATTTTGTTTCAGGACTTTGCCAAGCTTGCCTGTGCCGCATCCGATATCCAATAAAGACGTCCATTCCTCACGAATAAGGCTGACGATGACCGGGTTTACCCCATGATAATACTGATCCTTTTTTTGGTGATAATATGAAAGGGAATCTGAACTCACGCTCTACCCACCTTTCTGTTTTCTCGTTGTCTCATGCTTAATATATGGGGTGGCAGCTTGGTTTTATAACGAGAGAAGGACAATTTTCATGAATGGCAGCTAAAAAGGAATCGTATAAAGAACGGGAAACGGACTGTCCTCCTAATATAGAAAGACAGAACCCCATTGGTGGAAGGGATTGGTATGGAGAGGTGTGCATTTATTGTAGCGTATCGTCATGAAAGGATTTTCAAAAGGTCAATTGACAGGTTAGAACTTTTAGCCAAAGCAGTCTGAAAGACAAAGGATAACGGCGTTGATTTACGGTTTGTTTATCATCTTCTGATCACCGTTGGATGTTAAAAAAGCTTGTATTTCTTCGATGCCTAGTCCAATTTTTTTCGCTTCCTGAATCAAATAAACCCACTCTTCGTCAACTCTTCTTTTCACTTGCGTATCCATAATATCCTCCAGTTCAATAAGACATATTCACTGCAACCAATGACTTGAACAAACCGTCTAGTAACTGTACGTGTGGTTGAAAACAGCGCAAAATAGATTTTTGTCGAAAAATGATGACATTTAACCTATTTTGTAAAATCTATTACCTACCACGTCCCTAAAAAAATGACTAAAAAACCCAAAAATATTGATTTCGTCCTTCTAATAATAAACAATTGTAAAGTCAGTTGAAAGATTATAAATTAAAATAATGATAAAGACCTAAATCTTTTGACTTATATAAACCAATTAGGTTGACATCTGCCATCGAGTAGAACAAATTTCATCTTTGCAGGACATACATATTGTTCGTTTGGGAAGTTCTTCTCAAGATGGTATTCTAAAAGAAATAGAAATCAACAAGAAGGAATGAAGAAAGACATGTATAGCCTTTTTCAAAAGTACCGAGAAGTTGTCATGTATCTTGTGATGGGTGTGTGTACAACCATTGTCAACATCGTCAGCTTCTATATATTCGTTGAGATATTTTCCATGGATTACAAAATAGCTACGGTTGTTTCATGGGTATTTGCTGTTCTCTTTGCTTATATCACCAATAAGAAGTATGTCTTCAAGCAAAAGGCTCGTGATACAAAAAGCCTCATGCGTGAGCTTTCTTCATTTTTTAGTGTCCGTCTCATGTCTCTAGGTGTAGATCTGGGGCTGATGATTTTATTTGTGAGCCAAATGGCGCTCGATGAAACTGTCGCAAAAATTCTCGTCAACTTTGTGATAGTAGTGGTCAATTATGTCGCCAGTAAGTGGTTCGTCTTCAAGAAAACAAAAGAAGATGCGATTTAACACATTAAAAAGATAGGTGATGTGAAATGAGCAGCAGGCCAGACGACTTATATGATGCCATATATCAACAAACAGAAAAGCAGCATGAACAAGTGCTGAGGCTAGTCAAAGAAATGACCGCACATCCAGAAGCGTTTTCAGAACAAGAAAAGGAAAAGGTCAACAGAATGGACATTGCACTTCAAACAGCAACGGACATTTTAGAAAACTTAATGACCCCTGACACGCAAATGACCATTGTTTTAAGACAAGGGAGAATTCATGTTGACCTGACGAAAGCGTAAAAGAAGCAGCCGATGATGAAGCGGCTGCTTTTTATTATGCATCGCTTGTTTCCCGCAGTTGCTTTGGAGACATGCCGATTTTTTTTCGAAAGACTTTATTCAAGTAATTCGCATTTCGGTAGCCGCACTGTATGGCGATTTCTTCAATCGAATATTTCGTTGTTTTCAGTAACGTTTCCGCCTTTTCTAACCGAATATTGGTTAAATAGTGAATCGGTGTGAAGCCAGTGGCCTTTTTGAATTCCCTCGTAAAATGACTTTTGGATAAACGTGCCGCAGCTGCCATATCGTCTGGGCCGATTTCCTCGTGAAAATGATGGCTGGCAAACAAGGCCGCTTGGACGATAGGCTCAGGCCATTTCTCCATTTGTCCCTCAAGCTTTGGCAAATATGAATACAGTTCCATGACAAATTGATAAGCAAGGCTAGACCCCTCAAATGGATTGGTAATCCGTCTTTCACTGGCTTCATCATAAATTTTCTTCAGCAGGCGGATCGGTTTGGAATTTGGATGAAAACGCATGACCTGCTTGCCTTGATCTATAAATTGGTCAAAGCAAAGATCACAGGCTTCCCCATAAAGCGTCAAATAGAGAAATTCCCAATGCTCACTGTCCTCTGGAAAATAGTATTGATAGGCACTTGGACTTTTCACAAGAAAGGCTTGCCCCGGCAATACTTTGAACCTCTTCTGTCCGATTTCAATCATGCCATGCCCAGACAGTGTGAGCTGAAAGATGCACTTGCCCTGATCCTTCCGCTCCACACCATTCCAGCTGTATAACGAAGATGATTGAACTTCCCAGCCAACAGACCATATTTGTGCCGGCAATGTAACATCAGAATGGTGAAAACGAAATGCAAATGCTTCCTTCTTCAAATTGGACATCCTCCTTCACAGCAAAAAACAACCTTTTTCTATTTTGAATCATGGTAAACCTCATATCACATCGTACCATTCACAGCAAAAAAAGGGTATTTTTTAACGATTTTTTTACCATTGAACTTCCGTTATTTCGGCAACTAAAATAAGAGTATCAGAAGAGAAAAGGAGAATGGATATGATCGATACGTTACGCGCGGCATTTCACCAGCAGTTTGGAGTTAAAGAAGAACTTCGTTATTTTTTTGCACCAGGAAGAGTGAACTTGATTGGTGAACATACAGATTACAATGGAGGTCATGTTTTCCCTTGTGCGCTCACGCTCGGTACATATGCTGTATGTGCAAAGCGGTCAGATGGCCGCGTGAGAATGTATTCCTTAAATTTTGCTGACGATGGTGTGAAAGAATTTGACCTTTTTGAAATCGCTTACGTAGAATCAGACGGCTGGTCGAATTATCCGAAGGGTGTGTTCCATCAGTTTATAGAAGCAGGAATGAAGATAGAAGAAGGCTTTGACATTGTATATGGCGGCAATATTCCCAATGGTGCCGGTCTGTCTTCTTCAGCTTCGATCGAGCTTGTCACTGCCGTCTTCATCAATGAATGGCTTTCATTTGGCGTATCAAATGTCGATCTTGCCCTCCTTTCACAGCGTGCAGAAAATGAGTTTATTGGCGTCAATTGCGGCATCATGGATCAGTTTTCGATTGCTCTTGGAAAAGAAGATCATGCCATTTTGCTCAACTGCGACACCCTTGATTTTGAATACAGCCCATTTCGGCAAGAGGGGCTGGCGCTTGTTATTGCCAATACAAACAAAAAGCGGACACTGGCAGATTCCAAATACAATGAACGCCGGTCCGAGTGTCAATCAGCATTAAACGATTTACGAAAAGAAATTGACATTGCCCATTTATGTGAGCTCACTGCGGATGAATTTGCCGAGCATGCCCACTTGATTGAGGATGAAACATGCCGCAGACGTGCAAGACACGTGGTGACAGAAAATGAACGGACGATGAAAGCAGTCAATTATCTGAAAGATGATAGAATGGAAGAAATAGGTGCGCTTATGAAGGCTTCTCACCTTTCTTTAAAGAATGATTATGAAGTGACTGGATTTGAACTAGATACATTGGCAGAAGCCGCTTGGCTCCATCCTGGGACAATTGGTTCCCGTATGACTGGTGCTGGTTTTGGCGGCTGTACAATCAGCATTGTGAGAGAAAACCAGCTGGCTTCATTTATAGAAGAAACGGGTGCGATTTATCAAGAGAAGACGGGCATTCAAGCCTCCTTTTATACAGCTGGAATTGGAGGCGGCGCAAGAGAACTCACGAAGGAGGAAGTATGATGACCATTTTAGTGTGTGGAGGAGCAGGGTACATTGGCAGTCATGCGGTAGCGGCTCTTTTAGCGAAAGGTGAACAAGTGGTGGTAGTTGATAATTTGCAGACAGGCCACAAAGAAGCTGTTTTGGAAGGAGCAGTCTTAGAAGAGGGAGACTTACGAGATCAAGCCTTTTTAAGACAGGTATTTAAAACGCATCCGATAGAAGCGGTCATGCACTTTGCCGCAGATTCACTTGTCGGTGAGAGTGTGACAGACCCGCTGAAGTACTATGATAATAACGTTGGAGGAGCAACAGCTTTACTTCAGGTTATGAATGAATTTGATGTGAAACATATCGTCTTCTCTTCAACTGCAGCTGCGTATGGTGAACCAAAGCGTGTGCCGATTGTTGAAACGGATGAGACGAATCCAACGAATCCTTATGGAGAAACGAAACTGGCGATTGAAAAAATACTGAAATGGTCTGAGCAAGCATATGGCATAGAATACGTGGTGCTTCGCTACTTTAATGTAGCTGGCGCTCATACAGAAGGACTTGTCGGAGAGGATCATCAGCCTGAGACGCATCTTATTCCAATCATTTTACAAGTCGCTTTAGGGAAAAGGGATCAAATCATGATCTATGGTGATGATTATGAGACAGAGGACGGCACGTGTATTAGAGATTACATTCATGTCGTGGACTTAGTAGAGGCACACATCTTAGCTGTGGAAAGGCTACGCGCTGGAAAAGGAAGCGCAACATATAACTTAGGAAATGGAACAGGATTCTCCGTAAAGCAGGTAGTAGATGCTGTCAGAAACGTCACGGGGCATACCATCCCAGCACAGGTGGCTAAAAGACGTGCAGGAGATCCAGCAAAGCTGATTGCTTCATCTGAAAAAGCGCTGCAAGAATTAGGATGGACACCTCAATATGCTGACCTTCACACCATCATTCAAAGTGCGTGGGATTGGTTTCAGAAGCATCCAGATGGCTACCAGAGTAAATAACGCGTAACAGGCAGGCAAGAGAGGGGACAGAGGGAATGGCGATTGATATTTTTGAAAAGCTGGAACAGCTGATTCAATACGGAATCACACAAGAGCTGATCACATCACTAGATATCGATTATACGAGGAATCGACTGCTTGAGGTGCTTGGGCTCGATGACGCTGAAGCAAGAGTGGTTTCAGGTGGCGACGATCTTGAAGACATCTTAATGCCGATGCTGGATTGGGCAGTAGAAACTGGTCTTATTCCTGAGGGGACGGATACGTATCGTGATTTACTAGATGCGAAAATCATGGGCTGCTTGGTGGCGCCTCCAAGTGTCATCTATGCGAAGTTTGAAGAGAAACGACAGCATGAGGGACCTGAGGCGGCGACAAGCTGGTTCTATGAGATGCAGCAGCATGCACACTATATTCATACAGGCAGAATCGCCAAAAATGTACAGTGGTTTACACCAACAGATGATGGTGTACTGGAGATCACAATTAATCTATCGAAACCGGAAAAGGATCCAAAAGCAATTGCTGAAGCCAAGAAGCTTACTGAAAAGCAATATCCTCTTTGTCTCCTTTGTAAAGAAAACGTTGGGTTTGGGGGGCGGATCAACCATCCAGCAAGACAGAATCACCGGATCATTCCTGTGACACTCACAGATGAATCGTGGTTTCTACAATTTTCACCTTATGTGTATTACAACGAGCATTGCATTGTGTTTAAGGGTGAACATGAGCCGATGAGCATCACCAAAAAGACCTTTGAACGACTGCTTTCTTTCATATTTATATATCCGCACTATTTCATCGGATCCAATGCCGACCTTCCGATTGTCGGGGGCAGTATATTAAGTCATGACCATTTCCAGGGCGGTGCGCATGAATTTCCGATGGCGAAAGCAGAGATGGAAGATGTCTTTTCTCTTAAAGCCTTTCCGAATGTCAGGGCTGGCATTGTAAAATGGCCGATGTCTGTCATCCGCCTTCGCAGCAGCGACAGGCAGATGCTTGCAGACGCCGCAGACTTTATTTTAAACGAGTGGAAAGTGTATTCAGACGAAGAAGTAGGGTTGATCGCTCATACAGGAGAGACGCCGCATAATACGATTACACCAATTGCACGCCGCCATGGAGAAGACTATGAATTAGATCTAGTGCTTCGTAATAATCGTACAAACAAGCAGCACCCAGACGGAATTTTCCACCCGCACGAAGAAGTCCATCATATTAAAAAAGAGAATATCGGATTAATTGAAGTGATGGGTCTCGCGGTTCTTCCTGGTAGATTAGCAGAGGAATTAAGCCTATTAAAAGAAGCGCTTCTATCTAAAAACCCTCTTGAAGAAATCAAAGCCCGCCCTGCTATCACGAAACACGAAACTTGGGCAAAGCGTCTGCTTGAAGAGAACACCTTTACAGAGGACAATACAGAAGTCATTTTACAAAAAGAAATTGGCTTGATTTTTTCTCGTATTCTCTCACAGGCGGGTGTGTTTAAAAGAACTGAGCAAGGGAAAACAGCTTTTAAACGTTTCATTCAAACACTCCATATAGGCAGGTGATTAGATGATTGAACAAGTAAGAACCTTAATGGAAGAAAAACAGCTAGACGGTGTCTTGATTCAAAAGCGAAATAACTTCTCCTGGCTGACAGGCGGAAGAAGAAATCACATTGTGTTAAACACGCCAGAGGGCGTGTGCAAGCTGCTCGTGTTAAAAGATGATATCGTCCTCATTGTGAATCAAATGGAAGAAAAGCGGATCATTGAAGAAGAAATGGCGTATATCGATCACCCCTTTCAAGTGGTGACAATGGATTGGTTTGAGGATGATACGGCATACATTCAAACATTTACAAAGAACAAACGAATGGGGTCAGACATTCAAATGGAAGGGTTCGAATGGATCGAGCCAGATTTGTCGCATGCCCGATCGATTCTTCCCGCATCACAGCTCAGCCAATACGAAACGCTTTGTCATGAAACAGCGGTCATTGTAGAGAGTGTCTGTAAAGAAATCGTTCCGGGACAGACGGAGCACGAAATCGCTTCGCTTGTGGCTCAAAAAGCGATCGCGCAGGGAATGACAATAGAAGTGCTGCTTGTGGCGACAGATGACCGCATTCATCAGTACCGTCATCCGATTCCAACAGAAAAAGCACTTCAAAAGCACGCACTTGTTGTCCTTTGTGCTGAACGGCATGGACTCGTGGCGAATGTCACAAGGTCTGTTTACTTCGGTCAGCTTCCAAAGGAGCTTGAAGAGAACAAAGAGCGGCTTGCACGGATTGACACGGTCATGAATGCTGCCACGCGTCCAGGTAAGACATTGGGAGATGTACTGCAAGCAGGTATTGCTCAGTATGAAAAAGAAGGCTTCCCTGATAGCTGGAAAAAGCTTCATCAAGGGGGAAAGACAGGCTTTGTATCTAGAGAAATCATTGCTGTTCCTTCATCGAAGGAAGAAATTCAGCTTCATCAAGTGTTTACATGGAATCCATCATTGCCTGGATTGAAGTCAGAGGATACGATGGTCGTAGAGAAAGAGGGGACCCGCTTTTTAACTTATACAGGCAAGTGGACATACATTGACATTGAACATGAAGGGGAAATCTATAGACGACCAGATATTTTGGTTAGAAGTGAATAAATGCAGAATGCCGGCGCTGAGCCGGTTTTTTGCTGGAAGTCATTAGCGGGATTCCACATAATTCATCATGATTACCAATTCTTACAGCGCATAGACTGAGGATCGACACTTTCTTTTCTTGTCAACTTGCGTTAAAATAAGTAAGGTTTTTGTTAAATGTAGGGATACCTATTTTAAAATTGTTTACCTAGATAAAATTTCATTAAGTTAAATTGAAATTTGACCAAACTTTTTTATTGTGGTAAACCTAAATTTGACAAAGTTCTTGATTGTTTGTCCTTTGCCTTCAACTCTCAACTTTTCAAAATCCTAGAAATTTATTGTGTGTGCAATAATATAAATTTATGTCGAATTTATGACATTTTAAAAGAAATCTGTTGAAAAATAAATGAACTTTTGAAAAAAGGGAAGCTAACTCTAACAGATTTTGATAGCATTACAAAGGGAAGAAAAGTTTTCGAAGGCAGATGGCTTTTCACAATTATTCAGCAATTTATACATTAATAAAGGAAGGATGGTGATCTTCTTGTTCAGAGTAATTAAACCTATGCTTTTATTAGCGATGCTCGTGAGTGTTTTTGTATTAGGAGGTTGCAGCAATATCGCTGTTTTAGATCCTAAAGGACCAGTTGCAGCACAACAAAAAGACTTAATCCTTTTATCTATCGGATTTATGCTCTTTATCGTTGGTGCGGTATTTGTACTGTTTACCATCATTTTGGTTAAATACCGTGAGCGCAAGGACGTTGGAAACGCCTCTTATAACCCAGAGCTACACGGGAATACGCTTCTAGAAGTTATCTGGACAGTGATCCCAATATTAATCGTTGCTGCCCTTTCGATTCCAACTGTAAAAACAATTTACTCTTTGGAAGAGGCACCTCAAGCAACAAGCCATAAAGATCCACTTGTCGTTTATGCGACAGCTGTTGATTGGAAATGGATCTTCAGCTATCCAGAAGAAAATATTGAGACAGTGAACTACTTAAACATTCCAAAAGATCAGCCAGTTTTATTCAAAATCACTTCCGCTGATACAATGGCATCACTATGGATTCCTCAGCTAGGCGGGGAGAAGTATGCGATGGCGGGAATGGAAATGGAACAATATCTTCAAGCTGATCAAGTAGGCACATATCAAGGAAGAAACGCCAACTTTACAGGCGAGGGCTTTGCTCAGCAAAAATTCAAAGTCAATGCGATGACGCAGTCTGACTATGATAAATGGGTAAACAAAACAAAGAAAGAAGCACCAAAGTTAACGAAGAAAACGTATGACTATTTGATGCTTCCTGATGCTGCAGATGTGCAGACATTCTCATCAACACATTTATCCTTTGCGAAGCACGGAGAGGATTCTGAATACGCACTCCAAGCACGCAAACGTTTAGGTTATCAAGCAGTTTCTCCGCATTCCAAGACAGATCCTTTCGAGAATGTGAAGAACTATAAAAGAAAACTAGAAGCAGAATAAACTGACTAAGGAAAGGAGGAGGCCGTTATGCATTTAAAATGGGATGAGTTTTTTGTAACTGGAGACCCATTAATTCTTGGTGCGCAGATTTCTATCGCTCTTACTTCCATTGCCATCGTGTTTGTTTTAACCTACTTTAAAAAGTGGAAATGGCTCTGGAAAGAATGGCTGACATCAGTTGATCATAAGAAGCTTGGGATCATGTATATCCTTGCTGCTGTGATTATGTTCTTCCGCGGTGGGGTAGACGGACTGATGATGCGCGCGCAGCTGGCGCTTCCTAATAATACGTTTTTAGATTCAAACCACTATAATGAAATCTTTACAACGCATGGTACGATCATGATTCTATTCATGGCGATGCCGTTTTTAATTGGTTTAATCAACGTCGTTGTTCCTCTTCAAATTGGTGCACGTGACGTTGCATTCCCTTATTTGAACAACCTTAGCTTCTGGACATTCATGGTCGGAGCAATGCTGTTCAACATTTCCTTCGTTATTGGAGGATCACCAAATGCAGGCTGGACGAGTTACATGCCGCTCGCCGGAAATGATTTCTCACCAGGCCCTGGACAGAACTACTACTTGCTCGGGCTCCAAATTGCAGGTATTGGTACACTTATGACAGGTATTAACTTCATGGTGACCATCTTAAAAATGCGTACAAAAGGTATGACGCTTATGCGTATGCCAATGTTTACATGGACAACATTGATCACGTCTGTCATCATCGTATTCGCATTCCCTGTATTAACAGTTGCTTTAGCACTTATGACATTTGATCGTTTATTCGGTTCTGCATTCTTTACACTCGAAGCAGGCGGTATGCCAATGCTTTGGGCGAACCTTTTCTGGATTTGGGGACATCCTGAGGTATATATCGTTATCCTGCCGGCTTTCGGTATTTTCTCAGAAATCTTTGCGACGTTCTCAAGAAAGCAGTTGTTTGGTTACAAAGCGATGGTTGTATCGATTGTGGCAATTTCTGTTCTTAGTTTCCTTGTGTGGGTTCACCACTTCTTTACAATGGGGAACAGTGCAGCAGTTAACTCATTCTTCTCGATTACAACAATGGCGATTTCTGTACCAACAGGTGTGAAAATCTTTAACTGGCTCTTTACGATGTATCGAGGCCGTATCAGCTTTACATCACCAATGCTTTGGGCACTTGGTTTCATCCCGAACTTCGTAATCGGTGGTGTAACTGGGGTTATGCTTGCGATGGCAGCTGCGGATTACCAGTACCATAACACGTACTTCCTTGTATCCCACTTCCACTATGTATTAATCGCAGGTACTGTATTTGCTTGTTTTGCTGGTCTTGTTTTCTGGTATCCAAAAATGTTTGGTTACAAGTTAAACGAAAGAATCGGCAAATGGTTCTTCTGGGTATTCATGATCGGATTTAACATCTGTTTCTTCCCGCAGTACTTCTTAGGACTGCAAGGAATGCCAAGACGTATTTATACGTATGGACCAGAAGATGGCTGGACTGCACTAAACTTTATTTCAACAATTGGTGCATTTATGATGGGTGTCGGATTCATCATCCTTTGCTACAACATTTACTACAGCTGGAGACACGCGAAGCGTGAAGTGTCTGGAGACAGCTGGGGAGTAGGACGTACACTTGACTGGGCGACATCTTCTACAATTCCGCCGCATTATAACTTTGCAGCACTTCCAGAAGTGACAACACCAGATGCATTCCATCATTGGAAGCAAAACAATGTGGACGTTCATCCTGAAAAAGAATTCAAGAAAATTCACATGCCGCACAATTCAGGCAGACCGCTTATCATGTCTGCATTCTTCGGACTTGGTGCATTCGGTCTTGTATTTGAATGGTACTGGATTGGCGTTATTGGCTTAATTGGTGTATTCGCAACGATGATTTTACGTTCATTCGAATATGACAATGGCTACTATATTCCTGTTGAAGAAGTCATTGAAACAGAGAAAAAGAATAAGGAGGCGCAGAAGTAATGGGACATAATGATAGCAGCTATGCAAATGCACCGCTTGAATATCAGTCTGAAACCGGACGTTTAAACATCCTTGGTTTCTGGATATTCCTTGGCGCGGAAATCGTGTTATTCTCAACACTTTTTGCGACCTACTTTGTTCTTCATGGCAGAACAGCTGGCGGCGTTTTACCAGCTGATCTCTTTGATATGAAGCTTGTATTGATCATGACATTCCTGCTATTAGTTAGTTCATTTACATGCGGGATTGCCGTTCATGAAATGCGCCGTGGAAGTACAAAAGGGGTTGTCATTTGGACGATTCTCACACTGCTTCTAGGTGCAGGCTTCGTTGGATTTGAGATTTTCGAGTTCTTCCATTATGTACATGAGGGTGCCAGCATCCATACAAGTGCGTATTGGTCTGCATTCTTTGTACTCTTAGGAACTCACGGACTTCACGTATCGATCGGTATCTTCTGGATTACCGGGATCTTGTTCCAAATTAAAAAACGTGGATTAACTCCACAAACAGCAGCGAAGATATTCATCTCAAGTCTATACTGGCATTTCCTTGATGTTGTATGGATTTTCATCTTCACAGCTGTTTACTTGATCGGATTAGGGGGGCTTTTGTGATATGGCTGGAAAAACACATTCCTCAGCAGAGCACGAACACTTCCCTTGGAAACACGTAGTTGGCTTCATCCTATCTATTGTGCTGACAATCTTAGCATTCTGGATTGCCATTGGAGCTGAAATTGGCAGTTCCGCAAAACTATGGATTATCTTTGGTTTTGCATTCATTCAAGCATTCTTGCAGCTGTTCATGTTTATGCACATGACAGAGAGTGAGAACGGAACTGTTCAAGTCGGAAATACTTTGTTTGGTTTGTTCTGTGCGATTATCTTCGTCATTGGATCTGTATGGATCTTTGCGGCTCACTACAGCCACGGAGAGAACAGTAAAGACGGTTATTCACCGTCTGCGCCAAAGCAGTCTGAGCATTCAGAGAAATAATAAAAAACCACTCATCTCTCGAAGGTGAGTGGTTTTTATCATGATGGTGATAACGCTTCCAATAGTTGGGCGATATTTATCTGCTGCTGAATCTTTTGCGAATGAATGGAAGTCCGTAGATGAGGAACGCTGCAATGTGTGCCAAAATCACGTTAATGGCAAAGAATGCGATCATGAAGGTATGTCCTGCTGGAGATAAACTGCTTGTCATGTAAAGACCGAAGAAAATCCACATAATCATAATTGGTGGAATAGAAGCTAATGCAATTTTTCTGTTTTCCAGCCATAAAAACAGGGGTGTAGCCGTTGCAATACATAGGTACGCAAAGAACATATCCATCGTATCCAACTCCTTTGTAAGTTGATGTTCAAATCAAATAAGAGGTCAGGATGCAATTGTGTCTGTTTTTAGGAGATATTGTGAACATTTTGTTACAAGTATTATACCACAATTGACTTTGAAGTAAACGCAATAATTGGAAATTGGGTCTTATTCCATAGAAAATGGTTTTTTTCCTCATTCCTCCATGCAGCTTATGCTAGTCTGATGATTACTTGTCATATTGCCACATAGGTCATTGAATTTTCCCCTTAATATCTGTAAAATAATCTTTTTAAAGAACTTGAGATCGGTGAATGGTAAGAGAGTAGAGGAATTTTTTCCTATTGTTAGAATGAAAAGTATTTCATTTTTTGAAAAATGAATGGAACCTTTCGGATGTATTTTCCGTCATATTTAAGGTGAGTTGATTTTGTGAAAATTTCAATCTAATATTAATAAGGGCTTTTATGTTTTGTAATAAGGGTGGTTAGTTCATGAACAAGCAGAATACATCTCCTTACTATCAGGGAGATTTGATTTTTATATTTTTAGCTTTCTTTGCCATCAGTGTCATTTCTATATATGCTGCTGGTCAGTTTGGGCAGTACGGAACTGGTGCTTGGACCAGACAGATTATTTACTACATGGTCGGAGTTATATGTATTGTAGCCATTAATTACTTTGATTTGGAGCAATTAGAGAAGCTGAGCTTATATATATTTATAGGCGGCATTATACTGTTAATTCTTCTAAAAGTCGCTCCTGCACAGATCGGGGGACATCCTTTTGCCCCAACTATCAATGGTGCAAAAAGTTGGTTTGTTCTGCCGGGTGTTGGAACATTCCAGCCTTCAGAGTTTATGAAAATAGGTCTGATCATGATGTTGGCTTCGGTGATTGGCAAATCAACACCTAAAGAAAGACGGCGATTAGAAGACGATATTTATCTACTATTAAAAATTGCTGGAGTTTCAATAGTCCCAGTAGGATTAATTTTCTTGCAGGATGCAGGTACTGCTGCTGTATGTATGTTTATTGTAATGGTAATGGTATTTTTGTCTGGGGTTAATTGGAAGATAATCTCGTTGATTGGTTCTGTTGTTGTACTCTTAATAATCACGGTTCTTTCTGTAGTTTTATTATTTCCGGATTTTGCTAAAGAAAGTCTGGGTGTTAAGCAATATCAAATCAATAGGATTACTGCTTGGATTCCAGATAACTCTGCAAATTCTGAACAAACTAAATTACAAGATGCTACAAGTAGTGACAAGTTTCAGGTTGATCGCGCCATTATGGCCATTGGTGCAGGACAGATTTTTGGGAATGGCATTAAGAACTTAAAGGTCTATGTCCCAGAAGCACAAACAGATATGATTTTCTCGATTATAGGAGAAGCCTTTGGCTTTATTGGCTGTGCGTTTGTTGTGATCATGTTCTTCTTCTTGATCTACCGGCTGGTCGTACTGATTGACCGTATCCATCCGTATAGCCGGTTTGCGTCATTCTTTTGTGTGGGATATACAGCTCTCATTGTGATCCATACGTTCCAGAACATTGGGATGAACATAGGCGTGATGCCTGTAACAGGGATTCCGCTCTTATTTATCAGCTTCGGAGGAAGCTCTGTCTTGTCTGTTCTCATTGGATTCGGGATCGCGTATAACGCAAGTGTTCAATTAACGAAATATCAAAGTTATTTATTTAAATAAAACGGGTAAGGGCAGTCTAAGGATAGGCTGTCTTTTTTGATGCGAGTGATAATTTTTGAAAAGCCCTATGTCTTTGCCTTATGATAGTAGAAGTGAAGGAGGTCTTCGAGTTGAATAAAACGATAGAAACCATGTTAAATCATCGGTCGATCCGTTCGTTTACAGACGAGCGTTTGACAGAAGAAGAGGTACTGACACTGATCAAAAGTGCACAGGCTGCTTCGACATCAAGCTATGTACAAGCATACAGTATCATTGGTGTAACAGATCAGGAGAAGAAGGCCAAGCTTGCTGAACTGGCTGGAAATCAGCCATACGTTGAAAAAAACGGGCATTTCTTTGTCTTCTGTGCAGACTTGAAACGCCATGATCATATTGCAAAAAAAGCAGGGAAGAATCATCAAGAAGCGCTAGAGAATACAGAAGCCTTTCTCATTAGTGTGATTGATGCGGCTTTGGCTGCGCAAAATGTCAGTGTTGCTGCAGAATCAATGGGACTTGGGATCTGCTATATTGGCGGTCTGCGTAACCAGCTGAGAGAAGTCTCTGAATTGCTTGAAACGCCATCTTATGTGCTGCCGTTATTCGGTCTGGCTGTTGGACATCCCGCTAACCAGTCGTCGCAAAAAGAACGGCTGCCAGTTGAACTGATTTATCATGAAAATTCATATCAGCAAGATGAAGCGCATGTGGATCGTTATTTAAAAGAATACGATGATCGTATTTCAGCATATTATGAAGAACGAACAAATGGTGAGAGAAAAGATACTTGGTCTGAGCAGATGCTGCGAGGATTTAGTCAGCCAAAGCGTACCTTCCTCGGAGAATTTGTTAAAGAGAAGGGCTTTAATCGAAAATAAATAAGACATCCCCCTTTCGATTGAGAGAGGGGGATTTCTGTAAGAGGTGCAGCATGATGAAATTAAGTATACTGGATCAATCTCCTTTGATTGGAGGCGCAACGCCTGCTGAGGCACTGAAGCAGACGGTAGAACTGGCGAAGCAGGCAGAAAAGTGGGGCTATCACCGATTTTGGGTATCAGAGCACCATTTTTCAAACCGGCTGGCAGGATCGAGTCCAGAGGTGCTTCTCGGCCATTTATCAGCCGTCACGTCACACATACGCATTGGCTCAGGCGGCGTTATGCTTCCCCACTACAGTGCTTATAAAGTAGCAGAGAACTTCAGGGTGCTCGAAGCATTGGCTCCTGGCAGAATCGATCTTGGAATTGGACGTGCCCCGGGTGGTATGCCCATTTCTTCTATTGCCCTTCATCATGGTGAACGAAAACGTCTAGGTGATCAATATCCTGAGCAGGTAGAAGAATTGAAGGTCTATTTACATGATCTAGCCGATGAATTTTACCCGCTGCCTCATTTGACTGCTTCTCCGAAGGTAGAGACCGCGCCAGAAGTATGGATGCTCGGTTCCTCTGGAGGAAGTGCAAGGCTTGCGGCGAAAGCAGGTACAGGCTATACGTTTGCTCTTTTTATTAATGGTGAAGGCGGAGAAGATTCTGTCGAGCAATATATCAACCGGTTTGAGCCTTCAGCATTCGGTGATCAGCCGCGTGTCAGTCTGGCGGTCTTCGTTTTATGCGCCGAAACAGAGGAGCAGGCAGAAAAACTGGCTGTCAGCTTGGATTTATCTTTACTCGCTAATGAACAGGGTCTGAATCTTGGCAGCTTTCCTTCATATGAACAGGCGCAGGCGTATTCTTACAGTCCATATGAACAAAAACGAGTGACTGCCAATCGTCAAAGAATGGTTGTTGGAACGCCATCTTCTGTGAAAAAGCAGCTTACAGCACTAGCGAAGGCTTACCGTACAGATGAATTGATCGCTGTGACCATCACACATCACATGCAAGACCGGCTGACGTCGTATCGCTTATTAAAAGAAGCCTTTGATGCATAACGTATGTATATTTACCGTTAATCAAAAAGCCTTGATGAGCTTATCCGCTCATACAAGGCTTTTTTTGTGATTCTTGTTTATTCAGGATAAATCTCGAAAGGTTCCTTCGTTTGGACGGTGTCTGATTTCCCTTTCTGGCTCGCATATGCAAGCATTGTATACTCTCCAGCCTCAAGCTTTTGACCTTGATTGATCGTTCCATTCCATTTCACGCGATGTTCCCCTTTATCAACATGTTGATAAACACCTGCTTCACCTAAATACTCTCCATCTGTCGAGTAGACGAGGAAGGCGAGGTTCTCAGCACCGCCAGGCAGATAGCTGCTAATGACATAGCTTCCAGCACGGTTGTCAGGTTCTACAGAAACTGAAGTGACGCGCGGGTAATCCGGCTCTTTCACAATCAATAAAGTAGGGATTTCCGTGACCTTTCTGCCATTTTCACGAATGGTAATGCTTCCTTGGTATGTGCCTTTTTTGGTTTTTCCGTAATTCACCTGTACCGCTGAAGTAAAGGATCCAGTGGAATTCCCTTTGACGGTGATTTTTTTCGTTCCGTTTGTACTAATCCCATTGCCATTGAATTTGTAATCAATGGTATAGGTTTTCGGTGCTTTTGAAAGGTTCTCTACCTTGAATTTCTTTGTTTTGATTTGAATGCCTTTTTCTTTTAAGAAAGTGCCGTACGAATAGCTCGCATCAGAAACAATAGAAGATGCTTGGAGTGATTCGATGATTCGAACACTGCCTGTTCCCTGTGTGTTGTGAGGGAATGGATTTCCATTTACGTCAAAAAGCTTTTCTGCTGTATTCATCAGCAATGCTTTGATCTGCTCTGTAGAATAGGAGGGTTTTGCTTGTTTGATAATCGCTGCAGCTCCTGCAACATGCGGAGATGCCATACTTGTTCCTTGCTTAGAACCATACCCGTAAGGCTCTGCAGGATCATGCGTCGGAATTGTACTGATAATACTCACACCCGGTGCTGATAGATCAGGTTTGATCATCCATGTATCCACAACAGGTCCGCGAGATGAGAAGTCAGCTACTTGCTCACTAAGCTCTTTCACAAATTGAATAGAGAAAGTTGTTGTATTGTTTCCAGCCTCAATGTCCTTCACAAGCGCTGTTCCTTCAGCTTTTGACAGCTTAATTGTTGGAAGCGCGAGACCTGGTACATCGACTGGAATTTCCCCATCGGTATTGTTGTACATCACAACGCCGATTGCACCAGCGGCTTTTGCATTATCGACTTTATCAACAAAGGCAATGGCTCCTCGTTCAATTACGGCAACCTTCCCTTTCACATCAATGTCTTCAAATGCCTTTTCATCGCCGATTCCTGCTTGGACGAGTGTGACTTGTTGTTGGTCAATTGCTTTTAAATCGCTTTCTTGGTAATAGCCCATGATTTTTGCAGTAGAATAGTTCGGGAATTTCACATTGTATAGACTGTACGGGAGCTGAGTTGCTCCGACAGAAATGGCATCTCTTGACGTGCCGGGAGAACCAACTGTCCAGCTGTTCGGGCCGCTGTTTCCATTGGATGTAACAGCCACAACGCCTTCAGACATGGCCCAATCAAGTGCGGTGCTCGTTGCGTAATCAGGGTTATTGACACTGTTTCCAAGAGAGAGGTTCATGACATCTGCTCCGTCAGTAACAGCCCGGTCGATGCCTGCAAGAACGTTCTCAGTTGTTCCAGATCCACCTGGTCCAAGTACACGGTACGCAAGGAGTGTAGCATCCTTTGCGACACCTTTTATTTGCCCATTTGCCGCAATCGTTCCTGCGACGTGTGTACCGTGATCAGTGGATTCACCTCTAGGGTCTCCTTTAGGTGTCTCTTGCGGAGAATAATCATTATCAACAAAATCATAGCCTTTGTATAAACCGAAGTTTCCTTTTAAATCAGGGTGTGTATAGTCTACACCAGTATCAATAACTGCGACTTTGACTCCTTTTCCAGAATAGCCGGCATCCCATGCTTTTGGTGCACCGATAAATGGAGCGCTTTTATCCATAAGCGGGGAGACATCTTCATTTGGAAGCTGAACGCTTTCCTTTTTCACTTCATCTGTTTTATATGTAACATCCGGATAAACGGCTTTTACTCCGTCAACTGCGAGCAGCTTTGGAATTTCGTTTGCAGGAAGTTTCATAGAGAAACCAGAGAAGACTTTTTCATATTCTTGACGAACACTCGCTTTATCTAACTTTTTGAGTGCTGCGTTCTTTACTTTTGTTCGAGATTTTTTGAGGGAGGCTTTCGTTTGTGCTTCGCCTTCTTGCTTGGCTTCAACTAAGGATTTTTCCTTTAATTCAACAATGACAGTCGTTTGTTTTCCCGAGTTGACATTGATTTCGCCAAAGATTTCTGCTTTGTCTAGCTCTACCTTTTTGTTAGATGGAGCGGCAGCAGCCTGTTGACCTGTAAAGAATGTGGATAAAATAAAAATAGTGGAGAACAATAGAACAGAAGAACGAGAGATTACTTTTTTCATTAATTTTCCCCTTTCTAGCTGTGTTTTTAGGGAGATAGCCTTTCGTTGTGTGGATAAATAGGAAAGATTCACTGCCCGTTATTAAGTATTCAATACGTTGAAAACAATTCCTTTACTAAAATGGTCTTATTTTACATAGTGAAAAAGAACTATTTTGTTTATAAAGTCGCACTTATGCACAAAGGGTTGTTGATAACTCAATTTTTTAGATATATATATGGAAAATAAAAAATTCACATACACAAAATCTAGTAAGGGGATGTTGATATGTGGATAAAACCTGTTGATAAGATGTGCTTATCTTTGGGATAGTGTGTGAATAAAATTTTCATTGAAACTTCTAGTCACATGATCTTCTTCTGCACTTTTCAACAAAACTTCTGAAAACTAGTTTGTTTTTTCACCCAGATTGTGACAAACCTCTCTATTTTCTCGGGATATGATAGGAGCAGTTGTTTTGCTAGAACTGCTAGATTCTAAGAAAAGCGGAGGGATGTTCAGTGAAGACATTAAAAAACTGGTTAAGTGTATGGTTTGGTTTCATGATGAATGTGCTTGTGAATCCTGGTGTGATGATGAAGAAGCAAGGATTTCAGGCTGCCGCAGTGGATGCTGGTTTCTTTCAAGCAGTGGAAGAGAGAGAGCTAGAGAAGCTGGCAGAATTAAATAAGAAGAAACGCAGGACAGAGAAACAGTTTCAGCAAAGTCTGATGATGCTGAGTAAGAAGAAGACGAGAGAGGCGCGAGCGGGTCCGTACTTACCTTTACAGAAGCAGTGAAACAGGGTAAAATCCCACATAAGAAACGTTATCTGGTGGGAGAGGATACCCCGTGAAGATATATAAAATATTGAATAACAATGCAGTGGTTGTGAAGGAGGGTGATCAGGAGAAAATTGTGATGGGTCCCGGAATTGCTTTTCAGAAGGGGAAAAATGACGTCATTCCCGTTCATAAAATAGAGAAAATCTTTGTTGTGCGTGAAGAAAATGAGAAATTCAAACAAATTCTTGCCACATTGCCAGAAGCGCATATTGAGGTGGCCGAGCATATCATCAGTTATGCAGAGGGTGAACTGATGATGCCTCTCAGTGATCATATCCACATATCACTGACTGACCATCTGTCCTTCGCCATTGAACGCCTTCAAAAAGGCATTGTGTTATATAATAAATTGCTTGGTGAGATCAAAGTCTTATATAAGCAGGAATATGAGATCGGAAAGTATGCCATTCGTTATGTAAAGGAGCGGCTTGGGGTTGAACTGCCGGACGATGAGGCAGGATATGTGGCACTTCATATTCATACGGCCAAAATGAATACGGAGTCCATGAAAAAAACCGTAAAATATACAACGATGATCAAAGAAATGATCGAGCATATTGAAACCTATTTTCAACATTCAATTGATGAGAATAGTATTTCCTATCAGCGACTTGTGACACATTTGAGGTATGCATTAGGCAGGTTGGAATCGAATGAAGCATTTCAAGTGATGGACGATGACATGCTGATTTTTATCCAAACAAAGTATGATACGGCTTACCAGTGTGCACTTGGACTCGCTGATTTGTTAAAAGCTGAATATGGACTTCATCTCCCTGACTCGGAGATCGGCTACATCACGCTGCATGTCCAGCGTCTGCAGGAGGCCGAATTGGTTTAATGGTGATGCCTGCATGCAGGCTTTTTTTATGCACACTACTCGTACTAGTGTATATGGGTCATTGGATTCGAAAAAAGAGGTTGACGCATGTCACAGTCTTATACTATGATGAAAGCGTCATCAAAATTTGATATCGCGGGATTGTGACTGTCAGGCAGGCAAGACCTAAAATTTGCGTAACGAGGGGACGTGTATGTCCTTTGATCGTTGGTGAATTTTAGGTCTTTTTTGTTTTAAAAAAGGAGGAGACAACATCATGGATTATCAAAGAACAGCCAAAGAATTAACAAAACGATTAGGCGGCAAGGAAAATGTCATCAGTGCCACGCATTGTGCAACAAGACTCAGATTGGTGGTGAAAGATGAGGATTTGATTGACAAAGATGCCATTGAAGAACTTGAAGGAGTGAAAGGGGCATTCTCAAGTTCAGGACAATTTCAGATCATTTTAGGAACGGGATCTGTCAACAAGGTGTATGAGCCATTTGCCAGTGAGATCGGTCTTGAGGCAGACGACGAGAAACAAAAGCCTGTCAGCCATGATGAAGCAGTGAAACAAAAAATGAATCCACTTGCCCGTTTTGCTAAAACGTTATCGAATATTTTTGTACCGATCATTCCGGCAATTGTAGCAAGCGGTTTATTAATGGGCCTGTTAGGCATGATGAAAGCCTTCAAATGGGTAGACCCAAGCTCTGCGATCTTCCAAATGCTTGATATGTTCTCAAGTGCAGCCTTTATCATTTTGCCGATATTAATTGGGGTCAGTGCAGCAAAAGAGTTTGGTGGAAACCCGTATTTAGGAGCCGTTATTGGGGGGATTATGATTCACCCAAGTCTGCTCAATCCGTGGGGACTGACGGATGCGAAACCAGAGTATATGCATTTATTCAATTTTGATATTGCCCTTCTGGGTTATCAAGGAACCGTCATTCCAGTCTTACTGACAGTCTATATCATGTGTCTTGTTGAGAAGAATTTAAGAAAAGTGGTTCCGAATAGTATTGATTTACTTGTGACCCCGTTTGTGACGGTGATCGTGACTGGATTTGTGACGTTTATTGCAGTTGGACCGCTTGGAAGAATGCTCGGTACAGGAATTTCGAATGCACTGACATTTATTTATGACCATGCAGGGTTCTTAGCAGGACTCATTTTCGGCGGTGCCTATTCTTTAATTGTGCTCACAGGGGTTCATCATAGCTTCCATGCGATTGAAGCAGGCTTGCTGAATGATATTGGACGTAACTATTTGCTGCCAATCTGGGCAATGTCCAACGTCGCGCAAGGCGGAGCAGGGCTTGCTGTCTTTTTCTTAGCCAAACGTGCAAAAACAAAAGAAATTGCACTCCCTGCTGCTTTCTCGGCTTTCTTAGGAATTACCGAGCCTGTCATATTCGGAGTCAACCTCCGCTATCGTAAACCTTTTATTGCGGCGATGATTGGTGGCGCATTAGGCGGGGCATTCGTTGTCTTCACGAAGGTAGCCGCCAACGCTTACGGTTTAACAGGTATTCCGATGATTGCGATTGCAGCACCATTCGGTTTACAGAATGTGGTGAATTATATGATTGGTATGTTAATAGCTGTCGCTGTTTCATTTATTCTCACCATTATCTTTAAAGTAAAAGAAGTCGAAAAATAATCAAGGAGTGGTCACAATTATGACAACAATTGACGCAGTACTTCGTCAAAAGGTAGCAGAACGTATTCGAAACTATGAGCATTTGGTAAAAAAAGATGTGTACCGGCAGCATTTTCATTTGATGCCGCCAGTTGGTCTTTTAAATGACCCAAATGGGTTGATCCAGTGGAAAGGCATTTACCACGTCTTTTATCAGTGGCAGCCATTCAAAACGGGACACGGTTCAAAATTTTGGGGGCATTACACATCAACAGATCTAGTCAATTGGAAGCATGAAGAAGCTGCCCTTGCTCCAAGTGATTGGTTTGATCAAAACGGCTGTTATTCTGGCAGTGCATTTATAGACGACGGACACATGTATGTGATGTACACTGGAAACGTTCGGGATGAACAAGGAAACCGTGAGACGTATCAATGTTTAGCTGTTTCAGAGGATGGCATTCACTTTCAGAAAAAAGGTGTCGTGGCGACGCTGCCGGAAGGATTCACCGCCCATTTTCGTGATCCGAAGGTATGGAAGCGAAATGGCCAGTGGTACATGGTCCTTGGTGCACAAAGCTTAGACCTGAAAGGACATCTGGTCTTGTTTACCTCTGATACATTAGACAATTGGACATTTCAAGGCACGATTGCAGGCAGTGGAAAAAATGGGTTAGACAATTTCGGCTATATGTGGGAATGCCCAGATCTATTTGAATTAGACGGCCGGGATGTATTGATTGTGTCGCCGCAAGGACTCAAGCCTGATGGCTTAAAATATCACAATACACATCAATCAGGCTATTTTGTTGGCACATTGGATGATCGTTCTTATCAATATACACACGGAGCGTTTGAGGAGCTCGATCGCGGCTTTGATTTCTATGCGCAGCAAACCTTTCAAGACGAATCAGGCAGACGCCTTTTAATCGGATGGATGGGTGTTCCCGATCAAGGAGATGAGCATCATCCGACGATTTCTTATCAATGGATACATTGTTTGACGATTCCGAGAGAGCTCCATTTGGATGATGACGGACATCTGATTCAAAAACCAGTCACTGAGCTTCAAGCAATGCGGACGAATGAACAAGAGCATGTTTTTCATATCAAACGCTCTGTTCAATCCATCCCTGTAGATGATATTACGAGCGCAGAGATATACATTGATCAAATTGACACACAAAAGGGATTTGAATGCTGTATTCGAGCGGCTGCCCGGATCATTTATGATAAAGATGAGGGAAGACTGACTTTAGAGCGGGATCGATTCGAAGATCGATCAAAGGAAATTCGAGAAGTAGCAATACAAGAATTACACGACCTTCATATCTTTATTGATGCGTCGTCGATTGAGATTTTTGTAAACGGAGGCCGAGAAGTCTTTACTGCACGTTACTTTCCTTCCCCGGGAAATAAATCAATCTCCATCAGTGGAAGAAATGAAACAAAGCTGAAATTGAAGACATGGCATTTACAAAGAGAAGATTGATAGAGAAGGTGTGTTGTAGCATTTCTCCATCAGATAATTGAGGTGCGGGATATTGGGTACTCCATTACCGCACCTCGTTTTTCTTTAGCCCCATCACTTCACGGGCACGTCCTGTTAAAGCACCTTCCCCATGATTCATCGCTGTTTCGACATTATGAGCTGCTTCAGCCAAAGAAAGTCTTACTTCTTCAATAAGTGCAGTGCCATAGAACATTCCACTGATCATAAGTGGAATGTTTATTTTCATTGTTTTTTTGCTCTTGAACCAATGGTAACCAACGTCTACATCTTCCTCGCCATCAATTCCACCATTTGCTTAACTTTTCGTTTTCATTTAACTGCTTTTCTTTATTAAAAAGGTTTACTTTATTAATTATGAGTGATAATATACATTTAAATTATTGGTAATAAATATGACTATTATATAAAAAATAGTAATTTTTATTACGTGAGATAAATTTTAATTGAGGTTCTGTCTCTAGAATGAAAGTTGTTACAAATGATTGATCAATATCTCGGAGATAGAGGTTGCGTCATTCATTAATTTCAATTTTGAAAGCGCTATCTTATTGGTTTGTGTATGGCAGTGAATAAATTAAAAATTCTACTGAGTTGATTGTTTCCACTATCCAAAAAGAAGGGGTGTATTTACATGGGAGTATGGAATTTTAAAGGCGGTTCTATTTGGTCAGAAAAGGGGTTCATTCCAAATAAGTCTACAAGAATATCAGTTACTCAAGAGGATGATCGGGATATTCATTTATCTGAATCTAGCGTAATCGTACCGGGGTTAGTCGATTTTCATTGTCATTTATGGGCACCTGGAGCAGAAATCGGTGTGACAGATAAACAATATCTCTCCTCAGGAGTAACTACAGTTGGGGACGCAGGTACTTTTGGCTATGACGGATGGGAGGAAGCAAATCGTTATTGGGCAAACAGCCCGTTAACAGTACGTTCTTGGTTATCAGCCTTACCAGAAGGGCTAACCAATCACCCTAACCCTAACCCAACCAAGCCAGAAAATATTTCATTGGATCGAATTGTTGAAGTTGCTTCTTTAGCTGATGATCGTTTATTAGGAATTAAGATTCGCTTAGGTCAGGTGGACATAACGACTGACCGGTCTTTATTACGTTTAGCAAGAGAAGCAGCCGATCGAACTGATTTACGAATGATGGTTCATTTAACTGAAACTAAACTAGATATTGAAGAGGTAACACAATATTTTAATAAAGGGGACATTCTTACTCATCCATTTCAAGGAAGGGATGGGAACGTGTTAAATACTGGCGGAAAAGTAAAGAAAGAATTTATAGCTGCAGTGGAAAGAGGAATAGTATTAGATATCGGTCACGGTAGAAAACACTTTAATTGGAATGTTTTTTATAAATGCTTAGCTGAGGGAATAAAACCAGATACTATCAGTACAGATTTAACAAGCGCGTCATGGAGAAAATACCCTGTTTATAACATGAGCTACATCATTTCTAAAATGATTGTAGGTGGACTGTCTCGAGATGAAGCTTTTAGAACAGTTCTGGTAACAGCTCCTAAATTGTTAGGAATTGACGATTTTACTTTTACTCCAAATAATCTTGTGGTTCTAGATTCTACTTCTACTGAGACTGCTTTTCCCGATGTAGATGGAGAAACGGTGTTAGGTAACATTCATTATCAACCGAAACACTTAATATTTAACGGTATACCAGACATTGAGAGCGTTTCTAGTTGGAAATAAACGTTTTTAACACGATGAAAGAAAGTTTTATGACCAGATTTGATGTATTTAATTTTGTTCGCTGTCTTGAGGAAACAACAGAAGGGTAAATGGAGATACTCTTACACATCTTACAGAATCGTAAGAGTATCTCTTTATTTTTTAAATAAATGTAAGCGTTATCAAAATTTCTTTTTATTATTTTAAAAGGAGGAATTTGATTGGAAAATGCTCATTTGAATTTCGAAAAGAAGACAATTCGAAAGGTGACACGAAGAATAATCCCGTTACTATTTTTACTCTATATTATTTCTTATCTAGACAGGGCAAATGTGGGATATGCAGCATTGGAAATGAATGAAGCACTAGGACTAACAAGTAAAATGTTTGGTCTTGTGACAGGTATTTTTTTTATTGGTTATTTTCTCTTTGAAGTACCAAGTAATATTTTAATGCAAAAATTTGGGGCAAGAGTTTGGATTACTAGGATACTCTTTACTTGGGGAATTATCTCTATGGCAACTGGGTTTGCTCAGAATGCTACCCAGCTCTATATCATTAGATTCCTTCTTGGAATAGCAGAGGCAGGTCTATTTCCAGGAATTATTCTATACCTGACTTATTGGTTCCGAGCTAAAGAAAGAGCAAGTACAATTGCGATGTTTATGACGGCAATCGCTGTTTCTTATATTATAGGAGCTCCCGTTTCTACCTTGATTATTGATCATATTCATTGGATGAATGTACCTGGATGGCGTTGGATGTTTATTATCGAAGGCGCCCCTGCTGTTATTTTAGGGTTTGTAACGTATTTCTACTTAACAGACAGGCCTGAACAAGCAAAGTGGTTAACAGCCGAAGAAAAAAATTGGTTGATTTCAGAATTAAGAAAGGATGAGGAGCTAAGAGAAAAGCAAGGCCAACAAACCTCTAGTCATAAGACGGCTTTGACTGATCCTAAACTGTGGTACCTCTCCTTAATTTACTTTGTATATACTGCAGGTACACTGGGTGTTGGTTATTGGATGCCTCAAATTATTAAAGGATTATCTAGCTATTTAACAAACACCCAGATCGGCTTCATTGCTACAATCCCTTATATTATTGCTTCAATCGTCATGAATTACTGGTCAAGACGTTCAGATCGAACTGGTGAAAGACGTATTCACACAGCTTTGCCGTTACTCGTATCTGGTTTAACGTTACTTAGTGTAGGAATGGTGTCCAATCCATTTATTGCAATGATTTTCATCACCATTTCATTGGCAGCCATGTATTGTTTTAAAGGTCCTTTTTGGTCATTACCCACTATGATATTGAGTCCAGCCACAGTAGCTGTTGGGATTGCAGTCATTAATTCAATTGGAAGTCTAGGAGGTTTTGTTGGCCCTTATGCAGTCGGATGGCTAAAAGATGCTACAGGAAAAATGCAAGCCGGTTTGATTTTCTTAAGTATTATTTTAATGATCGCTTTTATATTAGTATTAGCAATGAAATTTGAGCAAAAAAGAACTGGCTTAAAGAGTCAGAAGGAAATAGGGGAAATCGGGCTTGAAAAATAATTTCTCTACAATCTGAGCAGATCCATGATCTGCTTTTTTCTAGTGAGATCAGCCTGTATCTAAGAGCCTATAGCGTGTATATACAAGGTTGGCCTGAAGCGGTTTGATGACGTTTTACATATATGATAATAGATGGAATTATGGTATCATTTTAAAATATATACAGCTGAGGCTGACGTTTATCCAAATGCGGTAGGACAAAAAAGGGGTTGTTTACTTGAATTCAAAACAGCAGCCGACGACTAGAAAACGCTTGGAGACAATGGCAGATCATGTTGAAGATAAACGTGAAGAATATAAAGAATTGCTCATTCAAGTTCAATCTATTCTCGGTGAACCTTCTTTAGAGCAGGAAGAAGTAAAAGAGAAGCTGTCAGATACGTATAAACAAATGAAAGAATATGCTTTATTTGTTGAGTCCATTGAAGCCTTTATTCGAAAAATGGCGCAAGAGTCCGATCAGCAAAAATAGGCATTCATGTATGAATAAAAGAGTGTACCTGCGTGCGGGTACGCTTTTTTGTTTCGGTCAGATGATGTAGAAATTAAAATGAAAGCGTTGACATTTCTATTGTCATGATAAATAATAAATAAAAAATTCATCTGAGCATGTACAGGAGGCACGATATGAACCATACAACCAAGAAATGCCTGATCACCTTTATTATTGTCCTATTGTTTATGAGTTTTCTTTTTCCTTCCGTTTCTTCTGCCCGAAATCATACGTCGTATTTTGCATCAACTGCTTCAGTCCCATCTGGTCAATATTATCGTTCACAAGAGGTTGCTCTGCATTCTCACGTTCAAAAAGCTTCTCTATATTACACAACAGATGGCAGCCAGCCGACAACTCAAAGTCAGTTATACAAAAAGCCCATTCATATTGAAACTGATACGACTTTAAAAGTAAGCGTTTACAAGAAAAACTATCGTCTTTCCACGTCTACGTACAGTTATCGCTTTGTTACACGAGAGGACATTGCATCATCTTTTTTATCTTTCGAATACCAAGGCATGCCTTATCGGCTGTATATTCCAAAAAACCGTAAGCGGGGTAAAGCCTATCCTCTAGTCCTGTTCTTACATGGAGGCGGGGAGAGGGGAACAGACAATCAAAAGCAATTGCTTGCGAATGATGGTGCAGCTTTATGGGCTTCCCCTGAAGTCCAAAAGAAACATCCTTCGTACGTACTTGCACCTCAAGCGCGAAATGCTGTGGATGGAGGCTTTGCATTAACAAGAAATTTGCAAAATGAAATCGATCTGACAAACGTGTTTCAATTTTCACCAGATTTACACAAAGCTTATGATGTCCTTCAGCATGTGTTAGCTTCTTATCAGATCGATCAAAAGAGGATTTATGCGACGGGCTTATCACAAGGTGGCTTTGGCACGTACCAGTTGAACATCACATATCCTCGTTTGTTTGCAGCGATGATTCCAATTGCGGGAGGTGCAGATCCAAGCAAGGCAAGAATTTTAGCACACAAACCAATATGGGCATTTCATGCAGAAGATGATTCCATTATCCCTATCAGTTATGCGAGAAATACAATTCAAGCTATTCAAAAAGCTGGCGGCCAGCCGCTTTATACGGAGTACGCAAGCAAGTATGGATATGACCATGCATCATGGACGCCTGCTTATGAGACGCCGGGCTTAACAGATTGGCTGTTTGCACAGAGACGCAGCTTTCGATAAACAAAAACCGATTCACCTACTAACAAGGCGAATCGGTTTTTTCTGTTCTATTTGTCAAAACGATGAGCAGAATGTTTTGTTGGTCCGATGTATTCGTTTAGCTGGAAAGAGCCTTTGATGGCAGCTGTGATGAATTCTTTTGCTGCGTAAATGGCTTCTTTCACGTCTGAACCATTCGCGAGTTCAGCTGTAACTGCTGCTGAGAATGTGCAGCCTGCACCATGTGTGTATTCTGTGTCGATTTTATCTGTTTCAAGGCGTTCGAAGGTTTGTCCATCATAAAGCAAATCGATGGCTTTATCTTCGCTTAGCTTACCGCCTCCAGTGATGACCACATACTTCGCACCAAGTTCGTGAATGCGTTTTGCTGCTTCTTCCATTTGTTCGATTGTTTTGATCTCGCCAATTCCACTTAATTGACCTGCTTCGAAAAGGTTAGGCGTGATGACGGTTGCCAGTGGCGTGAGCTTTTCGCGCAATGCTTCCGCGTGCTCTGGGTAAAGGACTTCATTCGCACCCTTACAAACCATAACAGGATCAATGACGACATTTTTTAGGTCGTATGTTTTGATGGTGTCAGCTGCAAGTTCAATCACGTCGACTGTAGGGAGCATACCTGTTTTCAGCGCATCTACACCAATGCCTTCTACAATGGTAGAAAGCTGCGCACGAATGGTCGCCGTATCAATTGGAAACACCTGATGATCCCAATGATTATGAGGGTCCATTGCAACGACAACGGTTAAAGCTGTCATCCCGTAGACGTTTTTTTCTTGAAACGTTTTTAAATCTGCTTGGATACCTGCACCGCCGCTTGAATCCGAGCCTGCGATGGTGAGTGCTTTATTCATAGACATAGTTGCTGAACCTCCAATGTGATGTGTAACAGTTACTGTTCTATCCCTTATTATAATCAGCTTTTCCATTTATCACAATGAAACGGCATAAAAAAGCGTTCTTCTCTTCGGAACGCCTCCATTCTATCCCTTTTACAAATAAAAATTCCCATTTTCCCGTTACATCAAACCGCCTTTTATATCATGAGAAGAAAGCCAATTTATGTTTTAATGGAAAAAGACGAATCTATTAAAGGAGTAAGCTGCATATGAAGATTTCCTTATTAATTGTGACACATAACCGGCTCAGCGCACTGTGTGAGCTGCTTGAATCCATTACAAGACAAACCGTACAGCCCTTTGAAATTGTTGTCGTCAATGATGCAGGAGAGCGAGTTGACATCATTCAGGAGCTCTATTCTGAGCTTCCGATCCGCTTAATTCATTTAGATGAGAACGTCCAGCACGTGAATGCCAGGAATGTGGGCTTGCGGGAGCTGACAGGCGACGTCATCATGCTGAGTGATGACGATGATTACTTTACACCTTGTCATATTGAACGTATGAGCAAGGCGCTGGAGGACGCCGATTTTGTTTTTTCTGATGCAGAAATTGTATCATTTGAAGAAAAAGGCGCGACCCGTTTCCCAGTGTCGAGACGTTTGTTTGCTTATACAGCGGCTATTGAAGATATGCGTGTCTTTTCTACATATGTTCCTTCCGGCAGTATGTACAAACGCTGTTTACACGATGAGATTGGCTGCTTTGATCCAGCGATGCATCATTATTGGGACTGGGACTTCTTCTTGCGTGTTTCACAGCATGCCAGAGTCAAACGGGTGCCAGCTGCCAGCGTGATCTATGCGTTCTTTGACGGCGGTGGAAATCAGTCTAGTGATCTTGGTGAAACAAGGAAGAACTATTTAGATGATCTTAGTGAAAAGCATGAACTGGGCGACCTGCCGACAGCCAACTTTGCTATATTATTAGAAGAACCAGCGATGAAAAAACGAGAATCAGAGAGTGAGATTGTGTGGGACGGAAAACCGATGATCTCCAGACTGGTACAGCAAATAGAAGGAGGACAACCACAATGAAGCCATTTTTAAATGATAGCTGGTGGGCTGTGATGAAAAGTGAATTTGAACAGCCGTATTATCAGGAATTACGTGAATGGATGAAGGAAGAATATCGTACACAGATTGTTTTTCCTAAACCAGATGACGTTTATCGTGCGCTGCATTTGACATCATATGAAAAGGTCAAAGTGGTGATTTTGGGACAAGACCCTTATCATGGCCCAGGGCAGGCACATGGATTAAGCTTTTCTGTTCAGCCTGGCGTGAAACATCCGCCATCGTTGAGAAATATTTTTCAGGAGCTCACGGATGATCTTGGCTGTCCTGTTCCAAACCATGGCTCACTTGTCAGCTGGGCAGAGCAGGGTGTGCTGCTCTTAAACACTGTGCTGACCGTGAGAAAGGGCGAGGCGAATTCGCATAAAGGCAAGGGCTGGGAACGTGTGACAGACCGTGTGATTGTTGTGCTAAATGAGCGTGATCAGCCCGTCGTTTTTGTATTATGGGGAAGACATGCTCAAAACAAGAAAGAGCGCATTGATCAAAACAAACATTACATCATTGAGTCACCTCATCCAAGTCCTTTTTCTGCAAGAAACGGCTTTTTTGGCAGTCGGCCTTTTTCAAAGGTAAACGCGTATTTAAAGCAATTAGGAATGGAAGAAATCAACTGGTGTATCAAGGATATCGAGTGAAAATAGGACGAGGGGAGAGCCCCTTCGTCCTGTTTATTTTAAAAATTTGCGGATCAAGTCGAGTCCGTTTTTTGCATTTGGATAACGGAAGGAAAAATCGAAACGGTTGGTTTGGCGCAGAACGCTTTTTTCATGGGTAAACGTAAAGAAGCTTTCCTTCCCATGATATCGACCCATGCCGCTTTCACCGACGCCTCCGAATGGCAGGTAAGGAGTAGCGACATGCATAAGCGTGTCATTGATACACCCTCCGCCAAAAGAGAGATTGTCTAGAATATAGGATTCGGTTTCTTTACTTGTTGTAAATAAGTAAAGCGCAAGCGGCTTCGGTCTTGCTTTGATTATATGCGCTGCCTCATGCAGAGAATCAAAGGTCATGACAGGCAGGATCGGCCCGAAAATTTCCTCCTGCATGACGGGATCTTCCCAAGTGATGTCGTCTAAAATGGTCGGAGCGATTTTGAGCTCCTGCTCATTACGCTGTCCACCGGTGACGATCGTTCCATTTGAGAGAAATTGTGTGAGCCTGTCAAAATGACGCTGGCTGACATTTTTCCCAAAGTGCGGATGTGTTTCGGGATGTTCACCATAAAATTCACGGATACAGGCTGTCATCTCTCTCAAAAGTTTCTCTTTGACGGATTCATGAACGAGCAAATAGTCTGGCGCAATGCAGGTTTGCCCTGCATTGGTGAATTTTCCAAAGGTGATTCGCTTCGCTGCCAGCTTGATGTCTGCATCCGGCATAACGATGCAAGGGCTTTTTCCGCCAAGCTCAAGTGTGACAGGGGTCAAATGCTTTGCGGCAGCTTCCATCACAACTTTGCCGACAGCTACACTTCCAGTAAAGAAGATATAATCGAATGGCAGCTTTAGCAGCTCTGTACTAACATCGACGCCGCCTTCGACGACAGCCGCATGGTCTTCTTGGAATACACGCTCCACAATAGTGCTGATCACTTGTGCAACTGCCGGCGTCAGCTCAGACGGTTTTAAGATCACGGCATTTCCTGCAGAAATCGCGCCGACTAATGGAGAAAGAGCCAATTGGAAAGGATAGTTCCAAGGGGCAATGATGAGCACACATCCATAAGGTTCCTTGATGATCATGCTTTTTGATCCGATATGAGTCAGAGGTGTTTTCGCTCGTGTTGGCCTTGCCCATTTGTGAAGATACTTGATGGTATGATTGATTTCTTCATACACCATCCCGATCTCTGTTGTATAGGCTTCCTGTTCGGATTTATGTAAATCATGGGCTAAGGCCTGTAAAATATCCTTTTCATGCTGTTTGATTTCTACTTTTAAGTCTTGAAGGATGCGGATGCGTTCTTGCACCGACGGCTTTTGAAAGACTTTTTGTTTCTGAAAAAGAGCAGTGAGCTTGTTCATTATTCAATCCTTTCATAGACGATTGTGTTTCTTTTATTATGTGTGAATGAGAATGAAGGGTCAAATAAGAGAGGCGGAGCGCACTGCTTTGAAAAAATGAACCCATTTGGTTTGTTCATTTGGTAAAATAATGTTGAAAACGAATTTTTAGATTGGAGGGTCTACCCTTGAATATTCATATATCAAGCCTGCTTCAAAAAATGGAGGAAGCGGTTCAAAAAGCAAAACAAAGTGGAAATGATGAAGAGGTGAAACGTCAAGTAGCAGCGATTTCTTCACTATGTGATGTCATTCTCGACGCACCATCACAGGCGCAGTTGCCGCAGTCGCCGGTTATCTCACCACCTCCATCGATACATACACCTTCAGCGCCATCTGTGTCTACAGATCAAGCCATGCTTGAGAAACTGATGGGTACAAGCGGTGCAAAGAAATTTCAACAAAATGATGAGGGGCAAAAGGAGAAGGACGGAAACGGCGACTCTATTTTTGATTTTTAATGGTCTTGTCACGACAAAGGGAAGGTGATCGGTTTGAAACTATTTTTGGGCGCCATTCAGTGGATGGCATTTTTTATCGCAGCTTCTATTGCCGTACCCATTGCAATTGCACAAGCATTTGAATTGAATCAAGTACAATCGGCGGAGCTGATTCAAAGTACATTCTTTTCACTTGGACTTGTCGCAATGGTGCAGTGTTTATGCGGTCATATGCTGCCAATCAATGAAAGTCCAGCAGGGCTTTGGTGGGGTGTGTATACTCTTTATGCCGGCATGACGGGAACAATTTTTGCGACGTATCCTGAAACCCTGCAAGCATTACAAGGGGCTTTAATTTTTAGTGCCGTTTTCTTTTTTATTTTTAGTTTATTTAAAATCATTAATTGGCTCGCGTCTTTATTTACGCCAGTCGTCACAGGCATATACTTGCTGCTGCTTGTTGTGCAGTTAAGTCAGCCGATCATGAAAGGGCTGATGGGCATCGGCTATCGGGGAAATCAGGTGGACGGGTTTGTCTTTTGCTTATCCATCTTGATCATTGTTCTTACCTTCATGATCAGCCGCTCAAAGTGGCATTATTTAAGACAATTTTCTGTATTATTCGCACTTGCAGGCGGATGGTTGTTATTCGCTCTACTCGGATTGGCGAAGCCGGTTCGAATTCCAGATCAGATCATTGAGTTCCCTAAGCTCTTTCCATTCGGTATGCCGGTCTTTGACAGTGGATTACTTGTCACGTCCTTTTTTATAACGATTTTACTCATTGTGAACATGCTGGCAAGTATTCGAATTGTGGAAAGCTCAGTGAAGGCATTTGGTGAACTGCGTGAGCGGCAGAGAGCACGTCCTGCCGGTTTTGTTGCAGCATTTGGTCATTTACTGAGCGGGCTGATTGGTGCGATTGCGCCTGTACCTATTTCAGGGGCAGCAGGATTTATACAGACAACCAAAATTCCATCGAGAAAGCCATTTTTCATCGGAAGTCTGCTTATTGTTCTCATTAGTTTGTTCCCGTTACTTATGAGCTTTTTCTCTGCCTTGCCATCACCTGTGGGGCTTGCTGTGAACTTTGTGGTGTTCTCTTCTATGATTGGGATTGCAATGTCAGAGTTTGATCAGTATGAGAAAGAAGAAATTCCCCGGATTCGTTTTGTCCTTGGAATTGCTGTTTTAGCAGGCGTGGGGGCAATGTTTGTGCCGCAGGAAGCCTTGAAAGGCATGCATCCGGTGCTCATTTCATTATTAAGCAACGGGCTTGTACTAGGCACGCTTATTGCGATCGTGGTCGATCAAGTCCTGTTACGAAAGAAAAAGAAATCCGACAATCTCGTGTCAACGTAAAGGGAAAGTTGAATGTCGTCTGTTACCCGCGCTATGATAAACATAATTGATGAGATAAGGAGAATGACGAATGAAACTATTTTTCATTTTAGGTGCCATTAACGCCATGCTTGCTGTTGGACTTGGAGCCTTCGGTGCACATGGTCTGGAAGGGAAAATCCCTGAAAGGTATATAGAGATATGGAATAAAGGTGTTCAATATCAGATGTTCCATGCCATTGGTTTATTTATTGTCGCCTTTCTTGCAGATAAGCTGTCAGGTGTCTCCTTGGTTCCTGCCGCTGGCTGGGTGATGCTTGCAGGCATCCTTTTCTTCTCAGGAAGCCTTTATGTGCTGGCATTGACGCAGGTGAAGATTCTAGGTGCCATCACCCCTATTGGCGGGTTGGCGTTTATCGCTTCTTGGATCATGCTGGTCATTGCAGCAGCAAAAAATTTATAAGCCAAAAAACCGATGCTCTCATAGAGGCATCGGTTTTTTTCTTAACTCCAGTAAGGGGTATAGTTGGGCGGTGCTTGATAATAAGGAACGTAGTGAGAAGGAGGGACAGGGTGCGTTTGGGCCTCTTCCTCCCTGTGGCAAAATGGTCCGATAAATATGCTTGGTTTCACAGGCTTTGTCGCCTGCTTCCACTGTGTTTCGTTCATGCAATAAGTATGTGCCATGATGTGAGAAGGCGTGAGCGTGAGAAGGTCTGAGCCTAGGATCACTTCAGGCGTAGATGCGTTAAAAATGGCTAACAAATGAGTTCTGTCCTGAAGAGCAACTTCATAATGCCACCAGCCTTGAGGCACGTTTGCCACCTGTCCAGGTGTGATGGTGTAGGTGTGCAGTTTTTTTGTAAATGGATTCAGCATTGATACGGCAGCAGAACCGGCTATACAATAAACGAGCTCTGCAGCATTTTGATGGTAATGGGGCTCTACGACTTTGCTTTTACTCAAATATATATCCAGCAAGGATACTTGATCCAACGAGTTTAATTGTTTTTTCCCTAACACATTAATCAGGTTATGCTGATCGTATTTCACAAGGGGGCTTTGATTCAGATCGTATGAAAATTTCACATTTGGTGATGTATAATCCAGCTCAACAGTCATTGATGTCACCTCTAGGCTTTTGATAAAAACTACTAGGCATCTTATGAGCAGCGCCCCAGAGGTGTGACAAAAACCTAGTCAAAAGAAAAAAGCAAGGGCGTCTGTGCCTTGCTTTTGCCATGCTTGACGTTATCTTGGAGAATATGTTGACATCGAATATGGATAGTCGTACTGAATTTCCCCATCAAATGTAATGTAATCAAGGTAGATTGTTAATAGTAAGTATCGTGTTCCTGTTTTGTTATCACTAATGATAATGTGGTCACGTCCTGCCGCTTCAATGACTCCTCTAAAAATCTTCGAATTCCATTCCTTACTCGCTTCAAACGTCATATAAATCGTGGCTACCTTGCCGCGGTTCAATCGTAAAATATTTTCAATATAGGACTGCTCAAGAGGCAGCTGTCCAGTGACATTCTGCTGATAAATCGGTCCAGAAGGAATTTGATACGGCTGCCCGCCGCTCTGCGTTCCTTGGCCTCCTTGTGAAGGACTAGTAGACGGCATTGGCGAAAACCCCTGTTGCATTTGACCCTGCGTTTGGGGAGGGACTGAATAACCCATCTGCTGCGCAGGATACGGATTTGCTCCATATTGTTGCTGGCGAAAATCTTGACCTTCGAAACCCGAACCTTGCCCAAATTGATTTTTCAATTTCATAACGTTCCTCCTCTTTTCTCATGTTGTTCTAAACAGAAGGCGTTTATACGCCTGTTGTTTCCATAGCATTCTTTCTCTCTTTCACACTATGAGACAGGAGAGGGGAATATGTACATTGAACGAAAAAAAGGAACTGCTCAACAGTTCCTAAAGCTTGTAGACAAACCCTCGCATTCACCCTAGTGCTCGTCCTTTTTACATAATCCAGTTGACAGCGCGCTGGACATCAAACAAAAGGGTCATGATGAGAAAAAACGCGGCGAGCGGTGTGATCACAATGATAAAGGCTTGCCATAATCTTAGCTTCATCACAGCGACAATGCCTAATACAGCCATTCCGAATATCCACGTCTTTGCATATGCATCCATAAGTGTCAAAAGATCGAGATAATACCATACTTCAAAATGCTGATCTAAATATGGTGAGATTTTGACAAATGTATACGGACCGAGCATTCCCACAGTAGAAATCCAAGTGAGTGCAAATAAAGCAGAAGGGAAAAAGACCGTCAAAGTGCAGGCCTTGAGTAAATTCCTATACGCCGTTTGACAGCCGAATAAGAGCCGGCCTAACCACTTGAGAATGAGTACACCGAAAAATAGAATCATATTGCCTGCCAAAATACCATATCCCGCTCCTTGTAACAGAATAAAAGGGAATGGAATATGATTGCCCATATACTCGCTAAAATACCCTTCGTAGATCCAGCCTGTACCGGCGATACTTGCAAGGAGCATCATCAGCCAAATTGGAATTTTGGAATGCCGGTATGAGCGAATAATCGTTTTTGTTGCGATGAAAATTTTAAAGAATCGAAAAAATCCAGTTGCTTCTACTTCTTGGGAGTGATCATTCTTCATAGCTTCCAATGTTCTTTACTCCTTTAATACACACAAATGATTACTTATATTACCAAAAAGTTCGCATTTTTCAAAGATAGATCAATAAAAAAATACAATTTTATAAAAAATAGGTCACTCTACAGTCTCTTTAAGAGGAGACACATATGATAAACATAGTTTGAAAGAGACTGAGGTGAAAACTTTGACAAAAGTAACTGTCATTTTGACAAGCTACAACAAGGCGGCTTATGTCGGAAGATCGATTAAAGCGGTCCTGCAGCAAACGCTGTCAGACTTTGAACTTTTTATTATGGATGATGGCTCAAACGAAAAAACCCTTGCTGCTATTGAACCGTTTCGCAAAGATCCCCGTGTTCACTTTATCCAAAGCGGTGTGAAAACGCTGGAAGAGAGAACAGCGAAAACCCGTTACGCCGTGCTGATTAATCAAGCATTGGAACTGGCAAAGGGCGAGTATATTTCATATGCCACAGATGATAATGTCTACGCTCCGGATCGTTTAGAGAAGCTGACTCGTTATCTCGATGCCCGCCCAGATGAAGATATTGTCTACTCTAGTTCTAAAGTTATCTATTTAAATAGCAAAAAAGAGCCAGTGAAAGAAACGATTCGGCCTGCGCATACGGTGCAATGGAATGCCCCTTGTGCCATTGATCATTGCTCGATCGTACATCGTGCATCCATTTTATCAAAAATTCATGCTGAATTTGGGTCCTACTGGGACGAGAGTCCGCATTTTTATCGAATAGGGGATGCCCGCTTCTTTTTTCGATTAAATCATTTTTATCCGTTTTATCCCTTTGACGAAATATTAGATACAAATTACATTACAGAACAGTCGATTCATTATCAGCTGGCAGCAGAAGAGAAAAGTGCCTTTATTCAAGCACTTCCCGAGCAGTCTACCTGTTGGGATCTCCGCAGCATATTAAAACAAAAATATGGGAGGTGACCTGAAATGTCGCACTATATTCATCATTATTGGCAGGTGTACTTTGAGTATGTGAATCTGATGAAGGATTTGTCCTACAAGCAGATTCCTCTTGGGTTGGTCAGTAATTTCTATCAATATATCAGTCCTGAATTGAGAGAACGGATGGAAGATGAAGCGTTCGGTCAAGAACTAACAACCGCTTGTCCAACGCCAAAAGAGATTCAGCCATTTTTTGATCAGCATAAGCAGCAGATGAAGCGTCTCACTTATCGTCCGGCGAATGGAAAGGTATTGCTTCACTTTGAACATTTGCGATTTACTGAACAAAATTATACGCGGTTCCATCCAGACCAAACGGTGGTGTTCGCTCGCTGGAAGAAGGCGGATTATTTCGGATTACCCGTCATCAGCAAGCCAGAATTAGCCGGAGAGGTTAATAAAGAAGCCCATGCTGAATATATTGAAAAAGCAAATGCTCTCCTTAAACCTTACGCACAACATCCTGTCTTTGGCAATGTCTTTTTTAGAGAAAAACTTCGCAAGGACATTGTGCAATTTATTGATGTGATTGACCAAACAGAAGTGCTATTTCACATGCAGCCGATTACAGCTGTCATTGTGGGAACGACAGAGGATGTATACAGCCGCGTACTCGCTTTACAAACAGTGAAACGCCAGCTTACGAGTATCTGTCTTCAGCACGGTGCGCTGATGGGAGATGAAGCCTTTTTACCAATTTTCACGACCTGCCACGGGGTGTTTGGAAAGTATGAAAAGGATTGGTATGTAGACAAAGGCTGTCAGCCGGAACAGATAGTAATCACAGGTCATCCGAGGTTTGATTTGGTAAAGGAGCGAACGCCGCTTCAACAGGAACTCATCTTTCGTAAATTGAACTTCAATCCGGCCAAAAAGACCGTGCTTGTGGCAACGCAGCCGTTTTCTGAGGCCTTCTACGGTGATGTTCTTAAAACGATTGCAAAGCGGAAAGACATTCAGCTGATCATGAAACCGCATCCGTGGGAAATAGCTCGAAATCGATTAAATGAGTATGTGTCCATTGAAAAAGCGGGAAATCATGTGAGATTGATTAAAAAAGAAATTGACCTGTATGACTTGCTGCCATATATGGATATGGTGATTACACTCACATCAACAGTCGGTCTTGAAGCCATGCTTTTTGAAAAGAGTGTGCTGATCGGGAAAATGACAGAAGGCAGAAGATACCCATATTACGAGTCGCTTGGCAGCTATCATATGGAAAACCCTGTTGAACTAGCTGAGAAAGCCATTCGTATTTTGTCGGATGAACAAGAGATGAAGCTGGCAAAACAGCAAGGAGCTCAGTTCATTAAACAACATTATCCACATGCGCGATCGACCGATGTTCTGCTTTCTCTGCTCAAAACAAAAACTGGTGTTGACTTTCAGAGATGAAGATAGGGGTGTGCAAGCGATATGGGAAAAAAGAGAGCACAATTTCTTCCTTATGCCCTGCCTTTCATTGCGCAGGAAGAAATTGATGAGGTCATTGGAACATTAAAATCCGGCTGGCTGTCAACTGGACCAAAGGTGAGACAGTTTGAAGAGGAATTTCAGCAGTTGACCGGTGCAAAACATGCGATTGCTGTCAATTCATGTACGGCTGCTTTATTTTTGGCCTTAAAGGCAAGAGGGATTGGGGCTGGGGATGAGGTGATTACAACGCCTCTGACATTCTGCGCAACAGCTAATACGATCATCCATACGGGAGCAGCGCCTGTATTTGTCGATATTGATCCAGCGACACTCAATCTGGATGCAGAGAAAGTAGAAGCGGCCATTACACCACATACAAAAGCGATCGTCCCGGTTCACTTTGCTGGTCAATCGTGCGATATGGACCGGATTTTAGCGATTGCGAAAAAGTATGAGCTGTTTGTACTTGAGGATGCCGCCCATGCTCTATACACAACGTATCACGGTCAGCCTATTGGATCGATAGGGGATGCGACCGCCTTTAGCTTTTATGCAACGAAAAACCTAGCCACTGGGGAAGGCGGCATGCTGACGACAAATGATGATGCACTTGCGGCTCGAATCAGAAGACTAGCGCTCCATGGGATGAGCAAGGGAGCGTGGAATCGTTACGGAGAAAAAGGTACGTGGTATTACGAGGTCGAGGAACCTGGCTATAAAATGAACATGTTTGACGTGCAGGCATCGTTAGGACTTGTTCAGCTAAGCCGTCTGGATGACATGCAGGCACGGAGAGAACAGATTGCGAAAGCATACAATCAGGCCTTTCAAAAAGAAGCGGGTCTAATCCTGCCGCCTGTCCATCAAGAAGGAAGACATGCATGGCATTTGTATGTACTTCAAGTGAATCCAAAAGAAGCATTTATCTCGCGTGATGAACTGATTGAACAGCTGCAAAAGGAGTATAAAATCGGCACGAGTGTTCATTTCATCCCTGTTCACTTGCATCCATACTATCAACATACGTATCACTATTCACCAGAGGATTTCCCTGAGTCACTCGCATACTACAAGCAGACTCTTTCACTGCCTCTTTATCCAAGTATGACAGATGAAGATGTGCAGGATGTCGTCACAGCGGTGTTATCTATTTTAAAAGAACAGAAGGCGTCTTTATGAAGGTTGTGCATGCAATAGATGATCAGGTGCTTGCCGATTGGCTTGAGAAACACGGCCAGCAAGCAGAACAAATGAACGGCTTCAAGCAGTTTGCCCTTGTCAGCGGCGCCCAGCTCAAAGCGGTGCTGTTATACGACTGGTCAAAATGGGAAAGCGGCATTTTTGATCAGCATATTTTCCATGTGAAGTATGTGGAAGCGGAGTCAGCGTCTGCTTTTCAAGAATTGATGGAGCGTTTCATCAATTGGATGAGAACAGAAAAATGCGATTTTTTCTTTTTACGTCTTGAAGTGTCTGATCTTGAAAAAAACCGTATCGTCCAAAGGCTGTCACATGTGTACTATGTGGGTGGTCTCACTCGTCTTGAAGCGCCGCCTGTTGAAATGGAATTGCCATCAACAGGTGAAGATGTGGTCATCAGTTCGCCGGATAAAAGGGAATACGATGAGGCCGTGTCACTTGCTCATCAGGCTTTTGTGAAAAGCCGGTATGCGCTTGATCCTTTTTTAGATCAGAATGTCGTTCAGCATTTCTATCAGGAATGGATGAGAAACAATTTGCATGGACGTGCAGATATGAATCTCGTGGCAAAGGTGAACAATGAAGTCGTTGGTTTGATTCAAGGGATGACAAAGGGCGATGAAATGGCGCTTGAGCTATTTGCAATAAGACCGGATATACAAGGAAAAGGGATTGGGAAAAAGCTGTTTATGGCGATGATGAATGCCTCTAATGAGAGAGGTCATCGTTTGATTTCTGCCGGAACACAGATGCATAACACGACTGCCATTCAGCTGTACGAAAAGATGGGCTTTAAAACGATAAATGCCTTCTTGTATTACCATGTGTGGCCGAAAAAAGGAGAGAGGTAAGATGGCGCATTTCTATATTGGAGATCGCAAAGTGGGGGATGGTGCGCCTGTCTTTATCATTGCAGAGGCAGGCATCAACCATGATGGAAAACTGGACCAGGCGCTTGCTTTAATTGATGTGGCAAAAGAAGCAGGTGCTGATGCGGTGAAGTTTCAAATGTTTCAAGCTGATCGGATGTATCAAAAGGAACCGGGATTGTACGAAACAGCCAAGGGGGAAGAGGTATCCATTTTTTCTTTAGTGGAACAAATGGAGCTGCCGTCAGAATGGCTGCCGGCGTTATTAACACGCTGTGAGGAAAAAGGGCTGATGTTTTTAAGCACAGTATGTGACGAAGAATCTGCGGATCTATTGAATCAAACCGATCCGCCGGCTTTTAAGCTGGCATCCTATGAAATCAATCATTTGCCTCTTTTGCGTCACACGGCTTCTTTTCAAAAACCCATCATTTTCTCTACAGCCGGGGCAACGATTGCAGATGTCCATGAAGCGTATGAGGTGATGACAAGCGAGAAAAATCATCAGATCGCCATTATGCATTGTGTGGCAAAGTATCCAGCACCTAGAGAATACACGAACCTGCGTGTGCTTCAAACTTTGGCTGCAGCTTTTCCTGAGGCAGTCATTGGTTTTTCTGATCATAGTGAACATCCAACTGAAGCCCCTGTTGCCGCAGTGAAGCTTGGAGCAGCGATCATTGAAAAGCATTTTACAATAGATAAAACGTTACCTGGGGCCGATCATTCCTTTGCTCTTGATCCTGAAGAATTGAAGGAAATGGTTCAGCATATTCGAGCGGCGGAAAAGCAACGGAATCAAACAGAAGCAGGCCCGCATTCTGTGCCAGAGGAGCTCCTTGGCAGTTCTTATAAAACGACCACAGCCATTGAAGGTCAGATTCGTGAATTTGCGTATCGAGGCATTTTTACGACAAAAGGCATTGCAAAGGGCGAAATATTGACCAGAGAAAATCTAGCCGTGCTGCGTCCAGGACAAAAAAGCCAAGGTTTGCATCCGCGATATATGGAGATATTACTTGGCGCTAAGGCTGTCAGAGATATTCCAGCCCATACAGGGGTTTCGTGGAAAGATGTGCTCATGCAGGAGTCTCCAAATGAGCAATGATGTACTCTTTGTCATACAGGCTAGAATGGGCTCCACAAGACTGCCAAAAAAGGTAATGAAACCGATCGGCGGTATGGCGCTGATCGACCTGATTGTTGAACGAGTAAAGCAATCAGATCATTACAATCACAAAACGCAGAACCTCATGATTGCTACAACAGTAGAGGCAGAAGATGATCTGTTGGCTCATTATTGTTTATCGAAGGGCTATAAGGTATTTCGCGGCAGTGAGGCAGATGTTCTGCAGCGATTTGCGCAGATTGTCCGTCATTTTGAACCGCAAACCATTGTGCGTTTAACGGGAGATAACCCTTTTATAGATCCGGCCCTTTTGTCGAAAATGCTTGAAAAACATAAACAAGAGAAGGCTGATTACACGTATACGAACGGAACACCACTCGGTATTTCCGGGGAAATGATCAACGCACCTATTTTAAGTGAGATCGACAATTTTCTCCTTACGCAGCCGGAGCGTGAGCATGTCACGCTCTATATCAGAAAGCATCCAGAGCAATTTCACCTGCAATTATTCACACCGCCCAAAGAACTTGCATATCCTGCTTATCGATTCACGATTGATACAGAAGAAGATTATGAGTTTGCCACCCGTTTACTAGAGAAAGCAGGGGGTTCGATTGCTGTACCTACAGCAGAACTCATCGCCATTTGCGAACAAGAGCCTGATATTGTTCGATTGAATCAATCTGTGAGACAGAAGGATGCTGAATGAATAAGAAAATCATGATTGTTGTGTACGGTGGTTTTTTTAGAGGGATGGGGCATGTCGTCAGAATGAAACGGATGGCAAACGAACTGTTTCAGGAAGGAAACGATTTATATTTCTATACAAATGAACAGGTTTGTGTAGAAATGCTCTCAGAACCACAATGGTACGTTCATATGGTGCAGGAGTCGATGGCATTCCTTCAAATAAAGCAGGACATAAAAAAACTGAATCCTGATCTTCTGCTGATTGATGTGCTTCATTGTGACCTCCAGTTTCTGCGATCTGTCAAAGCGTTCTCTGGCTCTGCAAGGCTGGTCTTATTCGAGGAAGAAAGAGAAGAAGCCTGTGAGCTTGCCGATGCTGTCGTGAACGGCATTTATGGGGGCTTTGACGAAAAGCACTTGCAGGTACATGGGACGGAATACTTTTATGGAGCACCTTATCTATTGTTAGATCACGAGATCAGTCGATTAAAAGACACATATGAGGTTCGAAAAGAATGCAAAAAGGTGGTTATAAGCTTTGGAGGCAGTGATCCGCGCGGATTGTTATTAAAGGCTGTATCAGCACTCCGCGAAGCTGGTCATTTACACATTTTAGCGGTGACAGGAAAAGCCTCCCGCATTGAAGAACAAATTGAAGCTGAGCATATTCAATTCATTCGTCATACAGATCAATTACCTGCACGTCTTGCGGAAGCCGATTTGGCGATTGTTGCTGGCGGAATGACGTTATATGAGGCAGTTTGTATCGGGGTGCCCAGCATTGTCCTTTCGCAAGTAGACCACCAAGCAGTGACAGCCACTCGTTTTGCGCAAAAGGGAGCCTGTCATCATCTTGGATTAGGTGACCTTGTGGATGAAAAAGATATTCGGTGTGCTGTTGAAAGACTAGCCAGCAGTTACTTTCTCCGCAGAAGCATCCATCTCAATGGACGTACACTCATTGATGGAAAAGGTACTGAACGAGTGAAAAACATTCTTATACACCTCATGAATCATCACCAAAAAGAACATAAGGATGTGTAGATGTGAAGGGAGTTATTTTAGCAGGTGGAAAGGGATCACGACTGGCACCTTTAACGAAGATTTTCAATAAACATTTATTGCCGGTTGGTCCATATCCGATGATTTATTGGTCATTGTTCAAACTGAAAGAAGCAGGGATTTTAGATGTGATGGTCATTTCACAAGAAGATCAAATCCCGCTGTTTCAAAAGCTTCTTGAAAACGATCAGGAACTTGGGATGAACATCGTGTATCAAGTACAGCCTGAAGCGTCCGGCATTTCGGACGGTTTATCCTATGCAAAGCCCTTTGTAGAAGAGGAGAAGTTTGTGCTCATGCTTGGTGATAATGTCTTTGAGGATTCGCTAAGTCCTTTTGTTGAAGCCTTTCAGCAGCAGGAAAGCGGAGCCAAGGTTCTTTTGAAAGAAGTGGCAGATCCAAAGCGATTTGGTATTGCAGAAATTGATGCCACCTGCCACCGGATTTTATCAATAGAAGAAAAGCCTGAGCATCCGCGTTCGTCCTACTGCGTCACTGGTATTTATTTTTATGACCAAGAAGTCTTTGAATATATTGAGAGAATCTCGCCGTCAGATCGAGGCGAATTAGAGATTACAGACGTGAATAATCTCTATATCTCAAATAGCCAGCTGACCTATGATATGTTAAAAGGGTGGTGGATTGATGCAGGAACACATGAATCTCTCCACCAAGCATCTGTGAAAATGTTTGAAACGATGAAGAAAAAAGAGGGATCCGAATGACAAAGTCTTATTTCATTACAGGCGGAGCGGGATTTATCGGACTGAATTTTGTGAAGCTGCTGCTTCAGGACACTGATGTCCGCATCACCGTTTTTGATAAATTAACGTATGCCAGCCATCCAGAGGAGATGGATGAATTATTAAAGTTGTCTCAATTTCGATTTATTCAAGGGGATATTACCCTTCAGCATGAGCTGGATCAAGCATTTGATGAAGTCTATGATGCCATCATTCATTTTGCGGCAGAATCGCATGTTGATCGCAGTATTGAATCAGCAGAACCTTTTATTCAAACTAATGTCCTCGGAACCTATCGTATGCTGGAAGCGGTCTTAAAGGGAAAGGCGAAAAAGATCATTCATATTTCAACAGACGAAGTATATGGAGATTTGGAACCGGATGATCCTGCTTTCACAGAACAAACACCACTTTCACCAAATAATCCTTATTCAGCAAGCAAGGCGAGTTCAGACCTGCTTGTGAAATCCTATATCCACACTCACCAATTACCCGCCATAATTACACGATGCAGCAACAATTACGGACCGTATCAGCATGAGGAAAAATTAATACCGACCATTATTAGAAAAGCGGTCAACGGAGAGAAGATCCCGATTTATGGAGACGGGCAGCAGATTCGCGATTGGCTGTATGTAGAGGATCATGCGAGAGCTGTGAAGCAGGTACTCGAAAGCGGTACAGCTGGGCAGGTCTACAATATTGGCGGCGGCAATGAGAAAACGAATCTCGATTTGACCAAAACCATTCTAACGCAGCTAGGGATCAGTCATGACCACATTTCGTTTATTCAAGACCGAAAAGGGCATGACAGACGCTATGCCATTGATGCCAGTAAGCTGAAAGGGGAGCTTGGCTGGACACAGAAGACGTCATTTGAAGAAGGTATTGAAAAAACGATCAATTGGTATCGAACCAAATACGATCAGAGCGAAGAAGGGTGACGGATGAAAGTTTTAATCACCGGTGCAGGCGGTCAATTAGGGAAAGAATTGAGCAGACAGCTCAAGGAAAAAGACTTGACCGTCATTGCCTTAACGAGGAGCATGCTCAATATCGCAGATCAGCAAGCAGTCAGACACGCGATGAGACACTTTCAGCCTGATATTGTTGTCAGTGCGGCAGCCTACACATCTGTTGATCAATGTGAAACAGAAACGGAAAAGGCGTATCTTGTGAATGGCATTGGCGCTTACTATACAGCACTCGAAGCAAAGCGCGCAGGGGCAGATGTGTTACATGTCAGTACAGATTATGTGTTTGACGGGCAAGCGGATTCCCCTTACAAAGTCGATGCACAAGCAGATCCTCAAACCATTTATGGAAAGAGTAAAAAGCTTGGTGAGGAATTGATTCAGCTTGTGTCAGACGAAGTGAAAATCATCCGTACATCGTGGCTCTACGGACATGGGGGACATAACTTTGTAAATACCATTCTTCGGCTCGCTGAAACGAAGGATCATTTACGCATTGTCAACGATCAAATAGGGTCTCCAACCTATACTAAGGATGTGGCAGATGCCTTGATTCATTTATTTGATCAGGAAGCAGGTATATATCATGTCAGTAACCGAGAAAGCTGTTCGTGGTTTGATTTTGCGTCAGAAATTGTGGCGAAAAGCGGCCTGTCCACCACCATTGAGCCGATTTCCACGGAAGAGTACGGCTTCCAAACACCTCGCCCCGCCTATTCTGTGTTAGACCTTCAAGCGATTGAAGCCACAGGCTGGCAGCCGAGACATTGGAAGGATGCACTTCACGAATATTTGCAGAAAGAAGGGAGATGGCATCAGCATGATTGATGGCGTTCAAACGAAAAAACTCATGAAACATTGTGATGACCGCGGCTTTTTTGCTGAACTCATTCGAGATGATGAACCGATGCTGAAACGCTTTGGGCAGGCGTCATGGTCGAAAAGCTTTCCGGGCGTGATCAAAGCCTTTCATTATCATGAAAAACAAGACGACGTTTGGTTCTTCCCAGCAGGTCATGCACAGGTCGTTTTATACGATATGCGTGAGGATTCTCCCACAAAGGGTCAAACCGATGTGTATTACATGGGAGAAGACAATCCTATGCTGCTTCTCATCCCAAAGGGTGTCGCGCATGGCTATCGTGTACTAGGTGAGACGCCGCTGCAAATTGTGTATTTTACAACAGAATCCTATGACCCGAAAAATCCAGATGAAAAGAGAATCGCTTGGAATGACGAGGCGATCGGATTTAATTGGGAAACGACATTTAAATAGAGAACGAGGGCCTTTCGCAGGAGAAAGGTCTTTTTTTGTTGAAATACATTCTATATGTGTCATTTTATGTATATGTACTAAGTTGATAAGAAAAGGGATGTGGATGAGTTTGTCTAAAAGAATTGCATTTGTAACAGGAGCAAGTACAGGGATTGGAAAGGCCATCGCTATCAAGCTTGCCGCTCAGGATCATGTAAAGGTCATCATCAATTCTAGAAATCAATCCTCACTAGAAGATGCAGAGCAGCACATTGGGCGTATGGCAGAAACAAAGGAGCCGGTGGCTCTTTTCTGTGGCGATATGTCACATGAAGAGGTAAGGGCGGAGGCTTTTATGAAAATAGAAAAAGAGTTTGGCAGACTGGATGTGTTGATTAATAATATTCCAGGAGGAAAACCAGATACTTTTGATTCATGTGATAGTGAGCAGATGCTGACCGCATTTTCTCAAAAAGCCATTGCGTACATAGATACGATGAAGCGTGCGGCAGCGATGATGAAAAGACATGAATATGGCCGGATCATTCAAATTGTCGGGAACCTATGGAAGGAACCTGGTGACCAAATGTTTACGAACAGTATGATGAATGCAGCGATTATCAATGCTAGTAAAAATGCAGCCACACAGCTTGCGCCTTCAGGGATTACAGTGAATTGTTTAAATCCGGGCTTTATTGCTACAGATCGATATGAACAATTTATCGGAAACATGATGCGTAAACAGGCAATATCACGGGAAGAGGCTGTACAGGCTGTAGCGTCAGGAATTCCAATGCAAAGAGTGGGCTCGGCAAGTGAAATGGCTTCATTGGCCGCCTTTGTCGCATCAGAGGAAGCCTCCTATCTTACAGGACAACAAATATCCGTCGATGGTGGTTCGATGAAAAGTATATAACATGAAAAAACCCGCTATATGCGGGTTTTTTGATTAAAGCGAATCGGAAGGATGCGAAGCCGGTCGATAAACAGGGCAAGCTGTTCAATTGGCGCAACCATTGAGATGCGGACGTGGCGTCTTCCGTGTGTTCCAAACACACCCCCAGGCGTGACAACGACATCTGAATGTTCGAGTAAATAATCGGCAAATGCATGAGAATCAACGAAATCATCAGGAATTGGAGCCCATAAATAAAAAGCGCCTGCTGGACGTTCAATAGACCATCCCAGCTGTTTTTCCGCCTGACGGATGAAGAAGTTTATTCGTTCAAGATAGACTTCTTTTAATGATTGAATGTGACGGTCATCACTTTGCAAGGCGACGGTTGCGGCTTGTTGAAACCCGCCATACATACTGACAAACACATGATCTTGGAAGGCGTTAATGGCTTGGATGATGTCCTCATTTCCCACAGCAAAAGCAACTCTCCATCCTGCCATATTAAATGTTTTGGATAGAGAATATAATTCTACTCCTACACTTTTTCCAAGAGGAGCATTCAGAAAACTTACTGGTTTTTGCTCATAATGAAATGAGCCATAGGCAAAATCATGAATCACATGCAGTCCGTGAGCTGAGGCAAAATCAGCAGCCTTTTCAAAAAAGGCTTCATTGGCCACAGCACCTGTTGGGTTATTTGGATAATTTAAGAAAAGAACCTTTGCCTTTTGTAGCACCTCCGGATCAATCGAAGAGAGATCTGGTAAATAGCCATTTTTCGATTCAAGTTTGATGCAGTAGGGCTTTGCGTCTGCCATCAAAATCCCTGAATGGTATTCTGGGTATCCTGGATCGGGGACGAGGGCAACGTCCCCAGGGTCAAGCAGACACTGACTCATGATATATAGGCCTGTTTTCCCTCCGTTGAAAAGGGCAACTTCTTTCTGCGGGTCAATCTCAGTGCCGAATTCTTTTTTGTAGAAATCTGCAATGGCTTGCTTGAAAAAATCGAAGCCTCTAAATGGTGCATATTGCTGGAACTCTAAAGTGCCTGCTGCTTCTTGAAGGGCGCTCACGATATGTTCAGGAGTCGGAAGATCAGGATTTCCCTGACCAAGGTTTATGATGTTCGCTCCGTTTTGTGCTTTATGCGCAATTTTCTCAAATACGGTTCCAAATTTCTGTTCTGGCAGCCGTTCAATTACGTTAGATGGTAAGATCTTCACCACGTTACCCTCTCTTTCTATCCCTTCACTAATTCATCCATTAACTGAATGGCAGCTTGCTTCTGTAAGTTGCGGATGGATGCGGCAACATCCTGTGAGGATGACCCTTTTAATTCAAGTGATACGATGCCGTTAAAGGCTTCAAATAAAGAGAGATCCACAAAGGTGCCTTTGGGTGGGACGGACTCACTAACGATCACAGTATCTCCAACTAAAGCGTCCTGCGGAATATGGACATGATCAATGGTGATATGTGCGGCCTCTGCCGGTATGTGTCCGCTCTCTTTGAAATGCTGAGGGTATAAATGGCAGTCTGCTATGTAATGCGTATGTCCAGAAAGCAGCTCTTTTGGCAGATCCGCTTGTTTTCCATCGACTAATACATCGATCAGCAGCTTGGCCATGTCCACCCCAAACACTTTTTTGATATTCGGAATCATGTTCCAGCCAGCAAACCTAGCTGCTGATTCGATCAGTCCCGTTTCTCGATTTTTCATGAGCTTAATCTCTGTATGGGTCGCACAGTTTTCAAGGCCAAGCCCTTCATTGGCCTTCTTTGCTGCCTCAATGATGATTTGCTGGGCTTCATTGTCTAGGATCGACGGCGTAATATGAGCCGTTTCTGTAAAACCGATTTGAGGGGTCTTATCATGAATGACAAAAGGGATATATTCTCCCTCCACGACTAACCCTTCTACACTGACATAATCAGAATAGCCTTCCTCTTGATACCAATCCTTGTAAGCACCCTCTAAGTACGTTTCTGCGACAAATGGTGCTTCATATGTTACAGCGTTTGGGACAGGAATCGTTTGCAAGTAGGATTGTACGTTTAAAAAGAGATCATCACTGCCGGCTTGGTCATGAAAAAGAGTCACGCCAATAGAGCTTGCTAAATATGTAGGCTTTAAAATAAGCGGTGTCCCGATATACTCAATAGCTTGCTGGAAATCAGCTAAAGTCGTGACAGGCTGAGTTTTCACCGATTTGACACCAGCAGCGTTGAAGGCCGCCCTCATTTGGCTTTTATCACGCGCCATTTCAGCTGCCTTTACCCCAGCGCCGCGCAGCCCAAGACGCTCAGCGGCTTTTGCCATTGGTGCAATGAATAATTCGTTATTGGTGGTGATGGCATCAGCTTTGAAAAAGGAAGCCACACGGACTAGGTCAGCTACCACCGCTTCCTCTGATTTTAGATAGTCATCATGTGCCCAGTAAATAGAATCAGGGTGTTCAAAAGAAGGATGTGTTTCAAAATAATCACGATCTTTGATGACGGCAATGGAGTATTTTTCTATTAGCTCAGCGTGTCCCTTTGTAATGGCAAAGGGTCTTGGGATATAAGAAACGATATGATAAGATGCAGCCACGCTTTCATAAAACATATGGGGCGGGCATCCTCCTAAGTCAGCAATGACAAGTACGGTTTTTTTACTCAATGAAAGCACTCCTTTTTATCTAGCGGTGTATCCGCCATCTGCTGTGACAACACTTCCAGTCATATAGCTGGATAGATCAGAGGCGAGAAACAGCATCACGCCTGCAATTTCTTCGGGTTTTCCGAGACGAAGCAATGGGTTCACCTTTGCTTTTTCCTTTTTGACAACCTCAAGACTTTCTGAATGATTGTCTAAAAAGGATTTTTCATTTAATGGCGTATCAATAATGCCTGGGGCGATACAATTCACCCTGATTTGATGAGCGGCATAGTCGATTGCCATCGATTTGGTGAGCTGGATGACACCGCCTTTTGTTGCATTGTATGCAGGAATGTCAGGCCATCCAACGAGACCTCCGACAGATCCGGTATTAATAATACTTCCGCTTTTCTTTTCAAGCATATGCGGCAATGTATGCTTACTCATGAGAAATACACCAGTCAGGTTGACCTGTAGAATGCGGTTCCAATCCTCCAGTGACATCTCGTGAATAGGTGAGACAATTTCGATGCCTGCATTGTTAATCAACACATCAATTGTCCCGAATTGGCTCAGCACGGACTGAACGGTTTTTTGACAGTCAGACTCATTCGTAATATCTGTTTTGAAAAAAGCAGCATGTTCATGAGGCAATGACTCAATGAGTTGTTTGCCGCTCTGTTCATTGATGTCAGCCACTGCTACTTTTGCCCCATGCTCAAGGAAAAGCTTGACCGCGGCAAGCCCAATCCCGGATGCACCTCCTGTAATGAGGACGACTTTTCCGGCAATGTTCATTTCTTCACCTTAGACGCTTTTGGCTTTAAGCGATTATAGCGTGGAGGGAAGAAGAGATTAATAGACTTTGATGCTTCTGGCTTTGGATTTATGGCGCCGTGATCTTCTTTTGGATCACAGAAATAGGTGGTTCCAAATTCCATCTTTTCTGTAAAGCCTTCAATCGTCATATCGTACCCACCGCTAATGCAAATCCCGATTTGTTCATTGCGGTGCTTATGAAAAGGCATTTCCCCGCCATTTCCCGGAATGTTGGCAATCATGAGCTCCATCCAATCTTCCACAAAAAAGGTCACTTCCATGCCAGGCAGTAAATCGCGTGTTTTGAAAATATCTAAGAAATAAGTAGGAGGAGCCGTATATTCTTCGCCATCTTTTAATCTCTTAATATCAATGGCGATCACTTCTTCATCTGTCAGATTCGATGCGCCGTGAGGGACAAATGGTGGTGCGATATAGGCTGATTCTAATGGGGTGAGCAATTGGGTCGATTGGCCGACCGTCATTTGAAGCTCGCCTTTTAATACGATGCCAATTTGTGCTTCTGGATGCTCGTGAGGTTCGATGATCGTATGAGCTGGGACGTATGAAATTAATACTTCTGTATCGCCTCTGACAGTCGAATATTGAATGACACCATTATCCCATTCTCGTTTTTTCGCTTGAGGAAAATATAATTCTTGCGCCTTTTGTTCAGTTTTCATGTTAAATCTCTCCTTTTCCAAATATAGACCAGCTCATAGGAATGCTTTTAAATGTTCGAATGAAGGTGAGGCCATATGTCGCTCTAGCCACCTCATTGGTTAAAGCGAAATCAAATTCGCCGTCTCTTACTTTTTGTGCGGCTGTACTTGTGGAATTGACAAGCTCAAATTCAGCATTTTGATGAATAAAATACTGAATCAAATTGACAGGTGCAGGATGAGAAACAATTTTTAATTGGTTGAGCATTTGCTCTTGAAATGGGAAATCTGGTCTGACAGCCAAACCATACATAGGCGTGTCACATCTGAATATTTGTAAAAGCTGCAGGTCAGGCCTCATGTAGAAGTGTTTGATTCCTTCGTATGCGTGTGGAACGAGAGTGTATTGGAGTGCGTTAGAGAGAGTATGTTCAATGCAAGTTTCGAATGTGTCATAAAGGGATAGTTTCGTATGAGTGCCGAGTGTAGTGGTGGAATGAGAGATGAAATGTTTTGCTGCATATTCACTGCTTGTCCCCTTAGGGCCTAGTGTATTGACTGTAAACATCTTAGGTGAAACGATGGGCTCTTCTTTGAAATGAAAAACATCATTCTTTAAGATCATGTTTACCATCCAATCTTTTTCAAATTTTTACTAGATTATAAGAAATAAAATTGGTAATTGTCAACAAAATTTATAAAAAATGTATTTTATGATAATATTAAAAATTGATCTAAAAAACTGCACATATCGAGATGTGCAGTGAAATGAGCTCACGTTTCAAATGTGTTTTTATGTTTTTGCTGTAAGGTTTTTTCACGTTTATAGCTGACGAAGCTAATGAGAAAACCAACAAGCGTAATAAGCGCACATACAAGTCCTACCGTATGATAGCCGAAATGGACATAAACAGGTCCCATCAGAGCAGACCCAAGCATAACGGCAAGATTAGAAGCAAGGCTGTAAAAAGCCATCACTTTGCCTCGGTGGGTTTGGGAGCAGTCGCTCAGGACAGTACTCAAAAGCGTGACGGATAAACTTTGCATGGCACCCCAAATAAATAAAGCGAAAATGAGCAATGTCCATGAGAATGGTGCATAAGGAAGTAAGGCAAGAACGAGCGTAATGCCGCCCAACACAAAGAAAAGAGATCGTGTTTTGCCAAACCAATCTGCTAATTTCCCGGTAAATATACTCATGGAAAAGCCAACGCCATAAGCCATGATTAGAAGTCCAGCCGTCGATTGTCCACCGGAAAATAGACTTTGTAAGTAAGCTCCTAAAAATGAATACATGCCATAAAATCCAAGCATGTTACAAAATGTCACGGTCAAATAGGCAGGGACTCGGTCGATTTTCAAAGCCCCCCATAAAGAGCCTGATTTCTCCCTAGCTTGAGGTGCCTTTGTATCAGCTGTGGCGACTTGTTTTCGAGATTCCAGTATGACGAGCAGCAGGACAACGAGACTCATCATGGCGAAAATCCAAAATGTCCAGCGCCAGTTTAAACTTTGACCGATAAAGGCGCCAATAGGCACACCAAGGACAAGAGAAAGAGACCAGCTCGATACAATGAGCCCCATCACTTTGCCGCGATATTCGTATGGAACCCGGTCGCCCACAAGAGCATAGGCTGTTGGCACAAATACTCCGGTCGCCAGCCCAGAAATAGCACGGCCTGCAAAAAAAACTGCCAAATTTGGGGCAGCAGCACACATCACAGTTCCAATCAAAAAGAAAGACAGCCCAATCATCAAACACAGCTCTCTTGAATACCGGTCCCCTAAAGGAACGAGCAGCGGTGCGCCAACCAGCACAGCTAACCCATAAATGCTGATGGAAAGTGCGAGAACATCAAGAGAGTGCTGAAAGGAGTTTGATAAATCAGGCAGCAGTGGTGAAATCACCAGTTCCTCTGATCCCGCCGCAAAAACGCCAAGTGTGAGTGCAATGGCAAGTGTGATGGGAAATGTTTTAGAAGCCTGGCTGTCTAAAGATTCTTTCATCAAGTGATCCCTCCATACTTGCTTTTTCATTCAATTCCGTTAAAATAAATTCTACCATTATTTAGTTTTATTTTACATTTCGCATCATAAGTATTATCATCAAATACTTTTCAAATGGAACGATTTTTGGATAGGAGAGGTACGAATGAAAATCACCGATGTAGATGTGCATATTTTAAATGAATTGAGAGAAGATGCCCGCTTATCCATGAGGGAATTGTCCAAACGAGTGAATTTATCAGCACCTGCAGTAGCAGAAAGAGTGCGTAAATTAGAAGATGCAGGGATTATCGAAGGGTATTCTGTTCAGGTCAATTACAAAAAATTAGGACTTCTGATTGACTGCCTGCTGGAAGTGACGGTGCTCAACGGGGAGTATCAGCGATTTGTGGCTTTTATGAATCAGCATCCACGCGCCTTTTTTGCTTATCGAGTGGCAGGGCAATCTTGCTTTTTCATTAAGCTGTCTGTTGCTTCTCTTGAAGAAATTGAAGCCTTTATTCAAGAAGTGTCTGGATTTACAAAAACCGTATCTCATATTGTCTTGTCAGAGCACTCTTTTTCCCATCCAGTTCAGGAACGTGTAAAACAAATAGAAGAGCCAGAAATGACTGTGGTGAAATAAAAAAGGACCTTCTTAGGTCCTTTTTACTCGCTTATCCGACTGATAGCTCATGATCGTAATGATGAGGCCAATCAATGTTACAGCTGCAGCAAATAACGGAACAAGCTGTAAATGTGTGATTTCGATAGCAAGACCGCCAAGTGCTGCACCGCCGGCATTCCCAATATTAAAGGCGGAATGACTGAGCGTTGATGCGAGTGTCGGTGCTTCATGTGCCATGTTCATCGTGCGGTATTGCAAGGTAGGAACAAGAATAAATGAAATGATTCCCCAAACAAAAATGGTCAGCACGGCAGGCACTTTGAATTCGGAAGTGATTGTAAACAATAACAGGACAGCGATCAGAAGAATTAGTGTCACCATAATACTCGGCATCAGCTTCCAGTCAGCAAGCTTTCCGCCAACTAAATTTCCAATAGTGACCCCAAGCCCAAAAAGGACAAGGATGAGCGTCACCCCATTTTCCTGAAAGCCAGTGACTTGCAGCAGGATCGGGCTGATATACGTAAAGGCTGTAAACACACCTGCAAACCCAAAGATGGTCATTGCAAAGGAAACGAGTACCTGTGGTTTTTTCAAAACGGATACTTCATTTCGAATATCCAATACTTCTTCCTTTGATTGATTCGGAACTAAGCTGATGATCCCGATTAAGGAAATGAGACCAATGACGGCAATGACTAGAAAAGACATACGCCAGCCGAATTGATTCCCGATAAAGGTACCGAACGGCACACCGAGTACATTTGCTACCGTCAGTCCTGTAAACATGAAGCTGATCGCACTGGCACTTTTCTCTTTAGGCACAAGCCGCGCAGCCATAATAGCTCCGACGCCAAAGAAGGTTCCATGAGCAAATGACGTTAAAATGCGGGCAGCCATTAACAGACCATAAGAAGTCGATACAGCGGCAGCAGCATTTCCTGCCACGAAAAGAATCATTAACAGAATGAGGAGGCGTTTCCTCGACATTTTCCCAGTCGATAACGTTAATATAGGTCCACCAACTGCGACACCAAGTGCGTATCCAGTAATCAACTGCCCAGAAGCAGAGATCGATACATGAAGATCGTTTGCGACGTTTGGCAAAAGTCCCATGATGACAAATTCAGTCATGCCAATCGAAAACGCACCTAGTGTTAATGCAAAAATAGCGATGGGGAAGTTTTTCATGATGTGATCACCTTTCTAAACAAATACATAAAAAAGCTTCGGAGAGATCCGAAGCCTTAAGAGTTTATCATACATGGAAATAAGACGCCAGCTGCTCGTTTGCTAATCGGTTTCCGACAAAGAAGGAACCAAATTCGCCATAGCGTGCACTGACTTCATCAAAGCGCATTTCATAAACCAATTTTTTAAATTGAAGCACATCATCAGAGAAAAGGGTAACGCCCCACTCATAATCATCAAAACCAACAGAACCTGTAATGATCTGTTTTACTTTCCCAGCATAGCTTCTGCCAATTAAGCCGTGGCTTCTCATGAGGGATTTACGCTCATCCATGGAGAGCATGTACCAGTTGTCATTGCCGGAACGTCTTTTATCCATCGGATAGAAGCACACGTATTGAGAAGAAGGAAGCTCTGGGTATAAACGTGCACGTACATGCGGGTTCTCGTAAGGGTCTCCGCCATCTCCGCCTCCTGCTAAGTAGTTGCTGAGCTCAACAACTGAAACGTACGAATAAGCTGGAATCGTAAACTCTGCTAGTCGTGTCTTATTGAATTCAAGTTCAATTTCACCGAGTTCTGCCATTGTCGGACGTAAAATCATGAGCATAATATCTGCTTTTTGGCCGACAATACTATAGATTGTTTGGGTTCCAGCCTTATCTTGCTCAGCTGTTTTCCATTTTTCCAATAGACCTGTGAACTCATGAATAATTGCTTGGCGCTCATCACTTGTCAGCAGCTTCCAAGCTGTCCAGTCGATCGTTCTAAAATCATGCAGCGCATACCAGCCATCTAGTGTTTGAGCTGCTTCATTTGTTGTATGTTGTTCGCTCATTTCTTTCACTCCTATTTACAGTTTTCCATCTGTTCCAACTATAACATAGTTTGTCCAAATGGAGATGTGATCAAAACTTGAACGAAGAAAACAGCTAATCAAAATTGATTAAATTAGTTTGAAAAATAAGAATTTAATTTGTAAGCGCTATAATATAAGTTGGTAGTTTGAATTTAGGTAGAAGAAGAGTATGCTTAAAAGAGAACGCTTTTTTTGTAAAATCAAGGAGGGTATTGTAGTGGCAGATATTTTTTCAACAGTTCAGGAAAAGGTTGCAGGTAAAGGAGTAAAGATCGTTTTTCCTGAGGGAATGGACGAACGCATTCTAACAGCCGTTCAAAAACTAGCAGATGGCAAAGTATTGCAGCCAATTGTTGTAGGTAAAAAACAAGAAGTTGAAGCAAAAGCAAAAGAATTAGGTCTTACACTTGATGGTGTTGACGTGTATGATCCTCATACATATGAAGGTTTTGAAGAGCTTGTACAAGCTTTCGTAGAAAGACGTAAAGGCAAAGCAACCGAAGAGCAAGCAAGAAAAGCATTACTAGATGAAAACTACTTCGGTACAATGCTTGTATATAAAGGTCTTGCAGACGGACTTGTGAGCGGTGCGGCACACTCAACTGCTGATACAGTACGTCCAGCACTTCAAATCATTAAAACAAAAGAAGGCGTAAAGAAAACATCTGGCGTCTTCATCATGGCTCGCGGCGAAGAGCAGTATGTGTTTGCTGATTGTGCAATCAACATTGCTCCAGACAGCCAAGATCTAGCTGAAATTGCGATCGAAAGTGCAAACACAGCAAAAATGTTTGATATCGAACCACGTGTGGCAATGCTTAGCTTCTCTACTAAAGGCTCAGCTAAATCAGACGAAACAGAAAAAGTATCTGAAGCAGTTCGCATTGCAAAAGAAAAGGCACCTGAGCTTGTACTTGATGGAGAATTCCAATTCGATGCAGCTTTCGTTCCTTCAGTAGCAGCGAAAAAAGCTCCAGATTCCGTTATCAAAGGCGATGCTAGCGTATTTGTTTTCCCTAGCCTCGAAGCTGGAAACATCGGCTACAAAATTGCACAGCGTTTAGGTAACTTTGAAGCTGTAGGCCCAATCCTGCAAGGCTTAAACCAGCCAGTAAACGATCTTTCTAGAGGCTGTAATGCCGAAGACGTTTACAATCTTGCGCTGATCACAGCAGCTCAAGCACTATAATTTGATGTGAAGACAGCCAGTACGCTAGATTCGTGCTGGCTGTTTTTTTGATCACAAATGTGTACAATATAGGGGGAAGAAAAACAATCTGATCGTAGATAAAGCCGATAGAATGGGCAGGTGCTATAATGGAAGATTTAATACATAAGCTTCAGCATAAGGTCGTGGGATTAACAGAGGCACAGAGGAGAATTGCAGATTATATCGTCCAAAACCCAATGGAGGTCGCTTTTTTAACTGTAGATAAATTGGCGTCAAAAGTAGGGACGAGTACAGCTACCATCATGAGATTCTCTGCTGCTGTAGGGTATTCCGGATTTTCTGAGCTTCAAAAAGAGCTTCAATCCAATATGAAGCATAAAGCTGCCCCGCAAACGAGACTTGAAGCGAACTTAAAGCATTCAAATAAGAGTAAGCTCCTGCATAACCATGTCGAACTGCAATTTCAAAATATCCAGTATGCATTAGACAATATCACGGAAGAAACTTTTCAGCATATTGTTGAAAAAATAGCCGGATCCCGCCAGGTTCTGTGTACAAGTGTCCGAAGTGGCAGACCTGTTGGCGAGTATCTGTCACTCGGAATCAATCGGCTATTGGGGAACTGTCAATATATTGATGCTGACAAAAGCGACTGGGTAGATGACCTCGTGCATTTTCATTCTGATGATTTTATTATAGCGGTCAGCTATCCTCGTTATGCAAAGCGTTTGAAGGACTTGCTGGAGGCAGCGAAGTCATATGGGGTGGAAGTGCTTTTAATTACAGACAGCTATAGCTCTCCACTAACCAAGTATGCACAATATGTATTACCATGTTCCTCAGCAAGTGTTGGTTCTCATAACTCTGTCGTATCTGCTATCTTTATCGTAGATTACATTTTAAGTGCCTTAGCCATCAATGATCCTGAAAGGACAAAACCACGTTTAGATCAAATTAATCATATGTTAACGAAAATGAGTTACCACACAACACATTAGTCGTGTGGTGACTCATTTTTTTATTTTAATTTTTTTGAAAGCGCTTTACTAAATAAAAACGAGGTGGTATGATCGTAACACGAAGGTAATATATATTACTTTTAATAAACTAAATGTCATGAATATAACTCGAAGGGGATGATGGGAAAATGAGTACTGTTCATTACGTGTCAAATGAGCTCATTGATCGAGCAAAAAAACTGAACTCGACCTTGCTGTCAGATGTGATGGGATGCACCGGAGCGATGGATCATCAAATTAAACCTGTTGCAAGAGGCATGAATATAGTAGGGACAGCTTTTACCGTAAGCTTACGGCCAGGGGATAATTTATTTCTTCATCAAGCGATCTACTCTGCTAAAGAAGGAGATGTACTCATTGTTGATGGAAAAGACCATAAGGGTCATGCATATTTAGGGGAATTGATGGCCCATTCAGCGAAGGCGGTAGGAATTGAAGGAATCGTAATTGACGGGCTTGTTCGCGACAAACTCTCTTTAGAGGAGCTGGCTTTTCCAATATACAGTAAGGGATTTATGCCAAACGGACCTTTTAAAGATGGTCCTGGGGAATTGAATCAAACCATCTCGTGCGGCGGTGTCAAAGTAGCACCAGGTGATTTAGTCATTGCTGACGATGATGGAGTCGTCATCGTTCCAAAGGAAAAGGCGGAACATCTGCTGACACTAGCGGAAGAGAAACAAGCGTATGAAAATCAGAGATTAAAAACGATTCAACAGTATGTGGACGAAGGAAAGCAAGACATCAGTCTTTTAGCACCGGCATGGCTGGATGGCAGAATGAAAAAATTTCAGGGATAGGGGAGAATCGGTGATGAAGATAGGCTTTATCGGTTATGGAGAAGCAGCATATGAGCTATCAACGGGATTGAAAACAGAAGGATTAGATCAATTTTACGCGTATGATGTACTATTACAGAATGAGAAATTAGCTGGCGCGTTGAAAGAGAAAGCATCGCAGACAGGAGTTCAATTAACCAGCAGTATCAGCGAAGTCATTGAGAAATCTGATATTGTGATTGCAGCTGTGCCAGCGAATAAAACCTTAGAAGTGGCACAATCTGTAACGGGAAGTTTGAAAAAGAATCAACTATATGTGGATGTGTCGGCATCAACACCAGACATCAAAAAACAAGTGGCAAACGAAATTGAAAAGCAAGAAGCTCTATTTGTAGATGCCGCCATGCTAGGGCCTCTTCCAGTCAACAAACACAAGGTTCCGATCACGGCAAGCGGCAGTGGAACTGACCAATTCATGAAAGTAATGAATGCTTATGGCATGAATATCACAAAAATCAGTGACCAGCCAGGAGATGCTTCGGCTTTAAAGCTGATCAGAAGCATTTATATGAAGGGGATCGTTGGTCTCATGATTGAATTTTTGGAAATTTCCAAAAAATATAATGTGGAGCATAAAGTGATTTCTTCACTAAGCAATACAATGGATAGCAAAAGTTTTGAAGAGACCATGAATCGTCTTGTAACAGGGAGTGCATTGCATGCGAAAAGACGAGCGGTTGAGCTTCTTGGCTCTATTGAAATGCTGGATTCAGCTCATATTGATGCAAGCATGTCTCGGGCAGCACAACAGAAGCTAGAGAGATTAGCAGAGTTTCAATTCGTGGAACGGTTTAATGGGAAAAAACCAGCCAGCTGGGAAGAAGTCATTGACGTGATGCATCAAGGGTAAAATGTAAGCGTTTTATTTAACAAAGGGGAGGCGAAGAAACGATATGGGTTTTATTGCATTGATTGTATTCATAGCTGTCATCATTATATGGAATGTCGTCGTGAAACGGAACATGGGAGAAGCCATGCTATTAGGCTTTATTGCGACCACATTATTTGGCGGATTGGATGCGTTAAGACTTTTCTGGGATGGTTTAATATTTGCATCCACATATGAGGTGCTTTATGCAGCCGTTGCATTTGTATTCATGGCCTATTTAATCGAAAAGTTGGAATTAATTCATGCACTCTTACGAATCCTGAATTCGGTTGTTGGCAAACTTCCTGGTGGAGCGGCTTATATGAGTACGTTAGGTTCAGCAGTCTTAGGTGCTCTTTCGGGTTCAAATTCGGCAAACACAGCCGCTACTGGTTCTATCACAGCCTCTTGGATGATTAAATCCGGGTGGAGCCGAACCCATACGGCCACGATTTTAGCAGGGAATGGAGGACTTGGGGCGGCACTGCCTCCGAACTCTTCAATGTTTATCATGCTCGGGTTTGCACCAATTGCAGCCCTTGTATCTGAGGGAGATTTATATATTGCGCTTCTAATAGGAGGGCTGTATCAAGTCGTATACCGATTTATTCTTGTGTATATTCTGGTGAAAAAGAATAAAATTCAGGCCATGCCGCCAGATGATATTCTTCCTTTTAGGGAAGCTGTGAAACAAGGATGGAAGTCGATCTTTATTTTTTTCGGTGCCTTGATTCCTATCATTATTACAATAGGTCCGCTGGCAAACTACTTAAAAAGTAATCCAAACATCGGACCGGAGGCAATGGATCAAATTTCTTTAATTACGTGGATTCCAATTCTTATGATGTTAATTAGTTTAACAATTGGGAGAAAAAAGGCATCTGCACTTGATTGGTCTCAGTTTTTCAAGTCGGCCATTCCTAAGTTTACAACGATCGGTGCCTTGATGCTGTTTGCTGTTGCGGCTAGTCAGGTGCTTGCTGAATTAGGATTGGCAGAAGATTTGACGCAAATCACGTCAGTACTTACCATTCCGAAGTGGCTCATGGTGCTCATTGTTGGTGTTCTTGTCACGCTGGTGGCTGGCCCATTATCTTCAACAGCCACATTAACAGCTGTTGGACTTGTCTCATTTTCAGCTCTAGTCTCAGTAGGTGTGGACCCAGTTGTGGCTGTTGTTGCCATTCTTGCTTTTTCGTCAACAGAAGGCGCTTCCCCTCCTGCATCAGGATCAATCTTCATTGCTTCTGGTCTTGCAGGAGCCAGACCGGAGAAAACATTTATACCGCTGATTCTCTACTATATGCTGCCGATCGTGGGAATTGGCTGGCTCATCGGAATGGGAATACTTCCAGTATAGAAAGGAGAAACACATGAGAGCATTAATGGAATTATTATTTAAAGTGCTGCTTGTCCTGTTCTTAACATCAGGAGCCCTGTTGGTATTCGGTCAAATACTAGGGATTCTGTTGCAAAAGGGAGATATGATTATTGCGAGTACGAATCTATTCAAAAACCCAACACTGGTGTTAAGTGCCTGTTTTAGTCTTGTTGGTTTCTCTCTCAATTATATTCCTGAAAAGAAAGACACCTCATTTAGCGATCATCCATCAGCATCAGCGGGTGATTCGCTTAAATAAGTATGAGAAGCTGGATTCAGTTACTGGATTCAGCTTTTTTGTGTGAAATAGGTATTAAAACCCAATACATAGGATTCATTTTTTGTCAATTCATTTTCAATCATATGCCTCTCGTTCTAGTAAATGGTAACATAACGGAGGACTAACTAAGGAATAGAGGTGTTTGACCATATCTGGAGCAATCATCGGTTATAAAGCAGCCTTGTATTCGTTAAAGGCAGATATATCTATAAAAAAAGAACAAATCATCGAACTCAACATGTGCCGCAAAGAAATCAAAGAGGCAAAATCAACCCTGTCAGATGCCAGCAAGAAAATCACTCATCCCAACCTGACATCACACACATGGTTTGGCCATTTGGCAGACACGTTTGATGATATTCGAGACGAAATGGCCTCCGCCAGTCAAGAGATCAAAGGTGTACAGCTAGCCAATTTATTAAATCGAATTGATGAGAAAATCAGTGACCTAACATCAGAGATCCATTCGTTAGAACATGAAATTCATTCGGTTGAAAGAAAAATAGAGAAAGAAAAACAGAAACAACTGGAAGAAAAAAGAGGGTAGTCACATGAGTAGAGAAATTAAAATAGATGTCAGTCAGGTCAAACGAGTATTAAAGCATGCAAAACAATCAGGTGCTCAAATGAATACAACACTTCCAACATCGATCAAAGGAAGAAATCAGCTCCCGACTGCAAACACATTAGAAAAAATCAATCAACAGCTGAACGAATTAAGTACGTCCTATATAGACATCCTTCAGAAACAGCTTGTACAAACTGAACGAGCGGTGAACACCATGATTGAAACGGACAAGGCGCTTGCTTCCAGCAGTAAAAGAAAATAAAGGAGAACGCAATGAAAACCCTTGACGCCTTTGCACTAATAAACGGAATTGATCAAACGCTGAATATGTTAAAGCAGAAGTCAGAGCAAATCCGCTCCATAGAAAAACAAATCAATCACATCATTTCACTCGATGGCGCTCTAAAGGGAGAGGCGGGACAAGCCATCCGTGCTTTTTATACAGACTGTCATATTCCCTTCCTGCAATTCTTTCAAGTCGTCATGGAGGAATACAGCGCTGCACTGAAAAACACAAAGCAGGCTCTTCACGCGCTAGAATCAAATGAGCACGGCTTTATATCACAAGCATTTATCGAACACGAGCTTGATCAAGGGTTAAAGAAAGCCGAACGTACGATTTCTGACATCGTATCAGATGTGAACCACGCCATCGGCAGAGTTGGTCATATTGTTCATTTGCCAAGTGTAGACGAATCAGCGTTTCAGCAAAACTATCAAAAAGCATGGCTCGAATCCTCAAGAACCATTGGTCTGCTTCATGCATTTGACAGAGAGCAAACAAGTGCTTTACATGAAACCAAAAGCTCCCTTCAAACAATGAAGCAATACATAGACACCTTGAGCACCATGTTCACCGGCCCAAAAATCGACATCACAAGCTATCAAAAAGGATCTATTTTCAAAGATGGAAAAGAAGAAAAATTAAGCAGCACCATCAGTGGATTGAATGACAAAATAGACAACCCGAAAGACAATCCAATGATGATCATGCTGAAGAAACTGAGAGAGCAAGAACAGGCAAATGTGGAGACGGTGGTTCGGAATGACACCTATAAAAACATCAGTAAACAAGTCACAGCAAACGATCCATCGCTTACGATATTGCAAAGGGAAGCCGTGAACGGGAAAAACAAAATTCATAGAGACATTAGGGTTGTAAATGGTAAACTATACAACATCAAAGGCATTAAAAAGTTAAAAGAAATCGATATTGCAGATGAAGTCGTCATGGACCCGTCAGATATTGATTTTATTGGCGGACGATACACTATTTACGCCAATAAACAAATCATCCGAACGTATATCGCAAACGGCAAAGTAAGAATAGAAGAAGTCGATAAAATTCCAGAAAGTCGCAGCCGGGGCAACGCTAAACGCATCTTAGATGGTGAAGTCGTCTCAACCACCGAAAACATCATTCTAGAATACAGCGGCATCTACGACGGCTACCGGGCTGTTACTGGCAAAGACCCAGAAACCAGCCAAAACATCAGCAGCACAGACCAAGCCCTATCCGCAGCCTCTATCATCCCAATCACGAAAATAGTGAAGGTTGGGAGATATGTTTTTAAGGTGGATCAAGGGAAGAATGTGAAGAGAATTGAGAAGACGGTTAAAAGTTCGAGTGAATTTAATAAAGGTTTAGCAAAAGCATATCTTAGAGATATAGAGGCTAAAACAGGACGTAAGGTTAATAAAGATCAGATTCATCTTATAAAAGAGGCCATGAGGAACAAAAAATACGAAAAATTAACGCCAAAAGAGACTGCTAAGCATAGAAGCAAATTTACATCGAGCTTGAAAGATAAATTGATTTCAGAGTGGGAAGAAAAAACCAAACAAAAGTGGCCAAGATATACAGAAGAAGTACTTGATAAGAATGGAGAGGTTGCTCGGAGTATTGGTCAACCGTATGATGCGCATCATATCATAGAGAACAATTTTGGCGGTGCTCATGAGTGGTGGAATATTCATCCAGCTAAGTATCCTAATGAACATCAAGCAGGGGTACATGGAAAAGGAGCTCCATCAGGTAAACTATTTCCAAGGAGGTAAAATAGCAAATGGCAGATTTTAATTTTATTAGTGAACTAGAAAATAAAACTTATAAGGTATCTGAAGATGATATTTTAAAAGCTGAACAAAGAATGGATATAAGTTTTCCAAATGATTTAAAACAGTTATATTTAGAAATTGGCTATGGTTTTATTAAAGGTCAAAGTGCTAATGCAATAAATAGAATAATGGGACCAGGGGCTGTAGCAGATATTAGATTAAGAGAAGGAATTTTTGAATTTGATCCAGATTTAGACGAATTTTTTGAGGATGAAAATAAACTTATTTTTTTTGAAGTAAACGAGGGTGTTTATATTTCATTAGATTTACAATTAATTAATAATCCAGTATATTTTTTTGATACTAAAATTGCTGAATCATTAGAGGATTTTTTCAAAAAGTTTCTCAATAATAATGAATATTACCTAGATTTACTTGAGGATTAGGTCTGTTGGATATCATTACCAAAATTTAATTAAGCTTTACTGGATATGAATTTCCTTTTAAGGTTTTTATCCAAGTAGGAGTCGAGCTAATTTGATTGGCCAAGAAGCATTTATTAAGATATAACTGATAAATGCATAAAAACAATGAAGTTGAAGACTTTTTGAATTGTATAATATCAGCCCTCTAATAAGAGGGCCTATTATATATTCAAGCAATAACGAAGCGATATTCACCTATGCTTATCTCTCCTGAAAAGGAATGACTATATGAACAAAAAACAACAACTAACAAAACAAATTCAAACGGTCATCAACATCCTAGAAAAAGACTATTCCCAAGAAATCAACCAGGGTATCCTCCAATTAATATACAAAAGATATAAGGATGCACAAAGGATCATCCAGAACAATGAAGATCTCCAAAAGATTTTGATCATTGGCGGGGTGAGAGCTTATTTGGATAGTTACAATGACTATTTAAACCCCTTTCTAGATGAATTACATAAAGCAGAAAGTTTGCTAAAAGAAATGTTGTAATAGATAGAATGGCTGTCTATAGTTTCGTAAATTGTTATAGGAACAGCTTTAATGAGAGGAGTTTCTTTCTCGGACGCTGATTATCGCGGTTTCCCTATTGATAGGCTAGTTCGGCACGGACATTATGCTTTTGAATTTCTAGTGTGGGGTTTTATCTTCGATGTGGCCATTTTCTATTTTCTTTTAAAGATGCCTTTTCGAATGTATAAAAGGGTCATGAAAAAATCAGCAGCTTAACATAGAGGAGGCTCTTAAAATGCTCAATTTACCTCAAATTCCAAATCTGCACGTGAACGAACCAGCAAGTGATATACATATTAAAGAGGCAGAATCTCAACTAAATATGGTGCTGCCCTATGCATATAAAACCTTGCTGAAACAGACAAATGGATGTTCTATTGGCGGCGATGTTCTGTTATACGGGACGGAGGACATGGTGGAACGCAATGCAACGTGGGAGGTTCAGCAATATGCAAGCGGCTATGTGGCGATTGGCGACGATGGCGGCGGACAAGTATTTCTCATGCGGCTGGCTGAAGAGGAGCAAAAAGTGTGGATTGTGGATGCTGGTGTAATGGATCCTCAGCATGCAGAGCTCCTGACCGAAAACTTGCTTAAATGGATAAGTGAAGGCTGTAACATAGAAGCGTAATCCAATAAAGGAGATGATCACATTGCCTTGGAACACATTCATCGCTGCCGGCATTATTATTGGGATACCTGTTATTTTGTTCGTTGCTGTTTATTTCTTCGTGAAGGGTAAGAATAAGAAAATCAAATCATCCAGCTGAAACGCTCTGTGACGCCAAATGTCATGGAGCTTTTTTAATGATCTCTCGTCATTCATCCCTTGCTCCTTCCATGGTATAATATACACAGTTTATGAACGAGAGGATATGCAGGAGATGAAAAATGAACCTATTGAGTTACTGACACAGCCGACATGGCGGATTATTGATCAGTCGAGCGTTGGTCTCTATGTAGACCCGAAGCAATCCTTTGCGATGGATGATACGCTTTGCGCGTCGGTGGGGAAGGGCCTTTCACCAGCGACAGCCCGTTCTTGGGTGCATCACAATACGATTGTGCTTGGGATTCAGGATACAAGACTTCCATTTCTTCAAGATGGCGTAAAGCTGCTTGAGGAAGAGGGATATCGTGTGATTGTGCGCAACTCAGGCGGTCTTGCTGTGGTGCTGGATGAAGGTGTACTGAATGTGTCTTTGATCTTTGCGGAACAAAAGAAGGGCATTGATATAGACCGCGGATATGATGCGATGGTGGACTTGATCCGCCGGATGCTGTCGATGTATGAGGTAGACATTGAAGCCTATGAAATTGTCGGCTCCTATTGTCCGGGCAGCTACGATTTAAGTATCAATGGAAAGAAATTTGCAGGCATTTCCCAGCGTAGATTACGTGGTGGGGTCGCTGTGCAAATTTATTTGTGTGCCGATGGAAGCGGACGGGAACGTGCCGACTTGATCCGCCGTTTTTATCACGCCGCTTTAAAGGATAAGAGGCAAGAAGTGAAGGCAGTGTTTCCTGATATAAAGCCGGATACGATGGCATCTTTATCAGAATTAATTGGTGAATCTATTGATTGTACGCTTCTTATGCGTCTATTACTAGAGGAGCTTCAAAAGCTTAGTGATCAGCTGACAGCATCAGGACTGAACGCAGAAGAACAGCTGGAATTTGAGAAAAACATGACGCGGATGATTGAGCGGAATGAAAAGGTGTTTTCGTAAACATCAGTCTTTTAATCTTGAAAAGCATAGAGGTGAAGTGATGGAAACAAAGCTTGTGAAAGCCATTGAACTTCGGAAAAGTGGACACCTTCTAGAATCAAATGAAATGCTCACTCACCTTGTGGTGGAGTATCCAGACGATGCCTCCACTCATTATCAATGTGCCTGGAGTTATGACCTGTTAGGAGAGGAAAGGCAGGCTGTCTTTTTTTATGAAAGGGCCATTGAGTTAGGATTGTCTTCTGAAGAACTAGAAGACGCTTTACTAGGATTAGGAAGTACGTACAGAACGCTAGGAGAATATGAAAAGTCAAAACGCATCTTCCTAAAAGGGATGGAAACTTATCCGGATAACAAAGCCCTTCAAACGTTCTATGCCATGACTTTGTATAATTTGAAAGAACATAGCAAGGCGATGGAAATATTACTGAACTGTTTAACTGAAACGACAAAAGATCCTGCTATTTTGAGTTATCGAAAAGCAATTGATTTTTATTCAAATCAGTTAGATACATTGTGGAAATAATCAGTTGATTTGGTTACTTAAATAGGTACGGAGGGGCAATGCAATGGAAGAATCCCCTCCTTTGATTTGAAATTTTATATGTGATGGTCATTTATGGCGTAAGAAAGAAGGGAAATTTGTTGTCATCATTCACCACGTATTACCCGCTATTCATGCTTTGCATTTTGTCTGTGTTGTATATGATGTATCGTATTCAGCCAATCGCTTCTACTGTGAAAAAAATCACCATTGTGCTTTGTGTGTTAACAAATGCCGCATATATTTGCTGGCGTCTCTTCTTTACACTGCCGCATGAAGGTACATTTAATATTGTGATGGGGATTTTGCTTGTGGCCTGTGAATGCATTGGATTTTTACAGCTGCTTGTGTTTTACACACTTGTTTGGAAGCCTTCAAATCGGAAACAAGTCATGATCAGTGATCTTGAAAGGCTGCCAACAGTTGATATTTTCATAGCTACATATAATGAACCGATTGAGGTGCTGAAACGAACGGTTGCAGGTTGTTTGAATCTCTCTTATCCAAAGGAAAGCGTCAAGATTTATTTATGCGATGATGGCAAGAGGGAGGCTGTAGAGCAGCTTGCTTCTGAGCTTGGTGTTCATTATCTGACAAGAACAGATAACAAGTTTGCTAAGGCAGGTAACTTAAACCATGCGATGTCTCAAACGAATGGGGAACTGATTCTTACTCTTGATGCAGATATGGTCCCTCTGCCAGCTTTTTTAGAAAAAACAGTGCCTTACTTTCATGATGGAGCGACTGCGTTTGTTCAAGTTCCGCAGGCGTTTTATAATGAAGATCCTTTCCAATATAATATGTTCTCTAAGGATCGAATTCCAAATGAGCAGGACTTCTTCATGCAAACCCTCCAAGCTGGTAAGGATCGGTTTAATGCCGTCATGTATGTCGGGAGTAATACTGTATTTAGACGAACGGCCTTAGATGAAATTGGTGGATTTGCTACTGGGGTGATTACAGAAGACATGGCGACAGGAATGCTTCTTCAAGGGAAGTTCAAATCTGTGTCTGTCGGAGAGGTATTAGCCGTCGGTCTGGCACCTGAAAGCTGGCTTGATCTGTTAAAGCAGCGAGACCGGTGGTCGAGAGGAAATATTCAGTGTGCCCGTAAGTTTAATCCTTTGAAGGTTCAAGGCTTAACACTGATGCAGCGCGTTCTTTATTTAGACGGTATTGTGTATTGGTTTAACGGTTTGTTTAAAATGATTTACATTCTTACACCGATTTTGTTTTTATTGTTTGGTATTCAAAGTTTCTGGGCGGATTTCCAGTCCATTTTCATGTTTTGGCTGCCGGCATTCTTCAGTTCGTATTTAGCGTTTAAACTTGTGTCGAATCGAAAAAGAAGTATGTTTTGGAGTCATATTTACGAAAGCTCTATGGCATTCCACCTAGCTGGTGTGGCTTTAAGTGAGCTGTTTCTAAAGAAGAGAGTTGAATTTCTTGTCACACCGAAGGGAATTCAAACGGACAAAAGACATTTTCATTTGAAAACGATGATTCCTCATTTGATCTTCTTGCTGCTCTCATTGCTTGTCCTTGTGAAAATAGGATACGAAGTGAAGGTAGAGGGGACGATGAATGCGGATCTGACGTTGATTAATATATTTTGGGTGCTTTATAACGGTGCAGGTCTATTTATGGCGCTGATTGTGGCGTTTGATCGTCCGCGTTATCGGAAATCAGAGCGATTTATCATTGAAAAAGAGGGGCATCTTCGTTCTGATCATCAAGATCAGTCGATTGCTTGTTTTCTGCTAGATATGAGTGATTCAGGTGCGCGTCTATCCATTCCATTGGATCAAGCTTCTTTTCTAAATCAAGGAAAAATGCAATTAATCTTTTCAGAGGATGAAAGTGTGGCATGTGACGTGGTCTGGAGTCATCAAGAGGGAGACCAGCTGATGGTTGGTGTTGCTTTTACTGACACACAAAAATCAGAGTATCTATCACTGATCCGCTTCTTATTCACACGAGAGCATGTAGCGATTACAGATCGTGAGAAAAAATCCTATGCTGTTCGGACGTTTCTCCGCTTTTTAAGAGAAACGGAGAAAGTGCCAAAGGCTTTGCAGCGCAAATGGATGAGAAGACCTTTGCAAGGTGTGACAGGAACGTTTTCCTATGAGGGCAATTTAGAAGAGAAGGTGCCAGTGATCATACATGATATCAGTTTATCTGGGTGCAAGATGGAATCTGAAGCTTCCATTGAATTACATGAGAAAGTGCTGATCACCATTGACTCTGAATCTCTGACCGATCAGCCGGCGATCGCGGTCTGGACATCACGAAAACGCGGCCGTACAATGGTTGGACTCAAGTTTGTTCAGCCTGAAATCAAGCAGATAGAAGAAAGAGAGGGAGTGGTTTCTTGAAATCCAAAAACGGCGGTTACCTCTATTTACTATGGCTTCCTGTCATCATAGGAGCCGGCTATGGCATTTCTCTTTTAGTGCCGTTTCTTCAGCCTGTACTGACACTTGGCATCGCCGGTCTTTATATTTTTATGTTTGGTGATTTTCAGGTGAGGCAGGTCAGGTATATCTTTATGTTCGTGTTTTTGATCAATGTTCTTTTTAGTGTGATGCTATTTTTGGATATTTAAAAAAGTGCTTCCCGCAGGTGGGGAGCACTTTTTGTTATTCTGCCATTTTTTCAAGGTTGCCGTTCCGGTCCATTTTAAAGGTTGGTGCGGCATTATCGTCCTCTTCAAACAAAACTAGTTTTCTTGCACGGTTCATGATCTTGACGAGTGTTTCATAATCTTCTTGAATCGTGAGCTGATCCTTTTCAAGCTTTTTCACTTCAGCTTCTAGCTGCGAAACTTGATGAGAAAGCTCGTTGTTTTCTCGTCTTAAGCGGCTGTTTTCCATACGTAAGGCAGTGGATTGCTGTCCATCGCCTTCATAGCGGCGTAAGAAATCAATGATATCTTCGATGGTTAGCTCCTGACGCTGCTGAAATGGATTGTCTTCTGGCTTTTTCTCTGCGGTATTTGCGGCATGAGAAGCCTGTGACAATAAATGTGATAAACTAGTTAACTCTTCATTGTAGCTTTTATCCACAAACTGAAGCTGTTCAGCTGTTTCAGCTGCGGAAGCAAAGGTCTCTTCCTGTGATGGCTCCAGTTCCTGTGAGAATTCCTCCTGTGGAATCGTATCTTCTACTTGCGGTTGATAGAGTAATCGTTTTTTTGCAGGCTGTCCATTGCCGAGTGCGCGCATCCGCTGTTTTCGTTGTTTTTTGGCTAGTGCCAACGCTTTTTCATATTGATGCCTCACGACAGCGTTCCATCTAAATCCGCATGCTGCGGAGGTACGATTCAGCTTGTCTCCAACTTCTTCAAACGCATTTAGCTGCGTGCTGCCTTCTCTGACGTGACGTAAGACGGTTTCTGCCAAGAGGAGATCATTTTCCTCTGACCAAGCATCTTGTCTTTGTTTTGACATGTGTTTAAACCCCCATATGATTTGATGGTATTAGATTAGCCAAGTTCAAGAAGGTTTATACAAGTTTGCTAAAAGGATAGTGGAAAATACTAGGTTTTATGTAAACGTGTCTCTGCATTGACGATGCATCTTGCAACTCCAGCCGCTTCGATGTACAATGTTGGGTGGTATATTATTCACGATTGGTTGTCCAGCTATTCATATAGAATGAAGTATCATCATTGAAAGGAAGCGTAAGACCATGGCTAATGAGTTTCGCGTATGTGACGATTGTGATGCGACGAACCTAAAGACGTTATTGCCTCGACTCAAATCGGTTGATCCTGATGCAAAAATTGAGATCGGCTGTCAATCGTATTGTGGTCCAGGACGAAAAAAGGCTTTTGCGTTTGTGAACAATCGCCCATTATCCGCACCAACAGAAGATGAATTACTCGAAAAGGTTCAAAAAAAAGTCAAATAAATGTCACTGAATATGTTCAGTCGACCTAAAAAGAGGTCCGTCCCTGTCAGGTCGGGCTTTTTACGTCCATGCAATCTTTGAGAACACATTCACCAGCAAATTCAAGAATGTTTTCGGGAAAAGTTACCCGATATAATAGAAACACGTCTTAAAAAAAGAGGGACGAAACGATGGCGTATCCAAAAGGGAAATTATCTGAGGAAAAGGTATTTAAAGATCCTGTGCACCGCTATGTTCACGTACGGGATGCATTAATATGGGATTTAATAGGAACAAGAGAATTTCAGCGCCTGCGACGAATTAAACAGCTAGGAACAACTTATTTAACGTTTCATGGGGCAGAACACAGCCGATTCAATCATTCGCTCGGTGTATACGAGATTGTGAGACGAATTGTGGATGATGTGTTTAAAGGGCGGCCTGAATGGGATGAAGGAGAGCGTGAGCTTGTACTTAGTGCTGCCTTGCTTCACGACCTCGGGCATGGTCCATTTTCTCATTCCTTTGAAAAGGTTTTCCACTTAGATCATGAATCTTTTACAAGAGATATTATTTTAGGGCAGACCGAAGTCAATGAAGTGCTCCGCCGGGTAAGTGATGATTTCCCGAAGCATGTGGCTGAAGTCATTGCCAAAACGTATCAAAACAAACAGGTAGTCAGTTTGATCTCAAGTCAAATTGATGCCGACCGAATGGACTATTTGCAGCGTGATGCTTATTATACAGGCGTCAGCTACGGCCACTTTGATATGGAACGTATTTTACGCGTGATGCGTCCGAGAGAAGATCAAATTGTGATGAAGCAGAGCGGGATGCATGCGGTTGAGGATTATATTATGAGCCGCTATCAAATGTATTGGCAAGTCTATTTCCACCCGGTGACACGCAGTGCGGAAGTCATTTTAACAAAAATCCTTCATCGTGCAAAAGAGCTGCATGAAACGGGTTATATTTTTACACATGCCCCTGTTCATTTTTATTCAATTTTTGAGGGGAATGTCACCACAGAGGACTATATTAAGCTGGATGAATCTATTGTCTTATTTTATTTTCAGGCGTGGGAAGATGAAGAAGATCACGTGCTGGCTGATTTGTGCCGCCGTTTTATGAACCGCCGATTGTTCCAATATACAGAGTTTAATCCGAATGAAGAAATGACGAAATATTTCAAGCTGACCGCCTTGTTCAAGGAGGCAGGAATTGATCCTGACTATTATTTAGTGGTCGACTCATCCTCTGACTTGCCCTATGACTTCTACAGACCAGGGGAGGAAGAAGAGAGGCTGCCAATCCACCTTTTGACGCAAAGTGGTCATATAAAAGAATTGTCGAGACAGTCAGATATTGTTGACGCCATTTCCGGTAAACGAAGAACCGATCATAAACTTTATTTCCCGATGGACTTAATTGTAGATATGTCGGAAAAAGCTGAAGAAAAGAAGGCGATCATGAAGCTGCTTGGATTGGGATAAGGAAGTACTGAAAAAGGAGATGTCGGGAATTTGTTGAAAGAGCATGCAAAGTTGATGAAGGTATTCTCTGAATCAGGGGAAATCGTTGGTCGGAAGAAGCTGCAAAAGATGATTTACATAGCAAAAAAGCTAGACTTGCCTTTTTACGAGAAATACGATTTTCATTTTTATGGCCCCTATTCAGAGGAACTGACGCTCAGAATTGAAGAGTTGTGTAACCTTGGATTCTTGGATGAAATGAAGGAAAAAAAGGGCGGATACTATCAATATCGCTATTCGCTGACGGACAATGGGAAAGAGTTTCTCGATCAGTGTGAAGTGGACATGCCTGACCTTAAAGTGCTGACGCAGCAGATGAACGAGCAATCGTCTCGTTTTCTAGAGCTCGTCTCAACGATTTTATACTTTGATGACCTGCCAGAAGATGAGGTAAAGGAAAAGGTCTTCACCATTAAAAGCAAACAGCGCTATACGGACGAAGAATTTGAAGCTGCACTTGCTTATATTGATCAGTTGAAGGAATTGAATTAACGAGAGGAACCAGTGTGTGATAGCTAATAGGCTAGAACAGACTGGTTTTTATTTTTGCACAAAAACAAGCCGACCGTATGGATCGACTTGTTTGTCATGATTGATGATAAGAAAATCTCGCTAAAAATTGTTTTGTCCGTTCTTCTTTCGTCTGTTCAAAGACTTCTTCTGGTGTACCGGATTCAACGATGACTCCATCCTCCATAAAAATCACCCTGTCAGCAATATCATAGGCAAAGCTCATCTCGTGCGTGACGATGATCATCGTGACCCCGGTTTGTGCCACCTGTTTAATGACATCAAGCGTTTCTCCTACAAGCTCAGGATCTAATGCGGAGGTCGGTTCGTCGAACAAAATGACTTCTGGATTCAATGCCAGTGCCCGTGCAATGCCAACTCGCTGCTGCTGCCCGCCAGATAATTGATGCGGATAGGCATCCTTTTTCTCTAGCAATCCAACCTTTGTCAGCAATTGGAGAGCTATGTCATAGGCTTGATCTTTCGGATGTTTACGGGCAATGACTAACCCTTCCATGACGTTCTCAATGGCTGTTTTATGAATAAATAGATCATATTGCTGAAAGACCATAGCTGTTTTTCTGCGAAGTGCCAGAATGTCTTTAGGTTTGGCTTGGTTGAACGTGACGGTCGTATGGTCAATGCTGATTTCTCCTTGATCCGCACGCTCAAGAAAATTTAAGCATCTCAGAAAGGTCGACTTCCCAGAGCCGCTTGGACCTAAAATGACAACGACTTCGCCTTTTTCCACCGTTAAATCAATTCCCTTTAGAATGTGGTTCTGACCGAATGCTTTGTGCACTTGTTTGATTTGAATCATGCCAATCGTCTCCTTTTGTTTTTGTGTCCATATTTCTCATATCCGGCTGTAATCGCTTCAATAGAAGCGCACAATGCCCAGTAAATGAGGGCAACGGCGATGTATGCTTCAAGATAACGATAGTTCACATTAGCCTTGATTAACGCGCCGTTTAAAATATCGACCACAGATACCATAGAGACGAGAGACGAGGCCTTGATTAAACTGATCAGCATGTTGTTCAGCAGTGGAAGGGCGATGGGAAAGACTTGCGGTATGATGACCCTTCGTAAGACCTGTCTGCTGGTGAAACCAACGGATAATGCCGCATCGAATTGACCCTTTGGAATAGCTGCAAGAGAGCTGCGGAATATTTCAGATAACCCGCTTACGGCATATAAAGTAAGGGAGAAAATAGCAATCCATCTTCTATCCAAATCACTGAACCGAATCGGAAGAGAAAGTGATGCAGCCAAGTGATCTAGCGAATCGGAAAAAAGAAGATAGGATACGAGCAAAATAAGGACAACTGGGATTGCTTTAAAAATCGCCACAAACCATTTAAACAATGGAGACAATACAGGCACTTGATAAAAACGGATAAGAGCTATGCCAAATCCAAAGACAGAGCCAAATAATAGCGGAAGAAAGCCTAATAGCAGTGTTGTCGGCAAATAATGAAGTGCGGCTATAAAGGCTTGCAGCATAAAGGCGACATCAAAATCCACTCAGATCGCTCCTTTCTTAAGATGTAGTAAAGTCTCCGCCCAATATTTTTTTAGACAGTTCAGCGAGTTTGCCGTTATCAATCAGCTTTTGTAAAGCTTGATCAATGTCTTTTTGAAGTTTCGTATTGTTTTTTTGATAAAGATAGTACGTTTTAGATACGTTCACAGGCTTTCCAGACGTCACAAGGTTGGCATTGAATTGTTTGTTTAGCTTATTGACGTCATATTTTGTGAGTAAGGCAGCATCGACCGTTCCATTCTGAAGGTTTTTGACTAAAATTTCGTTCCCGCCATCTCCGTAGACAATGTCAATCTTTCGATCATGCTTTTGATTATATTGTTCTAGTAAATAAGCGAAATTACTGCCAGTAGAGGCGTGCACTTTGTGTCCAGCTAAATCGTCCAAGCTCTGAAAGTCATGACCGGATGCTTTATCAACAACGACATAGCTTGTATAATCCGTGTAGCCAACTTTTCCATATAGGTATTTCTTCTGACGTTCATCATTGATTTCATATTGATGGGCGGCGAGATCTACTTTACCGGCATCTAAAGCAGGAAGAATATTTTTAAATTCAAAGGATTCATATTTAAATTGATATTGTGGAAGAAGTTGATCGACTTCATCTAATACTGCCTTCTCATAGCCAGTTAATTTGCCGTTTTCATCTAAGTAAACGAAAGGCTGGTAAGCGTTCCCTGTGCCAACGATAATTTCTTTCGCATCTGGGTCATTATTCGCTGCTTCCGCTTTGCTTCCACTCGATTGTTCTGCATTTCCGCAGGCAGCAAGCAGCAGTGAGCCGAGTGTAAGCAGACCGATAATGTGATATTTTTTGAATTGTTTGTTATTTTTCATGTGAATTCCCCCTCCGATTATTTTGCACGTTTTTCCACAGTGAAGACCGCTTCGGTTCTTTTTAAGGGAAGCAATGCTGTCTGACGCTGTTTTCTTGTTTTCGGCGTATTGATCCGCTTTTCCAATAGGTCAAACGCTTTTTCTAATACCATACTTAAAATGATAAATATAACGGCAGCAATAAAGTATCCTTCTAAAACGCGATAGTATAAAGCCCCTAATGTTTGAACCTTTCCTATAATGTCCATCACACCTAAAGTAAAGGCGAGGGAGGTGTTTTGTAATAAGTTGACAATGGCGACGCCAATATTCGGGAGTGCGATTCTCCCTGCTTGAGGAATGAGTGTCCTTCTATAAATCTGCCATTTCGTCATTCCAATCGAGGCAGCCGCTTCATATTGAGATGCTGGGACACTTGATAGGGCAGATCGGAATATTTCTGAAAAGTATCCAGCTGTATTAAGTCCATATGTAATATAAAGAAAGATCAATTTGTTCCACATGGAGATATCAAGGCCAATGGTTGCAAGCACTGCTGGCAGGCCGTAAAAGACAATAAACATTTGAACAAGTATAGGTGTTCCGCGAATAAATGAGACGTAGATTGCACTGAGCTGATGCAGGACAGGAATGCGCTCAATTCGAAAATAAGCAAGGATGAATCCAAGAAAGCTGCCAATCAAAGTGGCAAATAAAACAATCAGTAAGGTTGTTGGAAGGGCCGATAATACTTTAGGAAAGAGTGTGACCACGTACTCCCATTTGAAAAACTCACCCATGTTGATTCCCTCCTATGTAGAAGCCGTTTCGACTTTTTCTTCTTCGGGTGGTGTGCCTAAAATAGCGGCATCGAACCGTTCAGGGATGAGCACTTTATACATCAATACACCTAAATCGCCATTTTCGGTCTCACGTTCAATATATTTTGTATATCCTTTACGTTCGTACATTTCTAAAAGCCAAGGATGTTTCCGGCCAGAAGTGCCGAGTGTATATGCAGGCGCTTTATATGTCTGCCGAAGTAAGGTGTTTTCTACATAATCGAGCAGTTTATTACCAATCCCTTGACCAGCTAAATCAGGAGCTGTCGCAAACCACCAAACAAATGGATAGCCTGAGACCGGTTGAGTACTCTCCCAAGGAAATCGTATGGTGATGGTTGATATGAGCCGGCCGTCTCGTTCTAATACAACGGCAACGGACTGTGTAATGTTTTCTGTGACCATTTCAAGGGTGGCGTTCGTTGATGGCCAATCAATGCCCATATCCCCAAGTGGTTTAAATGCACTGGACAGCAATTCTAAAAAAGCTGGCGCATCTTCTTCGGTAGCGATGCGAAAAATATCTCGACTCATGACAAACCTCCATTCAAAATGTCGTTGTATAAAGTTAGCTTAACGCTTTGCGTAAAGTATCGATATCTGGGTTTAGCAATGCTTGATATACGTTGGAATCATGACTGATTTCCACTACAGGCACATAACGGACGCCGTATTTTTCCTCTAAAATGTTTCTGTAATCATCATGTTCTGTGACATCAATCGTTGAAAAAGGAATGTGCTGTTCGTTGAAGTAGGACTGAATGTCCTTGCAATAACTACACCCATTTTTGCTCCATAAAATGATTTTTTGATTGTTTGACATTAGACGATCACCTCTCGATTGATTTTTGTTGCTGCTGTTTGTTCATGGTTAAACGCATCTTTTAATGATGTGATAGACGCAATTCGTGCATCAATGTCTACTATCGGAGTTAGCACGATGAATTCATGAAGATCATATGTTTCGGCCAGTTCAGTCAGCCGGTGACGAACGGTTTCTTTTGTGCCAGCGGTATAGCCGGTTTTTTGAACGTGAATGCTGTAATGTTCCTTCTCCATTCCTTTCACCAGCTTTTCTGCTTCCTCTATTGATAGGACATTAAGCTTTCTTCCATCGGAAAAGGAGACCTTTATTGTTTCTTTTTGTTTGATGTGTGAGAGAGCTTGTTCTTGATCTTCGGCTACCGAAACGGTGATGGCGAGAAGGAACTGCTGGCGAGTGCCGGCTTTTTGATATCTTTGGAATGTCTCTCTTGCTTCTTTTAATAAGGCTTCATCTCCATTAATAAAGAAGGCAAACACAAAGGAGATTCCGAGTTTTGCTGCGAATTCAGCGCTCTCCGTACTTCCACCTAAAAGAAAGATGTCGGGTGACAAACGCGGGATGGGCTGAGCGTTCAATTCATTTGATTGTTCCGTCAGATAGGTTTTGAGATCCACTAATTTTTGAGAAAAATCCTTCCGCGACGGTTGATAATCCTCCTGTAGTGCTTGTGTCGAGAGGTTCAGACCTCCTGGCGCTTTCCCAACACCTAAATCGACTCTGCCAGGCGCTAATGATGCCAGTACATGAAATGTTTCAGCCACCTTAAACGGGCTGTAATGCTGAAGCATGACACCGCCAGATCCTATTCGTAAATTGCTCGTTTTTGCTAAAAGATAACCAGCAAGAGCTTCAGGGGATGAACCTGCTACTTGAGGGTTATTGTGGTGTTCAGACACCCAAAATCTGTGATAGCCAAGCTGGTCTGCTGCTTCAGCCAATCTGACAGTATGCTGAATACCCGTCTCTGCGTTCTCATTTTCACCGACAAGGCTTTGATCAAGAATACTAAGGGTGATTGACATTTGCTGTTCCTCCTATCAGATTTTGATATTGAGATAATGCGAGATTTAACCTATTTATAGCATCTGGATCAAGTAAATAATCACCTGATTCCTGCTTTGTGACCTGTTGATCCACGATATATACGCCAGGTTGAACAACCGTTGCGCCAAGTTGATGAATAATCGGTTTAAGAGCATATTCAATGACGAGCAGGTGACCATAAGTTCCTCCTAAAACGAGCGGAAGGACGGGTTTCCCTTGTAATGCTTTCTGAGGAAGTAAATCTAAAAACGTTTTTAAAATACCGGAAAATGACGCTTTGTAGACAGGCGTTAACACAATGACACCGTCACTTTCATTCACGATTTCAATCGCCTTGACAATCTCTTCGTTTGAAAAATCGGCGCCTATTAGTGCGCTGCTGGGCAGCTGGTGTACTTGAATGATTTGTACATCCAATCCATTGAATGTTAAATGCTGCTGAACATGCTGCAGGACACCGGTTAAACGAGATTGGACGGAATGACCTCCTGCTATAATCGTTACTTTCGTCAATTCGTCACCTCCACTTCATATAATTCCTTTTAAACAACTTGGAATAGTCAATAATATAAATTATAATAAGGCAAACCAATAGAAAAGTATAATTAGTAATCATAAATACACGATTCAGATATTTAAAATACAGGAAAAAGAGGGGTTTTCATGGAGATTCGAGCGATACGCACCTTTGCCACCATTGTGAAATACGGCAATTTTTTAAAAGCAGCAGAAGCGCTGAATTATTCTCAGCCAACCATCACTTTGCACATCAAACATTTAGAAGAGGAAATTGGAGAGAAGCTTTTAGAACGAGGGAAGACCCTAAAGTTAACAGCATCAGGACAGCTTTTTTATGAAAGAGCCAATTCTTTACTCAATGAATATGAGAAACTGACGAAAACGCTCCAAGACTTAGAGGTGGGCATTGCGGGATTAATTCGCATCGGTGTTTCTGAGCCCACAGCCAGTTTAGAGTTCCCGGCGCTCCTTGCAGAATTCAAGGAAAGGTTTCCGAATGTAGAATTTTCTGTGCAAGTAGCCGATGCAAATACACTGAGTTCCTTGCTTTCTCATGATGAGATTGATTTTGCGATTTGCGGCGCACCAGAGGCTTCGATGGAAAATAGCTATAAGCCGCTTTTTCAAGATGATATTGTTTTGCTTGTCCCGTCTTCTCATCCATTGGCGGAAAAAGATACAGTGGAGGTAACAGATTTAGAAAATGAGACCATATTATTCACGCCCCATAATTGCCCCATCCGTATCCAAATTGAACAACAAATCGTTGACGCTATTGGGACCAATTACAATAAGTTAGAGATTACGAGTAGCATGTCCCATAAACACTATGTTCAGGCTGGATTAGGAGTGTCTCTTTTTACACGAACGGCTCATTCTTTTACACTCCCAGGTACGAAGGTATTAGAAATAAAGGGCATTCAAGTTTCCCCGCCAGTTGGCCTATTAAGGAAAACAAATGATACGCCTGGAAGAGCTGTACTCCAGTTTATTGATCTTATTGAAAATCGATTGCATCGAACTTCATGAAAAGGGGCTAGCCATTGTGCTAACCCCTTTTCATGTTTATTTCACTGTTTGTTTCAGAAACTGATTCTTCTTAATAGGCAGACCCAAATTTTCGCGAAGGGTGTGAGCAGGATAATTTGGATCGTAATATCCTCTTTCAATTAATATCGGGATGACGTACTCCGTCCATTCGGATAAACCACTAGCTAAAATTGGAGCGCCAAAAATAAACCCATCGGCGGCGTCCTCTTCAATCCATTGAATCAATTGGTCTGCCACTTGTTCGTAAGTACCGAAAAAGGCACTTTTTGGGGTGGTCACTTGTAAAGCGACTTCTCTTAAGGTCAAATGTTGTTCTTTAGCCCTCTTTTTAATGGATTCTGTTGTAGATTGGAAGCTGTTTGAACCAGCGTCACCGATATCAGGGAAAGGTTCATCAAGCGGGAATTGACTGAAATCCAAATGATCAAAGAACCTGCCCAGGTAATGCAAGGCTTCTTCAATAGAGACCAAATGTTTTATGGCTTCATACTTTTCTTCAGCTTCTTCGACTGTTTTCCCTGTAATCGGGTGAATGCCAGGGAATATTTTAATATCAGATGGTTTTCGGCCAAACGCTTCGGCTCTATTTTTCACGTCGCGGTAATAGGCTTTTGCCTTTTCAAGTGAATCGGCATTTGTAAATACAGCGTCTGCTTCTTTTGCGGCTAAATCTTTTCCCGCCTCTGAAGCGCCTGCCTGGAAAATCACGGGCTGACCTTGTTCAGAGCGCTCAATATTTAAAGGGCCTTTGACAGAAAAGTGCTTGCCATGATGGTTTAATGTGTGCAATTTCTCTCGATCGAAGAACACACCTGTTGATCGATCTCTTATAAAAGCATCTTCTTCCCAAGAGCTCCAAAGCCCATTCACTACATGTAAGTACTCTTCTGCAATTTCGTATCGAAGCGAGTGGCTAGGATGCGAACGGATGATGTGATTTTCAGCAGAACCTTCTAATGGTGAAGTCACAACATTCCACCCTGCCCGGCCTTTACTTAATTTATCCAAAGAGGCAAATTGTCTGGCAATGGTAAAGGGCTCGCTGTAGGAAGTGGATACAGTGCCCACAAGTCCAATTTGTTTAGTAACCGCAGCAAGAGCAGATAAAATGGTTAATGGTTCAAATCGGTTCAAGAAATGAGGAATCGAATGTTCGTGAATATATAAGCCATCAGCGACAAAGACAAAACGGAAACCCGCTGCTTCTGCTTTTTTTGCCATCGCTTGATAATAATCAATGTTAACACTTGCATCTGCTGGAACTGATTCATCCTTCCATGCATTCATGTGACCTCCTGGACCATGTAACATTAATCCAAATTGTATGTGCTTTTTTTCAGACATGCAGATCGTCCCTTCTGTTTTGAAATAGCCATGTTTTATGTTCTTCATCATAAGGGAGAATCGCAAAGAAGTATAATTCGTATCAGTAAAGTGTGAATTTATCTTTTCTAATATCATTTTTTGTTTCTTTCAGATATGTCACTGGGTCTATGCCATCATTTCTTAAAACATGGGTGTTTACTAGGTAAATGGCCTAGACCAAAAGCGCTATTTTTCGATGAAATGTGTGTCAAAATATCCGAAAAATTAGTGAAAATGACGTAATTCGACTTTCTTCTTGTGCATCCAATTCCCTGTTTTTGACTGAAGAGAAGGAAAATGGTGAATTTTCAGTGAATATATAACTTTGTGAAAAACAAAGGAGGGATAGGAATGAAAAAGCGTTCAGTCTTTTTATCATTTTTATTGGTAGGTAGTTTGATACCGGGGGTAAGTTCAGCTTCAGCACCAGTCACGAGTGAAGGTCATGGGCATGATCATGGTCATGCGCCGTTCGAAACCCACATTGGTGAGGGGTTGCCAAAAGCAAACAGTTTTAAAGATTTGACGACAGCACCTTCAATTGAACAAGATGTGACAACAAAGGTATTAGATGAGTCTGGTAAGCAGGTAGGGTCTAGAACCTTTAAAGCAAATACAGGAGATTCTATTTCAACAAAAGCTAGTACAGGCAGTCAGAAAGTGACGGTCTATGCAGTAGCTGATGCGCAGTATCGTGCGAAATATAGTGACTGGCAAACACGGATTGTCAACATCATCGAGCAAGCAGATGTCACGTTTAACCGTGATCATGATGTGGACTTTGTCGTACAAGCAGTAGGATCTTGGACGTCTTCGGGATCAAATTCATCACAAATTCTTTCCAACCTTGCGCGCAGCTTTGATGGCAGAGGATACGATTTTGTCACTGGATTTACAGCAAATCCAAACTTTGATGCTGGCGGAATCGCTTATGTCTACAATAGTGCACCAAGTGGAAGTGCATTCGCCGTTAATCTTGACCAAGGAACAGCGAATACAGCAAAAGCGGCTACACATGAATACGGTCATAACTTTGGTTTGCCTCATGACCCTCAAGGCAGCGGCATTGTCTGCTTAATGAATTATGATTATTCCTACACAGTTGACTACTTTGATGCAGCTCATAAAAATCAAGTGAACCGTAATAAAGCTTGGTACAGATAAGGTAAGAGACAAAAGGACAAACACCGAAAAAGTGTTTGTCCTTTTTTTATGCTTACAGGTCGCTCATTCGCTTTCCTGCTACGGCATAGTGTTCTTTTTTCATTTCTTCAATAATGACAGAGACTTTTTCTGCACCTGCGCCTGTTGTTTCCACAACGGCATTAGTGACTTTCTCCACAAGGGCTCTTTTCTGCTCGTCTGTTCTTCCTTCAAGCATTTGAACGGTGATGATCGGCAATGTAATAACCTCCTTTTTCCTTTCATGCTACGCTTCCCTTTAGTTTAAGGGACTTCTTATAGTATACTGAATGAAGTAAATCATTGTATAGAAAGAAAGAGGGATTCATGCCTTTGAACCAATTTCTTGTTTATCCATTAGAACTTATTCCATATGTCGCTATTACGCTTGTTGTCGCATTTACGATGCACGAGCTGGCGCATGCATATGTTGCGTACCGTTTCGGAGACCCAACAGCCAAAAATCAAGGGAGACTCACGTTAAATCCACTGAAGCATTTGGATATATTCGGGACGATTTTGATCTTTGTGGCCGGGTTTGGCTGGGCGAGACCGGTACCGGTGAATCGTTATCATTTTAAAAACCCGCGCTTAGCAGGGATTTGTGTCTCCATTGCTGGACCTTTAAGCAATTTGATTTTAGCGTTTTTGGGCTTTTTGGTGTATGTGCTTCTTCAGAAGTTTGGCGGGGAATGGATCATGCGCTTTGAGCCGGGAGTCGATTATTTCTTCCAGATCTTTATTAACTTGAACGTCATCTTGTTCCTATTCAACTTATTGCCGCTTCCGCCGCTGGATGGATATCGTATCATTGAGGACGTGGTCAGTCCTGGTATTCGTGCAAAAATGACGCAATTTGAGCAATATGGGATCATCATTTTTCTCATTTTTGTGATCACGCCGCTAGGACAATTTGTTTTTGGTCCATTGATCGGAATGCGTGATCAAATCATACACTGGTTTAATCTTATTTTGAAGCCGCTGCTTTAGGAGGTTTAATGAATGGAAGGTAAAAAGAAGAAACCAATTGGTTTTAACATCATTAAAAAAACAGATGCAACCGACGGACATGGAGGCTTTGGGGCAGGTGCACTCAGCCTTGATAATATCTCGCCAGTCATCATTGATGTAGAGGAAAAGGAAGCTGTCATTGATATTGGTGCGATGCATGCAAGAAGTGCCGTCGAAAAAGGAATTAAATTCTTGAAAACAAAAGAAGAGGTGCCGAACGGAAAACCGTATTGGCTCGTATGGGTGACGATTGACCGCAGAGAAGAAGGTCCTTATTATGCTGGCGTGACGGCATGCGAAATGACCGTTGACCGTTCGATCCGCCGCGGGTATAAGTCACTCCCTGAGCATGTGAATCTTATGGATAAATCAATGAAGCGAAAAATCGTTGTCAGTCATATGGATGACGTATCGAAAAAGGTGCTTGCTGATTTCTTGAAGGGTCACAATGAAGCGCTATGGGAAGCATCCACAGATGAATTAAAAGAAGGTTTGGCTGTCCCTGAATAATTGTGAAATTTTTATGAAGAATGGCAGGTTTCTACCAAATCCATCCGTTTTTTGAGTAAACTAGTGTTAAAGCTAGGACATGGAGAATCCCGAGATGCAAATCTCGGGGTTTTTCATGTCCTTTTTAACGTTTCAGCCACTTTTCCCACCATTTCTTTGGCTGTTGATCTTGAACCGGGTCCTGCTCAGAGGCTTTGTCTTCAGCACCATAGCAGACACCTGTCGGCTCTGTTCCTTCTATAAAATAGGTGAATACTTTAGATTCACATCCTGGACCTGCGAGGTCGCCAGTTTTTGGATTTATATACACACCTTTTACACCGTCTGGCGGCATGAAGGAGGAGGCTGGCTGCTTCGAGAGGGCTGATTCCATAAAGGAAGCCCATAGTTTTTTTGCATAGGCGGTTTCTTCAACCGAGTCAATGGTGCGCCCTTTATCATAGCCCGTCCATACACCTGTGACGAGCTGAGGAGAGAAGCCGATCATCCAGCTGTCGGCTCCTGTCGTCCCCGATTTTCCACCATATGTTCGCGTAAGATCCTTCATAATGGTGCGGCCAGTGACACTTGTATAGCCGTTTAATTGATCATTGAACATGCCTGACATCATGTCGGTGGTGACAAAAGCTGCTTTTTCATCTAGGACTTGCTCTCGTTTTTGTTTCTCTTCAAAAAGCACGTTGCCTTTTGCATCGGTTACTTTCGTTATAAAGGTTGGTTTGACGCGTTTTCCTCCATTGACCAGCATGGCGTAAGCATTGGTCATTTCAATTGGTTTAACAGGAGATGTACCTAGGGCAAGAGATGGCACTTGATCTAGTTTTTCGTTGATTCCAAATGTCTTGCCAGCACGTACAAGCTGATCCATTCCTAAAAATAGATGGGTTTTTACTGCATAAATATTATCAGACAGTGCTAAGGCTTGAAGCATTGTAATGCCGTCATTGGCGTAATAGCCGTGATAATTGCTAGGCGAATAAGCAGCGCCGTTTCCTTGATCATCCAGCTCAAACACCGTTTCCTCACTGCGCATGACGGTTGCGGGTGTAAATCCATTTTGCAAGGCAATGTAATAGAGAAGAGGTTTCATGGTTGAACCTGGCTGTCTTTTTGCTTGTGTCACCCGATTGAATGGACTTTTCTCATAATCTCTTCCCCCAATGAGGGCAAGTACATGCCCTGTTTGGGGATGGATAGCAGTAAATCCGACTTGAATATCTGATTTGGCATTCATCGTGTTTTTTAGCGTTTTCTCGGCGATTTTCTGTAATTCTGGATTTAACGTCGTTTGGATGTGAAGTCCATAGGTTTCGATCTGTTCCTCTGTTAACCCTAAGCTTTGTTTCAACTCTCGAATCACATCGTCATAAAAATACGGAGCTTGCTTTGCTTTTAGCTGCTTCTGCTGCAAAGGGCGATAGGATAGTTTTTCTTTTGCAGCGTCAGCGGCTGCTTTTTTTGTAATCATGCCATCCTCTTGCATTTGCCTCAGAATCATATTCTTTCTTGCACCGGCTTTCTCTTCATTTACATAAGGGGAATAGAGAGAAGGACCCTTAGGGATACCGGCAAGCAGGGCAGATTCGGCGAGGGTTAAGTTCTTCGCTTTTTTCCCGAAATACAGACGGGAAGCCGCTTCCACGCCATACGCTCCGTGACCATAATAAATGGTGTTCAAGTATCCTTCTAAAATTTCATCTTTTGTATAGTTTTGCTCTAAACGGATCGTGTAAAAGGCTTCATTCCACTTCCGTTTCCACGTTTTATCGTGATCTAAATAAAGATTTCGTGCATATTGCTGGGTGATTGTACTGGCACCTTGTACCTTTGCCATGGCGCGAATATCGGCGACCGCAGCACCTGCCATCCGCTTTATATCAAAGCCATGATGCTCATAAAAGGTTTTATCCTCAACAGCTACAGCCGCCTGCCTGATATGAGGGGACATGTCCTTCAGTGGCACCCAATATCTCTTTTCTCCAAAGTTTGATTCTCCAAGCTTTGATCCATCGGCTGCATAAATCGTCGTGGATTGGGGAACTTGAACAGAAGGGGCACCTTGCCATTTAGCTATTAATAGAATCGTCAAAAAGACAGTGCCTGCAAATAGAAAAGCGAGCAAGCCGATAAAAAAACAGGCTCGAATCGTTTTCACGGTCATGCGGATTTTTTTATTACTCATGATTGTGTCCATGCAAAGCCCCCATTTTGACGGTTTTTTATCAGTATGGAACAAAGAAAACCGTTTTAAACAAGTGATTGCAGGGAGCGTGCATTAAAAATGAAGAGAACTCATGCGGTTCTTTACAATTTGATACGAATCCACTATACTTTTTTCTTGGACAATCGATATAGTCATAGCCGATAAAAGGCGCTAACAATAGATGTTTGTTTATTATTGGATGAGAGGAAGATGGACAATGAGCGAACTTTGGTATACAGAGAAGCAAACGAAGAATTTTGGTATTACATTGAAGGTGAACAAAACCCTTCACACAGAACAAACAGACTTTCAGCATTTAGAAATGGTGGAAACAGAAGAGTTTGGCAATATGCTGTTTTTAGACGGCATGGTGATGACATCTGAGAAAGACGAGTTTGTATACCACGAAATGGTAGCACATGTTCCTCTTTTCACTCATCCAAACCCGGAAAATGTTCTTGTCGTAGGTGGAGGAGACGGCGGTGTTATTCGTGAAATTCTCAAACACCCAAGTGTGAAAAAAGCGACACTTGTGGATATTGACGGAAAGGTCATTGAATACTCGAAGAAATTCCTTCCTTCTATTGCTGGGAAACTAGACGATCCTCGTGTAGATGTCAAAGTCGGAGACGGCTTTATGCACATTGCTGAAGCTGACAATGAGTATGATGTCATCATGGTTGACTCAACTGAGCCAGTTGGACCAGCTGTGAACCTGTTCTCTAAAGGATTTTATGCAGGAATCTCTAAAGCATTGAAAGAAGACGGTATTTTCGTTGCGCAAACAGACAACCCTTGGTTCACACCTGAGCTGATTACAAATGTTCAGCGTGATGTAAAAGAAATTTTCCCGATTACTAAGCTTTACACAGCGAATATTCCAACGTATCCAAGCGGTCTTTGGACATTTACAATTGGCTCTAAAAAATATGATCCACTTGCTTTAGAAGACAGCCGTTTCTTTGATATTGACACAAAATATTACACAAAAGAATTGCACAAAGCGGCATTTGTTCTGCCGAAATTTGTGAGCGACTTAATCAAATAAATGAAGCGAAATGAGAATGCGCAAATGACAGTTTGCGCATTTTTTGAAGCGTAAAAGGAGGAATCTTGCATGAGATTCGATGAGGCTTATTCAGGAAAAGTGTTTATTGGAAGTCAACCGACATGGGAGGATGCTAAGGTCATTTTATACGGCATGCCGATGGACTGGACCGTCAGTTACCGCCCAGGCTCACGTTTTGGGCCGAACCGTATTCGTGAGGTATCGATTGGTTTAGAGGAATACAGTCCTTATTTAGATCGTGAACTGCACGAGGTCCCATTCTTTGATGCTGGTGACATCCCGCTTCCTTTTGGAAATGCACAAAAAAGCTTAGATTTAATTGAAGAGTATGTCGACAGTATTTTAGAAAAAGGGAAGTTCCCATTAGGAATGGGCGGCGAGCATCTTGTGTCTTGGCCGGTTTTCCGTGCGATGCATAAGAAATACCCTGATTTAGCCATTATCCATATGGACGCACATACGGATCTTCGTGAGGAATATGAGGGTGAGCCGCTTTCCCATTCGACACCGATTCGTAAAGTGGCAGGACTTATTGGACCTGAAAATGTATACTCTTTCGGCATCCGTTCTGGGATGAAAGAAGAATTTGAATGGGCAAAAGAAGCGGGGATGCATATTTCTAAATTTGAAGTGCTGGAGCCATTGAAGCAAATATTGCCAAAGCTGAAGGGGCGTCCAGTGTATGTGACGATCGACATTGATGTGCTAGACCCAGCTCATGCACCTGGTACTGGAACGGTGGATGCTGGCGGTATTACATCAAAAGAGCTGCTTGCATCCATCCATGCGATTGCAGGATCTGATGTCCAAGTAGTCGGCGCAGACCTAGTCGAGGTAGCACCTGTATATGATCACTCTGACCAAACAGCGAATACAGCGAGCAAGCTGTTACGCGAAATGCTGCTTGGGTTTGTGAAATAATCAGTTGATAGAGGAGCTTGTCATCTCATGTGGACAAGCTCTTTTTTTACATTGGTCAAAAAATACAGGAGGCAGCTCATGTTTTCTTCAATATTGATGGTGTTCCTCGCTTTATGCGTGTTAGCGGCAGGCTTTCTCACACTGAAACGAGAGCTCGCAGCTGATCCGCCTGTCTTTGCTTCGAAAAAGGAAGCAAAGGAAGAGTTAGTTGGTTTATTTCAGGATCGAGGTTTTTTCTATCTGACGGCCATTGCGTTATTCATGCAGGTGGTATTTAAAAAGGATCAAATCGCACCATTTGATTTTTTTCAGGCATTTTTGGCAAGTTCAGGCATACAGGCTCTTTTTTATTTATTGAAAAGAAAAGACTTAGGCGTAAAGGCTGGACATGTGATATTGGTCAGTTTTATTTTTCTTTTTTTCTAAAGGAATGGCTGAAGATCAAAAACGGAGTTTAATCGTTGTGAAGAAGAGAAATGATGGTATGATAGGCGATCATGAATATGGTATACTATTTTAGTTAAACGGGTCTTAGCAAAGGAAGTGCAAAATGACACAAAACCAAATTTCAATTCATGTAAAGTCAGTGATGAAACCAGAGACGGAACCGGCTGAAACGATCGAATTCCGCACGACTGGAACGTATCAAGAGAAGAATGACAAAACGTATCTCACTTACCATGAAGAACATGAAATGGGTCAAGTAAAAACCGTTGTGAAAATGAGTGAAAAAGAAATTTTTGTCATGAGATCAGGGGCTATTCAAATGAAGCAGCGCTTTCTCATTGGAGAAACGACCGTCACCCACTACACGATGCCATTCGGTACACTTCAGCTTGATGTGCACACACATGGCATTGATTTCGATGTGGACAAGGGACTGCTGCACATTACGTACGATATGCTGACAGGGGAAGATCAAAAGCATTTACATACATTATCCATTTCGTATAAGGAGGATTTACGTTCATGAATATCGCAGAACAGGTCAAAGATGCGTTAAAAGAAGAAATTATTGCGGCAGTCGTCAAAGCAGGACTTGCTGATGAAAGCCAGGTGCCAGATGTCCTTTTAGAAGTGCCGAAAGACAAAACTCATGGTGATTACTCCACCAACATGGCAATGCAGCTTGCCCGCATTGCGAAAAAAGCACCTCGTCAAATCGCAGAGGACATCGTCAATTCATTTGATAAAGGGAAAGCTTCCATTGAAAAACTGGATATCGCAGGTCCAGGATTCATTAACTTTTATATGAACAATCAGTATTTAACAAAGCTGATTCCAGCTGTCCTTGAAGCAAAAGAAGCATATGGCGAAACGAATACAGGCGGCGGTCAAAAGGTGCAAGTCGAATTCGTCTCAGCCAACCCAACAGGTGACCTTCACCTTGGACATGCCCGCGGAGCAGCTGTAGGGGATTCTCTTTGCAACATCCTTGATAAAGCAGGGTTCGATGTGAGCCGTGAATACTATATCAATGATGCAGGAAATCAAATCAATAACCTCGCTTTATCTGTAGAAGTACGTTACTTTGAGGCGCTCGGTCTTGAAAAAGAAATGCCTGAAGACGGCTACAGAGGAGAAGACATCAAAGGCATCGGACAAAAGCTTGCGGATGAATTTGGTGACCGTTTCGTGCATGAATCGGAAGAAGAGCGGATGAAGTTCTTCCGTGAATACGGCTTGAAATACGAATTAGAGAAATTACGTGTAGACCTCGAGAATTTCCGTGTCCCATTTGATGTATGGTATTCAGAAACTTCATTATATGAAAACGGAAAAATCGAACCAGCGCTGGAAACACTTCGTGAAAAAGGCTATGTCTTTGAAGAAGACGGCGCAACGTGGTTACGTTCAACGGATTTTGGCGATGACAAGGACCGTGTCCTGATTAAAAAAGACGGCAGCTTCACTTACCTGCTTCCAGACATCGCATATCATAAAGACAAACTAGACAGAGGATTTGACCAGCTCATTAACATTTGGGGCGCTGACCATCACGGCTATATCCCTCGAATGAAAGCAGCCATCCAAGCACTTGGATATCCAGCTGGCAAGCTTGAAGTAGAAATCATTCAGCTTGTGCACCTTTACAAAAACGGTGAAAAGATGAAGATGAGTAAGCGTACAGGGAAAGCTGTCACAATGCGTGATCTAATTGAAGAAGTAGGCTTAGACGCCACTCGTTACTTCTTTGCGATGAGAAGTGCAGCGACACATATGGACTTTGACCTAGACTTAGCGATTTCTACGTCTAACGAAAACCCTGTGTACTACGCACAATATGCGCATGCGAGAATTTGCAGCATGCTGCGTCAAGGAGAAGAAAAAGGCTACGAACCAAACCTTGAAAAAGCCGATTTCTCTCACATTCAATCGGAAAAAGAATACGATCTTCTGAAAATCATTGGCAGCTTCCCAGAAGTTGTAGCAGAAGCAGCTGAAAAGCGTATTCCGCACCGCGTGACGAACTATATTTATGACCTTGCATCAGCCCTTCACAGCTTCTACAATGCTGAGAAAGTCATTGATGTAGAAAACGAAACAAAAACAACAGCACGTCTATCACTCATGAAAGCAACACAAATCACGCTTGCTAATGCATTAAAACTAATTGGTGTATCGGCTCCGGAAAAGATGTAAGAACACGCAGAAACCCACTCGGAACAGGAGCGGGTTTTTTGTCATTCAACGTTTAGATCATTTTTATTTCTCTGGAAAATCTCAATTTCATAATCCTCTAATGCTTGTTTAGGAAGTTTCTTTTCTAATACAGACTGCAAACCTGCTATATCCTTTGAAGTATTGATGCCGATGGAAATTGTGGGATCTGTCTTAACGATTTGATAATGTAACAAGCCATGCTCTTTCCATAACGAGTCTAATACTTGTATGACCTTTTTATCTAATTCTTCTTCAGAAAGAGTGAGATGATTTGGAGTGGAATTTAATACAAGAATACAAAGGGTAATAAAAAACAAACCAATCAAACGTTTTTTCATGATATCTCCTTCTATAGTTAAATTATTCCTTTTAATAGATTGTAACATCCAATTGGGTTTGTTTAAATATCTTACAGATAGATGCTCATAAAAGGCCTATTTTAAATTGACGATATTGAACATGTAAAAACCCGCTATCCTCAAGAGACAGCGGGTTTTTTACATTATCCAAGCGTATTAATCATGTTAGAAATAGAATCGAATAATTGGCTAAGTACATCAGAGAACATAGAGCGTATCCTCCCTTCAGAAAGCATGTAGTATGTGTGCGTTAAATGGAATTACCCAAGTGTATTGATGATGTTAGAGATAGAATCGAATAGTTGGCTTAGTACATCAGAGAACATGTTTTTGCCTCCTCTCTTTTCTTTTTACATCTACTTAACGAAGGAGGTGGAGGGTTGGATCACTTTTTCTAAAAAATTTAAAAAAGATTTTGCATAGAAAAAGCACCGCGTATTCGGGTGCTTTTTTGCCTTTAGTTATGCAAGAATACGCAGCTTCACGTCTCCATTTGTACACGCTAGCTGAGCGTTTCCGCCAATCGGTAAGGTGAAGACTGGCTGTGTATGTCCGATATCGACATCGTAGATCACTGGAATGTGTTGAAGCATTGGGTGCTTATCGAGAATGAACCTCAAATGTTCCTCTGTCATTTGGGATTTCTTTTGAAAGCGTCCGATGATCAGCCCTTTAATTGATTGTGCATGCTGCAAGAGGGAAGTAAGGTCTCTGGCGAACATTTCAGGGAACACCAGCTCATCATCCTCCACAAATAAGATGGCATCCTTGATTTGAGGCATAAACGAAGTCCCTTGCAGTAAGTTCAGTGTACAAAGGTTTCCGCCATACAAGGTGCCCTCAGCTGTTCCTTCCTGATAAATCCCCCATGTTGTCGGATGAAATTGCCTGTTTGCTTGATCAAGATACCACGTATCATCACTCCATTTTGTCGATGGAATCACATCAAATGGCTCACCGCCGTTCATCAAGCAGGCCTGAAACATCGCAGACTGCTCCTCCTGTCCCTGCTCCATTTGTAAGCTGGAGAAATGGGGGCCTGAATATGTCACCATATCACACTTAGCTGTAATGGCGTTTGCGAGTGCGGTGATATCACTATAGCCGCATAGAACCTTGGGATGCTGACGGATTAAGTCGTAATTAATATAAGGCAAAAGTTCATTGCAGTTGAAGCCTCCAATGGCTGTCAAAATACCATCGACTTCATCATCTGTGAACGCCTCATGTAGATCCGATAAACGGTGTTCAATAGAAGAAGAGGAATGCAGATCACATTCAAACACGTGTTTTCCGAAAGAAACAGTAAACCCTAATGATTCTAAACGTTTTTTGGCCTGAGCCATTCCTTCTTCTGATAAAATGCTGGCACTTCGGCTTGGAGCAATCACCCGAATGTGGCTCCCCTTTTTTAAAGCAGATGGTGTACGCATAAGTAATTCGTCCTTTCCTTCACATATTTTCCATTATATCGGATCAAAACGCTCTAGTCTGTAAAAGCTAAAAGAAAGCAGCCAACCGTGCGTTTCATACAAGCTGTGCAAAGGGTATGGAAGAGAAAAAGACAGAATGAATGAGGGCGGAGAATGTGAAAAAGAGGAGACTGGAATTTTTATTTTTATATTTTATGATATTCGGGGCATATATGGTGTATTGGTGGCCTGTACCGGCGTGGAGCGTTCAGCTGTACGCAGTGATTTATATCGCCATTATTTTATTTAGTATCATCTCACTCATGCTTGAGAACCGTACATCACAGCACACGTTGTTATGGATGTATGTGCTGATTTTTTTCCCGATCATCGGCTATATGTTCTATCTGTTCTCAGGGCAGCTCTATGTTAAAGGGCATTTATTCAAATCAAAGAGAATGTATAACCGTGAGAAATTAAGAAGAATATCTGAGCTTGAGAGCAAGCCGGATGAATCACGTTTAACCGATAATCAGCGTGCTTTTTTTCAATACACAGAAAAAGCAACAGGCATGCATGTGAATACCAATAGTGATATGGACATTTTAAAAAATGGAGAGGAGACGTTTCCCCGAATTTTTGAAGAGCTAAAAAAGGCAAAATCGTTCATTCATATAGAATACTATATGTTCAAATCCGATTTCCTCGGTCACCGAATGATGGAGATTTTAATTGAAAAAGTAAAAGAAGGGGTAGAGGTTCGCTTCATATATGATGCGGCAGGCAGCATTCGCTTCTCCAGAAAAGATATTAAACGCTTGAAGCAGGCAGGGATCAAGGTCGCTCCTTTTCTGCCTTTAAAATATGGATTCTTTAATCAAAAATTCAATTTCCGAAATCACCGTAAAATCGTCATTATAGATGGAGAGACAGGGTTTGTCGGTGGGTTAAATGTCGGTAAGGAATACGTTGGGCGGGATGAAAAGATCGGTTTTTGGCGCGATACACATGCCATGTTAAAGGGTGAGGCTGTTCAGACCCTTCATTCCGTTTTTATGCTCGACTGGGAGTATGTATCAGATGAAGTGTTAATTGATGATCCGAAGTATCATACGCCGCACGCTGTGACAGGCGAGGATGTCATTCAGGTTGTACCAACTGGACCTGATATGAAGGAAAGTATGAGTGATTTATATGATGCGCTCATTTCAAATGCGAAACAATTTGTCTGGATTGCCACACCTTACTTTGTACCAAATGAATCGATTCGCACTGCGCTAAAAATCGCTGCTACGAGAGGGGTGGATGTGCGGGTGATGGTACCGGAGATCAATGACGGCTTTCTCACGCAATATGCCACACGATCCTATTTTTCCGAGCTTCTAAAAGAAGGCATCAAGGTGTATCACTATCAAAAAGGGTTTATGCATCAAAAGGTGATGATCGCAGATGGAGAGCTTGCCTCCGTTGGCACCGCAAATGTGGATATGAGAAGTTTTCAGCTCAATTTTGAGGTTAATGTTTTCACAGCCGCAAAAAAGCCAATTGAGCAATTGATGGCCCACTATGAGGAAGATATGAAGGAATGTGAGCAAATGGGCCCTGTTCATTTTTATAAAAGAGGCTTAAAAGAACGATTGAAGGAATCATTTGCCCGGTTGTTTTCTGGTGTGTTATAAGATTTTCCAGCGGAAGAAATCATGACCTGATCTAGTATTTTGAAGAGGATTCCTCTATAATTGAAAACGATTATCAATTATAGAGGAAATGAGGTTCTTTTACATATGCTAAAACGATTTTTCGCCTATTACAGGCCCTATCGCGGTCTGTTCTTTCTAGATTTCTTCTGCGCTGTCGCAGTTGGATTGATGGAACTTGGTTTCCCGCTGATTGTGAACTACTTCATTGATACATTGCTGCCAACAGGGAACTGGACGATCATTGCCTGGACAGCACTTGCTCTGTTTATCATTTATGCACTCAGCTCGGTGATGCAATTTATTGTGTCGTACTGGGGGCACATGCTTGGCATCAATATTGAAACAGATATGAGGAAGAAGCTGTTTGATCATTTTCAGCGCCTATCCTTTAAATTCTTTGATAACAACAAAACGGGCAAGCTCATGTCAAAAATGACAAATGACCTCATGTACATTGGAGAGGTGGCCCATCACGGACCTGAGGATTTGTTTATTGCCATTATGACGATTCTTGGCGCCTTTGCGGTCATGCTGATGATTAACTGGCAGCTTGCCATTTTAACCTTCCTGATCATGCCTGTCATCATTTGGCTTGCCCTGCATTTTAATAAGAAGATGACGCAGGCGATTACCCAACTGAACAATGACATTGGAGACTTTCATGCAAGGGTTGAAAACAATATTGGCGGCATCCGTCTTGTTCAAGCCTTTGCCAACGAACATTTTGAGAAAAAACGCTTTGCTGAAAACAACAACCGCTTTCGGAAAGCAAAGCTTCTTTCATATAAAATCATGTCGGTCAATGGCTCAATCAGTTACATTCTCACACGTCTTGTGACATTGTTTGTCCTTCTGGCAGGTACATGGTTTGTATTGCAAGGGCAATTAACCGCAGGTGGATTTATCGCGTTTGTTCTGATCACAAACGTTTTATTCAGACCGATTGATAAGATCAACACAGTGATTGAAATGTATCCAAAAGGCATTGCGGGCTTTAAAAGCTATGTCGATTTGCTTGAAACTGAGCCGGATGTGAAGGATGCAGAAGGAGCTCGTGATGTATTCGGACTGAAGGGTGAAATTGAATATCGAAACGTCACATTTGGCTACGATGACCACAGCCATGTGTTAAAGGATATCGATTTGAAGATCAAACAAGGAGAAACTGTTGCGTTTGTCGGGCCTTCAGGAGCGGGAAAATCGACGATTTGCAGTCTGCTGCCACGTTTTTATGATGTGGATGAAGGGGAGATTACGATTGATGGTGTGAGTACAAAGTCGATGACCCTGTCTTCTTTAAGACAGCAGATCGGCATTGTGCAGCAGGATGTCTTTTTATTCTCAGGCACCATTCGTGAAAACATTGCGTACGGCAACTTAGAAGCCAGCGATGCAGAGATTTGGGATACTGTGCGGCGAGCGCATTTAGAGGAACTCGTTCAACGTTTCCCAGAGGGATTAAATACCGTTATAGGCGAGCGCGGCGTCAAACTGTCAGGCGGTCAAAAGCAGCGTCTGTCAATTGCACGGATGTTCCTAAAAAACCCTTCGATTCTGATTTTAGATGAAGCCACGTCAGCACTTGATACAGAAACAGAAAAAGCTATACAGGATGCACTCAGCGAACTGGCTGTCGGCAGGACGACACTTGTCATTGCCCACCGCCTTGCCACGATTAAGCACGCCGACCGTATCATCGTCGTAACAGAAGAAGGCATCCAAGAACAAGGCCGCCACCAAGACCTCATCCAAATGGGCGGCGTTTACAGCAGACTGCATGAAGCGCAGTTTGGTCATTGATAGTAAGGCGTAAATGAGTTCAGCTATTGAGTTGGACTCATTTTTTTACATGTGATCATAAAAAAGTGGTTCGTCCTGCAAATATTTAAATCACCAATTAAATGGAATTTTGATATAATTTGAGGAAATTAAATCCAAAAGGAGAGGGTTGTTTGAGTGAAAAAGCAAAAACATTCATGCTGAAAAGCATTCACTACGTGACTCTTGTTGGTTTATTTATATTGATCATTCCAGCTGGAATCAACCCAGTATTTTTTTACATTGGGATTATTTTATTTGGCATCCACCTTTTTGTAAACGTTATAGACAGTTCTTTAAGCAAAGTCAAAATATCAATAGCATTGATTATTAGTTTTACTCTCATATTACTTGGCCTTTTTAAAATATTTTTTTGAAAAGATTTTCATTCGTTCAGTAGCTCTTTTGATAAAGGGCTTTTTTTGTTAGGATAGAAAAAATGCGTGTAGGAAGGATCTGATGGAATGAAGAGGCTTCGGCGATTACAAAAGGGCGATAAGATTGGTATATTTTCACCTTCAAGTCCTGCATCAGCGACCTCGCCTCTTAGGTATGAGCGAGCGAAGAAGTGGCTTGAGCAAAAAGGATTCATTGTGATCCCAGGATCATTAACAGGGAAAGAGGATCACTACCGTTCAGGCACAATTCAAGAACGGGCGGATGAGCTGAATGAGCTGATGGCTAGAGAGGACTTGGCGTGCGTCATGTCGATGATTGGCGGGACAAATTCAAACAGCATGCTGCCTTATCTTGATTTTGAGCTGCTGAATCAACATCCGAAAATCATGATCGGCTATTCAGATGCGACAGCGATTCTTTTAGCTGCCTACGAAAAAACGGGACTGCCTGTTTTTTACGGGCCGGCGCTTGTTCCTTCCTTTGGTGAGTTTGAACCGTTTGTCACTTATACATATCAGTCATTTGAGAACATCTTGATGTCCCCTCAAACCATTCCTTATCAGATTGAAAAACCGCCTTTTTGGACAGATGAACGAATCAATTGGGAAGAAAAGACAGGGGATAAAGAGCAGCGTCCGAACGATTGGCTGTGCATCATAGAGGGACAGGCAGAGGGCAGATTGATTGGCGGAAACCTAAATGCTATGTACGGTATATGGGGAAGTGAGTTTATGCCAGCTATTCAAAACGGAGACATCCTCCTTATTGAAGATTGCATGAAAACCGCATCAGTTGTAGAAAAGAATTTCTCTTTATTGAAAGTAAATGGAGTATTTGAACGGGTATCAGGCATCCTTTTAGGAAAACATGAGCTATTTGATGATGAGGGTACGGGCAAAGAGCCTTACGAGATTTTACTTGAGGTGCTCGGAGAGACAAAAAGACCGATCATCGCCGATTTTGACTGTGCCCATACACACCCGATGCTTACCATGCCAATCGGGGCAAAAGTGAAAATGGATGCAGCTTCTAAACAAGTTTGGCTGACAAAAGAGTGGATATAAAAAAGAGCGGCCTGGGGCTGCTCTTTTTTATGAAACCTTTTCTTTTTCAAACGGCTGAAGGAGATCCTGTGCTTTTTTCCCCTCCACGACAATTAAGTAATCTGAATCTAAATGAGTGAGCCTAAAGGTTTCAAGCTCTACGATGTTCTTAATGTTGCACATTGTTTTTTTAGAATATACGTATAAACGATGCTGAGCCTGCTGGCACTTTTCATAAAGAGAAATAAGCCTATGTAAATTCAACGCTTTAGCAGCGATTCGGATTGAATAGATTTGAGACATCTTCATATCCTCCTGTTAATTACTTTCTCACAATAGCTTTGTTACCCCTATTTGCACAAAGGTAAACCTTTCTCTATGATTTCCACTCAATGGTTCCTCCGCCTGTTCGTTTATTGCCTCTTATCGCAGAGAGCTCTTCGACTAGACGAAGCAGAGCCTGATCCTTTAATTTTGCTTCAATCATAAAATCGACATCACGGCCATACGGTTTTAATGCTTGAAAAAGAGGTAAGACAAAGGCCATATCTACTCCATCTGCATGACTGCGTAGGGCTTTTTCTGATTTAGGTGAAGATAAGTGAATTTTGGGCGGAATGCCAGTGTTCGTCCAACTGTCGAACATTCTAGGCAGGATGTCATCAAGCGCGGCATCGTCATCTTTGTTTGCTATGTGATGATGGTAATCAAAAACAAATGGAATGTCATGCTTTTCACATACGCCGAGCGTTTCCAGCGCTGTATACGTTTTGTCATCATTCTCAAGCGTCATTCTCATCTTGATATGAGCCGGAAGCTGTTTGATATTTTCATCAAAGCGTTGAAGAGCTGATTCTTTATCACCATACGCACCGCCCACATGAATGTTCATATAGCCATCCTTTTCGAGCTTCATCGCCTCAAGCATCTGATAATGGTACGTCATATCGATGACAGCATTTTCAGTGATTGATGGTTTTGGGCTGGTAAACAAGGTGAATTGATTCGGGTGAAAGCTTACCCGTAATCCGTGCCGTTTCACCAGCTTGCCGATCTCGAGAAATTCTTTGTGAAAAGGTGTCACGAAGTCCCAGCGCACCTCGGGATGGGTCGCAAGCGGGACAATCGAGCTTGAAAAACGATAAAGTGGGATATCATGGGCAATGGCGAAATAGAGCGTTCTTAATGTATTCACGAGATTGGCCTTCGTTGTTCGTAATAAAGCCTCTTTTCTCTCTTCCTTTGACAGCTTGCTGTATCTTGCGAAGGTCAGCGACTTGGCAGGTGACGCTTCCCACAAGGTGACGGCATTGGATACATAACCAAATCGATAACGCATAGGTCATCTCCTTTATAAAAAATACGAAAACATGGCGGCAACCCACTCAAGCGGCCGTGTGAAAAGGGGACGCTTTGACAATGTTTCTTCTGTCATGATCTCAGACACTTCGATATGTTCCCGAATCTTTTCCTCTACGTGTGCAGTAAAGGCTGGATTGTCAATGGCCACATCTACTTCTTCATTTAAAAACAAGCTGCGTTTATCAAAATTGGCGGTACTGATCATACAGCGATTCTGATCAATTAGAATGGCTTTCGAATGATAAAAACCTTTATAAAAACGATAAACAAGGCATCCAGAGGCAATGAGGTCTTTCAAATAGTGAAAACCAGCCTCTTTCACAAGTGGATGATCTGCTTTCATTGGAATGATGATTTCAACAGTGACGCCCCGTTTTCGTGCATCAAGCAGTGCGTTCAGAAGAGGGGCGGATGGAATAAAATAAGGCGTACAGATGATGATCTGTTTTTTCGCCTGCTGAATATCTTTGAGAAATAAAGCTTCTAAAGAAAAACCAGCGGTCGCGCGTGTCGTGCATTGTAATGTTCCCGGTTCCAATGCAGGAAAAACCTCATATTGCAGTTGATGAATGCCGGACGATCGGTACAAATCATTCAAAAACACATGCTGGAGGTCTGCGACAACCTGTCCTGTCATGCGTAAATGATAATCCTTCCAAATGCCAAATCTGCCTTTCTTCCCAACATACTCATCACCAATATTAAATCCGCCAATATAGCCGATCTTCCCATCAATCACCGTGATTTTACGATGGTTTCTCATATTTAAACGATAAATCAAAAAAGGGAAACGAGGCTTATTGAGAAAGTAAAATTGAATGCCGCTTCTTTCTAACATATCAATCGACTTTTGATCAAATGAATAGGAGCCTAATCGGTCTGTCAGCAAAAAGACGGAAACGCCTTGTTCCGCTTTGGCCTTCAGTGCTTGTAAGACCCTTTGACCAATCTTGTCGTTCTTTACAATAAAGAACATCATATGAATAGAAGAAGAGGCCTGCTCAATATCAATGAGCAGCTGATCAAATAGTGGTTCGCCATCATGATAAAAGGCGGCATCACCGCTGGTTTGGTCAAAAGTTCGTTCGAAAGCGTGAGTAGAAAAGTACTTCTTTCCCATATAAAGGTCTAACAGTACGAGCAAAACGATGGCGATGAGTACGAGTAGGATGATCAATGCGATCATAAAGCTTCCTCCTTTTTTGCATATTTCAATAGTGTACCCAAACGCGTAAAAAATATTGACTGAATACTCATTCATTATTTATGATAGAGGTACAACATGGAAACGGAACAAAGAGGGTTTTGGGGAATGAAAGGGGGAGCAAGATGAATAGCCTTTTAATGATCAACTTGATCGCATTTGCGGCGGTGACCGCTTACGCTGTGTATTTGTTTGTTTATCTCATTCGAACACGAGCGGCGTATATTCGTCTTGGTAAAAAAGAAGAATTCCAACAAGACATGAAGAAACGCTTAGAGCGTGTCTGGATCAATGTATTTGGGCAAAAGAAGCTGTTGAAGGACAAGAAGAGCGGTATCATTCATGTGCTGTTTTTCTACGGATTTATCCTTGTACAGTTCGGAGCGCTTGATTTTATTTTGAAGGGACTGATTCCAGACAGCGGGCTTCCTTTAGGACCGCTGTACGGCGTCTTTACCTTTTTCCAAGAGGTGGTCACACTTCTCATTTTAGTGGCTGTTGTATGGGCTTTTCATAGAAGATATGTGGAGAAGCTTGTCCGTTTAAAACGAGGCTTCAAATCAGGTCTCGTCCTTTTATTTATTGGCGGCTTGATGCTGACAGTCTTACTAGGAAACGGCATGAACATCATCTGGCATGGACACTCTCTATCGCTATCAGAGCCAATTGCTTCTGGTATTGCTTTCTTGCTGGGCGGAATATCACCTCTTGCCGCTACGATTGTTTTTTATGCCGCATGGTGGGTGCATCTTCTTATTTTGCTGACATTCTTAGTCTATGTTCCGCAGTCAAAGCACGCTCATCTGATTGCAGGGCCGGTGAATGTATTTGTCAGCAGATTAGATCCGCCAGGAAAGCTGCAAAAAATCGATTTTGAAGATGAGACACAAGAGACCTTCGGTGTGGGAAAAATTGAAGACTTCCGTCAGTCACAGCTGATCGACCTTTACGCCTGTGTGGAATGCGGGCGCTGCACGAATATGTGCCCAGCAACAGGGACAGGGAAGATGCTGTCTCCAATGGATTTGATTTTAAGGCTAAGAGATCATTTAACGAATAAAGGGGCTGCTATTACATCGAAGACACCTTGGGTCCCGCAGCTTGCCTTCAAGCAGACAACAGGAAACCAGCTGGCGCTGCAGGCGAGAGGAGCAGGTGCAGAAGAATCGGCCGCAAGCTCTATATATCATTCTTCTCTTATTGGCGAAGTCATTACAGAAGAAGAAATTTGGGCATGTACGACATGCCGAAACTGTGAAGACCAATGCCCTGTCATGAATGAACATGTTGATAAGATTATTGATATGCGCAGATATCTTGTGCTGACCGAAGGAAAAATGGATGCGGATGCACAGCGTGCCATGACAAGCATTGAGCGCCAAGGGAACCCGTGGGGGTTGAACCGAAAAGAAAGAGAAAATTGGCGAGAACTGAGAGAAGATGTGCATGTGCCAACAGTGAAAGAGCTGAAAAAAGCAGAGCAACCCTTTGATTATTTATTCTGGGTTGGTTCAATGGGGGCATATGACAATCGCAGCCAAAAAATTGCGCTTGCCTTTGCAAAGCTTCTTAACGAAGCAGGGGTATCCTTTGCCATCCTGGGCAATAAAGAGAAAAACTCAGGAGATACACCAAGAAGACTCGGAAACGAATTTTTATTCCAAGAGCTTGCCGCAAAGAACATTGAAGAATTTCAGAAAAACGGTGTCAAAAAGATCGTCACAATTGATCCGCACGCCTATAACTTATTTAAAAATGAGTATCCAGACTTCGGGCTTGAGGCAGAAGTGTACCATCATACAGAGTTACTGGCAGAGCTGGTGAAAGAAGGGAAAATAACGCCTGTACATGAAGTGAACGAGGTAATTACCTTCCACGACTCTTGCTACCTAGGCAGATATAACGAGGTGTATGACCCGCCAAGAGACATTTTAAAAGCCATTCCTGGTGTGACGCTGAAGGAAATGGAGCGCCATCGTGAAACCGGTATGTGCTGCGGAGCAGGCGGGGGCTTAATGTGGATGGAAGAAGAGACAGGTACACGGATTAACACTGCACGAACGGAGCAGGCGTTACAGGTGCAGCCATCCATCATCAGCTCAGGATGTCCTTATTGCTTAACGATGCTGGGAGATGGAACGAAGGCGAAGGAAGTAGAGGACCAAATTGGCACATTTGACGTCGCAGAACTTCTTGAAAAATCAGTGTTTGGTGAGGCAGGAAAGCAGGTGTCGTAAACAAGACAGGCCGATGAATAGGATATTCATCGGCTTATATATGGCGCTGTCCCATCAGTTGCCTAATTGATATGTAAGCGGTAACAAACAGGGAGGGAACATACATGAGTACGACAGTCATTGTATCTGGAGCAAGAACACCATTTGGAAAATTGGGCGGAGCGCTCAGTAGTTTGACTGCCGCAGAACTAGGCGGTATAGCGATCAAGGCTGCACTAGAAAGTGTATCTGGATCGCATGAAGTAGATGAGGTCATTATGGGAAGTGTGTTGCAAGGAGGGCAAGGTCAGATTCCTTCAAGACAGGCTGCAAGATATGCTGATCTTCCATGGTCTGTACCAACACAAACCATCAATAAAGTCTGTGCATCAGGCATGCGCAGTGTGACCGCAGCAGATCAAATCATTCGAGCAGGAGATGCTGAGGTCATCGTAGCGGGTGGTATGGAATCCATGTCTCACGCTCCTTATTTGCTGAAAAAAGCCAGATGGGGCTACAAAATGGGTGATGGTGCAGTTCAAGATGCGATGATGTTAGATGGATTAACCTGTTCATTTACAGGCGTTCATATGGGTGGATATGGGAGCATGGCTGCAAAGGAACTTAACATCACGCGAGAAGAGCAAGACCTGTGGGCACTCAGAAGTCATGAACGAGCTATTGAAGCGCAGAAAAACGGTTTTTTTCAACATGAAATCACATCCGTCCCAGTCAAGACAAAAACGGGAGAACGACTCATCACAGAAGATGAATCTCTGCGGCGTGATACGTCATATGAACGGCTGTCAAAGCTCATGCCTGTTTTTGATCAAACGGGCACCATCACCGCTGGTAATGCACCAGGTGTCAATGATGGAGCAAGTGCGCTTCTTTTAATGAAAGACACTTATGCTGTGCAGCATGACGTAAAGCCAATGGCTGTCATGCTTGGTCATACTCAGGTTGCCTTAGAGGCGAAGGATTTCCCGAAAACACCAGCCTTTGCAATCGAGAAGCTTTTAAAGAAAACAGGAAAGCGTTTAGAGGATATCGATTTGTTTGAAATCAATGAGGCTTTTGCAGCTGTGGCTCTTGCATGTGAAAAAATAACTGGGCTCGACCGGCGGAAATTGAATATCAACGGAGGGGCGGTCGCACTGGGCCATCCGATTGGGGCAAGCGGAACACGTGTGATATTGACATTGGTTCATGCATTAAGACACAGAGGCGGAGGCATTGGCATTGCGGCGATCTGCAGTGGAGGCGGTCAAGGAGATGCCATCATGATAAAGGTAGACTAAAAGGGAGGCGTTTATTGTCATGAGTACAGAAGAGACCGTTATGGTCGTTGGAGCTGGTCAAATGGGCTCAGGCATTGCTCAAGTGTTTGCACAGTCAGGCTATACAGTCCTGCTCCATGATGCCGCAGAACAGCAGATTCATCGAGCTATTTCCTCCATGACCAAACAACTGACGAAGCGGGCAGAAAAAGGAAAACTACCACATCAGGCAGTCCGAGATATCACGCAGCGGCTTGCCGTTTCCACAGATTTAAAAGACGTTCAGCAGGCTCATTTAGTGATTGAAGCTGCATCTGAACAAATGAGTGTGAAAAAACAAATCTTTGAAACCCTCGATCAATTTGCAGAGCAGCAGACGATATTTGCGACAAACACGTCTTCCTTGTCCATCACAGAATTAGCGGCTGTGACGAGCAGGCCGGAGAAAGTGATAGGCATGCATTTTATGAATCCGGTTCCTGTTATGAAACTCGTTGAGGTCATTCGAGCGCTGCAAACAAGTGATGACACGTATCGAGTTGTTTGTGAAACGGCGAAGACTTTAAATAAAACCCCAATAGAAGTAGAGGACTTCCCGGGGTTTGTATCAAATCGCATATTGATGCCAATGATCAATGAGGCCATTTACACCCTTTATGAAGGCGTAGCAGATGCGGAAAGCATTGATGGTGTCATGACGCTTGGGATGAATCACCCTATGGGGCCGCTTCGTCTAGCTGATTTCATCGGACTAGATACATGTCTATTTATTATGAATACCCTTCACGAGGGCCTTGGAGACAGCAAATACCGACCTTGTCCTCTTTTGAAAAAATACGTGAATGCAGGCTGGCTGGGCAAAAAGACAAAGAGAGGTTTTTACACATACCACGACCACTCATAGGGGGAGTCAAGATGGATGTATTGCTTACAGATAAACAGCGTCTCTGGAAAGAACAGACAGCAGAATTTGCACGCCAGCGTGTGTTCCCCGAAGTGGAAGCCATGGAACAAGGCCATTTCCCGCGTGCCCTCTTAGGTGAAATGGGACGGCAAGGCTTTCTAGGGATTCCGATACCAGCTTCGTATCAAGGTGCAGGAGCAGATTTTACAACGTATATCATCACGATTCATGAATTATCGAAAGTGAGTGCGGCCATCGGTGTCATTGTATCCGTTCATACATCTGTTGTGACAATGCCTATTTTGACTTTTGGAACAAAGGAACAAAAAGAATCCTATGTCCCGCTGCTTGCATCTGGGCAGAAGCTTGGAGCCTTTTGCCTGACTGAACCGAAGGCTGGATCAGATGCCTCCAGTATTCAGTTAAGAGCAGAGCGGGAGGGCGGCGAGTATGTGTTAAATGGGACAAAAATCTTTATCACAAGCGGCGGAAAAGCGGAACTGTATCTTGTCTTTGCAGTAACAGACCCGACTTCTGCGAGAAAAAATATATCGGCGTTCATTGTTGAGAAAGATACGCCGGGATTTACGATTGGAAAAGATGAGAAAAAGATGGGACTGCACGGTTCAAAAACAGTCACGCTTCATTTTGATGGCGTGCGGATTCCAAAAGATCAGCTGCTCGGTGCAGAAGGAGAGGGCTTTCAAATTGCCATGTCCAGCTTAAATGCGGGGAGAATCGGAATCGCGGCACAAAGCCTTGGCATTGCAGAAGCCGCATTAACCGAGGCAGTGACCTATTTAAAGCAGCATCCAGCAGGTCTTGAAACGACCATTCGACTGGGCGATTTGGCGGCGAAGCTTGAGGCGGCCAAGCTGCTCGTCTATCAAGCCGCTTCTTACAAAGAGGCGAATCGTCCAGTCACAAAGGAAGCATCAATGGCAAAGCTATTTGCGTCAAAAACGGCGGTTGAGATCAGTACAGAAGCGATTCATTTGCTAGGCATAGATGGTTATACGAATCGTTATCAGGCAGAACGTTACTTTCGTGATGCGAAAATTTGTGAAATCTATGAAGGAACAAGTGAAATTCAGAGGCTGGTCATTTGTAAACAGCTAATATGAAATGAGGTGGCTCGTGATGCAGTTCCAATTAAGTGACGAACATGAAATGATTCAAAAAATGGTGAGAGACTTTGCGAAAAATGAAGTGGAGCCAACAGCAGCAGAGCGAGACGAAACAGAGACATATGATCCAACTATTTTTCACAAAATGGCGGAGCTCGGTTTAACGGGTATCCCTTGGCCGGAGGAGGCAGGCGGAATTGGCAGTGACTATTTAGCCTACGTCATAGCAGTTGAGGAGCTTTCAAGAGTGTGCGCATCTACAGGTGTCACCTTGTCCGCTCATACATCTCTCGCCTCATGGCCAATCTATACATTCGGATCAGATGAACAAAAGGAGACCTATTTAAAGCCGCTTGCAGAAGGGCGGAAGATAGGAGCATATGCTCTTACTGAGAGCGGTTCTGGTTCAGATGCCGGTGGAATGAAGACAACGGCTGTAAAGGCAGGCAGTGATTACGTCCTGAACGGTGCGAAAATCTTTATTACAAATGGAGGCATTGCAGATTATTATATTGTGTTTGCCGTGACAGACCAAGAAACTGCATCTCGAAATACGACCGCTTTTATTGTCGAAAAGGACACACCAGGCTTCTCGGTTGGCAAAAAGGAAAGCAAGCTCGGGATACGTTCATCGCCAACGACTGAAATTCGATTTGAAGATTGCCGAATTCATGAAAGAAACCGGCTTGGTCAAGAGGGAGAAGGATTTAAAATAGCCATGATGACGCTCGATGGCGGTAGAAACGGCATTGCTGCACAGGCTGTTGGGATTGCACAAGGCGCTCTTGATGCGGCAGTTCAGTATGCCAAGGAGCGTAAACAATTTGGCAAACCAATCATTCAGCAGCAGGGGATCGCCTTTAAGCTGGCCGATATGGCAACAGCGATTGAAGCATCAAGGCTGCTCACCTATCAGGCAGCATGGCTCGAAACGAAAGGGCTGCCGTATGGAAAGGAATCAGCCATGTCCAAGCTCTTTGCTGGTGATACAGCCATGAAGGTAACAACAGAAGCGGTTCAAATCTTCGGCGGGTACGGATACACAAAGGATTACCCAGTCGAACGATACATGCGTGATGCGAAAATCACTCAAATTTATGAAGGAACACAGGAAATCCAGCGTCTGGTCATCTCGCGGAAATTGCTAGATATGTAGAGAACAAGCAAAGACCACCTAAATGTGAGGTGGTCTGTTTTGGTTTTGTTTCATTCAGTTTTCAAATTTGAGGCGATTTCCAATATTGATCCATATGATCATGGCATTATGTTAAAATTGGAAAAAATAAATATGGAGGTAATGATGATGGCCATCTTAGCATTAGTAACTCTAGTTATTTGGATGATGGTTTACACCGAGCTTTCAAAATCTTCAAAGGAAGAGGAGAAAGAAAACAGCCGCAGAAAATTAATTGTGCTAACGTCTGCAGGTACTTTATTTACCATACCTGTCGTCATATCGTTCATTCAACATATCCAAATTTGAAATAAATCCTAGTTCAGTGATTTCATCAAAAAGAAAGACAAAAAAGCACATAAAATGTGTACACCACATAAGAACAAGTCCAATTCGTTACAAAAGATTGGCTTTAACAAACTCCCTACGAGAAAAAATCAAAAATTAACATCGATAAAGGTGGCATAAACTCCCCTAATTTGTTTATAATGAGAGGTATGGTTTGTCGTAAGAATAAGGTATAAATACTTATTATTTCACTGATAAATGGATACATACATGTAATAGAAAGGGAGTGTCTGACCTTGAGTTTGAAAGAATACTCACAGGAACAGCTCAAACAAATGTCTTTAGTTGAACTTGCATATGAAATTTTCAGAGACAGCAAAACACCCATTACGTTTTCCGAGTTAATAGATGAAATTGTCCGTTTGCAAGGAATACAAAAATCTGATCTTGATGATCGACTTGCTCAATTTTATACAGACTTAAATATAGATGGCCGCTTTATTTCGTTAGGTGATCAGAGATGGGGACTTCGCAGCTGGTATCCAGTTGATCAAATCGAAGAAGAAGTTCAGCCAGCTGTGAAAACAAAAGCGAAAAAGAAAAAATCAAAAGCAGCTGTCGTTGAAGAAGACTTCGATGAGATCGAAGAGGAAGATGAAATCGACGAGCTTGAAGAAGACCTTGATCTTGTTGAAGATGACGATGATCTTGACCTAGATGATGATGAAGAAATTGACGAAGAAATTGAAGACTTCGACGAAGATGATGATGAAGATGATGACGGCTTAACGGAAATCGATGAAGACGATTTAGACGATGAAGAGGAAGACAAATAACCCTCTCAAATCGGTCCTCAAAACAGGACAAAACCGTCTTGACTTTCGAGAGCGAACTATGTAGTATGTATTTTGGGCTCTCTAAAAAAGAGTACGTAAAGATACGTTCATTTACGCTCCCTTTCATTTATTTGAAAGGGAGCTTTCTTATTTTTCAAGAGATTTAGGGATACACTCTAAAAAGGATGAAGCTGTGCATGTCTAGTCATGCAAGGGTAAAAAAAGAGAGGAGCATACGAATGACAAAGTATATTTTTGTAACAGGAGGAGTTGTTTCCTCACTTGGGAAAGGGATTACGGCTGCGTCGTTAGGCCGCCTTCTAAAAAATAGAGGAATGGATGTCACCATTCAAAAATTCGATCCATACATCAACGTAGACCCAGGGACAATGAGCCCATACCAGCACGGTGAGGTATTTGTCACAGATGACGGTGCTGAAACAGACCTTGACTTAGGTCACTACGAACGTTTCATTGACATTAACTTAAATAAGTACAGTAACGTGACAACGGGTAAAATCTACTCTACTGTTTTGAAGAAAGAGCGCCGCGGCGACTACTTAGGCGGAACAGTACAGGTGATTCCCCACATTACAAATGAAATCAAAGACCGCGTGTACCGTGCCGGAAAAGAAACGGGTGCAGATGTGGTCATTACAGAAATCGGTGGAACAGTAGGAGACATCGAATCCCTTCCATTCCTTGAAGCGATTCGTCAAATGAAGAGTGACATCGGCCGTGAAAACGTGATGTACATTCATTGTACCCTCGTTCCTTACATCCGTGCAGCTGGTGAATTAAAAACAAAACCAACACAGCATAGTGTAAAAGAACTTCGCAGCCTTGGTATTCAGCCAAACGTCATTGTGGTCAGAACTGAAATGCCATTGGCACAAGACATGAAGGACAAAATTGCGCTATTCTGTGATATTGATACAAAAGCTGTAATCGAATGTCAGGATGCAGACACGCTTTACTCCATTCCGCTTGATTTACAAAAACAAGGACTAGACAAGCTAGTATGTGAACATATGAAACTTGACTGCCAAGATGCGGATATGACGGAGTGGACAGCACTTGTCGATAAAGTGCAAAATCTTTCAAAACAAGTCACAATTGGTCTTGTTGGGAAATATGTTGAGCTGCAAGATGCTTATATTTCAGTTGTTGAATCTCTTCGTCATGCAGGCTATGCATTCGATGCAGATGTTCAAATCAAATGGATCAATGCAGAAGAAGTGACAGCAGAGAATATCGCTGATTTCACTCAAGATGTAGACGGCATTATTGTTCCTGGAGGCTTCGGCGACCGCGGAGTAGAAGGGAAAATCATTGCCACACAATATGCTCGTGAAAACAAAGTGCCATTCTTCGGAATCTGCCTGGGAATGCAAGTTGCATCTATCGAATATGCGAGAAACGTACTAGGCCTTGAGGGAGCTCATTCAGCGGAAATTGATCCGGAAACAGCATTCCCAATCATTGACCTTCTTCCAGAACAGAAGGATGTAGATGATCTAGGCGGAACACTTCGTCTTGGTCTATACCCTTGTAAATTAAACGAAGACTCAAAAGCATATGCCGCATACAATGACGAAGTGGTCTACGAACGCCACCGTCATCGCTATGAGTTTAATAACGAATTCAGACAGCAAATGGAAGCAGCAGGCTTTGTCTTCTCTGGTACAAGCCCAGACGGACGTCTTGTTGAAATTATTGAGTTAAAGGATCACCCATGGTTCCTAGCTTCTCAGTTCCACCCAGAATTCATTTCAAGACCGACAAGACCACAGCCATTATTTAGAGATTTCGTTGGTGCTTCACTTCAAGCATCTGAATCAAAATAAAACAAAAAACTGCCGAGAATATCATCTTCTCGGCAGTTTTTTTATTCATATTCCTCTACGATTTCTTTCACAGTAAACGATAGAGCGTGGTAGACATATAAGCAGGTCATTAAAGCAGGATAACCAAACCTTGTTCCATCTTCAGCGGGAACAAGCGGTTTTTTGAGCTGGAAATCAATGTGGACATCACAATGCTCTTCAATCATTGACGGCTCCTTTTGTGCTGGCCCGACGCCTACAACGGGTGTTCCTTGTTCGTGCAGATCTTTTACAAGTGATTGAATCTCCTGATCTTCTGGATCTGAATAAAATAACAGCACCCTGTCACTTGGATGAAGTAAGCTGCGCTCCTTTTGATCGAGCGGCAAAACTTTTGCACCTGGAAATGGCTCCTTGCTTTCAGATGCCTCCAGGGCGACAGCAGCCAATTCATTTTTTCCATGAAAATATACCGCATGTCCACTGACCACGGCCTGTGCAAGAAGGCGTGCACCGTCCTCAATCGCTTCAGTCTGCTTTTCTCCAATACGTGAAAAAATACCTGATAACTGGGTCGTAAAAATTTTTAACAAGACTCATTTCCTCCTTCGGTCAGATCATTTTATAATAGAATATAAAGAGAATATTAGGAAAAATGCTCAGAAAATGTCGTAAAGTAAACTATTATAATTAAAGGAAATGTGAAAATCAAACAGAATTATTTAACAACTGCTCTTTTTATGGCGAAAAATGAAAGCAATGGGGTGTAACAGATGAATGAGAAAATTTTAATTGTCGATGATCAGTACGGTATAAGAATATTATTGAATGAAGTGTTTCATAAAGAAGGCTATCAAACCTTTCAAGCTGCCAATGGACTTCAGGCATTAGATATTGTGAAAAACCATAGACCAAATCTTGTCCTGCTTGATATGAAAATTCCCGGAATGGATGGTATTGAAATTTTAAAACGGATGAAATTAATTGATGAAGATATCCGCGTCATCATTATGACAGCCTATGGCGAATTAGATATGATCCAAGAATCCAAAGAGCTCGGTGCATTGACACACTTCGCTAAACCCTTTGATATTGATGAAATCCGAGATGCTGTCAAAGCATACCTGCCGCTTGAAACAAATGGCTAGATGGAAATGATTGAATCGAGTCATTCTGTTGCTGTTTTGTCGAATAATTGGTATTCTAGAAAAGAAGAAGAAAGCGATCTGACTTTGAAAGTTTACATATGGCGAGGAATTCTGGTCATGCTAGGGTGGAGAGCTTTTTTTAGCAAGCAAATTAGCTACATAGGGAGGATTTTTCATCATGCCTTTAGTTTCAATGACAGAAATGTTGAAAGACGCAAAGGAAAAAGGTTACGCTGTTGGACAGTTTAACTTAAATAACTTAGAATTCACGCAAGCGATTTTACAAGCTGCTGAAGAAGAGAAATCTCCTGTTATCTTAGGAGTATCTGAAGGAGCAGGACGCTACATGGGCGGCTTCAAAACAGTTGTCGCAATGGTTAAAGCGTTAATCGAAGAATATAATGTAACAGTTCCTGTTGCGATTCATTTAGATCACGGTTCAAGCTTTGAATCTTGTGCAAAAGCCATTCATGCAGGATTTACTTCTGTCATGATCGATGCTTCTCACCACCCATTCGATGAGAATGTGGAAACAACTGCAAAAGTAGTTGAGCTTGCACATTTCCACGGTATTTCAGTAGAAGCTGAACTTGGAACTGTTGGTGGGCAAGAAGACGACGTCATCGCTGAAGGCGTTATTTATGCTGATCCAAAAGAGTGCCAAGAGCTTGTAGAACGCACTGGTATTGACTGCCTTGCACCTGCATTAGGTTCAGTTCATGGTCCATACAAAGGTGAACCAAACCTTGGTTTCGCTGAAATGGAAGAAATTGGTAAAACGACAGGTCTTCCACTTGTTCTTCACGGCGGAACAGGTATCCCAACTGCTGATATCAAGCGTGCAATTTCACTTGGTACAGCAAAAATCAATGTAAACACTGAAAACCAAATTGCTTCTGCGAAAGCAGTTCGCGAAACACTTGCTGCGAAAACAGAAGAGTATGATCCACGTAAATATCTTGGACCAGCTCGTGACGCAATTAAAGCGACTGTTATCGGCAAAATGCGCGAATTTGGTTCTTCTAACCAAGCATAATTTGATGAGAACCGAAAGCCGCCTGAGTCACAGGCGGTTTTCTCCATATCTTGAGAAAGCGCAATCAAATTTACATTTCAGACAATTTATTGATAGGAGAGTGGCACAGTTATGTTATTTTTCGTAGATACAGCAAATATTGAAGACATCAAAGAGGCGCACGAGCTTGGCATTTTAGCAGGCGTTACAACAAACCCTAGTTTAGTAGCGAAAGAAAAGGACGTATCATTCCACGACCGCCTTCGCGAAATCACTGACGTTGTATCAGGTTCTGTCAGTGCAGAAGTCATTTCTCTAAAGGCAGAGGAAATGATTGAAGAAGGAAAAGAGCTTGCTGCCATCGCACCAAATATCACTGTCAAAGTTCCAATGACAACAGATGGCCTTAAAGCTGTCAAAGCGTTAACGGACCTTGGAATTAAAACAAACGTCACATTGATTTTTAATGCAAACCAGGCACTTCTTGCAGCTAGAGCTGGTGCGACGTATGTGTCCCCATTCCTCGGCCGCTTAGATGACATTGGCCACAATGGTCTTGATCTCATCAGCGAAGTGAAAACCATTTTTGATGTTCATGGTTTAGATACACAAATCATTGCTGCATCCATTCGTCACCCGCAGCATGTGACAGAAGCTGCACTTAGAGGCGCTCATATCGGCACAATGCCGCTGAAAGTCATCAAGCAGCTGACAAAACACCCATTAACGGATGCAGGCATTGAGCAATTTTTAGCAGACTGGAATAAATAAGTGATTGTGGCAGGCGGGATCGTCTCCCGTTTGCCGCAGTTTTCCTTATAAACGCTAAGAAATGTTTTGTGCAAAGAAGAGAACATCACAGCCTCGCAAAGCTTCGATTATTTTTCTTCCGACAAATTTCGTTTAACCTGTATTCTTTCTCTTGATATTGGCTAAATTTTGGACAAGACCTTTTAAAGCGCGACATCCACAAACAGTATAACTCCAACAGTGATCTTCTTTAAGAAGGGAGACAAATATGGAAAAGTTAAACATTGCCGGCGGTGACCCCTTGCGCGGGACCGTACATATTAGTGGTGCGAAAAATAGTGCTGTGGCACTGATTCCTGCCACGATTCTCGCTAATTCTCCAGTCACCATTGAGGGCCTTCCGCATATCTCAGATATTGACACATTACGAGATCTGTTAGAAGAAATTGGCGGAAAGGTCACTTTTGAAAAAGGTGAAATGGTTGTCAATCCTGTTTCCATGATCAGTATGCCGCTTCCTAATGGGAAAGTGAAGAAACTGCGTGCATCCTATTATTTAATGGGAGCCATGCTGGGCAGATTCAAGCAGGCTGTCATCGGACTGCCAGGAGGATGTCACTTAGGACCAAGGCCGATTGATCAGCACATCAAAGGCTTTGAAGCACTTGGAGCCGAGGTGACAAACGAGCAAGGTGCGATTTATTTGCGCGCTGAAAAATTAGTCGGTGCTCGGATTTACCTTGATGTTGTCAGTGTAGGTGCGACCATCAACATCATGCTGGCAGCCGTACTGGCTGAAGGAAAAACGGTGATTGAAAATGCCGCAAAGGAACCCGAAATTATTGATGTAGCGACACTGCTTGCAAGCATGGGCGCAAAAATCAAGGGTGCGGGCACTGATGTCATTCGAATCGAAGGTGTAGAATCGCTTCATGGCTGTAAGCATTCGATCATCCCTGACCGCATAGAAGCAGGAACATTTTTAATTGCTGGTGCAGCGATGGGAGATGAAGTTGTACTTGATAATGTGATCCCAACTCATTTAGAATCAATTACGGCGAAACTTAGAGAAATGGGGTTCACCATTGAAACGAGCAACGATCAAATGCTGATCGTTGGCAGAAACGAAGGACTCAAGCCTGTCGATATTAAAACCCTTGTGTATCCAGGCTTTCCGACTGACCTTCAGCAGCCGATGACAGCGCTGTTAACAAAAGCGAAAGGCACGAGTGTCGTCACAGATACGATCTACTCAGCCCGCTTTAAGCACATTGACGAATTGCGTCGAATGGGTGCAAATATGAAGGTCGAAGGAAGATCTGCTATTATTACCGGACAAACACAGCTTCAAGGAGCAAAGGTGAAAGCAAGTGATCTGCGTGCAGGCGCATGTCTCGTTGTCGCAGGATTAATGGCAGACGGTGTGACCGAAATCACAGGGCTTGAACATATAGACAGAGGATATAGTTTGCTTGAGGAGAAGCTTGAAGGCTTGGGTGCAACCATCTGGCGTGAAAAGCTGAATGACCAAGAAATAGAAGAACTTCAAAATTCATAAGGCTTTGACTGTGAGAGGAGATTTGGACAAAAATGGAAAGAAGTTTATCGATGGAACTAGTACGGGTGACAGAAGCAGCCGCATTAAAATCTGCTCGTTGGATGGGAAGAGGATTAAAAGACGAGGCGGATGATGCTGCAACAAGTGCAATGCGTGATGTATTTGACACCATCCCAATGAAGGGAACAGTGGTTATTGGCGAGGGAGAAATGGACGAAGCACCAATGCTTTATATCGGGGAAAAGCTTGGGAACGGATATGGACCTCGTGTGGATGTCGCTGTTGACCCATTAGAAGGAACAAACATTGTAGCAAGCGGCGGCTGGAATGCGTTAGCTGTCATTGCGGTTGCAGACCATGGCAACCTGCTAAATGCACCTGATATGTACATGGATAAGATTGCAGTAGGTCCAGAAGCGGTAGGCTGCATCGACATTGAAGCGCCTGTCATTGATAATCTTCGCGCTGTTGCAAAAGCGAAAAACAAAGATATTGAAGATGTTGTTGCGACGATTTTAAACAGAGATCGACATGAAAAAATTATTGCTGAACTGAGAGAAGCAGGAGCAAGAATTAAACTGATCGATGATGGTGACGTTGCAGGAGCCATTAATACAGCATTTGATCATACAGGTGTTGATATTCTATTTGGTTCAGGCGGAGCGCCTGAGGGTGTACTTTCTGCTGTTGCGTTAAAGGCACTTGGTGGTGAAATCCATGGTAAGCTTCTTCCTCAAAGTGAAGAAGAACTGAGACGCTGTGAGAGAATGGGACTGGATGTTGGAAAAGTCCTCAGAATGGAAGATCTCGTAAAAGGAGATGACGCCATTTTTGCAGCGACAGGTGTAACGGACGGCGAGTTACTGAAAGGTGTTCAATTCAAAGGCTCTGTTGGCACAACACATAGTGTTGTCATGCGTGCGAAATCAGGTACTGTTCGTTTTGTAGACGGCAGACACAGCTTAAAGAAAAAACCGAATCTTGTTATTCGTCCGTAATATGAAAGCGGGTATTCATTACCCGCTTTTCATATAGGTGTCAAATGTATATCATTTTCTTTTTAAAGTTGAATATTCTCTGCAAATGAGGTAAAACTAAAGAGTGCTGCGAAATTTTCTGCGAATTTACTTCTTTTTAAGCTTCAACAAGTTTAAATACTGCCGCATCATGACGATATACTCATTATCCTTCTCTATGTTAAAAAAGCTCTATTTCACATTGTTCCTATCCTTCACGATAAAACGAGTGGGAGCGTTACCATGAGAACGAGGTCATTCCAACAACAACGGAATTAAAAGCTAATCAAATACAATGGTCATGCATTTGTAATGAAATACATTGACTAGAAAAGTGTGGTGTCCATATTGAAAGATGTTTCGATTTCATCTTTGGAAAATATGAAATTAAAAGAGCTGTATGAGTTAGCAAAACGATACAAAATCTCTTATTACAGCAAACTAACAAAAAAAGAATTAATTTTTGCCATCTTAAAGGCGAACGCTGAGCAAGAGGATCTCTTATTTATGGAAGGGGTTCTTGAAATTATTCAGTCTGAGGGATTTGGTTTCTTAAGACCGATTAACTACTCTCCAAGCTCAGAAGACATTTATATTTCTGCTTCACAAATCAGACGATTTGATTTACGAAATGGAGATAAAGTGTCTGGAAAGGTACGACCTCCAAAAGAGAATGAACGCTACTATGGCCTCCTTCATGTAGAAGCGGTAAATGGGGACGATCCAGAGTCAGCAAAGGAACGTGTTCACTTTCCTGCACTCACACCGCTATTTCCTGATCGCCAAATGATTCTTGAAACACAGCCTAACCACCTGTCTACTAGAATTATGGACATGATGGCGCCAGTTGGTTTTGGACAGCGTGGTTTAATCGTTGCACCGCCTAAGGCTGGGAAAACGATCCTGCTCAAAGAAATTGCCAACAGCATCTCTGAAAATCACCCAGAGGCAGAGCTGATTGTCCTTTTAATTGACGAGCGTCCAGAGGAAGTAACAGACATCGAACGTTCTGTTGCAGGGGATGTTGTTAGCTCAACCTTTGACGAAGTACCAGAAAACCACATTAAAGTAGCAGAGCTTGTGTTAGAACGTGCGATGCGTCTTGTTGAACATAAAAAAGACGTTATTATCTTAATGGACAGCATCACAAGACTTGCTCGTGCATACAACCTTGTGATCCCGCCAAGCGGCCGAACACTTTCTGGCGGTATTGATCCAGCTGCTTTCCACCGTCCGAAACGCTTCTTTGGTGCTGCGCGTAACATTGAAGAAGGCGGAAGCTTGACAATTTTAGCCACTGCGCTTGTTGATACAGGATCACGTATGGATGATGTGATTTATGAGGAGTTTAAAGGAACTGGGAACATGGAGCTTCATTTGGACCGCGCTTTGGCTGAAAGAAGAATTTTCCCAGCGATCGACATTCGCCGTTCTGGTACGAGAAAAGAAGAACTGCTTGTGCCAAAAGAGCATCTTGATCGTCTATGGGCGATGAGAAAATCGATGTCAGATACACCTGACTTTGCTGAGAAGTTCATGCGCAAAATGAGAAAAACAAAGACAAACCAAGAATTTTTCGATATTTTAACGCAAGAATGGAAACAAGCCAATATGTCTGCATCAAGAAGATAGTTTCCTGAAAAAATACATTTGCAATCATAGACTCACACTGTTATAATTTTATCATGTGCGTTTCAGAAATTTATTTCTGAGATATTAACTCTGTTTCCGAATTGGATTCAGGGCGGAAGGAGATGACAGTAGATGAAAACAGGAATTCATCCTAACTACAAAAAAGCTACAGTCAAATGCGCTTGTGGAAATGAGTTTGAAACTGGATCAGTAAAAGAAGAGATTCGCATCGAGATTTGCTCTGAGTGCCATCCTTTCTATACAGGCCGTCAAAAATTCGCTTCTGCTGATGGACGTGTTGACCGCTTTAACAAAAAATACGGTCTTAAGTAATAATAGATACAATAAACAGGCAGGAATCCGTTCTTGCCTGTTTTTTTACGTGTATTGATGGAACTTTAAAACGGGGGAGAAGACTTTATGTATGTGATGAAACAAAGCGGTTGGCTTGAAGTCATCTGCGGTAGTATGTTTTCTGGAAAGTCGGAAGAATTGATTCGGAGAGCCAAAAGGGCCACCTTTGCCAAACAAGAAGTAAAAATATTCAAACCAGCGATTGATAACCGATATAGTACAAGCTCAGTTGTGTCACATAACGGTTCATCATTAGATGGGATTGCAGTAGCCTCACCAAAAGACATAATAACGCACATATCAGAAAGAACCGATGTCATTGGCATAGATGAGGTGCAATTTTTTGATGAGACAATCATTGATATTGTCACTCAATTGGCTGACCAAGGCTACCGAGTCATTGTTGCAGGCCTGGATCAAGACTTCAGAGGAGAGCCATTTGGTGTTGTTCCGCATTTAATGGCATGTGCAGAGCTTGTAACAAAACTTCAAGCAGTTTGTTCGGTATGCGGCTCCCCAGCGAGTAGAACACAACGCTTGATCGACGGTAAACCCGCATCCTATGATGATCCTATTATTTTAGTAGGTGCGCAGGAATCATATGAAGCACGATGCAGACATCACCATGAAGTACCAAAACTTGATGTTGGTACAACACTTGACAATTAAAAAATAGCAAATGCCGCTGTGTTTCGTTTTAAGAGATTTTGGCTGAACACCCATCATTTGTACTTAAATAAATTAAATAACACTACGATTAAATTATCTAATTTTCAACGCTTGCGTTTTGGTATAAGCAGGCATAAAATGACTAACTGTAGTGTAAAGCATTTAAACGAAAAGTTCGATTTCTTGTCATAATTTTTTTGATTAAGGATTTTTCTCCTTAATCGTTCTTTGGATTAATAGTTCACTTTATTTATATTTTAGAAAGAGGGTAGTTTTTGATGAACAACGTGAAGAAAACAAAAGAAGGGTACCTCGAAACCACTTTGACAGGTAAAGATGTATTATCGATTCCAACGTTGAACAAAGGCGTTGCTTTCTCTGAAGAAGAAAGACAAGAGCTTGGACTAGAAGGATTACTTCCTCCAACGGTTCTTACTTTAGAGCAGCAAGCAGAGAGAGCGTACAAGCAATTTCTAGCGCAGCCAGATCGTCTTCGTCAAAACGTATACTTAAGTGATTTGCAAAACCGTAACGAAGTATTGTTCTACAAGCTTCTAACAGAAAAGCTTCGCGAAATGCTTCCAGTTGTTTACACACCAACTGTTGGTGAAGCGATTCAAGAATACAGCCATGAATACAGAAGACCTCATGGTGTCTATCTTTCAATTGACGACATTGATGGAATCGAGAAAGCATTTGAAAACTTGCACGCAACTGCTGGAGATATTGATCTCATCGTTGCAACTGACTCTGAGAGTATTCTTGGAATTGGTGACTGGGGTGTTGGTGGTATCAACATCGCAATCGGTAAATTAGCTGTTTATACGGCAGCAGCAGGTATTGATCCTAGCCGCGTCATTCCAGTTGTATTAGATGTTGGAACAAACAATGAGAAATTATTGAATGATCCATTATACATCGGGAACCACCACAAACGTGTACAAGGTGAAAAATACGAAGAATTCATTGATGCTTATGTGAAAGCAGCACTTAAATTCTTCCCGAAAGCATTGCTTCACTGGGAAGACCTTGGCAATAAAAATGCGCGTAACATCATGAAAAAATACAACGATAACATCTTAACATTCAATGATGATATTCAAGGTACTGGTGCCATTACTTTAGCGGGTGTTCTTGCAGCTGTCAAGAAAACTGGTACTCAATTGAAAGATCACCGTGTTGTTATTTTCGGAGCTGGATCAGCTGGTATCGGAATCGCAGATCAAATGCGTGACACAATGGTCCTTGAAGGTCTAACTGAAGAAGAAGCAAACAATGCATTCTGGACATTAGACTACAGAGGATTGTTAACAGATCAATTTAAAGATGAAGTGCTTGATTTCCAAAAACCATACCTTCGTTCTTCTGATGAAGTAGAAGGCTGGGCACGAGATGAAAAAGGACAAATCTCATTTGCTGAAACTGTTCGCCAAGCGAAGCCGACAATCCTTATTGGTACATCAGGTCAAGGCGGCGCATTCTCTGAAGAAATCATTAAAGAAATGGCAGCTCATACAGAACGTCCAGTGATCATGCCAATGTCTAACCCAACACCACTTGCTGAAGCAGTGCCAGAAGATCTATTCAAATGGACAGACGGCCGTGCACTTATTGCAACAGGAAGCCCATTCGAAAACGTTGAGTATAACGGAATTGAACATGAAATCGGACAATCAAACAATGCGTTCGTTTTCCCTGGACTTGGTCTTGGTTCAATCGTTACAGAATCAAAAATCATCACAAAAGGCATGTTCGTTGCTTCTGCGAATGCAATTGCTGAAATGGTTGATCATGAGAAACCAGGTGCTGGTCTTCTTCCAAGTATTGATAAATTGCAAGAAGTGTCAATTCATGTAGCTGTTGAAGTAGCGAAAGCAGCAATTGAAGATGGTGTCGCAAGAAAAACGCCTGACAATATCGAACAAGCTGTAAAAGATGCAATGTGGATTCCTGAATACAAAAAAATTGTAAGAGCATAATAAAATGTGTAATGCGGCATTGCTTCGGGTAATGTAAGCAATGCCGCAATAAAATAAGAAACATTTAAAGGATTTAAGGAGGAATAGTAAGATGGACTTTTTAAATATTTTGATCCTCCTAGCACCGATTTTTTTCGTTATCGCGCTGGGTTGGTTCGCAGGTCACTTTGGCAGCTATGACGCTAAATCTGCAAAAGGGGTAAGTACACTTGTTACAAAGTATGCTTTACCAGCGCACTTTATCGCCAGTATTCTGTCAACACCAAAAGATAAATTCTACAGTCAAATTCCATTTTTTGTTGCATTGATTATCGGAATCGTTGGTTTTTATATCATTATCCTTTTAGTTACGAAATTTGCTTTTAAATATGATTTAACAGATTCATCTGTTTTCTCATTAAACTCAGCACAACCGACCTTTGCATTTATGGGGATTCCGGTCTTGGGCAGTTTATTTGGGGCTCAAGAAGTTGCAATTCCGATTGCAATTACCGGAATAGTTGTAAATGCAATGCTCGATCCAATTGCAATTATTGTGTCAACTGTCGGTGAAAAAACAAAAGGAAAAAACAAAGACGGCGAAAGCTTCCTCAAAATGACGATAAAAGCGATTTTACACGGTTTATCAGAGCCACTTGCGCTTGCGCCGTTAGCTAGTATCATTCTTGTTCTTTTAGGATTTAAACTTCCTTCACTCGGACATGAAATGTTAGAGGAAATTGGTAGTGTTACATCAGGGGTTGCGCTATTCGCAGTCGGTGTTACTGTTGGTATCCGCAAAATTAAATTAAGCTTGCCAGCATTCAGTATTGCATTGCTAAAAGTAGCTGTACAACCATTACTTATGTATTTTATCGCCGTTATTATGGGTCTTTCGGCTGATGAAATTACAAAAGCTGTATTGTTAGTTGCCTTCCCAGGTTCAGCTGTTGCAGCGATGATCGCCACTCGATTTGAAAAACAAGAGGCGGAAACTGCATCCGCATTTGTGATCAGTGCCATCATGTCACTCATCACATTACCAATCATTATTGCACTTACCGTATAATATAGTAAAAAGGCAGCCTTATAAGGCTGCCTTTCTTAACGAAATGAATGAAACAGAGGGAAGAGCACACGCTTTTTTTTCATCTCAGGGTGGGCGATTTCCTTTTCTTCTGCTACTTGTGCAGGTTGTTTCAAGGATGCGGTGAGGCGTTCAAATTTAGTAGATAAATCTTCAATTTCTCTGCGATGCTGGAGCAGCTGATACGATACACCTTCGTCCGCCTTTTTAGCCAGTTTTCGTTCGAGCTCTTGCAGACGGTCTTCTACTTCAGTGATTTGTAATTGCTGTTGAATCAGCTGTCCTACTTGCTTTTCTAATGCTTCAATCCGCTGTATAGAAGAGACATCAGTTTCGACAGCGGGTGCTGATTGACGAACGGTTTCCTTATGAATGGGCAGTTGAATGTCTTGGAGGATTACACCTTCATTCATTTGGTGTTTGACCTCTTTGAGCAGCTGCACAATTTCTTTGTGAAAATCATAATGTCCAAGTTCATTCCGGGCGACAGGGATGTTGAGCTGTTTGACCCAACGCTGAATCGTTTTTGAAGAAACACCAATTTCCTTTGCAACCTCATTTGTATTCAAACCAAATGCCCTCCCTTTTTTCAATTATAATTACCATTCTCTTTGAGGAGGAACTGTTCCTTCACGTTAGACAAAACAAGTAACCAATCGCCAAAGATCGTGTTTTCTAGCGGAAAATTGCAGAAAATCAATTGTTTTGGAAATTTTTTTGACTGTCATACCCCGCTATACTATAATTAGACTGTTACGCACAAAACAGAGGTGAAGACCATGTTAGACCGTTTAAAATCAATTGAAGAACGCTATGAAAAGCTAAATGAATATTTAAGTGACCCTGAAGTGGTGAACGACCCTAAGAAGCTTCGTGAATATTCGAAGGAACAATCTGATATTCAAGAAACTGTTGAGGTATATAGACAATATCGTGCGGCATATGACCAGCTGAAAGATGCGAAAGCAATGCTGGAAGAGAAGCTGGATGCCGAGATGCGCGACATGGTCAAAGAAGAAATTTCAGAGCTCACTGAGGAAACGGAACGTTTAGAAGACGAGCTGAAAATCTTGCTGATTCCGAAAGATCCAAATGACAACAAGAACGTTATTGTGGAGGTTCGTGGTGCAGCGGGCGGAGAAGAGGCTGCTCTTTTTGCAGGTAACCTTTACCGTATGTATAGCCGTTATGCTGAAATGCAAGGCTGGAAAACAGAAGTCATGGAAGCAAGTGTCACTGGCACAGGCGGTTATAAAGAAATTATCTTTATGATCAGCGGGAAAGGCGCATACTCCAAACTAAAGTTTGAGAATGGCGCACACCGCGTACAGCGTGTTCCTGAAACGGAATCAGGCGGACGGATTCATACATCAACTGCGACAGTCGCGGTATTACCTGAGGCTGAAGAAGTTGAAATTGATATCCATGAAAAAGACATCCGTGTAGATACTTTCACATCAAGCGGACCTGGCGGACAGAGTGTAAACACGACCATGTCTGCTGTTCGATTAACTCACCTTCCAACAGGAGTTGTTGTATCCTGTCAGGATGAGAAATCACAAATTAAAAACAAAGAAAAAGCCATGAAAGTACTGCGTGCGAGAGTTTATGATAAATTCCAGCGTGAAGCACAGGCTGAATATGATCAAACGCGTAAATCTGCTGTTGGAACAGGGGATCGTTCAGAGCGTATACGTACGTACAACTTCCCGCAAAACCGTGTAACAGACCACCGCATCGGATTGACGATTCAAAAGCTTGATCAAATTTTAGAAGGAAAACTTGACGAGGTCATTGATGCATTAATTATGGAAGACCAATCAAGAAAGCTTCAAGATGCAAAATAAAGAGCGAACAATCTTTGAAGCCCTTAAATGGGCTTCTTCTTTGTTAACGGAAGCAGGCAGAGACCAAAATGCAGCAGAACTCCTTTTGATGCATGTACTCGGCTGGAGTAGAAGTGAGCTTCTTGCGCGTTTTCATGATCTGTTGCCAGAGGAGCAAGATCAACTGTTCAGCGAATTTGTTACGCAGCATAAGACGGGTGTGCCTGTTCAACATTTAACCGGTGTAGAATTCTTTTACGGACGTCCCTTCGAGGTGAACAAGCATGTTCTCATTCCTCGTCCTGAAACGGAAGAAGTTGTTTTGGCGGCGCTGAATTTGGCGGGTGACGTTTTCCCGGAAGATCAGCCCCTCAAAGCTGTTGACGTAGGCACAGGAAGCGGAGCTATTGCGATTACGCTGGCTCTTGAAAAAAAATCACTATCTGTCACAGCGACTGATATTTCACTTGAAGCACTTGCGGTAGCAAAGCGGAACCGGCAGGCGCTTGGTGCAGACGTTCAGTTTTTACATGGAGACTTACTTGAACCAGTGATAGCTCAAGGCATCAAAGTGGATTTGTTTATTTCCAATCCGCCTTATATTGCAGCAGAAGAAATGGACAGTTTGTCAGAGGTTGTGACGAAGCATGAACCGGTGAATGCGCTGACGGACGGACGTGATGGCTTGTGGTTTTATCAGCGTCTTATTCGAGATCTTCGCAGCGTACTCAGCGAACAGGCGGTTGTTGTATTTGAAATTGGACACACGCAAGGTCAAGATGTTACAGCGCTTCTCTTGCAGGCATTCCCTGCAGCGGATGTCCGTATCGTCAAGGATATTAATGGGAAAGACCGAGCTGTTTGCGCACATATTCAAAACGGAAAGTCCGGCTGAATAAAGCCGGACTATTTTATTATGTAAAGATGAAACTTATGGTAAAAGAGAAACGTATATATAGAAGAATGAACATTCTGATCATGATTTTTTACATAAATTTGTTTTGAAGGAGCGAATGGTGTGAACAGAAGGTATACGATGGTGTTGGTCATCGTCAGTGTACTATTGATTGTGAGTGCTTGTGGTAAACCGAGCTTTAAAAAAGAAGCAGCAGCATTTGGGGAAAGCTATAAAAAAGCACAATACACAGTGAATCGAACGGATGACCTATCTGACATGAAGGAGAAGCTGAAGCTTTATTTAACCGATCATGAATATCAAGAATATACACAAGACAGCATGTTCCCGAGCGTATTAGAGGCAGCGAAGGATCAAGATTGTCAAATTAAGCTGAAGAAAATTACGTTTACGCCTTCAGATGAAAGCGATGACAGAGTTGATTTTGACTATGAAATGTTGATTCAATTTATTGACCAAAAAGGAAAGGTCAAAAAAGAAATCGAGAAAAAAGGTGCGATGACTGTCATTAAAACAGAATCAGGCTTTAAAATTAGCCGAGATTGGGACGGGAGACTATACCCTTCTGATTACCAATCCTCACTCCGAAGTCGTTCTTAATAGAACGGCTTTTTTTAATTGAACTCATAATCTATTAAAAAAATCATATTTGCTGTTTATGAAATGGGTTTCCTGGCCACAATGTTTGTAGCAAAGAGAAAAAGTGGGGGGAACACATCATGCTCAAAAGTAAAATGATGATTTGTCTTTATATGTTTCTATTATTATGCGGTGCTTTTGCAAACCTTGGCAAAGAGGAGACAGCGGCTGCTTCTGCAAATCAGGCTGTTGTCATACCAGATGAAGCGATTCGATTACGCATTTTAGCAAATAGTGATCGTTCAGCGGATCAGGATGTGAAAAGAAGCATTCGAGACGAGGTCAATGCCAATATGACGGAGTGGGTCAAAGACCTCACCTCCATTGAAGAAGCCAGACGTGTGATTCGATCGAAGCTACCAGAAATCAATCGTATCGCCAAAGCGAAATTGAAGGAACAGCACATCGATCAATCTGTATCAGTTAGTTTTCAAAAAGCCTCATTTCCAACAAAGCTTTATGGAAACTTTGTCTATCCTGCTGGGAAATATGAAGCCATTTTAATTACGCTTGGAGAAGGGGACGGAGCCAACTGGTGGTGTGTGTTATTCCCGCCGCTCTGCTTTATCGATTTCTCAAATGGGGAAGCCATCGCAACGCCAGAAGGGGATGAGGATCAACAAGTGGCAGCGCAGCAAACCGAAGTGTCTGTCAATGAAGTGGTGAAAGAAGGGGAAGAAGAGACAGGTGAAGTGAAATTCTTTTTGCTCGAATGGATCTCTAGTCTTTTCTCTTAAATAAGGTATAAATCTGTTTTTGCCTCATAGAGTTGAAATAAGAGATCAAAAAAGAGGTGAAAGCATGTATTATCAATTAAGAATAGCCACAGAAGAAGATGCTGAGGCGATCAATGCTTTTCTGGAAAAGGGACAAGCGAAAGGCGGAGTAACGATTGCAGAGCGCACGACATTTGTTTTGATGGAGGATGCTGACGGTCAGCTGGCAGGCTGCTTAGGTCTTGAACAGCTCAATGAACAAGAGGGGCTGCTGCGGTCTCTAGTCATATCAGATAAGCTTGGTCAGGGACATATTGTATCTTTGTTTCAGAGTGTTCAAACGCTCGGAGAGAAAATAGGTGTGGACACTTTTTATGTCGTCGCAAACCATTCCTCCTCACATGACTTTTTGGCATTAATGGGCTTCACACCTTTAGAGGAAATTCCAGAAAGCATGTGGAAATCTGATCATGCAAAAGAGACATTGGGGAAAGAACAGGCTGTGGTTCTGCAAAAAAAAGGCAGTTAAGCACAAAACACGGGACTTATACACATACTTATCCACTATAAAACAAGCGTTATCCACAAATTGTGGACAACGCTTGTTTTATTGATGATCATCTTTTATACTTTCAAAAGGATAATTGAGATATATCAACAGTTTTATCTTTTTTAAAAGGAGTTTGTATGATGTTAAATACAAAAAGGTGGTCTGTGGATTTAGAAAAGGATTTATCCACATACTATCCACAAATTAAACAGGCGGCTCTGCTGCTGCAACAAAACGAAGTGGTCGCTTTCCCGACAGAGACCGTTTACGGACTAGGGGCAAATGCGAAAGAGACAGAAGCTGTCATGAAAATTTATGAAGCAAAAGGGCGTCCAAGTGATAATCCGTTGATTGTCCACATTGCCGAGGTTCAGCAGCTTCATGAATTTGCGCAAATTGAAAACGAAAAAGCGAAGGCGCTGATGGATGCTTTTTGGCCAGGCGCTTTGACCATTGTTCTTCCATGTAAGCCGGGCGCTTTATCAAAGCAGGTCACAGCGGGTTTATCCACAGTAGGTGTGAGAATGCCTGACCATCCTATTGCGCTTGAGCTCATCCGGGCAGCTGGACTGCCAATTGCTGCACCAAGCGCCAACCGCTCAGGAAAACCTTCACCGACAGAGGCTGACCATGTAGTGAGTGATCTGGATGGAAGAATTGCCGGGATTGTAGATGGCGGTTCAACTGGAATTGGCGTTGAATCAACTGTTGTCTCCTGTGTAGATGAGATCCCAGTGATTTTAAGACCAGGCGGAATTACAAAAGAAGCCTTAGAAGAGGTAGTGGGGACGGTGAGTGTGGACCCGGGACTGACGAAAAAGGACGAGGCACCTGTATCGCCGGGGATGAAATATACTCACTACGCACCTGAAGCCCAGATGTATATCTTTCATGGAAGTGATGAAGACATGCAGCGTCACATTCAGAAATACAAGGCTGAAGGTTTAAAAGTTGGAGTGCTGACAACAGAAGAAAAGAAAGCATTGTTTGCGGCGGATGTTGTTTACAGCTGTGGATGGAGAGAAAAACCTGAAACGGTTGCTGCAAACCTCTATCGTGTATTGAGACAATTTGATCAAACGGATGTAGATGTTATCATTTCAGAAGCCTTTTCAGAGCAGGGGGTTGGTTCTGCCATTATGAACCGTCTACAAAAAGCGGCAGGAGGGCGTACACTCCCTTCGTTCAAATAGTTCTAACCCTTCTTGGACAAACATAGGTTAAAGGAGAATGCGTGTCCAAGGGGGATTTTCATGAACGAATTAGCTGGCGAATTGCTGACACTCAGCATCATGGCTTTTGCACTTGGGATGGATGCTTTTTCGGTTGGACTTGGTATGGGGATGATTCAGCTGAAGTTCCGCCAGATCATTTATATTGGACTTGTCATTGGGATATTTCATATGTTTATGCCGCTTTTTGGCATGCTGACAGGTCAGCTCTTATCTGGCTGGCTCGGTCTTCTTGCTTCCTATATTGGCGGAGCGCTGCTTTTGGTGCTGGGGCTGCAAATGATCGTTGCTTCTATCCGTAAAGAGGATAAACCATTTATCGCACCTGTTGGAGGTGGTCTCGTTCTTTTTGCCACAAGTGTCAGCTTAGACAGCTTCTCCGTTGGATTAAGCCTCGGAATTTACGGCTCTCGAGTGTGGATGACTATTTTGTTGTTTGGTTTTTTTAGCATGATCCTCACATGGCTCGGATTATTACTCGGAAAACAGGTTCGGTCATGGGTTGGTTCATATAGCGGGGCGCTTGGCGGAACCATTTTACTAGCCTTTGGTATCAAATTATTATTTCCGCTCTAGTCAGTCTCTTTACATAACATATAGAATGAAATGCTATATAATAGAAGAAAAGGAGGGCGAAAGATGAAAATCTTATTTGTTTGTACTGGAAATACATGCAGAAGTCCAATGGCTCAAGCCCTTTTTGCTTCAATTGCAGATGAACAAGGTTTAGAGGTCACTGTAAAATCAGCAGGTATTTTTGCCTCCGATGCAGGGAAGGCTTCTCCTCAAGCAATCGAAGCATTATTTGAGAAAAGCATTCCACTAAATCACTCATCATCAAAATTGACAGAGGATCTTCTACGCGAAGCTCATTACGTATTTACGATGACTTTACAGCATAAACAGTTGATTGCAGAGCAATATGCACATGCAAAAGGCAAAGTCTTCACTTTAAAGGAATTTGCGACAGGAACAAAAGGCGATGTATCCGATCCGTTTGGAGGAAGTCTGTCTGTTTATCAGGAAACACGTGATGAATTAGAAACCTTGCTGTATCAGCTGGCTGAGAAATTGAAAAAGGATCATCATAATAGATAATCTGTAAAACCGTTGCGTCAACGGTTTTTCTGCTTTTGTTTGCAAATCACTAGGCAGAGGTTAAAATATAACTGTAAATAAAAAATGAATGTAAGACATAACAGATCAACTCACCCTTAGGAGGAATTGTCCGATGAAAGTAGCCATTGCATCCGATCACGGCGGAACGAATATTCGTGAAGAAATCAAACAACTGATGGATGAATTGAAGATTGAATACATTGATATGGGTTGTGAATGTGGGTCAGGTTCTGTAGACTATCCAGATTACGCTTTCCCTGTAGCCAATATGGTGGCAAACGGAGAAGTTGATCGCGGCATTTTAATTTGTGGGACAGGCATCGGCATGAGCATCTCAGCAAACAAAGTAAAAGGGATTCGCTGTGCGCTCGCGCATGATACATTTAGTGCAAAAGCGACTAGAGAACATAATGATACCAACGTCCTTGCAATGGGAGAGCGAGTGATTGGACCGGGATTAGCACGTGAGATTGCTCACATTTGGCTGACAACAGAGTTTACGGCAGGACGCCATGCTGTGAGAATCGGTAAAATTGCTGATTACGAAGAAAAGCACCTATAAGGAGCGCTTAACATGAACATTGGTCAAGATTGGCTTGAAATGTTAAAAGAGTTTCATCAAACGGTTGAACTGCGCGCCGGCCAAATTCTAGTGATTGGCTGCAGTACGTCAGAAGTGGCTGGTGAGCATATTGGGACTGCAGGAAGTGAACAAATTGCGGCGTCTATCTATCAAGAATTGGATCGGTTAAGACGAGAGACTGGTATTGAGCTCGCCTTCCAATGCTGTGAGCATTTGAATCGTGCCCTTGTTGTTGAAGAAGAAGTGGCTTTCCGTCTTAACCTAGAGATTGTGGCTGCAGTCCCTGTCCGTAAAGCGGGTGGGTCGATGGCAGCTCATGCGTATCAGCAAATGGAACATCCTGTGCTGGTTGAATCCATTGAGGCGCATGCCGGAATTGATATCGGTGACACGTTGATTGGAATGCACTTAAAAAGAGTTGCAGTCCCTGTTCGCCTCAGCTTCCATCAATTAGGACAAGCGCATGTCACGTTTGCAAAAACACGTCCGAAGCTGATTGGCGGAGAACGAGCGGTTTATACAAGATCATAGCTTTGATATATTTCTAATATAATGTTGAATGATGAAGACGCTTCACCACTTGAATATTCGGGTTTTCATAAAAAAGAAGTCGTTTTTCCAAAAAAAACTTTTACATTTCACTCAAAAACCGTGTACAATGAGATGGTGAAAACATCGAATGGAAATAGATTGGAGAGGATTTCGCTGATGAAACATTTACCTGAGCAAGACGCACAAGTATTCAAAGCAATTCAACTAGAGCGGAAACGCCAGCAGGACAAAATCGAATTAATTGCATCAGAAAACTTCGTAAGCGAAGCAGTCATGGAAGCACAGGGCTCTGTATTAACAAACAAATACGCTGAGGGTTACCCTGGTAAACGCTACTATGGCGGCTGTGAACATGTAGACGTTGTAGAAGATATCGCACGTGACCGCGCAAAAGAAATTTTTGGCGCTGAGTATGTGAACGTACAGCCTCACTCAGGTGCTCAAGCGAACATGGCCGTATACTTTACAATTCTTGAGCATGGCGATACAGTGCTGGGCATGAACTTATCACATGGTGGGCATTTAACACACGGAAGCCCTGTAAACTTTAGTGGTGTCCAGTACAACTTCGTTGAATATGGTGTAGATAAAGAAACTCAGCATATTGACTATCAAGATGTACTTGAAAAAGCACGTGAACATAAGCCGAAGCTGATCGTTGCAGGTGCAAGTGCATACCCACGTCAAATTGATTTCAAAAAATTCCGTGAGATTGCTGATGAAGTCGGTGCTTACTTTATGGTCGACATGGCTCACATTGCAGGTCTTGTTGCAGCAGGTCTTCATCCAAATCCAGTTCCTTACGCAGATTTTGTGACAACGACAACACATAAAACATTACGCGGACCTCGCGGCGGAATGATCCTATGCCGTGAAGAGTTTGGTAAAAAGATCGACAAATCGATCTTCCCTGGTATTCAAGGTGGACCATTGATGCATGTCATCTCTGCAAAAGCTGTTTCTTTCGGTGAAGTATTGAACGGAGATTTTAAAACATATGCACAAAATGTCATTGATAATGCAAAACAACTAGCTGAAACTCTTTTATCTGAAGGTATTCAGCTTGTATCTGGCGGAACAGATAACCATCTTGTTCTCATCGACTTGCGCTCTCTTGGCATCACAGGGAAAATTGCAGAAAACGTTCTTGATGAAATCGGCATTACAGTGAACAAAAATGCCATTCCTTATGATCCAGAGAAACCATTTGTCACAAGTGGTGTACGTGTAGGGACAGCAGCAGTAACAAGCCGCGGCTTTGATCAAGAAGCGATGAAAGAAGTCGGTTCCATTATTGCGCTTGCTCTAAAACATCATGAAGATGAAGCGAAATTAGAAGAGGCGAAAAAGCGTGTATCTGATCTTACAGCTCGTTTCCCTCTATATAGTGAATTAGATTATTAAAAAACAGACCCATCTGCCTATTTTTGGCATGTGGGTTTTTTTCTGTAGGATTTGCGAATCATATTGAAAGATGATGTCTTTTTATGTAGAATTGTAGGAAGTGTGCAAAGTTCACCGGAAGATGACAGAAAAGGAGTTGTAGCAAGCAATGGCAAAGGTTTATGTATTTGATCACCCGCTTATTCAGCACAAACTTACATATATTCGTGACGTTCATACAGGAACTAAAGAATTTAGAGAGCTAGTGGATGAAGTCGCAACATTAATGGCATTTGAAATCACAAGAGACTTACCACTTGAAGAGGTAGATGTAGAAACACCTGTACAAGTAGCGAAAGCAAACGTGATCTCAGGGAAGAAACTCGGTGTTGTGCCAATTTTAAGAGCAGGTCTTGGAATGGTAGACGGGATTTTGAAACTCATTCCAGCTGCTAAAGTGGGACATGTCGGTTTATACCGTGATCCGAAAACATTAAAGCCTGTTGAATATTATGTGAAGCTTCCATCTGATGTGGAAGAGCGTGAATTTATCGTAGTAGACCCAATGCTTGCAACTGGCGGTTCTGCAGTCGAAGCGTTAAACAGCTTGAAAAAACGTGGCGCGAAAAACATTCGCTTCATGTGTCTGATTGCTGCCCCTGAAGGTGTAGAAGAAATGCAAAAGCATCATCCAGATGTTGATATCTACATTGCGGCATTAGATGAAAAATTAAACGAAAAAGGTTACATCATCCCAGGTCTTGGTGACGCTGGTGACCGTATGTATGGAACAAAATAAGAAAGTCTGAATAAAAGCCCACATGCAAACGTGCATGTGGGCTTTTTGAAATATATGACAAACGGTTGATATCGTTCTTAGAAAAATCAATGTATACTGAACATTGGCTGTTTTTTTCAATGAATGTCACATCTCTCCTAAAGTTTGATGAAATTGTGAACATTTTGTGTGCTCTATCATTATAGAAAAGTTTTTTAACTTTCAACGGATTGACACATCATAGACGCTATTGTATGCTAAACGAGGGTATTATGGTAAGGTTTTCATAGCCTGTAGCACTCTACTAATCCTCATTGTGAACCCTTTAATATCAGGGTTTGTATCAGCGAATGAAGCAGCATCCCATAGATCTAAAGATTCCAAGTCTGATTGTGCAATTAGACCGATGGGTGATTGATTTTTTTCGAACAGGACGGCTTTATCAAAAGCGTCTTCTACGCAGTTTTCATCACCATTTATCACCTTTTTTACAATACTTTTCATCGGGAGTCAGATGAATGAACGATCCAAACGCGATTTTCCGCAGACAGAGTAAATACATGTTCTATCTATTGGCAATTTTTGTGTTTGGCTATGCCATGCCTGGTTTTAAACCACTATTTCTTGGTTTGATTATCGGCACAATTTTTGCTTTCTTTAATTTATTCCTACTTATACGGAGAATGCACGCTTTTGATCGGGCAGTTAAAAAAGGAAAATCCATTCGTTCAATGGGAAGTACAGCCAGGTGGGCCAACGCAATTCTTGCAGTAGCGATTGCTTGGCGTTACCCTAATGAAGTTCATCTGGCAGGTGTTGTTATAGGATTAATGACAATTTATCCTGTCATTATGATAGATTCCTTCATTCAACTTAAACGTTCTACTATGGAAGAGAGGTGAATACTCTTTGGGTCACAGTTCAAAAACTACAGAATTTTTAGGGTTAACGTTCAACTTATCCAATGTTCTCATGATTACGATTGCTAGTATCATCGTTCTTCTCATAGCGGTGCTGACTACTCGTGTTCTGTCTATTCGTCCGACAAAGGCGCAGAACTTCATGGAATGGATCGTTGATTTTGTTCGAAATATCATAGGTAGTTCGATGGACATGAAAACAGGAGCCCCATTTCTAGCGCTTGGCGTTACATTACTCATGTACATATTTGTTTCAAACATGCTTGGACTGCCATTCTCGATTACGGTCGATCACAATTTATGGTGGAAATCACCAACAGCAGACCCTGCAATCACAATGACACTAGCGATTATGGTCATGGGATTGACACATTTCTATGGTGTCAAGGCAAAAGGAGTCAAGGAATATACGAAAGACTTCTTAAAGCCAATCCCATATTTAGTGCCGCTGAAAATTATTGAAGAATTTGCGAACACGTTAACACTTGGTTTGCGTCTTTACGGAAATATTTTCGCTGGAGAGATTCTTCTTGGTTTGCTTGCAGGACTTGCGACCAATTTCTACACGCAAAACATTGCGCTAGGTATCGTTGGTACATTAGGTGCCATCGTGCCGATGATTGTATGGCAGGCATTCAGTTTGTTTGTCGGAACAATCCAGGCATTTATCTTCACCATGCTGACAATGGTGTACATTTCCCATAAAGTCAGCGACGAACACTAAAAAATTGAGAGTCCAAAAAGGACGTTATTTTAAAGGAGGAGCTTTTTAATGAATTTAATAGCAGCAGCAATTGCAATCGGTTTAGGAGCACTAGGAGCAGGTATTGGTAACGGTCTAATCGTATCTAAAACAGTTGAAGGAATCGCTCGTCAGCCAGAAGCTGGTAGAGAACTAAGAACACTTATGTTCATCGGGGTCGCTTTAGTTGAGGCACTTCCAATTATCGCTGTCGTTATCGCATTCTTGGCATTCTTTGGTTAATATGTGAGAAGCGTTCTAATATGAATTTTAATGGCGAAGATCAGATTAGTTCGAAACTTCGCCATTCCTTTATGTTTTGTTTCTTAACATATTATTTAAAGAAGGGAGTTGCCGTACTAAATGTCTCAGTTACCAGTGGTTTTAGGAGCAGGGGGCTTAAGCTTCAACGCCGGTGATATGTTATTCCAGCTTATCGCTATGCTCATCTTGCTTGCACTTTTAAAGAAATTTGCGCTTAAACCTTTATTAGGGATTATGAAACAGCGTGAAGATTATATAGGAAATGAAATTTCAAGTGCTGAACAAAAGCACGTTCAAGCTGAAAAGCTTCTTGAAGAACAACGTGAATTATTGAAAGAAGCACGCGAAGAATCACATACTCTCATCGAAAATGCGAAAAAGATTGGTGAGAAACAAAAAGAAGAGATCATTCAAGCAGCACGTCAAGAATCAGAGCGCTTGAAAGAATCTGCTAGAACTGAAATCGTGAAAGAAAAAGAACAAGCTGTGGCTGCACTGCGTGAGCAGGTTGCATCACTATCTGTGCTGATTGCATCTAAAGTGATTGAAAAAGAACTTGATGAGCAAGCGCAGGAGAAATTGATTCAAGAGTACCTTAAAGAGGCAGGCGAAAGCCGATGAGCGTGACTATTGTCTCTAAGCGTTACGCTTCTGCTCTTTTTGACATCGTTCTTGCTTCTTCGGCAGTAGACGAAACTGAAAAAGAGCTGAATGAGATCAAAAAAGTTCTAAAGGCTGACCAAGAATTGAACGACTTTCTTGTTCATCCAAAGATTACAGCAGACAAAAAGAAGCATCTGATTGCAGAAGCCTTCAAAGGTGTTTCAACGTATGTTTTGCACACAATGTATTTATTGATTGACCGCGGACGCACGAATATTTTCTCTGAAATGACGTCTGAGTTTGTGAAACTTGCAAACCGTACGAAACAAATAGACGATGCGATCGTGTATTCAGTGAAACCGCTGAGCGGGGCTGAAATTCAATCTTTATCTGAAGTATTTGCCAAAAAAGCCGGAGTCACATCACTGCGTGTTGAAAACGTGATTGACAAGGATCTAATAGGCGGAGTGAAAATCCGTATCGGAAACCGCATTTATGACGGCAGTGTCAGCGGAAAGCTTTCCCGCATTGAACGTCAGCTTGCAGGCGAAAATCGTTAGAAGGGGTGAAACCTTAGTGAGTATCAAAGCTGAAGAGATTAGCGCGCTGATAAAGCAGCAAATCCAAAACTATCAATCAGAAATTGAAGTAAAAGATGTCGGTACAGTCATTCAAGTAGGGGACGGTATCGCGCGTGTACATGGCCTTGACAACATTATGGCAGGAGAACTGGTTGAGTTCTCTAACGGTGTAATGGGTATGGCTCAAAACCTTGAGGAGTCTAACGTAGGTATCGTTATTTTAGGACCTTACAAAGATATCCGCGAAGGTGACGACGTAAAACGTACAGGTCGTATCATGGAGGTTCCAGTAGGTGAAGAGTTAATCGGACGTATTGTGAACCCACTTGGTCAGCCTGTTGATGGACTAGGTCCAATTTTAACAAGCAAAACACGTCCAATTGAAAGTGAAGCACCAGGTGTTATGGATCGTAAATCGGTACATGAACCGCTTCAAACAGGGATTAAAGCAATTGATGCCTTGATTCCAATCGGACGCGGACAGCGTGAATTGATCATTGGTGACCGTCAAACAGGTAAAACATCTGTTGCAATCGATACGATCCTAAACCAAAAAGATCAAGACATGATCTGTATTTACGTAGCGATCGGGCAAAAAGAATCAACGGTTCGTGGTGTTGTTGAAACGCTTCGTAAGCATGGTGCGCTTGATTACACAATCGTTGTGACAGCTTCTGCATCACAGCCAGCTCCACTTCTTTACCTTGCTCCTTATGCAGGTGTAACGATGGGTGAGGAATTCATGTATAACGGCAAGCACGTACTTGTTGTATATGATGACCTTTCTAAACAAGCGGCAGCTTACCGTGAGCTTTCATTATTGCTTCGTCGTCCTCCAGGTCGTGAGGCATTCCCTGGTGATGTATTCTATCTTCACTCTCGTTTATTAGAACGTGCAGCGAAGCTTAGTGACGAAAAGGGTGGCGGTTCTATCACGGCATTGCCTTTCGTAGAAACGCAAGCTGGCGATATTTCTGCATATATCCCAACAAACGTTATTTCAATCACAGATGGACAGATTTTCTTACAATCTGACCTCTTCTTTTCAGGCGTACGTCCAGCTGTAAACGCAGGATTGTCTGTATCCCGTGTAGGTGGTTCTGCACAAATCAAAGCGATGAAAAAAGTAGCAGGTACACTTCGTTTGGATCTTGCTTCTTATCGTGAGCTTGAAGCATTTGCTCAGTTTGGATCTGATCTAGACCAAGCCACTCAAGCAAAATTAAACCGTGGTGCAAGAACAGTTGAGGTCTTAAAACAAGACTTGAACAAACCGCTTAAAGTTGAAAAACAAGTAGCGATTCTTTATGCACTTACTAGAGGATACTTAGACGATGTAGCGATTGCTGATATTAAACGCTTTGAAGCTGAGTTATTCATGTACATTGAAGAAAACCATAAAGGCTTGTTTGACACAATCTCTCAAACAGGAAATATGCCTGCTGATGAAGAGTGGAATACAGCAATCGAAGGCTTTAAACGTACGTTTGCACCAAGCAACTAATTAGTAATCTTTCCGAGAGAAAAAGATTCTCTTTTTCTCTCTTTTCACGTAAATGAACACGGATTCCTGAAAAAAGGTGGTGAAATCTTTGGCCTCATTACGCGATATAAAGTCAAGGATCACGTCAACGAAAAAATCGAGTCAGATCACAAAAGCGATGCAAATGGTATCAGCTGCGAAACTGAATCGTGCTGAAAACAATGCGAAGTCTTTTGTTCCATATATGGAGAAAATCCAGGAAGTGGTTGCTGCAATCGCAACTGGAACAAGTGCTAAGCACCCAATGCTTCTTTCAAGACCTGTCAAGAAAACAGGGTATCTCGTCATTACATCTGATCGAGGGCTTGCAGGACCTTTTAACAGCTCGATTTTGCGTGCCGCTTACCAAACCATTCAATCTCGTCATCAGTCCGCTGATGAATATGCGGTGATTGTCATTGGTAAAATCGGACGCGACTTCTTCAAAAAGCGCGGTATTCCAGTTATTTCTGAAGTAACAGGGCTTGGAGACGAAGTAGCGTTTGCTGATATTAAAGAATTAGCAAGCAGTACAGTTCAAATGTTCTCTGATGAAGCGTTTGATGAACTTTATATGTTCTACAACCACTTTGTCAGTGCGATTTCACAAGAAGTAACAGAGAAGAAATTATTGCCGCTAACGGACCTTTCGGCCGCAGCGACATCAAATAAACGTTCCGCATCTTATGAGTTTGAGCCTTCTGAAGAAGAAATTCTTGAAGTTCTCCTTCCTCAATATGCAGAGAGTTTGATTTTCGGTGCGCTTCTTGACAGCAAAGCCAGTGAACATGCTGCAAGGATGACAGCAATGAAGAGTGCAACAGACAACGCAAAAGAATTAATCGACAGCCTGACACTCTCTTACAACCGTGCTCGTCAAGCAGCGATTACACAAGAGATTACAGAAATTGTCGGCGGAGCAGCTGCCTTAGAATAGAAATAATTGTCAGGAGGGAATGCAATGAAAACAGGACGCATCAGTCAGATCATGGGACCAGTCGTAGACGTTCGTTTTGAAGACGGTCACTTGCCTGAGATTTATAATGCGATCAAAGTTTCGCATAAAGCGGAAAGCGAAAGTGAAGTTAATATCGACTTAACTTTAGAAGTAGCACTACATTTAGGTGATGATACAGTGAGAACCATCGCAATGGCATCAACAGACGGTGTGAAGCGCGGTATGGAAGCTGTAGACCTTGGAAAACCAATTTCAGTACCAGTTGGTAACGTAACACTTGGACGTGTATTCAACGTACTGGGAGATAACATTGATTTAGATGAGCCACTTGGTGTGGAAGCTCAAAGAGATCCAATCCACAGACAAGCGCCTTCATTTGATCAGCTTTCTACAGAAGTTGAAATTCTTGAAACAGGTATCAAAGTTGTTGACTTGCTTGCTCCTTACATCAAAGGTGGAAAGATCGGTCTATTCGGTGGAGCCGGTGTAGGTAAAACCGTTCTGATTCAAGAATTGATCAACAACATCGCACAAGAACACGGCGGTATTTCTGTATTCGCTGGTGTTGGAGAGCGTACACGTGAAGGAAACGACCTTTACTACGAAATGAAAGATTCTGGCGTTATCGAAAAGACAGCTATGGTCTTCGGTCAAATGAACGAGCCACCAGGTGCACGTATGCGTGTTGCCTTAACTGGTTTGACAATGGCTGAGCATTTCCGTGATGAACAAGGTCAAGACGTATTGTTCTTCATCGATAATATCTATCGCTTTACACAAGCAGGTTCTGAAGTATCAGCCCTTCTTGGACGTATGCCTTCAGCGGTAGGTTATCAGCCGACACTTGCAACAGAAATGGGTCAGCTGCAAGAGCGTATCACGTCTACAAACGTAGGATCGGTTACATCGATTCAAGCGATCTATGTACCTGCGGATGACTATACGGATCCAGCTCCAGCAACAACGTTCGCTCACCTTGATGCAACGACAAACCTTGAGCGTAAGCTGACTGAAATGGGGATTTACCCAGCGGTTGATCCTCTTGCTTCAACATCTCGTGCGCTTGCACCTGAGATCGTTGGCGAAGAGCATTATGCGATTGCGCGTGAAGTGCAGCAAACATTGCAGCGCTATAAAGAATTACAAGATATCATTGCCATTTTAGGTATGGATGAATTATCTGAGGACGATAAACTTGTGGTACACAGAGCGCGTCGTATTCAATTCTTCCTATCTCAAAACTTCCACGTAGCAGAGCAGTTCACTGGCCAAAAGGGTTCTTATGTGCCATTGAAAGAAACTGTTAAAGGCTTCAAGGAAATCTTATCTGGTAAATACGATCACCTTCCAGAAGATGCATTCCGCTTAGTTGGACGCATTGAAGAAGTGATTGAAAAAGCCAAAGAGATGGGTGTAGAGGCCTAATCTGGTCCTTAGGAGGGTAAAAGCATGAAGACCGTTCAAGTCAATATCGTTACTCCCGACGGCCCAGTGTATCAAGCGGATGTGGAAATGGTCAGTGTCAGAGCAGAAAGCGGTGAGCTTGGTATTTTAGCTGGCCACGTTCCAATGGTTGCTCCGCTAAAAATCGGTGCAGTTCGCTTAAAACATAGTGGATCAACTGAATTGGTTGCAGTAAGTGGCGGATTTGTTGAAGTTCGCCCTGAACAAGTAACCATTCTTGCTCAGGCCGCTGAAACATCAGACAAAGTTGATGTCGATCGTGCTAAATCAGCGAAACAGCGTGCTGAGGAGCATTTGAGCCACCCGAATGAAAGTGATGTACGCCGGGCGGAACTCGCATTAAAACGGGCGTTAAACCGTTTAAATGTAGCAGGGAAATAAAACAGAAAATCCTTCTTATCACTGTGATAAGAAGGATTTTTTTTAGGATGACATGAGAGATTGATACATCGACACATAAGGATGAGATGCTTGCTTTTCTAGATATAAGTTCTCGCAAAATTGCGTACTACTATGCCATGTTTTGTTGTTTCTGCGCAAGCCAAGGGTATATTGATGCGAAGAGTCCATATAAGGCCGTACGACCCAGTCAGCATCTGAATGATGACTGATGACAACCTCTCCTATATACACGCTCATCATCGCTTCTAATGCATCTATTGGCATTTTCCACTCAGCAAACAACTGCTTGGTCAATGCATCAAAGTATAGTGATTCTAACTGATACAGGCTTTCCTCAGAATAATCCAAAGAAATGTTATGAAAATGACACAATTGTGCTAATTCTTCTAGCTGTGTCTGTCTATAATCAAAGTAGAAAGCAATGGCCTCCCATTCATGATCAAATGAGGGAACCAATTCTCCGTACAAATCAACAAAGTCAGGAAAAGAATCGTTCAATGTGTTCAGCTCCTTCCACACGCAGTATATCATCTCCTTGGCACGAGGATAAGAGGGGATTCACACTAAATGTAGCTCTTTTTTCCAAATGATTCATCTTTCCGATTTTCGAGGATATAATGAAAGGGAGTTTTCCTTTACAGAAATAAATAAAAGGAGGATTCAACTGTATGGAAGACGTAGGACAACAAGCAATCGTGAGTATTGTGATCCACTTATTTTTTATTGCAGTTACATGGTGGGCATTGCTTGCCATAAATATTGATCCACTGATTAAAAAAGGAAAAATCATTCAGGCAAGGTTGCTGATGATGCTCATTACCATTGCCATCGCATCTGCGGTCAGCAATTTCTTCCTTGATTATTTAAATTTCTCCAGACAAATTCCTTATATGTTTTAACATAAAAGGTTTGGTTACTGTCTTCTGCGGGAACGTAAAAAGAAGGGTCAAAAGTATGACCTTTGATGACTTTTTCCACGTATGCATTGACCTCCTTGCGGCAACACTTGTAGCAAGGGGGAATGACAAGTGAGAAAGTATTTGAAAGGTTGGCCATTATTTGCGTTTATTCTTTTTTTTGTTCTAATGATTCAAGGTGTTCGTGCGGAAGAATCTTCTCCGCTCGCGCAAATAGCAGAAGGTCTGAAAAACCAGCAAATCCAAGTCGATGGATGGACCCTTCATGCCAAAACAAATGCAGACATTTCATCCGAACAATTTTCAAAAAAAGTGAAACGTTTAAAAGACGAACTACGACAGTATGAGTGGACCGAAAAAAAAGAGAAACATGTCTCCAAAGTCACAGGAATTTACAAAGATGAAAAAAATGATACAGTATCGAAAATTTTACTCGTGAAGACGGACACAAAATCAAATCAAAAGTCGTATTTATTATATGAGCAAAAAGGTGCTCGCTCACTGAATACCTGGGAGCATACATATGATCAGTTCGTACGTCATGCAAAAAGCATATTACAAGAGAAGTTTGTAATTTTTACTTGTCTCGATGGTCATGTAAATGGTATGATGGATGTTGTTTTGCAAAAAAAAGCTGAAATGTTAGCAAATGAATTTCAAGCAAAACCAGTTGAGTATCTCGTTGAGTCTAATTTTGTGTCGCTTTCCGCTTACACAGATAAGTGGGAACAGTTCATTATGACTTCAAATGATAAAATGAATGTTCAAATTGCCATCAGAAGTTCGGAAATGAACGAAAATCATACGATTACGGTTGGCACACCAATCGTAACGACTGAATATTAATATAGAGAATTTGGGACGCGGAGGGGAAGACCTTGGAAAAAATCATCGTCCGCGGCGGTCAAAAGTTAAACGGCACAGTTAAAGTAGAAGGCGCAAAAAATGCCGTTTTACCAGTTATCGCTGCATCTTTGTTAGCAAGTACAGAAAAAAGCGTAATTTGTGATGTACCTACGCTCTCCGATGTATATACAATCAATGAAGTGTTACGTCATTTAGGAGCAGAAGTACATTTTGAAAATAACGAAGTATCAGTTGATGCATCTCATGCACTAGAAACTGAGGCTCCGTTTGAGTATGTCCGTAAAATGCGAGCATCCGTGCTTGTCATGGGACCACTTTTAGCAAGAACAGGTCATGCAAGAGTTGCATTACCTGGAGGCTGTGCGATTGGTTCAAGACCAATTGATCAGCATTTAAAAGGCTTTGAAGCAATGGGAGCTAAAATTCAAGTAGGTAATGGTTTCATCGAGGCTGAAGTAAATGGCCGTTTAAAAGGTGCAAAAATCTATTTGGATTTCCCAAGTGTAGGGGCAACTGAAAACATCATCATGGCAGCAGCATTGGCTGAAGGAACGACAATTTTAGAAAACGTAGCAAAAGAACCTGAAATTGTTGATTTAGCAAACTACATCAATGCCATGGGCGGTAAAGTTCGCGGTGCTGGTACTGGTACAATCAAAATCGAAGGTGTGGAAACACTTCACGGTGCAAAACATAACATCATCCCTGACAGAATTGAAGCAGGTACTTTCATGGTGGCAGCAGCTATTACAGAAGGAAATGTTCTTGTAAAAGGCGCAGTGCCAGAGCACATGACATCACTTGTTGCAAAAATGGAAGAAATGGGTATTCAAATCATTGAAGAAGAAGAAGGTTTAAGAGTCATTGGACCATCTGAGCTCAAGCCAATCGATCTAAAAACAATGCCGCATCCTGGGTTCCCAACGGATATGCAATCTCAGATGATGGCGCTATTGCTTTGTGCGAACGGAACAAGCATGATCACAGAAACGGTATTTGAAAACCGCTTCATGCATGCTGAAGAATTCCGCCGCATGAATGGCGATATTAAAATTGAGGGTCGCTCTGTCATTATCAATGGGCCGGTTCAACTTCAAGGTGCTGAAGTGGCAGCGACTGATTTAAGAGCAGGAGCAGCACTTGTACTTGCTGGATTAGTGGCAGAAGGTCATACACGTGTCACTGAATTGAAGCATATTGACCGTGGCTATGTGAACTTCCACCAAAAACTTGCAGCAATCGGTGCAGATATTGAAAGAGTAAACGATAAATCTGCAGATGTGACACAAGAACAAGTTGTATCAGATCTGAACGCGTAATCATAAAGAAATCAGTGTGTCCATTGGGGCATGCTGATTTTTTTATTAGAGTCATAGAATGCTTCATTTTTTAAAAGCTTATCATTAGTGTATCCAGCCATCATACATTTTATTCATAAAGACGAACTGTAAAATCAATCGATAAACAGCATGATACCTTCATGAAAGACTTGTCCAATAAATGAAAGAAGCTGTCATATTAGCTTGTCCCTGCCCATAGGATAAAAGAGATTCAATGACAAATGGGGGCAGCCAAATATGAAACCAATGATATGGACAATCGCAGGAATATGCATCATCATTTTAATGATTCCAACATTACTTGTGTTGCCGACGTTCCAAGGCAAACCAGCGGCAAGTCAGCACGTAGCAGCGGAACCATCAGTCAAAAAAGAAGTGAAGGGTTCAATCAAATTAAAGCAATCACCCGTCGCTATCCCCGTCTATCGCTCAGCTCATCAGCAGGTAGAAAACATTCCCTTAGAAGAGTATGTGATTGGTGTCGTAGCTTCTGAAATGCCAGCAGATTTTGAAATGGAAGCACTCAAGGCACAGGCACTCGCAGCAAGAACGTATATTGTCAGACAAATGATCATTGATAAGACCGTCAAATCACCAAAGGGTTCTCTTGTAGATGACACCCAAATGTTCCAAGTCTACAAAAACAAACAGGAACTCAAGAAGATCTGGGGAAAAGCGTACAATTGGAAATTAAAAAAGGTCACAGAAGCTGTCGCCAGCACACAAGGAAAAGTGTTGACCTATGACGAGAAACCAATTGATGCTTCATTCTTTTCAACAAGTAACGGGAAAACTGAAAATGCCGAAGCATATTGGAAAAACGAAATCCCTTATTTGAAAAGTGTCTCAAGTAAATGGGACGAAAAATCCCCAAAATTTCAAAACAAGAAAACCATCTCAGTTAGTGAATTTCAGCAAAAATTAGGTGTGACGCTCACTCATCAGGCGCAGGTAGGACATATTGTAGAACGGACACCGGGAAATCAAGTAGCGAAAGCCGTGATAAACGGTAAAACACTGACAGGTCGAGATATTAGGGAATCACTGGGCCTCCATTCAGCCGACTTTACATGGGAGCGCCAAGGCCAGCAAATTATCATCACAACAAAAGGATATGGTCATGGTGTAGGCATGAGTCAATATGGTGCACATTATATGGCACAGTCAGGAAAAAAAGTAGAGGCCATCGTGAAACATTATTATAAAGGAATTCAAATTGAATCAGCTGATCGTTTTCTCAACACATATATGGCTAAAAAATAAAGCAAAGGTGCCTCAGAAAAGGGGCATCTTTTTCTGTGTTCAAAAAGGTTTGAACAGAATGTGACAAATTGCGACTTAAGACGCACCTCAGGAAATCTTAAACAAATACGTCCCGACAAGAACGGATGGCCGATACAAAGCCCCTCGAAAGGAGGAGAAAACGAGAGGATAAATGACACGTTAGGTGAAATTATCTAGACATCTGACAGAATTTTAGTGATTTTGATGAAAGAGAAAAAGGGACCGAGTCCTATACCATTCCAAGACAGAATATTTTACGATTAAGATGTTTCAATCAAATACATAAGGAGGAAGGAAAATTATGTTGAAAAAAGTATTCTCACTCGTAACCTTAGCTGTATTGACATTATCTATGTCAATCTCTTCACCAGTATTTGCGGAAGCATCTACAGTCAAAAAACATAACAAAGATGTAAGAGTTACAATCTTACTTGATGCAAGTGGAAGCATGGCAAGAAAAGTTGAGGGAGAGCGCAAATTCGACCTCGCAAAACAAGAGGTATTTAAATTTGCTCAATCACTTCCCGAAGACGCTAAAATTCGTATGAGCTTGTTTGGTTCTGAAGGAAACAATAAAAATTCAGGTAAAGCTCAATCATGTGAAGTCATTAGAGGTGTATACGGCGTACAGCCTTATGAAAAGGACAGCTTCGAAAACTCTTTAAACGGACTTGGACCAAACGGCTGGACACCGATTGCACGTGCACTTGAAAATGCAAAGCAAGCGGATGAGCAGCTTAACGAAGGAACAAAACATATTGTGTACTTAATCACTGATGGTGAAGAAACGTGTGGCGGAGATCCTGTAAAAGTAGCAAAAGAATTGCATAACTCAAAAGGATCAACTGTTGTGAATGTAATCGGATTAGACTTTAACGATGGTTATGAAGGTCAATTGAAGCAAGTAGCGAAAGCTGGTAAAGGCCATTACTACCAAGCAAGCACTGGGAAAGAAATGGGTTCTATCTTTACAGCAGAGTCATTGAAATTACACGAATAACTTGCTGAACAAGAGGGAAACGATTGATTTATGCTTTCGTTTCTCTTTTTCTGTACAAAAGTAAATAGGGAGGTTTTTTGATGAAAAGAAATATCGTATTAACCATTTTGGCTAGTCTTGTCCTGCTTCTTTCTTCACCAGCTCATGCTGTAACAAAACAGGAGCCTGCTCATGTGGTGATATTACTCGATTTAAGCGGCAGCATGGCACAATCAGTTGAAGGCGAAAAGAAAATCGATATCGCTAAGCGTTCTATCCAAAGCTTTGCGAGTATTTTATCAGAAGATACACAAGTTCTGCTTCGTGTATTTGGTCATGAAGGAACCAATAAAAATGCAGGGAAAGCTGTTTCTTGTTCAAGTTCTGAAGCTGTTTATGGATTTGGGGCATATGAACCATCAACATTTCAGCAAGCACTGAACGTGTACAAGCCAACCGGATGGACACCACTTGCAAAGGCATTAACAGACACGAAACAAGATTTTGAAGATCACCAGGCTGAAGGGAAAAATATTGTATATGTTGTCAGTGATGGTGAAGAAACTTGTGGTGGAAGCCCTTCACAAGCTGCAAAGGAATTACATGAAGACGGAATTGATACAATCGTCAATATCATTGGCTTTGATGTGAATGAAAAAGAAGCAAAAAGTCTAAAATCTGTTGCAAAAGCAGGTGGAGGACAATACCAACCGGCTGCAAATGCCGAAGAGCTAAACCGCATTCTTCAACAAGAAGCGAACGCTTTTGGTCGGTAGAGAGTAAAAAGCAGCTGGGAAAGCAACCCCAGCTGCTTTTTAAATTGATGATCAATTCAAAGTCGTTTCTAATTCATCAATTCGTTTCTCCACGTAATGCTGATCCTTTCTTGCATGGAAGGTTTCGGCTTTTTCTAATATGGCAGCCGTATTATATTCGGGAATCTGTGAGTAGCTCTCATATACACCTTTAGGAATTAAAACGTTTCCTTCAGGCCAATAAACCGCAATATTGCCACGTCTCAACTCTCCGAATTGAGCCACTCCTTGATAGGACCCATATTGATTAAAGAGAACAACTGGATCACCTTCTTGGACGTAAAGCTCTTTTGCATCTTCTTCATTCATTAAGATAGAATGCCGTTTTCCACCATTAAAGGCATCCTTTTCACTATAGATCATGGAGTTGAATTGCTTTCCTCTTCTTGTCGTGATATTAAAATGTCCTTCGGTTTTTCGGTATTGAGGCAATTGGGCAGGAAGCAGATGTCCCTTGCCGTCCGGTGTTGGACAAACCCCATCTTCACAAAGCCATGCGCCTCCCCATTGAAAAACGTCTCCTTTTTGACGTAAATGCTGGATGCCATCATAGTTTCGATTTGCGATCGCAATCTCACGGCGAATGTCTTCAGCTGTTTCAAAATGAATCAGCGCAGCATCTTCTGGCCGCACCCTTTTCGCAAGATCAATATAAATGTCCCATTCTGCTCTGGCTTCCTCAATACGGGGTCCTTCAATTTCCGGACTGAAATATACCATGCGTTCCGTACTTGTGGATGTGCCGCCGCCTGGTTGTTCATACCTTGTCATAGCAGGCAGAATAATTACTGCCTCTTCAGCGTCTACCAGCGTGGAAGTATTCAAAATGATATCTTGATGGACACGGAGTTCAAGCTCAGATAATGCTTTTTCGATTGCTTCTGGATTTGGCATCGTTTCTAAAAAGTTTCCACCGCTTGTAAACAACATTTTGAGTTTTTGTGGATGATCTTTTGGGAGAGCCATCTTCTCAAAGGATTGCCCAATGGTGTCACCATGCCATTTAGGAATGTCAAATCCCCATATCTGTTCAATTCTACTAATATTTTCTTCATCAAAATCACTTCCCGGCAGAACAAATGGGTCAGCACCCATTTCACCGGAACCTTGGACGCCACTATGTCCTCGAATCGGCATGACACCACAATGTTTCCTGCCAATAAATCCACGCAGCATGGCAAGGTTAGCCACCTGTGATATATTATCAGTTGCAAAGCGGTGCTGGGTAAGGCCCATACTCCAAATAAAAACACCTGAATTGGCATTGGCAAGGAGTATTGCAAATTCCTTCATTCTTTCTTTTGATAAACCTGATGATGCTTCTAGGTCCTCCCACTTCAACTGTGCGACATGCTGCTTTAAATCTTTTATGCCTGTTGTATGGGCTTGAATAAATTCATGGTCAAGAGCGGAATGGGGAGCATGCTGCTCCATGTCAAACCAATGTTTGATGACGCCGTTCATAAACGCAATATCGCCGCCTATATTGACTTGGTAAAAATCATCCGCGATTTTTGTACCGAATAAAGCACTTTCTGGAATAGAGGGAACCCAGTACTTTTCCATCGCGGGCTCTTTATACGGATTGATGACGATAATCTTGGTGCCTTTCTTTTTAGCAGCGTACATATATTTAGTAGAAACAGGCTGATTGTTTGCTGCGACAGATCCCCAAAATATTAATACATCCGTTCCAATCCAATCACTGTAATTACAGCTGGAGGCACCTATGCCAAGGGATCGTTTGAGAGCGGTTTTACTCGGTGAATGGCAAATGCGAGAAGCATTATCGATATGATTGGTTCCTATAAATCGAGCTGCCTTTGCCGCGGTATAATAAACCTCATTTGTAATTCCTCTAGCGGTTAAATAGAAAGCAAGCTGCCGTTTATCAATTGTTTTGATTTTAGCTGCGATTTGATCTAATGCATCATCCCAAGAAATACGTGTAAAGGCATTGTCACCTTTTTTTCGGATGAGTGGATAGGGAATACGCCCAAGCTTGCGAAGAGAGGTGCTGTCCATTTGCTTTAGCTGCTGAATATCTTCAAACCATTTTGGGTCAATAGCTGGCATCGTGTTAAGACGAAGTACATTTAGTCTCGTGGTACATATATGAGGTCCTGCGAGCGTTTGATCATATAATCCAGAAACACCAAGGGCACAGCCGTCACAAACGCCCTGCGTTAAAATACGGTACGCGTAAGGAAGGTTATCTTTGTTATCCCAAGCTACTTTCATCGTATCTCGAATGTGTTTCGGTTTCACTTTGCCAAGCCCCATTGGTGCAAAAGAGGCCCATAGCTTTGGTGAGGGTTTTTTATTGAGTTTAACAGGCCCCTTATGTTTTGTTTTTCCCATGATATCATCACCCTCCTATAGCTTTGTGAAGCGTTTTCATATCTAAAAATTACCTTTAGATTGTGATTCTGTCAAATTCAAATCAAGGCTGGGCTGAAACAGAAGAAGTAGCAGCAAGGTTTGTTTCTCTCAACTGCTGAATATCCTTCCGAATGAGAAGGGATATGATAAAAGCGATGAAAAATAACCCTGAGAACACCATGAGACTTTGTGTGTAATTACCTGTTATATCTCGAATGAAGGATGAAAATAAAGGTCCTGCTAAACCCGCAGCTGCCCATGCGGTTAGAATATAACCGTGTATTGCACCAAGCTGCTTTGTACCAAACAAATCCCCAATATAGGCTGGAATTGAAGCAAATCCTCCTCCATAGCACGTATAAATGACCGCCATCACGATTGAAAAAATGAGCGGTTCTTTTAAGTAGGGAAGTAAAGGAAAAGCAATGAGCTGGATACTAAAAAAAATCGTATACGTATTCGGCCTTCCGATATAATCTGAGAACGAAGCCCAGCCAATCCGCCCTAAACCATTAAAAGCACCTAAAATGCCGACAAGAGTAGCGGCAGCACCTGCAGTGAAACCAACACTTTCTTGAGCAAGAGGCGATGCTACTGAAATAATGGCAATCCCGCACGTGATATTAATGAAAAGCATAAGCCACAAATAATAAAAACGTCTTGTTTTGATCGCTTCATTTGCTGTAAGCTGTGATAAATCTTGAGGGATTTTTCTTTGATTTGTTTTTAACACGTCAAATTGTTTGACGTCATCGCGTGTTGGTGGTGATAAATAAAGAGATGAGATGACCATGATTATAAAATAGGAGAGTCCAAGAATATAAAAGGTATTTGCGATATTCACTTTTTCAATGAGAAATTGAATAATTGGACTACAAATAAGAGAAGCAAATCCAAATCCCATAATGGCTAAGCCGGTTGCAAGTCCTCTTCGATCAGGAAACCATTTGACTAGTGTTGAAACAGGTGCAATATAGCCTACGCCTAAACCTATTCCAGCGAGTACACCATAAAATAAATAGAGAAGAGGCAGTGAGGACAGGTGGACAGCGAATCCTGAACCAGTCATTCCGATGCCGAAGAAAATAGCTGAGAAGAGCCCTGATGCTCTTGGGCCATACTTTTCAACGAAATGTCCCATGAAAGCAGCAGATAAACCTAAAAAAAGAATAGCAATACTGAAGGTTAGACTTATTTCTGTTAATGACCACTGAAAGGCTTCATGTAAAGGATTAGTAAAAACACTCCAAGCATAAACAGATCCAATAGATAAATGAATTCCTACAGCACTTGTTGCAATGAGCCAGCGATTTTTCGATTTGTTCATTTTGTTCCCCCCATATAAAGCAATCAAGAAGTTTGATAAGATAGAAATATGTTGCATTTTTATGACTTTTTAAAATAATATCACAATTTGATTCGATCATATAACTAAATTTGTGCTGAAAGGAAGAACATACAATGAATCCTTCTGTTAAAAAGAAACGAGTCATACACCAATATCGTGAAGGCCAGTTTACCTGCAAAACGGATGAAGTTGTAGAAGAATTTCCTTTAACTGTGATGGTGAATGGAGAAGAATTTGTGACACTCGTTTGTTCACCAGATCATCTTAAGGAATTAGTTATCGGTTTTTTAGCTTCAGAAGGAGTTATTCGATTTGAAAATGAGATTAAAAGGTTTACAATAGATGAAAGTATGGGCTTTGCCTATGTTGATTTAGTTCACTCAAGTGGATTTCATTCATCAAATTATACAAAGCGAGTGATTGGTTCATGCTGCGGGAAAGGAAGACACTTTTACTTTCTCCAAGATGTGAAGACGGCAAAAACAGCCATTGACCGAATCAGTATTTCTGCTGAAACCTGTATGCATCTAATGAAGTGTTTGCAAGAAGAAAGCCAATTATTTCAACATACTGGTGGTGTGCATAATGCTGGACTATGTGACACAGAGAAGCTATTCATCACTAGAACTGATATAGGAAGACATAATGCATTAGATAAAATCTATGGGCATTGTTTACTTCACCGAATACCACTTAGAGATAAAATCCTTGTGTTTAGCGGCCGGATATCGTCGGAAGTACTATTGAAGGCAGCAAAACTAGGAGTGTCTATCGTGATTTCAAAATCAGCACCTACTGAGCTAGCGCTTCAAATGGCAGAAGAATTAAATATGACGACAGTTGGATTCGTCAGAGGAAAATCCTTTAATATCTACACTCACCCTCAGCGTATTACAGAATAGGAGGCAAAGTATGACCAGTATTTTGGATAAGAGACATCGACCATTGCGCGATTTAAGAATATCAGTAACTGATCGCTGTAATTTTAGATGTACGTACTGTATGCCTGCTGAAATTTTTGGACCAGATTATCCTTTTTTAAATAAAGAAGAACTGCTTAGTTTCGAAGAAATTGAACGACTTGCCACCCTTTTTGCAATGAACCTAGGTGTGGTGAAAATACGCATCACGGGCGGAGAACCTTTAATGCGAAAAGATTTGCCTGTCTTAATAGAAAAGCTCTCAAAAATTCCAGGGATTGAAGACATTGCGATGACAACCAATGGAACGCTTTTACCTGTATATGCTGATCAGTTAAAGAAGGCAGGTCTTAATAGAGTCACCATTAGTTTAGATTCATTAAATCCCGATCGTTTTAAGCAAATGAACGGAAGACATATTTCTATCCAAAAAGTGTTTGATGGCATTGAGGCTGCAAAAAAGGCTGGACTTGCTATCAAGATCAATATGGTTGTTCAAAAAGGTGTGAATGATCAGGATGTCTTACCGATGGCAGCTTACTTTAAAAAAGAAGGACACGTTCTTAGATTTATCGAATTTATGGATGTCGGTAATACGAATAAATGGAATCTAGAGCATGTCATGACAAAGAAAGAGATCATTAAACTAATTGATTCAACGTATCCCATCAAACCAGAACCACCTCAATATGCAGGTGAAGTAGCCAACCGATTTTTTTACAAAGATGGATCAGGAGAGATAGGCATTATTTCTTCCGTTTCAGATGCTTTTTGTGGATCATGTAATAGAGCAAGGCTATCTGCACGCGGGGAATTGTTTACATGTTTGTTTGCATCATCAGGTTTTGATCTGAAACAGATGATTCGTTCGACAAAAGATAATGAAGAGTTAACGAACCTATTAAAGGAATTATGGTCGAATAGACATGATCAATATTCAGCTGAGAGAGAGCAGAAAAAAGATCAGAAAAAGGTTGAGATGTCATACATCGGTGGGTAGTGACAACAAAGTATCATGATTAGGTATTTTTGAAAAGAAGAGAAAATGGCATAATCATTGTTAAAACTCCTTTTTTGAGAATAGGTCAATTTATCTCATGAACTTAGTCATTATAAAAACCAGCAGAATTTCTGCTGGTTTTTAAATTGTTATTTTGCACCTCAAAAAGGTTGAGATAAGACTTGAAAATAGATTTTTCATCGTTTTGTGCTGCTTTACTTTACAGAGTGCTGTGATAAGATCAAATCACTCTTTACCAACTCGATTTTTTCACCCCAGGGATATGACCCTTATAGGCGAGTTCACGAAAAGCAATCCTAGACATTTTGAATTTTCGTAAGTAACCTCTCGGGCGACCCGTTAATTCACAACGATTTTTTAAGCGGGTAGGGGAAGAGTCCCTAGGTAATTTCCGTAAAGCTTCATAGTCACCTTTTTCTTTTAACTCTTTCCTTAATTCTGCATATTTCAATACAAGCTGCTGTCGTTTTTTTTCCTTAGCAATCTTAGATTTCTTTGCCAATTAAAACCCTCCTGGCCTAATTTTGTATTTTCCATTGAAAGGGGTCCTCAAATGTAGTCCAATCTTGATCAAATTCCTCAGGTGTGAGTAAGCATTGATCAAGCGTGCGAATGATATGTGCTTTAGGCAAGTCCACACCGATAAACACAAGTTTTGTATGTCGATCACCAAACTCTGCGTCCCACTCATCAAGAAGCTCTGGTTCCTGATTTAATATCCGTGCTTTCTCTTGATCGGGCAGAGCAGCAATCCAGTATGCAATTGGTTCAATTGCAACAGATTTCCCAGCCTGTGAAATTAAAATGGTTAAATCATGATGTGTAGCCAGCCAAGTAAAACCTTTCGCCCGAACGATCTGCTCGGGCATTTGATCTAACCAATTATTCAGCCTGCCGGTATGAAAAGGAAGTCTTCTTTCGTAAACAAAGGATGAGATTTGGTATTCCTCTGTTTCCGGCGTATGCTGAGAATGTCCAGCGTTGATTTCTTTGATCCATCCAGCAGAAGCACTGGATTTTTCAAAGTCGAATAAACCAGTATTCAAAATGTCATCTGGCTGTACTTTTCCTTTTGAGGTTCTGATAATAGATGCTTCCGGCTGTAGTTTGTTCAGCACCTGCTCAAGTCGATTTAATTCTGAGGGTGACACGAGATCACATTTATTGATAACTAGAACGTCACAAAATTCAATTTGATCAATGAGTAAATCAGAAATTTCTCGTTCGTCGTCTTCGGAAACCGCTTCTTTACGATCTAATAAACTCTCTCCTGACTGGAAATCAGTCCAGAAACGATTTGCATCTACTACTGTGACCATCGTGTCTAGCCGACAAAAACGTGTTAAATCTATGCCCATTTCTTCATCAATGTAAGAAAAAGTTTGAGCAACAGGAATTGGTTCACTAATACCAGTCGATTCAATGACAATATAATCGATATTACCCGCCTTACAAAGTCGTTCTACTTCAATTAACAAATCTTCTCTCAATGTGCAGCAAATACAGCCATTAGATAATTCAACTAGTTTTTCATCTGATCGAGAAAGCTCGCCACCTTGTTTGACTAATTCTGCATCAATATTAATTTCGCTCATGTCATTGACGATCACAGCTACTTTTAATCCTTTACGATTTTGAAGTACATGGTTTAGTATCGTTGTTTTTCCTGCTCCTAAAAAGCCGCTTAATACTGTAACAGGTATTCGCTTATCCATTTGTTTTTGTCCTTTTGAAAACGATCATTTTGTTTTCCGCCTCACTTAAAATGTAATGATTACGATTTAAAACACAAAAAATTTATTTTGTTTCTCTATGAAGGGTATATTTCTTTAATCTAGGAGAATATTTTTTTAACTCCAATCGATCGGGATTCGTTCTTTTATTTTTTGTTGTGATATAGTTTCTGTCACCTGTTTCAGTACAGGCTAAAGTAATTTTCACGCGCATAAGTATTATAATCCTCCTTTAATTCGTAATAGTTACGATTTGTATTTTAAAATGATCGAGACTGAATGTCAAGTTTAGCAGGATGATCAAAGTCAAATGATAAAACAAAAGGGGTATCGAACATTTGATACCCCTCTCCAGTTAATAAAAATCACCGAGTTCTTGTTCGTATTCACCTTCGTATTGCTGGACATCATAAGGAATCTCTTGGAGGATGGCTAACCCGCCTAGTATAAGCATCAAAACGATAGCGATGAATGAGAGAATGACTGCGGCAATACTTGATATGGCAAACAGTGTCTGCATTTTCATCATCTTAGCATATTGCTCTAATAAGTCTTCATAAGGGGTATCTGGTGCTTGAATCAGTTGTTCAGCTGCTTTTACAGATTTTTGTACATGGATTCCCATCATAATGAGGAAGACGCCAAGGGCAGCAGGAAGAACAAGCCAAAAACCAATAAGAATAGCGAATCCGCCTGAAATATAGAGAAAGATACTACCAACCTTTCCCCACTTTACAATTGAATGAAGAGATTGAATGATTTTCTCAGTCTGTTGCAATGGTGTTCACTCCTTTATGTATTCACTCTTTATCATACTTGAGTAAGTAGTGCTTTAGGAAGAGTGAATGTTAGATATTTAAAATGTTTCTATCTTCACTTCACTATTTAAGGATAAAAAAATTATTTTCAAATAAGAAAAAAGTAACATTTACTATGGTTTTAATCGACAAATTATGTCATAAATAAGATCAATAGTTAAAAATAATTAGTAAATTTATCAAAATATGTTGTTAGTTGTCTTGTAATTGGTTATTATTGTGTTGTATTACCATAAAAATTGGAAGGTGGAATTCATATGTTAGATCGTTTTTTAAACAAAATGACCAATGTTCAACCTGCAGCTGCAAGATGTATTTTGCAAAGATTAGTCACTTCATGTAAATCAGCACCTACTTGTTTCCTTCAAGGTGTTGGTACTTTCCGTTACTACGTGGATCGTGACACAGGTGAGATTTGTACTAGCCAAGAACGCGTTAGATGTGGCTGCTAAATCTAAGGATCTTATTTAATAGGATGTGAACGCATGAGCATATCTTCAATTTCATTTTTAACAAATGCTATGCAGACGTCAAATAGTCGTCAAGTGGGTCAAACATCAAATTCTTTTTTAACCCAGGCTGCTCAAATTGTTCAAGGCGACCATTCTCCAGAAGAGAGAAAGGCATTATTTCAACAACTGACTTTAGTTCAGCAAGGAAAAGATTTAGAGCTTCATGTTTCTAAATTAAAGGAACTAGAGAGAGAGATTCAAAAAGAGGCGTCTTCTTCGTCCATTACTGTGAATCAGCATGGTGACCAAGTAGACATTTCAAATGAGGCTCGCAGTGAGTTTGAACAAGCTGAAGAACAGGCTTCAAGTGAAGCGTCCGAAGTTGCTGCAGGGGAAAAAGAACAGGATGTTCAGCCAGATCCACAATAAAAAAATGAGGCGTGTGTTTGATATTCTTCACATGCCTCATTTATCTTTATTTTGCAGGAATTCTTGAATAAAGACCATCGGGAAAAGGTGCCGCATATGAGATGGTTTCATCTTCTTCTACCATGATGTAATACGGAAACTCTTCAATTTGGAATTTGTCTATCATTTGTTCATCCACTGGGATAATTCGCATGTTGGTTTGGCTATCACGATATAATTCTTGATCCTCTTTTTGCCCATTCTTTAGCAGAATACTAAATGAAACGTTTAAGTTGCGCTGCTTTTTCATTTCTAGGAATTGTTCAAGTGATGGGATGCAGTGCGGACATGCTGTATCAGTGAAAATAAGCAGTTCCTGCTTACTTTTGGTGTGCAGTAATTCACTCATTTGGATAGGTGATGGTTTTTCAAGAAGTGGATGCATAAGTTTTTGTCCAGCATACTGGATCGGCAGGATGATCAGTTCCATCTGGTGTTTTAAATAGATGATCATTCCGATCGTCAATAATAGGCTGCAAAGAATAAGAGTGAGTTGTAAAAGTAATATTGAATTCATCGTATATCGTCCTCTCAGAGTGAAGTTTACGCAAAGCTATCATAATATAAATATCAAAAATATGTCAATTATACTAAATGGTGTAAGGTGGAGCGTTTGATGAGTACAGTGAACCATTGTTTATATGCAATCTCCTATACTTGGAAAAAGAGTCGATCCTATCTTCTTTTAACTTTGTTGATCCAAGTGATCGTTGGTTTTATGCCTTTAGCTAGTGTCTGGATCATTCAAACCTTGATTAATGAAATTATTTTATTTATGACTTCTTCTGGAGACATTCAAAAGGTCTTGTGGTTATTCGGTCTGCAAATGGTCATTGTGGTTTTAGGATATGGGCTTCAATTCATTCTTCAGCTTAGCCAGCAGAAAGCGACAAATGTAATTGGTTTGCATTTGAAGGGTGAATTGCTTCAAAAAGCAATCAGGCTGCCGTTTATTACGTTTGAACACCCTTCTTTTTACAATGAAAGTCAACGTGTGATGAACAGTCATCAGCATGTTCTGAGTATGGTTAGAAGTATTTTTACAATCATGAGCGCATTGATTACTGTTGTATCACTTCTCATTTATATGATCGGTATCCATTGGGGCTTGGCGGTCATTCTGATCATGTTTACCCTGCCTGTCTTGTGGATTGAGCTTTTCTTTGGAGGAGCACGTTATCAATTAAACCGCATGTTAACTGCCAATGACCGAAGAGAAATGTATGTGTCCGATCTTGTTGCACAACGAGACTCATTGAAGGAAATTCGTTTATATGGAATAGGGAATTATCTTCTTCAAAAGTGGAAAGGTCATTATGTAAAAAGTGCAGATGAAAAATATAAACTGCTTAAGCGGCAAGTTCGCTGGGAGATGGCGGGCGGATTGCTTATGACATTTGCCTATATATGCTGCGGTCTTTTTATTGTCTTTCTTATTTTCCAAAAAAAATTAGCAGCCGGGACGTTTGTTGCTGTGCTGCAAGCAGTGCAAAATATTCAAAGTGGTTTTCAGGACTTAACGAGGGAATGTTCTAGTTTATATGAAACGAGTCTTTATGTTGATGAAATGAGAGCTTTTCAAAAGAGAAAAGAAGAAATTCATGAGCATCCAGAAGAGGGGGCATCGCTTCGAAAGATTGAGCGTATTCAATCCATTACACTTGATAATCTCTCTTTTACTTACCCAAATATGAAAACGCCTGCCATAGAACATATACATTTTCATATGAATAAAGGTGAACGCATTGCATTGGTGGGGGATAACGGATCAGGTAAAACGACCTTAATCAAATGTTTGACCGGTTTATATAATCCAGATCAGCCGAATACGCAAAAAGTCAATGGTGAGTCCATGTCTACCATTCATAAAAAGTCTTATCATGCGAGAATGGCGGTTCTTTTTCAAGATTATATGAAGTACGAGTTCACTGTGAAAGAAAACATCGGGTTTGGCTGTATTGATCAAATTGATGAGGAAGAGCGCATGATATCAGCTGCCCGGCAAGCAGGCATAGAGAAAAAAATTCAACAAATGGAAGAAATGTATGATGCACAGCTTGGGCGATTTTTTGAAGAAGGTCATGAACTGTCTGGAGGACAATGGCAAAAGCTTGCGATGGCGAGAACCTTTTTTAGAGAGAGTGATTTTATCATTTTAGATGAACCTACTTCTGCTCTTGATCCAATATCGGAGATTTCACTCATTCGAAAGCTATTCGATCACACACAGGATCAAGGTGTCTTGTTTATCACGCATCGAATGGGAGCAGCTCGTTTAGCAGACCGTATTATTGTAATGAAAGACGGTGCTTTTGTTGAAGAGGGGAACCATGATGAGCTGATGGTGCTAAATGGAGAGTACAAAAGGCTTTACGAGGCACAATCTCAATTATTTCAACAAAAGGAGATGGCGTAAGGTGAGTGTCTTTTATTTCATAGGTGTCTATTTACTAGGTATTATTTTTGCGGGTACATGGCTTGATAAAGTGAAAAAACAAACAGCGCATATACAGCAGATGAATGCTTACCGGCTGCTGCCTCCTTCTTTCACAGCACCAATGTTTTATTTGTTTTTAACCGTTGAATTGGTTTGTACTGTTTTTTTGTTCATATGGCATATGTCTCTCGTACCTGCAATTGGTCTCACAGCACTTTTATGTATCTATACCGGAGCAGTGGCGTTCAATTTATTGAGAGGGCATCGTGATATTTCATGCGGCTGTGGTGGGTTGCTTGAAAATGAACGCCTTCACTGGGGGATTGTAATTCGTAATGTGTTGATGCTGGCTTTTGTGAGCGGATTGTTTTATGTACACCCCTATGTAGAAAGCATTCCATGGCAAATGAATGTCATTTGTTTGCTAATTGCTGTGGCTGTCTGTTTCATTATAGCTGTGGGTCAAGAGGTCATGTTGTTCAAAAGAAAGTGGATCAATCAATTTGAATCATTTATAGAAGGAGACCAAGTGAAATGACAGATATTCTATTAATTATTGTACTATTTATTGTCATTGCTCAGCTGGCTGTGGTGTTTTTGCTTGCCCGTTTTATCGGGAAATTTATGAATAAAATTAAAACCCTTGATGGGATTGAATTAAAGGAAGCAGATGTTGGTGATCCGGCGCCGCTATTTCGAAGCTATACTCATTTAGGGAATAAGGTCATCTTAAAGGAATATTTTCAAAGCGGGAGCGCCGTGATGCTGTTATTTGTGAACACTACTTGTATGACGTGCAAAAGCATATTGGCTGAAATGCAGCAGCAAATCTCTAACAATGATACTCGATTCATTTTTATCAATGGAGACGAACAAGCGGATGATACGCCACTCCTTGAGTTGCTGCCGTCCCAGGCTGTGTATACTCGCTCTTCGCAAATCATGGAGCTGTATGGTGTAACTGTTGTTCCGCAAGCAATTCTTATTGATGAGCAAGGGATCATTCTGCAAAGAAAGTCTCTTCAAAATGCGAAACAGTTTGAACAACTGTTACATGCTTCATAAAAAAGCGTCTCTTTGCCGAAGAGACGCTCGTTTTATAATTCTTTTCCTAGAATATCTAAATCGTACCTGCTGCCGTCCATTTCTGCGATGCGAGGCAGGTGACCCCATGTCTCAAAGCCATGCTTTTTAAATAGTCGAATGCTTGCTTCGTTGTGCCCGAAAATAAAGGCAAGTAATGTTCGAATGCCTAATGAGGGTGCCAGCTCAATGGCTTCTTGTAAGAAAAGTGATCCTAAGCCTTTTCCTCGATCATCTTGGTTCAAATAAATACTCATTTCAACGGTTCCGTTGTATGCAGGTCTTCCGTAAAACGTTTCAAAGCTGAGCCAGCCGTAAATATGTCCATCCTCATCTGTTTTCACATAGAGAGGTCTTTTCTCTGAATGGTTCAAAAACCATTGCCGGCGGTCTTCGACAGAAACTGGTTCTGTATCAGCGGTCACTTCTCTTGAAGCAATGGTTGAATTGTAGATATCAACGATCGCTTTGAGGTCATCTTCTGTTGCTACACGGTTGAAAGTTTTCACAATTAAGTCCCCCATCTTTTTTCATTTATCATACATATTATTGATGCGATTGCGCAAAATAAAAAGAAAAATAATTTCATGTGTATATATTTTTTGAAAAGTGTTCAGAATGTTGCTGAGGTGATGAAAAATGAGAGAGGAAGAAAAGAAACGTACTTCCAAAATCACAAAAGTTCAGCAATTTTTCCGTAAGCGCTGGGTATTCCCTGCTATTTACTTGGTCAGCGCAGCGGTCGTGTTAACAGCCGTTCTTTGGTATCAAGCTGTATCAAAAGATGTGAAAGACCAACTATCTGATGGAAATCAAACAGGGCAAGAACAGCGTGATGATGCCGTTGAAGTTGGAAAGCCAATTGAAAATGTTGCAATGCCGGTCCAGAATTCTGAGAATGTTTCTGTCGTGAAAAAGTTCTATGAAGCAGATGCTGATCAAAAAGAAAAAGAAGCAGCACTTGTAAACTATAATAACACCTATACCTTGAGCAAAGGTATTGATCTTGCAGATAAAGATGGCAAAGTGTTTGATGTCACAGCTGCTCTTAGTGGAACAGTGGTTCAAGCGAAAAAAGATCCAGTTCTCGGTCACGTCGTTGAAATTGAACATGAAGGTGGACTATCGACTGTTTATCAATCGTTGTCACAAGTGAGTGTCAAAGAAGGCGATGAAGTGAAGCAGAATGATGTCATTGGTGCTTCTGGGAAAAATCTTTATGGTGCTGAAAGCGGCAACCATGTGCATTTTGAAATTCGTATGGAAGGTTTAGCGCTTAATCCACTTAGCTTCATTGACAAGCCTGTTTCTACGATTGAAAAAGCAGCGCAAGAAGTAACGGAACAAGCAAAAGAACCTGCTCAGCCTAAGGCTGATGAAAAAACGAAGGAACCTGCTGCTGAAGATAAGGCCAAGGAGCCTGCTGGAGAAAAATCTGAAGAAAAGTCTGATGAGAAGGGGAAATCCTCTGATCAAGAAAAATCTTCTGATTCCTCTAAAGACAGCAGCCAGTTAGAAGAAACCAAACAATCTTAATGTCTGACAAGATCCTCTGTGTATGTGAATATGCAGAGGTTTTTTTCTGCTTAAAAAGATCCTCCGCCACTTGGCGGAGGATGAACTATAGGGCGGCAGGTCCTTCTTCACCTGTCCGAATGTTGATTGTATTCTCTATTTCATATATAAAAATTTTCCCATCCCCTGGTTCGCCTGTACGTAGTACCTTTTGAGCTGTTTCCACGACCTGTTCGACAGGTACTTTGCTTAGGACGATTTCAATCTTTAATCGTTCGTACACGTTGCTTTCCTTTTTGACCCCGCGGTATAGCTCTGTATGTCCCTTTTGTAAGCCGCAGCCGTGTACATTAGAAAAGGTAATCGAGGTGACACCAATCTTTCCAAGCTCTACCTTTAATGTTTCAAAATTAGCTGGACGTGTGACAATCTCCACTTTATACATTTTGCTCATAGAGACACCCCTTTTTCTTTAATCTTGATAAGCTTTTTCGCCGTGCATGGTTAAATCAAGACCCACTGATTCTTCTTCTTCGGTTGCACGAATTTTGAAGAAGAGATTGACCACTTTAATGATCACGTATGTTACAACGGCAACAAAAGCGTAAGTGGCAGCTATGGCGACCACTTGCTTCCAAAGTAAGCTAGGATCTCCGTAAAATAAGCCGTTGGCTCCGCCGTCATTGACAGATGTTGTTGCGAAAAGTCCTGTTGCAATTCCGCCCCAAGTCCCGCCAATTCCGTGAAGGCCGAATGCGTCTAGTGCATCATCATAGCCAAATTTGGCTTTGAGTGAAAAGACTCCCCAGAAACAGACGATCCCGCCTATGAATCCTATTATAATAGAAGCAAACGGTGTGACAAAGCCTGCGGCTGGTGTAATGGCGACAAGACCTGCGATGGCTCCAGAAATTGCGCCGAGCATTGTCGGTTTTTTGTTGATCATCCACTCTACTAACAGCCAGCCGATGATTCCTGCAGCAGCAGCTGTATTGGTGTTGATAAAGGCAAACATGGCCACACTGTCTAATGTAAGAGCACTTCCCACGTTAAAACCAAACCAGCCAAACCAGATGACGGCTCCGCCAAGAAGAGTGTAGATCAAGTTATGTGGAGAAGAGCTTGCTGCTTCTTTACGCTTGCCGAGCACAATCGCAACGACGAGACCAGCAACACCGGATGAGATGTGAACCACGTTTCCGCCTGCGAAGTCAAGCGCACCCATCTCGCCAATCCAACCGCCGCCCCATACCCAGTGTGCGACTGGAGCGTATACAAATGTGACCCAAAGGAGTGTAAATACGACAACTGCTGAGTAGCGAATCCGTTCAGCAAAGGCTCCTGAGATGATGGCTGTTGTTAAGACGGCAAAGGTCATTTGGAACATCATGAACAATGAATGTGGAATGGTATCACTATAGGAACCAGGCTCAAAGCCCACGCCTTTTAGTCCAATCCAGTCTAATCCACCAATCCATGCATTTCCTGGCGCAAAAGCCAAGGAATAGCCGAACACGATCCATACGATTGAAACGATCGCTAGTGATGTTAAACTGTGCATGGTCGTGCTCAACACGTTTTTACTTCTCACGAGTCCTCCGTAGAATAAGGCTAAACCCGGTGTCATTAACCACACGAGTAGTGTGCAGAAGAACATAAATACTGTATCACCCATTTGCATGCTGCATTCCCCCGAATCATTCAGAATTAATTGATTTCTTAATTCTTCATTATAGAGAGAAAAGTCATATATAACATATACATGTAAGTTTATCTGACATGGTTTTTGGTTAAGTTCAATATAAATGGATGAAAAGTTCGTAAAAAATGAGCAAAAACGTAAGCTAAACACTAAAAACAAAGGGCGTTTGACCTATAAAATGGAGCTGAGAAAGAGTTTTGTTCGTTCCTCTTGAGGAGAATCAAACAATTCCGATGGGACGCCTTCTTCGACGATGCGGCCTTCATGCATATAGACGACACGATCGGCGACTTCTTTCGCAAAGCCCATTTCATGTGTGACAATGACCATAGTCATGCCTTCTTTTGCGAGACTTTTCATCGTTTGCAGCACCTCTCCTACAAGCTCTGGATCGAGGGCAGACGTAGGTTCGTCAAATAACATGACATCAGGCTTCATGGCGAGGGCTCTCGCAATGGCCACACGCTGTTTTTGGCCGCCTGATAGTTTAGAAGGATACACGTAGGCTTTATCCGCAAGTCCAACTTTTTCTAACAAAGTGCTGGCTTCAGCGATGGCATGTGCTTTTTTTGTTTTTTTCACCATGACAGGTGCTTCAATGATATTTTCAAGCACGGTTTTGTGCGGGAAGAGATTAAAATGCTGAAACACCATTCCTATTTTTTGTCTCATTTTGTTTAATTGATCACGCTTTGGATGAACTGGAATGCCTTCAATGGCTATTTCTCCATCAGTCTTTATTTCTAAAAAATTCATACAGCGGAGCAAAGTGCTTTTCCCAGAGCCGCTTGCCCCAATCAAGACAACGACATCATTTTCATAAACGGTGAGATCGATATCCTTTAAAACATGCAGCTCTCCGAAGTGTTTATTGAGTTTTTCAACACGAATGATTTCCTTAGATTCTGTCATGCTTCTCCTCCTATTGGTCACTGGCTGATAGTTTTTTCTCAAAGGTTTGAACAGCAAATGTTAACAGCAGGACAAGAACTAGGTAATAGACGGCTACAACAAGTAAATACGTCATATTGTCAAAGCTGTTAGAGCCTTGAGTGGTGGCGACGTTAAATAGTTCGTTGACGCTGATGAAGGCGGCGAGTGATGAGTCTTTTAAGCCGATAATGAACTGGTTGCCAAGAGGGGGGAGGGCGCGCCGCATCGCTTGCGGGAAAATGATCCGCCTCATGGTTAAAAAGCGTCCCATGCCAAGAGAGCGTCCTGCCTCTTTTTGTCCCTGATCGATGGATTGGATAGCGCCTCTGAATATTTCAGCTATATAGGCGCCGTTATGAAAGGCGAGTGCAATGGAGGCAGCCCAGAAGTCCGGTATATTTAATTCCGTGAGTCCGAAATAGAGGATGAAAATTTGAACAATAAGTGGTGTTCCACGTACAAGAAAGATATAACCATTGGCGATATAACCAAAAACGGCAACGTGGGAAATTTTCAGTAAAGCAAAGAAGAGCCCGATGAACATACCGATGAAGATGCTGATGACGGTCAGCTGTAAAGTGAGCAGCATCCCTTCTATGAAAACGCCTCTAGAATCAATCAGTGTCTGAAAAAAGTGTGACAGGGTAGGCAAATCAATCATCTCCATTTGAAGAAAGTGCGCCTATGAAAAGGGCGCACAATCGTGGTTTTAATCTTGTTTGACAGTGATGTCTTCGTTAAAGTACTTTTCACTCATTTGTTTTAATGTTCCGTCTTTTCTCAGTGCATCAATGGCGTCGTTGATCTCTTTTATGAGTTGTTCATTATCTTTTGATACAGCGATTGCCTGCTCACTTTGTCCAAGTCTTTCCTGCGCTTCGATTTTTAATTTTTTCTTCATGGCTTCTGCGCCTGTGGCGAAATCTGTCACGACTGCATCGTGTTTCCCATTGGCTAGTGCTTCTAAAGCGACGACATCACTATCGTAATATTTTGGTTCTTGCCCGCTATGTTCCTTTGCGATATCAGCGTAGGACGATCCTTTTGATACAGCAATTTCTTTGTCTTTTAAGTCATCAGCATGTTGAATGTCTGCTCCTGGTCTTGTGAAAATTTGCGGACCGGAGTAGTAATAGGGCTTAGAAAAAAGGACGTGTTTTTTTCGTTCCTCATTGATGGTATGGCTTGCAACTGCTGCATCAAATTTACCTGCTTTCAGGCCTTCGACGATGCCTGCGAATTTATATTTTTTCTGTATAGGTTCGAGGCCTAGTTTGTCACTAATCGCATTGCCTACGTCGATATCAAAGCCGGACATCTGATTTCCATCCATATAACTAAATGGATGAAATTCACCTGATGCTGCAAAAATAAATTTTCCATCCTCCAAAATTGGCGACCCTTTCGCTGTAGAATTACGTTTATCTCCGTTCCCATTTGTTTCATTTGAACCGCACGAAGACAGAAGTAATACTGCAACTGAGAAAAGGGCTGGGATCCAAAACCGTCTTTTTTTAGAAATAAGCTTCTCCTCCTTTTCAGCCGTACTCCCTGTAAAGAGAAAGTAGGCTTTTAAAATATGAAGTGAATATTACCATTAATACCTCATATTCTCAATTTTATATGTGTTTTTCCAACACTCGCCCTTTTTAAAATGTATGTCTTCATTTCCTGAGAGAGAACTCGAATTGATAAGGGTAAAAAAGGGAAATGAATCTCATAATAACGGAAGAATGGGTAAAGAACATGCCAGAAAGAGGAGTAGTGTATGAATAAGTGGAAAGACAACCGAAAAGTTTTTTTAACCGCTATTGCCTTTGGGACGATGTTGAATCCACTGAATTCATCGATGATTTCTTTGGCCTTGCATCAAATTCAGCATGAATTCGGTTTGTCGTTTACGACCGTATCTTGGCTTATTTCTTCTTTTTATTTAGCCAGTGCTGTGACGCAGCCGGTGAGCGGCCGGATCGGGGATCATGTGATGAGCCGGAGAACGTTGTTTTTATTCGGGCTCGTTCTTGTAGCGGTCTCAGCCATCTGTGCGCCGTTTGCCCCGACGTTTGCCGTTTTGATTATGATCCGTCTGTTACAGGCGATCGGTAGCAGTGCCATTTATCCTTCTGGTGTCGGTCTTATTCGGGATCATATTCAAGAAAGACAGGCTTCGGCGTTAGCGGTGTTATCCATTTTTGCTTCAGCAATGACGGCGCTTGGACCGACGCTAGGAGGATTTCTGATGACCATCGGCGGCTGGCCGGCTATCTTTTTAGTGAATCTGCCTTTTATTTTCATCAGTTTCTTTCTTGGGCTATCTTTGTTTCCGAAGAAGCAGAAAAAGAGAAAGCTGCGTATAGGCGAAATTGTGCGAAAGATCGATTTGCCAGGAATGCTTCTTTTTACCGTTTGTATTGTTCTTCTGCTCTCCTTTTTATTATCACTTGGTGACGGTATTCAATATGTACAAGGCATTCTTTGTCTCCTGAGCGCAGGCGCTTTTATCTGGTGGGAGTATCAGGTAGATGAGCCGTTTATTCAAATACGGATGTTCAGACAGGAGCAGCGGCTGTCACTTGTGTATGTGCAATTTATCATCTTAAATATATTTTTCTATTGTCTCTTTTTTGGTTTGCCGAGTTATTTCCAGGATGAATTGGGCTGGCGTGTGGAGATGACGGGTCTCTTTATGTTGTGTATGTCAGGGGTGAGTATCATTGTGTCTCCGCTGACAGGAAAGTGGGTGGATCGCGGGGATGAACGCCATCCAGTGTTAGCGAGTGCAGTATTGATGCTGGCTGGAGCGTCTGCGATGACTTTCTTTTTCATTTCTTCGCCGTTATGGGGGAAAGGGGTTATTCTCGCGCTGCTTGGGCTCAGTTATGGGATTGGGAATGTCGCGCTTCAAGCTGCGATGCTCAAGGCAAGTCCTCAGCAAATGATTGGCACGACCTCTGGACTTTTTCAAACATGCCGATACCTTGGTTCTATTTTGTCGTCTGCCGTGCTGGGCATGTTGTTTGGGGATGAAATTGCTGGCTCTCATTTTGCGCAGTTAGGATGGACATTGATCATCATTTCTCTTATCGGTATTGGTGTTAGTCTTTATTTTTCAAGTATGGTCAGAGGGAGACAGCCAATAAAAAAAGCGGTGCGATAGGTGGAAGAAGAATCTTCATCACGTTATCGCAAGCCGCTTAAGAGTTGGACAGGTCAGAGCCTTGATCCTTTGTCTTCCTTCTAAAAATCTTCCCTACAATGGTCTCGTAAAATGTCACGATGCGATCAATTGGAGAGTCAAAAAACTTCCATAATTTATTCATGATAAAGACAACCACAATCGAGACGACCAAGCTGCCTAAGACATCGAATGGATAATGGTGACCGACCCAGATGCGGGAGAATCCTGTGAGTAATCCAAAGACGAGCAAGATGTTGCCGAGCTTTTTATTACGAGATCTAATGGCTAATGAAAGAGCCAGTGCACCTGTTGTATGGTCACTCGGAAAGGAAGCGTCTGCCGAGTGCGGGATGAGTGTGTCGACTTTATGCGCCACAAACGGCCGCTCTTCATAATGAAACAATGTAATGGCAAAGTTGACGATAAGTGCTACAATGCCTGTTACACCGGAAAAGAAGACATGCTTCTTAAATTTGTGATTTCCTAAAAACCAGCAAATCAATAAGACAAGGGCATACACAAGAAGGGCCTTTTTCGTAATGAATATCATGGCCTGATCTAAAAACTCAGAATGGTGAGCCATCCCGTGTATGACTTTAAATAATTCGTAATTCAAAACATCACCTATACTTTCGCTTAATACCAACTATTTTTCAAAAAAGCCTGTATGCTCTATTTGAAATATCCTATATTTTAGCATGTTTCAGGCGAAGTTTAAAATAGTATCCTCTTATTCTGAAAGGGAGACCTTTTGTGCTTTTGCTTCTTGGGGTTTTCGTTCGCTCCAATAAAAAACAACCATGCTCAGCAAGACAACAATGCCTGCAATGAGATACACATTTGAAAAGTCTGTGAAGCTGACAAGGAGTCCAAAGACAAAAGAGCCAGCGGCAATACCCGTATCATACAGGGTGAAGAAAGTAGCCGTCGCATACCCTGTACGGTGAGCTGGTGAGTGCTGAATCGCAAGTGTTTGTAAACATGGCACCAATGACCCGTAGCCAAGACCAATCACAGCACCTGATAGAAGAAGCATTGTCGCTGAATGCGTTGCTGTCAGCATCCATAAACCGATGGCAAAAAGGGCAATGGATGGATAGATCACAATGTGAGCTCCTACTCGGTCAAAAAGTCTGCCTGTAAATGGGCGTGAGCCAAGCATTGCTGCCGCAAATACAATAAAGAAATAACTGCTTGCACCCATCAAGTGGAGTGAATTGGCATAGACTGAAATAAATGAAATGATCGGTGAATAACAGAAGGAAATAATAATACCGACTGCCGCTGTTTTTAATGCGCCTTTTTCAAACAGATGAGAAAAAGTGAACCTGAAAACGATGCTTCCTCCATTTTCAGGCTCTGGCTGTCTAATTAGCACCGTAAAAGCAGCTCCGATGGTCACGATAATGGAAAAGAGAAAGAACAAGGAATGAAATCCTATTTTCCCTACTTGATTCAGTGCGATAAACGGACCGATGACAACAGCGAGGTTCATGGACATCACAAAGTATCCAAGTCCTTCCCCGCGTTTATGTTTCGGGATCATATCAGCCGCAATGGCACTTGCTACTGTCGTCAAAATGCTAAAAAAGATCCCATGTACGAAACGCAGTATGAGAAGCGTTTGGAATTGATCAATCGGGATGTATAAATACGTGAGCAAGGCAAAGGCCATTGAAGAGAAAATTGCCATTCGTTTTTTGCCGAATTTCTCAATAATGGCTCCAGAAAACGGTCTTGTCACAATGGCGGACAATAAGAAGACCGTCACGAGGAGGCCGCCCTGTGATTCTGTTCCATTTAGTTCATCCATTGTGTAAATGGGCAGTAATGTCAAAAGAGCATAAAAAGAGGTGAACGTAAATAAATTCACCAGGACGATCATGATAAAGTCTTTCGTCCAAATGCGTTCGTTCATGATGTATGTCACTTCCTATTCAGTTGATAATTTGTGTAAAAGTGTATGGAGGAGTTGTTTTTCTTCGTAGGTAAAATCTGAAAGACATTCTTCTTCAAATTGTTCCATCTTGCGTTTGATTTCTTCAAATCGGGCTTTTGCATCTTCTGTCATCACGATCAGATTTTCACGTTTGTCTTTTCCTTGTACACGTTTCACCCATCCGTTCGTTTCTAAACGGGTGACGGTTCGGGTGATGGTCGGTGCTTCGACGTTCAAATATGTCCAGATGTCTTTTTGGGTTTTTGGGCCAAATGTATCCAAACAAAAAAGTACAGTCCACTGGGACGTGTACAAGTCATAAGCAGCAAGCGCTTCGTTCGCCTTTTTAGAAAGCAGCCGTGCGCCTTGATGTATTTGATGTAAACATTCTCTATTTAACGTATCCATATGCTCACCTTTATTTAATATTTAGCTAGGTAAATAATTTCACCTTTTCTATTTTACGTGTTGAATCCATTCTTGTAAAGTAGAAATTTTCGCGCGTCGAAATGATTTTTTGTTTTGCCTTTTCTGATAAATCCCTTGTCCCTTCTTCATTTTTAGCATATTCCCTATTCAATGCTAATACACTGTTACAAACCTGACAAAGAGAGTGTTTGAGGTGAGGGATCGTGTTTGGCATTTACTACCTAATGGATGAGAAATTACGACGAACAAGTGACGCTGAAAATGGATAATCTTCATACGGATCTCATTTCACACTTCTCACATCCATTTTAGGGAGGTCGAGTGGTGTGCACGATTACATCAAAGAGCGAACAATCAAGATAGGAAAGTATATCGTGGAGACAAAGAAAACCGTTCGTGTTATTGCGAAAGAATTTGGAGTCTCTAAAAGTACTGTACACAAGGATCTAACAGAAAGACTGCCAGAAATTAATCCAGATCTGGCTAATGAAGTGAAGGAGATACTGGATTATCATAAATCAATCCGCCATCTGCGAGGAGGAGAAGCCACCAAGTTAAAGTATAAGAAAGAAGAAATTTTAGAAGGCGAGCCTGTGAAACAGTAAGCTTAGTTCTTTGTTCATAAACATGATATATATATCTTCCTCATATCGGTAGTTTCTAACCACAAATTTTGTAAAAGACTTTTGTAAAGAAATATCTTTTTTTCTGCAAATTATGATAGAATATATAATTAGGGCAGAATGTGGTATTTGCTATGGAAACAGATTTTCAAGGAGGATATATATAGATGTTTGCTAGGGATATTGGAATTGATCTTGGTACTGCCAATGTACTGATTCATGTCAAAGGAAAAGGAATTGTGTTAAATGAACCATCTGTGGTAGCTCTTGACAAAAACAGCGGAAAAGTTCTGGCTGTTGGAGAAGAGGCTAGACGTATGGTTGGACGTACGCCTGGGAATATTGTTGCGATTCGTCCATTAAAAGATGGCGTGATCGCTGATTTTGAAGTAACTGAAGCGATGCTCAAGCATTTTATTAACAAATTAAATGTGAAAGGGCTGTTCTCTAAGCCACGTATGCTCATCTGCTGCCCGACAAACATTACATCTGTTGAGCAGAAGGCGATCAAAGAAGCTGCTGAAAAAAGCGGCGGTAAGCATGTATTTCTTGAAGAAGAGCCAAAAGTAGCAGCAATTGGTGCTGGTATGGATATTTTTCAGCCAAGTGGAAACATGGTCGTAGATATTGGAGGCGGAACGACAGATATCGCTGTCATCTCAATGGGTGACATTGTAACCGCCTCTTCTATTAAAATGGCTGGAGACAAATTTGATCTGGAAATTCTCAACTACATTAAAAAAGAGTACAAGCTGTTGATCGGTGAGCGCACGGCTGAGGATATTAAGATCCAAGTTGCAACGGTATTCCCAGACGCACGTCACGAAGAGATTTCGATTCGTGGACGAGACATGGTGACAGGATTACCAAGAACGATTACCGTCACAAGCAAAGAAGTAGAAGAAGCATTGCGTGAATCTGTATCTGCGATTGTTCAGGCTGCGAAGCAAGTTCTTGAGAGAACACCGCCTGAATTATCAGCTGATATTATCGATCGCGGCGTCATCATTACAGGTGGCGGAGCTCTTCTAAACGGGCTTGATCAACTGCTTGCAGAAGAGCTGAAAGTACCAGTTTTCGTTGCTGAAAATCCGATGGACTGTGTAGCAGTTGGTACTGGCGTGATGCTTGATAATATGGACAAGCTGCCAAAGCGTAAACTCAGCTAATGATTTCCCTCATTCTTTTTAGAAAGAATGAGGGATTTTTATTAAAGAACCCTGCAAATTTGCCGATATATTTCATAGAAGATTGTGTTTAGGTCATGTGAAAGAATTTTAATGAGGTGAGCACGTGTTAAAAGGACTATACACCGCAACATCTGCCATGATCGCTCAAGAGCGGCGGACAGAAATGCTTTCAAATAATATCGCAAATGCGAATACACCAGGATATAAAGCGGATGAAGGGGCCATGCGTGCATTTCCAGAAATGCTGCTAAGCCGAATGGAATCAGGTCGTTTCCAAACATCTTCTGGAAAAGGCTTTAGTGTACCGTTGCAAACGCCGATTGGCGGAATCAATACTGGGACGTATATGCAGGAATTGATTCCTCAATTTACACAAGGAACTTTAAAAACAACAGATCAAACAACGGACGTAGCACTAGTTGAAAATAATGTGCCGATTAACCCGGAGACCAATCAGAAATCAGCGCTATTTTATGCGGTCAACACACCAGAAGGCGTTCGTTATACGAAAAGCAGCTCAATTACATTAAATGAACAAAATCAGTTGACCATCAATGGCCGCGCTCTTCTTTCCGTGACGGGGCAGCCAATTACGGTTCAGAGTGAGAATTTCAAAGTGAATGCAGATGGTACTGTCAGTGAAAATGGGCAAAATCTCGGGCAGATCGATGTACGTGTTGCAATGGATACAAGAAACTTAGCGCGTGAAGGAAATGATTTATACCGTACAGCTGACAATCAGCCTCTGCCAAGTGCAGTCAATAACGGTCAAATGTCTTATACGTTGAGCCAAGGGGTATCTGAGCTATCGAACGTAGATGTAACGAAATCTTATACAGAAATGACAACCGCCTATCGAGCATTTGAAACAAACCAAAAAGTGGTTCAGGCGTATGATAAAAGCTTAGAAAAAGCAGTGAATGAAATTGGAAGAGTGTACTAATCAAGAAATGAAAAGAAAGGAGGATTCTCATGCTTAGAACGATGATAAATGCAGCTGTATCGATGAATGAAGTGCAAAAGCAGCTTGACATCATCAGCAACAACATCGCGAACAGTGAAACAACAGGATATCGTGCGAAAAACACACGTTTCTCAGAGCTGATTAGACAGCAGTTTAATCAGGTAGATGAAAAGAATGAGCAGGTGGAAAACAGTCGTCTGACACCTGCTGGTTTAAGGCTCGGAACGGGGACAATGGTCAATGCATCCATTAACTCGCTGCAAGGCTCTATTAAAGAAACAGGGCGTGATCTTGATGTTGCATTCGGAGCGCCATCGCAGTATTTGCAGGTCAATGCCGGCGGTAATATTCGTTATACAAGAGATGGTTCTCTTTACTTACAGCCAGGTAATAACCGTAATCAAGTGCAGCTTGTCACGAGCGAAGGCTATCCTATTCTTGATGAAAACGGAAATACGATCGTCTTAAATGCGAATTTCCGTGATATTTCAATCGATAAAAATGGACGGCTTACGGCGATTTCAAGAGATAATCAACCGAATCAGCAGGTGAATTTAGGCGTTGTACAAGTCAATAATTCGTCAGCACTTGTCTCTGAAGGAGATAATTTGTTCTCGGTCGACGGTACCTATCAAGGTGCATTAACGGCACTAAATGGAGCAAACCGCCAAGCGATTCAGCTTCAGCAAGGTGCACTGGAAACGTCGAATGTGGACATGTCCAAGGAATTAACGGATCTTATGACAACGCAGCGTTCCTATCAGTTGAACTCGAGATCCATTACGATGGGCGATCAGATGCTGGGATTAATTAATACCATTCGATAATCAGCAGGCTCGTATCAGCCTCTCATGATAAAAAAGGCGGCTCGCTCAAAGTCGCCCTTTTTTTTATAATAATCTGAGACATCGGCAAGCAGATCCTCAAGATCAATCCAGGCTTCTTTTCGTTCAAGACATGTGACGAGCGTGGCGATCTGCTCATCTGCCTTTGGCGTTTGGCTATAGAGAAGGGATAAAATTTGAAACTTCATTCTTAATATATCAAACTGGGAAGCGACGGCTTCTTTTAGCCCTTTTTGAATATACTTCATTCCTTCATCTGTTAAATTTTCTTTAAAACAGGAACGTACTGTTTCATATAGGCACGATACATAGGAGTGTGCTGACTTTCGGTATGCTGGGAGACGAAGCGCTTTTTTGAAGTATTCCAGCGCTTCCTTGTGACGGTTTTGTCTCGACTGAATAAAGCCAGCGTCATAATAAACGATGCCGAGCAGCTCTTGATCATCCATCATTTTCACGTAATCAATGATCTCAATGAAAATAGCTTCTGCTTCCTCATATTTTTTTTGGTCGGTATAGTTAAGAGCAAGCACAATTTTACACCGATTGATGCTGTGGATATCTCCGTGCTTTGCAAAGATATCCATGGCTTTTTGAACATGACGAATCGATAACAACGAGTAACGGTTGTTATAATAAACACCACTTGTACGAAAATGGAACTCTGCTTCCTCCAGCTCATCATTAAGTAATGGCAGTCGTTCCTCTGCCTTTTCGAGGTAATGAATCGCATCATTTTGATCGCTTTTTAAAGACTCATATAGTCCGAGAAAGAAGTAAAAGTAATATTGCAGTTCTTCGTTCATTTCGTCTTTGCGCGGCATTAGTTCATGCTTAATTTTTTCTAAGTCCTCTGTCTGATTCATCCAGAGCTGATGACGAAAAAGCATCAGATGATAATGGAGATAGAGGTCCTGTTTTTTTGATAATTTGCGTTTATGTTTTAGTAGCGTTGTTTTGATTTCTTCAGCCTTCGAAAAATGTCGATGCTTTAGCATTGTATACCACGAATGGAGAAGTTTTTTAATGGATTTATCACTCATAAAAATCATTTTTACCCTCTTATTCAATCTATGATGTAATATATTTTACCATATTTGTGAAAAAACAATGAGTGTAGTGTGGATTATATTTGATGACAATTGGTAATAGTAGATTCTATTTTTTACCATTAACGTAAGGCGGACATTGAAAAATGCCAGCATTCATAATATACTTCTATAGGAATCAAATGAAGATCAGCGATATAGAAAAAAAGGAGAGATCAAGATATGCTTGATGCTCAGCAAATTCAAAACATTATTCCACATCGTTACCCATTCTTATTGGTCGACCGTATTTTAGAGGTTGATGGAGAGAAAAGAGCGGTTGGGATTAAAAATGTCACAGTGAATGAAGAATTTTTTAATGGTCATTTCCCAGGATACCCAGTCATGCCGGGTGTGCTTATTGTAGAAGCACTCGCACAGGTTTTTGGTGTGATTATGTTAGGCAAGGAAGAAAACAAAGGGAAAATTGGTTTGTTTGCAGGGATTGACGGCTGCCGATTTAAAAGACAGGTTAAGCCTGGCGATCAGCTTCGTTTAGAAGTGGAAGTGACGCGTCTCCGTGGTCCCGTTGCAAAAGGAAAAGCAGTAGCCACAGTAGACGGTGAAGTTGCATGTGAAGCCGAACTGACTTTTTCTATCGGTCCTAAAGTATCGTGATTTACTTAGCGGTTCATCAAGGATGAATCGCTTTTTTATGTCGATACGGTCAGTTAGAACGGACAAGGACTTGCAATTTTGACAAAAAAACGTCATATTAGACAAAAAAAGATGAAGGTGATAAAAGATGCTAAAAGAATTTAGAGAGTTTGCCGTCAAGGGAAATGTAATTGACTTGGCTGTAGGTGTCATCATTGGGGGAGCATTTGGCAAAATTGTCACTTCTCTTGTGAATGATTTGATCATGCCGCTCGTTGGTATTATTATCGGAGGACATGACTTTAGCGGTTTATCCATTAAAATCGGAGCTGCTCAAATTTTATATGGAAACTTTATTCAAACCGTGGTTGATTTCTTGATTATCTCGTTTTCCATTTTTATCTTTATTCGTTATTTGAATAAATTAAAGCGGAAAAAGGTAGAGGAAGAAGAAGTAGTAGAAACGCCGGATCAAACGGAAGTTTTACTAACTGAAATTAGAGATCTATTGAAAAATCAAAGCCAATCGAAAGATGTGCAATAGAAAAAGAGCGGCTAATCCCGCTCTTTTTTATGTGTTTTGTTTAAAAGCATCCAGTAGTTTTTCTCCTGACAGCCCCTCTTTGACGAGGTCTTTTAATACTTCTTCGGTTTCTGTTCTATAACGATTTGTAATCATTTTACCATCAAGTAACACAGAAATGTTTTCTTCTAAGGCAACGATGTTTTTGACTTGGACAGATAAATGAACAGGGCGGTTGTTTTCTTTAGTGATCGTCACAAGAATCTTCACTTCTGTGTGCTGCTGAAAGAGCACCTCAAACACCTGTCTATGCTTCTTTGGAATGAGTGCCTCGATCATCCAGTGATTTTCACCGTCTTCTTTATTAATGATTAAGCCGTCACGAAGGGGAATGCTGGACATTTTATCTTGCTCTGGATCAAGTTCAATTTTTAAATCAATCAGCCTAAAGGTTTTCATATTTATCACCTCACAAGCGTTCATTATTCGTAAGTATTATTATAGCATACAACATCTGTATTAATGAAACCGCTGCCTGCAAAGAACTAGCTGCACATGAGTGAAAGGAGTTGTTTTATGGAATCCTATCTACTGCGAAATATACATATTGGTAAGGAGAAGGCAACGAGCGATATGCGCGTTTATTCATGGGGAGACATTCTTTCATTTTGTGATGTGTACATGGAAGAAGGTGAGTCACTCACGTTTCAATACGTCACCGAGGATCGAATGGACTGCTTTGAGTTTCAACTGTCGATTCATGATGGCCGGCTTTGTTTTTATTGGTTTGCGTGGGACGGATCTGATTATATTCACATGCCTTCTAGTAATTGGATTCATTCAGACGTTTTTAATCAATTTATGAAAAATAAGTATTTTATCAAACAAAACAAGATGATGTTTTATACGCAAGCAGTAAAAAACAGAAATTAAAGAGGAAATAGAGAATTTGAAGGTCTATTTTGCTATTTTCGTGTTTTGTCATATACAGCTTTTCTCAGTAGACTAGGGGCAGTTGAAAGGAAAGGAGGCAAGTCCCGAATCAAAAGGTAACGTCTAGCATCTGACAGCCCCCCTCTAGCTAAAGCTGATAGACGCTGCCTTGTGCATAAGAACACTGCGTAATAGAACCAATGCTTCTTTGAATAGGCATGTGTCCCCTATGAATCCCCTTGTGTGTATCCGGTCACTTATCGTGGCCGGGTACCCTTTTATTCACTGTTCAACCGCTCAACTCTTGCAATTAGTGGTTACTCATTTCATACTTTTATTTATGGTAGGTCGCTTGAAAATAAAGACAAAAAGGAGAAAACGATGACAAACATTCAATTAATCGCAACGGATTTAGACGGAACTTTATTGAACAGTGAACACAAAGTGAGTCAGGAAAACGAGCAGGCATTAAAGGAAGCAGCGGCGAACGGAATTGAGATTGTCGTTTCAACAGGAAGAGCGTATTTTGATGTGAAGTCTATTTTTGATCAGCTTGGTATGAATACATGGGTGATTAGTGCCAATGGAGCTGTGATTCATGATCCAACGGGCCACGTGTACCATTCAGCTGCTTTACAAGAAGAGAAGGCACAACACATATTGTCATGGCTAGAAGAACGTGATTATTATTATGAAGTTTTTACAAACGAAGCTATTTTCACACCGAATCGCGGCAGAGAGCTTCTTGCAATTGAGATGGACCGCTTAAAAAGTGCAAATCCAGAAACGGATCAAAATGTTCTAAAACAAGCAGCAGAGGTTCAATACAGCCAGTCAGGGTTTGCTTATATTGATACATATAAAGAATTGTTTCGTGAGGAGCGAAAGCTTTCATTTTACAACATCTTAGGTTTCTCTTTCTTTCAAGACAGATTGAAAGCCGGATGGGATATGTTTGGTGATGATTCAGACCTAACATTGGTCAGCTCGGCTGATCATAACTTTGAAATTGGTTCCAAGGATGCATCTAAAGGACAGGCATTAACAAGATTGACAGAAAGACTAGGTATTCCTTTAAGCCAGACAGCGGCTGTAGGAGACAGTTTAAATGACGAATCGATGCTTCAAGCAGCTGGTATTGGGGTTGCGATGGGCAATGCGAGACAGGATATAAAAGAAATCGCTGATCATATCACGTTAACAAATGATGAACATGGTGTGGCGCATATGATTCGAAACCTTTTGAAGTAATTGAATCGAATGTAATTGTATAAACCTTATAGGATTAAGCGCATTCTACAAAAGAGGAATTCAGAACTACTTCTATTTACACCTGATGTGGAACATCATATAATTTAATTATGAATATAACCCGCTTGTAAGGCACTTAAGGAGAGTAAACGAATGGCGCTGGAATCTTATAAGTCCGAAAATCTGCATTTAATCAAGGAAGCCTTGGACTATACTCAGGTTGGCCTGACGGTGACGGACCCGTCTTTACCTGATAATCCTTTAATATATGTGAACAAGGGCTTTTTAGATATGACAGGCTATCAAGAACCCGAAGTATTGGGAAGGAATTGTCGTTTCCTTCAGGGAGATGAAACCGAGCAAATCGTTCTCAAACAAATTAGAGCAGCCATTGAGAACAAGGAGGCTGTCACTGTTCAGTTGAAAAATTATAAAAAATCTGGACAAATGTTTTGGAACGAGTTAAGTGTGGCTCCTCTTTGGATTGACGAAAATGAAGGGAAACGTCTTTATTTCGTTGGTCTGCAAAAAGATGTCACGAAAGAGAAGGAACAGCAGGAGCTTCTTGAGCAATCAATTGATGAAGTGCTGAATATTTCAGTCCCAATCGTACCTGTAAAAGATGGTATATCTGTATTACCGATCATTGGTACATTAACAGCGCCAAGATTTGATAAGATCATTTCAACGGTCTCCACCTATATTTCTCAATCCAAGGATGATTATTTTATTGTCGATCTGTCTGGTTTATTAGAAGTGGATTCATTTGTGGCAGATGCGATCTTTAAGCTGAACGATTTAATTTTAATGACGGGTACTGAACTCATTGTGACCGGAATTAAACCGAATCTGGCGATGAAAATGGGAGAAATGAGAGAGGACTTCCGTGAATTAAATACGTATATGAACGTGAAATCTGCATTGAAAAAGCTGAACATTTAATACGTTCTTATGAAATTAAAAAAAGAGGACTTTTCTCAAGTTTCATGAAAAGTCCTCTTTTTGCTGTGATTAAGATGATTGAGCAGCAGCACTTAATGTAAATAAATCTTCTAGTTCGTTCGTCGAGAGCTCTGTAATCCAGCTTTCACTTTGGATGATTTGATCATTTAACGTTTGTTTTGTTTCGAGCATTTGATCGATTTTTTCCTCGATCGTGCCCGTTGTGATCATCTTATGGACGTGTACAAATCGTTTTTGTCCAATTCGATAAGCTCGATCTGTCGCTTGGTTTTCCACAGCAGGATTCCACCATCTATCGTAGTGGATGACATGGTTTGCGGCGGTTAGGTTGAGTCCTGTGCCTCCTGCCTTTAAAGAAAGAATTAAGATGTTGAATTCTTTCTTTTGGAAGCGGTCTACCATTTTGTCCCGCTCCTGTTTTGACAGGCTGCCATTTAAGAATTGGACTGGTTCTCCAAACATCTTTTCTGCCAGCTGCTTGATCATGTTGCCCATTTCAATATACTGAGTAAAGATCAGACAGCTTTCTCCTTGCTCATGTATGGCTTTTAACAGCTCTGCGAGTTTATCCATTTTTAATGAACGTTTCAGCAGTTTCACATCTGTTCCACTCTCTTTTAAATAGAGAGCAGGGTGATCGCAAATCTGTTTGAGTCTGCCAAGCATACTTAAAATAATCGCTTTTCGCTGCATCCCTGTTAATGACGCCATGTGTTCAAATGTATCCTTCACGAGCTGTTCATATAAAGATGCCTGCTCAGCGGATAGCGGAATAAATTCTTTTTCTTCAAGTTTCTCAGGCAGGTTCAGGGCAACCTCTTCATCTTGTTTTGTTCTTCTTAGTAAGAAAGGCTTGATCAGCTGCTGCAGCTGTTCAATTCTTTTCTCTTCACGGTCTTTTTCAATCGGAAGGACGAATTTCTTATGAAAGCTGGTCAGGCTGCCAAGATATCCTTTGTTAACGAAGTCGAATATGGACCAAAGCTCCGTCAAACGATTTTCCATTGGTGTCCCGCTGAGGGCAATGTGATGCTGCCCTTTGAGCTGTCTAATCGCTCTTGATTGTTTCGTATGGGCGTTCTTGATATTTTGGGCTTCGTCTAAACAAATGGTATTCCACTTTGCTGACGTTAATTCATCACGGTCAGAATGAGACAGTCCGTAAGACGTCAGCACAATATCTGTTGACTCGTATGCCTTTGTAAAGTGTTCCCCTTGAGGCCGTGATGGGCCGTAATGCAGGGCAACATTCAAATGCGGAGCGAATGTTTCAAGCTCTCGCTGCCAGTTTCCTAAAACAGAGGTTGGCGCAATGATGAGAGATGGAGCGGCATTTTGCTCCTGCTCCTTCAAATAGGTGAAATACGCAATCATTTGAATCGTTTTTCCAAGACCCATATCATCTGCTAAACAAGCCCCAAATCCATGAGATCTTAAAAATAAAAGCCAGTTGACGCCGTGCTGCTGATACGGACGCAGTGTGCCTTTAAAGGACTCACTCATTTCGTAGGAAGGCAGCTCATGCGTATCATTTAACTGATGGACAAGCCCTCTTAATTGCGACGAAAGTTCAAATTGAATATGGGCAAATGCTGAACTGTCTAGCAGCTCTGGAACTGATTCAGAGGATGCTTCATGATCTGCCAGTTCACGTGACAAAATATCAGACATGTGAAGCCCTTCATTTTCAGCACGCTCCATCCACTTTTTCATTTGCTGGATGAAGGTCGGGTCTATTTTAATCCATTGTCCTCGAATGTTGACAAGGCGCCTCTTACTTTGGACAAGCTCATTGAACTCATCTTCTGTCAGTTCGATGCCGTTTGTAGCAAAGCGCCAATTAAAGTCCATTAAGGCATCCATTCCAACATGCGATTCGCCTCGCGGTGTTGATGAAATTCTTGCTTTTAGCATCATCGTGCTATCTTTGACAATTTGCCACCACGATGGAAGGAGAATTTCAATGCCCATATTCACAAGTGTTTCACTTGCTTCAGATAAGAAAAGCCATGCTTCTTCTTCTGACATGAGCGTGGTGCCGGATGTGAAAGAAAGCCAAGGCACAATTTGACTGAATCGTTCCAGCTCTCTTGAAATTTTATCTTGATACGGATGCCAAGATCTTTTCAATGAGCGGATGCCTTCAAAGAAGTGAAGGTCACTGTTTTTCTTGTCACGCAAAAACATTTCGATTTTCCAATCATCTCCGTCAAAATCCGGCTCATTTAAGCGTAAACCGACAGTAAACGGTGTCTCGTCATCAATCCACCCAATCGTCTCTAAGAAATCCTGCTCATCTAGAAAATGCCCTTGGAAGGATGCGAGTGCAGGTGATTGTGAGGTCATACGGTTCCATTTGTGCTGCAAGGCATCATCATACTGAATGTAATCCTGTACGGCAAAGGAGAACCAATCAGCCGTATAACCATCTAATAGACCTTCTTTGTCTTTAAACCGAAGCTCGCCTTTTGTCCATGCCTCGTAATCGGGAACATAATCTTCATCCTCAATGAATTCATAAATGGTTGAGGCTGTTTTCATCAGCGGTTCTGTTTCATCTGTTAATGACACATGACTAAATGTATTAAATGAATTTTTTCCTAGTAATTCAACGGTCATCCAAGGGCTTAACAGGAAGGCGGGTGTGCCAATAAAGCTCACATCTTCTAAGAATGTTCCGTAGAAAGAAGATTCGTGCCATTGGAAAAGCTGCCTCTTCATTTCATTAAGCGGAACAGGGTGTCCGTCCTCTGCTTGCGCTGAAATGGTGAAAGAGAAATCTTCTGTTTGTTCTGCATGAATGACAATTTGTTTATGGCGTGTCATTAATCAATTTTCCTTTCTTCATTTCCTCTTGGAACGCACGCAGCCGTTTTGTTGAATCTTGCAGCTGCTTAACATATCTTTCCCAAATCGCGTTTTTTTTCGTTTTATGATAAAGCGTGCGCAGCTTCTTTAACATTTTCACAGATTCTCGATAAGCACTTCGATTCTTTTGATCAAGAAGCAGTGAAATCTCACGATGGTACGATGGAATAAGCGCTTCGGGCTCCTCTTTTGCAATCTGTTTGATCAGATCCTTCTCAAGCTCACTGATCGAGAAACCAACAAGGCTGTGAATCTCAATCCATTCCGCATAGCGCTGCTGTGCATACAAGAGCTGACTGTATTCTGTAAACGCATAGGGCATACAGATTTGAAGGTAGCGTTCATATAAATGATGATCCTTCGTCTGCTTAAAGTATGCATCTAAATAAAAGAAGAAATCACTGACAGCTCCCCGCAGTTCTCTGTAGGAAAGGTCGAGCTGGCAATATTCCTCTAATATATAAGTAATTTCGTGATACCAGAGCTTGAGCCGCTTCCAGTCCTTTCGGCTCGTCAGATCCTTCAGCCAATTGAGCACATTTGGCAGCATATCTGCATTGAGCAGCTGTAATTGTTGAAAAAGGCTTTCGTCTTCTTTCAGTAAATAATCCATGTGCATCAGTCCGATGGTACGTTCAACCGTTTGTTTTTGCTGCTGGGCGTTCTTTAGTAATTCAGTTTCTTTTTTGACCCATTTCCCTCTATTTAATATGGTGCCCCAAATCTCCATAAAGACCGCTACTCGTTCATGCTGGAAAGGTCCATTGATTTGAAGAAGTGTGCGAACGGCAGTTGGTGTGTTTTCAAGAAACGGATCGAGGGAAAAGGAAAGGGCGTATGTCTTCAAGTGATCCACTGAATCGAAAATGGTGTTCATGAGCTGTTCTACATATGGATTCATGGAATAAAAGTCCTTTTCGGCATCAAGCCGGCCAAGGTCGATCAGCTCATGAAGCCTTAACCATACATCAATCGACGTATGAATCGCATACAAACTCTTGAATTCAGGTGAAGCAGGTGCATGTTTTTTTAGGATTGATAAATAGCCGTAATACAAATGCTGCGGTGTTTGCTGGTGCTTTGGTGTCCGTTTCAGCCAGAGGTTAAATTCCTCTTGGAAAAAAGTCAGCCAGCTTTGGAGTGATTGTTCGTCTGGGCGCTTCACTTGGAAGTGCTGGCGAATCAGTTCTTTGCTGCGCTGTACTTCATCCTTTTCTGACCAATTTTCTGTAAATCCGGTCACACTCTCTACTTGAGCGTATAGCGAAAAGAAGACAGCGAGAATGTGTTTACAAAGTCCATCTGCTGGACATGAGCAGCTGCTTCTCACGGGAAACAGCACATGAAGGTTGACTCTTGCTGCCACAACGTCATGTACATAAGCTGACCATTCGGTATCAGACTCTTGCTTGAGACGATACACACTGTCCTGTCTATAAGTAATCAATGCTTTTTTGATGAGTTGTTTGTTTTCATCTGTTGAAGGAAGAAGTTCTTTGATCTGTTCGGCTGTTTGTTTGATTTCTTCTTCGTTGATGTTGTGCTGAAGCATTTGATCCGCTCCTAACCAAGTAAAAGATTCCAATTCTTTTATTATAGCTCAATGGTGATTTATAAAAAAGTTTTTCATGAAAATGGTCATAAATTTCAAAAGCTGTCGAATGATGTAATAGAGTATTGCATAAACCAACCTTACAGCATATAATAATGAAATTAGTGGAATCGAAAGGATACAGACATGGATAATAAGGGTTTAAATCAAGAAGAGTTTTTAAAGATTTTGATGTACGCTCATGATATTGGTGAAAATTCAAATGATGTCACAACAAAAGAAATGCTTGAAAATCTGATTGCTCATATTCGAAATGGTCTTGTTTCATAAAAGTGACCCCCTGCTAGTGACGGCAGGGGGTTTTTGTATGCTTTTATGAATGGAACGAAAACTCCCGGCATACGATGTCATTACAAGCATAAGGAGTATGGGGAGCTGATGGTGTCATGAATATTGCGATTGCAGGCTGTGGATATGTAGGGCTTGTTACAGGTGTGTGTTTAGCGGAGGCAGGACATGATGTGGCGTGTATTGATATTGACCGGCGAAAGGTCATGCAGCTGAAGCATGGAAATCCGCCAATGTATGAGCCGGGGTTAAAAGAGCTGCTGAAACGCAATCTTGAGCAAGGACGAATTCATTTTCACATAAATGGAGCGGAAGTCTACACGAAGGCAGATGTATTAATGATCGCGGTCGGCACCCCGCAGCAGGCGGATGGCCAAGCTGATTTACAATATGTGTTTCAGGCTGCAAAAGAGATGGGCATAAAAGCAAAGTCAGGTGCAATTCTTGTGGTGAAAAGTACGGTGCCTGTCGGAACGGGTGATCAAATCGATCAGCTCATCCATCAAGAATTAGGACGGCGTGAGCCATTAGCTATTGCATCTAATCCAGAATTTTTACGGGAAGGCTCTGCCATTTCAGATACATTGAGGGCGGATCGGCTTGTGATTGGAGCTGAAACAAAAGCCGTATTAGACCAGCTGGAGGAAATGTATGCTGATTTCCACCTTCCAATGGTCAAAACAGATCGTAAAAGTGCTGAAATGATCAAGTATGCATCAAATGCATTTCTTGCGACAAAAATCAGCTTTATGAATGAGATTGCTTCCATTTGTGAAAAAACAGGTGCTGATGTTGAATGGGTGGCGCAGGGGATGGGGCTTGATCAGCGAATCGGTTCTTCCTTTCTCAGAGCGGGCATTGGCTACGGAGGTTCTTGTTTTCCAAAGGATACAAATGCACTCGTCCAAATTGCGGGGCATGTGTCGCATGATTTTGAGCTGCTAAAGGCTGTCATCAAGGTAAATAATGAGCAGCGAGCTGGTTTTATCCGAAATATTCAGGAGCGGCTGGGGGCAAATCTTGAAGGGAAGCGAATTGCGCTTCTTGGTCTGTCCTTTAAACCGAATACAGACGATATGAGGGAGGCACCGTCTGTTCCGATCGCTCATGAGCTCCATCGATTAGGTGCGGAGCTTGTGGCGTATGATCCTGTAGCTGCCCGCCGTGCAGCTCGTGAACTTCCGGATCAAGTCTTTTTTGCTCAAACGATTGAAGAAGCGATCAAGGATGCACATGCAGTCTGTCTATTAACAGAATGGGCGGTTATTCAGTCGTTTCCACTCTCGTCTTATAAGGAATGGATGAGGCAGCCGCTTATTTTCGATGGACGAAACTGTCATACACTTGAAGCGGCAGAACAAGCAGGGGTCGAGTATCATTCGATTGGGCGCAGATCAGTTACTCCTATTTATATGTAAAAGAAAACCGATAACATGTCCTGTTATCGGTTCAGCGTGTAGGCAAACCCTCGCATTCGGTGTCAGTCCTGCGTGCCGGTGCTCACGAATGCTCAATTCGCTCCGCTCCTTGTCCTTCCTAGACTGCAAAGGTTTTCTATCACGCTGAGAAGAAGACAAAGGGCTAAAATAAAGTTCATTTTAGTCCTTTGTCAACAATCTGAACCGATCACATTTCTTGTTATCGGTTTTTATTAATGCGGCAGAATGAATCCGCCATATAAAAATGCAGCCATAATAAGAAAGGCAGGATGCAGCTTGAATTTGGTCATTAAGAAAAAGGAGATTGCGGCAATGGCGAGCGATTGCGTCCAGCCGATGGCTTTCACTGCATCTCCGCCGATTTCCCATGTTAATAAAAGCATCATGATTGCAATGACAGGCTGAACGGATAAGGTCATGCCTTTTACGACGGGAGATTGACGAAAACGGTCAATGAGCTTGAGCAATAAAATCAACCCAGCAGCGGACGGAAGTACAGTTGCAAGCAGTGCGACGATAAATCCTGGCCAGCCCATGATGTCATAGCCAACATATGCTGCAATCTTTGTAGCGATTGGACCCGGAAGTGCATTGGCTAAAGCAAGCATATTGGAGAATCCTTCGTTCGTCATCCACTGAAAATGATTGACGATTTCTTCATAGTTGAGCGGAATGGATGCAGGGCCTCCGCCATATCCTAATAGATTGGACAAAAAGAATGCCCAGAATAAAAAGAGAATCAGCATCATGAGGACACTCCTTTCTCTTTATTTGGCCGATTCCACCGATTTTTCAGTTTGAAATGAAAAGCGCCATAGAATAAAAAGATGATCACAATGATTCCTGGATGAATGGACAGCACCTTCAGCCCGATAAAGGCAAGAAGGAATAGAGCGATCCCGAAGATCATACCAAAGCCTTTCAGCGTTTTTTGACCAAACTCATATGCCATGATGCCTAGCAGAACGGCAATGACTGGTGTCACAGCGCCAATCATATTTTGAATGATTTGGGAGGAGCTTAAGACGCTGACAAGTGTGACAAGTGCCACCATGGCGAGACAGGTCGGTAAAATATGAGCAGCTGTTGCGACAATTGCGCCAGATACGCCCTTTAATCGATAGCCGAGATATGCTGACATTTTGGTTGCGATCGGCCCTGGTAATGCATTGGCGATGGCGAGTGTTTCTCCGAATTCATCATCATTGATCCATTTGTATTTCACCACCGCTTCATGGCGAATAAGCGGTATCACGGAAGGGCCTCCGCCAAAACCGAGGATACCGGTTCGCACCATAGCAATAATGAGTTCGATATATGAGTGCAAGTGGTTCAACTCCTGTCTACAATTTCATGCCCATACGGCTTTTGTATCGTTTAATAAGCATTTGGCAGTCCACACTGACGACGCCTTCTAGCGGATAAAGCTTTTTTGTCAGAAATGTCTCCATTTCCTGTTCATCCTGAAAAATGCCATGCATATGCAGCTTACTTGGTCCTGTCATGTGATAAAGGCTTGTGACAGCTGTTTCTTGTTCAAGCTGAAGGGCCACCGCTTCTAAAAATTTCGGTTCTACCTCTACATTAAAGAAGACAGATACATGAATGCCGACCTTAACGGGGTTAATCACAGCGGTGAATCGTTCAATGACCCCTGCTTCAATGAGCTGCTGAATGCGGGCTTGTACGGCAACACGGGAAAGACCGACTTGTTTTCCGAGATCTGTATAAGACATCCGCCCGTCCTCGTGTAATAGGGATAAAATTTGTTTATCTCTTTCGTCTAATGTTAGGTTTGGAATGCTATAGTCTTGTGACATCGTATAACCACCTTTCTTCTGCTGACATTCTATCATATTTTATTACGAATAGAATGAAAGGATTTTAATTTGCTAACGAAACGAAAATTTCATCGATGAGAAATAGTCTTTATGCATAAAAAAACACCCCGGGTCAACGGGGTGTCGTCGTCATTTATTGATCTGGGCTGCTTTCCGCACTGGCAATTTGCTGTGCAAGGTCTGCTCGATCAATGTCTGCTTGGAAGAATTCCTGCGTATTTGGCAGGTGTAAATTCATATGACGTTTTTGAGAAATGCGGATGGTCACTTGATCAACGGTGTAATCAAATACGTGTCCGCCTACACTTCGATCATCATCAATGAAATGAAGATGATATCCACTCACCGCAATGCCGTGCGCGTACTGCGGTGTACGGAAGCCTGCGATCGTTCCTTGAATATCCTCGAAATCGAAAATCGGCTGTGATTTGACTGCTTCCACCATCGGAACATAAGGTTTTTCCTGTTTTTCGACCGTACGTGTTTGAACCTTTTTGAAAGACCCATCAATACGGATGGCATAAAAAACATTCTTACTTGGTAAAATGCGGTTGATTTCTTCTTCTAGCTCTTTGGACGTCATGGGTGCATCAATTCGATGCACGATATCTGTTTCAAAGAATGCTAGAGAGCAGAAAGGTGAATAATCTTGATCGGTGACCGGTGTCGCTGTTCCATCCGAGCGCAGTCGATAGAATGCGCCGTCAAAGCCGATCAGCTCTCCATCTAACTGATTGAATGTACCAATACCGAAATCACCGTGTTCAGGAATATGCGAGAGGGAGAAATCTCCATCATATACGGCTTCCAGCAGGGAGGTCATCGTCGATACTTGATAGACCTCTTGCTGTTTATCATGTTGTCTTGTGTCGTTCTGTTGATTCATTGGGTGCATCATACCCATATCCGCTCACTCCTTTGTCATGTATCTGAAGTCTTATCTGATGTTCATTGTGTGTTTTCCGCGAAAGACTTCTGGCCATTTTTGACTGGCGAGGTCAGGGTTGTCTTGGTAGTCAATCGGGATATCAATAATAACGGGTCCTTCTATGTTTATACCCTTTTGAAGGACAGTTGAAAGCTCATCAGGTGAGTTGACCCGCAGTCCAGTCGCTCCAAAGCTTTCCGCATATTTCACTAAATCGATCTGCCCGAATTCAACGCAGGATGTGCGGTCATATTTCATTTCCTGCTGAAACGCAACCATGTCGTATGTGCTGTCATTCCATACAAGGTGAACGAGGTTTGTTTTCTTGCGGACAGCTGTTTCTAATTCCATTGCGGAGAAGAGAAAACCGCCATCACCTGAGACTGAAATAATCTTTTCATCTGGATTCAATATAGAAGCCGCAATCGCCCATGGTAATGCGACGCCTAATGTTTGCATACCGTTACTCACTAGGAATGAGTTCGGTTCATAGACGCGGAAGTGACGGGACATCCAAATCGCATGAGAGCCGATATCACATGTGACCTTCGTGTCATCAGGAATCAGGCGTCTCAATGTATGAATGACATCTAGCGGGTGAGATAGATGACTTTCTCTTTCTGGTGTTTTTTCGATGTCATTTAATAACTCCTGTAAATCAGTGACTAATTCGATGTTTTCTTTGCATAGAGAAATTGGAACACTGTCATGTTCTAGATGTTTGACAGTCTCACAAATATTGCCTACGAGCTCAAGTGCAGGTTCATAAAAATGGTCAATATCTGCCTGCATGTCATCAACATGGATGATCTGACGCTGCTGCGGCTGAACATTCCAATGCTTCGGATCATATTCAATTGGGTCAAAGCCGATGGTCAAAAGGACATCTGCTTGTTCAATGAGAAGATCGCCCGGCTGATTACGGAATAAGCCGATTCTGCCCACATATTGAGACTCGAGCTCTCTTGAGAGAACGCCGGCTCCTTGGTATGTTTCGACAAATGGGATACCAAGTGTTTTCAACAATGTTCTTGTAGCGTTTGCAGCAGCTGGACGACTAGCTTTCATTCCCACAATCGCAACAGGTAAGTGTGCATTTTGAATTTTGGCGATAGCCGAACTGATGAGAGCATCTGGTGCAGGACCTAATTCTGGAGAAGGGTGAGCAGACACTGGTGTTTGTGTGGTGTGTTCTGTCACGACATCTTGTGGAAAGCTGATAAATGCTGCTCCAGCCTGCCCTTTTTGTGCCGCGCGAAATGCATTTGTTAATGCTTCTGGTATATTATGAACGTCTTGTACTTCAACACTATATTTTGTGACTGGTTTGAATAATGCCGCATTGTCGAGTGATTGATGTGTTCGTTTCAGACGATCCGCACGAATGACGTTTCCAGCGATAGCGACAACAGGATCACCTTCTGTATTGGCTGTTAATAGACCTGTTGCTAAATTAGATGCACCAGGACCTGATGTGACAAGACATACACCTGGTTTGCCAGTTAAACGACCGACAGCAGCTGCCATAAAGGCTGCATTTTGTTCGTGTCTGCATAGGACAAGCTCTGGACCTCTGTCTTTTAATACATCAAATACAGCGTCAATTTTTGCACCTGGAATGGCAAAAACATGGGTCACTCCTTGAGCAATCAGCGTATCAACAATCAACTCTGCTCCTCGTCTTGTTAGGGGTTGTGCTTGAGAATTCATTTACCCCGCACTCCTTTCGGCAAGTAAAATTTTTTATGAAAATATATTTTCATGATATGATTTACTATACATTTCACAAAATAAATTTTCCAATATATGTTTAACGTGGTTTTAATATGTTTCACGAATAAGTGTGCAAGGAGTGAAAGGATGGAACTGAGACATTTGCAGTATTTTGTCACAGTAGCGGAGGAGCTGCATTTTGGCAGAGCAGCCGCACGGTTGAATATGACACAGCCTCCACTCAGTCAGCAAATTAAGCAGTTTGAGGAAGAATTAGGGTTTCCTTTATTTCACCGGTCGAAGCGAGTGGTGGAGTTAACGGCTGCTGGAAAGGTCTTTTTACAAGAGGTTAGGGGAGTGCTGCAACAGCTGGATAAAGCCATTGATCATGCCCGTCATACAGCAAGGGGAGAGCTGGGGAAAATCATCATAGGTTTTGTTGGAACTGCGACGTATGATATTCTGCCGCCCGTTGTACGTGAATTCAGAGAGCTGTATCCCTCTGTCAGTATTGAGCTGAAGCAGCTTTCAGTACCGCAGCAGCTAGGAGCGCTTTTAAAAGGAGAAATTGATATCGGTTTTTTACATCCTACATCGCCTCACGAAGGACTAGTCAGTCGTTTGATGAAGCAAAGTGAATGTATTTTTGCGATTCCAAACAATCATCGATTGGCTAAAAAAGAGACAGTAACGATTGAAGATATCCGTGATGAACCGATTATTTCTTTATCAAAGGAATCGTGGCCGTCCCTTTACCAGCACTTTATCATGCTATGTGAAAAGTACGGATTTTGTCCAAATATTGTCCAAGAAGCGGCGGAATATCAAATGGTCATTGGTCTTGTCACAGCAGGAATTGGCATTGCGGTCATTCCAAAATCAGCCCGGCGTTTATTTAATTTGGATGTTGTGTATCGATCCATTGAGGATGAACAGCTTTTGGCGGAATGGACCATTTCCTATAGACGAGAAAATCATAATCCTGCTTTATTTCATCTTGTCCATCATATCCTGCATCGCACCGAGCAAGAATAAGAGGTATAGGGAACGAGGTATGGTATGATGTCGTTACATTCAAAGGAGGCGTTCTTGAATTGATTACATTGCTAATGGATCAGCTTTCACGAAAAGAGGCTTATAAATTATTATCTGGTTCTATCGTTCCAAGACCGATTGCGTTTATTACAAGTCTGTCTAAAGAACATGTTGTCAATGCCGCACCGTTTAGTTTCTTTAATGTCATCAGCGGACACCCGCCGCTTATTGCGGTTTCTATCGGACGACGAGAAGGTCAGATGAAAGATACAGCGCAGCATATTATCGACAGGAAAGAGTTTGTTGTTCATGTAAGTGATGAAGGCATGATCGAAGATATTAATCAAACGGCTGCTACGCTGCCGCAGGAGGAAAGTGAGCTGGATCGTACCGGTCTTCATCAAGTAAAAAGCCATGTGGTTTCAGTGCCGGGGATCAAGGAAGCGCGCATTCGTTTCGAATGTCAGCTAGAAAAGCATCTCACCTTTCAAAATGATGAAGGAGAAATCACGGTTGACCATATCATTGGCCGGGTTGTATGTGCACATTTAGATGAGTCAGTTTATGATGCGGAAAAAGGCTATGTTTTTACGAATGAACTGAAGCCAGTCGCGCGTTTAGCCGGAAATGATTATGCACATTTAGGCACGCCTTTTGTGCTGAAAAGACCAGAATAAGAGGAAAACCCCCGGGCGATGCTCGGGGGTTTTCCTCTTATTCTAATTTATTTTAAGAAATAACTGGTTGAATTGCTGCAACGTATAATTAGAAAACCAGTTCTGTGAATTATATCTATTATATAATAAAGTCGCAATTTTATGAAAATTTATCATTGAATAAAAGGATATATTTCTCGACAGATATCATCCTGACTAAGGTCAGGGTGAGACAGTGAAAATATTAATTAAAACAGATGTATCGTAGAAATGGAAAGGTGACAGTCAAAAGATTTAAATAGCACCGCCGTCATACCAAGAGAAATGAGGAATAATGGGTGGTATGTTCTATAAAATAAATTAAAATTTTAATGACTTGAAAAGAATTGGAGCTAATAATGAAAAATCTAAATTTGTTATAAAATCCTTTATATTACTTAGTTGTCTAAATTAAAATAATTTAAATTAAATAAACTTTATAAGATA